>NZ_JAJHVW010000001.1:0-1348258 GCF_027583855.1 Rhodococcus sp. BH5
GAGTTACGGCGGTCATAGCGAAGGGGAAACGCCCGGTCCCATTCCGAACCCGGAAGCTAAGCCCTTCAGCGCCGATGGTACTGCACTCGACAGGGTGTGGGAGAGTAGGACACCGCCGAACACCCGTTAACCGAAAGGGGACCCAACATATTGGGTCCCCTTTCGTGCGTTGTATGAGAGGAATGACTGTGTCGGAGAATGGCGACGAGCGTCGGTCCTTCCGTGGGGGAGGAGCGCCTCGATCAGGTGGCCCCCGTCGTGACAACGACGGGCGTGGATCACGCGGCGCTGCAGGCGGAGACCGCCGCGGTGGTGCCGGAGACAACAACCGTGGCGGTGCTGGAAACAGTAACCGCGGCGGCGGATTCAACGGCGGACAGCGTCGCGGCGGCGAGGGTGGGTTCACCCCTCGTGGACGCGACGGCGACCGCAACCGTCAGCAAGCACGACCTGACGAACCGGATTTGCCCGACAACGTAGAGCCCACGGAGTTGGACCCGGCCGTTCGTCGGGATCTGCTCAGCCTCGACAAGGACAACGCCAACACAGTTGCGCGTCACCTCGTCATGGCGGGCAAGCTCGTCGACGAAGATCCGGAACTCGCACTGCTCCACGCTCGCGCTGCCCGTCAGCGCGCCGGCCGAATTGCGGTCGTTCGTGAAGCTGCCGGAATCACCGCGTACCACGCCGGTGAATGGGCTGAAGCTCTCTCCGAGCTTCGTGCTGCCCGTCGAATGGCTGGCGGACCGGGTCTGATCGCTGTCATGGCCGACTGCGAACGCGGTTTGGGTCGCCCCGAACGCGCGATCGAGCTCGGCCGTAGCGACGAGGCTGCCCTGCTTTCGGGCGACGAGGCGTCTGAGTTGAGGATCGTCGTCGCGGGCGCCCGCATGGATCTCGGTCAGTTCGATCAGGCAGTTGTCACACTGCAGACCAAGGATCTGGACGCAGCGCGTACCGGTGAAGCTGCGGCTCGGCTGTTCTACGCCTACGCCGATGCCCTCGTTGCAGCTGGTCGTGTCGAAGACGGACTGAAATGGTTCCTCAACGCTGCAGCTGCTGACCTCGAGGGTGACACGGATGCTGAAGAACGGGTGGCCGAGTTGACCGGAGAAGATCAGTGACCGTGCTTCGTACTCAGTACGACGTACTTTTGCTCGATCTCGATGGCACTCTGTACGCCGGAGCTCATGCGATTCCCGGCACCCAGGCCGCTCTCGGTCAGGGCACGCAGGCCTTGTACTACGTGACCAACAATGCGAGTCGCTCGCCTTCGGCAGTGTCGGCGCATCTGACCGAACTCGGATTCGATTCCGAAGACGATCGTGTCGTCACCAGTTCTCAGACGGCAGTGCGTCTGCTGTCGGAGCGTCTCGAACCCGGTGCCGCTGTGCTCGTCGTCGGTACCGACGCATTGGCCGACGAGGTGACGCGCGTCGGGTTGCTTCCGGTGCGCGAATTCGCGGATTCTCCGGTTGCTGTCGTTCAAGGACATTCGACGGAGACCAACTGGTCGATCCTTGCCGAGGCGTGCTTGGCGATCCGGGCCGGTGCGCTGTGGGTAGCGGCAAACCTGGACACAACACTGCCGTCGGAGCGGGGTTTGGTGCTGGGCAACGGCTCGATGGTGGCAGCTCTACGCGCTGCGACCAAGCAGGAACCGTTGGTGGCAGGTAAGCCTGCTGCACCGCTGATGGAGGACGCGCTCGCTCGCAGCGGGTGCTCGCGTCCACTGGTGGTCGGTGATCGTTTGGACACCGATATCGAAGGCGCACAAGCTGTTTCGATCGACTCGTTGTTGGTTCTCACCGGTGTGAGCACGCCGGGTGACGTACTGCGGGCTCCGGTTGAGCAGCGCCCCACCTACATTGCAGCAACTCTGGATTCGCTCAATCAGCCGGCCGTCGAATCGCTGGTCGGTGCGGACTCCAAGTGGTCTGTCTCCGTGAACGGGTCGGCGCTGGTTGTCGACGGCCCGGTTGTCGGGGACGAGATGTCGCTTCTACGCGCGGTTGCGCCTGTCGCATGGGCTAATCCGTCGTTCCGGACCCTGGAAGCGTCGGATGCCGGCGTGGCGGATCTGTTTGCATCCTGGCTCGTCTGATCTCTCGCAAATGTGTTCGACTCGCGGGGGTGCGGGTGTATGCGTAACCGAGAGTCATGCACTAACGTTGTGCCCGATGAGCACGCCGACACCGCACCCCGGAAACACGAGTAACGGATCTCCGTTGCCCGGGCCACGCCCTTCCGTCGATCCGGAACGCATACGTTCTGACGTCGACGGTTTGCTGGCGCGCCTCGGTGGCATCGAACAGGATCCGAACGATCAGCACGGAGCAGGTGTGATTCCGCAGAAGGCACATATTTTGGAACAGGCACACGAGGTGCTCGTCCAGGCACTCGCCTCTGTGGACAGGGCTTGACGTGGCACGTAGAGCACGGGTGGACGCCGAACTTGTCCGTCGCGGACTCGCACGGTCACGAGATCATGCGCAAGAACTGATTTCCGCCGGGCGAGTTCTCATCTCGGGAGCCGTTGCGACCAAGCCTGCGACGGCGATCGAAGCCGGAACGCCACTTCGGGTCGTCGAGGTGGAGCAGGAAGTTTCGTGGGCGTCGCGAGGTGCTCACAAACTGATCGGCGCACTCGACGCCTTCGGTGCCGAAGGATTGACGGTCGAAGGTCGCCGTTGCCTCGACGCCGGCGCATCCACCGGTGGGTTCACCGATGTTCTGCTGACGCGTGGTGCGAAGGAAGTTGTCGCAGTCGACGTCGGCTACGGACAACTGGTGTGGCGCCTGCAGTCCGATGACCGGGTGCACGTCATCGACCGAACCAATGTTCGTGCAATTGATGCAGAGACCATCGGCGGAACTGTCGATCTCGTTGTCGCGGACTTGTCGTTCATTTCTCTCAAACTTGTACTCGGGGCGTTTGTCGCCTGTACTGCTGACGGCGCGGACCTGGTTCCGATGGTCAAGCCTCAGTTCGAGGTGGGCAAGGACCGCGTCGGTGCCGGTGGCGTCGTACGAGATCCGGAATTGCGAATCTCGGCTGTGCTCGACGTGTCGGAGGCTGCTGCAAAGGTAGGTCTGCGGACGTTAGGTGTTGTGGCCAGCCCATTGCCCGGTCCGTCGGGAAATGTCGAGTATTTCCTGTGGCTTCGAAAGACAGGTTCGCCCGGTGATCACGAGCCGGACACCGAGGGAATTCCTTCGGTGGAGGACATGATTCGCAAGGCTGTAGAGGAAGGGCCCCAGTGAACGCGGTCACGAACGGCGAGTCGCGCGAGATCCTTCTTGTCGCACACCCTGGTCGACGTGACATCACGGAAACCGCCAAACGAGTCGGGAAGATTTTCGAACGGGCGGGAATCGGGCTGCGAGTCCTCGTCGACGAAGCAGACAGCTCGCGCATCGAAGCAATGACGGAACCCGCGGGCTTCTCTGCGCCGGGTCTCGACGTCACGGTTGTTCATCCCGGCCCTGATGCTGCCGTCGGATGCGAGTTAGTTCTGGTTCTCGGTGGTGACGGCACATTTCTGCGCGCCGCCGAACTCGCTCAAGAAGCGTCCATTCCGGTACTGGGCATCAACCTCGGACGGATCGGATTTCTGGCAGAGACCGAGGCCGAGCATCTCGACGAGGCGCTCGCACAGGTAGTTCGCAAGGAATATCGCGTCGAGTCCCGTATGACACTCGACGTTGTGATTCGGGTGGACGACGAGATCATCGATCGCGGGTGGGCGCTCAACGAGGCCAGTATCGAGAATCGTTCGCGTCTGGGAGTTCTCGAAGTTGTCCTCGAAGTCGACGGCCGACCGGTGTCTGCCTTCGGTTGCGACGGTGTTCTCGTGTCCACTCCTACAGGCTCGACCGCTTACGCATTTTCCGCAGGCGGCCCTGTCGTGTGGCCCGAACTCGAAGCTTTGCTCGTCGTACCCAGCAACGCGCATGCGCTGTTCGCGCGGCCGTTGGTCACCAGCCCGAATTCGATCATCGCGGTGGAGACCGTCGCCGGTAGCCACGACGGCCTGGTCTTCTGCGACGGGCGTCGTACGTTGGAACTGCCTGCCGGCGCTCGCGTCGAGATCGTTCGCGGCGCCACTCCCGTCAAGTGGGTCCGGTTGGACTCTGCGCCCTTCGCTGATCGGATGGTTCGCAAGTTCGAGCTTCCGGTTACCGGATGGCGAGGAAGGAAGCCTTAATCGTGCTCGCAGAGATCCGTATCGACAGTCTTGGTGTGATCTCCGAGGCCAGCGCCCAGTTCCACGAGGGCCTGACCGTCCTGACCGGTGAAACCGGCGCAGGTAAAACGATGGTCGTCACCAGCTTGCACCTCCTCAGCGGAGCGCGAGCCGATGCCGGTCGGGTGCGGTTGGGCGCGTCGCGAGCCGTCGTCGAAGGACGATTCATCGCCGACGACGTCTCACCGGCCACCGAGCGTGAGATCGTCCGAATCCTGGAATCGTCCGGCGCCGAGCGCGACGAGGACGGGACCATCATCGCCGTCCGGACAGTCGGCAGCGACGGCCGCTCACGGGCTCATCTCGGCGGACGAAGCGTGCCGGCGGGAGTTCTCTCCGAATTCACGGACCCACTTCTGACTGTCCACGGACAGAACGATCAGCTGCGATTGCTTCGTCCCGACCAGCAACGCAATGCGCTGGACCGCTTCGGGGACAAGGCAATCGGAACGCTGCTGACGAGGTACCGCAAACACCGTCGTGAATGGCTCGATGCTCGTTCGGAGTTGATCGAACGCACGTCGAAGGCTCGTGAACTGGCGCAAGAAGCAGATCAGTTGACCTTCGCGCTCAACGAAATCGACGGCGTGGCACCCGAGCCAGGCGAGGACACGGCGATAGTTGCCGAAGTTCGACGACTCAGTGAACTCGATTCGCTCCGCTCGGCTGCGGAAGAGGCGCACGCTGCGCTCGCCGGTAGTGACGACATGGCAAGCGGCGACGTCGGGGTCATGCCGGCGCTAGACCTGATGTCCGAAGCGCGGGCGCGTATCGAGTCGGTCACCGACGCAGATCTGGACGGCCTCGGTTCCCGGTTGGCCGACGCTATTGCCGTCGTCACCGATGTTGCCGGTGACCTGAACACCTATCTGTCCGGGCTGCCCGCAGACCCGGGTGCTCTGGACTCGCTGCTGTCGCGGCAATCGGAACTGAAGACTCTGACTCGCAAGTACGCCGCCGATGTCGACGGTGTTCTCGAATGGGCAGATACCGCTCGCGCTCGTCTGTCCAAACTCGACGTGTCCTCGGATGCGTTGTCGCTGTTGGCCAAGCAGGTCGAGGAGACGGCTGGCCTCACCGCGGAAGCCGCCACAAAGCTGAGCGCCGCGCGAGTCAAGGCAGCGGCAAAGCTCGCCAAAGCCGTCAGCGCGGAACTCGCCGGTCTGGCGATGGGACGTGCGGGTCTCGAGGTGACTGTGCGTTCGCAGCCTGCCGGCCCGCAGGACTCGGCGCCGCTCAGCGTCGGGGGAGTAGACCTTCATGCCGGGTCTGCCGGCGTCGACGAGGTGGAATTTCGTCTGTCTGCGCACAGCGGGGCACCGTCACTTCCGATCAGCAAGAGCGCTTCCGGTGGCGAGCTGTCACGCGTCATGCTGGCGCTCGAGGTTGTTCTCGCTGGTAGCGACACCGGCGCGACGATGGTTTTCGACGAAGTGGACGCGGGGGTCGGTGGTCGCGCTGCTGTCGAGATCGGCCGCCGATTGGCGAAACTTGCTCGTACGCATCAGGTTATCGTCGTCACCCACCTTCCGCAGGTTGCTGCGTTTGCCGACACCCACCTCGTGGTGGACAAGGTCGACGACAAAGGCGGAGTGGTGAGCAGTGGCGTGCGGACCTTGTCGGATTCGGATCGGGTGGTCGAATTGGCCCGTATGTTGGCAGGGCTGGACGACACCGAGACCGGTCGTGCGCACGCCGAAGAACTGCTCGAGATCGCGAATGCGGCCCGCGTCACAGATTGAAGGTTCTGTGGTGTTGGTGTGACTGATGTGGTAGTTGTCGGCGCGCCTCCACCGGTCAACGCGGTTTCAGGTTCATCATCGAAGCCATGAAGATGCCCGGATTGCTCTCACGTAACACCGAATCCTTGCCTGGGATCAGTGGCATCGCCAGGGCCGATCGGAACACGGCGAAGCTTCTACGCCGCGTCGGTCCTGGAGACATCGTGATCCTCGACGAAGTCGACATCGATCGCCGGACCGCCGATGCTCTGGTGAAAGCCGGAGTCATGGCCGTGGTCAACGCGTCGCCGTCGATTTCGGGGCGGTACCCCAACCTCGGACCGGAAGTGATCGTCGCCAACGACATCGTTCTGATCGATGCCGTCGACGGTGACGTCTTCAAGAACGTCAAGGACGGCAGCAAGATCCGCCTGCACGAGGGCGAGATCTTCAACGGCGAGAAGAGCCTCGTCAAGGGCGAAGAGCAGACCGAGGCCGAGATCTCCGATCGGATGATCGAGGCCAAGACCGGCCTGGTCGATCACCTGGAAGCGTTCTCGGGTAACACCATCGAGTTCATCCGCACCGAAAGTCCTTTGCTGATCGACGGAATCGGTGTTCCGGACATCGACATCGACTTGAAGGATCGCCACGTCGTGGTCGTCTCCGACGGACCCGAACACGAGGCCGATCTGAAGAACCTCAAGCCCTTCATCAAGGAGTATTCGCCGATCCTGATCGGTGTCGGCGCAGGTGCGGACGTGTTGAGCAAGGCCGGATACCGCCCCGATCTGATCGTGGGCGACCCGGAAGAGATCACCAGTTCCACCCTCAAGTCCGGCGCGGAAGTTGTTCTGCCCGCAGACCAGGACGGTCATGCGGCGGGGCTTTCCCGAATCCAGGATCTCGGCATCGGGGCGATGACGTTCCCGGCGACCTGCTCACCGACCGACCTTGCGTTGCTGCTCGCCGATCACCACGGCGCTTCACTGATCGTGACGGTCGGCAACGTGGTGTCCTTGGACGAGTTCTTCGACCGTGGGCGTCGTGAAAGCAATCCGTCGGCGTTCATGACACGGCTCAAGGTTGGGCCGAAACTGGTCGACGCCAAGGCTGTGGCAACGCTGTATCGAAGTCGAGTGTCCGGCGGCGCGATCGCGCTCCTGGTGCTCGCCGCCCTGGTGGCAGTGATCGTCGCCCTGGTCGTGTCCAATGCCGGTAGTGAAGTTCTCGACTGGGCAATCGCAACGTGGAACAGCTTCGCGCTGTGGGTTCAGGGGCTCTTCAAGTGATTTCGATGCGTCAACATGCAATTTCCATAGCGGCAATCTTCCTGGCACTCGCGATCGGCGTGGTGCTCGGTTCCGGAATGCTGTCCAGTGGATTGCTTTCGGGTCTGCGCGACGACAAGGCGGACCTGCAGAACGAGATCGAAGACCTCAATCAACAGTCCAATCAGCTTCAGCAGCAACTCAATTCCGCGGACGGCTTCGATGCCGCTGTCGGCGGTCGCGTCGTGCGTGACAGTCTCGCTGGTCGCACCGTCGTCGTCATCACGGCACCGGACGCCGATCCCGGTGATCTCGACGGTGTCAACCGACTCGTCACTGCCGCCGGCGGTGCCGTGACCGGACGCGTCTCGCTCACCGATTCGTTTGTCGACGCCACCGGTGGTGACCGCTTGCGGACCGTCGTCACCAATGTCATCCCTGCGGGGATCACCCTCAAGACCGGTGCGGTCGATCAGGGCAGTCTCGCGGGTGATCTGCTCGGTTCGGTTCTGCTTCTCAACGGGCAGAACAGCGAACCGCAGAGCACTCCGGACGAGATGAATCTCGCGCTCGACTCGCTGCGTAGCGCCGGTTTCATCAGCTACGACGACGGAGCGGTCAAGCCGGCTCAACTCGCCGTGGTTCTCACCGGCGACAACAAGAGTGAATCCGACGCAGCCACGGGTAACCGCGGCGCCGTCATCGCCCGGTTCGCCGGTGCTCTCGACGGACGCGGCGCAGGAACGATTCTCGCGGGCCGGCCTGGCTCGGCCGAGGGCAGTGGTCCGGTTGCCGTCGCTCGTGCGGACGCGGCGCTCTCAGCGGGCTTGACGACCATCGACAACATCGATCGGGAGTCGGGCAAGATCACCACGCCGTTGGCGCTGCAGGAACAGTTGAACGGCGGCGCCGGCCGCTACGGCACGGGACCGGGAGCGGCGGCGGTCACCGTCGGCGCACCCACCAACTGAACACCCCGGTATTGATACGCCGGTCACATCGGGGGCGGAAAGTCGGCGCGTTGTAGGCACCGACCCCCGATAGGTGTTACCGTGAAATCCCGTGGGTCGGCAGGCCCCAGCATGCTTCATCAGACCAAGCCCTGCACAGTCGTCACGGGAGCCCCTTTGCCACAGTCACGCACTAACACGCGTACCGCCACCAAGCACATCTTCGTCAGCGGAGGTGTAGCTTCCTCGCTCGGCAAAGGTTTGACCGCCTCGAGCCTGGGACAGTTGTTGACCGCGCGGGGAATGCGCGTGACCATGCAGAAGCTCGATCCCTATCTCAATGTGGATCCGGGCACCATGAACCCCTTCCAGCACGGCGAGGTCTTCGTTACCGAAGACGGTGCCGAGACCGACCTCGACGTCGGACACTACGAGCGGTTCCTCGACCGTGACCTCTCCGGCCAGGCGAACGTCACCACCGGCCAGGTTTACTCGACGGTCATCGCCAAGGAACGCCGCGGCGAGTACCTCGGCGACACCGTTCAGGTCATCCCGCACATCACCGACGAGATCAAGCGTCGCATCCTCGAGATGAGCGGCCCCGATCTGCAGGGACACCGCCCGGACGTCGTGATCACCGAAATCGGTGGCACCGTCGGCGACATCGAATCGCAGCCCTTCCTCGAAGCCGCTCGCCAGGTCCGCCACGACGTCGGCCGCGACAACGTCTTCTTCCTGCACGTCTCCCTCGTGCCGTACCTCGGCCCCTCCGGAGAACTCAAGACCAAGCCCACGCAGCACTCGGTTGCGTCGTTGCGCAGCATCGGCATTCAGCCCGACGCGCTGATCCTTCGTTGCGATCGTGACGTTCCGCAGGGCCTCAAGAACAAGATCGCGCTCATGTGCGACGTGGACGTCGACGCCTGCATCTCGACGCCCGACGCTCCCTCGATCTACGACATCCCGAAGGTTCTGCACCGTGAGGGCCTCGACGCTTACGTCGTTCGCCAGCTCGGTCTCCCGTTCCGCGACGTCGACTGGACCGTGTGGGGCAACCTCCTCGATCGTGTTCACCAGCCGCGTGAGACCGTGCGGGTCGCGTTGGTCGGCAAGTACGTCGACCTGCCCGACGCATACCTCTCCGTCACCGAGGCACTGCGCGCCGGTGGATTCGCGAACCGGTCCAAGGTCGAGATCTCCTGGGTCCCGTCGGACGCCTGTGAGACCGAAGCCGGAGCGCAGGCCGCTCTCGGTGACGTCGACGGTGTTCTGATCCCCGGCGGCTTCGGCATCCGCGGCATCGAAGGCAAGCTCGGCGCGATCCGTTTCGCACGTTCGCGCAAGCTGCCGCTGCTGGGTCTGTGCCTGGGTCTGCAGTGCGTCGTCATCGAAGCTGCTCGTAGCGTCGGCCTCGACGATGCCAACTCGGCCGAGTTCGAGCCGGACACCAAGCACCCGGTCATCTCCACGATGGCTGATCAGGAAGACGTCATCGCCGGTGACGCCGACCTCGGTGGCACCATGCGTCTGGGTGCTTACCCGGCCGTGCTGACCAAGGGTTCCGTCGTCGCTCAGGCCTACGGAACCGAGGACGTCTCCGAGCGTCACCGTCACCGCTACGAGGTCAACAACACCTACCGCGATCGGATTGCCAAGTCCGGCTTGCAGTTCAGTGGAACCTCGCCGGACGGCCACCTGGTCGAGTTCGTCGAGTACCCGCGTGAGCAGCATCCGTTCTTCGTTGCCACCCAGGCACACCCGGAGCTCAAGAGCCGTCCGACGCGCCCGCACCCGCTGTTCGCGGCCTTCGTCGAAGCAGCGTTGACGTACAAGCTCGAAGAGCGCCTGCCCGTCGACGTCCACGGTGACGAGAAGATCGACACCGCTGCCACCGAGACAGCGCTCGACGCTGCAGTCGAGAACGTGGAAAAGGTCTAGCCACAGATGAGCGATCCCGGTCGGCACGAATTCGACACCCTCGGCTCCAAGACGGTCTACACCGGCGCGATCATCGCGTTGCGCGTCGACACCGTTGCGATGCCTGGTGGTCAGCGTGCCGATCGGGAAGTCGTCGAGCATCACGGCGCCGTTGCCGTCGTGGCACTGGACGAGCACGACAACCTGGTGCTGATTCACCAGTACCGTCACCCGCTCGGGCACCGGTTGTGGGAAATCCCTGCCGGTCTGCTCGACGCTCCGGGGGAGAGCCCGGTCGAGGCGGCAGCGCGCGAGCTGGGCGAAGAAACCGGACTCGGCGCCGATCGATGGTCGGTGCTGGTCGATGTCGCTCTCTCACCCGGGTTCACGGACGAGGCGGTTCGCGTCTTCCTCGCCGAGGGGCTGCACGAGGTGGAGCGCGACGATCCCGAACACGAAGAAGCCGATCTCGAGATTTCGCGGGTTCCGCTCGCCGACGCCGTCGACATGGCGCTACGCGGCGACATCGTCAATGCCACAGCGGTATCGGGCATTCTCGCGATCGCCACCGCACGCGCGACGGGAAAGCCGCTGCGCCCCGCCGACGCACCGTGGCCCGATCGTCCTCGCGCATTCGGAGAACGCAAGTCGCGAGCCTGAAGTGCTTGCCCGACAGGTGGACTCGTATCTCGACCATCTAGCGGTCGAGCGAGGATCTGCGCGCAATACGCTACTTTCCTATCGCCGCGACCTGAATCGGTACGCGGAGTACCTGCACGGACGCGGCATCGACGACGTCGCGGGCGTGACGGAGAACGACGTCACCGAATTCGTGACACATCTGCGCCTGGGTGACAAAGATGCCGGCGTCGTACCATTGGCGGCCAGTTCGGCAGCACGCACCCTGATCGCGGTCCGCGGATTCCACAAGTTCTCCGCCGCCGAGGGCCTGGTCGGTGTCGACGTGGCCCGAACGGTCAAGCCGCCGACGCCTGGACGCAAGCTGCCCAAGGCCCTGCCTCTCGACGACGTGATCGCCCTGCTCGACGCTTCGGGTGGCGGTGCTGCCGGTGACGGGCCCCGCGACCTGCGGGATCGCGCTCTGCTCGAGCTCCTGTACTCGACCGGAGCGCGAATCACCGAGGCGATCGATCTGGACGTCGACGACATCGACACCGTAACCCGTTCCGTGCTGCTCAAGGGCAAGGGCGGCAAGCAGCGGATCGTCCCCGTCGGCAGGCCGGCGATCGCCGCCGTCGACGCGTATCTCGTCCGCGGGCGCCCCAGCCTGGCGACGCGCGGTGTTCCTGCCCTCTTTCTCAACGCGCGCGGTGGACGCCTCTCGCGTCAAAGCGCGTGGCAGATACTTCAGGATGCGGCGGCGTCGGCCGGGATCAAGGCGGACGTCTCACCCCACACGCTCAGGCACTCGTTTGCCACACACCTGCTCGACGGCGGCGCGGACGTACGCGTCGTGCAGGAACTTCTCGGTCACGCTTCGGTAACCACGACGCAGATCTACACGCTGGTCACCGTCACCGCGCTGCGCGAAGTGTGGGCTCAGGCACACCCGCGTGCCCGTTAGGGGTTGGTTGGCTCATGCGTGTCTGCGAGACCATTCGGTGATGTAAGCGGTAGCGTTCAAGGAGCGCGAGCGGCCTCCACCGCAGTTTCGGGGGTTTGCCGGCGCCGAGAGCAACCGCCGAAAGAGTAGGGGAGCATCGGACCGTGTCGACATCGCAGCCACCAGCGGCGGAGTCCGCGCCGCCGCATGTCAATGCCCAACTCTTCGAGCGCGTGAACGAATCAGCACCAGCTGTACCCTCCGAACCAGAGGCGATGTTCGAAATAGATACGACGCCAGTAGCCTCTCCACCTGCGGAAACCCTCACCGTTTCCGCGGAAGAACTCGGCCCGACAGGTCGACCGGTCCGCGACGTACCCCAACCGACACCGTTGGCGCACCACGGACCCGCGATGATCATCGCGATGTGCAACCAGAAGGGCGGCGTCGGCAAGACGACGTCGACCATCAACCTGGGTGCGTCGTTGGCCGAATACGGTCGCCGAGTGCTCCTGGTGGATCTCGATCCCCAAGGCGCGTTGTCTGCTGGACTGGGCGTCCAGCATCACGACCTGGAACTGACCGTCCATAACCTTCTGGTCGAACCGCGTGTGTCCATCGACGATGTGTTGATGCGAACTCGGGTCGACGGCCTCGACCTGCTGCCCAGCAACATCGACCTTTCGGCCGCCGAGATCCAATTGGTCACCGAGGTCGGACGTGAGCAGACCTTGGGACGCGTGTTGCACCCTGTTCTCGATCGGTACGACTACGTGCTCATCGACTGCCAGCCGTCGCTTGGCCTGCTCACGGTGAATGCACTGGCCTGCGCCGATTCGGTCATCATTCCGATGGAATGCGAGTACTTCAGCCTGCGCGGCCTGGCACTCCTCAACGACACCGTCGAAAAGGTGCACGATCGTCTCAATCCCAAGCTCGAGTTGGCCGGTATCGTCGTCACGATGTTCGACGCCCGGACTCTGCACGCTCGTGAGGTGATGGCGCGAGTCGTCGAGGTGTTCGGCGACGTCGTCTACGACACGGTGATCAACCGCACCGTCCGATTCCCCGAAACCAGCGTCGCCGGTGAGCCGATCACGACGTGGGCGCCGAAATCGGCTGGGGCCGAGGCATATCGAGCATTGGCCCGCGAGGTCATTCACCGGTCTGGTCGTTAGTGGAACTGATTGCATCGCAAGAAGATTCGGTCGAAGTCGAGCCGGATTCGATCGACCCGAACGTGCCGACCGACGCTCAGACCGCAGCCAAGGCTGCCGGTTTCCGAGTCACTCTCCGGAACTTCGAAGGCCCGTTCGATCTGCTGTTGAACCTGATCAATCAACGACAGCTCGATGTCACCGAAGTCGCCCTGCACACCGTCACTGACGATTTCATCGCATACACCAAGGAACTTGGCAGTGCGATGGGCCTCGATCAGACAACAGAGTTTCTGGTCGTCGCAGCCACTCTTCTGGACCTGAAAGCGGCAAGGCTGTTGCCCGCCGGGCAGGTCGAGGACGCGGAGGATCTGGCGCTTCTCGAAGCCCGCGACCTTCTCTTCGCGCGACTGCTGCAGTACCGGGCGTACAAACAAGTTGCGGCGCTGTTCGGTGAGTTGGAGGAAGCAGCGCTGCGGCGCTATCCGCGCTCGGTTGCCGTCGAGGATCAGTTCACCGAACTCCTGCCCGAGGTGTTGTTGGGCGTCGATCCTCAGCGTTTTGCGGAGATCGCGGCGACGGTGTTCACACCGCGTCCGGTGCCGACGGTGGGCCTCGATCACCTCCATGTGTCCAATATCTCGATACCCGAGCAGGCTGAGCGAATTCTCGAGTTGCTGCGCGAGCGAGGCATAGGGGAGTGGACACCCTTCGGGGACCTCGTTGCCGAGTGTGAGATCACCGTCGAGATAGTCGCAAGATTTCTCGCGTTGCTCGAGCTGTATCGCCGGCAGGTCATCGTGTTCGAGCAACCCGAAGCCCTCGGGCCGCTGATGGTGAGTTGGACCGGAGACGACCCGGCCGCGCCGGTCACAGAGGAGGACTACGGATGAACGCCGAGCCGACGGAATCGGAATCTTCGCAGCTAGACGAGATGATCGAGCCTACCGAACACGCCTCGGAGTCCGAAGATTCCGCCCCCGATTTCGAACTCGACGACGACAAACTCGACGCCGTGCTGGAGTCGCTTCTGCTTGTCGTGGACTCACCGGCCGAAGTGAACCAGCTCGCATCTGTCACCGGAACCGCACCGGAACGAGTCGAAGAACGCCTGACGTCGATGTCGGCCGCATTGACCGCTCGCGGCAGCGGGATGGACCTGCGTTACGCGGGCGACGGGTGGCGTCTGTATACGCGACAAGAGTTTGCCCCGTACGTGGAAAAGCTGCTATTGGACGGCGCACGCACCAAATTGACCAGGGCGGCATTGGAAACTTTGGCCGTAGTCGCATACCGTCAACCGTTGACTCGTGCGCGGATCAGTGCGGTACGAGGCGTCAACGTGGACGGGGTGGTACGCACCCTCCTTGCCCGCGGACTGATCGCGGAAGCCGGGCCTGACCCGGACACCAACGCGACACGGTACTCCACGACCGAACTGTTCCTCGAACGGCTCGGCCTGGCCTCGCTGAGCGAGCTCCCGGAGTTGGCCCCGCTCTTGCCTGATGTCGATCTCATCGACGACATCAGCGAAAGCCTGGAATCCGATCCGCGATTTGCGAGAATGAACAAGGCAGACGTGCCCGCTGACGTAGTGGACACCGAAGTCGACGACTGACCGGAATCCCGGCGCTCGTCAGCACCGAGAAAGACCCGACCACGCTCGGGAAACAGTAGAAAACTGACAGGAAAAAAGTGAACAATCCCGCTCGCCGAGATGGCACACCGGACCGTAACAACTCCCGCGACAGCCGCGGCGCACGCAGCGATGCCCCCCGTGGTGGTCGCAGCGACGCCCCCCGCGGCGCACGTAGCGAAGCGCCCCGTGGTGGACGCAGCAACACTTCCCGCAGTACCTCTGGATACGACCGCAACGCCGGATCCGACCGTCCCCGCACGGACGACCGTCGCGGTGGATTCAATGATGACCGTCGCCCGCCGCGCAGTGATGACCGTCGCCCGCCGCGCAGCGATGACCGTCGCCCCGCACGTACCGACGACCGTCGTGGTGGCTACAACGACGACCGTCGCGGACCGCGCACTGACGACCGCCGCGGACCCCGCAGCGATGACCGCCGTACCCCCCACGTCGACGCCCGTCGCGCACCGCGTGGCGGCGCTGACCGTCGTAGTGACGATCAGCGCGGCGCACACCCCGACGCTCCTCGCGGCGGCGCATGGTCGAACGCACCTCGTGGGTCCAAGTTCGACGGACCTCCGCGCAAGCGCCCGGCAGCCCCGACACCGCCGGCGACCAACAAGCGTGGCAAGCCGAAGACCGAGAAGCCGCAGCGCGTCGTCTCTCAGAACCCGTTGGTCTCCAACGCCAAGCCGGCGCGTCATCAGCATGCCGAGATCACCAAGCACGACGGCCCGCCGAAGGGCGACGGTGTCCGCTTGCAGAAGGTGCTGGCTCAGGCCGGCGTCGCATCACGCCGCGCTGCTGAAGAACTGATCGATCAGGGTCGCGTCGAGGTCGACGGCCGCATCGTGGTCGAACAGGGTCTGCGTGTCGACCCCGAGAACGCAGTGGTTCGTGTCGACGGCGTCCGCGTCGTCGTGCAGAAGGACCTCGTCTACCTCGCGATGAACAAGCCGCGTGGCTGGCAGTGCACCATGTCCGACGATCTCGGTCGTCCGTGCGTCGGTGACATCGTCTCCGAGCGCGTTCAGTCGGGTCAGCGGCTCTTCCACGTCGGCCGTCTCGACGCCGACACCGAAGGCTTGCTCCTCTTCACCAACGACGGTGACTTGGCTCACCGCCTGATGCACCCGTCGTTCGAGGTTCCGAAGACGTACCTCGCCACGGTTCACGGAGTTGTCGAGCGCAGCACCGGCAAGCAGTTGCGTGACGGCGTCACCCTCGACGACGGTCCGGCCAAGGTGGACGCGTTCACCGTGCTCGAGATCAACGAGGGCAAGACGCTCGTCAAGCTGGTTCTGCACGAGGGCCGTAAGCACATCGTGCGTCGCCTCCTCGATGCCGTCGGTCACCCCGTTGTCCGCCTGGTACGCACCAACGTCGGAGTTGTCGCTCTCGGCGATCAGCGTCCGGGAACGCAGCGCGTCCTCGGACGTAGCGAGGTCGGTGGACTGTACGAGGCGGTCGGCCTGTGACCGATTCGTCCATGCCGCTGGTAGTCGCTATGGACGGACCGTCCGGAACCGGCAAGTCCAGCGTCTCTCGCGCGTTGGCGCAGCGTTTGGGCGCTCGCTACCTCGACACCGGAGCCATCTACCGGATCGCGACCCTGCACGTGCTGCGTCAGGGAATCGATCTGGCGGATTCCGCCGCGATCACGGCCGCCGTTGCGGCGTTGCCATGGTCCATCGGTACCGATCCGAGCAGCGAGCAGGTGCATCTCGACGGCGCGGACGTTAGCGAGGAGATCCGCGGCGACGCGGTAACCAAGGCTGTCTCCGCGGTGTCGGCTGTACCCGAGGTTCGTGACCTGCTGGTCGCCACTCAGCGTGAGTTGGCGGCCGGTGCGGAGCGGATCGTCGTGGAAGGTCGCGACATCGGAACCGTCGTACTCCCCGATGCAGACGTCAAGATCTTCTTGACCGCATCGGCGGAAACCCGTGCGGCACGGCGCAATACGCAGAACATCGGCCAAGGCCGTGAAGACAATTACGAAGCGGTGCTGGCTGATGTGCAGCGCCGTGACCATCTCGATTCGACTCGGGCAGTGTCGCCGTTGCGCCCTGCCGACGACTCCATTCTGGTGGATACGAGCGAATTGGGAATTGAAGATGTGATCGCCAAGTTGCTGTTGGTGGTCAGCGACAGAACTGGAGCAGTGCAGTGAGCGACGATCTGGTAACCGAATATGCCGGTGACGGAACTTGGTCCGAGGAATCGGAGTGGGATTACGCCGATCTCGAAGCGGACGGCGAAGGCGAAGCGCACATTGCCGTCCCGACCTTGGCTGTTGTCGGTCGACCGAACGTCGGCAAGTCGACGCTCGTCAACCGCATCATCGGCCGTCGTGAAGCGGTAGTCGAAGACATCCCCGGCGTTACCCGTGACCGCGTCTCGTACGAGGCGAACTGGGCCGGACGACGCTTCCTAGTCCAGGACACCGGCGGATGGGAGCCCGACGCAAAGGGTCTTCAGCAGGCGGTCGCACGTCAGGCGGAGTTGGCCATGGGAACGGCTGACGCCATTCTCCTGGTCGTCGACGCTGTTGTCGGCGCTACGGCGACGGACGAAGCGGTCGCTCGCGTGCTTCGCCGCTCGAAGACTCCGGTCATCCTCGTTGCCAACAAGGTGGACGACGGACGCACCGAGTCCGAGGTTGCAGCACTGTGGTCCTTGGGCCTCGGTCAGCCGTACTCCGTGAGTGCGACGCACGGACGCGGTACCGGCGACCTGCTCGACGAGGTTCTCGAGAAGCTGCCGGAAACCCCGCGTGAAGGTATCCCCGGCGGCGGTCCGCGTCGTGTTGCTCTCGTCGGAAAGCCGAACGTCGGAAAGTCCAGCTTGCTCAACAAGCTGTCCGGTGACGAGCGGTCCGTCGTGCACAATGTTGCCGGCACCACCGTCGACCCGGTCGACTCCATCGTCGAACTCGGCGGGCGCCCTTGGCGTTTCGTCGACACGGCTGGTCTGCGCAAGCGCGTCAGCCATGCTAGCGGCGCGGAGTTCTATGCGTCGCTGCGTACGAAGAGCGCGATCGAGGCCGCTGAGGTTGCGATCCTGCTGATCGACGCGCACGAGCCGATCACCGAGCAGGACCTGCGTGTTCTGAGCATGGTGGCCGACACGGGTCGTGCATTGGTGATCGCATTCAACAAGTGGGACCTCGTGGACGAGGACCGTCGACTCATGCTGGACAAGGAAGTGGACCGCGATCTGGTCCGCGTTCCGTGGGCTCAGCGAGTCAACATCTCCGCCCACACCGGTCGCGCCGTGGCGAAGCTCGTGCCGGCTCTCGACACGGCTCTGGAGTCCTGGGACAAGCGCATCCCCACAGGTCGCCTGAACACCTGGCTCAAGGAAGTTGTGGCAGCAACGCCGCCTCCGATGCGTGGTGGTCGCCTTCCGCGCATCATGTTCGCGACGCAGGCAAGCACGCGCCCGCCGACATTCGTTCTCTTCACCACGGGCTTCCTCGAGGCCGGCTACCGCCGCTTCATCGAGCGGCGTCTGCGTGAAGAGTTCAACTTCGACGGCAGTCCGATCCGCGTATCCGTCCGAGTGCGCGAGAAGCGTGACCGTAAGGGCCGCTGATTCTGCGTCCAATTCGGTACTGAAACGGCTCTGACCAGCCGATTGGTACTTCGGCCCGTCCCTGATGTAATCTTTCCAAGCGCCCGAAACAAGGGCGTGGGACGGGCTGTGGCGCAGCTTGGTAGCGCACTTGACTGGGGGTCAAGTGGTCGCAGGTTCAAATCCTGTCAGCCCGACCGAAGTTAGATCAAAAAGGCAGTTTCTCAGAAATGAGAAACTGCCTTTTTGTTTGTGCCTTCAAAGGTTCGGCAACGGATCATGCGGGAAGTCCTGGGGTGACGTGATCTCCGCGTCGGCAGCGTTCACGACTGCAACATATTCTTCGTCGATCTCGTACGTTATGCCCGCCGCAGTGAAGTGCGGCGTGGACGCAGTATCGACCGGGCCGAGGACGGTCATTCTCGGAAACTGGGTGAGGATCGACCTCGGTACTTTTCTGGACCGAAAGCTCGTCGAGAAGACGGTGATCGCCTTTCGGCTCACCACGACAAACACACTCGGTTTCGCGCTCATCAGAACGTCTGCTGGAAACGCGTAGTGGATCTCGTCGTCTGGATGCAAGTGGGAGCGAAGGCGCGCACGGACACTCGCGGAAACCGGCATGCGCGGAAGGCTAGCTCAGGTTCGCTGACTGAGGCGAATATTGTGAACGGCAACGGTTACTCCGAAGAGCGCGATCAGAATGGCGGTAAAGATTGCTGCCAACCACCACGGCGCCGAACCTGCTGCATTCAGCCAGATGGTCAGTGCACCGAAAATTGTAGTCGGAATGCCGACAGCACGAGACAGGTCGACGTTCCTCGGATTGACCGGCGGTGTTCTCCACCAATGAAGGCGATGTCCTCGATTCTCACGCAGCATTCGCAGGATGGACCAGACAGTAAGCGGCAGACCAATCGCGAGGATGACCATCCCGCCAATGATCGCCAAAGTGCACCCGTCTCGGAAGTACGTCACGGCAGCGCCCACAACACCTGCAAAACCGATGGCCGTGAATACTTTCCACGCCGGGGTTATGGACTGGCCATGCGGTTGTGTTGCCATGCAAGCACCCTTCCACAAAACATAATCGAAAACTTCAACCCTGTTGCGGCCGTCGATTGTGCATCAGGGTGACAATCAAACTCGGTAGGCCGTTAACTACTCCGAGTACAGCGACTGCGATACCCGCACTCAAGAGAGGTGCTGTCTCCCAATAGTTGTCGACGATGGCAGATGCTCCGATCAAGCTCGATACCCAGCCCGTGAGTTGAGCACGTCGGACATGTTGTGCCGCTCGCGAGGAGGTCGGTCCTACCGAGAGAGGTAATCTCCGCCCGTAGTCGCCGTGAGTTGCGAGGCGAGCGCCATAGATATGGGCACCAGTGGCAAGCGCCAGTGCTCCCCATGCGATCAACATAGTTTGATCCATTCTTTGATTAGCGTTGACGGTATCGACCTTCCACGCAGTTCGAGTCGTAATTGCTTTCTTCTCCGGAGCGCAATTTCGCCTACTGGCATGATCTCTTCGTATGATTGGGATTCGGATCGCGTGGGTTGTATTGGCGGTCGCCACCGGGATTCTGGGATCCGCGACGGCACAGTGGCCGCTGTACGAGATCACCGATTGCGAAATAGGCCTCGGCCCGCTCAGTTCTGCCGATTGTTACCGCTCGATTCACGACTATTTCGGGCGGGAGCTCTTCTTGGTGCTGGCGTTGCCGGTGGCTCTGTGCGTTATTCCAGCCGTGATCCCACGACCATTAGTTTCCTGGATCGTCTCGGCGACAATGCTTTGCGCTGCAGTACTGGGTTTCTTTACCGCTTTCAGCTCTGGTATGCCTTCTCTGCTGTCGATGGTGGGGAGCCTCCCTGCTGCAGTGCTGGCATTGGTACTTGCTGCGGTGCATCAGGGGATCGCATTGCGCAACAAGGGCGCCATTGCGCGTGCGCGCAGTGGGGTTCGCGATACGCAGCCGAGTGAGTGATCAGTCGGGGCTGAAGAACAGTTCCATCGAGATCCAGAACCACGCCACCATTGCTGCCACAGAAAGGAACGCGAGCACCAATGGCAACGCGAATTGCCTGCCGGTGCGGCTGGGAATAGTCATAAGTCCGAGAATGACGAACACGGCGGCAGGCGCCGCCCAACTTATCCAGTAGGTGAGCGGTGGCGGGTTGGGGCCGAACGACGTGAACGAACGGTTCGGATAAAGCTGCGGCTGCGGGACATCTGCGAAATGTTGCCACAGGAGTACCAACGGCAGATAGCCGAACAGCCCGAGCAGAAGGCCGACGACGAGTCCCACGAAGATTCGCTCGCCCCGCATCTCGATGCGCCCGTCGGAATCAATCGTTCCACCGCCTATGCCACTTCTGGAAAGTCACGAGCCTGCATCCGTAGTGCCCACGCCCGGGCCGCAACGAACGTCACGGCCAATACGAGCACCACCAGCAGTACGACCGCGATCCAGGTGGGAGCGGCGGTGGAAAAGCCCAGCTTCCACGCAGTACCGACACCCGCAGCAGTCGCCGCCAACGCCCCTACCGGAAGCATCGCCGCGACCGCTCGCGTCGTGCGAACAGTAAGTCGATCCCCGGCAGCGCGAAGAACTCCGAACACGGCGGCGACCGAAAGGCCATAGGCCAGAAGACCGCTGACGGCGTAGACCAGGAGCGGGGACCATCCCATATCAACCGACCCGGTGAATGCCATGCCGATCAAGACCAACAGGGGCGTCAGCCCAAGCGTGACGCCTGCGATGCCTGCCACCACAGTTCGAACCAGTCGATTGTCTTGGCTTCCGGAGATTCGCACGCCCGCGAGGCGGAGCACGAACCCGGTCAGCGCGCCCAGAAGGGCGCCGATCACCGCAGCCTCGATGGGCCAGGTCCATTGCGATTCACCCGCGAAGCCCGAGATTGTGGTGCCACCCGAAAAGAGGGTGATCGTGGCGGACGCCTGTGCCGATCCCTGTGTCAGCGCCGCCGTGACGATGGCAACGGTCGCACCGAACAAAGAAAACCCGAGTGCCTGTTTCCGCATCTAGCCATCTTGACCCATCCCGCGGGAGAATTCGGCACAACGGCAGTCTCATCCGGATGCCTTCTCACTGTGCAGATTGGGGGCGCAGCCGACTTCGGCGATAATTGTGTGAAGGGGCTGGTGGTGACACCCTCGTCGTATCACCACCAGCCACGTTCGACACTCACGACCTGCTGTCACGCACGCAATCGGCGACGTGCTGCCAGTGCTGCCGGAAATCCGAGATCTGCATCGATCACTTCACCGGAGAGACGTTCCGAGATTTCGATCAGTCGACTGCATCCGGTCTCTCCGATCGCCTCGTACGGGTACGACCCCAGCACATCGGTCTGATGCTCAACCCGCTTCCGGCGATCGCGACCCACCTCGTTCAGGTGAAGCTCGGGGCCGCCTTCGAGCCATCCACGCGCCCGCACACTTTCGACGCCTTCCGCCCACTGATCGTTGTCCCATGCCCGGCTCATTTGCAGAGCAGCAGCAGGAACATCACCGGTTGCGGCGTGGACTACCAACGCTTCGACACCGTTGAGTCCCTCGGCGTGAAGAAGTGCGACATGAGAATCTCCGCGAAACTCCCGGAGCAAGGATTGGGCATGCCACAACACGAGATGAGGCTCCTCAGGCCACGGCAATGATGCGTGCCCACCGAACAGGGGTCGCCCTTGTGGTCTGTTGCAGGCGCGTTCCGCGGCTCGACGTGCGAGTTCGGCAGCTTCGCGAACTTCGGTGCCGTCGACATGTTCTCCCCAGGCCTTGCGCAGCGAACGGTCGACAGCATCGAGTCGAGCAGTGAGGATCTGTTCGGGGGTGGCGATTGTCCAGGCTTCCGGCAGCACCGCGTGTACAAGTTCGGGGTTGAAGTTGAAGAACGTAGCGATGGTGACTTCAGCCGCTACTGCGCCCATGGGCGCAGACCGCGAAGCGAAGTAGCCCATTCGAGGGTGTGTAAAGCCCAGTGCGGCATATGCTTCCGCGCCGAAAGGGGTGAAGTAGATCATGCCGTGTATCGGTTCGGCTCCACGGAAGACGCGGCGCGCGGTTTCTGGTGCGATCGAGGTCATCGATAGTCCTTCATGCTGGTGGTGTGGTCTTCGAACAGTCGAGTCGGATGGTTGTTCTACGCCGGCTATCTCCCTCTCACATACATGCGGTCCCGGACGGCATCACCCACTCGGTAGACGGCCAGGACGACCAATGAAATCAGAATGCCGGAGGGGAGAATCTGTTGTGGTGCACTCAAGATGTGCAGGTACGCATCGGATAAGTCACCGCCCCAACTCGGAGTGGGGGGCTGTATTCCCAACCCCAGGAATGAGAGTGCCGCCTGCGCGAGAAAAGTCAGGCCGGTGAGCACGGTCACCTGAACGACAACCGGCCCGATTGCGTGCGGAAGAAGATGACGCAGGAGCACTACGTGCGGCGGGCATCCTGAGAGTCGCGCGCTCAGAACGAAGTCTCGGTTCCTCGTTTCGCTGACCCCGGCAGCCAGAATTCTTGCAATTGTGGGTGCATAGACGACTCCGAGCGCTGACATCGACGTGATCAGGCTCGGCCCCAGAACACCGGTAATAGCCACTGCGAGAACCAAACCTGGGAATGCCAGCAATGCGTCCGCCACCCGGAGGAGTGACGCGCCGATCCAGCGTGGCCAATATCCGGCGATCAACCCCCACGGAATTCCCAACAGCAGACTGACGGCGACAGCGATCGCGACGCCGAAGAAGGCGGAGCGTCCTCCCCAGATCAATCGACTGAGCACGTCACGACCGAAGCCGTCAGTGCCAAGCAGGTGCTGTGCACTCGGACCGGCGAACGTGTTGGTCAGGTTCTGATCGGTCGGACTGTGCGGAGCCACGAACGAGGCCAAGACGGACGCCGCTATCAGCGTGCCGAGAAAGCAGTAGCTGAGCCATAATCCGGGGTGCAGTCGAGGGAGAGCCCACTTGGAGCGGGTCTCGCCTGCGGTGGTCAGCGCGAGTTGGCTCACGAGATCGTTCCCTTCCTCAATTGTGGGCTGATCATGTTGTTGACGACGTCGACCAGGATGTTCACGAGAAGCACGATCACGACGAACAGCAACACAATGCCTTGAAGCATCGGATAATCTCGCGTGTCGATCGCAATGACGAGAGCGCTCCCGAGGCCCGGCAGCACGAAGATCTGCTCGAGAATGACCGTCGCACCCAGCATCGCCACGGCGAGCAATCCATAGACAGTGACAATCGTGGGAACGATGTTTCGTAGCGCGTAGCGCCACACGATCTTCCGCTCGTCGATACCCATCGCACGCGCAGTTCGTACGTAGTCACTTGACAGTGTCTCGATCATCGCAGCCCTGGTCTGCCGAACCGCAATCGATGCTGCGCCGGCAGCGAGCGCCGTTGCTGGTAGGACCAAATGGCTCAGGTTGTCGATCACACTGTTCTCGAGAGGAACCCAGCCGAGCACCGGTAGAACTCCCAAACCGAGGGCGAAGACATCGACCAGCACGATAGCGAGGAAGAAGTCCGGTACCGCGAGTCCGATCCCCGAAACCGTGCGGGTCAGACCATCGCTGCGTCGTCCCTGCCGCGTCGCGGTCCACACACCGAGCGGTATAGCGACGACGGCGGACAGTAACAGTGCGAGTACAACGAGCTCGGCGCTCGCCGGCAGGCGCGCAAGGATCTGTGGGCCGACGGGGGCGCTGTTCTGTAGCGACGTTCCCAGATCTCCGTGCAGAGCCGACACCACCCAGTTCCAGTACTGGACCAGCAGAGGTTGATTCAATCCGAGGCGCTCGTTGAGTGCGGCGATCGATTCATCGCTGCCGTTCGGACCGAGAAGGGCCTCGGCTGGTCCACCGGGGATTATCCGGATAAGGGCAAAGGTTATGAAACTAGCGATGATCGCGGTAGGAATTATCTGTGCGAACCGGACGCCGATCATCCGTATGTAAGGATTCACCGGCGATCGGTGAGGGTTTCGGGTCGGAACGCTCTCAGGCTCGGGGGCCAACGAATTCTCTTGCGATACAACGGTCGTCGTCATGACTTCGAGAGGTACGTCAGATTGGGGGAGCCGTTCAGTGCAGGAACGGCCCCGTGGACGTTCTTCGTGTAGGCGACCACGTCGGGAGTGAAGTACAACGGTACGTACTCAGCGGACTTGATCACGACTTGATTGATCTGTTTGACGATGTCGAGCTGAGCGGTTTCGTCATACGTGTTGTTCAGCAGTGCGATCAGCTTCTCCAACTCCTCGTTGGGGACGGAATTCTGCCGGAAGTACGATCGCGAACCCAGAGAGGCTTCGAAATTGAGCGGTGCGGATGCTCGCGTGGGCCATCCCACGCTGAAGACGTCCGCGCTGTTGTGTGCGACGAACTCCGTAATCGCCTGAGGTCCACTCATTTCGACGAAGTCGACCTTGATGCCGACTTTCTCCCATTGTTCTCCGACAAGGACCGCGTTGGTCGAGTACGGCGGTAGGTTGCCTGCTAGTCCGCGCACGGTGACCCCATTCGGATACCCCGCCTCCGCTAGCAGCGATTTGGCCTTCTCCGGGTCGTACGGCCATGCATCTTCGGTTTCCTCGTCGTAGAACTGCGAACCGGGAGGATATTGACCGAACGCCGCAGTTCCTTCCGAGCTGTCCAGCGCGGCTCGCGCAATTGCCTTGCGGTCGAGCGCATACTGCATCGCCAGACGAACCCGGACGTCGTTAACCACAGGGTTCTTGTTGTTGATCACGACGAGCGCAACTCCGAGTCTCGGGTCGTGACTGACGTTCAGGTTGGGATTCCGTTCGAGGATCGGAGCACTCGACGGTGTGAGCCCGTATGCAAAATCCGCAGCGTTCGATGTCAGGGCAATTGTCAGCGCTGTGGGATTGGAGATCACCTGGATCTGGATCTTGGCGAGCTGGGGGCTGGGTGGACCTGCCGGTTTGTAATCGTCGAATCGACTGAATGTGTATGAACTGTTCGGGACTGCGCTGGTGAATGTGTACGGCCCTGCGCCTACAGGCTTGTTGGCGAAGTCTGCCCCTGCTGCTGCCAGCGCAGTGGGGGAGACCACCATTCCCAATCTGCCGTTGAGCCAGCCTGGTAAACCGGAGGTAGGTGAACTCAACGAGATCGTGACGTGATCTGGGGACGTTGCTTCGATGCTCTTGATCGTCGGGACGGAAACGATTCCGAGACTCAAGCAGTGTTCCATGCTTGCCTTGACGGCTGCTGCATCGACAGCTGTACCGTCGTGGAAGGTCAAGCCGTTCTGCAACGTCATCTCGAACGTCAGGTTGTCCGGTCCGGAGAAGCCCCACTCGCTGGCGATTCCGGGCCGCAACTTCTGGGTGGCAGGTTCCGCATCGATCAGTGGTGCATACATCAACTGTAAGTAGTCGATGTCGTATCCGATGTTTCCCGCACACGGGTCGAGCGAGGCGGGCACGTGCGATGTCGCGACCTTGAGTTCGGCGTTCGGATCGGCAGGTCCGGTATCGCCGGCGGTACCGGTGGCGCTGCTCGAACAGCCGCTGAGCACAAGAGCAGAAAGTGCAAACGCAGCTACCAGCACACGTGGGCCACTTTTCCCATGATTCTGGAAGCGTGTGATCGGATATCGGGATCGCAAAGACAGACGCGGATTCATATGGTGGACTTTCGCTTTGGTCTTCTCGGAAGGGGGAGACTGACGCGGCACGCATTTACTGCGGCGGGTTGGAGATTCCGGTCGATGTGGCCGGGGACGATAGATGGCAGGCGGAGCTGTGTGCGGAATTCGAGGCCGCGCGAAGTGACGGCGCTTCCGACGCACAGCGATCCATCGCAAACGGGCAGCGGGTGCGGAATCGACAACCCGAGGGTGGATTCCGTGGGTCGGGTAACTCGCCCCGCACCAATGCTTTCCGACGACTGCGCCGCTCGAGTTCGATGTGCGGGGCCGCGGCGAGAAGCGCCTGCGTGTAGGGGTGCGATGGAGTCCTCAGGACCGTGGCAACCGGTCCGATCTCGACGATTCGGCCGAGGTACATCACCGCGACGCGATCGGCGATCCGTGCCACCGAACCCAAATCGTGCGAAATGAAGATGTACGTGAGGTCATGTTCTTCTCGGAGATCGGCAAGAAGTTGCAACACCTCTTCCTGAAGCGAAACATCCAGGGAGGCAACAGGTTCGTCGCAGAGAATCAGTGGCGCCTTGGAGGCAAGTGCACGAGCGATGGTCACGCGTTGGCGTTGGCCACCGGAGAGCTGGGTCGGGAGGCGGTCGGCAAGCTCAGCGCCGAGACCGACCCGACGCAACAGCTCGACGGCTTTCGGCCGCAAGGACTGTGGGATGCGCAGACGCCCTGGCGCCATCGGCTCGGCTACGCAAGCCCATGAGGCCATCCGATTGTTCAAGGCCGACGTAGGGTTTTGAAAAATGAGATGGGAAGATCCACCCTTGCCGAACGCCGGGTCGTCGAGATTCATAGTGATGGAGCCTGCGGCCGTAGCCACCAGACCCGCGAGAGCGTGAGCCGTCGAGGATTTTCCCGATCCTGATTCACCGATTATCGCAAGGGTTTCGCCCCTCTGTACGGAGAAGCTGACGTCGTCGACCGCGCGAAGAGCTTTGCGTCCGCGTCCGTACTCGACTGCCAGATTCCTAACGTCGACGATGACGTCGGTGTTGCTCATCAGCTCACCAGTCCGAGCAACTCGAGTTCGTCGCTGCGGTGACATCTTGTTGCCGATTCCGGTGATCCGATCAGAAGTGGATGATCGGATATGCAGAGCTCCTCGGAGTAGTTGCACCGGGCGACGTATCGGCAACCCACGCCGTCAGCAGGGGCTTTGGTGGTGAAATCGCCTCGCGCCTTGGGTGATTGGGAGGAGACTTCTTCGAATGTCGAGCGTGCCGCCTCGAGAAGGCTGAACGTGTAGGGATGCGCGGGCCGCCGAAGCAGCACGTCTCGTGGCGCGACGTCGACGATCTCGCCGCGAAACATGGTGATGACTCGATCCGCGACCTCGGCGACAACCGCGAGGTCGTGACTGATCAACAACACGGCAAGATCGCGCTGTTCGGCCAGTTCTCGAAGGAGATCGACAATCTGAGCTTGGATGGTGACGTCGAGCGCTGTTGTCGGTTCGTCCGCGATCAGCAACTTCGGACCGCATGCCAGGGCCATCGCGATCATCACCCGCTGACACATCCCGCCGGAAAGCTCGTACCCGAACGACTTCAAGGTTCTGCTCGGGTCGGCCAGTCCGACCTGGTGGAGAAGATCTGTAGCCACGTCCTCCGCATCGACTTTCGTGATGTCGCGGTGGGCCTTCAACACATCGACGATCTGGCGACCGATGCTGACGGAGGGGTTGAGAGCCGAACTCGGGTCCTGGAAGACCATACTGACGTCGCGACCGCGTATTTTCCTCAACTTGGCGGCGGGCAGACCCACAAGTTCCTGTCCTTCCAAACGGATGCTTCCGCTGGTTGGTGCCGTACGGGGCAAGAGACCGAGCAGAGCGAGTCCGGTCAGTGTCTTTCCGCTCCCGCTCTCTCCTACGAGGCCGGTGATTTCGCCCGACCCCAACTCGAAGCTCACTCGGTCGAGGAGTCTGTTCGAAATCGTTTCTGTCCCAATGTCAACCGTGAGGTCTCGTACTTGCAGAAGTGGGCTCATCGTCGGGTCGTCCACGTGTGATCGTTCATCGCATTCCTCCGTAAACAACTGAACTGTTGTGACTGGAATCACGTACCGGGGAACCATAAACACTCACCTGCAACAAAGTCAATGAATGTTGCAACGATTGCCGTCGATGGCGCCGTCTGATCGCCTCCGGCTACCGACCAGCACGTCGTCAGCGATACATTCACTCCATGGCCGAGACACGTGACATCCGCGCGGAAGCGTTGAGTGCCGCCCGACGACAGTTCGCAGCCGGAAAACCGCTCGATGTGAACGCTTTGGCCACCGAGTTGGGGGTGGATCGGACCACCTTGTTCCGGCGTGCAGGGAATCGCGACACAATTACCGGTGACGTGCTCGATTCGCTGGCGCGCCGAACGTGGCGAATGGGCCTCGAGGAGTGCGGTGGAAGCGGAGCGTCAAGGGTTGTCGACGTCCTCACTTACCATGCACGGGCGACAATCGAGACCGAATTCTTCCGGACGTATTTGACTCGGGAACCGCAAAAGGCGTTGTGCATACTCACAACTGGACTGGGGCCGATTCAGGGCACGATGGTCGAATCCGTGCGAAGGCTGATCGAAGCTGAAATACCGGAGCAGATTCGGCCAGACCTGCCCGTCGAGGACATGGCATATCTGCTGGTTCGCGTGGGTGAGTCGTTCATCTACAACGATTTGCTCACTGGTGGCACTCCGGATACGGAGAAGGCTCGCTTGGCGTTCCGGCTCATCCTCTCGCGTGACTAGTGTGCCGAGTTTCCGTTTTCTCAGTTTTCGTGAAAGCGCTTCGAATGCAAGCTATTTCATAGCTATGCCTGGTTGTATGACCCAATCAGGCTGGTGGGATCGGCACAAAGCTCCGCATCTCGTCCCGTCCGGGCCGGATGACGCCTGCGGCGGATTCGGGAACCTCGTTCCAGGCGCCGGGAAGGTCACGTAGTGGCTCGGAGACGACGATTCGGGTCTCCTCACTCAGATGGTGCAGGGCATCCACCTCAGGATGGAGCTTGCGCAACGTGGAAATCTCGGTGGAGAAGAACAACGACCTCGACTGGTGCTCGCTGGAATAGCGAAAGATCCAGGTGGAGATGCCATCCGACGTGGCGACGGTCATCTGAACCGGATTGTCGATTCCCTGCGAGCGGGCCGTGTGCTCGACGAATCCGACGGCCCTCGCGACACCTTCGAACGGATCGTCGGTCAGGCCGAACGTCAGCGCGAGGAAGAACAAGGTTTCCGAGTCCGTCGATCCTTCGAGATCCGGAAAGAGCGACGGATCAATGGCAGTCACCAATTCCCGTTTCATGTCGTGGAATCCGTGTAGTGAACCGTTGTGCATCCACAACCATTGCCGGTGCCGGAACGGGTGACAGTTGCTGCGCTGCACTGCAGTTCCCGTCGAGGCGCGGATGTGAGCGAACAGCAGAGGGGTGCGCAATTGGGAGGTGACTTCGCGCAGGTTCGAGTCGTTCCACGCGGGTTCGATGCTCTTGAAAACTGCCGGTTGGGGGCCTTCCCCGTACCAGCCGATTCCGAAGCCGTCGCCATTTGTCGTCGTGGCCCCGAGTTGAGAATGCAGGCTCTGGTCGATCAGCGAGTGCTGTGGCCTGAACAGCAAGTCATGGGCCAGTATCGGCTCTCCGGAATACGCCATCCACCTACACATACTTTCAACTCAAGCAGATCGAGTCGGCGTTGACGGTGCATGCGTAGCGGCGTGCGTCGTCTGGGTGGGCTTCCATGTCGACACAGCCCAGATCACGACGATGTTCAGCGCGATGATGAGAGTCGACCACCAGGGGTAGTACGGCAGCCACAAGAAGTTCGCGATGATCGAGATCGCGCAGATCACCACTGCCGACACCCGCGCCCAGGCCGCTCCGGTGAACAGTGCAAGCCCGACGAGAGCGACGAGCGCGCCCAACACGAGATGGATCCAACCCCACGTCGTCAGGTCGAACTGATAGACGTAGTCGATCCCGACTACGAACACTTCGTTTTCGGCGACGGCAGCGAGTCCTTGGAAGAACTGCACGATGCCGACCGTCACCAAGATGACGGCTGCCCCGATCGATGTTCCTACCGCGAAACCCTGCTTGACTGATGTTGTATCCGACATGACGGTTTCCCTTGATTCGGTGGGGGGCGACCGGACACGTGCCCGGCACGCTCGTTGTAGTGATCGTTGTTCCACCGGCTGACCGCTATGAAACGGAAATACCTGTCCAATGCGGTGAGAAATCAGTGCGATCTGCTCCGATGTGCGGGCGAAATGTAACTTCTGACCCCTGTTGATCCGATGTACCCCTTGCCGGAACGCGTGTGCGGAGAAATTGCTCGTAACCGAAGTTCACAGAAAACAAGAGGAATTCGGCACGGAATTCGACCTATTTGTCCAGCTGTACTGGTATTTTGACTGAATTGACCGGAAGCTACGGTCCGCGGAAAAAGGTAGCGAGAGAATGACGATCTTCGGCAGGCGTACCGCGGGCATCACCGCGACGGCCTTCGTCTTGGCGACCGTTGTGTCGACAGCACTCCCCGCAGTGGGATCGGCTGCCCCCGTTTCGCTCACCCGCGCGTGCAACTCGGAAATCAACGAAAATTCGATGTCACTCGATCCGGCCGTGATCGACGGTTGGTACGACATCTCGACTGGATCGCCTGGAACGAAAATCAACTCGATCGAGGCGTGGCGGACAGTGCCGGGAGACATCCTCGAGTTTCGCGCATCGGTGACGATCAGAGCCCACGGAAGTCCCGTCCGAGGGACCCTTCGGATCGACGGCGCCGGCTTGACCGGAGATCAGGATTTGATCTCCAGAATGACGTTGACCCAAGATCTCGGCCGGTCAGGGTCAACGGTCACCGACGCTGACGACGGTTCGGTCATCCCCGTACGTGCCAAGCTCGCATTCGACGTCACAACTCCTGGACAAGTCGCGCAGAACCAGACGGTCAACCTCTCGGCAGTCAAGATTGTCTTGGCAGGCGACACCACCGATCCGGGAGGTGAGTGCCCCGGCCCCGGCCCCGGCGGCGGGGGGAATGGAAGCGGTGGCGGAAACGGCAGCGGTGGTGACGGTTCCGGTGGGAACGGTGGGGATTCCGGTGACGCACTTCCCGGTCGTGACGTCGGAAACCGAGTACCAATTTCCCAGATTCCGTCCGGCCCGACTTCTCGTCCGTGACAGCGGCACCTGGATCCACGGCCAGCCGAACGTGGGCCGCTGCAGTAGTGGCGACGATGCTCTTGATCGGCGGATGTTCCGACGACGGTGACTCGCCGACCCGCGTCCTCGCGACCGGCCAACAAGATTTGCCGCCAGAGATTCGCGCGGTGGTCGACGGTCCGGATGTCCCGACCACGCTGCGCACAGGCAACAGCACCGCTGACATCCTGCCGATCAAGACGACGACGGACGGCTCGCTCATTCCGCCCGAGGATGTCAGTGAGATCGGATGGTGGGCAGATTCGGCATTTCCCGGCTCCGGCGCGGGCACCGTGGTGATCACCGGACACATCAACGACATCTATCAGGGTGACGGTTTCGGAAAGAAGTTCTCGACACTGGAAATCGGCTCGGTCGTGACCGTGGCGGGCGCCGGGGGACAGACCTGGAACTACCGTATCGATGCGGTCGATCACTACGGCAAGGACGGAGAGCTGCCGGTCGAGCGATTGAACAGCCTCGACGGACCCGAAACCCTCGCGCTGATCACCTGCGGCGGCGAGTTCGTCGGTCCGCCGTTCGGATACGAGGACAACGACGTCGCGTGGGGAAGTCCGGTGCCCGCATAGCCGAAAACCAGACGTCGGAACGGTTGATAAACTGGGTCCCGCGTTCGTGGCCATCCACGCACGTTTCGAAAGTCCGAAGAAGGAGATTGTGCTGTGGTTGACCTCGCCTATGTCATCGCTGGGTCCGAAGCGACTGGCGGTGCCGGCCTGCAGGTCGACCTGAAGACGTTCCAGGCATTGGACGTCTACGGCGTAGCGACCACCACATGTATCGTCTCGTTCGATCCCAAGAACAACTGGGGTCATCGCTTCGTACCGATCGCTCCTGACGTGATCGCTGATCAGATCGAGGCTGCGACTGCGGCTCACGATCTGGACGTCGTCAAGATCGGCATGTTGGGCACGCCCGCCACCATCGAGGTTGTGGCAGAGGGCCTGCGTCGGCAGTCCTGGCGCCACGTCGTCCTCGACCCGGTCCTGATCTGCAAGGGCCAGGAGCCCGGCGCGGCTCTCGATACCGATACAGCACTTCGTGATTCGATCCTCCCGCTCGCCACAGTCGTCACACCCAACCTGTTCGAGGCACGCACCCTCGCCGGAATGGACAGCATCGAAAGCGTCGACGACCTCATCGAGGCCGCACGTCGTATCCACGACCTCGGACCCAAGTACGTGCTCGCAAAGGGCGGTGTCGAACTCGCCGGTGGCGACGCCGTCGACGTGTTGTTCGACGGGACCGACGTGACTGTTCTCTCCGCCCCCAAGGTCGGCGAAGAGCGCGTCTCGGGTGCCGGTTGCACGCTGGCCGCCGCAGTGACCGCGGAGCTGGCAAAAGGCGCCGACGTGGGAGAAGCCGTCGCTCTGGCAAAGAAGTTCGTCACGGCGGGCATCGAAGGCCGCGTCTCGGCACACACGCCGTTCGACACCGTCTGGCAGGGCGCGTTCAAGGGATAGGCGCACGGCGGCTCACATCGCCGCGCGCGGCCTGGCAGGATCGAGTGCGTGAGTACTGCGAACCTGAATCGAAGCGAAGTCGCCGAACGATCTCGAGCCATCTCCGTCGCCGGTTACCGGGTGGAGTTGGATCTGCGATCGGCGGTCGACTCCGCCGTGAAGACCTTTTCGACGGTCACGACAATTGATCTGACGTCCTCGGTGGAGTCCACGTGGCTCGATTTCATCGGTGCTGCAGTCGATTCCGTGGACGTCGACGGTGCGTCGATTCCGGTGGAGTACGACGGATCCCGGATCGGGCTGCGCGGACTCGGCGGATCGAACGTCGTTCGGGTGGCAGCTCACGGCCACTACAGCCGTTCCGGTGAAGGGCTGCACCGATTTGTCGACGACGCTGACGATCAGACGTATCTGTACACGCAATACGAGCCTGCCGATGCCAGGCGTGTTTTCGCCTGCTTCGAGCAGCCGGACCTCAAGGCGCCCTTCACATTCGAGGTGACAGCACCTGACGGCTGGGAAGTCCTGTCGAATCAGCCCGCGACCCAGACTCTCTCCGTGGACGGTGCACAACGCGTCACTTTCGCCCCGACGCTGCCGATCTCGACCTACATCACCGCGATCGCGGCCGGGCCGTATCACCGCGTGGCGTCGTCGTGGAGTCGCGGCGAACTCACTGTCGAGTTGGGTGCGCTGTGCCGGGCGTCGTTGGCTCCACACCTCGATGCGGACAACGTTTTCGACATCACCCGTCAGGGGTTGGACTTCTACGCCGAGTACTTCGACTATCCGTATCCGTTCGGCAAGTACGACCAGATCTTTGTCCCCGAGTACAACCTCGGCGCCATGGAGAACCCGGGACTGGTGACCTTCACCGAGGCATACGTGTTCCGCGGCTCCGCAACCGACGAGCAGCATCAGCGCCGCGCCAACACGATCCTGCACGAAATGGCGCACATGTGGTTCGGCGATCTCGTGACCATGGTCTGGTGGGACGACTTGTGGCTCAAGGAATCCTTCGCCGACTTCATAGGATCGCTGGTCAGCGCCGAAGCTACTCGCTTCACCGATGCCTGGGTAGCATTTGCCATCAAGCGAAAAGCGTGGGCGTACCTCCAAGATCAGCTGCCGACCACGCATCCTATCGTCGCCGACATCGTCGATCTCGAAGCTGCGAAGCTGAACTTCGACGGAATCACCTACGCCAAGGGCGCCAGTGTCCTCAAGCAACTCGTGGCGTTCGTCGGCGGTGACGCGTTCTTCGAAGCGGCACGACGGTACTTCAAGGCCCACGCCTTCGGGAACACCACGCTGGTTGATCTGCTCGACGTGCTCGCGGAGACTTCCGGACGTGATGTGCGCGAATGGGCCCGAATCTGGTTGCAGACCACCGGAGTGTCCACGCTGTCGCTCGACGGAACAGACCTGGTCCAGACGGACCCGAGGCCGCATCGGCTCGCAGTCGGAATCTACGACTACAACGAGTCCGGAGACCTTGTTCGCACCGAACGCGTCGAACTCGACATCACCGAATCACGCACGTCGGTCGACCTTCCGCCCGGAGCACTCACACTGCTCAACGACGAAGACCTCACCTACGCCAAGGTGCGATTGGACGCGGAATCTCTGTCCACTGTCGAGGCATCCCTGGACCGCGTGAGCGATCCGCTTGCGCGCGGGGTGATCTGGTCGTCGCTGTGGAACTCGGTGCGTGATGCGCAGCTCTCGGTGTTCCGGTACCTCGACATGGTGGAACGATTCGCTCCCGCGGAGACAGATCTTGCGATTCTCAGCTCGATCCTGACCGATGCCCAATACGCGGTTCTTCACTACGTTCCGAAAAGCTTGCGGCCCAATGTAAGTGCAGGCTGGTTGGAAACGACCTGGAAGGCGGTGTTCGAAGCCGAACCGGAGTCCGGAAGACAGCTGGCATGGGCACGGGCTCTGTCGGCCGCTGCAGCGGTCAACGATGCTCGCGCCGACGAGGTGCGGTCGATACTCGACGGCACCTGCCCGGGGCCGGTCGGACTGGCTCTCGATCCTGATCTGCGGTGGGCATTGTGGATCGCCCTGTCGGCGACCGGCCATGCGAGTGTGAGCGACTTCGACGGTGAGCTGAGCAAGGACAGCACGTCAGCGGGTCGAACGGCGTACGTCCGCGCCGCGGCGTCGATTCCCGATGCCGAGACCAAGGCGGCTGCCTGGGCGTCGGCGACCACTGACGGCTCACTCTCGAACGACCGCCTGGATGCGACGATCGCCGGATTCCGTTCGGGCACGGACCCGTCGTTGATCGAGGGATATGCGGCAGAGTACTTCTCGTCCCTGGGGAAGTGGTGGTCCGAACGCAGCATCGAGATCGCCCGACGGTTGGTGAACGGACTCTTCCCGGCAGCTGAAGACACCTCTGCTGTCGATTCCTGGATCCAGGCCAATGCGGAGGCGCCCGCGTCGCTGCGGAGGCTTGTTCTCGAGCGTCGGGATCACCTGGCCCGAGACCTACGTGCCCAGGCGTCGAACGCGGTGATCTGACGCCATCAGCTCCGAAATGTCCTGTTCTTGGATATTGTCTAAACAGGGCTGCGACGGGAGACGACGTGCACACGATCACGGATCTGTCGCTGGTCACGGGCCCGGTTCCGCCCGTGGTGACGGTGCTCGGAATTCTGGCACTTCTGTGGCTGATCTTCTCGAGATCGAGGCGTCACGTCCTGATCTCGATTCCGGTCTGCATCGTCGCGGCAATCGCGATCACTCTCGTGCTGTACTGGCTGATCGAGAAGGTGTGGCACCCGTTCCCCGATCCGATTGCCCGTCCGGTCTACGTGTGGATCGGGTTGGGCATTCTCGGCGTGCTGCTGGGTGTTTCGCGGGTATTTGCGGCGACGCGGATCGACGGTCGCGTGCTCACCGTGGTCTCCGTGCTCCTGGTGGTCGTGTCGAGCGCGGCTCACGTGAATCTGCAGTTCCAGTCGTATCCGACGTTGGGAACAGCGCTGGGACTCTCGGACGCGGAGAAGGTTTCACTCGCAGACCTGGACGACGGCAAGGACGGGGCGGTACCGGTTTCGCAATGGAAGGCTCCCACGGACATGCCGTCGGCGGGCAAGGTCAGCACGGTCACGATTGCGGGGACGGTCTCCGGATTCAGCGCCCGCGACGCCGAGATCTACCTACCGCCCGCGTATTTCACCAACCCACGACCGGAGTTGCCCGTGTTGGTCCTGCTAGCCGGCCAACCAGGCGCGCCCGAGGACTGGCTACAGGGCGGACGTCTCGTCCAGACCATGGACACCTACGCCGCTGCGCATTCGGGCTTGGCTCCCGTTGTCGTCGTTGCTGACGGGACCGGGTCGGAACTGGCGAATCCGCTCTGCGTCGATTCCCAACTCGGGAACGTCGCGACGTACCTTTCGCGCGATGTTCCCGACTGGGTGCGCGGGAACCTCCAGGTGGATCCCGACCCGAGGAAGTGGGCGATCGGGGGACTTTCCTACGGCGGCACCTGCGCGTTCCAGATGGCAACGAACTTCCCCGCGGTATATCCGACGTTCCTGGATCTGTCCGGTCAGATCGAACCCACACTCGGCGATCGCAAGCAGACGGTCGATGCAGCGTTCGGCGGCATTGACGCCGCGTTCGTGGCAGTGAATCCGCAGGATCTGCTCCGGGAGAAGAAGTTCCCCGACAGCGCCGGGGTGTTCGTGGTCGGCAAACAGGACAACGACTACCGCCCAGGTCTTCAAACGCTCTACGAAGCCGCAAAGGCCGCAGGGATGGACGTCCAGTACGCCGAGGTCGACGGAGGGCACAGCTTCCAGGTGTGGTCGGCTGGATTGGCGAGTCAATTAGGTTGGCTGGGAACGCGACTCGGTCTGCCCGGATGAACGATCGTCCGGAAGTTCCGAAGACCCGATGATCAGCGGGTGAATTCTTCCGGTCGCCCCGGCTTCGGAGCCCAATCCCTGCGGATCCGCCACACTCGCGAGCCGAAGGTCGAGTGCGCCGGTCCATTCTCGGGTCAATTGCGCATCGAGTGCGTCGACGCGCTCGAGTAGCGGAGGGTGCTGGTCCGGCGGGCAGGCTTCGAGCAAGGTCGCGAATACCGCGCGCAGACGACGCTGGACCTGCGCGGAATTGGTACTGAAGTGCCGGATCTCGTCGGTGGCGACGGACACGTAATCGGTCCAGGTGCGTTGCTGCCCTCGGATCAGCGTGAGATCCGAGGTTGACGTGTCGAAGCGGACCCGCGGGGCGAGAAGTACCAGAAGATCTTCGATGTGGTCGAGAGCCTGGACGGCTCGGCCCGGGTCGTTGATGGCGGGTGACAGTGCCTTGAGCGCGATGTCCACGATCGACTGAAGCGCTGCACCGGGGCTGACGACCGGGCTGTGCGTGTCACCGAAGATCAAGCACGACATCAAAGTGTCCGGGCGTACCTTCAGCGAGGGTCCGCGTACCTCGAAGAGGGGCGCGTTCTGGGCGACGAACTCGCCGATGCTGGGGACGACTTCGACCGAGACGTCCCAGCGGCCGGCCAACCGCTGCAGTCGTGCGAGGTCGATCGCCAGCAGAATCCGGCCGTCGGGTGAGAGGTGGCGCAGGCGAATCACCAGTGCGTCGGCGCTCTCGGAGTTCTCGGACTCGCGCGGTTGGGGTAGGGGGAGCGGCTGACTGGGTTTCGGTGCGCCAGAGGGCAGGTCCTCGTACAGCGGATAGGCACGAATCGTCGCGCTCCGGCCCTGGGCCGCTATCCAACGCAGCAACCGACTGGAATTGAGAATCGACCCGACCTTCGCCACCAACGCGATGAACAGGATCGCACTGGCCAATGCCAGAAGCAGTGCGATCGCCGTGGAGATGGTCGGTGAGGAATTCTCCGAATCGAGCGCCAGATCGAGCGCAATGATCAAGGAGAAGACGAACGTGGCCAGAAACATGCCGATCGACCACCGCATCACTCGCTGTTGCGCAAGCATCGGGACCACCCGCACCGAAATCTGCGAGGCGCCGAACTGCATTGCGAGGGTGATGGCGGTGAACACCAGACCGGTGAGAGTGATCATCCCGCCGGCGATGACGCTGAGCAGCGTCGCGGTGGCCCCGGCGTCGACGCCCTCGGAAATGGTACCGACGTCGCCGTCGCTGACCAGGTCTCCGTCGATCCCGACGAGGATGTTCGCGGTGACGACGGACAGGACGACGAGGATCACGGGGAGACGCCAGACGGGGACTGTTCGTAGTCGTCGGCGAGTTCGACGCCAGCGAATTCTGTCCGAGAGCCGCCGCGACAATCCGACCTTCGACGTGGGGGTTGTGGTGTCGACGACGGGGAGCGGTGGTGGGGGCGGGGGAGCGGAACCGAAACTTCCCGACACCGTTTCCTGCACGTAGATCTTCGCGTGGATCATCGGCTCGCGATAACGCTGTTCACGGGCCACTGCCCGGCTCATCTTCGCCGGCTTGTCGCGGTAACGCGAGCGCGCCCACGGCGCACCCGGGCGACTCAACCGAATTGCTCCGATCAACAGAAGTGGGGTGAAGAACAGCCCGATCAAGCCGGTCCAGAGTTTGCCCTTCATCAACGTGATCACGGCGAGTCCGAGTTGGATCACGATCGCGACGACAACGCCGATCAACGTCGCCAGGCTACGGTCCTCCTCGTACGGGTCGAACTCTCCCGCGAACCCGATCGGGTGGACCCCGAGAAGGAAAAGGAACGAGATCGCGATGGCAACGAACACTGCGTCGATGGACGAGCGACCTTCCTCGGCCCAGTAGACATCGCGCAGATGCAACACGAGTGCGTACTCGTCGAGGACCAACGCGCTGCCGATACCGAACACCGACGCGAGAACACAATTGGCGATCGGGGTGTGATAGTCGGCCAGAGCGATGAAGGCGAAGCCGGACACGAGCATCATCATCAAACCGAAAACCATGTGGTGGATGTGCATTCCACCGGGCGTGACATTGCCTGGCCACCACGAGACCTCGGCCCGGATCATCCGGACGCTGAAGCGGATGAACAGGAACGTCAGGACAAAGGCGAGTAGGAGGAAGAACAGCGGGAGCCTGCCGGTGTCGACGACCGTGTGCTCGAACCAGGACCGCACGGCGTCAACTCTTGCTGGTGGCGAGCTTGATCAGCTGAGGAGCCGTTGCGTCGGGCAGGTATGCACGCGTCAGTGCGATTCCGATCCGAGGCAGGTCGGCCTCGTCGCGGAAACACAGGAAAACGGGTTCGTACCTCGGCTTGAACTTCTTCTTGAACGCGTGAAGAGACCGGAAGCCGTACAGCGGTTCCATCGCGGCTCCGAGCATGTCCAGCAGGCGGTCCATCGATGCGGCGTCGGCGCCGTCGTCGCTGCGTGCGAGCGGTGCTCCGGACAGTGAGACGAATTGGGCACCTTGTTCTTTGAACTCGAGGGCCGACGATGCGATGAGGAACTCGACCACCGGACGGAACCCGTCGGGACGTCGACGCATGACATCGAGTGTCCAACCCTGAACCACGCCGCCTTCGCCGTACACCGGCAACCACGAGGTGACGCCGTGAATGCTTCCGGTCGGGTCGACGGCCAAGCCGACCCGGACGTCGCGGTCGAGCGCCTCCTCGACGCTTCCGAGGGTGAACCCCATCTCGGGTAGCCCCTTGTCGCCCACCCATTCCTCGGAGATGGCGCGCACCTGAGCCAATACGGAGAACGGCTCGTCGGCCAATGTTGTCATCCGGAAGGTGATGTCGTCCTTCTTGGCCTTGTTGAGCGCCGAGCGGATGTCCTGCCAGGATTTACCGGTGAACTGCAGTTCTGGTAGGTCGACGATCGTGTCTTCGGCGACCTGAACGGTGCGCCAGCCACGCCGGGTGGCGGCGTCGGCTGTCTCCTTCCCCACGGAGAACAAGCAGGGAGTGAGGCCGTTGGCTTCGGACATCGTCGTGAATTCGTCCACCGCTGCGGCGAGTCGGTCGGGGTTCGCTATCGGATCGGCCAGGACCACGACGACACCGACATGCCGTTGGAATGCAACGACGCTCTCACCCGACTCGCCGAAGTAGTAACTGTTGCCGTCCCACGTCGTCATCCACGACATGGTTCCGCCGCCGTGCCGTTTGAGCAGGTCCCGAGCGGCGGCGCGCGGATCGTTCCCGGACAACGGCCCGCCTCGAATCTTGCGCCGCATCGGTACGTGAAAAGCGTGGCGGCCCTTGATCAACAAGATGAGTTCGAGAAGCCAGAGCAGCGCGGTACCGACCGTGACGGCGCCGGCGCTCTCGTAGTCGAAGAAGATGACCGAAACGAGGACGAGGGCGGTGGCCAAAACCGTCAGTGAACCGAACACCACGGCAACCCACCAGGCCCAGCGGCGACCTCGTCGCAACTGGTCCGCGATCAGGGCAACGATGACCACGTCGATCAATGCCGTCCAGCCCGAACCGGTTTCGGCTTCCGTCGGCCCGAACGGTCCGCTTCCGGGGAACAGCCAGACGGCGATCTCGACCACGCCGATCAGGAGCAGGCCGATGAATCCGAGCAGGCGGATCTCGCGTCGCGTTCGGGGGATGAACCCGCGCTCTCCGTCGCCGAAGAACTTCTCGCCCACCGGCAGGAATATCGCGACCGCGATGAGGTGCTGCACGTCGGCGAGGCGGCCTTCGAAGAGGAACGCGATCGCAATGTACGCACACAGAATGGCGCGCACTCGCATTCGCCAGGGCGAGCGGAGTGTTGCTGTGGTCGCGGCGAGTGCGGCGATGATTGCGGTAGTCACGCCGACGTCGCGGTGGGTGGCGAGGTTGCGAGCCCAATCCCAGTCGGTGTGGCTGCCCGCCCAGAGGAGGAGCGATGCACCGAGTTCGCCCGCCAACTGACCGCTGATCGTGACGATGGCCGCGTTCTTGGTTCCCAGGCGCCATTCGCACCAGCCGACCGCGAAGGCAAAAACGACGATGATCGAAACATACTGACCCGGCGTCAATCCGAAGAACCACCCCGTGACGAGAGTCCACCACTTGCCTTCCTGCAAGGCAGGAACTCCGTAGGCGATGTCGGTGAACCACGAGTAGGTACGGACGTGATTCCACAGGGCGCCGGTCGCGATCCCGACGACGGTGATGGTGAGCACGACGCTCGCGGTGAACGGCACACGCCGCAGGACGCTCAGCGTGTCGGAAGCAAAGCGAGAGGCCCGATTCGACGCGCCCGGCGCGCTCTGGTCGGTCTGCGGGGTGGGGGTCTGGGACTGCTCAGCCATCGAGGTTCTCTTCTCGCCATGCCGCACGGTGGATTCTGCCTGTTCAGCATGACAGGAATACAGACCGATAATCAGGCGAAGCGGCCAAAATGGACCAGACTGGCTGAGGGTCTCAGTCTCGTGGCGCTACTGTCGAGCCATGGTGAACGGAGATTTACTGAATCGGGACCACGTGGTCGCCTCACTTGCCGCTTTCGAACCTCGGTCGGTCGAATTGGACGGAAGGCGCTCGGCGTCGGTGGTCATCGTCGTCATGCGGACTGCGGACGGAACACCAGTGTTCCCGGTGACGAAGCGGCCGAGCAAGATGCGCGCCCACCCCGGTCAATTCGCGTTGCCGGGCGGAAGCGTCGACCCGGGCGAGTCGTCCGAACAGGCAGCGGTTCGGGAACTTTCCGAGGAGCTGGGTGTCGACGTTCCCGAGTCGAAGATCATCGGCCGGCTCGACGACTACGTCACTCGTTCGGGATTCGTGATCCGGCCGTTCGTCATGTGGTCGGGCGAGGACATCGGGGGACTGGTACCCAATCCCGACGAGGTGGCCCAGGTGTATGCCGTCACGTCGGAGGAGCTCGACGTGGACTCGCGCTTCGTCACCATCGAGGAGTCACCGAACCCGGTGATCCAATGGCCGTTCCGAACGAGCCTGATCCATGCGCCGACCGGAGCCGTCATCTATCAGTTCCGCGAAGTGCTGAACGGACGGCACACGCGCATCGACAAGCTCGAGCAGCCGGTGTTCGCCTGGAGATAAGGGCAGCTCGACACGCTCGGGACAGTTCAGGCTACGGCGCCTCGGGGAATAGTCCGTCGTGCTGTGGAAAGCTGGCCGCACGGCAATCGAACGACGCGAGGTGTGTGCAGTGAACTCTGGCGAACAAGAACCGATCCCCACGGACCGGATTCTCACTGTTCCCAACGTGCTCAGTATCGTGCGTCTACTCGCTCTGCCACTGTTCGCCTACCTGCTGCTCGTCACGCACTCGGACGGCTGGGCATTGGCGCTGCTGATGCTCAGCGGGTTCACCGACTGGCTCGACGGCAAGCTGGCCAGAGTGCTCGGACAGACCTCGCGTCTGGGAGCGCTTCTCGACCCGCTGGTCGATCGTCTGTACGTCGTGACGACACTGGTCACCTTCGTCGCCCGCGATTTCATTCCCTGGTGGGTCGCAGCGATACTCATCGGCCGTGATCTTCTGCTTGCGTTGACGCTGCCGATCTACCGCAGGCGTGGCCTGCCACCGCCCGAGGTGGTTTATCTCGGCAAGGCTGCGACCTTCCTACTGATGTTCGCGCTGCCGTTGATTCTTGCCGGGCACGGAGACTGGGCCATCGGACCGTTCACCCATGCCTTCGGTTTCGCTTTCCTGATCTGGGGAACCGTCCTGTACGTGTGGACTGCCGCGATCTACGTGCTCAAGGCCGTTGACGTTGCGCGAACCCACGAGGTCGTGCCCCGATGAAGTCGACCGGGGAGGACGTCCGTCGTAACCCGGTACCGTCGCTGCTTCGGTCACTCATGACCGAACATCTCGACCCGGGCTACGAGGCAACTGCATTCGAACGCCAGCACGAGCACACCAAGAACAGATCCTCGAAGACGGGGCCGTGGCTGGCCCTCGGCGCACTGTTGATCGGGTTCATCGTCACGGTCTCGGCTGTTCAGGCGACGAAGCAGGTGACCGGCACCGAAGAGGTTCGAAGCGAGTTGGTGGCGAAGGTCCGTGATGCGGAGGATCGAATCGATTCACTGGCCGCGTCCCGCGATTCACTCGGCGGCGCCGTCGACGCCGCGCGCGGCGTGGCGCTCGAGGGCGATGCACGCGGCAGCGCCGTCCTCGACCAACTGCGAGCGGTCGAATCCGGCGCAGGAGCCGAAGCTGTTCACGGGGAGGGACTGGTGGTGACGTTGACCGACCCGGCCGGACGCCCGAACCTCTCGGATGCGTCGCAACGGAGTGTCGGCGGCAAGACCGTGGTTCTCGATCGCGATCTGCAGACCGTCGTAAACGCCCTGTGGGCTGGGGGAGCGGAGGCGATCGCCGTCGGCGGCGTGCGAATCGGGCCGACGGTGACCATCCGTCAGGCGGGCGGCGCGATGCTCGTCGACAACCAACCTGTTTTCTCCCCGTACCTCGTCGAGGCGATCGGAGACACGCGAGCACTGCAGCGGAAATTCGTCGTCAGCGACGCCTACGTGAGAATGTCTAGCGTCTCGCAACTGTACGGAGTCGGTTTCGCGGTGGCCGAAGACGATTCGTTGACTCTGCCGCCTGCGGCGCCTCGCGCCGTCCGAGTGGCAACAGAACCCACAGAACCCAAGTGACAGAAGGAGTTCGATGAAGGCCGGTTCCGCCCTGTACGGACTCGCAGCACTGGTCGTCGGCATCGTCCTGGGCGTAGTTTTCAGCCCGCAGGTGCCCGACGTGATCCAGCCCTATCTTCCGATCGCTGTCGTTGCGGCGCTCGACGCCGTCTTCGGTGGACTACGCGCGTATCTGGACGAAATCTTCGACGCGAAGGTGTTCGTGGTTTCCTTCGTCTTCAACGTGCTTGTCGCGTCGTTGATCGTCTGGCTCGGTGATCAGTTGGGTGTCGGTACTCAACTCTCGACGGCGATCGTCGTCGTGTTGGGTATCCGGATCTTCGGCAACGCAGCGGCATTGCGACGCCGACTGTTCGGAGCGTGAGTCATGGCGGAACATTCCACGACCGAACCGGAAGAAGAACCTCCCGTCACCACTGCGGGTGAAGGTCGTCACGAGTTGCGTTCACCGTCCAAACACCGCACCAACGTCGTCTTCGCAATCCTCGCTGCTGTGCTGTTGGGCGTGCTCGGCGTTGCGATTGCCACACAGGTACGCAGCACAGTGGCCGGAGATTCACTCGACGCCGCGCGCCCTGCCGACCTCCTGGTGGTTCTCGACAATTTGAATCGGCGCGAAGCCGCGCTGAGGCAGGAAGTCGCGAATCTTCAGGAATCGCTTGCCACTTTGGAAGCCGGTGGCAACACGGGAGCAGCGCTGGACGAGGCGCGGGCGCGGCTGACCTCACTCTCCATTCAAGTGGGGACCGCTCCGGCCACTGGACCGGGTGTGACGATGACCCTGACAGATCCGGCGGGCGGGGTCGGATCGGAAGTGATTCTCGATCTCATCCAGGAACTGCGTGCTGCCGGTGCCGAAGCCATCTCGATCGCAGGTGCGAACGGCGAACCCATTCGTATCGGCGTGAACTCGTGGGTGAGTGGGCGCGGCGGCGAGATCGAATTGGACGGAACCCGGATCGAGCAGCCGTACACTATGACCGCGATCGGAGATCCGCCGACATTGGCGGCAGCGTTGAACATTCCCGGAGGCGTCTTCGACAATGTCGCACGCAATGGCGGAACGTCGTCCGTCGAGCAATCGCAGCAGGTCACGATCTCCGTCTTGCGACAATTGAATCCGCGCCAATACGCTCAACCCGGAAATTGATCTTTTTGCGTCCGACTTTCGGACGGCCTGTGAAAGGAAGCCACTGTGAGTGAGCTCGATACACCTACCGATCTGCGCTACACCGCGGAGCACGAGTGGGTGAAGCGAACCGGCCCGACCTCAGTTCGAGTCGGTATCACCGACTTTGCTCAGTCGCAGCTCGGTGACGTCGTGTTCGTCCAGCTTCCCGCTGTCGACGAAGACGTGACCGCCGGTGAATCGCTCGGTGAGGTCGAGTCGACCAAGAGCGTCTCCGACATCTTTGCTCCGTTCACTGCGAAAGTTCTTGCAGCGAACGGTGAATTGGACGGACAGCCCGACCTCGTCAACACCGACCCGTACGACACGGGTTGGTTGGTCGAACTCGAGGTTGCCGACGAGGCCACACTCGACGCCGCACTCGCGGCAACTCTGGACGCGGAGGCATACAAGGGACTCACGTCCGAGTAGAAAACCTGCGCGTGGACCGGCCAACTCGTGTTGTGTCGCGGCCTGTCTCGCTGCACACGGCGGTCTGCGCAGGGTACGGTCGTTAGGTACGCATGTGCCGAGTCGGGGCGCAGGGCCGTATCGAACGTGACTGTGAAAGATGCTCGTGAAGAAAGTGCACTGCGTAGTCCAGTGATTCATGATCTGGATGATTGACCCAGGAGGAGAAACAGTGAGCGAGAACGGTAACGACGCGGGCTATGGGGAGTCGCCGGCGGAGACCACTTCGGTTTTCCGCGCGGACTTCCTCAATGAGCTCGACAACACCTCCTCTGCAGCACCGGCCGCCGAGCAGCCGGTTTCGGGCGTGGAAGGCCTTCCCGCCGGAGCCGCACTTCTGGTGGTCAAGCGGGGACCGAATGCAGGATCCCGCTTCTTGCTCGATCAGCCGACGACGTCGGCAGGTCGGCACCCGGACAGCGACATCTTCCTGGACGACGTGACCGTCAGCCGTCGTCACGCCGAGTTCCGTCAGGAAGATGCAGATTTCCACGTCGTCGACGTCGGAAGCCTCAACGGCACCTACGTCAACCGTGAGCCTGTCGATTCGGCAGTTCTCGCGAATGGTGACGAGGTTCAGATCGGCAAGTTCCGTCTGGTGTTCCTCACCGGCCCTCGTGCCGGCGGTTCGCAGGTCGGCGAGTCGTCAGCAGGTGCGGGTAGCTAATGACGGCAGTGCGGCAGCAGAGCCAGCCCGGAATGTCGATTGGTTCCGTGCTGGATCGGTTGCGTCCAGATTTTCCCGACGTGACGATTTCGAAGATCCGTTTCCTCGAGTCCGAGGGCTTGATCAGCCCGCAACGGACACCGTCGGGATACCGCAGATTCTCTGTCGAGGACTGCGAGCGTCTTCGCTTCGTGCTGACCGCTCAACGCGATCAGTACCTGCCGCTCAAAGTGATCAAAGAACAACTCGAAGCGATCGACAGTGGCGCAGCGACGGTGAGTGCAGAAGTTCCTGCGCCTCGTCGTGCTCGCGTCCTGTCGATCGCTACGGGCGATGTCTCACCCGAGGCGTTCCGGGTCGATCGCGAAGTTCGAGTCGGTCGTCAGGATCTTCTCGCGCGCGCCGACATCGACGATCGGTTTCTGACCGATCTGATCCGCACCGGTTTGGTCGTTCCCGGCGCGGCGGGCTTCTTCGACGAGGATGCCGTGACGTTGGCGCGCACCGCTAAGGCGATGTCCGAGTACGGCTTGGAGGTTCGCCATCTGCGCGCGTTCAAGTTGGCTGCTGATCGCGAAGCGGGACTGGTGACTCAGATCGCCGGACCGGTTGCCAAGGGTCGTGACGCCGGAGCACGTGATCGTGCCGAGGAAATGGTGCGGGAGCTGGCCGCTCTGTCACTGACTTTGCACACGTGTCTGGTCAAATCGGCAGTTCGGGGAAGTCTCGATCGCTGAGTTCCTCGATCAGCGGGGCACACTCGAATAGAATTTCAGTACGACCGCATCGGAGTCGGTCGGCTGGATCACGTCAGGTTGGAGGCAAGCTCGATGGGCGAAATGCGTGTGATCGGAGTTCGTGTCGAGCAGCCTCAGAATCAGCCGGTCCTGTTGCTGCGAGAGTCCGACGGCGATCGGTACCTGCCGATCTGGATCGGGCAAACCGAAGCTACCGCGATTGTTCTCGAACAACAGGGAGTCGAGCCGGCGCGGCCGCTGACTCACGACCTGATCAAGATCTTGATCGAATCTTTCGGTCGGAGCCTCAAGGAAGTTCGGATCGTGGACCTGCAAGAGGGCACTTTCTACGCGGATCTCGTCTTCGACGAGCAGACCACTGTCTCGGCACGTCCGTCGGACTCGATTGCATTGGCCCTGCGCATCGGCGTTCCGATCTTCGCGTCGGAGGCTGTTCTCGCCGAGGCCGGTCTGGTCATTCCCGACGAGCGCGAAGACGAGGTCGAGAAGTTCAAGGAATTCCTCGACACCATCTCGCCGGACGATTTCAAAGCCACTGATGGTTAGCCTGAATTGACTGGTTGCGGACTTTAGTCTTCAACTCTCAAGTAGAGGTTGAGTTTCGGTCGGCGTGTTGCGTTGACCATGCACCCTCCTGGACTTACCGTTGCGTGCGGTGGAGATCTTCTCGCCTTGTCGATCGAGGCGTACTCTGGGTAAGTCCACTCATGGAATTACCTGCCTTGGATTCACATCTGAAAGTTCGGTCGGCACGGGATTCTCGTGACTGCTGATAGCACAGGTTGGTTACATGATGGCGAAGCGAGAGGGAGACGGCAGTGGAAGAACAGTCGAATGAGCGCGGGACGGGCATAGCCGGTAGTGCCGCGACTGCAGAAATGTCTTCCGAAGAGCTGCAGCCGGGCTTGTTCCCGGACGATTCCATCCCCGACGACCTCGTCGGATATCGAGTACCCAGTGCGTGCCAGATCGCCGGGATCACGTACCGCCAACTCGACTACTGGGCACGGACGTCGTTGGTTGTTCCGTCGATCCGTGGCGCTGCCGGATCCGGAAGCCAACGTCTGTACTCCTTCAAGGACATTCTCGTTCTGAAGATCGTGAAGCGTCTGCTCGATACCGGCATCTCACTGCAGAACATCCGCGTTGCCGTCGATCACCTCCGTAAGCGTGGCGTCCGCGATCTTGCCAACATCACTCTGTTCTCCGACGGCACCACCGTGTACGAATGCACGTCCCCCGAAGAGGTCGTCGACCTCCTCCAGGGTGGGCAGGGCGTATTCGGCATCGCAGTCAGTGGCGCGATGCGTGAACTCACCGGAACGATCGCCGACTTCCCCGCCGAGCGGGCCGACGGCGGCGAAAGTGATCCCAACCCGGAAGACGAGTTGGCTTCGCGACGCAAGAATCGCGCCAGCCGCAAAACCGGATAACGTACGTCACATCTCTTTGGAGGATGCCACGGTGCAGGTAGGCGTTTCGGTCAACTAGACTGAGCCTGCGTCGCCGGCGTACGGGAGAGCCTCGGATACCGATTCACCGAACTTGTCTTTGTTTCAGTCTTTGTCTCAAAGGTCAGTCGTGAGCGGGATCAGGGCGCCGAAGGAGCAATACCTCCCCGTCAATCTCTCAGGCACCAAGGACCGTACGGGCTCCGACGCCTCTGGAAAGCGGTGGGACAACCCACCCGCCGACGGGGAAAGGCTGTGGCTTCCGCCTTCGGCGGATCACTACCGAATCTCTCAGGCGCTCGGGAATCGAGCATGCGACAGAGGGGGAGGAACACACCGCAGTTCGGTGTGTGTCCTGATCCTCCGATCTGTCTGGGAGTTGTCGTGATCGACGCTGCAAGCCGTATATTTGCCGACCGCCATGTCGGTCCGAACGCCGCGGAACTCGCGCGCATCCTCGAACTCGTCGGGGTCGATTCACTCGACGAACTGGCAACCAAGGCCGTTCCCTCCGTCATCCTCGACGCTGCCCCGAACGGCATCGCTGCCGGACTCGACGCTCTGCCGCTTCCGGTCGGAGAGCACGAGGCACTTGCCGAACTGACTGCACTCGCAGCCCAGAACACCGTCGCGACGTCGATGATCGGCCTCGGCTACTTCGACACGTTGACGCCGCCGGTGTTGTTGCGCAACATCATCGAGAACCCGGCCTGGTACACCGCGTACACCCCGTATCAGCCGGAGATCAGCCAGGGCCGTCTCGAAGCCCTCCTCAACTTCCAGACCATGGTCGCCGATCTCTCCGGCATGGAACTGGCAAACTCGTCGATGCTCGACGAGGCCACCGCCGCTGCCGAAGCCATGACGCTCCTGCGCCGCGCGAACCGCAGCAAGTCCCCACGATTTGTCGTCGACGCCGATCTCTACCCGCAGACCCTCGCCGTCATCGAGACTCGCGCCGAGCCGCTCGGCATCGAGATCGTCTCCGCGGACCTCACCGCTGGTCTTCCGGAAGGTGACTTCTTCGGCGTCATCGCCCAGATCCCAGGTGCCTCGGGACGAGTCGTCGATTACACCTCGATCATCGCGGAAGCTCACGAGCGCGGCGCACTGGTTGCCGTCGGCGCCGACCTCCTCGCGATGACGCTCATCACCTCACCCGGTGAGCTCGGCGCGGATGCGTGCTTCGGAACCACCCAGCGTTTCGGTGTTCCCATGGGATACGGCGGACCGCACGCCGGTTACCTGGCCGTGCACTCCAAGCATGCGCGTCAGCTGCCCGGCCGCTTGGTCGGCGTCTCCATCGACGCAGACGGAGACAAGGCGTACCGCCTGGCGCTGCAGACACGTGAGCAGCACATTCGCCGCGAGAAGGCGACGTCCAACATCTGTACCGCTCAGGTGCTCCTCGCCATCCTCGCTGCGATGTACGCGAGCTACCACGGCGCCGAGGGACTCAAGGCGATTGCGTTGCGCGTCGCTGCCCGCGCACACGCGTTGGCAAACGGCCTGCGCGAAGGCGGCGTGACCGTCGTCCACGATTCGTTCTTCGACACCGTGCTCGCTCAGGTTCCGGGCAAGGCGGCCGACGTCGTCGCTGCGGCCAAGGAATCCGGGATCAACCTGCGTCTGGTCGATGCCGATCATGTCGGTATCTCCTGCGACGAGGCCACGACCGCCGACCACGTCCTTGCCGTGCTCGACGCGTTCGGGATCGAGGATGCTGTTGTCGCCATCGAAGCCGAGGGCAATTCGGTTCCGGCTGCTCAGGAGCGCACCTCCGACTACCTGCAGCACGAAGCCTTCACCCGTTACCGTACGGAAACGGCAATGCTTCGCTACCTGCGCGCGCTGTCCGACAAGGACATCGCCCTCGATCGCAGCATGATCCCGCTGGGTTCGTGCACCATGAAGCTCAATGCGACCGCCGAGATGGAATCCATCACCTGGCCCGCGTTCAACGCGATCCATCCGTTCGCGCCGACATCGGATGCGCCCGGTCTGCTGAAGATCATCAAGGATCTCGAAGACTGGCTGGTCGCGGTCACCGGCTACGACAACGTCAGCCTGCAACCCAACGCCGGCAGCCAGGGGGAATACGCGGGCCTGCTCGCGATCCGCAACTACCACCTCAGCCGGGGCGACGACCACCGCGACACCTGCCTCATTCCGTCGAGTGCTCACGGCACCAACGCGGCTTCTGCCGTCATGGCCGGGATGCGCGTCGAGGTTGTCGCCTGCCGTCCCAACGGTGACGTCGACGTCGACGATCTGCGCGCGAAGATCGCCGATCACGCCGAGCGTCTCGCCGCGATCATGATCACCTACCCTTCAACACACGGTGTCTACGAGCACGAGATCTCCGACATCTGTGCAGCGGTACACGACGCCGGTGGCCAGGTGTACGTCGACGGCGCCAACCTCAATGCGCTTGTCGGCCTTGCCCGTCCGGGCCGATTCGGCGGCGACGTCAGCCACCTGAATCTGCACAAGACCTTCTGCATCCCGCACGGCGGCGGCGGACCCGGCGTCGGCCCGATCGGTGTGCGCTCACACTTGACGCCGTTTTTACCCGGACACCCGATGGCCCCCGAACTCGGTGGTAGAGGAACGATCTCGGCAGCGCCGTACGGCAGTGCGTCCATTCTGCCCATCACCTGGACCTACATCCGGATGATGGGTGCTGCGGGCCTGCGCCGCGCCAGCCTGACCGCCATCGCGTCGGCCAACTACATCGCGCGTCGACTCGACGAGTACTTCCCGGTTCTCTACACCGGCGAGAACGGCATGGTCGCGCACGAGTGCATCCTCGACCTCCGTGGGTTGACCAAGGACACCGGCGTCACCGTCGACGACGTGGCAAAGCGTCTGGCCGACTACGGTTTCCATGCTCCGACCATGAGCTTCCCCGTGGTCGGCACACTGATGGTCGAGCCCACCGAGAGCGAGAACCTCGAAGAGATCGACGAGTTCTGCGAGGCGATGATCGCCATTCGCGGCGAAATCGATCGCGTCGGAGCGGGCGAGTGGACGGTGGAGGACAACCCGCTACGCGGTGCTCCCCACACTGCGGGAAGCATTGCAGCGCAGTGGGATCACCCGTACTCGCGTGAGATCGCCGTCTTCCCGCGTGGCAAGGCTCGCCCGAAGGTGTGGCCGTCCGTGCGTCGTATCGACGGTGCACATGGCGACCGCAACCTGGTCTGCTCCTGCCCGCCGATCGAAGCGTTCGCAGGCAACTAAGGCGTGTGCCCGCCGGAGATCATCACCTCTCGTGTACGAGTTCGAGAACGGTGATCTCCGGCGGGGCGCCGACGCGTACCGGCGGACCCCAAGCCCCGGCGCCACGCGTCGTGTACAGCACTGTGTTTCCGACCCTGTCCAAGCCTTGCACCGAAGGCTGCTGCAGCGGAACGAGATACCGCAGCGGCCACATCTGACCGCCGTGAGTGTGCCCGGACAGTTGCAGATCGATACCCATCTCGGATGCCTCGATCGCTTGACGCGGTTCGTGCGCGAGAAGCAAGGCGAAAGTATTCGGATCGCGACCTGCGAGCGCGGCAGTCAGGTTCGGCTCGTACGGGGCCGGCGACGTGTAGTCGTGGATGCCCACGATGTCGATGGTATCGCCGCCATGCTGGATCGAGGTGCGGCTGTTGCGAAGTGTGGTGATCCCCAATGTCTCCCACACGTCGAGCCATTTGCCGCCGTCGTCGGCGTAGAACTCGTGGTTTCCGCTGACTCCGAAGATTCCGTCGGGCGCCCGAAGATCGGCGAGCGGAGCAAGATCGGGAGCAACTTTCGCGACGGTTCCGTCCACGAGGTCGCCGCCGATCGCGATCAGATCGACATTCTGCGAGTTCACGATATCGACCACCTTGCGGGTGAAGTCGACCCCGCGGGCCGGTCCCACGTGCAGGTCGGTGATCAAGGCGATCCGGTATCCGTTGAAGCCCTCAGGTAGACGAGCGAGCGGCACCCGGACGCGAGAAATCTTGGGGCCCGACGCCTCGTAGACGCCGTAGCCGGCGGTGCCGATCGCCGCGAGAGAGACTGCTGCCGTAGCCAACTGCAACGTACGACGCTTGGCTGGGTCGACTTCGGTCGTGGTATCCGTGTGGCGTGCACGTAGTCGACCGATCCCGGCGAACAGGCCGATCACGAGCAGTCCGGGAATCAGATACAGCCACGAAGCCAGCCAGACCCATCCGACAAATCCGATCGGTCGCGCCCAGGACGTCGAGAAGACTTCGCCGCTGCCGACCCCGATGAGCGTCGAGACCGCCAAGACGACAAGCGCAGTGTCGGCGAGACGAGCCCATCGCCTCGGGATGCCGGTGGCGCGAACGAGTCGGCGATGCAGGAACCAGGTCAGAAGGGCGAGAAGGACTGCAAAAACCGCGACGCGCCCCATCAGGACAGCATCTTGGTCACTGCGGCCGCGAGAGCGGGGTCGGACGTCGAATCGACCCGAACCAATGTGCCGCCCGTCCGATCCGAGACGTCTTGGAGTGTGGAGACGTCGTCGCCCGCACCGACGACGATCACGTCGACCTGTACCGGACGCGACGGATTGCCCGCAGCGGCGATCGCGCTGAGCAGTTCGGCTCGCGTCGTGGTGGATTCGTCAGGCGTACTCGAGGTGATCAGCAGCACCGAGTTGACTCGCCCCGCGTCGAAACCGTCCACGGCGGCTTTGTAGGAGCTGGCAAGCGCCGGGTATTTGGAGGTCTTTCCGCCGGCCCGAAGCCCGTTGAGGAAATCGGTGATCGTGGCACGCCGATTCGGCTCGGACAGTGAACCGCCCGGAACCAGGATGCGCTCGGACGGTTTTCCGTCGGTGCCCGTGCTGAACTCGCGAAGGCCGATGTCCGAAGCGTCAGGGCTGCGACCCAATTGGGTATTCACCGCCGAGGCAACGTTCGCCAAGCGGGTAGTGCCACCGTCGTCGGTACCCATCGACGCCGACGTGTCCATCAGGATGGTGGCACTACGCGGCGAGACCGGGTTGGCGACTATGTCACCGAGCGCCGCTGCGGTCTCCGCCGAAGCCGGTTTCAACGTGGACGAGATCTTGGCCGGGGACACCGCCCCGAGATCGGGAAGGTCTTGGCCCTCGACCCGGAAACCGGCGCCGACGAACAACTGTGACTGATTCGGCTCACGCATGAAATCGGCAAACTGTGCCGCTGCGCGCGACGCGGTTTCGTCGATCCCGCTGCCCGAGACGATGACCGCCGGATAGTCCGCGACTGGCGTTGCGCCGGCGGGGGAGTACGTCGTCATCGCCGCGTTCGCGCTCTGCGCTATCGACTGTTCCGTGGCCGGAACGGCTTTCACCGAATCCGGTGTTCCGGCGCTCAGTGCTCCGAGGGCTTCGGCGGTGGACGAGGGGGGAGTCGGCAAGGATTGGAACTGCAACGCCCGTGCACTGAGCGCAGCGTTGACCTGAGCGGACTTCGCCTGATCCGTCGTGACCGGGCCGGCACCCGCATCGGCGACGTCGGCAGCGATCGCCTGTGCAGCCATCGAGGTTTCGGTACTTCCGACCGGCAGGGCGACCGTCAGATCGGAAGGCAAAGACTTCCAACTCGATGCTGCGCCGGCCAATGCTGCCGCGGTCTCGGGACCGGCTGCCAGAACGATCGGGGAACTCGCGAGCGAGCGAGGATCACCGTTGATCACGGCCTTGCCCGACAGTGGCGCGAGTTCGAACGAACTCGTCGGGATCCACAGGGAGGGACGCGGTCCCAATGCTGCGTCGTCCCAGGGGGCCGCCGGACCGGCTTCGAGTGCCGTCGAGACCGACGCGGACGGCGCACCGTGCACCACGACGGCGATGCAGTGATCACGCACCACCGGCGAGGTCTGGGTGTACCGCTTCGCCAGTTCCTCGACCTGTGGGGCTATGGACGGATCCGCGGTGACGTCGAGTGTCTTGTTGCCCTCGACGCACGTACCGGCTGCCTGCTGTCCCTGATCGTCGATCCGGTTGCTGAGGGCCTTCCATCCGAAGAAGCCTGCCACGATCAAGACGATCAGCACGACGACGAGAATCGGCCCCTTACTGATACCTCTGGCGCCTGACCCGCCGCGATGTTCGCCCACGTACCTTGCCCTACCTTGGTCACTCGAAGAATGTCTGTTGAACGGACTGTGTCCTCGGCCAGTCTAGTGACGAAACTTCGGGGCCTACGCGAACAGCCTCGACACCGGGAGCGGTGCCGAGGCTGTTCGGGTTCAGCTTCGAGTTCGAAGAAGGTGAAATCAGGCGTTGGCGGCCTTGTACTCGCGGCGGCGGCGATGCAGGATCGGCTCCGTGTATCCGCTGGGCTGCTTCGCGCCTTCGAGGATGAGTTCCTTGGCAGCCTGGAACGCGATGTTGGAATCGAAATCAGGTGCCATGTTGCGGTACTCGGCGTCGCCCTCGTTCTGACGGTCGACAACCGGGGCCATGCGCTCGAGTGCACTGACAACGTCGCTCTCGCTGACGATGCCGTGACGCAGCCAGTTGGCGAGCAGCTGGCTCGAGATGCGCAGCGTGGCGCGATCCTCCATGAGCGCGACATCGTGGATGTCGGGAACCTTGGAGCAGCCGACGCCCGCGTCGATCCAACGGACCACGTAGCCGAGGATGGACTGGCAGTTGTTGTCGAGCTCTTCCTTCTTCTCCGCGTCCGTCCAGTCGGTGCTGGGAGCGAGCGGGATGGTCAGGATGTCGTCGACGCTCGCGCGAGGCTTGCCCTTCAGGCTGTCCTGAACTGCGAATACGTCGACGCGGTGGTAGTGCGTCGCGTGCAGCGTTGCGCCGGTCGGCGAAGGTACCCATGCGGTGTTGGCGCCGGCCTTGGGGTGACCGATCTTCTGCTCGAGCATGTCTGCCATCAGCTCGGTCATGGCCCACATGCCCTTGCCGATCTGCGCCTTGCCCTGCAGGCCGCAGGCCAGTCCGGTGTCGACGTTCCAGTCCTCGTACGCACCGATCCACTTCTGCTTCTTCATCTCGGCCTTGCGCACCATCGCGCCGGCTTCCATGGAGGTGTGGATCTCGTCGCCGGTGCGGTCGAGGAAGCCGGTGTTGATGAACACGACGCGGTCGACGGCTTCCTTGATGCAGGCGGCGAGGTTGACCGTCGTACGACGCTCCTCGTCCATGATGCCGACCTTGAGCGTGTTCTCCGGAAGCCCGAGGACCTGCTCGACACGGCCGAACAGTTCGGTGGTGAAGGCAACTTCCTCGGGACCGTGCTGCTTGGGCTTGACGATGTAGATCGAGCCGGTGCGGCTGTTGTCGAGCGGTCCGTTGGCGTCACTGATCGAGAGGCCGTGCACTGCACAGGCACTGGTGATCAAGGCGTCGAGGATGCCCTCGGGGACCTCGTTGCCGTCGGCGTCGAGGATCGCGGGGTTGGTCATGAGGTGACCGACGTTGCGGACGAACAGGAGCGAACGACCGTGCAGGCTGAGTTCGCTGCCGTCGACTGCGGTGTACTTACGGTCGCCGTTGAGCGTGCGGGTGAAGGACTTGGCGCCCTTCTTGATCTCCTCGGACAGGTCACCGCGGTTGAGACCCAACCAGTTTCGGTAGCCGACAACCTTGTCGTCGGCGTCGACAGCGGCGACCGAGTCCTCGAAGTCCATGATCGTGGTGACGGCGGATTCGAGAACGACGTCCTTGACGCCGGCGGCGTCGGTGCTGCCGATCGGGGACGAGGCGTCGATCTGGATCTCGGCGTGCAATCCGTTGTTGAGCAGCAGGATGCTCGTCGGTGCGTCCTTCTCGCCGAGGTAGCCGACGAACTTCTCCGGCTGGGCGAGCGTGGTGACAGTACCGTCTGCCAACGTGATCTTCAGTTCACTGCCGTCGACAACGTACTTGGTTGAATCTGCATGCGATCCCGACGCGAGAGGTGCTGCCGCATCGAGGAATTCACGCGCCCAGGCGATGACTTTGTCGCCGCGGACCTTGTTGTAGCCGGAACCCTTCTCGGCGCCGTTCTCCTCGGAGATGGCGTTGGTGCCGTACAGCGCGTCGTACAACGAACCCCAGCGGGCGTTGGACGCGTTGAGTGCGAAGCGCGCGTTGAGGATCGGCACGACCAACTGCGGGCCGGCCGTCGAGGTGATCTCGGTGTCGACGTTCGCGGTGGTGACCGAGAACTCGGCAGGCGTCGGCAGGAGGTAGCCGATTTCCTGCAGGAACGCCTTGTACGCGGCGGCGTCGATGGGAGCGCCGGCGTGATCGCGATGCCACTGATCGATCTGAGCCTGCAGATCGTCACGCTTGGCAAGCAAGTCGCGGTTCTTCGGTGCGAGCTCGGTGATGACCTTGTCGGCGCCGGCCCAGAACGTTTCGGCGTCTACACCGGTGCCGGGAAGAGCCTCCTCGACCACGAAGTCGTAGAGAACCTTGGCAACCTGAAGACTGCCGACCTGAACGCGCTCAGTCATGAATAGCCTCACTTTTCCGAAAGCGGAGCATCACATATGGATGCCATGAACCAACATCAATGTTACCTGGGAGTATTCCCACCGCTGTCCGCGCCCTGAGCTGCGATAATCGGGCGCGAAGAGCTGAAACGATCAAGTGAAATTCGTTCTGTCTAGAGTTTGCGCGCGGAAATCTCGAAACCAGCCGCGCGTAGACGCTCGACCAGGACGTCGCCGAGCGCTGTCGCTGGAGTCAAAACGCCGGTGGCCGGGGGAAGAGCCTTTTGGTCCTTCGCCAACGACAACGCAGATTCGCCGAGCATTACCGCCGTCGCGCTGTATCCCGGGTCGCCCTTCGCCTTCACTCGTGATGTGTATCGGGCGCCGGTCGTGGTCGTGGTGAACACGTCGAGCGTGAAGTGGCCCTTCTTCTGGGTGCTCTCGCTCGGACCTTCACCGGGAGCCGGCAAGACCTTGTCGAGAAGGAAACGTGTCGGAGGTAGAGCGAGTCCGGCGACCAGCGCGCCGAGGCCGACCGCCACGCCGCCCGCAATCACCGGTGACACCACCGATGAGCCGACGCTCATCACCTCGCTGTACTTGAACTTCTTGCCGTACGCCCACTCTCGGAGCGCATTGCTGCGACGGACGACTCGTGTGTTGTACGACGCCATCACGAACGGCGCTTTCCACCCCTTCAACGACGGATCGATCTTCTTGCCGTCGATTACGCTCACGTCGCTCTGGCGTCCGAGTTCGGGCTCCCGATCACGATCGGGGCTCAGCGAGTACGGCGAGGCAGCAAGTTTCCGCAGGCGCGCATCGTCTTTCGACACGTCGATTTGGTTGCGAAGCGAATCGATGGTGCCACCGCTCACGCCGCCGCGCAGGGCCGTGACCACCAGGGTGGTGTCGGTGAGCTCGCCGGCGCCGTCGGCGGCGACCTTCTCGTGCAGGACGTGAACTCCGAGATCGGAAGGGATGGAATCGAATCCGCAGGAATGGACGATCTTGGCACCGGTCGAGACCGCCAGCTCATGGTTGTCGTCGATGCTCTCGCGGTGGAACAGCACCTCACCGGTCAGGTCGACGTAATGAGTTCCGGCGGAGGCGCATTCGTGAACAAGGGCGTGGCCGTACTTGGCATACGGGCCGACCGTGGTGGCGACGACCCGGGTTCGCTGGGCGAGTGCCTTCAGTGCGGTTGCGTCGTCGGCGTCGGCGATGATCAAGGGGAGATCGGCAGCGGCAGTACCCAGATCGGCGCGAGTGGCTGCCAACTTTTCGAGGGAGCGGCCACCGAGGCCGATCTTCGTGCCTTCGGGAGCATGTTTGACGAGGTAGTCGGCGAGTAGCTTACCGACGAAGCCGCTCGCTCCGTAGACGATGATGTCGAGTTCTCGGGCGGGCGAGGTTCCAGTCATGGAGCCAGCCTACAAACGAGCACCCGAAAGTGATGTGACCGAGGTCACTCGGCGGGGAGGGGTTCCTTGACGACGAGGATCGGAGCCTCCACTTCGAGTAGGAGACGCTGCAGCGGGCGTTCGAGGAGGAACTTGCCGATGGGGGACATCCGGCGTGTTCCGACGATCAGGAGATCGACACCCGCGTCGTGGACCAGGTCGACGAGCGCGGTAACCGGATCGCCGTCGTGCTCGGTGGTGCGCAGATCCCACTTCGTCTCCGAGAATCCACCGGCGTCGAGCGCTGACTGGATCTCGCCGCGAAGAGCGGCCCGATCGTCCTCGGTGTCTCCGAGGTTGACCGTGCCTCCGATGTTGACGTCGTCCAGGACGTGCAGAACCAGCAGTTCCTCGCTTCGACCCACGGATTCCCGTGCGGCGGCCACGATTGCGGCGCGGCCTTCCGGGCTGTCCTTGTGTACGACGGCGATCGTCATGGTTCCTCCGAGTCGGTGAGCAGGTACGCACTCCATTATCGCCTGCAATGCTGTGCTCTACCTGAAATGAGCTACTCGACACGGGGGTTTGGGGGTGACGAGATCGCCACATCGGGGCGGCTAGGTGCTGCCTGTCACCACCGCGGCGGTGCCGCCCATCACCACGGCGAGGGTTTGTAGTCCTTGAGGAAGCAGCCGTGCAGGTCGACGCCCAGTTCACCCTGAACGATGGGGTCGTAGACGCGGGCGGCTCCGTCGACGAGGTCGAGTGGTGCGTGAAAACCTTCGTCGGCCAACCGCATCTTGGTGAAGTGTGGGCGTTCGTCGGTGATCCAGCCGGTGTCGACGGCGGTCATGAGGATGCCGTCGTCGAGCATTTCCTTGGAGCTGGTGCGGGTCAGCATGTTCAGTGCTGCCTTGGCCATGTTGGTGTGCGGGTGGCCAGGGCCCTTGTACGCGCGGCTGAACTGGCCTTCCATGGCGGAAACGTTCACGACGTACTTGCGTCGTGCAGCGGCCGCGGCCATCGACGGGCGCAAGCGCGAAACGAGAATGAAGGGCGCGACCGAGTTGCAGAGCTGGACTTCGAGAAGCTCGATTGGATCGACCTCTTCGACGGTCTGAACCCAGCTGTTGGTGTGCGCGAGGTCGGGCAGCAGCCCGCCCGCGTCGATGGCGATGCCCTGCTCGATGCGATCGGGTGACGCCGACTTGGCGACGAGGGCGAGTGAACTGACCGCGTCGGCGGACAGATTTCCGGAGGTGATGCTTGCGACGTCCGACAGCGATCCGGCCAGAGCCGCGGGGTGGGCGTCGCTCGTCTTGCCGAAAGTCAGGACATCAGGGAGTTCACCGGCGGGAAGCGCACTGGACTCGGCGTCGACCAGAGCGCCGTAGGCACCGGGGGAGCGTCGGACGGTTTGCGCGGCGTTGTTGATGAGGATGTCGAGTGGACCCTGTGCGGCAACGGAATCCGCGAGTGCAACAACCTGGGCGGGGTCGCGGAGGTCGATGCCGACGATGCGCAGACGGTGAATCCAGTCGTTGCTGTCTTCCATCGCTTTGAATCGGCGGATCGCGTCGTTGGGGAATCGCGTCGTGATGGTCAGATGTGCGCCGTCACGCAGCAGGCGCAACGCGATGTACATGCCGATCTTCGCGCGGCCGCCGGTCAGAAGTGCGCGTCGGCCGGTGAGATCAGTGCTGGCATCACGTTTGCTGCGGCTGGTGGCAGCGCAATCGGGGCACAGTTGGTGGTAGAAGGCGTCGACTGCGGTGTAGCGCTGCTTGCAGATGTAGCACGGCCGCGCCTTGATGAGCGTGCCGGCGGAAGCGCCCGCGGTGTTCGACTTGATCGGAATGCCTGCGGTCTCGTCGTCGATGCGATCGGGTGAACCGGTGGCAGTCGCAGCGACCACTTGGCGGTCGGCTTCGTTGACGGCTGCGCGCGAGGCGAGGCGACGCTTCTTCTTGAGTCGCTTGAACAGATGGCCGACAGCGCGCTGCATGGTGATCGAATCGGGATGCTCGTCGTCGAGTTCGGCGGCTTCGGAAAGGACCTTCAGGCAGATTTCGAGTTCTGCGGGGTCGAGTCCGGTGAGTTCGGCTCGAGCAGATTCTGAATCGGCTGTTTCCAGCGAATCTGCCTGCAGTGCATCCGACTTCTTGGTGTCTGTATCCACTTCGAACTTCTGTTCCATCTCGATCGCCGCTCGCGCGGACTGTTCCCTGGTGCGGGAACTTCGCCAATTACGAGAAAAGCTCCGGTTCGATGAACCGGAGCTTTTCCTGTCTGTCTCAACACAGAGTGTCCGAGGGGGGACTTGAACCCCCACGTCCGTTAATAGGACACTAGCACCTCAAGCTAGCGCGTCTGCCATTCCGCCACTCGGACTCGGCCCCGATTTCTCGGTGCTGGGAAAGAGTATCCGATGCCATCCCCAGGTCCCAAATCGCCCCACTGCTGTGCGCCTTTATTAACCGCCGGGGGTTAATAAAGGCGCACAGCAAAAAGACCCCAACCTGATCAGGCTGGGGTCTTTCTGCTGTATTCGAGTGTCCGAGGGGGGACTTGAACCCCCACGTCCGTTAATAGGACACTAGCACCTCAAGCTAGCGCGTCTGCCATTCCGCCACTCGGACTCGGCCCCGATTTCTCGGTGCTGGGAAAGAGTATCCGATTAGGTGAGCTGCCCCAAATCGCCAGGTTGCGGGGCATTCCGGTCGCCCGCGTCGTTTGATTCGATGGTAGGAAAGTGGAATGACCACAACCCCGAATAATCCGAATCCGAGCAGAGCCGAAGCAGAAGTAGTCGAACTGGTCAGTTCCCTCATCCGCTTCGACACCTCGAACACGGGAGAACTCGAAACCACCAAAGGCGAGCGTGCGTGCGCGGAGTGGGTTGCCGCGCAGCTTCAAGAAGTCGGTTACGAGACGGAATACGTCGAGTCCGGAGCACCCGGCCGAGGAAATGTCTTTGCTCGTTTGAAGGGAGCCGAGTCTGGTCGTGGTGCGTTGATGCTTCACGGTCACCTCGACGTAGTTCCGGCCGAGCCCGCCGACTGGAGCGTCCATCCCTTTGCCGGCACCGTCCAGGACGGTTACGTCTGGGGGCGCGGCGCCGTGGACATGAAGGACATGGTCGGGATGATCCTGGCCCTCGCCAGACAGTTCAAGGCGGAAGGCGTCGTACCGCCGCGTGATCTGGTGTTCGCCTTCGTGGCGGACGAGGAAGCTGGCGGAAAGTACGGATGCCAGTGGCTGGTCGAGCACCGCCCGGATCTGTTCGAGGGAGTGACCGAGGCCGTGGGTGAGGTCGGCGGTTTCTCGCTGACGGTTCCGCGGCCTGACGGAACCGACCGCCGGCTCTACCTCGTGGAGACTGCGGAAAAGGGCCTAGGTTGGATGCGTCTGACTGCCAAGGGACGCGCCGGGCACGGCTCCTTCCTCCACGACGACAACGCGGTCGCGACACTCGCCGGCGCGGTCTCGAGGCTTGCTGCCCACCAGTTCCCGATCGTGATCTCTGATTCGGTCGCGGAGTTCCTGACCGCCGTCGGCGAGGAGACCGGATTGGACTTCGATCCGGGATCACCCGACATCGACGGGACTCTCGCGAAGTTGGGGACGATCGCCAACATCATCGGGGCGACGTTCCGTGACACGGCGAACCCGACGATGCTCAAGGCCGGATACAAGGCGAACGTCATTCCGCAGACTGCCGAGGCGGTCTTCGACTGCCGCGTGCTGCCGGGACGGCAGGCCGAATTCGAGCGCACGGTGGACCAACTGATCGGTCCCGACGTGACCCGCGAGTGGATCACCAAGCTGGATTCGTACGAAACAACGTTCGACGGCCACCTCGTAGACGCCATGAACGAGGCGATCCTCGCCCACGATCCGGAGGCTCGCACAGTTCCGTACATGCTCTCCGGCGGAACCGACGCGAAGGCATTCGCGAAACTGGGCATTCGCTGCTTCGGCTTCGCGCCGTTGCAGTTGCCGCCCGAGCTGGATTTCAGCGCGCTGTTCCACGGCGTCGACGAGCGAGTTCCGGTGGACGCACTACTGTTCGGGACACGTGTTCTGGAACATTTCCTGCTCAATTCCTGACGAGCACGTAGATAGATCCGTGAGCTCGACGCACATCGAGCTCTCTTGTCACAGAAAGGATTCGCATGGCGCACGATCCGTACGAACCATTGCCGAAGTTGCCGAGTTTCGAGCTGACCAGTGACGACATCACTGCGGGCCAGCCGCTGAAGCTTGCTCAGGCCAGTGGAGCCTTCGGTGTCCCCGGTGGCGAAGACATCTCACCGCAGCTCTCGTGGTCCGGCTTTCCGGCCGAGACGAAGAGCTTCGTGGTGACGGTGTTCGATCCGGACGCACCGACTGCGTCGGGGTTCTGGCACTGGGCCGTGGCGAACATCCCCGCTTCCGTCACCGAGCTCCCGGCCGGTGCCGGCGCGGCGGACAGCGATGTCCTGCCCGCCGGAACCGTCACACTCCGCCACGACGGTGGTGGGTTCGGTTTCATCGGTGCAGGCCCGCCTCCCGGGCACGGTCCGCATCGCTACATCGTCGCGGTGCATGCCCTCGACGTGGAGACGCTCGACGGAGTCACCCCTGATTCGTCGCCGGCGTTCCTCGGTTTCAACGTGTTCCATCACGCGATTGCGCGTGCAACCCTGACCGGGACGTTCGAGGTCGAATAGTCACTTTGCTGTGCGCCTTTATTAACCGCGGGCGGTTAATAAAGGCGCACAGCACTCTCTAGCGAGGGTTCTCAGCTCCCACAGCCTGGGCGATCGACGAGAAACCCGCTGCGCGGACCCGCTTGGCTATCCCCTTGTGGATGCTGCGAGCCCAGAACGGTCCGCCGTAGATGAAGCCGGTGTATCCCTGCACCAGTGTCGCGCCGGCGAGGATCCGTTCCCACGCCTGATCGGCCGTCTCGATACCGCCGACCGAGATGATGGTCATCTTGTCGCCCACTCGGGCGTACAGGCGCCGAAGTACTTCGAGTGAGCGCTCGGCGACCGGTGCACCGGACAGCCCGCCTGCGCCGAGTGCAGCTACCTCGGCGTCCGGGGTCTTCAAACCGTCGCGACGGATCGTGGTGTTGGTCGCGACGATTCCGGCAAGTCCGAGTTCGATTGCCAGATCGGCGACCGCGTCGACGTCCTCGTCCGAGAGGTCGGGCGCGATCTTCACCAGTACCGGCACGCTGACGGTGTCGAGCACGGCCTGCAGGATCGGGCGCAGTGATTCGACGGCCTGCAGATCACGGAGTCCAGGTGTGTTCGGCGAGCTGACATTCACGACCATGAAGTCGGCCAGCGGACCCAGAAGCTGCGCGCTGGCGGTGTAGTCGGCAGCGGCGTCGGCGGCTTCGACGATCTTGGTCTTGCCGATGTTGGCACCGATCGGCACCGTGACGCGGCGCTGTCGCAGGAAATTCGCCGCGTGACCAGCGCCGTGGTTGTTGAAGCCCATCCGGTTGATCAGAGCGCGGTCGGCCGGAAGACGGAAGAGACGCGGCGCGGGGTTACCGGGCTGAGCCTGGGCCGTCACTGTTCCGACCTCGGCGAAACCGAATCCCAACGGGCCCCAGGCGTCGACTCCGGTGGCGTCCTTGTCGAATCCTGCGGCCAGGCCGAGAGGTGCCGGGAACGTCAGACCGAATGCCTGACTCCGCAGTACCGGGTCGTCGACGACAAGGACTTTTGCGACCAGCCAGCGAAGGGGAGCGAACCGTGTCACCAGTTTCATCGCGGTGAAGGCAATGTGGTGGATGCGTTCCGGTGGGACCCGGAACATCAGGCTCAGCAGCAGTTGGTACACGATTCTCCAGCTCTTCGATGGTGTGATTTTGTCAGCGGCGGGCTCTGGTCGTCTGTTGGACGATCAGTGCTGAATGCCGTCCGGATCGGTCACGTGCAGCGGCGTCTTCTTTCGCTTGAGGAGCACGCGACGACTGCCGTCGGGGTAGAGACGGACTCGGGAGAGTTCCCATCCGCCGAACTCGGCGGAGATCGCCAGACGCATCGACGCCGTGACCCGCGAAACGTTCGGCGGTAGTCGAAGGGGCACATAGTCGAACTTGTCGTCCGACGTCTCCCACTGCGCGGGGATCCCGCGCGCTCGCTTTTCCATCAGTTCTCCCGTGACGGGATGACCTGCAGCCCGTCACCGGTTGCCGATCCGACGATCAGATTGCCGTTGGAAGAGTCTACGGCCAACGAATTCGGCTGTCGCACCGTCTTGAACCGTCCGGTCTCCACGGGGATGCCGGACGACAGATCGAAGCCGACCACTTCATTGGTCGCGGTCAGTGTCACCCACACCCGATCCGCGGTCTCGTCGTAGGCAACGGCGTACGGCGACTCGCCGACGGGGTAGCGCTGGTGCATCAGGAGCGGATCGGCAGTGAAGACGAGCAGTTCGTTGCCGGTGGTGTCGGTGACCAGAATGCGTCCGAAGCGATCGGTGGCCAGATGAGTTGCGCCCTCACCGGCGCGGAGAGCGACGCCGAGTTTGCCGTCTTCGAGGTTGATCGCCGTCAACGAGGTCTGACGGTGATCGAGGGCGCTCAGGTTGTCGCCGGTGACCGCGAGTTCGTCGACGGATGCGAATCCCGAAACCGTCTGTGACTGATCGGTCTTCGGGTCGACGATGTGAACTGAACCATTGTCCGTGCCGATCGCGATGCGGCCGTCGTTGAGTTCGACCGCTGAATTCGCCTGCCCGTCTACCGGGATGGACGTCTGTTCGCCCGAAGTCAGATTCAGCTTCACGACCTGGCGATCCATCGACAGAAGAGCGCTACCGTCAGAGCCGATCGAAACGTCGCGTACGTCGGAATCCAGGGCTGTTGGACGGCCTGCAGAGGCGGGGTCGGCGCCGGCCAAACCGTCCGAAGGAACGACCAGCACCGAACGGGGGTCGTTGGCAACCACTACAGCGCTACGCGTGATCGGGTCGAATGTGATGGAATCGATCAGACCTGAATACGGGTGAACCACGCCGTCCGGGGTACTGATGGTGGCCGGTGAGACCGCTGCCGTTGCGGGATCGATCGTGATGAGGTCGTCTCCGCCATCTCCGTAAGAACATCCTGTGACCAGCAGAACCGCCGCCCCCATTGCTGCTGCAGTGGTGCGGATCCCTAGGCGAGCCATGTGTAGTTCCTCTTTTTCTTGTCATCTGTTCTTCACGCAGTGCGACTGTCATCGATCATCCCTGATCGCAGTCGGGCGCCGTTCATCGCGTCGAGGAACTACCGACCATTCCGCTCACACCCTTGACGCGATACCGTACGAACAGCGATTGCGGTTGACGCTGCAATCACCGAGGAGATCATTGTGATTCCCACAGAACCCACCGATTCCGGCGCGCAGTCGCCCGAACCGGCGCGGCCGGGCTTCGAGATCGAGGACCTCACCGTCGGCGCCCATGCACACGGTTTCGGCAGGTCCGACGGTCGAACTTTCGCGTTCCGCGTACGAAAGAGCATGCTGTTCGTCGAGGTATACGGCGAATACTGCGAGCACAGTGTGCCGACCCCTGCAGACGTTGTCGCCACCGCGGAGCGATCGGTGACCGACATCGATCTGACCGACGAGCGAAGCATCGCCGGTGTGGTCCGCGACGCAGTTCTGTCCACGGAGGCTGATTGGTCACAGCCCGGTCCCGGTGACGGAGTTCGTGAGAGCGACGGTCGCAGCCTGCCGACGGTGAGAGCCGTCCTGAACAGGCTGGGATCGATCATCGATTCTGTTCGGTGAATTCTCGGCGCGGGATGACCAGCGTTGCTCCGGTTGTCGGATGCGGGAAGACCTCGACCGGATAACCGTAGACGCGGGTCAGAAGCTCTTCGTGCAACACCGATTCCGGGGGACCGTCAGCGGCGATGCGGCCGTTTTCGAGCACGACGATCCGATCCGCGTACGCCGCTGCCAACGCGAGGTCGTGCAAAACGACGACGACGGCATCGCCGTCCGCAGCGCGAGCGCGCGCCACGGACATCACCGCTTCCTGGTGTCCGAGATCGAGAGCTGCAGTCGGCTCGTCCAGCAGGATGGTCGACGTTTCCTGTGCCAGTACCCGGGCCAGCGCGACCCGCGCTTGCTCGCCGCCGGACAGCACGGCGAACGGCCGATTGGCGAACCCCTCGACATCGCAGGTCTTCATCGCCGCGGTGATAGCAGCGCCGTCGCGGTCTTCTCGGCGAGTTCCGGTCCATGGCGCACGTCCCATACGAACCACCTGGCGAGCGCTGAACGAAAATCCGATGGTGTGTTTCTGGGGGAGCACCGCGCGTCGGCGCGCCATGTCGATCGGCGACCACTGAGTGAGGTCGGTGCCGTCAACGTCCACCCGCCCAGCGATGACGGGCTGATCACCGGCCAACGCCGCAAGAAGAGTCGACTTACCGGCGCCGTTCGGTCCGACGAGAACGACTAGCTCGCCTGCCCGGACTTCGATGGACACGCCTTCCAGAATCTGCCGACCACCGCGTTCGACTGTGATGTCGCGCGCCTCGAGGGTGACATCACCGACGGCTGGGCTCTTCGGTTCGGGGGTGACGCGGCCGAACAGTTCGCGCCAGTTTCTTACGAGGCTGCTCATGCCCACCCGCCCTGTTGCGCGCGCGTGCGTCGGAGAAGCCAGAAGAAGAAGGGGCCGCCCACCAGAGCGGTCAGCATTCCGAGGGGCAGGTCTGCGTTGTCGATCAGCGACCGCGAGCCCAGATCTGCGACAAGCAGAACCAGTGCGCCGGCGAGGGCGCTCGCCGGAATCAGCGCGCGGTGGCCAGGTCCGACGAGAATGCGCATCAGGTGCGGAACGACCAGGCCGACGAAGAGGATGATTCCCGTGAAGGCAACACTCGCCGAGACCAAGAGAGCGACGATCAGTACCGCGAACTGGCGAAGCCGTTCGACGTTGACGCCCAGATGACGGGCCGCGTGTTCACCGAGCGCCAGCAGGTCGAGACGTGGGGCGATCATCGTGGTCGCGGCGATCCCGACGACGGTCATCGGCGCCACGATCAGGACTGCGTTCCAGGAAGCGCCGTTGAGTGAGCCGAGTTGCCAGAACACGATCTGATCGCGAGCGGACGGGCTGGCGACGAAGGTGAAGAACGCGATGAGCCCGCCGGCGAACGCGTTGATCGCGACGCCCGTCAGCACCAACGTCACTACTTCCGTTCGGCCTTCGTGCCGAGCCAGCAGGTAGACCGCCGCGGTGGTGACCAGCCCGGCGACGAACGCAGCCGCAGCAACGGCCCAGCCGGCCACGAACGTTCCCCCGACGACGATGACAGCACTCGCGCCAACTGCCGCGCCCGCAGACACTCCGATCACTCCGGGTTCTGCGAGCGGATTGGAGAACACACCCTGCAGGAGCGCACCGGAACATCCCAGCGCCGCGCCGACACAGATGGCGAGCACGACGCGGGGGAATCGAACCTCCCACAAAGTCACTTCACCGCTGGGATGGGCGGGCATCGGACCGAGGTCGAGCCCGATGCGATGCAGGATGCTGCCCAAAACCTCGAGTGGCGACGTCGGAACTTGACCGATGCACGCCGACAGCACCGCGACGATCACCAGGGCGAGAGTCAAGCTGACCAGAACCGCACTCACCCGCGACCGCGACGCGGGGGCAGACGCCGACTTGTCGGCGCCCCCGACGTCGTGTGAATCCTCGGCCGACACAGTCTTACCTGCTTCGGAACTACCTGTCTCTGTACTCACGAATCAGCACTCACGAATCTTTGCTCACGATCCACCGGGCTCGTAGATCGCTTCGGCGAGTGCCGCCATGACGCGTCCGGTGTTGGGCCCGAAGCTGAGCAGTACACCGTCCGCCATGTCGACTACTCGTTTGTTCTTTCCAGCCGGCGTCTGCGCGATGCCAGGGACCTTTTCGAGGCCGTCGATTCCGCCGATCGATGCCAATCCGTCCGTCATCATCAGCAGGGCGTCAGGCGCTGCGGCGATGAGCGCTTCGCTGGTGATGGGCACGAACTGTTGTGTGATGCCCGAGGCGGTTCCTGCATCGGTGGCGCCGAGTGCCTCGATCAAGGAATCTGCTCCGGACCCTTCACCGCCGATCATGGTGATGGCCGATCCGCGCATGTAGAGGAATGCGATTTTCAGTGGATCGCCCTCGGTGGGGACCAGGTCACGAGCTCCAGCGATTTCCGATTCGGTCCGATCGACCAGCGCCGCGCCCTGGGCGGGGACGCCGAGCGCGTCGGCGACGGCCTGGAGTTGTCCTGGCACACCCTCGAGTGTTCGGGTCGGATCGAAGAAGACGACGGGAACACCGGCGGCGCGCAACTGATCCTGGACGCTCTTGGGCCCGATACTGGTGTCGGTGAGAACAACGGTGGGATTGAGGTCGAGAATTGCCTCGGTGTTGAGCGATTGGCCGCCGACCGTGACAACCGGCACGTCCGCGACTGCGGGGAACTTGGCGGCGGTGTCGCGGCCGACGAGATTGTCACCGAGGCCGAGCGCCACCGTCGTCGTCGCGAGCGTCCCGTAGCGGTCGGCCGCAACAATCCGGCTGTTGTCGGTGATGGTCACGTCGACGCCGTCGAAGCTCTTCACCGTCACGGGCAGTGTCGCGGTCGGGTTGTCGGACACGGGAACCGGGCTGGAATCTTCGAGTACCGCGGTCCTGGCACCCTGAGATGTCGTCGGAGTGTCGCTGGACCCGCAAGCCACCAGACCGAAACCGGCTGCTGCGACCAGAGCCGCCGCGGCCAAGCGCTTCATCATTTGACGAGGTAGCTCTCGATGTCGCCTTCGAGGTCGGCGAACAAGTCGCCGTTGAGGCGGTACGCCAGATTCACCTCGTCGATGAAACGCTGCTGTTCCTCGGCAGGAATCTGCAGTGCATCCAGATTCGAGCGGTAGTCGTCCTTGAAAGGCTTCGGCTTGGGGATGCCTTCGAAGATGTAGAAGCGAAGTCCGTCGGTCTCGAATCCGTAGGCGCGTTCGAGCATCCGGCGGATGATCTGTCCGCCCGAGAGATCGCCCATGTACCGAAGGTAGTGATGTGCGACGAAGCCGGCAGGCCAGTCGAACGCCACCTCCTTCAGGCGGGCGATGTAGCGCTCGGTTGCCGGCAGTGCCACGAGTTCGTCGCGCCAGTTCGGTCCGCCGAGGAACTCGAGATCGGCCTCGAGTGAAGCCACGCGCAACAGATCCTCGGACAGGAACGGGGCGACCAACTCGTTGTCGGCGTGTGTGCGGCCGGCCTCTTCGAGGCTCGTGTAGACGAGGTACGTCTGTCCCAGAAGTGCGGCGTAGCCAGCCGTGGTCAGCTCACCGCCGAGTAGTGCGCCTACGAATCGCGACTGCTCCGTCTCGCGGTGTGCTGCGTCCGTCTCGGTCTTGATTCGTTCGGAGAAGGCTGGGCCTGCGTCTGCGGAAAGGCTGTCTACGTCGAGCGTGGTCATTGATTCTCCTGAGGCTGTAGTCAAGCGTTGCCTACTAGGTTAGCCTGCCCTCGCCAACGCGATACCTCCGGTATTTCGATCAGCGAGACAGATCAAGCGCTCACATCGTCGAGAGCCGCGGCAATCGCTTTCGGAAGTTCCAATTCTTCGGTTGCCAGTACTCCTGTCAACTGGGCGAGATCACGCGTGCCGACGACGGCGCTGGCCACCCCGGCGCGATCGCGCGCCCAGGCCAGTGCCACCGCCAGTGGGGAAGTACCCAGACCGTCGGCAGCGGTAACGACTGCGTCGACCACCCGGATCGAGGAATCGGTCAGATAGCTCTGCACATCCTGCGAATGTGCTTCGTCGGCGCCGCGGGAATCGACGGGAATGCCGTCGCGGTACTTGCCGGTCAGCACACCGCCCGCGAGGGGTACTGCGGCGAACACTCCGACGCCGTGATGGGCCGCCGCTGCGAACAATTCTTCCTCGACGCCGCGTGCGAGCAACGAGTACTCGGCCTGCGTCGCGGCGAGTGTTGTTGCGCCACCGGCTCCTACGGCCGTCGCGAGCTGCCAGCCGAGGTAGCCGCGCACTCCGACGTACCGCACCTTGCCGCTCGAGACGGCGTAGTCGAGGGTTGCTGCAACCTCGTCGACGGGCGTGAGCGGATCCCAGGTTGCGACCTGCCACATGTCGAGGAAGTCGGTTCCGAGTTCACGAAGAGTCGCGTCGAGCTGGCGGAGCAATCCGCGCCGCGAGCAGTCGACGCGGTCGGTGCCGATCGGTGTGGGGTCGATGCCGGCGCTCGAGCTGATGATGAGTTCGTCACGTGGAACGACGTCGTCGAGCAACTCGGCGAGGATTCGTTGCGCCGCACCGGCGCCGTAGGCGGGCGAGGTGTCGACCAGGGTTCCGCCGGCCTCGGCGAACGCGAGTAGCTGCGCAGCAGCCTCGTCGCCGTCCGTGTCGCGTCCCCATGTCAGTGTGCCGAGCCCAAGTCGCGAGACCCGAAGTCCGCTCGTTCCGACAGATCTGTGCTTCATAACCGCCTGCATCTCGCGCCCGACTCGTGTGCGCAAGTGCGGCACCCGAGAGATCTCACCACGTGCAGACTAGTAGGCGCTCGCCTCGAGTCGGGGTATTCGGACACGGACGTGCCGGGCGCGGCGCGGCGCCGTGGGCCCCGGTAGCGTGGCGCCGGTGAAACGTGAACCCGACACACGAAACCTGTGTGCAGTAACCCCATTCGAATCAGCCGGGATCGGTGAGTGATGGGCGAAGCGATGACCTGGCTCCAGGCCGTGATCCTGGGCCTCGTGCAGGGCTTGACCGAGTTCCTGCCCATCTCGTCTTCCGGACATTTGCGAATCGTGTCGGAGATATTCTTCGGCAGTGACGCCGGCGCGTCGTTCACCGCGGTGACGCAGCTCGGCACCGAGTTGGCGGTCCTGATCTACTTCGCACGCGACATCGTGAGGATCATCACTGCCTGGTTCCGAGGTGTGTTCAATGCCGAGCACCGGGGCGATCTCGATTACCGGATGGGCTGGTACGTCATCATCGGCACCATCCCGGTCGGCATCCTCGGGTTCTTCTTCAAAGACCAGATCCGTACCGGCGCACGCAATCTGTGGCTGATTGCCACGATGCTGATCGTGTTCGCGCTCGTCATCGCTGCTGCCGAGTACTACGGACGCAAGACGCGCCCGATCGAATCGCTCACAGCGCGCGACGGCATCATCATGGGTTCGGCTCAGGCGCTCGCGCTCATCCCGGGTGTCTCACGTTCGGGTGGCACGATCAGTGCCGGCCTTTTCCTCGGACTCACCCGTGAGGCCGCAGCCCGTTACTCGTTCCTGTTGGCGATTCCGGCAGTTCTCGCCTCCGGTTTGTTCAGCCTCCCGGATGCCTTCGAGCCGGCCGGTGAGGGTCTGAACGCGAGCGGTCCGCAGTTGCTGGTGGCAACCGTCATCGCCTTCGCGGTCGGTTACGCAGCGATCGCCTGGCTGCTTCGATTTGTTGTCGATCACTCAATGTACTGGTTCGTCGGATACAGAATCGCTCTCGGCGTAGTCGTCCTTGCGTTGCTGGCCACAGGGGTCGTGTCCGCGACATAGGGCCCGTTTCGACGTCGACCACCCGTCCGTGCGGCCACCGCCCCATTAGGGTTGTGGAATGACAGTTGTCCTACTGCGGCACGGGCGGTCGACGTCCAACACTGCCCATACCCTGGCCGGTCGAACGCCGGGTGTGGAACTCGACGACCACGGCCGGAAACAGGCCGAAGGCGTCGTCGATCGGCTGGTCGGTCTGGACATCGCGGAGATCGTCCGCTCGCCGCTGTTGCGGTGTGAGCAGACGGTCGGCCCCATTGCCGTCGACCGTGGTCTGACGCCGGTGGTCGAGGATCGCCTCATCGAGGTCGATTACGGCGACTGGACGGGTCGCCCGCTCAAGGAACTCTTGGAAGAACCGCTCTGGAAAGTGGTGCAGCGCCACGCTTCCGGTGCAGTGTTTCCCGGCGGTGAAGGGCTGGCCCAGGTACAGGCGCGAGCCGTTGCCGCGATCCGAGAGCACGACGCACGGCTGGCCGAAGAACACGGCAAGGACGTCGTCTGGATCGCGTGCACGCACGGTGACGTCATCAAATCGGTTCTCGCCGACGCGTTTGCGATGCATCTCGATTCGTTCCAGCGCATCGTCGCCGAGCCCGCCTCGGTCAGTGTGATTCGCTACACGGCGACACTGCCGTTCGTTCTTCGCGTCAACGACACCGGAGACGTGCTCGCCGCGATCGGTGCAGCGAAGGCCGCGACCAACGGTTCGGCTCCCGCGCAGGAGTCCGTCCCCGGCGGAGAGGTCGGTGCGTGAGCTGTGACGGATAATGGGTATTCAGTGATGTTCTGCTCGAACTCGAGGAGGTGCAATGTCGCGCGCGATTCACGTATTTCGCACTCCTGACCGATTTGTCGCAGGAACGGTGGGCGAACCCGGTGACAGGTCTTTCTATCTCCAGGCCGTGCACGAATCACGGGTGGTGAGTGTGCTGCTCGAGAAGCAGCAGGTTCAGGTTCTCGCCGATCGCATGGGCTTACTCCTCGAAGAGGTGCATCGACGCTTCGGAACCGAGGTTCCGCCACAAGCCGACGACGTCTCCGACCTCAGCCCGCTGGTCACACCACTCGACGCGGAGTTCCGGGTCGGCACGATGGGGCTCGGTTGGGACGCCGATGCCGGGGCGGTCGTCGTGGAGCTGCTTGCCGTCAGCGAGACGGAGTTCGACGAATCGGTTGTCCTCGACGACGCCGACGACGGTCCGGACGCAGTCCGTGTGTTCCTGACTCCGGAGCAAGCGCGCGAGTTTTCGCTGCGGTCCGAACGCGTCATCGCGGCGGGACGCGCGCCGTGCCCGCTGTGTGGTGAACCGTTGGCGCCCGAGGGGCACGTCTGCATCCGCACCAATGGGTACCGACGCGGCGAGTCCTTCGGTTTCGCGATCGACGACGCAGACGACGACGAGGTCTGACGTCGTGTCCGAACCTGGTGTGCCGGACGTGCTGCTCGAGGGTGATCTGACTCTGATCGGTCAGATCACCACAGCGAGCAACGCCACGCTGGTATGTGAGTCGACTCTGGGGGAGCAGTCCACCCGTGTGGTCTACAAGCCGGTGCGGGGTGAACGCCCACTGTGGGATTTCCCGGACGGCACTCTGGCGGGGCGTGAGGTCGCGTCGTACCGCGTGTCCGAGGCGCTGGGTTGGGGAGTGATTCCGCGAACAGTGTTGCGGGACGGCCCCTTCGGTCCAGGCATGGTGCAGCGATGGATCGACACCGTCGATCGCCGCGCGGATGGATCTGGCGGACTCGAGATGGTGGACCTGTGCAGTCCCGGCAACGTTCCGCCGGGGTGGTTCGAGGTCCTGCAGGCCTTCGACTCGGAGGGTGAACCAGTCTCCCTGATCCATGCGGACGATCCACGGCTGCAGCGAATGGCCGTTCTGGACGTCCTCATCAACAACGCCGACCGCAAAGGTGGTCACGCCCTCGAAGGCGTCGACGGCTCGGTGTACGGCGTTGATCACGGAATCTGTCTTCACTCGGAGAACAAGCTGCGGACCGTGTTGTGGGGGTGGGCCGGGCAGCCCGTACCCGGTGCTTTGATCGCCGACGTCGCCGAATTCGCGACAACTCTCGACGGGGATCTCGGCGACGAGTTGTCCGAACTGATCACCGAAGAGGAAATCGTGGCCTTGGCGGTGCGGGCGATGCAGTTCGCCGAGTCCGCTGTGATGCCTGAGCCGAACGGCCATCGAACGATTCCCTGGCCGGCCTTCTAGTCGCGAGACGTTTCCTGCTGTTCGCGAGTTGCCGTCAATCCGGGTGAGCGAACCAATCGCAGTAGTTGTTCGCGCAGCGCGGCGACATCCCCGACGCCGACGGTCAACGCCGCATCTTCCTTCTCGAGCGTCAGTAGTCGCTCGTACGTCAGTCTTCCGGCGTCGGTTATCGCGATCACGCGCCGACGCTCGTCCCTCGGATCGGTGTCACGAGTGACGTAACCCGCTCGTTCGAGACGGTCGATCGTGCGGCTCATCGTCTGATCGGTGACTCGGGCGTTCTTCGCGATGTCGCGTTGAGACGCCGCCCCACCGGCGATCGAGTGGAGCACGATCAGGCCCGCGTGCGTCATGTCCTGAGACCGCAAGACCTTCTCCCACGAGTGCTCCACCAGGCGTGCAGCGGTGGACAACAGCCGGCCGGTGGGCCAGTCGTCCAGGCCGTCGCTGCTCATTTTTCTGCCTTCCGTTTGCAATTACTCAGCATGCTGAACAAAATAGTCGGCAAGTCCTCTGCTGCCGATCCCTGGAGACCCAGTGAGCACACCAGTACAAAATCGTCCTGTTCGTCGCCTTCGATGGATTGTGCCAGCTCTCCTCGTGATCGGCTGGCTGGCAATCGGAGGATTCGGCGGTCCGTTCGCCGGAAAGCTCAGCACGGTGCAGCAGAACGACAACACGTCGTTCCTGCCCGCGTCGGCCGAAGCGACCGAGGTGGCAAAGCTTCAAGAGAGCTTCACGGACACGCGCTTCGTGCCGGCCATCATCGTGGCGGAACGACCGGGTGGCCTCGAGCCCGCCGACTCCACCTTCCTTTCCCAGACCGTCGATTCGTTTGTCGGTACCGAAGGATTCGGCGACGCCTCATCGCCGCCGATCCCGTCGGCCGACGGCCAGGCACTCCAGATGTTCCTGCCGGTCGACAGCACCCTCGAAGTCAAGGACAGCGTGAAAGCGCTGCGCGCGGCGCTGGAGTCGAGCCCTGACGGACTGACAGTCAAGGTCACGGGCCCCGCTGGGCAGGTTGCGGATCTGTCGGCAGCATTCGCCGGTATCGACGGATTGCTGTTGTTGGTAGCCGGATCCGTCGTGATCGTGATCCTGATCATCGTTTACCGAAGCCCGATCCTGCCGTTCGTGGTGATCTTCTCGGCGATCTTCGCACTCGGATTGTCGAGCTTGCTCGTGTATCTGCTCGCGGACGCGGACGTCATCGCACTGAACGGTCAGAGCCAGGGCATCCTGTTCATCCTCGTGTTCGGTGCCGCCACCGACTACGCGCTACTGCTGGTCTCACGTTACCGGGAAGAATTGCGGATCGAGAAGGACAAGTACGCAGCAATGCGCACTGCGTGGCGCGCGACGCTCGAACCTGTCGCAGCGTCTGCAGGAACGGTCATCGCGGGCGTTCTGTGCCTGTTGCTCTCCGACCTGAACTCGAACCGCGGACTCGGTCCGGTGGCCGCCATCGGTATCGCCGCGTCCTTCCTCGCATCGATGACCTTCCTACCTGCTGTCCTGGTTCTGTTCGGGAGGACGGCGTACTGGCCGACCAAGCCGAAGTTCGATGCAGACCGCGAGCACCACGACGAGGCGAACGATCACCGGTTCTGGGCCGGGCTCGCTGCTCGAATCGGTAGGCATCCGCGCCGCTTCTGGGTGGCGTCGACTCTGGTGCTGGTGATCTTCGCGATGATGATGCCGCAGTTCAAAGCCAGCGGTGTCTCGTCGTCCGACATCTTCTTGCTCGATGTCGATTCGGTTGCAGGCCAGGAGATTCTCGGCGAGCACTTCGACGCGGGTTCGGGTTCACCGGCCGTGGTCATCGCGAATGCAGACCAAGTGGATGCCGTTGCGGCAGCCAGTCGCGTCGAGGGTGTCAGCGACGTGAGCGTCGTGCAGAACGGGGGAGCCCCACTGGTCGTCGACGGGCGAGTCTCCCTGCAGGCGACGTTGACTGACGCTGCCGACTCGCTCGAGGCCGAAGACACCATCGTGCGACTGCGTGATGCAGTTCACTCAGTGGAGGGCGCCGACGCATTGGTCGGTGGCGTCACTGCGACCGACCTCGACACGAAGACCACCTCGACACGGGACCGGACACTCATCATTCCCGTGGTGATCATCGTGGTGTTCGTGATTCTCTCGCTCTTGCTGCGTTCGCTTCTCGCACCGCTGCTTCTCATGGGCACCGTTGTGCTCTCGTTTGCTGCGACACTGGGCATTTCGTCGCTGGTGTTCGACCACATCTTCGGTTTCCCCGGCGCGGATCCGGTGGTCCCGCTCTTTGCGTTCGTGTTCCTCGTGGCTCTGGGAATCGACTACAACATCTTCCTCATGACGAGGGTGCGTGAGGAAGCGCTGAAGATCGGCACCAGGGCGGGCGCTCTGCGGGGACTCACGGTGACCGGCGGGGTGATCACATCTGCCGGAGTTGTTCTGGCAGCAACCTTCTCGGCGTTGGCGGTGATCCCTCTGTTGTTCCTCGCCCAGATCGCGTTCATCGTGGCGTTCGGTGTCCTGCTCGACGCTCTGATCGTCCGATCCTTGCTGGTCCCGGCCTTGACCTACGACATCGGTCAGAAGATCTGGTGGCCGAGCAAGCTCGCGTCGACGCCCGAACCAGAGCAGGATCAGCCAGCACCTTCCCAGCCTCAGAGCAGTCTCCACTAGGCTCGGCAGCATGCAGTCTTGGTCCGATACCGCACTCCCGTCCGTTCCCGGTCAGGGGCCGCCGTTGCGGCTGTACGACACAGCCGACCGTCAGGTTCGCCCCGTCACCCCGGGCGAGAAGGCGACGATGTACGTCTGCGGCATCACCCCGTACGACGCCACCCACCTCGGCCACGCGGCCACGTACCTCACGTTCGACCTCGTGAACCGCATCTGGCGCGACGCCGGACACGATGTCCACTACGTCCAGAACGTGACCGACGTGGACGACCCGCTGTTCGAGCGAGCCAATCGCGACGGCGAGGACTGGATCGTCCTCGGCATGCGTGAGACGGCACTCTTCCGCGAGGACATGGAAGCGCTGCGTGTGCTTCCGCCGAAGGACTACATCGGCGCCGTCGAATCGGTGAACGAAGTAGTCGAGTTGGTGGAGAAGTTCGTGGCGTCCGGCGCCGCGTACATCGTCGACGACGCGGAGTTCCCCGACGTCTACTTCCGTGCCGACGCGACCGAGCAGTTCGGCTACGAGTCGGGCTACGACCGCGCGACGATGGAGAAGTTCTTTGCCGAACGCGGTGGAGATCCCGATCGCGTCGGAAAGCGCAATCCGCTCGACGCACTTGTCTGGCGTGCGGAGCGTCCGGGCGAGCCCTCGTGGCCCTCACCCTTCGGACCGGGTCGCCCCGGCTGGCACATCGAATGCGCGGCCATTGCACTCAACCGCATCGGCTCCGGCTTCGACGTCCAGGGCGGTGGCAGCGATCTGATCTTCCCGCACCACGAGTTCTCGGCTGCGCATGCCGAATCGGCAACGGGTGATCGCCGATTCGCGCGGCACTACGTGCACACCGGCATGATCGGTCTCGACGGCGAGAAGATGTCGAAGAGTCGCGGAAACCTCGTCTTCGTCTCCAAGCTGCGCGGCGAGGGGGTGGACCCAGCGGCAATCCGTCTCGGACTTCTGTCCGGCCACTACCGCCAGGATCGCGCGTGGACCGATCAGGTCCTCGCGGATGCTCAGTCGCGCCTGAAGGTGTGGCGCGAGGCAGCAGCTCTCGGTTCTGCGCCGTCTGCCACTGACACTGTTGCGCGTTTGCGTCAGCACCTGGCCGACGATCTCGACACCCCGAAGGCGCTCGACGCGCTCGACGGTTGGGCCCGCCGCGCCATCGAGGGCGGCGGATCCGACACGCAGGCACCCGGCGAGTTCGCCGATGCCGTCGACGCCCTACTGGGTATTTCGCTTCGCTGAACCCCTGCTGTGCGCCTTTATTAACCGCCCGCGGTTAATAAAGGCGCACAGCAGTTTCTAGGCGTAGTCCAACGCACCTTCGGCGGGTGTCGGCACCCGGCGCCGTAGCGGCGAGCCCAATGCCCTCGCCAGATCCGTTCCGTCGTGCTCGGCGAGCAGCTCACCGTTCGACCAGACCAGCAGCGCGGCGCTGACAGCCTGTTCGGCCGTGGAGTGCGCGAGGTCGTAGTGCGCACAGCCGGGGACGTCTGCGTACGTGATCCACAGGTCGTAGCCGGTCATGAAGAGGTCCAGGTCGAACTGAACGCTCAAGCCGAGAAGCTCGCTGCGACCGTTGTCGTCGACACCGGCGAAGGCCTCGTCGAGTGCCAGCAGACGCGGGGCGTGCGGGTCGGCCGAGTCCAACATGACGTGCGCCGCGGCGAACAAAGGAAGGTGCAGCGAGACGGACTGCTCGCCACCGGACAGCGCGCTGTGCCGCGCGACGGTAAGACGGTCTTCCTTGCCCTCACCGCTGATGAGGGTGAACGAGAACACGCGCCATTGACGGTAGTCGAGCGCCGAGGACAGAATCTCCGGGTACGAGCGTTCGGGGTGCGCCGCGCGGGCGGTACGGATCTGCGTCGCGAAATGTGCTCGCAGAGTAGCTAGTTCATCGACGCCGAGGGCCGACGCGTCTCGATCCAGCAGCTTGGAGATCGCCCGCGAGCTGTCGTCGAGGTTGTCGGCGAGCACCCAGTGAACGCCGATGGTATTGCCTGAGGACATCCGACGCTCACGCATCTCGGTGCCCATCTGTGCGATCAACTCGCGTGCGTCGACCGTGCGCTCGTGGATCTGCTGAGCCAATCCGGTCAACAGGGCATCTTCGAGAATGCGACGCTCGGATTCGGTGAGCAACTGCTCCTGATCGCCGCGAGCGTCGTGGATCCGCGTTGCGAACTCGCCGATCGACGAATAGCCCTGATCGTCCTGGACTCGTACGACGGTCAGCCCATCCGGTGCATCCCACTGCAGACGGTAGTCCTGTCCGGCTGCTGCGAGTTGCGCGTCGAAGTCCTGCAGCGCCGAGGTCAGTGCCGTGCGGGTTGCCTTTCGGGCGCCGTCGGTGACTCGGACTGCCGAGGTCGCAGCCTCGAGCGCTCGGTACAACTTGTCGACGTCTTCGGGGAGGACAGGCGGGTGGGCTGCGTCCTCGCTGCGATCTTCGTTCTGGATGCGGTAGACCAACTGATCGGGGCTCATCCACGCCGCTGAACTTGCCGGCCAGCTCAGATGTTCCTTGACGCCCAACAACTCGAGAAGGTCCGGGCGCGCGTAGGGTGCGAGTCGCTCTGCATCACTGCGGGTTTCGGTCAGGGTGTGACGCAAGGTCTCCACGGCAGTGTTGTACGCACCCTCCGCCGTGCCGATCTGGAGGACGGCGGCGTCGTACGCCTTTCGCGCCGCACGCTGTTCGACCTTGCATTCTTCGATCTTCGCGCGGGCTTTTGCCAGGTCCAGGTCGATCTGCTCGGCGCTGGCACCGAGGGTGTCGCGCAGCGTCTCGAGACGCTGCACCTGCTGGAGCAGACTCTCCTCGGCGATGGCGGCTTCCTCGGCGAATTCCTCCGCATTGGCGCGTGATTCGTCGAGACGGTCGCGAGACTCGCGTTCGAGTTCGACTTCCTTGGCATGCTCCCGTCGGCAGCGCAGCGCCAGTTCCCCCTGCTTCTCGAAATGACGGATCGCCGCCGCGAGGGAGTCGAGTTCACGGCCGATATGCGGGGTCCGGTGCTGCGACGCCGTCGCTCGGAGTTGCTTTTCCTTCGCCGCGAGATCAGCGATCGCCGCATCGAGTTCGCGTTGTGCCGTTTCCGTGGCCTCCGAGCGAGTACGGAGTGCGCCGGCAGATTCGGTGACCGTCTTGAGTGCGCGCTGGATCGAACCTGTCTTCGGCAATTCCTTTGCCGCAGAGTTGATCCGGCTCAGTTGCTCGTTGGTCTGCGCCACCAGTGCCTTGGCCGTATCGACTGCCGCGGCAAGTTCTTCCAGAGCCGCGTCGATCTCGGTGATCCGAGCCTCGCGTCGACGCGCCCGTGCTGTGGTGCCGATGTACTCGGCATCGGCCTTGACGTGCCGGCCACGCGCGACGCCCTGCCAGAAGCGGCCGTCGACGCCGATCGCGACGCTTGCATCGGAGTCGCCTGGCGCCTCGACAAGACTGATCGACGCGAGAATGTCCTGTACCCGAGCGTCGGGTACGTCGGCATTGCCTTCGACCTCGAGGACGTCGGCCAGCGTTCGTCCCTTCGGACGCTGCTTGACGGGCAGAGCCGTCAGGAACTGCTCGCTGACGTGCTCGGGAATCTTCTCGTCCGGGCAGACCCAGCCGTCGAGCAGATTTGCCGCCTGGAGTGCGGATTCGATTCCCGTGGCCACGTCTGGTTCGACGGAATCGGCGAAGCGCACCAACTGCCACAGCGGTGCACCACCCAGTTCATTGCGGTTGTCGGAGCGTGCGTGGAAGGCAGGCGGAGCGTCGTCGTGTTCCGCGGAGACGGCCTTGCGCTCGGATTTGAGAGCCGCGATGGAGGCGTGTGATGCAGATATTTCAGCTTCGGCCTCACGTCGACGCTCGCGCAGCGTCTCGGTGCCGGCCTCGGTGTGCTCGGCGAGAACTGCGGACAGCGCCGGAGCGTCTTCGTCGCCGACCTCGGCGAGCGCCGCGTCGAGAGCTTCGAACAGCGACGTGTCGGCGCCGACAGCCGAAAACAGGGAGGAGTGATCGGTCCACCACGCGCGCAGCCCGCTGGCGCACTGACTGCGTGCGAGTTCCACGGCAGCTTCGCCCTCGAGTACCGCGGCCTTGGACGCTTCGAGCAGCTCTTGTCCACGGCGAGAGCTGTTTTCGGCCCGGGTTCGTTCGGTCGCCGCCTTCTCGACGGTCGCCAGTGCGGTGCGGACGACGCGTACGTCACCGTCACGCTCCTCGGCATGGCCACGGACGGCTGCCGTGATCTGGTCACTGCGTGAGCCGTCGGGCAGGGGAGTCCAGACGATGCCGGCGTCCTCGGCTGCTGCCTGAAGTTCGTCCTCGGCGCGCGAGAGTGCTTCGGCCGCACGCTTGACCGACGATGCAGCCTTGTCGGCTTCGTCGCCGCGTTGAGCAAGTGCGGCCTGCGCTTTCCGGGACTTGTCTGCCTGCTGCTCGGTCGAGAGCTTGAGCGTCGCGACGGCCTGGGCGAGGTCGTCGAGTTGCTGTTTGCCTTCGTACGCGCTCGAGCGTTGCAGTGCTTCGACATTGGCGCGCGCGTTCTCGAGTGCCTGCTCGGCCTGGTTGAAGCGCTCCTCGGCTGCTGCCCGCGCCTCACGGCTGCGGGTCTGGGCGAGCGACCACTCGTCCATGGCGGCAACACCTCTGGTGACCGCTGCGAGGCGGGTGCTGACCTGTTCGATCTCTCCGCGAGACTGCTGACGCAGGTACTTGGTGTAGACCCCGATGAAACTCTGGGCTGCCTGATCGGCGGCCGCGAGCCCCTCGAGCGCGCGGCCGACTTCCTCCATGTCGCTGAACGAACGCGCAGCTTCGAGGACCAACTGATCGTCGAGTGGACGGAGACCGTCGGTGAGTGCCTGCGAAAGGCCCTTCGGGTCGAGGTTCTTCGCGAGCTGGGGGCGGCGAAGCGTGAGAATGAGATTGATCAGCTGGTCGTAGCGCTGCACACCGAGACCGAACATTCGCGCGTCGATGGCTGTGCGGTAGTCGAGGGGACGGTCGGTGATGGAATCGCTGCCGAGTTGTTCGGCCAACTGCTTCTTGGTGAGAGGACGATCGTCGTTGCCGATCAGCGAGAAGTCGACTCCGACGCGGCCGTCGGCGACGAAGTACCAGCGGGTGACCTTGTCGTTGGTGCGTGTTGCGCGCATGCCGATTCCCACGGTCACCGACTCGGGATCTTCGAGGGAGCCGCGGCAGAACTCCATCCACACGTAGGAGTGCGCGCTGTCCTGGCCCCGGTAGAGCAGGTTGGACTTCATCGTGCGCTCTTCACCGGCGAACGGGTTGAGGCGCCGCGGTTCGATGCGGCCGTCGAAGACGAACGGGAACAGGACCTCGAGGGCCTTGGTCTTGCCGGATCCGTTGGGTCCCCGCAGAACCAGTCGACCGTCGGCGAACGAGAACTCTTGGTCTCGGTAATCCCAGAGGTTGATGATTCCAGCCCGAGTAGGTCGGAAGCGGGCGTTGCTCATACGTTCTCTACCTCTGATAGTTCGCCGTTGGGGGAAGGTTCGGGGCCGAATTCGTCGACCGGATCCGGTGCGGAGTTGTCCACCGCGAAGTCGATCTGAGGATCGCGTTCGCGCACGGAGACCACGACGTCGCGGTACCGGGCAAGGACGGGCAACACCAGTACGCCGCCGTCGACCGCATGCGTCAGGCGCAGACGTTGCAGCAACCCGAGCGCCTGCTTGCGCAGCCCGTTGTGATCGGCCTGCCATTGCGCTGCGAACGTGCGTCCGAACTGGTCCACCAACTCGCTGACCTTGTCGGCGAGCCAGTCGTCGTCGATTTTCGGGTACGTGACGGGTTCCGGGGGCTCGGCCGGTTCGCCGGCAGGCAACACGAAGTCGTCGTCCTCGTCGGCGAGGTCCTCGAAGATCCCGGCCTCCGGGATGGCGGCATCGAGTTGTTCGATCAGGTGATCGTCCGACACGTGCGGGATCGGAAGTTTCGGCAGTTCAGGAGCGTCGACGTCGAGTACGCGGTCGGCAATCTCGCCGGCGAGGAGTAGAGCTACCTGGGCGATAGTTCCGGTGCTCGGGAAGCGGACGTCGGAGAGGCGACCGGTGGGATCGATCATCGCGATTCCCTCGGCGCGACGCTCGGCCACCAACCCCGTCAGTAGTTCGACTTCCGACGCGGTCTTGGGCTGCGCCAAGGCGATCAATTCGTGCTGATCGAGTTCACCCGCCAGTACGACCGGCCGCTCGACCAGCGCCCGACGCACTCGGCGTCCGATCTCTTTCGCGTCCACAGGAATTCCGTCGTCCTCGGCAGCGCTCGAGGTCTCCGTGGCCAGGAGTCCGCGGATGGAGTGCAGGTGCTGCAGGGCGCGCGGCGGACGGAACAGGGCTACGACGACGGAACGGTCGATGTCGTAGAGCGCTTCTCCCGCTTCGGGATTGGACGCCCAGCCGTTTGCGTCACCGTCGGCGAGTGCGATGGCGCCTCTGACGCCGAGCCAGCCCACTGCGTCGACGAAGGCGTCGCGGTCCGACGCACGATCGGTGGAGAGTTCGACGCCGTCGACTTGTGCAGCGTCGGCCGCGACGTGATCGGCCAACTCCGACAACGTGATCTGGTTCCCGGCGCGGCCCAACGCGGCCAGGCACAGTGCCAGATAGGCGTAACGCGTGCGATCGAAGGTTCGCTCGGATGCAGTTCGGGCCGGTGCCGACGGGTTGAGTCGATCCGACACCGTGAACAGGCGCGCGGTGGTCTCCGTCACCTCGAGGCGGTAGCCGAACAGTTCGAGTAGGTCGTCACGCAGCTCGGTGGCCCAACGGCGCAAGAGCGGCAACGCAATTCGATCCGGGTACGTCGAGGTGATCAGGTGGTTGGACAGGATCACTCGCGCCGCGCGTTGATACGAGTCGAGGGCAAGGGGCGTGATCTCGCGAGCTCTCATCGAACACTGACCTCGATGCCGTCGAGGTGCATACGCCCGCGGGCGGTCTTGATGGTGGTCGAACCGTCCGAGGGACTGAGCGTCAGCTTCACCCCGTTCTCACTACCGGTGGAGCTCTTGACGCGTCCTACTACCGGAACGCGCGCGGTCAGTGCTGCATTGAGCAGACTCAGCAAAACTTCGGTCTCCTGCTCGTTGAGTTCACGCTGATAGACGCCGTTCGACGCGAGTGATTGCGCCGCGGCGCTGCGCGTACGTTGCGCCGCCAATTGCTCTTCGCGCAGGCGGCGGATGCTGCCGTCGTTGCGGGCGACTTTGCTCGGCAAGCCGGGTGAGGGCGGGCGGCCGGTTTCGGCGAGTGTTCGCGCGATCTCGACCGGCGGTGCCTCCCACCACGAGCGTGAGTGCGAAATGATGTCGGCGTCCGGATGCACCATCGAGAGATGGCGTGGACGACCGAGGTCGAACACTGCCTGGAACAGAGCATGAGCTGCGTCTTCGGACGGCGTGGCGGCGAACCAGCCGGCGAGGTGCCGGAGCTGGCTCTCACGGCTGACGCCGCCGCGACGGGTTTCCGTGACGCGGCGAAGGAGCGCCAGAACCGCGGCGATCGCGCTCATCGTGCCCTCACGTAGACGCTCGGACTCGCTGATCCCCGATTCCGCGGAGACGAACCAGGCGGTCAATCCTCGCCAACGCGCAGCCCAGTCGTCTTCGCGTTCGGTGATCGGGACGAACACCCGTTCGTCACTGGCGGCGGCGAGGCGGATCATGCGATCGACCCCGGTGGATTCGACGTGCTCGATCGCTTCCTTGAGCTTGGGGGCGTAGCGCGCCAGATCGGAGCTGAACTCCCGCATGTGCGTGAGCAGAGCGTCCTTGTGCGTGAGGAAAGCCTGCGGAGTGATCTCCGTGGTCCGTACGAGGTCCCCGAGGGTCAGATAGAAGTGCGCGGCGCGATCAGCCATGTCGGAGAGTGTCGAGTCGAGGCGCTTGAGCTTGCGGAAGATCAGATCGCCGTCGGAGCTTCGGTTGGCCTCGGCGAGTTCGGACATGTCTGCGAGCAGGTCCGGCAAAGCGAGACGCGAGAGCGACGCCGAGTCCAGGCGTGCGGCGAGAACGTCTTCGACTGATCGATAGACCTGGTATCCGGCCTGACCGAACTGGTAGACGAAGTGGCGATTGCGGTACTCGGCCAGCGTGGCCGCGCGGGTGCCGTCGTAGCTGCGCTCGAGGATCTCCCACACGTGGAGCTGATCCAACAGGGGAGTGACCTCTGCTGCCGACAGATCGGCCGCCGGATCCGATCCACCGATCTTCTCGAGGATGTGCGCGACGGCTCCGGCATGCAGCAGGACGGTGTAGTTGGCGCGAGCATGGTCGAAGGCACGAAGTACCCAGAGGTACTCGGCCCGTTTTTCCGCGATCGTGAACGAAAACAGCTTCAGTCGATTGGTGTCGGCGTACGCGGCGTAATCGGGCGCACTCGTTTCTTCCACCATGACAGGGTAGGCGAGAGACGCCCCCTCTTTTTCCTACGGGCGATCCGTAGCAGGGGATGCGGCGCGTCTCCACTGCGATTCGTTCTCGATCATCCACGTGAGCAGGTGCTCGGCCGCCGCCTCGTCGGAGTCCGGGCCGACCAGCAGATCGGCGAACGCTTGGCTGGGGGCGACGATGCGGATGCCGTCGCGGGTGAGCAATCGGTCGAAGGCAGACGGTGAGAGGGGAGCGGTGATCCACACGTCACCGCCGGATTCCACCCGCCGTAGTCCGAGAGCGTCGGCGAACTGATCGACGTTGTCGGCATGGAAGTGGGCACGTCGAGTGGGCGCGTACCGAGCAAAGGGTGCGGCGGCCACCGAGGCGGTACCGGCGTAGATGTGACCGCTGAGCTGACGCAGTTGATCGAAGAGTGCTTCCAACCCGTCCGGCGCGTGAAAGCCGTGAGGCGTCGGCGCTTTGGCCCCGGCCTCAGCCGCCCATTCACGAAGCATCTTCGGCCAGCGGACGTCACCGATCCCACCGCGGGGGAGCCTGGTCACCAGTTCACGATCCGACAGTGTCTGAACCACCCGATAGGTTGCTCCCGTCGACGCACCGGCCAGGCGCACCAAGGCAGTGATCGCCAGTGGCGCCGCGAAATCGGCAAGCGCTCGCACAACGCGAGCTGACGGATCGCCCGTCAACTGTCCGGAAGGACGTCCGGGCCCCCGCCACGGATCGGCGTCGGCTCCGCGTCCACGCACCCAGACGGCGGGTCGATCAGCGGTCAACGACACGTTGCCCGTGGCGTCTGCGTACGAGATCGCGTGGGAATCGAGCTGCCGGCGAACCGGCTCGGACAGATATTTTGCGCACACGAAGCCCGATTGACCGGTGGGGAAGCGATCGGCGATACCGGGAACGTCGCTGCTCAGGACACCGTGAGCGGCGTACACGCCGAATTTGGCCACCGAGCCGTCAGGGGAGCGGAGGTCGAGTCGGAGTGGCGCCTCGGACAGGTCGGGGGAGCGCTGCGTCGACAAAGACCAGGTAGGAGGCAAATTTTCTTCGATGACGGCAACCGATCGCCGAAAAATGTCGATCGGCCGTTCCGGTTCCGACTCAGATTCGCTCATGTTCCAATGGTATCAATATCTGTCGACGACGGAAACACAAGATTTTCCGAATAATGTTCGGCCTGACAGCCTCACGACAACGGTGGTCGCTTTCCCGAGAAACTCACTACCTACACAACTTCGAATTCGAAATTGCCGAGACCGATCAGCGTTGCTTCGGCATGATCAGGGGAGCGACGACGGCGAGCAGTAGTGCGGGGATCAGGAAGCTCGCGGCAGGCGAAGAGTCGTAAATCGGTGTCAGGGCCAGGGGAGCAAGAGCGGCGCCGCCGAAGCGCATCGCTTGGACGACGGACACGGCGCCGCCACGGTTCGGCCCCGCGGATCCGAGGACCGCCGCGTTGACGCCGACCAGCACGAACTGGCTCGCGACGCCTGCGACAAACCATGCGATCGCGATCACCGGCACCAAGCCGGCAAGGCCGACTACGGAGACCAGAACTGCTCCGCCCAGGGCGCCGATCATCACGGAGGAGCGTGCGCCGATGCGATCGATGAGGATTCCGATGCGCCGGGCCGAGAGGATGCCGGCCACGCCGAAGACGGTGAGCAGTAGGCCGCGGACGGTGGGGGACAGCCCGAACTCGTCTTCGAAGCGGAAGGCGAGCAGGAAGCTCAGTCCACCGAGGGCGCCCCAGCCGAGCAATGCAGCGATACCGATGCGGAGCACTTCGGGGCGTAATGCATCGCGGAGACGGGCGGGAGTGGTCGCTGCCGGTGCTTTGGACTTCGGAAGTCCGACGGCTCCCAGAATGCCCGCGACCACTGCGATGACGAGAAAGGCCAGACGCCAGTCGAATTCGGCCGCCAGTCCGCCGATCAACGGAGCCGACGACTGCCCTGCGGCCTGGAAAGCGCCGAAGGCTCCGAGGGCTCGACCCAGCCGTGCCTGCGGTGTTGCGGCCGCCAACGAGGCAAGCAGTAGCGGCGTGGTGAATGCGTTCGCGGAGCCCTGCAGTACCCGGGCGGCAAGGAAGATCTCGAGTGTCGGGGCGAGGAAGCATGCCAACGACGCGAGGACGTAGACGCCGTATGCGATGCGCACCGTCCGAACCTTGCCCCACCGCGTCCCGAGCGTCCCGGACACCAACATCAGAGCGGCGAAGGGGAGCAGGTACGCGGTGAGGGAAGAGGCGGCCGCCGACGGACCGACCCCTAGATCGTCACCGATCTCGGGAAGGATCGAAGCAACCACGCCGCCGCCGAACGGGCCGAGGAACCCGCCGGCGTACAGCGCGATCAGTTGAAGCCGGAGGCGCAGTGGGCGCTGCGTACTTCCACCTTCTTCTGGAGTGTTCTTGCTCACAGTCCGAAGCTGCCGGGGCCTCGCCGTCTGAGGTAGCGCTCGAATTCCGCGGCGATGGCATCGCCGTCGATCTTGGAGATTGCTTCGCTGATGTCGGTTTCGGCGTCTCCCCGTTCTTCCAGGGTGCGCACGTATTCGCCGATTTCCTCGTCGTCCGCGGTCATTTCGTTGACCGCTTCCTCCCAATCCTCCGACTGAGCCGGGAGCTCCCCGAGTGGGACCTCGATGTCGAGAACATCCTCGACTCGTTGAAGGAGGGCCACTGTGGCCTTCGGGTTGGGTGGCTGCGAGACGTAGTGCGGAACCGCCGCCCAGAACGAAATAGCGGGTACACCAGCACGAACGCACTCGTCCTGAAGAACCCCGGTGATGCCCGTCGGGCCTTCGTACCGCGTCTGTTCCAGGTTGAATCGGGCGGCGGATTCACTGCTGTAGGCCGTGCCCGTCACCGGGACCGGTCGGGTGTGCGGAGTATCGGCGAGCAGGGCGCCGAGGATGACGACCGTCTTGACGTTCAGTTGGTCGATCAGCTCGAGCAGATCCTCGCAGAAACTGCGCCACCGCATGTTGGGCTCGATCCCGCGAAGCAGGACGATGTCGCTCTCGCTGCCAGGAGGCGAACAGACCGACAAACGTGTTGCCGGCCAAACGATTTCGCGAGTGACACCGTCGACCTGCCGGACTGTGGGGCGGTTGACCTGATAGTCGTAGTAGTCCTCTGAATCGAGTTCGGCGAGCGGCTGGGCATCCCAGATCAGCTCGAGATGTTCGACCGCACCGCTGGCTGCGTCACCGGCGTCGTTCCAGCCCTCGAAAGCTGCAACGAGGATGGGATCACGTAGGACAGGGATGTCGCCCTCGAGGCGGTCGCTGCTGTCGACGGCAAAGCCGTCAGGGCTCTCGAAGGCCGCGGAATCATCGAAATCGACCGGGCCGTCGGGAGTGACGGGGAACTCACTTGGACTCACCCACCCAGCCTACGGCCAGAGCTTGTCGGTGCGCCCACTACTCTGGACGGCATGTCTGCCCCATTTAACTCTGCCCTGCTTGATGCGCTGAAACAGCGCGTTGTCATCGGCGACGGAGCGATGGGCACCATGTTGCAGGCCGCGGACCTCACCCTGGACGACTTCCTCGGCCTCGAGGGGTGCAATGAGATCCTCAACGACACCCGTCCCGACGTGCTCAAAGACATCCACCGTGCGTACTTCGCCGCTGGTGCCGATGCCGTCGAGACCAACACCTTCGGTTGCAACCTGCCCAACCTCGCCGACTACGACATCTCTCACCGGATCCGCGAACTCGCGGAAAAAGGCACTGCTCTCGCCCGTGAAGTAGCGGACGAGATGGGACCAGGCCGCGACGGCATGGCCCGATTCGTACTCGGCTCGATGGGACCGGGAACCAAGCTCCCCAGCCTGGGACACGCACCGTACGCAGTCCTGCGTGACGCGTACACCGAAGCTGCGCTCGGCATGATCGACGGTGGCGCCGACGCCATCCTCGTCGAAACCTGCCAGGACCTGCTTCAGGTGAAAGCTGCAATCCTCGGCAGCCAGCGTGCGATGGAGCAACTCGGACTGCGGTTGCCGATCATCACGCACGTGACGGTCGAGACAACCGGAACGATGCTCCTGGGCAGTGAGATCGGTGCGGCGCTGACGGCACTCGAGCCACTCGGTATCGACATGATCGGTCTGAACTGTGCCACCGGGCCGGCCGAGATGAGTGAACATCTCCGTCATCTGTCCAAGTACTCCACGCTGCCGGTGTCGGTCATGCCCAATGCCGGCCTGCCGCAGCTCGGCCCCAAGGGTGCCGAGTATCCGCTGACTGCCGACGAATTGGCCGAAGCCCTCAGTGGTTTCGTCTCCGAGTTCGGACTCGGCCTCGTCGGTGGCTGCTGCGGTACGACGCCCGAGCACATCAGCGCGGTCGCCGACGCGGTTCGTCAGGTCGAGAAGGCCCAGCGCACGCCGATCCACGAGCCGAGCACCTCTTCGCTGTACTCGGCGGTGCCGTTCGAGCAGGACGCCAGCATCCTGATGATCGGCGAACGCACGAACTCCAACGGCTCCAAGGCTTTCCGCGAGGCGATGCTCTCCGCGGACTACCAGAAGTGCCTGGACATCGCCAAGGACCAGACCCGCGACGGCGCACACATGCTCGACCTCAACGTCGACTACGTGGGCCGCGACGGTGCCGCCGACATGTCGGAACTTGCCAGCCGCCTGGCGACGTCCTCGACGCTGCCGATCATGCTCGACTCCACCGAGCCTGCCGTGCTGCAAGCCGGCCTCGAGCACCTCGGTGGCCGCTGCGCCGTCAACTCCGTCAACTACGAAGACGGCGCCGGCCCCGAATCGCGTTTCCACAAGATCATGACTCTGGTCAAGGAGCACGGCGCGGCGGTCGTCGCCCTGACCATCGACGAAGAGGGCCAGGCTCGCACCGCCGAGACGAAGGTCGCCATCGCCAAGCGTCTGATCGAGGACATCAAGGGAAACTGGGGACTCGCCGAGTCCGACATCATCGTCGACGCCTTGACCTTCCCCATCTCGACCGGTCAGGAAGAGGTACGACGCGACGGCATCGAGACCATCGAAGCGATCCGTCAGCTCAAGGCTGCGTACCCGGAACTCCACTTCACCCTGGGTATCTCGAACATCTCGTTCGGTTTGAACCCGGCAGCTCGTCAGGTCCTCAACTCGGTGTTCCTGCACGAGTGCACCGAGGCAGGTCTGGACACGGCGATCGTTCATGCGTCCAAGATTCTGCCGATGGCCCGAATTCCGGACGAGCAGCGTGAAACTGCACTCGACCTCGTCTACGACCGTCGTAGCGAGGGGTACGACCCGCTGCAGAAGCTGATGGCTCTGTTCGAGGGCGTTTCGGCAGCGTCGGCGCGTGAGTCTCGTGCGCAGGAACTGGCGGGACTTCCGTTGTTCGACCGGCTCGAACGCCGCATCGTCGACGGTGAGCGCAACGGCCTCGACGACGACCTCACCGAGGCGATGACGATCAAGCCTCCGCTGGCCATCATCAACGAGACCTTGCTCTCGGGCATGAAGACCGTCGGCGAGCTGTTCGGCTCCGGACAGATGCAGTTGCCGTTCGTGTTGCAGTCGGCCGAGGTCATGAAGGCTGCCGTGGCATTCCTCGAACCGCACATGGAAGCGAGCGACGAGGACGGCAAGGGTCGCATCGTGATCGCGACCGTCAAGGGCGACGTTCACGACATCGGCAAGAACCTGGTCGACATCATCTTGAGCAACAACGGCTACGAGGTCGTCAACATCGGTATCAAGCAGCCGATCGCGACCATCCTCGACGTCGCGTTGGACAAGAAAGCCGACGTGATCGGCATGTCCGGACTGCTCGTGAAGTCCACTGTCGTGATGAAGGAAAACCTCCAGGAACTCAACGCACGTGGAGTCGCCGAGAAGTTCCCGGTGCTGCTCGGTGGTGCGGCGCTCACGCGCTCCTACGTCGAGAACGACCTGCAGGAGGTGTACGAGGGCGACGTCAGCTATGCCCGCGACGCCTTCGAGGGTCTGAACTTGATGGACCAGATCATGACGACCAAGCGTGGTGGCGGCCCGGCGCCGGACAGCCCGGAGGCCATCGCTGCTCGCGAGAAGGCTGCCGAGCGTAAGGCACGTCACGAGCGTTCCAAGCGCATCGCCGAAAAGCGTAAGGCTGCAGCGGTTCCCGTGGTCCTGCCGGAGCGTTCCGATGTCGCAACCGACATCGCGGTGCCGACACCTCCCTTCTGGGGCTCGCGCATCGTCAAGGGAATCTCGCTGTCCGAGTACTCGGGGCTGCTCGACGAGCGCGCTCTTTTCCTCGGCCAGTGGGGCCTTCGCGGTCAGCGCAAGGGCGACGGTCCGACGTACGAGGAATTGGTCGAGTCGGAAGGCCGTCCGCGACTTCGGTACTGGCTCGATCGGTTGACGTCCGAGGGCATCCTCGCGCATGCCGCGGTCGTGTACGGGTACTTCCCGGCGATCTCGGAGGGCGACGACGTCATCGTGCTCACCGAGCCGAAACCGGATGCACCCGAAAGGTTCCGGTTCACCTACCCGCGCCAGCACCGCGACCGCTTCCTGTGCATCGCGGACTTCGTTCGCTCGCGCAAGGACGCCGAGGCCACCGGGCAGGTCGACGTTCTTCCGTTCCAGTTGGTGACGATGGGTCAGCCGATCGCGGACTTCGCCAACGAGTTGTTCGCATCGAACTCGTACCGCGATTACCTCGAGGTTCACGGAATCGGTGTCCAGCTCACGGAGTCTCTGGCCGAGTACTGGCATCGACGCGTCCGTGAAGAGCTAGTGCTTCCCGAGGGTCACACCGTCGCGGAGAAGGATCCCACCGAGGTTGCCGGTTACTTCGATCTCGAGTACCGCGGCGCTCGTTATTCGTTCGGATACGGCGCGTGCCCGGATCTCGAGGATCGAGCCAAGTTGGTTGCGTTGCTCGAACCCGAACGAATCGGCGTCGAATTGTCCGAGGAGCTGCAGCTGCATCCCGAGCAGTCCACGGACGCTTTTGTCCTGCACCACCCGGAAGCAAAGTATTTCAATGTCTGAGTTGTTGACCGAAGTATCCGAATCAACGCTCGGTGGTGTCCTGTGGGACATGGACGGCACCCTGCTCGATTCGGAGAAGCTGTGGGACATCGCGCTTCGTGAGCTGTCCCTACGCCTGGGCGGACCGATGACGGAAGCGACACGCGTTGCCGTCATCGGTGCGTCGAGCCCCTTCGCCCTTGCGACGGTGTTCGACGCTCTCGGCCTGGAGAAGCATCCCGATGCCATCGCCGAGGCGAAGGACTGGATGTACACCCGCGTCGGCGATCTGTTCGAGGACGGCGTGACCTGGCGGCCGGGTGCTCGCGACGCACTGTCGACCGTGCGTGACGGTGGTTTGCGTTCTGCACTGGTCACCAACACCGAGCGAGTTCTGGTCGATCGGGCACTCGGCATGCTCGGCCGTGAGTTCTTCGACCATTCGGTGTGTGGCGACGAGGTCCCCAACGGGAAACCGGCAGCGGATCCGTACCTGCGCGGCGCGCATCTGCTCGGACTCGAGCCGGCGCAGTGCCTCGCGATCGAGGACTCGCCGACCGGCACGGCGTCGGCCAGCGCTGCGGGTTGCGCGGTGCTCGTCGTTCCGTGTGAGGTCGACGTCCCCGCCGGCCCTGGACGCGTGTTTCGAGAGTCCCTGTTGGACTTGTCCATTCACGATCTTCACGACGTTCACTCGAGCGCGGCACGTTAGGCTGGATTTGCTGTGGCTATTCCGAAAATTGTTCTCTTCTACCAGTTCACGCCGTTGGCGGACCCGGAAGCGATCAAGCTGTGGCAGCACAGCCTGGCCGAGTCCAACAACCTGACGGGCCGGATCATCGTCTCGCCGCACGGGATCAACGCGACGGTCGGCGGAGACATCGAGGATGTCAAGCGATATGTCCGTGGTACGCGTGGTTACGAACCCTTCCGTACCGCTGACATCAAGTGGTCGGACGGCCTCGGGAACGATTTCCCTCGTCTGAGTGTCAAGGCACGCTCGGAGATCGTGACGTTCGGTGCCCCCGACGAGCTGAAAGTCGACGAGAACGGTGTGGTCGGCGGAGGAGTTCACCTGGTGCCCAAGGAACTACACGAACTCGTCGACACTCGCGGTGACGACGTCGTGTTCTTCGACGGGCGCAATGCCTTCGAAGCCGAGATCGGCCGTTTCCGAGATGCGATAGTTCCGGACGTCGCCACCACTCGGGATTTCGTCAACGAACTCGACAGTGGCAAATACGACCATCTCAAGGGCAAAGCCGTGGTCACGTACTGCACCGGCGGAGTGCGCTGTGAGGTGTTGTCTTCGCTGATGCGCTCACGTGGCTTCGACGAGGTCTATCAGTTGGACGGCGGAATCGTCCGTTACGGCGAGACTTTCGGCGACCGCGGCCTCTGGGACGGTTCCCTGTACGTGTTCGACAAGCGGATGAACATCGAGTTCTCATCCGAAGCCAAGACACTCGGCGTGTGTGTCGATTGTGGTACTCCGACCCCGCGGTACCGCAACCGGATCGACGGCGACGGCCGAACCCTCGAATTGCTCTGCGAGAGTTGTTCACCAGACCTCGAGCAGGACTGAGCTGTGCCCAAGGCTCCGTTGCCGATCCGAAATGGTCTCGGACCTGACCGGCTGCGGATGCCGGCGGAGTCGTCGGCGCGGACCGTCCTCGAGCACCTGGTCGGCGAGCATCCCGGGGAGCGGGACCTGTGGGCGGACCTCGTCAGCGCCGGGGACGTCGTCGACGAGCACGGGCGGAAGATCACGAGCCGAACGCCCTATCAGCCGACCCGGTTCGTGTACTTCTACCGCGAGCCGGCCCCCGAGATTCCGGTTCCGCACGAGATCGAGATCTTGTACCGCGACGACTCGATTCTCGTGATCGACAAACCGCACTTCCTGGCGACCATTCCACGGGGAGCGCACATCGTCGAAAGCGCAGTCGTGCGCCTGCGTCGTGACCTGGACCTTCCGGATCTTGCGCCAGTTCACCGCCTCGACCGGATGACGGCGGGTGTCATCGTGTTCACCGTGACACCGGACCTACGACGGCCGTACCAGGAACTTTTTGCCGAGCAGCGGATCGTCAAGGAGTACGAGGCGATTGCGGGCTTCGATCCGGAACTGACTTTCCCTCGCACGGTGCGCAGCCGCATCAACAAAGTTCACGGCGAGATGACGGCTACCGAAATCGCGGGCGAGCCGAACAGTGAGACCTCGATCGAACTGATCGAGGTGATCACCGACTCGGCTGGCCGGACGCTCGGGCGATACAGGTTGCTCCCACGGACCGGCCGGACCCATCAGCTTCGGCTGCACCTCAACTCGCTGGGCGTCCCGATCGTCGGTGACAACTACTATCCGGAGTATCTGCCCGCAGTGCCCGGTGACTTCTCGACTCCGTTGCGATTGTTGGCGCGAGCGTTGGAGTACCCGGATCCGATCACCGGGCAGACCCGCAGGTTCGTGAGTTCGCGCAGCCTCGACGCAGGCTTGTGAACACCGCTGTTCGTGGGCGTGTGAAAACCGCTTCCGTCCTCGTGAAAGAATAGCTACCCGTGAAGACCTTCGAATCCTTGTTCGCCGAATTGACCGAGCGCGCTGCTACTCGCCCCGAGGGGTCCGGCACTGTCGCCGCCCTCGACGCCGGTGTGCATGCTCAGGGCAAAAAGGTCATCGAGGAAGCCGGTGAAGTGTGGATCGCTGCGGAATACCAGAGCGATGAGCAGCTCGCCGAGGAAATTTCCCAGCTGCTGTACTGGACGCAGGTGTTGATGGTCGGTCGCGGACTGACCCTCGAGGACGTGTACCGACATCTGTGATCGGAGCTGACCAGCGAGGTGTACTCCGTCTCGCTCGTCCAGGGCTTCCGATTCATGTCGTCTCACGTCACCCACACCTTCCGAAAGGACATCCACCATGCTGCGCGTAGCAGTTCCCAACAAAGGCTCACTGTCCGAGTCCGCCGCCGAGATTCTCAGCGAGGCCGGCTACCGTCGACGCACCGATTCCCGTGATCTGACGGTCCTGGATCCGGCCAATCAGGTCGAGTTCTTCTTCTTGCGCCCCAAGGACATTGCGATCTACGTCGGCTCCGGTGAGCTGGATCTCGGCATCACCGGTCGTGATCTCGCCGGCGACTCGGGTGCTCCCGTATCCGAGCGTCTGTCACTGGGCTTCGGCCGTTCGTCGTTCCGTTACGCAGCACCGGCCGGCAAGGACTGGGCCGTCGAGGATCTGTCCGGCCTGCGCATTGCAACGTCGTACCCGAACCTGGTCCGTAAGGACCTCACAGATCGCGGACTCGACGCCACCGTCATCCGTCTCGACGGAGCAGTGGAAATCTCGATTCAGCTCGGCGTCGCCGACGCGATCGCCGACGTGGTCGGATCGGGTCGTACTCTCCGCCAACACAACCTCGTGGCTTTCGGTGAATCGCTCTGCGATTCCGAAGGTGTCCTGATCGAGCGCACCGGCGCTCCGCAGGACGATCCCGCCCGCAACCAGCTCATCGAACGCGTACGCGGAATTGTCTTCGCGCAGCAGAATCTGATGATCGACTACGACTGCCCGCGCACCATCCTCGACGACGCCATCAAGATGACTCCCGGTATGGAATCGCCGACCCTCTCACCGTTGGCCGATCCCGACTGGGTCGCGGTTCGCGCGATGGTCCCGATCAAGGGACACAACCAGGTGATGGATGCCTTGGCCGAACTCGGTGCCAAGGCCATCCTCGCGTCGAACATCCGCTCGGTACGCGCTTTCTGATCACTGCCTGAATAGATTTACGCGCATTCGCGCCCGTTCCTGGAAATCAGGAACGGGCGCGAATCTGCAAAGTCTGGGCGATACGGCCCACGGCACCCTGCTCGTCGTAGAGCACGCCCGCACACATGCCGACGCCGTCCGGACCCGTTGTGGTTTCGGCGGCGACACCGACCCACTCTCCCTCGGGCACACGGAAGATATGCACCGTGAGATCTGTGTTGAGAAACGTCCAGTGCTCCGGGTCGAGCTTGGCGCCGACCCCGTTTGAGATGTCGGCCACCGCGAACAAACGCTCGAGAGCAGACATCTTCTCACCCTCGACCAGCTCTGGCTTGGGGCGCGCCCATACCTTGCCGGTTCCCACGCACCCGATCGGAGCAATCCAGGACCAGTCGAGGGTCTTGAGATAGCCGACGCTCCACAGACCCTCGAGAACGCCCGGGGTGCCGCTGTCGCGGGGTTCGAGCGGGGGATCGACTACGTGGACGACGTCGCCGGTATCCACCGTCTCCATCCGCCACGCCGTACCGCGCGCAACCGCGCGTGCAGATCCGTCGGCGGTGGTTGCCCACAGTTCGGCGACGATCAATTCGATTCGGCGACCGGGTCGTTCGATCCAGGACCGGACTTCGAGGTCGGCAATCGGAATCGGTCCGAGAATCTCGACGACGACGCGCGTCAGACGGGTTTCGTCGCGCGCACCGCACCGCTCGAGGGCTCGTACCAACAGCGCCGACGGGGGAGCGCCGTGCTGCAGTGTCGGGCCCCAGATGCTGACAGTTGCCTGCGTGCTCGCGAACCGCTCGTGCCCTTCCTCCGTCGTTCCGAGGTAGCGGTAGTACGAACTGTCCGTCATGTTATGAATTCTCCTTTGCGGCAACAGGTTCGGTGCTCAGCAGGTCCGGCCAACCTGGATACGGCGGAGGTGTTCCGCCGAACGAGGGGCACAGTGACTTGTGATCGCACCAGTCGCACAGTTTGCCAGGCTTGGGTCTGAAGTCTCCGGTCGCACCTGCTGCGAGGATCGCTTTCCAGATGGCGGAGAGGGTTCGCTCGAATCGGATGAGCTCGTCGTGATCCGGGGCGTACGTGAGAATCGAGCCGGAGGCCAGATAGATCAGGCGCAGTTGTGCGGGAACGATTCCGCGAGTGCGCAGCAGTACGAGCGCGTAGAACTTCATCTGGAAGAGCGCCTTGGATTCGGTGAACTCGCGAGGCGCTTTTCCGGTCTTGTAGTCGACCACCCGCACCTCACCCGTCGGTGCAACGTCTATCCGGTCGACGAAGCCGCGGAGTCGAACGCCGTTCTCCAATTCGGTCTCGACGTAGACCTCGCACGCCTCGGCATCGAATCGAGTGGGATCTTCGAGCGTGTAGTACGTCGCGACGAGCTTGCCGACTTCGTCGAGGAACGAATCCAGCTCGCCCTCCGGAACAAGGTCAGCGGCCTCGGGAGACTCGGCACTGACACGTTCCCACGCGGGACGGACGAGTTCGGCTGCGCGATCGGGAACCCGGTGACCGGTCGGGAGTGCAAACAGTGCTTCCAGTGCCGCGTGTACGACGGTGCCTCTGACCTGGGCTCTGGTTGGCGTTTCCGGAATTCTGTCGACTGCTCGGAAGCGATAGAGCAGGGGGCATTGTTTGTAGTCACCCGCCCGAGACGGAGAGAGCGCCGGCCGACTACGCGGGCGCTCGTGTGATGTTGCACCCGTTGGAGTGGGGGTTGGCAATTCGACAGAGCTCACACCTGGCAGGCTATGCGGTTGGTCCGACAACTCCGTCGGAGCCGGTGGCGAGGACACCGGAAACAAGCGAACAGGGATCATCTGCGCATGGCGAACGAGCTGCAACCAGAAGAAGGCACGACCGAAGTGGATGAGGTTGTGCAGTCCGCTGTCGCCGAGATTCCCGAACAAGAGCTTCCAGAAGCTGATCTCACTGCGCCGGGCAAGCGGCCGTCAGGTCCGTTCCGCGTCGGCGACCGAGTACAGCTGACCGACGGCAAGGGACGCCACTACACGATCGTTCTCGAGGCGAACCGCGAATACCACACCCACAAGGGCGGAATCGTTCACAACGATCTGATCGGTGCCGACGAGGGCAGCGTCGTCAAGTCGGTCAACGGCACGCCCTATCTCGCATTGCGCCCCCTGCTGGTGGACTACGTGCTGTCCATGCCGCGCGGTGCCCAGGTCATCTACCCGAAGGACGCAGCTCAGATCGTCCACGAAGGCGACGTGTTCCCAGGGGCACGCGTGCTCGAGGCCGGAGCCGGCTCCGGCGCACTGACATGTTCGCTGCTGCGTGCCGTCGGACCCGAGGGCAAGGTCATCTCCTACGAGGTCCGCGACGATCATGCCGAACATGCGGTTCGCAACGTCGAGACCTTCTTCGGGGAACGTCCGCCGAACTGGGAACTGACCATCGCCGATCTCGCCGAGTTCGATCCGGAAGCGCACGGAGGCAAGGTCGATCGCGTCGTACTCGACATGCTGGCCCCGTGGGACGTCCTGCCCGCCGTCTCGCAGGCACTCGTGCCGGGCGGCGTGTTGATCGTCTACGTCGCGACCGTTACTCAGCTCTCGAAGGTCGTCGAGGCGATGCGGGAGCAGGAATGCTGGACCGAGCCCCGCTCGTGGGAATCGATCGTGCGCGGTTGGCACGTCGTCGGATTGGCGGTGCGCCCCGAACATCGGATGCAAGGCCACACCGCGTTCCTCGTGAGCGCTCGTCGTCTCGCCGAAGGAACTGTCACCCCGAAGCCGCAGCGGCGTGCGGGCAAGGGCTCGAACACCGCGGCCAAGTAGTCACACGAAAACAACAAGAGCGGCGATCCGGTATCCGGATCGCCGCTCTTGTCGTAGCTGGAAGTTATGCGGTGCAGGAAGCGCGGCCCATTTCCAGGAGCACGCATGCCGAGGTGTCGGACAGCTTCCAGGAGCCGTCTTCGAGCTCCCAGGTCCACGGGGTGGCCGGGGCGGCGCCGTGCGGGCTGACGACGGCGACGTCTGCGGTTGCGGTCTGACCGTCGACCTTGACGTTGTCCACGTTGAACGTGATCGCGTAGGCCGGGTTACCGCCCAGCGCAGCACTCATCGTCTCGATGTTGGCCTGACGCTTGGTTCCGTCGACCACCAGAGCGGTCTTCTCCTCGATCGGCTTGGCCGGATCGATGAGAGCGACGAGCGAAGCGTTGAGCTCCTCGGCCGTCGGAGCCGCTGCGGCAGCGGCAGCTGACGTCGTGGCGGAAGCCGAGGCCTTGGCTGTGGTGCTCGAGGCGGCGGCGGAAGTCGAACTTGCAGCCGTCGAATCCTTGTTGTCGTCCGAGCTGCATGCACCCATGGTCAGGACGGCAGCGACAGCACAAGCGCTGATGAGAGTCTTGCGGATGATCACAGCGTTACCTTTCGTTGTAAAGAGAGACAGGCGCTGTCTCCATCTTGTAGGCAAGGCTAACATGACCAAATTCTGGCTCGAGACCAGTCGGCACGGTCCGCGCGCAGGTGTGAATTCGCACTCGCGCACCGTGTCTGGCGACAGTTGGGGCCTTATGCCGGTAGCGTTGATGGATCGCACTGGGAGGAGACGCACATGAGCTCGACAGAGAACCCGGATTCGGTTGCGGCAGCAGAAGAACTCCACGCGCTACGAGTGGAAGCACAAGTACTGCGCCGACAACTTGCACAATCGCCGGAGCAGGTGCGTGAGCTGGAGTCGAAGGTGGACTCGTTGTCCATCCGAAACAGCAAGTTGATGGACACCCTCAAAGAGGCCCGTCAGCAGCTCATCGCGCTTCGTGAAGAAGTCGACAGACTCGGTCAACCGCCGAGCGGTTACGGAGTCCTTCTCTCGGTACACGAGGACAAGACCGTCGACGTGTTCACGTCGGGTCGCAAGATGCGGTTGACGTGCTCACCGAACATCGACACGGACACCCTCGCCCTCGGGCAGACGGTTCGCCTCAACGAGGCACTCACCATCGTCGAGGCCGGCACCTACGAGCAGGTCGGTGAGATCAGCACGCTCCGTGAGGTACTCGACGACGGCTTGCGCGCACTGGTGGTCGGTCATGCCGACGAAGAGCGCATCGTCTGGCTCGCAGCGCCGTTGGCAGCCGTCTTCGCCGACCCCGAAGCCGATATCATCGCGTACGACGCCGATTCTCCGACCAGGAAACTGCGTCCGGGCGACTCGTTGCTCGTCGACACCAAGGCCGGGTACGCCTTCGAGCGCATCCCGAAGGCCGAGGTCGAAGATCTGGTTCTCGAGGAAGTTCCGGACGTTCACTACGACGACATCGGTGGTCTCGGGCGTCAGATCGAGCAGATCCGTGATGCCGTCGAACTCCCGTTCCTCCACAAGGATCTGTTCCACGAGTACTCGCTGAGGCCGCCGAAGGGTGTACTGCTCTACGGTCCGCCTGGTTGCGGCAAGACGCTCATCGCCAAGGCCGTCGCCAACTCGTTGGCCAAGAAGATCGCAGAAGCCCGCGGTCAGGACAGCAAGGACGCCAAGTCCTACTTCCTGAACATCAAGGGCCCGGAACTTCTGAACAAGTTCGTCGGCGAAACCGAGCGTCACATTCGGATGATCTTCCAGCGTGCTCGTGAGAAGGCGTCCGAGGGCACTCCGGTGATCGTCTTCTTCGACGAGATGGACTCGATCTTCCGTACCCGTGGTTCGGGAGTCTCCTCCGACGTCGAGACAACGGTTGTTCCGCAGCTGCTCAGCGAGATCGACGGCGTGGAAGGGCTCGAGAACGTCATCGTCATCGGCGCGTCCAACCGTGAGGACATGATCGACCCGGCCATCCTGCGTCCCGGCCGACTGGATGTGAAGATCAAGATCGAGCGCCCCGACGCGGAATCCGCTCAGGACATCTTCTCGAAGTACCTGGTGGACGGTCTGCCGATCAATGCGGACGACCTCGCCGAGTTCGGTGGCGATCGCACTGCATGCTTGAAGGCGATGATCGTTCGCGTCGTCGATCGCATGTACGCGGAGAGCGAAGAGAATCGTTTTCTCGAGGTCACCTACGCCAACGGCGACAAGGAAGTTCTGTTCTTCAAGGACTTCAACTCGGGTGCGATGATCCAGAACATCGTCGACCGCGCCAAGAAGTACGCGATCAAGTCGGTACTCGACACCGGTGCTCCGGGCTTGCGTGTGCAGCACCTCTTCGATTCCATCGTCGACGAGTTCGCCGAGAACGAGGATCTGCCCAACACCACCAATCCTGATGACTGGGCACGTATTTCGGGCAAGAAGGGTGAGCGGATCGTCTACATCCGCACTCTCGTCACGGGCAAGAACGCCAGTGCGAGCCGCGCGATCGACACGGAGTCGAACACGGGCCAGTACCTGTAACGAAACGAACATCGATCGGGCCGGCCACTCCGCGAGAGTTGTCGGCCCGATCTCTGCGTCGCTGCCGTTGACTTCGTTGCGATTGGACCGGTCGGTCGCGCTGGTTTAGAGTCCCGCCGTGCAGATACATCTTCGACACAATCCGTCGTCCACAGTCGCTCGCTGCTACCTCGCGCCCGGCGAACCGCTGCGCGTGGAGAGCGGGGCGATGCTCGCGCATTCTGCCGGCGTAGTACTCGAAGCGAAGGCGCAGGGCGGCGTCCTGCAGGGACTCAAGCGGTCGATGCTGAGCGGCGAATCATTTTTCGTCACGACGTATACCGCTCCGCAGCAAGGTGGTTGGGTCGACGTGACTGGTGTGCTTCCCGGAGATCTGATCCCGCTGACCATCACCTCTGATCGCCCGTTCTTCCTCAACCGTGGAACCTGGTTGGCCAACTCCTACGGTGTGACGGTCGAGTCCAAGTGGGGCGGCATGTCCAACCTCTTCGGCGGTGAGGGCGGCTTCGGCCTGCGGGCAAGTGGCGACGGTGAAGTAGTGCTGGCCGTCTACGGCGCGATCGACGTCATCGACTTGCAGCCAGGCGAGACGGTCACGATCGATACCGGTCACGTGGTCGCCTACGACCTCGGCATGAATTTCAACATGCGGCGCGCCGTTCAGGGGCGCACCATTCAGTCGATGAAGTCCGGTGAAGGATTTGTCTTCGACTTCACCGGCCCAGGACGCGTTCTCGCGCAGACCCGCAACCCCAGCGCGTTCGCTGCTTGGCTCTCGGCGATCACCCCGGGCTGATCACAGGTCCCACCAGTGTTCAGTCCCAGCGGTGTTCAGTCCCAGCGGTGTTCAGCTCCAGCAATAGTCGGCCAGCAGCGCGCGTGAGTCCGGAACGAACGGCCACGACGGGTCCTGCAGGTGGGCGCCGAGTTCTTTCGGCGTCCACCACCAACCTTCGGCGATCTCGCTGGGCTGATGTGCCATCGGCCCGTCGTATCTGAGTTCGAACGCAAACAGGTGACAGCGCAACGGAGAGTTGTTCCACTCGCCGTCCCAGGATTTTCGAGCGATCTCCGTCAGTCGGAGTGGCTGGTCTGCCGTTCCGAAGATTCCGAGTTCTTCACCGACTTCACGGATCGCAGTTTCCTGCGGCGTCTCACCTGGATCGACGACACCTCCGGCAAGACAGTCGTGATAGCCCCCGAACACCGCTTTCGTGTCGGTTCGGCGATGGACGTAGATGCGGGAGCCGTCCCCGGTACGAACCAGGACGCCCGCACTCGCGTGCCAGAGCCCACCCGAGTAGACGACCGAACGTGGTGCTCGGCCGATCGGATTACCCGTCCGGTCGTACACGGCGACTACCTCGTCCGCGGGATTCAGGTCTGCGGTGAGAGGTTGGTGCATTCCTCCAACTGTGCCACGCCTGTGGGTGCCGCGCCGCAATCACATAGGCTCTTGTGTCATGCAGCGGATCATCGGTGTCGAGGTCGAATACGGAATATCTTCACCCAGTGAGCCGTCGGCGAATCCGATTCTCACTTCAACCCAGGCGGTGCTTGCCTACGCCGCCGCAGCGGGCGTGCCACGGGCCAAGCGCACACGCTGGGATTACGAGGTCGAATCTCCGCTGCGAGATGCCCGAGGCTTCGATCTGGGGCGAATGAGCGGTCCCGCGCCGGTGATCGACGCGGACGAGATCGGCGCCGCGAACATGATTCTCACCAACGGGGCACGGTTGTACGTCGACCACGCACATCCGGAGTATTCGGCGCCCGAGGTCGCTGACCCGCTCGACGCCGTGATCTGGGACAAGGCCGGCGAACGCGTCATGGAAGCGGCTGCGCGGCACGCATCCAGCGTGCCGGGTGCGCCTCGGCTCCAGCTGTACAAGAACAACGTCGACGGCAAGGGTGCCTCGTACGGCACGCACGAGAACTACCTCTGCTCACGTGAGACCCCGTTCGCCTCGATAGTGACCGGATTGACGCCGTTTTTCGCGTCCCGGCAGGTGATCTGCGGTTCCGGTCGTGTGGGTCTCGGTCAGTCCGGCGACGAGGCCGGATTCCAGCTTTCGCAGCGATCCGACTACATCGAGGTCGAAGTAGGCCTCGAGACCACTCTCAAGCGCGGAATCATCAACACCCGCGACGAACCGCACGCGGATGCGGACAAGTATCGCCGCCTGCACGTCATCATCGGTGACGCGAACCTCGCGGAGATGTCGACGTACCTCAAGGTTGGAACAACGGCGCTGGTACTCGACCTGATCGAGGCAGGTGTCGACCTCACCGATCTGCAACTGGCGCGTCCGGTCACGGCCGTCCACCACATCAGTCACGACCCCACTCTGCGCAAGACCGTTGCGCTGGCCGACGGACGTGAACTGACAGGGCTTGCGCTGCAACGCATTTACCTCGAACGTGTCTCGAAGTTCCTCGACCGTGAGGCCGATCGTGATCCGCGAGCGGACGATATCGTCGCCAAGTGGGCGATGGTTCTCGATCTCCTCGAGCGCGATCCCATGGAGTGCGCGAACATCCTCGACTGGCCGGCCAAACTGCGTCTGCTCGAAGGGTTCCGCAATCGTGAGGGACTCGCGTGGTCGGCGCCGCGATTGCATCTGGTGGATCTGCAGTACTCCGACGTGCGACTCGACAAGGGCCTGTACAACCGCCTGGTTGCTCGCGGCTCCATGGAGCGGCTTGTCACCGAACAGCAGGTTCTCGACGCGGTCACGAACCCTCCCACCGACACTCGCGCATACTTCCGGGGCGAGTGCCTACGCCGATTCGGGGCCGATATCGCGGCCGCGAGCTGGGATTCGGTCATCTTCGATCTCGGCGGTGAATCGTTGATCCGTATCCCCACCCTCGAGCCGCTTCGAGGTACCAAAGCGCACGTCGGAGCGTTGCTCGACTCCGTGGACAGCGCCGCGGAACTGGTTGATCAGCTCACTCACTGAAATCAGCCGATGCGGCTCGCCGTCGCGTCTCTCCACACCTGACGGTGCCGCTCGGTAGGGTGAAGGTCCGAGCGGGATCAGTTACCGACTCTGCTGGGCCGAACAGGATGCTCGCGAGAGCTCCCTTCACACAAGGAGGTCGACGGCGATGGCTCAAGAACAGACGCAGCGTGCCGGTGGCGGCGAAGACGACGAAACCACTGGTGGCGACGGCAGTGCCGGCCAGGAACGTCGCGAGAAGCTCGCTGCAGAAACCGACGACCTGCTCGACGAGATCGACGACGTGTTGGAAGAGAACGCCGAGGACTTCGTCCGTGCCTACGTCCAGAAGGGCGGCCAGTGACGGTGGATCGCGCGCCCCGGATCACAGACGGGGACACACGGTTGAGCTTCGGCTCGAATCTGTCGTCATTCTCGGAATACCTTCGGGTGCATGCACCGGAGCATCTTCCGCAGAACCGCTTCGCCGACACAGGAGGTGTTGTCATGGGCGGGGGAGACGTAGCTCCGCACGGCACCACCATCGTCGCGATCAGCTATGCGGGTGGTGTTCTGCTCGCGGGTGATCGCCGAGCGACGATGGGCAATCTCATCGCCAGCCGTGACGTGCAGAAGGTGTACGTCACGGACGACTACTCGGCTGCGGGTATTGCCGGTACGGCCGGGATCGCAATCGAACTGGTCCGGCTCTTCGCGGTCGAGCTCGAACATTACGAGAAGATCGAAGGCGTCCCACTCACGTTCGACGGCAAGGCCAATCGACTTTCGTCGATGGTTCGAGGAAATCTCGGAGCAGCGATGCAAGGTTTGGCGGTTGTGCCACTGCTCGTGGGTTACGACCTGGACGCGGTCGATCCGTCCACCGCCGGTCGCATCGTCTCCTATGACGTCGTCGGTGGGCGATACGAGGAGCGCGCGGGCTATCACGCAGTCGGATCCGGCTCCCTGTTCGCGAAATCGGCGCTCAAGAAGCTGTATTCACCGGGAATCGACGAGGACACCGCGCTTCGGTTCGCCGTCGAGGCGCTCTACGACGCGGCAGATGACGATTCGGCTACCGGTGGTCCTGATCTGACACGAGGGATCTATCCGACGGCGGTCACCATCACCTCGGCCGGCGCTGTGGAGTTGTCGCCCAGCAGGGCTGCCGAGATCGCCCGGGAGATCGTCGCGGCTCGCACGGCGACCGCGAGTCCGGAAGGGGAGTCTGCGCTATGACGATGCCGTACTACGCATCAGCCGAACAGATCATGCGCGATCGTTCGGAATTGGCGCGCAAGGGAATTGCCCGCGGGCGCAGCGTCGTCGTTCTCACCTACCGCGACGGAGTGCTCTTTGTCGCCGAGAACCCGTCGCGTGCTCTGCACAAGGTCAGCGAACTGTACGACCGTCTCGGATTCGCGGCAGTGGGCAAGTACAACGAGTTCGAGAATCTGCGCCGCGCGGGCATCGTCCACGCAGACATGCGTGGGTACTCGTACGACCGTCGGGACGTAACCGGGCGTTCTCTCGCCAATGCGTACGCACAAACCCTGGGAACGATCTTCACCGAGCAGCCCAAGCCGTACGAGGTCGAGATCTGTGTTGCCGAGATCGGTCGCTTCGGAAGCAGTACGCCGGCTCAGCTCTACCGGATCACGTACGACGGATCCATCGCGGACGAGCAGGAATTCGTGGTCATGGGCGGCACGACCGAACCGATCGTGACGGCGATGCGCGAGTCGTACCAGCGAGACCTCGACCTCGAATCCGCAGTGCGGATTGCAGTCGGGGCGCTCCAAAAGGGCGGCCCGGCACCGGCCGGAACCACTGAGGCGGAACCACGAACTCTCGATGTGAGTGCACTCGAGGTTGCCGTACTCGACAGCAATCGTCCACGCCGTGCGTTCAAACGGATCGCTGGAACGGTTTTGGAAGAGATGCTTCCAGCTCCGGCAGCAGTCGAGGATGCGCCGCCGGCAAACGGCGACGCACCCTCGTAGATACTCCGTAGGTCTGGGAGTTACTGCAGGTCTGGAGTTACTGAGTGACTCGGTAGACGGCCACCGCGCCCGGTTCGGTGTCGAAATCGAACCGGCGCGCGTCTGCCACCACTTCACCGTCGGTGGCGATGGCTACCGGTGAATCGGCGACTCGAACCGACATCGACGAGACGAGTTCGCGAACGTAGACCCGCGAGCTGCCCAATGTTCCTGTGGCAGCCGCAAACAGCAGACGTGAGCGCGAGAATTTCTTGTCCGCGCGCAGATAGCGGACGTCGAGTAGTCCACGGTTCATCTCCGGACGCGACATCGGCACCTGATCGGCGGGGGAGTATCGCCCGTTTCCGACGAACAGCATCCAGATGGTGGTCCGCTTCCCGTCGATGGTGACCGTCATCGGCTCCGCCGCTGCGAGAACCCGGATCATCGCGGCTCCTGCGGCCGGCCACTTACCGAATCGTGGTTCCCATTTTTCCCTCAGGCGCACAGCATCCGGGTATCCACCGAGGCTGGCTGTGTTGAGAAACCGTGCAGTCACTCCGGAATCCGTGCGCACCACCGCGTGGTCGACGAATGCCGCCTGACCGGACTCGACTGCCTGTGCGGTCTCCTCGACATTCACCGCCCCGACGTCGCGGGCGAAATGGTTCAATGTTCCGCCGGGAAAAACCGCAAGTGGTAGCTCGTGCTTTGTCGCCGCGGTCGCGACCGTGACCACTGTTCCGTCGCCGCCGCATACACCCAACGCTTTCGGCGAGAGCTCGGGGATCTTGGCATCGATCTGCATGTCGAAGTCGATGTCCGCGTCGAACTCGTAGACGATCGCCGCAGGTAGTAGTTCTCGAATCGATTCCACGATCCCGTCGTCCTCGGAGCCTGAACCAGGATTGGTGAAGACCAACAAGCCTTCTCCGCGCGGGAGCGCGGGAACCACGCACTCGGGTCCGAGTTCGGCGGGTTCTTCGTCGCGCACCGCCCACCAACGACGCGTGCCGGCAGCGATAGCACCGCCGACCGCGAGGCCTGCGAAGACGTCGGACGGCCAGTGGACTCCGTTGTGAACGCGTGAGTACGCCACTGCTGCGGCCAGTGGTGCGAGAGCAGCTCCAGCAACCGGGGACTCCATGGCCACTGCCGCGGTGAATGCCGCGGCCGAAGACGAATGTCCGGAGGGGAACGAGGACGACGTCGGAATGTCGACGCCTCGCTTCGGGCTCAGCCAGACGCGTGCCGGTGGGCGTCGGCGGGGAAAGAGGGGCTTGAGTATGCCGTTGGCCAGCGCGCTGGAACCGGCCAGTGCGAGCAGCCCGCGTGCTGCTGCCCTACGGGGCCGCCCGCCGATCATCGCGAGCAAGGCGGCGACAACCATCCACAAAACGCCGTGATCGGCGGCTCTGGAGAGAAACCGCATGGTCGGGTCGAGCACGGAAGGGCGCAGTGCTCCAGTGCTTTCCATGACTTTGACGTCGCTTCGGACAACTTTTCGGCGAATAAGGCTCACACCGTCACACTATGCTGCCGCCCGACGTTGTCGAGTCGTGACTTACGACGCGATCGAAGTACACGGGTGAACCTCGCATTCTGGTTGTACTGTCGAAGTGTGCAGAGACGAATCATGGGTATCGAGACGGAATTCGGCGTTACCTGCACCTTTCACGGGCACAGGAGACTGAGCCCCGACGAGGTTGCTCGTTACCTCTTCCGTCGTGTCGTGTCGTGGGGTCGCAGCTCCAACGTCTTCCTCCGTAACGGAGCTCGCTTGTACCTGGATGTGGGTTCGCACCCGGAGTACGCGACGGCCGAGTGCGACAGCCTCATCCAGCTGGTCAATCACGACCGTGCCGGTGAGCGTGTGCTCGAAGAACTGCTGATCGACGCCGAGGCGAGACTCGCCGAGGAGGGTATTGGTGGCGACATCTATCTCTTCAAGAACAACACCGACTCGGCCGGAAACTCGTACGGCTGCCACGAGAACTTTCTCGTCGCGCGCGCCGGTGAGTTCTCCCGCATTTCGGATGTCTTGTTGCCGTTCCTCGTCACGCGCCAGTTGATCTGCGGCGCCGGAAAGGTACTGCAGACTCCGAAGGCCGCGACGTTCTGCCTCTCGCAGCGCGCGGAACACATCTGGGAGGGCGTCTCGTCGGCTACCACTCGCTCGCGTCCGATCATCAACACCCGCGACGAACCGCACGCGGACGCCGAGAAGTACCGCCGCCTGCACGTGATCGTCGGCGATTCGAACATGGCCGAAACGACGACGATGCTCAAGGTCGGTTCTGCCGCACTGGTGCTCGAGATGATCGAAGCCGGGGTGTCGTTCCGCGATTTCGCGCTGGACAACCCGATTCGTGCCATCCGCGAGGTCAGTCACGACGTGACCGGTAAAAAGCCGGTTCGCCTTGCTGGTGGACGTCAGGCCAGTGCCCTCGATATTCAACGCGAATACCACGCCAAGGCAGTCGAACATCTGCGTAACCGCGAACCGGACCCGCAGGTGGAGCAGGTAGTCGACCTGTGGGGTCGCACCCTCGATGCCGTCGAAGCTCAGGATTTTGCGAAGGTCGACACGGAGATCGACTGGGTCATCAAGCGCAAGCTGTTCCAGCGCTACCAGGACCGTCACGGTTTCGACCTGTCCGATCCCAAGATCGCGCAGCTCGACTTGGCTTACCACGACATCAAACGCGGCCGGGGCGTCTTCGACGTTCTCCAGCGCAAGGGCTTGGTCAAGCGGGTCACCGAGGACGAGACGATCGACGACGCCGTCGAGAATCCGCCGCAGACCACGCGCGCCAAATTGCGGGGCGACTTCATCACCGCAGCCCAGGCAGCAGGCCGGGACTTCACAGTCGACTGGGTTCACCTCAAGCTCAACGATCAGGCACAGAGAACGGTGCTGTGCAAGGACCCGTTCCGCTCCGTCGACGAGCGTGTCGAGCGTTTGATCGCTTCGATGTAGGTCACCCAATTTCACGATTTACAACACAGCAGGTCTGTTTTGCGGCGACGCGCCGGGCACGAAAGTGTCCGGCGCGCGTTCGGTTATCGGATAGCCACTAGGATTTCGGCGTGGCGACATCAAAAATCGAGCGGTTGATGAACCTGGTGATCGCGTTGCTGTCCACCAGACAGTTCCTCACGGCGGAGAAAATCCGTGACAGTGTGGCCGGGTACAACGATTCCGCGAACTACGAAGCGTTCAGTCGCATGTTCGAGCGCGACAAGAACGAACTTCGTGACCTGGGTGTCCCGTTGGAAACCGGTCTGGCAGGACGGTTCTCGACCGTCGAGGGGTATCGGATCAATCGCAATGCCTACGAGCTTCCGGACGTGGACCTCACCAGCGAGGAATCTGCTGCAGTCGCCGTCGCGGTGCAGTTGTGGGAGTCGCCGGAACTGATTTCGGCAGCCCAGAGTGCACTACTCAAACTCCGAGCGGCCGGCGTCCAGGTCGACTCAGAAGTCAGTGCCGCCCCGGTCACCGCGATTCCCGCGCGCACCCGCGGTTCGGAGCCCGCGCTCGGCAAGCTTCTTGCAGCGGTCGACGCCGGCCGAGCAGTTCATTTTCAGCACCGCGGCGCATTGAACGAACCGTTCACCGAGCGCACCGTCGAACCGTGGGGCGTCGTCACGCACAACGGCAAGTGGTACCTGGTCGGGCACGACGTCGACCGTGATGCGGTGAGGACCTTCCGGCTCTCACGGATCGGTGACGACGTCAGGGAGTTCGGCCCGGCCGGTTCGGTTCACAAACCTGAAGGTGTCGACCTTCGCGAGGTCGTCGATCGCGTGACCGGTTCGGGCGTCGTGACCGGGACGGCTACGGTGTGGGTCGCAGACGGCCGCGCCCATGAGCTTCGGCGGCTTGCGACGTCGTCGTCCGAACGGCGGTTGACCGATCGCGACGGCAGCGTGCTGGCCATCCCCGTCCGATCCTGGGAATGGACCGCTCGGTTGATCGCCGGTCACGGGTTGGACGCATTGGTGCTGGACCCACCGGATTTGCGTGCTGAGGTCGTCGCGAAGCTGCGCGCCGCCGCGGCGAGCCCGATCACCGGCAATGGACAGGGGGACCACTGATGAGCAATCGACTGTCGTCGCGGTTGGCACGGCTGCTCAACCTCGTGCCGTACTTCATCGCAAATCCTGGCATCAGTCCCGCCGAGGCCGCCGAGGAGCTCGGTGTCAGCACCACTCAACTGATGACCGACCTCAATCAACTGTGGGTGTGCGGACTGCCCGGTTACGGTCCCGGTGATCTCATCGACCTGTCCTTCTCCGAGGAAAGTATCGAGGTCACGTTCTCGGCCGGGATCGATCGCCCGTTGCGCCTCACCTCGACGGAGGCGACGGCGTTGCTGATCGCCCTGCGGTCCTTGGTGGAAATGCCCGGCATGGTCGATCCGTCCTCGGCGCAGCGTGCCATCGCGAAGATCGAGGACGCAGCAGGCTCGGCCGCGGCACGAGCCATCGGTCAGGACCGGGACACATCGCCGGCGCCGGACATCGCCGAAGACCCGATAGCAGCGACGGTCAGAGCCGCGCTCGCAGACAAGACCGCCCTGCGATTGACGTATTACTCCGCCTCGCGCGACGCGGTCTCCGAGCGCATCGTCGACCCCGTTCGTATCGTGTTGGTCGACAACTACAGCTACCTCCAGGCGTGGTGCCGTCAAGCCGAGGGAGTGCGGTTGTTCAGATTCGATCGGATCGACGCCGCCGTCCAACTCGACGAGCCCGCCGACCCGCCGCCGCAGGCCCTCGAGGAGGATTCGAATCTCGAATTGTTCAGCGGCGACGGTTCCCTTCCGGAAGCGCGGTTGTTCATCACCAAAGAGTGGGTGTGGATGCTCGACTACTACCCGTTGGACGTCGAGCACGTGAACGACGACGGGTCGGTCGAGGCGACGATGAGTTTCGGAACACTTGAATGGATGGCAAGGCTGGTGTTGGGATTCGGTGAGGGCGTTCGGGTCCTTCATCCGCCGGAACTGGTCTCCGAAGTCCATGATCGAGCCGTTGCGGCGCTCGACGCCTATGACGTAATCGGTTCGTAAAACTTCGGGAAACTTCACGTTCAGTGAGTTCGCAGGAAACAAACAGGTAAAAGGTAGCTGAAGTAAGTGCTTTGGCACCTCCGAGCGCCGGTTGTGTCCGGTAGCATCGAGGAATCTGATCATGGGAGGTCGTTATGGGTGCAATGCAGCCGATGCATTGGCTGATTGTCGCTGTTGTCGTCGTAATTCTGTTCGGGTCGAAGAAGCTTCCCGATGCAGCACGCGGTCTGGGTCGTTCCCTCCGCATCTTCAAGAGCGAAGTCAAGGAAATGCAGAACGACGATGCGGCGCCCGCAAGCGCGCCGGTCGCACAGCCTGCTCCGGCACAGTTGCCGACGGCCAACACCGCGGTCGTCGCAAACGGTGCAGCAGCACCTGTTGCGCAGCCGACTGAAGTCAAGCCGCTCTAGTACACACTGCGTTCTAGCCGGGGTGAAATATTCGTTCACCCCGGTTGTCTGCTGACCAAGACCAGGATGCACAGTGCGTATTCCGTTAGACCCGCGTAACCGCAAGCGGAAGGTCAACCCAGACGGCACCATGTCGTTGGTCGACCACCTGTACGAATTGCGGACTCGTTTGTTGTTCGCATTCCTCGGCGTGATCATCACCACGGCGTTCGGCTTCTTCTGGTATTCACACTCGATACTCGGTCTCGAAAGTCTGGGCGATCTGCTTCGCGGACCGTACTGCGAGCTTCCGTCCGAGAGTCGCGCCAACCTCAGCACCGACGACGCGTGCCGATTGCTGGCGACCGGGCCGTTCGAGCAGTTCATGCTGCGATTCAAAGTGGCGCTCACCGCCGGCATCGTTCTTGCCTGCCCGGTGTGGCTTTACCAATTGTGGGCATTCATCACCCCGGGCCTCTACGCCAAAGAGCGTCGCTACGCGGTCGGATTCGTCACCGCAGGTGCCGCTCTCTTCATTCTCGGCGCAATCCTGGCGTACCTCGTCGTGGCGAAGGCTTTGCACTTCCTCCTGACCATCGGTGACAACGTCCAGATCACCGCGCTCAGTGGTTCTGAGTACTTCGGCTTCATCATCAATCTGCTGCTCATCTTCGGCGTCAGCTTCGAAATTCCACTGCTCGTCGTCGTGTTGAACTTTGCCGGCATTCTGACGTACGAGCGTTTGAAGGCCTGGCGTCGAGGATTGATCTTCGGGCTCTTCGTATTCGCTGCAGTTGCCACGCCAGGGTCGGATCCGTTCTCGATGTTGGCGCTCGCGCTGGCTCTGACGCTTCTCTTCGAGGTCGCGGTACAGATCGCTCGCCTCAACGACAAACGTAAGGCCAAGCGCGCCGGTGAAGACTGGGGCGCACTGTCCGACGAGGAAGCTTCCTCCATCTCGGCTCCGTCCGATCTGAACGAGGCTTTCGACAATCCGACCAAACCCAAGGCCGAATCGAGTGGATTGTTCGGACGTAGGTCCAAGTCCAAGGCTCCGGTCGCGGAGAAATCCGACACCGCCGGCGACAACGCGCCCGGCCAGGATTTCACTGACACTCTCTGAGCGCCGTGCCACCACGTCGGCGGCGTGTGAAACCCTGACGAGGTGGTTATGAACAAGAGTGAACTGAGCACGTTCGCGTCCAGCCTGAAGTTCGAACTCGATCCATTCCAGGTGAAGGCATGCGTTGCGCTCGAAGCGGGCCACGGCGTCCTTGTCTGCGCGCCGACCGGTGCAGGCAAGACCGTGGTCGGCGAGTTCGCTGTCCACCTGGCTCTGGCGGCGGGCCGCAAGTGTTTCTACACGACGCCGATCAAAGCGTTGAGCAATCAGAAGTACGCCGAACTCGTCGAGCGGTACGGCCCCGGCGAAGTCGGTCTGCTGACGGGTGATTCGAGTATCAACTCCGACGCACCGGTGGTCGTCATGACCACCGAAGTCCTGCGGAACATGCTCTACGCCAACTCCGAGGCACTGCGCGGGCTTTCGCACGTCGTCATGGACGAAGTGCATTACCTGGCCGACCGGTTCCGTGGGGCGGTGTGGGAGGAAGTGATCCTGCACCTGTCCGAGGACGTACGCCTGGTGAGTTTGTCGGCGACCGTGAGCAATGCCGAAGAATTCGGTGCCTGGATGGAAACCGTCCGCGGCGACACCACTGTGGTCGTGGACGAGACTCGGCCGATCCCGCTGTGGCAGCACATCATGGTCGGTAGGCGAATCTTCGATCTCTTCGACAGTCGTAGTCATCCTGCTGCCGGGCCGAAGACCGTGCTCGTCGACCAGGATCTGGTTCGCCACGTCAAGCAGCGTCAGGCTCTCGAACGCGTCGAGAGCTGGCAGCCGCGTGGCCGCGGACGACGCGGCAGCTACCAGAGCTCCAACGATTTCCGGCCCTTGCCACGACCTGACGTCATCGCTCAGCTCGATCAGTCCGGACTGCTCCCGGCCATCACTTTCATCTTCAGCCGCGCCGGTTGTGATGCGGCTCTTGCACAGTGCCTGCGGTCCAGACTGGATCTCACTTCGCCGGAGCAGGTCCGCGAGATCGACACCATCATCGAGAAACACACCGGGGAACTACCCGAAGAGGATCTCGAAGTTCTCGGATATCGGGACTGGTGCAAGGCACTACGACGCGGACTGGCATCTCACCATGCCGGCATGCTGCCGGCATTCCGCCAGACAGTCGAGGAACTGTTCGTCAAGGGACTCGTGCGGGCGGTCTTCGCGACCGAGACGCTGGCCCTCGGCATCAACATGCCGGCACGCACGGTGGTGCTCGAACGTCTGGTCAAGTACAACGGTGAATCGCACGCCGAACTGACGCCGGGGGAGTACACGCAGCTGACGGGTCGGGCCGGCCGACGCGGCATCGACGTCGAAGGCCACGCTGTGGTCCTGTGGCAGCCCGGGGTCGAGCCGACGGATGTCGCCGGCTTGGCGTCGACACGGACGTTCCCGCTCCGCAGTTCGTTCCGCCCCTCGTACAACATGTCGATCAATCTCGTCGAGCGCATGGGCGCGGCGGATTCACGGAAGCTGCTCGAACGTTCCTTCGCGCAGTTCCAAGCGGATCGCTCGGTGGTCGGCCTGGTGCGTGGCATCGAGCGGAACGAAGAAGCACTGAAGGGTTTGCAGGAGAAACTCGGCGGTGCGGACGGCGAATACTTCGAATACGCGTCGTTGCGTGAGCGGCTCAGTGCGCGCGAGCGCGCGCTCGAACGTAAGGGCCGCGAAGACCGACGCGGAGATGCGGTGGAGTCCCTTCGTGCACTCGCCCGCGGTGACGTGATCGCAATTCCCATCGGTCGTCATTCCGGGGTGGCGGTGGTCCTCGTCCCGGACAACGATCCGAAGGACCCGCGTCCGCTGGTTCTGACTGCCGACCAGTGGGCCGGCCGACTCTCCTCGGGTGATTTCCCGGAAGCAGCCGACGTTCTGGGAAAGATGCGACTGCCCAAGCATGTCGATCACCACACCGCCCGGATCCGGCGCGATCTGGCCTCGGCGTTGCGTAGTACCGGGATCAGTGCCCCCCGGCGAAAGAAGCGCCACAAGGCCGGCGCGTCCGAAGATGCCGAGGTCGCTACTTTGCGACGTGCTATTCGCTCGCATCCGTGCCATAGCTGGCCCGATCGTGAACATCTGAGCCGGATCGGTGAGCGCTACAACCGGCTGGCCAGGGAAACGCAGTCGATGAGGGAAAAGGCTGCGGCCACCACCAACTCGTTGGCGCGGACGTTCGACCGCATCATTGCGCTACTCAAAGAGCGTGAGTACATGACTGCCGAAGCAGCGCCCGAAGTCACCGAATCCGGACGACGACTCAGCCGCATCTACTCGGAAAGCGACCTTCTGGTCGCCGAATGCCTGCGGACCGGGGCGTGGACAGGTCTCAGCCCGGCCGAGTTGGCGGCCGTCGTGTCCTCGGTGGTCTACGAATCACGTCGGGACGGGGACACCGTGGATCGAGTGCCGACAGCGGCGCTTCGTCACGCCCTCAACGACACTCAACGATTGTGGAGCGAACTGCGGTCGGACGAGATTCGCCACAAGCTGCCGCCGACGCGGGAACCGGATCTCGGATTCGTCACTGCCGTTTATCACTGGGCGAGCGAAAACTCGCTTGTCGACGCACTGATCGCGGCCGGAGTGCAGGGTCGTGCGCTGTCTGCAGGTGATTTTGTACGTTGGTGTCGTCAGGTGATCGATCTCCTCGATCAGGTCCGCCTGACTTCGACGGATGCCGACGTCGCGAAGACTGCGGCGCGGGCGGTAGCTGCAATTCGTCGCGGGGTAGTTGCTGTCGACGCAGCATGACCGCAACTATGTGGTTTGATTCGCAGACTGGTATTTCGAGTGGGAGGCGAACATGAGCGGGCCTTACGGACCGAACGATCCGAATCGGCAATGGGGTCCTGGTGATCAGCAGCAGCCGAACGAGCAGCAGTGGGGGCAGAATCCTCAGCAGCCGGGCGGACAACAGCAGCCTGGTCAGCAGCCCGGCCAGCAACAGCCGTGGGGTCAGACTGGTCAAACACCGCAGCCCGGTCAGCAGCCCGGCCAGCAACAGCCGTGGGGACAACCTGCCTACGGCCAGCCGGGTGGTCAGCCTGCGTACGGTCAGCCGCAACAGCCTGGACAAGGACAACCCGGCCAGCAACAGCCGTGGGGACAACCCCAGCAACAACCTCCCGCACAGCCGTGGGGTCAGCCCGGGCAACAGCAGTCACCTGACGCAACCCAGGCGTGGGGTCATCCTCCGGCTGCCGCACCGCAGCAGGCGTGGGGCGCCACGGCCCCCGGGCAGACTCCGGGACAGCAGAACCAGTGGAACCAGGCTCAGCCGTTCCCGAGTCCCGGTGCGCCCGGAAACCAGTCGGGTAAGTCGAAGAAGCCCCTGATCTTCGGTGCGATCGGCGTTCTCGTCGTTCTTGCCGCTGTCGTGGTGGCCCTGGTGTTCGGAGTCTTCGGCAAGAACACACTCGATCAGAGCGCGGCTCAGGCCGGCGTCGAGAAGATCGTCACCGAGTCCTACGGGGCGAAGAACGTGAGCAACGTTCAGTGCCCCGCGGACCAGGAAGTCAAGTCAGGCAACAAGTTCACCTGCACGCTTTCGATCGCGGGTGTGAAGTCGAACGTGACCGTGACGTTTGTCGACGACAACGGCACGTACGAGGTCAGCCGCCCGAGCTGACGCCCTATTGGTCGGAACGGCCTGCCGCCGCAGCCTCGAGCGCGGCGGCAAGCCGGCCGGCCGAGCGCTCGATGTTGAGCGAGGCCGCCACTTCCTCGAGGCGTGCGGGATCGACGGGGGTCGCCGGGAGTCGGTCGTCCTTCGAGAACTGAACGTCCGCGTCGCGAACCACTCGTACGACCGGCAACGCAGCATCAAGGTAAGCCATTGCCTCAGGTGAGGTCAGTTTTGCGCGAATCCCCTTGGCCATATCCGATTCAGGATCAGCTGCGGCCGCCCGAAGTCCGGCCAACGAGCCGTAACGGAGCATCAGTGTCGACGCAGTCTTCTCACCGACACCCTTGATGCCGGGTAGACCGTCGGAGGCGTCTCCGCGCAGTACCGCGAGTTCGGCGTAAGCCTCGCCCGCACGGTCACCGGGTACTCCGTACTTCTCCGCAACCTCGACCGGTCCGAAGAGTTCCGCCTTGGACAGGCCACGGCCCACGTACAGGACACGGACAGGTACGTACTCGTCGGTGACGACCTGCAGTAGGTCGCGGTCACCGCTGACGACGATGGTGAGATCTTCGCGCTCGGTGGCGGCAAGCGTTCCCAGTACGTCGTCGGCTTCGAGTCCGACTGCACCCGCCGTCGCGATACCCGCTGCAGCGAGCACGTCCATGATCATGTCGACCTGAGGCGTCAACGTGTCCGGAACTTCTTCGGACGCACCGTCAGAGCCTTCCTCGACGCGATGTGCTTTGTACGTCGGGACTGCATCGACGCGGAACTGCGGTCGCCAGTCCAAGTCCAGGCACACGGCGAGACGACTCGGCTCGTGTTTGGTGATCAGGGAAGCAACCATGTCGGTGAAACCGCGCACCGCGTTGACAGGTCTTCCGTCGGGATCGACGAATGACTCGGGCAGCGCGTAGAACGCACGAAACCACAGGCTGGCACCGTCGAGGAGAAGCAATGGCCCACTCATGGTCACCATCCTGCCAGTCGGCACTAACCTGTAAGCCATGACGTCTCCAGCCGAACAGGATTCCCGATTCTCCAACGCCGTGTACGGCGCACGTATCGCTCGCGCCGCGGAGTTGGCTCGATCAGCAGGACTCGACGGTCTGGTGGTGACTCCAGGTCCGGATCTGCGGTACCTGACGGGTTCTCGGGCTGACTCGTTCGAGCGCTTGACCGCGTTGGTCATCGCCGCGGACACGGCGAAGGCGTCCGTCGTACTTCCTCGGTTGGAGTTGGCGTCGCTGAAGGAATCGGCAGTGGGCGATCTCGGGTTGACCGTCCTCGACTGGGTCGACGGTGTCGACCCGTATGCGATTGTGGCGGCGCAACTCCCGACCGGCGCGAAGGTTGCGGTGACGGATGCGATGCCTGCGCTGCATCTGATCCCGCTCGCAGACACCTTGGGCGCGTTGCCGATTCTCGCCACCGGCGTCTTGCGCGAATTGCGGATGGTCAAGGACGGCGCCGAGATCGAGGCATTGCGGCGAGCCGGTGCGGCCATCGACCGTGTTCACGCCCGCATGGCCGAGTTCTTGGTCGTCGGACGTACGGAAGCTGAAGTGGGCGAGGCGATTTCGGCGGCGATTCTCGAAGAGGGGCACACTGAGGCGGCGTTCGTGATTGTCGGTTCGGGCCCGCACGGCGCCGATCCACATCACGAGGTTTCGGACCGGGTGATCGAGAGCGGCGATATCGTGGTCATCGATATCGGCGGACCGGTCGAGCCCGGATACAACTCTGATTCCACCCGCACGTACAGCATGGGGCAGCCGTCCGCGGAGGTTGCAGCGCAGTTCGCGGTACTCGAGGCGGCGCAGCAGGCCGCCGTCGATTCGGTGCGGCCGGGAGTATCCGCAGAATCCGTGGACGTTGCAGCCCGCGAAGTGCTTGCCGCACAAGGTCTTGCAGAGGTATTCGTTCACCGCACCGGTCACGGTATCGGGCTGTCCGTGCACGAGGAGCCGTACATCGTCGAGGGCAACACCATCGAACTCGTCGAAGGTATGGCCTTCAGCATCGAACCGGGAATCTACTTCCGCGGCAGTTGGGGTGCCCGTATCGAGGACATCGTCGTCGTGACCGCCGACGGTTGCGAGTCGTTCAACAACCGTCCGCACGGCCTGACTGTCCTCGCCTGATCAGCTTTTCTTGAACGCAGCGGACCCGAGTATGCGTGTGACGTCGATTTCGATGACCACGCGCGCGGGATTGACCCGTGGCTGGCGGTACCGCTCGGCATAGCGCCGAACGGCGTCGGCCACGGAGTCCGCGTCGGTGAGCACGCGTGCCGGCCCCTCGAGCGTGAGCCAGCGGCCACCGTCGACCGAACTGACGGCGGCGTATCCGCTACGCGCTGCGTTGATCGCCTTCTGTGAGCCACCGCTGGTGATCACGCGCGCTTTTCCGGCTTCCTGGTCCCAGGTGAACCCGACGGCAACGACGTGTGGGGTGCCGTTAGGACGCAACGTCGTGAGTGTCGCGAGGTGGTATTCACCGACGAACTTCAGCCCGTCTTCGGTGAGAGTCTGCTGTGACGATGGCGTGGTGGAGGGGGTGAGCGTCATGCCACGACGGTAATCCAGGACACTGGAGCGGTGACTGCGGGTGGGAACGTGAATGACATCGAGACGGTACTGCTCCTCGGCGGACGAAGTGAGATCGGCCTCGAGATCGGGGTCAGGCTCGCGCCGGGCCGCAACATCGTTCTGGCTGCCAGACGCAGCGGAGAGCTGTCGGAGCAGGAGCAGATGCTCAAAAACGCCGGCGCTGTCGAAGTCTCCACCGTCGAGTTCGACGCCGACGCTGTCGACACGCACGGAGACCTCCTGGGCGCCGTAGTCGCCGAGCACGGTCGGATTTCGATTGCAGTGCTGGCCTTCGGGATTCTCGGCGATCAGGCGCGTGCCGAAACCGACGCGGCGCATGCGGTCGCGGTGGTGCACACCGACTACGTGGCTCAGGTCAGCATCCTCACGCACCTCGCGGAGATCATGCGCCGACAGGGAACCGGAAAGATCGTGGTGTTCTCGTCCGTCGCCGGCGTTCGGGTTCGCCGCGCCAACTACGTCTACGGGAGCGCAAAGGCCGGCTTGGAGGGTTTTGCCAGCGGTCTGGGCGACGCGCTGCACGGTTCGGGCGTGCAGTTGATGCTGGTACGGCCAGGGTTCGTCATCGGGAAGATGACCAAGGGAATGTCGCCTGCCCCGATGTCGAGCACTCCGTCGCAGGTCGCGGACGCCGTCGTGCGGGGACTGAACTCCGGGGCGACGCGTGTGTGGGTACCGCGAGTTCTGCAGCCGGTGTTCTTCGTCATGCGGCTTCTGCCTCAGACGATCTGGCGCCGGATGCCGCGATGACCACACACCCGGTGGTGATCGTCGGCATCGGCGCCGACGGCTGGGATGGGCTGTCCGAGAGCGCAAAGGGCGCAATCCTGGGCGCGGAGGTCCTGATGGGGTCGCCGCGCCAATTGGACTTGGTCCCGGCGACACATCTCGGGGCACGGCGTGCGCCCACCAGGCTGACCTGGCCGTCTCCGATGATTCCGGCGTTGCCGTCGATGTTCGCCGAGAACGCGGACCGCAGAGTATGCGTGCTCGCCAGCGGTGACCCGATGTTCCACGGTCTCGGTGTCACATTGGTCAGGCTGCTCGGCGCGGACAACGTGCGAGTGATCTCCCACCCGTCGTCGGCGGCGTTGGCGAGCGCGCGAATGGGATGGGCATCGGCCGAGATCGACGTCGTGAGCCTGGTCAACCGAGACTCGGCGACAGTATTGGCTTCCGTGACTGACGGTGCGCGACTGCTGGTGTTGAGCAACGGGCGCTCGACACCGGGGGAGGTGGCACGTCTGTTGTCCGGCGCGGGCTTCGGTCGATCGATCGTGACCGTGCTGGCCCAGCTGGGCGGGGCCGGGGAATCGCGGACCGTCACGGTCGCAGACGAGTGGGATCACGCGGACGAGGACGTGGACGCGTTGAACGTTCTGGCCGTCGAGTGCATCGCGGCCGATCCTCTCTTGCGGCTGACTCGAATCCCGGGGCTACCGGATGCTGCTTTTGTCGGCGACGGTCAGATGACCAAGCAGGAGATCCGTGCGTTGACGTTGTGCGCGCTTGCCCCGGCGCCGGGAGAACACCTCTGGGACGTGGGCGGTGGGTCGGGAACCGTCGCCATCGAGTGGATGCGAACTCACCCACGTTGCACTGCAACAACATTCGAGAAGGTGGCGAGCCGCGTGTCGCAGATCGGTGCCAATGCACTCAATCTCGGCGTGCCCGCGTTGAACGTGAAAGGGGCCGCGCCGGAGGCGTTTGCGGACGAAACTCGACGTCCCGATGCGGTGTTCGTCGGCGGCGGCGTCACGCAACCGGGAATGCTCGAAGCGTGCTGGGAGCAGTTGAGCGTGGGTGGTCGTCTGGTCGCGAACGCCGTGACCGCCGAGTCCGAATCGTTGCTGCTCGGCTGGATGAGTCGCCATGGTGGGACGCTGCGACGCTTTCAGGTGCAGCGCGCCGAGCCGTTGGGAACGTTCAACGTTTGGCGACCGCAACTTCCGGTGGTCCAATGGTCCGTCACAAAACGTCAGCCGTCTGCAGGCGCAGACACAGATACGCCGGAGGAATCCACACAATGACCGTTCATTTCATCGGTGCGGGTCCCGGTGCGGCAGATCTGATCACTGTCCGCGCGCAACGCATCATCGCTGCGAGCCCTGTGTGCTTGTACGCAGGCAGCCTTGTTCCAGCGGAGTTGCTCGAGTGGTGCCCGGTCGGAGCTCAGGTCGTGGACACTGCTCGGCTGAGCCTGGACGAGATCACCGCGATTCTTGTCGAAGCGGATTCCGCTGGGCTGGACGTCGCGCGTTTGCATTCCGGTGATCCGTCGATCTTCAGTGCAGTGGCAGAGCAAGCTCGTCGCCTGGACGCCGCAGGAGTCGATTTCGACATGATTCCCGGTGTTCCTGCATTTACCGCGGCAGCAGCCGCGCTGGGGCGCGAGCTGACTGTCCCAGGCGTCTCGCAGACCATTGTTCTCACCCGAGTCGCCACCTTGTCGACGGCAATGCCGGAGGGCGAGGATCTGCGGTCCCTCGGCCGCAGCGGCGCGACGATGGTGATTCACCTCGGCGCTCATCGCATCGAACAGATCGCATCCGAGTTGGCCGACAGTTACGGCGAGGATTGCCCGGTCGCGGTGGTCGCCTTCGCCTCACGGCCCGAGGAGATCGTTGTTCGAGGCACTTTGAAGACGATCGTCGAACTTGTTCATGCAGCCGGCATCACGAAGACGGCCGTTGTGATCGTCGGCCGAGTGTTGACTGCTGAAGGATTCCCGGACAGCTATCTCTACTCGGCGGCGCGTGAGAGAAGCACACACTGACCCCGACAGGTACTCGTCGTCGCGTGCTCATTCTCGGCGGCACGGGTGAAGGTCGAGTGATCGCTTCTCGGTTGGCCGGTTCGGCCGACCTCGAAGTTGTCACATCGCTGGCCGGCCGGGTTCGTGATCCTCGATGGCCGGAGGGGGAAGTGCGCATCGGTGGGTTCGGGGGAGCCGAAGGGCTGTCGGAGTGGTTGTCGGCCAATGATATTCGTGCAGTGCTCGACGCCACGCATCCGTTTGCCGCTCGCATCACCCAGAATGCGTTCGAAGCGTGCCTTGCGAATTCCGTGCCGTACGCCATGTACCGACGCCCGCCCTGGCGCGAGCAACTCGGTGACACTTGGCTTCCGGCACACGATCTCGATCACGCCGCAGAGTTGGTGCCGACGGTCGGCTCACGCGCTTTTCTGACGATCGGGAGGCAAGGAGTTTCGGCGTTCGACCGCGTGAAGAGCGTCTCGTTTCTCGTGCGCTCGATCGATCCGCCTTCAGGGACATTGCCGCCTCACTCGCAATTGCTGCTCGCACGTGGTCCATTCGACATCGAAGCGGAAGTCGATCTGATGCGAACTCACAGCATCGACGTCGTGATCACCAAGAACAGTGGCGGCGAGCAGACGTACGCAAAGATCGCCGCAGCCAGGCAATTGTCGATCCCGGTGATCGTCGTCGAACGACCACCGATCCCGGCGACCGTCCCGGCATTCGATACCGAAGCCGAGGCGATGGACTGGCTCACGGCTTTCGGTCGTGGAACGGCGCTGTGAGGCCGACATCGCGTTCGCTTCAGGTTCGTCTAAGGTTCCGTGACCATACTGGAGGGATGTTGGGATTTTTCGACGCCGCACTGCGGGACCGCGCATGAGAGTGTCGGTTCCCGGAATGAGCCGTCGAAAACCATCGGGAATTCACGTGCGGACGCTCCATGCTCGCGTGAAATTGCTGACTGCAGGCCTGGTGGCGATCGCGGTGATCGTGTCGGCGTCGGCGGTGTACATAGTGTTCAACGCGTATTTGCAAGGCAACGTCGATCGGCAACTCGAGCGCACGAGTGACGCGATCACCGACACCGTCAATTTCGGCGGTGTCACACCGGTTCTGGGATTGACGGCCGGCGCGGATACAGCGGTCATCCAGGCGGTGGGGCTTCTTACTGCCGACGGCGCCTTGGTGACGGCGACTCCCGGTCTGCCGCCGTTCAGCACGAGCGCAGACGCCATCAGGTCGATCGCAGACGGCAATTCGTCGCAGACAATCGCGACGGTTGATGCGTATCGAATTCTTGTCGAGCCCTCGGTTGCGGGCCAGACTTTGGTTGTCGCGCAATCCCTGGGGCCGACGCGTTCGGTACTCAAGCGACTGGCAGTGGTGTTGGCGGCACTCGGGGCGGCCGGAATCGCCCTAGCTTACGCAGCCGGAGATGCTGTGGCACGCACAGGATTACGGCCGATCGCGCGACTTACTGCGGCGACGCGGCGGGTCGCCGAAACGGATGATCTTGCGCCGATCCCGGTGACCGGTGACGACGAGTTGGCGTCGTTGACAGTCAGTTTCAATCGGATGCTCGGGACGTTGTCGGAATCGCGGGCACGCCAGAGAAGTCTGATCACCGAAGCGGGCCAGGACCTTCTGGCTCCTTTGACTGCACTTCGCACCAATATCGAGTTGTTGATGTCTTTCGATACCAAGTCCGGCGCGATTTCCGAGGCGGATGCAACGCAGTTGCGTGAGGAAATCACCGACCAGATGATGGAGTTGACGCTCCTCGTCGGAGAGTTGGTGGACCGTGCGCGGGTTGACGAAAGCACGTTGGGGAGAGGAGATTCCCTCTAAATCGGACGTCTGACCAGCGACTTTGTTGCATTCGTAATTGAAGCAATGGAAGGAGCGCTGGTAATGTGGGGCAATTGTGAAGTTTTTGGGTATAGCTGGAGTGTGGCGCGAACCGTGGGGTTTGCTGGGCGGGGGCCTTTGGAGGACGAGAGGGATTCAGTGGTCAAGCAAGCACGCGCCGAGCTGACTCGGCAGCAAATCGTTGCCGGCGCGGCCGCGCAGTTCGAGAAGACTGGTTACGGCAGCACCAGCATGGCCGACATAGTCTCGGGGGCCGGTACTACCAAGGGCGCGTTGTATTTCCATTTCGCGTCGAAGGACGAGCTCGCGCAATTCATCATTGCCGAACAGCATCGGCTCTCGATCGAGTCGGTGCAGGCGATTTCCGCGACGGGCAAGGACCCGTTGGAACAGATGATCATGCTCACGCACGAAATGGCACGCCAGATTGTCGACGAGCCGATCGTTCGCGCGGGCATCCGCCTCACGCTGGAACTGAGCACGTACGAGGGGCCGGTGGAACCGTACGCCGAATGGATCTCGGCAATCACCGATCTCACCGCCAGAGCTCAGGCGGAAGGTGAAATCCGAAAATCGGTCAGCGCAGAATCGTTCGGCAGGTTCATGCCCTCGGCATTCACGGGGGTACAGCTGGTTTCGAACGTTCTCACCCGACGCTCGGATCTTCCGGATCGTGTCGACGAGATGTGGCAGATCCTGCTTCCGGGGATCGTCAGCGACGAACTTTCCGGTGACATCGAGCGCCTCGTCAAGTCGCGGTGGACTCCGGCGGCGGCGTAGCCTGCGGGACATGGCCGTCACGCGGATAGTTTCGGATCTGTCGAGTAGTTCGCTCGAGGCCGCGCAGCGCTTCTACACCGAAGTGCTGGGCCTCGAAGTTGTCATGGATCACGGGTGGATCGTGACGTTGGCTTCGCCGACGGATCCGTCATTGCAGATCAGCGTCATGACGCACGACGCTCATGCGCCCGTAGTACCGGACGTCTCCGTCGAGGTGGACGATCTCGACGCGGCGTACGAGGCCGCGGTGCAGCGCGGCGACACCATCGTCTATCCCGTCACCGAGGAGCCGTGGGGTGTCCGCAGGTTCTTCGCTGCCGACCCCGACGGCCACGTGGTCAACATCCTCAGCCACCGACGCGAGCAATGATGGCGTCCCGCCCGGGCGGGCTGACGTACCTCGAGGTGGGCGCAACGTCAGGCGTTCTCCCCGCCGGCTATCACCACGTTCACGAGAGCGCGACGGTCGGATCCGGACGGGAGGATTTCGAGGTTGCCGCTCGAACCGTCGCGAATTGGGGAATGCACCGCGGAGCCGGACTGGCCGTACGGACGGCAGCCCCGACCGCCGTGGCGGGTCAGGATGCGACCTTCGGACTCGGTCCGGTAACTATCCCCGTTCGGATCGTCTATGTCGTAGACGAACCCAATCGCAAGGGCTTCGCGTACGGAACCCGCGCGGGCCACCCCGAATGCGGGGAGGAATTGTTTGTCGTCCAGTTCGACGAGGCCAGCCAAGCGGTTCGTATCGAGATCGTTGCGTTCTCCAAGCCCGGAACGTGGTGGGTGCGTCTCGGCGCTCCGATCGGACGTCGAGTACAGGCGTTTGTCACGCGCCGCTACATCCGTGCCGTCCGCCAGAGCGTCGCCCGATCGCGGGTCTGACCCGTTGTAGGCGTCAATTCAATCCAGCGTACGAATGCAATCCCGACACGACGTAGTTGATCGCAAACATGTTGAAAAGCATGGTGGCGAGCGCAGCAACATTGATCCATGCCGCACGCATGTTCTTCAACCCGGCGGTAGCGCGCGCATGGAGGTACGCGGCATAGAGAACCCAGGAGATGAACGAGACCGTCTCCTTGGGGTCCCAGCCCCAGAAACGTCCCCACGCGGCCTCCGCCCAGATCGCCCCGCAGATCACCCCGATGCTGAACAACGGGAACCCGACGACCGTTGTTCGGTAGGCCACGCGGTCAAGCAATTCGGATGACGGCAGTCGTGCCGCAATCCAACGCAACGCGCGTTTCTTCGACTGCGGGCCCACCTCGGCAATCATGAAAAGTGCGCTGACCGAACTTGCGAACGTAAGGATGCCGGAGGCGGCGACGATGATCGTGACGTGCACGCCGATCCAGTACGAACGAAGAGCGGGTACGACCGGCGCTGCCTCGGCATACATGCTTGCGGCGGCGACGAACAGAAGCACCACGGTGGGTGACAGAACGAAGATGGTCAACGATCGAATCGGGTACCGCCGCAGAATGACCAGCCAGCATGCCACCAATGCCGCGCTGAGGAAAAGCGCGTACTCGTAGAGGTTTCCGAGAGGCCATCGGTGCGTCGAGATGCCGCGAAGTGCAAGCGCGGTGACGTTGAGGACCAGGGCGACGACGATGAGAGACATGGCAGCGCGACCCGCACGATGGGCGCGGGTTCGATTCGGCAGCAATGCGATCCGGCCGGGCAATGCAGGATTCGATGCACTTCCGGCATGTGCGAGTGCCGGTCGCACCGTGGCAGAGAGGGGTGTGCTGGAGAAGTCGACGACGGAAAGAACCAGGGCGAGAACGTAAATCGCGAAAGACGACGCGAAGGCGTAGTCGCTGTACTGCGCGAGAACTGGATCGACCGACATCAGACTCCTCATAACGACCGGTTGGTTGTCATTTGGAATCTACTACACACGATCGTAGAACTGACAGGGCCGTCTGTCGGATCAGTGGCCCGGAAAATGATTGGACGAGCTTCGGTTGGGGTTGATAGCTTGTGCGAGACCGTGACAACACGCCAGGAGGTGAGACCCATGAACGCTGTAACCATGTGGGTGCTCCCACTCGTGTTCACGGATCGGCGATTGACGTAGGTGTCGCCGGGAGCGCCTCGAGTAGGCAATCCCGAAAGGTAACACCATGCAATCCAATTCTCAGACCATCGAATTCACTTCCGAGACAACGTCGAACGGGGTCGTCGAACGCCATTTCCTTCTGGACGACATCACCGGTGTGCTCTGGTCACCCGCGTCCGGATCTGTCGAATCACCCCTTCTGCTGTCCGGGCACTCCGGCGGCATGCACAAGAAGGCACCAGGACTGGTTGCCAGCGCACTCCACAGTGTGAGCTCCCACGGGTTCACAGTCGCCGCGATCGACGCGCCCGGACACGGCGACCGCCCGCGGAACACACAGGACGAACAGTGGGTCGAGGCGATCCACCAGGCTAGGGCGGCCCACGAGCCGATCGCCCCGATCGTCGTCGAGTACAACCGATCGTTGGCGGAGCGTGCAGTGCCGGAATGGCAGGCGACCATCGACGCTCTGCAAACGCTGCCCGACGTCAACGCCGACGCTCCGATCGGCTTCGGCGGCGTGTCGCTAGGGGTCGTGACCGGGCTCATGTTGGCCCCGGTCGAATCCAGGATCGCTGCCGTGAGCTTCGGGGGAGTTTTTGTGGACGACTCCCTCATCGAAGCGGCACGAAAGCTCGCGGTCCCGGTCGAGTACCGGATCCCTTGGGACGACAAGGATTACGACCGCACGTCGGGGATAGCGTTGTTCGATGCCTTCGGCTCGAAGGAGAAGACGCTGCACGCCTACTCGGGCAGGCACTATCCGGTGCCCGACTACGAGCGCGACAGTTCGGCTCGGTTCTTCGCCCGCCACCTCGGCGGGAGCGGTGGCGCTCCTGTGAGCTGACGTGAACTCGTATCGGCGTCCGGCCTGTGTCGGACGCCGATACGATCTCGATCCTTCGCTCGCTAGTAGCCGTCCAGCTTGGCCATTTTTGCTGAGGCGCGCGAGGGTGCGCGCAAGCATGGCCCTCGACCGGGGGTGCTTACAGCTCGAGGTGCAGTGCCCGTGGAATAAGGGGCCAGAGTGTTCGATAGCGACAAGTGGTCCTTACGGTCCGCCGGGCGGAACGAACTTGTTCGTGATCCAGTTCGATGCTTCGATCTCGTCGAGGGTTGTCCGGAGACTTCGGTGGCTAATGCTCGTGCTGTGCCGAGTGTCCGGTCAATACCGAACATCGAACAAGACTGGAAACTTTCTCGTGTCCGACCTGAGGCGACGACATGTCTTTCAACCGCGCATTTCCAGCCATGCGTCGACTAACCGTCCGATACCTGACCTGGGGGCGGTACTTGAGTGGGCCGATATCGCACGGCGACTGCACCCGACTGGAACTCGTGGCGATCGACGAGTTCGAGTTGGATGCGCTCGTGCAGACCGGCGAGCAACGTCGGTCCGTGTCCGGCAAGGACCGGTTGCACAACGAACTCGTACTCGTCGATCAGTCCCAGGTCTGCCAATGCCAGGGGGAGTGTCACGCCGCCAACCCACAGACCTTCGCCGGGCTGCTCCTTGAGCCGTTGAATCGCTGACCCCAAGTCGCCTTGCACGAGTTCGGCATTCCAATCGACCCCGCTCAGCGTGCTCGACACGACGTACTTCTTAGCCCGGTCCATTGCCTCGGCGAACGGGATCTCCCACTCGTCCATCCAGTCAGGCCACGCCCCCGTTGCGGGCCGCCGCCACGCCGACTCCATCATCTCGTAGGTCACCCGGCCGAACAGCAAAGCATCGGCTCGTTCCATCTGAGCGGTCCAGTAGCGCATCGACTCCTCGTCGGGTGGAAGCCCCGCCTCGTGATGGCAGCAGCCGTCGAGGGTGACGTTGATCGAGTATCGAAGTGGTCTCATCTTGTTGTTCTCCCCTGATACGCGCAGAGTGACAGCACCGGACCGTACTCAGACTACTGCCGGGCCGTCGGTGTAGATCAGGTTCGGGACCTGGAGTCACGCGGGGGTCGACCGAACAGTAACCAGACGAGCGCACCGAGTACAGGCACCGCGATCACCAGTGCCGACCACCAGAATTTGCTCCCCAAGCGGTCGAAATCGGTGCGCACGATCGCCACGAGCGCGCTAATCGTGATGAAGATCCAGGCAAGAACGAAGACGGTGAAGGTGATGTCCATCCAAAGCGGAATGGTGGGGTTGGGGGTCGATTCGTTCACGCTTCCAGACCACTTTCGACGACTGTGCCTTGATGAAACAACACGCTCCATCGATTCTCGGTGAACCGCCAGATGGATGATCGCTCGGTAACTCGTTGCAATTGCGCCAGCCGGTACGTCACCAGATACGTGTCAGGCGCAATCCGGCTCAGCGCTGGCCGGTCGGCCGTCCACCCGAGTTCGGCGGCGTCGTTCACCTCGCCGCGGAGGCGTCGGCGCTCAACTACCGACTGCACGTAGTCGCGGGTGTATCGAGCGCCGGAGGCTCCGATCTCCCGGAACTGCGGGTCGACGACCGCATCGAACTCGTCTCGTGACATCGCTACTCGAGTTCGGTGAAACAGAGGTTCGAACTCCATCAACTCGTCGAGGATCGGGCGAAACTCGTGTGGGGTCGTCACGACTGCTCCGAGAACTGCGCCCTCATCTCGATCCCTATCTCCGCGTGTCGCAGGAGGAAGGCCTTCTCGTCATACCCCTTGCGCCGCAACCAGAGAGTGACCTCGCTGTTGCATTTGCTTGCATTGCACGAGCGGCACGCCGGTGCGATGTTGTCGAGTGTGTAGCGCCCACCGCGGGAGATCGCCAGCACGCAGTCACGTTGCGGCGACTCGTCCGACTCGCCGCAGTACGCGCAGCCACCCCAGGCCGCTTTGAGCGCGGACCACTGCTCGACGGACAGATCGTGCTCCACCAAATCCATCCGGCGTTTCCGTTTACGCGCGTATCTTGCTTTCCGGGTCCGGTTGACGGGCATGACGCCATGCTATCGCCGTGCGGCGTTCACTCCGGGTAGCGCCGCGGGGTGAACACCTGACGGCCCGAACCGGTTTCGACGACGGTTGTCATCGACGAACCGACGATGAGCAGCGTCCGCATGTCGATCTCGGAAGGCTCGAGCTCGCCGAGGGTCACGACGCGAACTGATTCCTCGGCACCGGCAACATCGCGGCCGATGACGACGGGAGTCTCGGGGGAGCGGTGCTCGAGCACGAGGTCCTTCATGGCTTGGACCTGCCACGTCCGGGACTTCGACGCCGGGTTGTAGACCGCAAACGCCATGTCCGCGGCTGCAACTGCCGAGATACGGCGCGCGACGACATCCCACGGCTTGAGGCGATCAGACAACGAGAGCACCGCGTAGTCGTGCCCGAGGGGAGCACCGACGCGACTGGCGACAGCGTTTGCCGCCGTCATGCCGGGAAGGATGCGGACCGGCACGCCGCGCCACTGGTCTTCGGCGGCAACTTCGAGAACTGCTGCAGCCATGGCGAATACGCCGGGATCTCCCGACGAGACGACAGCTACACGGGCGCCGTTCTTCGCCAGGTCCAACGCCATCGCGGCGCGTTCCGCTTCGACGCGGTTGTCGCTGGAATGGCGACGCTGGCCCGGACGCGTCGGCACGCGATCGACGTACGGGCCGTAGCCGACGAGGTCGGTTGCCAACGAAAGCTCATGCGCCACTTCGGGTGTGGTCCAGGCGGTGTCGCCCGGCCCGAGTCCGACCACGACCACCTCGCCGCGAGACTCGGCTGCGGGTCGAGGGTTGTTCGACGGGCTCGGAACGATGGCGATCGAAAAGTACGGAACTCCGTCCGGGTCGACCTCGGCAGCGGATTCGACGCGTTGACGTGTGGTGCTCGCGCGCTCGACGTAGTGAGCTTCATCCAAGCGGCCGGAATCCTCGAGCGATTGGAGGACCGGTGGGTAGGTACGTCCGAGCTTGAGGATGGCCGCGGCGTCGGTTTCCTTGAGCCGCCTGGTCAGCTCGGCCTGCGGCAACGTTCCGGGCAGGATCGTGAGGATCTCTTCACCCTCGACCAGCGGCTTTCCGAGTGCAGCAGATGCCGCGCTGACGGAGGTGACGCCGGGAATCACTTCGGCGTCGAAGCGATCGGCCAGTCTCTTGTGCATGTGCATGTAGGAGCTGTAGAAGAGCGGATCGCCGGCGGCGAGCAACGCGACGGTTCGACCGGCCGCGAGGTGAACTGCCAGCCGTTCGGCAGCTGCTTCGTAGAACTCGTCCATCGCGCCCTGGTATCCGCCGGGATGATCAACGGTCTCGGTGGTCACGGGGTAGACGAGGTGTTCTTCGATCTGTCCTTCGCGCATGTACGGCGCTGCAACTCCGCGGGAGATGCTCTTGCCGTGCCGCGCGGAGTGGAACGCAACCACATCGGCCTCGCCGATGACGCGGGCGGCCTTGACGGTCACCAATTCGGGATCGCCGGGGCCGATACCGACACCCCAGAGCTTGCCTGCACTCATTCGACTTCGCTCGCAATCGCATTGACGACGGCGGCGGTGATCGCGCTGCCGCCGCGTCGGCCGCGGAGAACGAGATGATCGATCCCGCTGGCGTGTTCGATGAGGGCTTCCTTCGACTCGGCAGCGCCGATGAAACCGACCGGACCTCCGACGATGGCGGCCGGACGGGGTGCGCCGGCTTCGATGAGGTTCAGGAGATGGAACAGTGCGGTGGGTGCGTTTCCGATCGCGACAACAGCGCCCTCGAGCTTGGCTCCCCACAGTTCGAGAGCAGCCGCCGAGCGAGTGTTGTCGATGGTCGACGCCAGCACGGGAACCCGCGGATCGCCGAGGGTGCAGATGACGTCGTTGCCGGCGGGCAGACGCTTGCGCGTGATGCCGGCAGCCACCATCTGGGCGTCGCAGAAAATCGGCGCGCCGTCGCGCAGAGCTGCGCGCGCAGCCGAGACGACACCGGGTGTGAAGGCGACGTCGTCGACGAGATCGACCTGGCCACTTGCATGAATCATGCGCACTACAGCTTGCGAGACATCCGCCGGGAAACGGCTCAGGTCGGCTTCGGCCCGAATGGTGGCAAAGGACTGGCGATAGATTTCCGCGCCGTCACGGATGTACTCGATCATGTGCCACACGATAGAGGCATCACCGATCGGGCGGATTCACCCGGTAACCGTCACCCGTCGCGATCACATCCGCTACGTCCCCGCGGGGACGTCCACAACTGCGGTCGCACCCGGCCCAGTGCTGGCGCCCGACAACGGGAAGTTCTGCCTGCTCGACGGCGGTGATCGCGTCGGCGCGCACATCGGCGAGCGACTTCTCGCATCCCGGACTTCCGGTGCAGGCGGTGACCTCGAGCCACGGTGAGTTCTCGTCGAAGATCAACCCCATGGGTGCCAGCACCCGGACTACCTGCTCGGCTGCCCATTCGTCGAGGTCGAAGATATGCACCGATCGCCACGGTGTCACGACGACGGGCTTGTCGACGGCGGCGAGGAACTCGGCCAGCCGAGCGTCGAGCAGTCCGAATCGCAGGCCGCCGCCCAGAGCTACGGTCCCGTCGCGCTGCTCGAGCCAGCCGATAGTAGGCCGTGCATCCGGCGTGAGGTCCGCAGCACCGGTGGACTCGGCGCTCAGACCCAACTGCTCGAGGGTGCGTTCGATTCCGTCCGGAACCTCGGCCAGGCGCCAGTGCTTGTCGCGAACGTCGAGGAATGATCGAGCCGCCTCGAGGAGCAATTCGACGGCGTCGTCCGCCTGGACGAGATGAGTGGTGTGGTGACCGGCGAGCACCAGTGAATGCTCGGTGGCGCTGCGCGCATGGAGACCGAAATCGCCCCGTAGCCCGGTGATGTCTCCGCGCCCGTCGTCGAGGGTGAACAGGGTTCGCCCTGGCAGATCTGCCAACGCTTGATCCGCTTGGATCGCCGAATCGAGACGGTGGACCAGTTCACGAATGTCGGCGACGCCCCCGATACGGCCGGACAGTGGGGACGCGAGGATGTTGCGCACTCGCTCGTGCGTCGCGGACGGCAGCAGACCGGCCGAAGCGATACGCGCCGCGAAGGCTTCGGGGTCCGAGACCGAGCGCAGTTGTACGTTGCCCCTCGAGGTGAGTTCCATCTGCCCGTTGCCCAGATCGCGCGCCGCGTCGGCGAGCGTCTGCAACTGGGTGGGGGTGAGGAGTCCGCCGGGTAGGCGCACGCGTGCCAGTGCGCCGTCGGCGGCGTGGTGAACTTGCAGTGCACCCGGGCACGCGTCTGGCTGTGAACGGTCCGTGGGCATGGCTCCAGGGTACGACCTGTCATGAGTGCCTTCTGCGGACCGGTAGCATCACCACCACCAGTGACGGCAGTTGAGGAAACCGGTGAAAGTCCGGTGCGGTCGCGCCACTGTGAGTGTTGCTCGAGCGGGACGTGTTTCCGCTCGGAAACACGAGTCAGACCCTCAACCGCCGTCGATGACAGATCTGTGCCACGGGGCGCGAAACCCCAGGAAGGCTTCACCCGTGATTCTTCTGCTCTCCACGTCCGACACCGATCTGCTGAGCGCCCGCGCCAGCCAGGAAGCCGGCGACGGCGTCTCCTATCGCTGGGCCAACCCCTCACGCTTGCTGGTCTCGGAGGACTTGCCGCCCTTGCTCGACGGCGTCGACCTCGTGATCGTTCGTATCCTCGGTAGCCGTCGCAGCTGGGAAGACGGCCTGGACATGGTCCTCGCCTCCGGACTCCCCGTAGTCGTTCTCGGCGGCGAGCACGCGCCGGACGCCGACCTCATGGAGTGCTCGACGGTTTCCGCCGGTGTCGCTGCCGAGGCTCACAACTACTTGGCCGAGGGTGGCGCACAGAATCTGGCACAGCTGCACCACTTCCTGTCCGACACCGTCCTGCTCACCGGCCACGGGTTCGAGCCGCCGGCTCACCTGCCTTCCTGGGGCATCGCTGATTTCGCGCCCGATCTCGACTCGGCGAGCGGTCCGGTCATCGCAGTTCTGTACTACCGCGCTCAGCATTTGGCCGGCAACACCCGGTACATCCAGGCGTTGTGCGACGCGATCGCCGAGGCCGGTGGCACCGCGCTCCCGATCTACTGTGCATCTCTGCGAACAGCTGAAGCCGAACTTCTGAGCATGCTCCGCCGCGCCGACGCCATGGTCGTGACAGTTCTCGCCGCCGGCGGCACCAAGCCCGCCACCGCGTCCGCCGGTGGGGACGACGAAGCCTGGGATGTCGCCGCACTCGCTGCACTCGACGTCCCGATTCTGCAGGGGCTGTGCCTGACCAGTAGCCGCGCCACCTGGGACGAGAACGACGACGGACTGTCGCCTCTCGACGTCGCGACGCAGGTGGCGGTGCCGGAGTTCGACGGTCGCATAATTACCGTCCCGTTCTCCTTCAAGGAAATCGACTCCGACGGACTGTCCACCTACGTCCCCGACGTCGAGCGCGCCGCCCGTGTCGCCGGGATCGCGGTCCGTCACGGCAAGCTGCGCCACATTCCCACCACCGAGCGTCGCGTTGCTCTGATGCTCTCGGCGTACCCGACCAAACACGCCCGCATCGGCAACGCGGTCGGTCTCGATACTCCGGCGAGCGCAATCGACCTGCTCACCGAAATGCGTTCTGCCGGTTACGATCTCGGTCCGGTCGACGGTCCGGACGTAGTTCCCGGCCTGGCGGCGAAGGACGGCGACGCGCTGATCCATGCCCTGATCGCGGCCGGCGGACAGGATCCCGACTGGCTCACTGCCGAGCAGCTCGAGGGCAATCCGATCCGCATCTCGGCAGCGAAGTACCGCGAATGGTTCGCCACCCTGCCCGAGGAACTGCGCAGCGGTGTCGAAGAGCACTGGGGCGCAGCGCCCGGAGAGCTGTACGTCGACCGCTCGCAGGATCCCGACGGCGAAATTGTCATCGCGGCACTGCGATTCAACAACATCGTGCTCATGGTCCAGCCGCCGCGGGGATTCGGTGAAAAGCCCGTCGCGATCTACCACGACCCGGATCTGCCGCCGAGCCACCACTACCTCGCGGCCTACCGCTGGATCGCTGCAACACCGGACAACGGCGGATTCGGCGCCGACGCCGTTGTGCACCTCGGCAAGCACGGAAACCTCGAATGGTTGCCCGGCAAGACACTCGGCATGTCGAGCAACTGCGGTACCGACGCAGCCCTCGGCGACCTGCCGCTGATCTACCCGTTCCTCGTCAACGACCCGGGTGAAGGAACACAGGCAAAGCGTCGCGCCCACGCGACTCTCGTCGATCACCTGATCCCGCCGATGGCCCGCGCCGAAAGCTACGGCGACATCTCCCGTCTCGAGCAACTGCTCGACGAGCACTCCAACATCTCCGCACTGGACCCGTCCAAGCTGCCGGCCATTCGCCAGCAGATCTGGACGCTGATGCGGGCGGCCAAGATGGACCACGACCTCGGCCTCGCGGAGCGTCCCGAAGAAGACGTGTTCGACGACATGCTCCTGCACGTCGACGGTTGGCTGTGTGAGATCAAGGACGTCCAGATCCGCGACGGTCTGCACATTCTCGGCCGCGCACCCGAGGGCGACGCCGAAATCGAACTGGTCCTGGCCATGCTCCGTGCCCGTCAGATGTGGGGCGGCGAACAGAGTGTCCCTGGTCTGCGCGAAGCTCTCGGGCTCAGCGAAGACGGCGACGAGTCCCGCAACCGTGTCGACGACGTCGAGGAAAAGGCGCACGCTCTGGTTCGCGGCATGTACGACGCCGATTGGAACCCCGCTGCGGCAGAACAACTCAGCGACGACGAGACCGTCGTGAAGATCCTTCAGTTCGCGGCCACCGAAGTGGTTCCACGCCTCCGACAGACGAACAACGAGATCAAGCAGGTCCTGCACGCGCTCGACGGCGGCTTCATCGCCGCCGGCCCGAGTGGGTCACCGCTGCGCGGCCTGATCAACGTGCTTCCCACCGGTCGTAACTTCTACTCCGTCGATCCCAAGGCAGTTCCCTCACGACTGGCGTGGGAGACCGGTCAGGCGATGGCCGAGTCGCTCGCCGCTCGATATCTCGCCGATCACGGCGAGTACCCGCGCTCGGTGGGTCTGTCCGTGTGGGGTACCGCCGCCATGCGTACCTCCGGCGACGACATCGCCGAAGTGTTCGCGCTCCTCGGTGTTCGCCCTGTCTGGGACGAAGCAAGCCGACGCGTGGTCAACCTCGAGGTCATCGATCTCGAAGAGCTCGGCCGCCCGCGCATCGACGTCACCGTCCGCATCTCCGGATTCTTCCGTGATGCGTTCCCGCACGTGCTCGCACTGCTCGACGACGCTGTTCAGTTGGTCGCCGCATTGGACGAGACGGACGAGCAGAACTACGTGCGCGCCCACGCGCAGGCCGACCTTGCCGAGCACGGCGATGCCAGGCGTGCGACCACTCGCATCTTCGGTTCGAAGCCCGGAACCTACGGCGCCGGCCTGCTGCAACTCATCGACTCCAAGACCTGGCGCGGTGACGACGACCTCGCCGAGGTGTACACCAACTGGGGCGGCTTCGCGTACGGCCGTGGGCTCGACGGAATCCCGGCAGCCGACGACATGCGCAGTGCATACCGTCGAATCAACGTGGCGGCCAAGAACACCGACACGCGTGAGCACGACATCGCCGATTCGGACGACTACTTCCAGTATCACGGCGGCATGGTTGCGACCGTGCGCGCGCTGACCGGAAAGTCGCCCGAGGCGTACATCGGCGACAGCACTCGGCCGGAATCGGTTCGCACACGCACACTTTCGGAAGAGACCGCACGTGTCTTCCGGGCGCGCGTGGTCAATCCCCGCTGGCTCGACGCGATGCGCCGTCACGGGTACAAGGGTGCGTTCGAGATGGCGGCCACGGTCGACTACCTCTTCGGGTACGACGCCACCACCAACGTGGTCGCGGACTGGATGTACGAAAAGCTCGCCGAGACCTACGTTCTGGACGAGCAGAACCAGAAGTTCATGACGCAGTCCAACCCGTGGGCCTTGCACGGAATCGCCGAGCGGCTCCTCGAAGCCGCCGAGCGCAACATGTGGGAGCACCCCGAGCAGAAGACACTCGACGGCTTGCGTCAGGTGTACCTCGAAACCGAAGGCGAACTCGAGGGGGAGTAAACCTCGATCACCGGCAGATCCGGGCGCTGAAGTGAGTCAGCGTCCGGACTTGATGATCTGATCGATGTTCCGCTCCGCCAGAGCGGTGATGGTCAGTGACGGGTTGACGGTGCCGGTGCTGCCCGGAATAGCGGCGCCGTCCATCACGTACAGGCCGTCGTAGCCCTTGACTCGCCCGTAACCGTCGGTGGCCTTGCCCAGAACCGCACCGCCGAGGGGATGCGCGGTGAACGAGGAATTGACGTCCTTCGCGAACGGCAACGCCGACGGCAGCGTGGTGCCGGCGAAGGCCATCTTGTTCTGGACGGCGCGTAGTGCCTCGACGGTGGCGTCGTTGCCGTTCTTCGGCCAGTTCAGCACCACCCGATCGGAGCCGCCGTCGTAGGCGAAGTCGGCGCGCTGCGAGTCGAGGGTCATCCCCAATGTTCCGAGCATGCCGATGTTGACGGGCAAGCCGGGGACATACCAATTCTCGAGGGAGAGTGGCATTCCCGACTCGTCGACGATGCGTGATGCCGACGGTGAGGCTTGCGCAGTGCCGTCACTGAAGCCGAACGAGCGCACCATCCCGGCGTCGCCGTTCGTTCCCCAGCCCTTACCGACGTGTTCGTTGAGGTTCGGCAGCGCGCCCGTCGCCTGGGCGCGTACCAGCAGTTCGGAGGTGCCGATCGAGCCGGCGCCGAGGAACAGACGGTCACAGGTAAGAGTCTTCCGGGCCAGAACGCCACCCGTCGGATCCGTCGATTCGACGTCGACGACGTAGCGTCCATCACGTTCGCGACTGATCGCGAGCACCTGATGTCCGTAACAGACGGTGGCTCGTCCGGTGGCTTCGGCGGCGGGAATGTAGTTCTGTGTGAGGTCGAACTTCGCGCCGTTGGAGTTACCCATGTTGCTGTCACCGACAGTGGCCGAGGCTCGGGTTCGGCCGCCGAGTTCTGAGCGCACCACGTCCCAGTTCCAGATCCCGTCGATCCGCTGCGGATCGAATCCGGCACGACGAGCGTCCTGATCCCAACGACGCGAGTGGCCGAAGTTCGGGGTTTGGTAAATGTCTTCGGGCAACGGGCTCAGACGCAGCATCTGGCGCACTTTGGGGTACCAGGTGGACGCCATCTCGTCGTAGTCGAGGGAGTTGCCGAAGACTGCGTCGAAGAATCGGCGCTCGGGCGCGATCATCACGCCGGTGAAGATGATGGAACCACCGCCGACTGCAGCGCCGCGCCAGACCGAGATGTGTTCGTAGTCGGTGGCATCGAGGACGCCGCTGAAGTAGTCGCACACCACCGGGAGTCCGGTGAGGTTGGTGAACGATGTGCGCCGGAAAACTCCGCGGCCGTCGGCCAGCATGTCGGAGGTGTGAATCTCCCGTTGCGGATCATGCGGCCATCGGAGTCCGCGTTCGAGGATGGTGACCTGGGTGCCGCTCTGCGCCAACCGGAGAGCGGTGGCGCTTGCGCCGAATCCGGACCCGATGACGATGGCTTCGGAATGCTCCGGGGGAGTAGGAGATGGTGCGAACAACTCGGGGACGAGCGCGCGGTAGTGATCAGCACCCATCGGGAGCGCCCGCAGTGGTGCGGGGGTGGCGTGGCTGGTCGACGTCGACATGAGCGGCGCCGCGGCTGCAACTGCCGCCCCCGCCCCGGCGGCTTTGAAAAAGTCACGACGCTGCATGTCACGGCGCTGCATGTGTAAATTCGACTCCCCAGTTCGACGGTTTGCCTCGGAATAACTCGAGATGGAGTTCGGGGACGAAACGGCGTGTCTGACGTCATGAAGAACCGGATAAAACGTGCATAAGTGGCACTTCCTGGGTGGTACTGATCGGTCACCAGATAGTCGCGGAATCTTGTCGGTGTTCAGCGAGAGGCGCTCGCACCTATCCTCAAGGAGTGAACCCCGACTTCAAGCGCGTCTCCGAGGCCAAGTACGTCCTACTCACGACCTTCCGCAAGGATGGAACTCCGGTGGCGACTCCACTCTGGGCCGCGCCGGACGGCGACAAGCTCCTCATGTGGACCGTCACCGATTCCTACAAGGTCAAGCGCATCAGGCGAAACCCGTCGGTCACCGTCGCTGCGTGTGACGCTCGGGGAAATCCCAAGGGTGAACCGGTGGCCGCCGTCGCCGAGATCCTCGACGGACCGGGCACCGATCATGCTCGCGACGCGATAGCACGTCGGTACGGAATCCTCGGCTGGATCACCATGAAAGGCAGTCTCCTGCGCCGCGGCAAGACCGGAACGATCGGACTTGCCATCACTGCAGCCTGACCGCGCGTCAGTTGCCGAGCAGATCGTCCAACGCTGAATCGAACCGCGGATACGTGAAGGGGAAGCCTTTGTCCGCCAACACTTTCGATACGGCATGACGACCCGTCAGGCCCAGGGCAGCGTCGCTGCGAAGAAGGAACGCGCCGAATCTGACCATGAAAGCGGGCGTCGGCGGCGCAGGTGGCCGGTGAAGGTGCTTGCGCAGCCCGGCCATCAGCTCTGAGTTTCGGACGGGATCCGGAGCCGTCGCGATGACCACCCCCGAGGCAGCCGAAACGGGTTCGAGTGCCCAACGAACGATCGACAGCCAGTCCTCGATGTGAATCCAACTGGTCCACTGCCTACCCGAGGCGACGCGTCCGCCCAGTCCGAGACGCACGAGCAACAGCAATCGCTCGAGCGCCGGTGTGCCCTTCTCCAACACGACACTGGTTCGCAGGATCACCACTCGTGACGCGTTTGCACCCTCGACCGCTGCCTCCCAGTCCTTTGCGACGTCGGTCATCTGAGGTGGCCCGTCAGCGAGGGGAGAATCCTCGTCCAATCGTGCCTCACCCGCATCGCCGTAGATCGCGAGCGTGCTCGCCTGGATCCACACCGGAACAGGGTTCGCCAGTAGTTTCGACGCTTCGACCAGCGCGCGGGTCGGATCGACCCGGGAGTTGGTGAGTAGTGCGATGTTTGCCGGGGTGGGTCGGCGATCGACCAACTCGCCGGCCAGATTGATCACCGCGGCGCCGCCGAGTTCTCCCGCCCAGTCGCCCACCGTGACACCGTCCCACTGAACCTGCCTGTGCCTGCCAGGTTTCGGTGAGCGAGTCAGGACCACGACGTCATACCCACGGTCCGCGAGATCGTCGCTGATCCGGCGGCCGAGAGCGCCGGTGCCGCCGGCGATCACGACCTTCGTCATCACTGCGCCTGGCTGACCGAGGACATGTGGAAGTCGGGAATCCGCATGGGCGGCATGGCCGTGCGGGTGAACCAATCTTTCCACTCCCGGGGAAGCGTGATCTCGGTACGTCCAGCCTCGGTGACCCGCCGCAGGAGATCGAGAGGGCTCTCGTTGAAACGGAAGTTGTTGACGGCGCCGACGATCTTGCCGTCCTCGATCAAATACACCCCGTCACGGGTGAGTCCGGTCAACAGCAGCGTCGTCGGATCCACCTCACGGATGTACCAGAGGGTTGTGAGCAGTAGACCCTTCTCGGTACCTGCGATCATGTCCTCGATCGAGGTGTCGTCACCACCGGTCAGGACGAGATTGTCGCCGGGAACTGCGACAGGTCGACCGAATTCTCGTGCAGCGTGGCGCGGGTACGCCAGCGCATTGACGACGCCGTCTCGGACCCAGTCGACGGGTTCGATCTCCATACCGTTGTCGAACAGTGAGACGGATTCACTCGACGACGTCGTGATCACGAACGGCGCGGATTGCAAGCCCTCGGCGCCGGGGTCGGAGGTGAGTGTCAGTGGCAATCCGAGCTTCTCGCCGATCCGGGTACCACCGGTGGTGGACAGTGCGGTGTGGCCCTCTTCGGCGCCGCGACCCTCCATGGTCCACATCAGATAGATCATCAGGTCCGCCACAGCCGACGGCGGAAGAATTGTCTCGTAGCGGCCGGCAGGCAGACTGACGGAGTTACCCGCCCAGTCGAGTCGAGTGGTCAACTGCGACAAGAGCTTCGGTATCGAGATATCGCTGAAATCGACAGTTCCGGATCCGACCCAGGCGCTGGCGTCGCCGCGCTTGCCGTTGATTTCCACGGAGCCGGTGGCCTGAGCCGTTCTACGTCGCACGCCCGTCGAAGTGCCGAGCCAGGTGGTGTGCAACTGGTGGTGAGCGAAGCCGAACAACTGGTCGCCGCCGTCGAAGGCCGTGGACAGGTCGGCAGCCAACGGCGCAAAGACATCGATGTCGGTCAGGGCGGCCGGCAGGTCCCAGTCGGTCTCCGCCGCCGACTGCGTGATCAGGTCGGACGCGTCGTCAGCCGGAGTGGCTGTGCGCGCAGCTTCTTCGCTTGCCTGTACGAGTGCGGAAATCTGCTCCGGATCGACACTGCTGGAACTGACAGTGCCCACCTTCGCGATGTCACCCTCGCGCACGATCGAGATCACCGTCCACGTCCGGGACAGCGAAACTCCGTTGGTGGTCATCGAATTGTTGGCCCACCGCAGCGACGCCTCACTCGCATCGGTCACGATCACCAACGATTCGTCTACCGTCCTCGCGGCCAGTGCACGCTCGACGACCTGCTGCGGATCGATCACTGCTGAGCCTCCGAACGAGTGTTGAGGATGTTGACTCCGCGGAAGAGTGCGGACGGGCAGCCGTGGCTGACCGCCGCAACCTGACCGGGTTGCGCCTTGCCGCAGTTGAATGCGCCTTGCAGACGCCAGGTCGACTCACCGCCGACGGCTTCCATCGAGCCCCAGAAATCCGTCGTCGTCGCCTGATACGCCACGTCGCGCACCTGACCGTCGAGCTTTCCGTCACGGATCTTGAAGAACCGCTGACCGGTGAACTGGAAGTTGTAGCGCTGCATGTCGATCGACCAGGACTTGTCTCCGACGACGTAGATGCCGTTCTCGACTCGCGAGATCAGGTCTGCGGTCGACGTGTCCGTGTGAGGATCGGGGGAGAGCGAGACGTTGGCCATACGCTGGATGGGAACGTGATGTGCGGAGTCGGCGTACGAGCAACCGTTGGAACGCGTCAGCCCCAGCCTCGGCGCGAACACGCGGTCTAGTTGATACCCGACCAGTGTTCCCTCTGCCACCAGATCCCACCGTTGAGAGGCGACGCCGTCGTCGTCGAATCCGACGCTGGCCAGGCCGTGCTCTTCGTTACGATCGGCGGTCACGTGCATGAGTGGCGTTCCGTATTTCAGCGTTCCCAGCTTGTCCGGCGTCGCGAACGACGTACCGGCGTAGGCCGCTTCGTAGCCGATCGCGCGGTCGTATTCGGTGGCGTGTCCGATGGATTCGTGGATCGTGAGCCACAGATTGGTCGGATCGATCACGAGGTCGGTCGGACCTGCTTCGACGGTCGGTGCCTTGGTCTTCTCGGCCAGCCACTCCGGGATCTGCGCGAGCTCATCGCCCCAGTTCCATGTGCTCTCCGCCCCGAGGTACTCCCATCCGCGGCCTACCGGCGGCGCCAAGGTGCGCATCGATTCGAAGCTGCCGGCCGACTTGTCGACGGCGGTCGCCTCGAACTCGGGGTGCAGACGCACCCGTTGCTGGGTGATCGACGAACCGGCCAGATCCGCGTAGAAGGTCTGCTCCTTGACCTGGAGGACACTCGCCGTGACGTGATCCACGCCGTCGGCGGCTTGAAGCCGTCCGGAGTAGTCGACCAGCAGGCCTACCTTCTCGGCCGTCGGTGTCGCGAAGGGATCTTCGAGGTACGGCGACACCCACGTCGCGTCGGCGTAGACGGGCTCGTCGGCGAGGGTGACCGGATCCCGATTGAGCGAGCGCAATGCCTTCGCGACCTCGACCGCTTGGCGTGCCAGCGCAGCAGCGACATCGGGGGACACCTCGGCGTGCGAGGCGAATCCCCACGTGCCGTCGACGATCACACGGACGGCGACCCCGATCTCGTCTCCGTCGGACACCGCCTGAACTACGCCGTCGCGCAACCTGATCGACTGTGTGAGCACGCGGTGGACACGAACATCGGCGTGCTGGGCGCCGGCCGTTCTCGCTGCCGACAGCGCCGCATCAGCGACAGCTCGCAGCGGGAGGGCGAGGAAATCTGCATCGACATCTCGGGTGACGGTCACGCACACGACGCTAGCCGACGACCGCCGATCTCAGCCGAACTGCTGCCATCCGAGGCGAATCACCATGGCGATCACGACCACCAACAGCGTGATCCGCACGAATCCGGATCCCTTGCTCAGCGCCATCCGCGAACCGATGACCGCGCCGAGAACGTTGCACACCGCCATCGCCAAACCCAAACTCCACCAGACATGCCCGGTGACGGCGAAGTAGGCGAGCGCGCCGAAATTGGAACCGAGATTGATCACCTTCGCCATCGCTGCGCTCCGAACGAATTCGGTTCCGAGGAAGGTCGCGAAGCTGATGATGAGGAAGGTGCCGGTGCCGGGTCCGAGCAGACCGTCGTAGAGGCCGATGAGTCCGGCGGAGAGCAGCAGGACGAGGACGGTCTTGCGCTGCGTCGGACGATGGGTCGCGATCGTGGTGCCCAGCGTCGGACGCATGGTCACGAAGACGGCGACGGCGACGAGGACGACCATCACGATCGGAATGAAGTACTTCTTGTCGATCAGCGAAACGGCCGCCGCCCCGCACGCGGCCGTCACCGCAGCCAACGCGGCTGCCGGCGCCATCTGCCGCCACTCCATCGGGATTCGACGGGAGAACGTGTACACCGCAGCACTCGTCCCGGTGAATGCCGTCAATTTATTGGTGGCCAGTGCCGCCTGTGGGGTCAATTGGGGTGCGACCAGAAAGAGCGCCGGCAACAGAATCAATCCACCGCCGCCGACCACGGCGTCGACCCAACCCGCCGCCGTCGCTGCCGTCATCAGCAGTCCCCAATCAGCAATATCCACGGCGGTGACTCTTTCACAGCTGTGACACTCTTGAGCACATGCGGAGGTTCAGCCTGTGGCTGCGAGGAAAGCCGATGATCGCGGACAGCGCGCTGGCGCTCGTGTTCTTCGCGCTCGAGGTAGTCACGTTCGTCAGTTCGCCGCGTGAGGAGCGGTGGCCTCAGCTCGTCGTCGGATTTCTGATCTGCCTTCCCGTCGTGTGGCGTCGCAAATATCCGCGTGTGTCCGCTGCGTCCATTTTGTCGATGTCGTACTTCGCAACCTTGATGATGTGGGCGACCGGGGATCCGGCTGCGGAACATCCAGGCCTGTTGGCGCTCGGGGTCTCGCTCTACACACTCGTTGCGTATGTCGATCGACGCACCGGGGCGATTTTCGCGTGCTTCCTTGCCCTGGACATGACACTCTCGTTGCTCGTCATCCGCGAAGACGTGATCCTCACGATCATCATCGCGACCCTGCTCTATGCACTGGCCTGGATCACCGCCGAGTTCTTGAGCGCCCGCCGCGCCTACGACGAGGAAGTGGCCGCCAGACTCGAAGTGGCCGAATACGAACGGGATCGGCGTGCCGAGGATGCGGTGGCCACGGAAAGAACCCGAATCGCCCGCGAACTCCACGATGTCGTCGCCCACGCGGTCAGCGTGATGATCGTCCAGGCGGACGGCGCGTCGTATGCGGTCGATTCCAATCCCGCGTTGGCCAAGAAGGCGCTCGGCAACATCTCCAGCACCGGACGCGACGCCCTTGCCGAGCTTCGCCGGACCGTCTCGCTGCTGCGCACCGAGGTCAGTAGTGATGCGATGCCGCAACACGGAACTGCCGGCATCGCCAAGGTCGTCGAGATGATGCGGGCCGCTGGTCTCGGCGTGCGCCTCGAGCTGACCGGCGAGCTCGACGACGTCAGTCCTTCAGTCAGCCTGGGAATTCATCGCCTCGTTCAGGAATCACTGACCAATGTCCTCCGCCACGCCGGCGCAAACCCGAAGGCACGAGTCACCGTGCGCCGCACCGACACCGCGGTACTACTCGAGGTCGTCGACAACGGAACGTCGAGTTCGACCTTCTCCCACGGTTCGGGGAATGGACTGGTCGGAATGCGTGAGCGGGTGGCGGTACTGCACGGGACGCTCGAGACCGGACGACGCCCCGACGGCAGTTGGCGTGTGTACGCAGAGCTGCCGCTCGAGATCCACGATTGATACCGGCTCGCCGCAATCGCATTGGCACCGACGTCTCAGGCCCGATAGGTTTACGCCGTGCCCATCACCGTGCTGCTAGTCGACGACCAGGAACTCATGCGGATGGGCCTGAACATGGTGCTCGAAGCACATGAAGACATCTCGGTTATCGGTGAGGCCGGCGACGGGGCCGCGGCGGTCGCAGCGGCGGTGGCGCTGAAGCCTGACGTCGTGTTGATGGATGTGCGGATGCCGATTGTCGACGGGGTGAAAGCGACCGAGCAGATTCTTGCCTCCGGGATCGAATCCAGGGTCCTGGTGATGACGACCTTCGACCTGGACGAACACGCTCTCGGTGCCTTGCGCGCCGGAGCCAGCGGCTTCCTTCTCAAGGACACCCCGCCCGAGGATCTCGTGTCGGCAATCCGCAGCGTGGCAGCCGGTGACGCGGTTGTTTCCCCGAAGGTGACACGTCGTCTGCTGTCGAGGTTCATCGTGGACGGTCCAGCGCCCCGGCGCGATCCGGTAGTTCTCGACGTCCTGACCGAACGCGAACGCGAAGTCCTCGGACACGTGGCCACGGGGCTGTCGAACATCGAGATCGCACAGCAGCTGTACCTGTCCGAATCGACGATCAAGTCGCACGTCGGACGCATTCTGACCAAACTCGATCTGCGTGATCGTGTGCAGGCTGTGGTGCTGGCCTACGAGACCGGACTGGTGACTCCGGGCGCGTAGGCCAGCCGCCTGTCAGGCAGCGAGCGTTTCGCTCTGCTCAAGCATCAAAAGCGCCCACTGTTGGCAGCACGATGCAGGTCTTCCCGTCTGCGTAATCGACATTGCCGAACAGAGCGGCAAACACCTTGCCGTCACCGGTGTCGACGACCTTCGAGAGCAACGGCGTATCGAGTACGGGCAACTTCTCGTCCAACGGGACGATGCCGCCCTTGAACGTGCCGACGTTGATCCAGGCAACACTCAACCCGGAGGTCTTGGGTATGCCGACGTAACCCGGGATTGCCTGGAACCGGAGATGGTCGGCCTCGACCCACGGCGGCAACGGGAAGTTCGGACCGGCCTGTGCGGAGCTGAGGGTGACGGTGACGGGTTCACCGGCCACGCCACACCCGACCGTCGGTGCGGGGTACATGAACGACTGCGGCTTGGTGACGCCGATGTCCGGGAGATCGAGAGCGGTCGTGATCTGATCAGCGCCTGCCGTGCCGATCAACTGCTGAACAGCAGCAGAGGCTTCGGGGGAGATGGCTGCGGCCTGCGCGATCAGTGCGGCAATTCCTTCGGGTACCACCGGTTCTGCGGCCGCGGTTCCCGCGCTGATCATCGCGCTGCCGGCGGTGAGTGCCACGACGGCGGCAGTGCCGGCGATGGCAGCGGGAATGCGTCGGGCGAGTGTCTTGCCGGGGAGTCGGCTCATGTCGGGCTCCTTCATTTCATGAGGCCGGGAAATGCGGTCCGAAGTGACTTGACCATGCGCAGAGTCTCAACGTCAACTTGAGGTTTAGAATCGTTAGCGGAGCGTTAGTTAACGCCAGGCAAGTCGCACGTGCGTGAGAGAAGGCCCGTGTGACTCACGGCACCCACCTGTTTTGCACCTCTGCGTCGTTGTCGGGAGAAAAACCGGCCTCTCGAGCGTTGAACGAATAGACCGTCTGAAAGGGGACGTCATGATCGCCGCCGTATTTCTCCTCTACGTGATCGTCGAGATCGCAGCCTTGGTCATCGTGGGCAACGCCATCGGTGTCGCCTGGACAGTGCTGCTGTTTCTCGCCGGATCGCTTGTCGGATTGATCCTCATGCGCTCGCAGTGGCGACGGGTCATGGACGGGTTCCGTAAGGCCACGCGGGGTGAGGGATCGCCGTCACTGGCGGTCGCCGACGGCGCCTTGGTCGCGGCGGGCTCCGCGTTGATGTTCGTACCCGGACTCGTGACTTCGGTTCTGGGCCTGCTGCTTCTGATTCCGCCGACCCGCTGGGCGCTGCGCCCGCTTGCAGTGCTCCTGGCAGGTAAGCGCGCAGCAGCATTTGCCGCCGGTGGTGACGCCTTCGCCGGAACCGTCGGCTACGCGGCGCGGATGCGCGGAAACGGCGAGGTGATCGACGGCGAGATCATCGTCGAGACACCCGAAACCACCGAGTACGTCGCCAGCAACGGCAAGGAACTCGTCCTCGAGGGTGAGATTCTGGACACGGATACACCCACCCGTTCGCGGGGGCCGCAGTACTAACAGGCAGACTGGGTGCTCGTGACTACTCGTCTGCTGGTCAACGGCCGGATCTACAGTTCATTTGCACCTGACGCGACCTCGATCGCCATCACCGACGGCACCGTCGTGTGGGTCGGCGACGAGCGCGCCGGACGGGCGTTGCACCCCGCCGCGGAGATCGAAGACCTGGGTGGTGCGTTTGTCACTCCCGGGTTCGTCGACACCCACGTACACATCACCGCACTGGGACTCAATCTCGTCGGCCTCGATCTCGTGGGCGCGAACTCTCTGGACGAATGTCTCTCGCGAGTACGAACATTCGCAGCCGCGAACCCCGAAACTGCCCATCCCGACGCAGTCATCTGGGGACACGGTTGGGACGACACCGAGTGGGCCGAGCAGACCCCGCCGTCGACCGCAGATCTCGACGCGGCCGCCCCTGGCCGCAAGGTGTATCTCTCGCGGATCGACGTTCACTCGGCCGCGTGCTCGAGCGCATTGCGCGACGGGATCTCCGGCCTCGCCGACACCGCTGGATACTCAGCCGAAGGCCCGTTGACGTTCGACGCACACCACCTGGCGCGCAATTCCGCTCGGAATCTGCTGACGGAAACTCAGCGCGCGTCTGCTCGTACCGCTGCGCTCGATCTCTGCGCCTCACGCGGAATCGTGGCCGTTCACGAGTGCGGGGGACCGGACATCTCGGGATTGACCGATTTCCAGGAACTGTTGGCCCACGATCACGGCGTGGAGGTTCGGGGCTACTGGGGTGAGCGTGTCGACAGCGAAGAGGATGCTCGCGCGCTCCTCGACAAAACCGGAGCAGACGGACTCGGCGGGGATCTCTTCATCGACGGCTCGCTCGGTTCGCATACCGCGTGGTTGCTCGAACCCTATGCAGACCAACCTGATTCGACGGGCAATGCCTACCTCGACGTCGACGCGATCGCCGCACACATCCGGGCCTGTACCCTCGCGGGCGTCCAGGCCGGGTTCCATGCCATCGGTGACGGCGCCGTCTCGTCGGCAGCTGCCGCGTTCCGCAGGGTCGCCGACGAACTGGGTGGCCCCAAGGTCGCCGCGTTGGGTCACCGCCTCGAGCACGCGGAAATGATGTCTATGGCCGACGCGGAAACCTTTGCCGCCTTGGGTGTCATCGCTAGCGTCCAACCAGTGTTCGACGCACTGTGGGGTGGCACCGACGGTCTTTACGCCACGCGCCTGGGAGTAGAGCGCGCAGCAGCGTTGAATCCGTTTGCACCTGCTGCCGGTAAGGGTGTCTCGCTCGCATTCAGCTCCGACGCCCCGGTCACCCCCATCGAGCCGTGGGCGATGCTGCGCGCCGCTGTCCAGCACCGCACCGACGGAAGTGGAATCTCGCCGCGTGCGGCCTTCTCCGCGGCCACTCGCGGCGCCTGGCGCGCGGGCGGAGTGCGGGACGGCGCCGCGGGAACCCTCAATCCGGGCGCACCGGCCTCCTACGTGTTGTGGGAGGCAGGCGAACTCGAAGTGAGCGCACCCGCCGACTCGGTTCAGCGATGGTCTACCGATCCGCGCTCGCGCGTACCCGCTCTGCCGAGGCTGGCGGAAGATGCGCCGATCCCGGTCTGCATCAAGTCGGTGCATCGCGGACGCGTCGTCTATCAGCGCGGCTCGTCGAGTGAGTGAGGCCGGCGCAGAGGCGTCTGTCGGTGATCGCTCCCGTGTGAGCGCTGTGCTCACCGGTTCCGCATGGCTACGTTCGCTCTACGCGACCGCTGGTGGATTCCTGATCTTCGCAGGGTTCCCACCCCGCCCGCTGTGGTTCTTGGCGCCCGTCGGGATCGCTCTTCTGACGTGTGTGTTGACGAACTTCGGGCGCGGCGGACTGCGCCTTCGTGCCGGCTTCGGTTACGGATACTTGGCCGGTCTCGGATTTCTGGTGCCGTTGCTTCCGTGGATCGGTGTGTTCGTAGGTGCGGTCCCGTGGATCGCGTTGGCCGCGGTGGAGTCGTTGTTCATCGGACTGTTCGGGCTGCTTGCGGTTCTGGTGGCGAGGTTGCCATGGGCACCCTTGTGGATTGCTGCGACCTGGACGCTCACCGAGTGGCTTCGTTCCAGCGTTCCTTTCGGCGGATTTCCTTGGGGCAGGCTCGCATTCGGTCAATCCGAAGGGTGGCTCCTCCCTCTTGCGAGTGTCGGCGGTGCGCCGCTGCTCAGCTTCGCGGTGGCCCTGACCGGTACCGGCTTGGCAGCAGTTGCAGTCGCTGTCGCGGCCAAACGATGGGACCGAGGATTCTTCGGAGCTGTTGCCGCTGCCCTCGTGCCCGTGATCATTGCTCTCGTGGTGTCGCCGTTCTTGTCCACCATGGATTCCGGTGATCGAACGATCACCGTCGCCGCCATTCAGGGAAGCGTTCCGAGGTTGGGCTTGGACTTCAACTCGCAACGCAAGCAGGTCCTCGACAACCATGTCGCCGAAACCGTGAAACTTGCTGCCGAGGTGGACGCGGGCCGCGTCGATCAGCCTGACGTCGTGATCTGGCCGGAGAACGCCTCGGACATCGACCCCCTGCGAAACGCCGATGCCGCTGCCGACATCACCCGGGCCTCCGAAGCGATCGGAGCGCCGATTCTTGTCGGCACCGTACTCGTGAATGCCGATCGTACGACCACCAATTCGGTGATCGTGTGGGACGGCGCCAACGGTCCTCAGGAACAGCACGACAAGAAGATCATTCAGCCGTTCGGCGAATACCTGCCCTACCGAAGCTTCTTCCGGAACTTCTCCTCGTACGCCGATCGCGCGGGCAATTTCGTTCCCGGCGAGGGCAACGGCGTTGTCCATGCAGCGGGGGTACCCATCGGTGTCGCGACTTGTTACGAGGTGGCGTTCGACCGGGCGTTCCAGGAATCGGTGCGCAACGGTGCACAGTTGCTGGCGGTACCGACCAACAACGCTACTTTCGGGGACACCGAGATGACCTATCAGCAGCTGGCAATGTCGCGTGTGCGGGCAGTCGAGCACGGCCGCGCCGTCGTTGTCGCCGCAACCAGTGGTGTCAGCGCCATTATCGCTCCCGACGGTGCGGTGACTTCGCAAACCGACCTGTTCGTGCCGGCGGCCCTGGTGGCGAAGGTGCCGCTCTCGACCAGCTCCACCCTTGCCAGCCGAGTAGGTCCGGTGCCGGAGATCGTGCTCAGCATCATCGCGGTCGGCGCGATTGCCATGGCAGTGCTGGCCCGGCGCCGAGATCAGGCTGAGCACTCACCCGAGGAGACCGCGGCAATCTGAGCCGAGCATCGGATATTAGGGCTGCCGATGTTCCGAGGAGCGCCTACGCGGGTACTCGCTGTGCCACCCGTTCCTGCGTAAGGCGGCTTCTTGTGACCGAGCCTGAGAAAACCGAGCCAGACAAGTCCGAGCCCCGGGATGCAGTTCACAAAACCAGTGTCGTCGACGCGGTTCTGCAGTCACCGCTCGCCGGCCTGTCGCCGTGGATCTTGCTGTCCTTGCTCTCCGGGCCGGGAAGGTTCGAGGAATCCGCGGCCGCAGCCCTCGGGTTGTCGCTGCTGATCTTGGCGGCCAGTCACCGGCGCGGCGGCACCGTGAAGCTGTTGGAGGTCTTCGACGTCGTGTTCTTCGGCGTTCTGGCGGCCATCGGCCTCCTCGCGTCGGCGAACACGATTCGGTGGTTCGAACTCTGGGGAGGCGAACTGACCAACATCGCGCTGGTGGTCTTTGCCTTCGGATCGATCCTGCTCCGCAATCCTTTCACTTTGCAGTACGCGAAAGAGTCGACGCCCGAAGAGTATTGGACGACGCCACTGTTTCTGCACATCAACTACGTCATTACGGCGGTGTGGGCTCTCGCCTTCACCTGGTCGGCCGTAGTGGGCCTGTTCGGAGACGCACTGCTGCACGACGGTGACAACTTCTGGACCGGATGGATTCTGCAGTTGCTCGGAACCTTCTTCGCGATCTCCTTCACCGAGTGGTACCCCGAGTATGCGCCGAACAAGGCCGCTCAGGCTCAGGGCCTCGAAACCGAACCACCGCAGTCGATTTTCAGGCTGTTCGACTTTTTGCCGGTGTTCGTAGCCGTGACCGGCATCGCGGGGTTGGTGACCGACTCCGTTTCCGTGACCGCAGGCGTCACGTTGATTCTGGTCGGCGTGTTCGGACATCTGGCGATGCGACGGTTCACCGTCGACTAGGAGCTCTCGGTGATCTCGCGCCTACGGGAACTTGGTGCACGATCGTCTCGATGACCGGCAGGTGCCGGCTGATGCACGGAATTTGTCCGTTTCTGCGATAGTCAGTACACCTGCCGTGCAATGGAAACGAGGGAAATTGAGCGCTATTTCGAGTACTGCACACAAGCACGAGCCCCTACACGGAAGACGTCCACCAGCGGATCACCGCTTCCTCGGATTCGACACACGAGTCTTTCCACACGCCCTCGCGATCTTGGCGGTGTGGATGCTCTGGACCGTGATCGTGCCCGCCATCGATTCCGCTGTCTCCTCCGAAGATCCAACCGGAGCCGGAGACCGGATGGCCGTGACCGAAACGGTCTCCTTCGCCGCACCTGCGGGCTGGAATGTCGACAGTGGTTTCCGAACCGACCAACATGGCGCGTCCGATTCGCTCCCACGTGTGACGTTGACCGATGGCACCGTCACCGTGAGCGTCGACGCCGACACATTCAGTGGAACTGCCGACGAGCTCCTCTCCCAAACAGATGCCGTGAGTCTTGCGACGAACGGCAGTTCCGTGCTTGCGGTCTCCGGTGCGCGCCAGCCGATCAGCACCGCCGGGGGTCTGGGCGGCGTCCAGGTCAGCTTTGACACTCCGCGGTCCGCCGGATCGGTGACCACATTCGTCGTCGACGGCAAGGGAATTCGGGTACAGGTAGTCGGCCCACCCGATCAGATCGCCGCCCGCAGTCGAGAAATCACCGACATGATCGCCTCTATCGGCACACACGAGGGAGACACCAAGTGAGCACCGATCTCCTCGAAACCCGCTCCCGCGCATTCGATACGACGGCCTGGGGCGAGAAATTTCACTTCTTCCAGCCACGCAACGTCGTGTTCTGGATATACCTGTGGATGTGCGGATTCGGCCTCGTCAAAGGCTGGCAGATGTTTGCTCCCTTCGCCGGATACTTCGGGCGCGCACTCCTCGTTGCCGGCATCGTCGGCGTCATCAGCGCCGCGGTCTGGACATGGTGGTTCCGGCACATCGACCGCTACGAACGCCAACCCGTAGGACTAGTGGTCACCGGCTTCATCTGGGGCGCCACCGCAGCAACGTTCACTATCGCAGTACCCGCGAACGGAGCAGTCGGTTCGCTCTACTCGAAGATTTTCGGGCAGGTATGGGCTCAGGACTGGCATGCGGGCCTCTCTGCACCCTTCGTGGAGGAAACCGCCAAAGGCATCGGCATCGTAGTCCTCCTCGCGCTTGCACCACGCCTGGTGCGCACCGCAACCGACGGCCTGCTCCTCGGTGCTTTCATCGGCTTGGGATTTCAGACCAGCGAAGACTTTCTGTACTCGATTGCCGGCGCAACACAGGGCTTCGGCGCCCACCAAACCGACGGCCTGCTCGGTTCCATCGCCACCCGCACCTACTCCGACATCGTCTCTCATCCCCTGTTCACCGCCCTTTTCTGCGCCGGCGTGATCTATCTGATCGGCACCCCGGCCCAGCCCCGGCGGATCGGACGCGGATTGGCGTTGATCGTGGCACCCATCCTGATCCACGGCGTGTGGGATTCCATGCTCGCGATCGCCGGCGGCAGCAGTTCGCTCGTGTTCGTCATCATGATCGGCGACATCGTCTTCGCGTTCACTGCCTTGTGGATCGCGTTCGTCTGGGCGCACCCACGTGAATCCCACTTCGTCCGTGACATTCTCGCCCCGGAAATCGAGTCCGGCGTCCTGACCGACGCCGAGGTGACAGCCGCCGGCGGATGGCGACAACAACGCACTTACGCGAAAGCCGCACCCACTCGCACCGAACGTCGCCAACGACGACATATCGTTCGTGCCGCGCTGGATCTGTGCAGCGACCTAGCTGTCAGCAAGGGCGACGACAGCCCCCAGGTCGTCGAATCACGCAACGAAATCACCCGCCTCCGCCAAGGAACCGCGGCACAGAGCATCACTCGGTGACCGGGAAGTAGCGGAAGAACCGTTCAGCACCGCAAAACATTCACCCACACCCCAGTCGGCCGGGTTGCTTGCCATCGTCACTTGGCAAGCAACCCGGCCGAGTGACTGGGCTACCAGTTCACTCCGTATCGAAGTTTGGTGTACCGAAGTTTGGTGTGTCGCGGGGTGGGGGATACAGCTCACACTGGTGCACGAAGCAGTGCCGATGGTTCTCCAGCGCAAGTCCAGGATTTGCGCACTGTCGGCCCGCGAGTGCGCCTGGATGCTGAATGACGTTGCCCTGAAGTGTCTTTGAGGACCGCGAAGCATCCTGAAGTTGCCACGTCGAAGAAGGGCCGAAGTATGACGTCGACTTGTGAACGATCACTCCCCGAAGAACGAGAAAGACCGCCCGGTGTAGAACCGGACGGTCTTGATCGAAGTGCTAGTTCATGCGCCGCGACGCTTGGCCTTCAGCAAATCGAGACGCTCTTTGAGGAGCTCTTCGAGTTCCTCGACCGAGCGACGCTCGAGCAGCATGTCCCAGTGGGTGCGGGGAGGCTTGACCTTCTTGGCTTCGGGAGCAGTCCCCTCCATGAGGGTGCCTTCGAGGCCGTTTCGGCACAACCAGGTGCCGGGGATCTCGGCTTCGTCCGCGAACGGGATGTCGAAGATCTCGCCGTTCTCGCACTTGTACTTGGCCATACGACGGGGCGCGAGGTCATGGTCACGGTCGGTCTCGTAGCTCACAGCTCCGAGTCGGCTACCTCGAAGTACGCGATCTGCCATGGTGGTGTCCTCTCTTCGTTCGTCACCGCTGGTGGGCGCCCTGACTTGGGGAGTAGACGCTCACACTCATCTACAACGCCACGAGCACCCGATTGGTTCCCGTGTGGCGAGAAGACGCAACCTCTCCATCTTACCGGGTACCGTGCGCGTTCATCGAAGGCGTCCGAATCTCGAGTACAGTGTCGATTCATGGCTGAGAGCACACGCGTCGGATCACCGCAGTCTGCGCGTTCGGGAAACCCGTGTGTGTGGTGTGGTCGAGAGGTCGCGGTGACCGGTGTCGGTCGTCGACGCCGGTACTGCAGCCAGTCTTGTCGACAGCGTGCGTACGAGCAGCGCAATGCCGTCAAGGGCACGTCGATCCCGGCTGACGCCGTCATCTTGACCGCAGTCGAAGCGGTCGAACTCGTGGATCGGATGTTCGAGGTCCGATGCGCTGCCGAAGATGTGGCGACAGCAGTTGCCGAGGGCGCAGAGAGTTCAGAGCTCACACAGTTGTGTGAACGGTTGACCGAACTTGCCCGCGAAGCCGAACGTTTCCGGTAGAGCAGGTGTGGGCAACCGGTTTCTAGCCTTGCGTCGAGCACTGCAACACTGCGGCGCTCCTGACGCCTGACGACGACAAATTTTGATCCTGAGTTCGGACCTTCGGGGAGGTTCGGACTTCGAAGCGACCCTTCGTCGAGGTCGATGACCTTCGGCTGCGCTCTCGCAGGATCGCCACATGGTTTCCACTCGATATCGAGGCGGTGCGATGTTTCTCTTCAATCCCCGAGCCACACTTCCCGGCGCTGATCGTGACAACGCTGATCGTCACAACGCTGTGTGGGGGTGGTCGTGATGGATACCGACAAGAGGATCGACCCGCTCACCGGATCGCGAAGCCTGCCGGCAGGAGCGTTCCCCCTGTCTGCGGTGCAGCGCAGCATGTGGTTTGCGCAGCAACTTCACCCGACGGTCCCGTACTTCATCGCGCAGTACATCGAGTTCCACGGCGATTTGGACATGCAACTGCTCAGTCGCGCCGCGGTGGAGGCTGCCCACGAGTTCGAATCACCGTTTCTACGGTTGATGTACCCGGATGGGGAGCCCTGCCAGATCGTGGACTTCACGATCGACCCGGGCATCGACTACTTCGACTTCCGCGAGCGTGAGAACCCTCGGCAGGCTGCCTCGGAGTGGATGGACAACGATTACGCGACGACGCTCGATCTGACTCGCGATCGTCTCGTCGAGATGACAATTCTTCAAACTGGTGATCGGGATTACCTGTGGTACACCAGGATTCATCACGTCGCTCTCGACGGTTACAGCGGTATGACGATCGTCAATCGGATTGCGGCGATCTACACCGCAGCCGTCGAAGGTCGAGAACCTGCGGTGAACAAGGCGCTCGACGTCACGACGCTGTCCGAGCTCGACCAGAAGTACCGCGAATCGAGCCGATTCGAAGCCGACCGCGAGTACTGGGCCCAGCGTGTGTCGGGCGTCGAACACGGTTCGACGTTGGCCACCCGTGAGGGACCCCCGACTGCACGCAGTGAACTCGTCAGTGCCGCGATGTCGGCGGACAGCCTTGCTGCCTTGGACGAGTGGAATTCACGTTCCGGTGCAACTCCGGCCGCAGTGTTGATTTCGGCACTGGCGTGCTACCTGTCCCGCAGTACCGGCTACGACGACGTGCTGATCAACCTGCCGGTTTCCGCGAGGACGACGGCACCGCTGCAGCGGTCCGGCGGAATGCTGGTCAACGTCGCGCCGCTACACATCCACGTAAACCCGGACGAAAGTGTCGACGATCTGGTCGGGCGCGTGCAACTCGAACTTCTCGGTGCGCTTCGTCATCAGCGATGCAGCCTCGAGGACATCCGGCGTGATGCCGGTCTGACCGTCGGCGACGCGCGTCTGTCCGGCCCGATGATGAATGTGATGCTCTTCCGGCAGGAGATAACCCTCGGGCCACTGACCGGTGAGTATCACATCGTCACGTCGGGTCCGGTCGAGGATCTGCTGGTCAACGTGTACCAGAGCGGCGATCCGGCGCAGACGTTGATCGACTTTCGCGGAAACCCCAATCGCTACGGACACGACGAACTGGCCGAGCATCACCGGGCGTTCACCGAGTTGGTCGCAGAACTGACAGCAGCATCGGCCGGTACGCCGATGAACCGGATTCATCCGGCAAGTGCCGAGGCAGGGGCGCGCAGTGCACAGCGCAGGGAACTCGAGCGGTTCTGGGCGAGATACCTGGGGGACTCCGACGAGGGCTCCACACTGGACCTCGAGACACTGGGCCTCGAGCGAATCGACGCCGAATCGGAGCCCACCGGTACGAATCGGCTGAGCGTCCCACTCGATCCCGCGGTCGCCGAACTTGCGCGCACGGAAGGCGTCTCCCTCTTTGCCGTTGTCCATGCCGCATTTGCTACGTTGCTGTCGAGATCGACCGAGCGCCGGGACGTGCTGATCGGAACGAGGACCGAGTGGGGAACTCTGCCCCTGCGCTGCGAGGTCGATCCGGTGGCGCCGTTCGACGAGTTCGTGAGTTCTCTTGCTCGAGAACGCGATACGTTGTCGATTCGATCGGCGGCAGGTGTCCCCGCACTGCCCGAGTTGCACGTCCACCTCAACGACGGCTCGCAGGAGACCACGATTGCCGGCCTCGACGTGGCGATCGACGTCCACGCAGATACCGGCGCCCTCGAGGTTGCGTACTCCACGCAGCACTACGCCGAATCCACGGTCCGAGCCTTCCTCTCGCGACTGGTGCGGATCCTTGCAGGCGCAGCAGCAGCCCCGCGAACGCCGGTCGGAGACCTCGATCTCCTCGACGACTTCGAGCGTGAGTCCCTGGTACCGGCGCGGGGGGCGACCGCGTCCTCCCCGTTGACTCTCCCCGATATTCTGCGCCGGGCCTCGGCTGTGAACCCCGATGCCCCAGCGCTCGTTTTCGGTGATCGTGAGGTGAGCTACCGGGATCTCGACGCCGAGTCGAACACACTCGCCCGTGAACTGATCAACAGGGGAGTCGGCCCCGGCACCTATGTCGCCCTTGCGCTGTCGAGGTCTCTCGAATCGGTGACCGCGACGTGGGCGGTGGCCAAGACCGGCGGTGCCTTCCTCCCGATCGATCCGCACTACCCCGAGGATCGTATTCGGCACATGCTCACCGATTCGGGAGCTGTAGTCGGAATCAGTGTGGGGGAGCACCACGGCGGGCTCGCCGATTCGGTGGATTGGCTGCTCCTCGACGAACTGGACACCTCGCACCATTCCGATGCACCGGTCGACGACGCCGAGCGGCGTACGCGCCTGAGCTACGACGATCCGGCATACCTCATCTACACGTCCGGCTCCACCGGTGTCCCCAAAGGCGTCGTGGTCAGTCACCGCGGGCTGAGCAGCTTCGCCGACGAAGAACGAGTCAGGTTCGGAGTCGAACCTGGAGACCGCACCCTGCATTTCTCTTCGCCGAGCTTCGACGCTTCGGTCCTCGAACTCCTCCTTGCCTTCGGGGGCGCGGCAACGATGGTGATCGCGCCGCCCACCGTGTACGGCGGCGACGAACTGGCACAGGTGATGCGTATCGGACGGGTCACCCACGCTTTCGTCACCCCGGCCGCGCTGGCAACAGTCGATCCCGCCGGCCTACCGGATCTACGAGTGGTCGTGACCGGCGGCGACGCATGCTCACCCGCGCTGGTGGATCAGTGGTCACACGGACGCTCGATGTTCAACGCGTACGGACCGACCGAAACCACCGTCGTCGCCACTCTGACCGGACCGCTGAGCAGCGATGTTCCCGTCACCATCGGGAAGCCGATGCGCGGAGCCGCAACCGTCCTCCTGGACTCGCGGCTTCAACCGGTGCCGATCGGTGTCGCCGGCGAGCTCTATGTGAGCGGTGTCGGTTTGGCGCGCGGGTACCACGCGCGTGCCACGATTACGGCCGAACGATTTGTTGCCGACCCCAACGGTGTTGCGGGAGAGCGCATGTACCGCACGGGTGACCTCGCGCGGTGGAACGGCGAGGGTGAGCTGGAGTACCTCGGCCGGAGCGACTTCCAGATCAAGATCCGCGGTTTCCGCGTCGAGCTCGGCGAGATCGACGACGTGCTGCGCCGCCACCCGAGCGTCGCACAGGCAGTCACCGCCGGAGTTGCGGGCCCGAGTGGGGAAACACTGTTGGCGGCGTACGTCACGGCGGCTGCGGGCACACACATCGACAACTCCGAGCTGGTCGCCCACGCGAGATCTTCGTTGGCAGCCCACATGGTTCCCGCGCGGATCGTCGTCCTCGACTCCATTCCGTTGACTCCGGCAGGAAAGATCGACAGGAAAGCGTTACCGGACATCGATTCTGTGGGCGGGTCGGCTGAATACCGTGCCCCCGAGACCTCGACCGAGAAGCGAATTTCGGCGGTGTTCTGCGATCTGCTCGGTATCACCCGGGCGGGAGCAGACGACAGTTTCTTCGACCTCGGCGGTGACTCGTTGATCGCGACCCGCGTCGTGTCGCGAGTCAACGGAGCTCTCGGAACGACGCTGAGCGTTCTCGACCTCTTCGAGGCGCCGACCGTCTCCGCTCTGGCAGCACGTGCCGACCTCGCGGACTCGCGGAACACACGTGCCCCGGCACTGACGCGTATCGATCGCCCTGACCGGATACCGGTATCTCTGGCGCAGCAACGAATGTGGCTGACCAATCAACTCGATCCGAGTTCGCCGGCGTACAACATTCCGATCGCGGTTTCGATGACCGGCGATCTCGACGTCGATGCACTGTTCACCGCGCTGCGGGACGTCATCGTTCGACACGAGATCTTGCGGACCGTTTTCCCCGAGAGTGCGCGTGGCCCCGTCCAGCACGTTCTCGATGTGGACGAGATGTTCGATCATCTCGAGGTGGAAACGGTACCTGCCGCAGCGACCTCGGCGCGGGCGAGTGAGCTCGCGCGAGAGGGATTCGACGTCAGCGAATCGGTGCCGATCCGCGCGACTCTGCTCGAGGTGAACGAACGCGAGCACACCTTGGTCCTCGTCGTGCACCACATTGCAGCAGACGGCCTGTCGATGGCGCCGCTGGCTCGTGACGTGATGGTGGCGTACGCCTCGCGGGCGAGCGGACGCGTGCCGGCGTGGCTGCCACTCGAAGTGCAGTACGGCGATTTCAGCGAGTGGCAACGCGGAGCGCTCGGTGAAGCGTCCGACCCGGATTCGATTCTTGCCGAGCAGTTGCGGTTCTGGTCGCACACGCTCACCGAACGCGGTGAGCTCGCGGAACTGCCGATGGATCATCCGCGCCCTGCGGGTGTCTCGCTGCGCGGTGACGATCTCGATTTCCGGATCGACTCCGCGACGTACCGCCGGGTCGGCGAGATCGCGGCGCGCAGCGATGTCAGCGTGTTCATGGTGATCCACGCCGCGCTGGCCGTCCTGCTCAGCCGAGAATCCGGAGCGAACGACATCACGATCGGCACTCCGGTGGCCGGGCGGAGCGAGCGCGCTCTCGACGACGTCGTCGGAATGTTCGTCAACACGGTGGTGCTGAGGACGGTTCTCGAGGGGGGACTCACCTTCGGTGAAGTTCTCACCCGCGTCCGCGACGTCGACGTGGCGGCCTTGCAGCACACCGAAGTGCCGTACGACGTACTCGTCGAATCCCTCGCAGACAACCAGGCGCCGCTGTTCCAGGTGATGCTGGTGATGCAGGGCGCCGCTCCCACCGAGGTCACTTTGCCCGAGCTCGAGGTCACGGTCGACGAACTGTCGACGGGCGCGGCAAAGTTCGATCTTCAGGTCATTCTCACCGACCGCGGCGACCATCTCGACGGCCAGTTGAACTACGCCAGCCAGCTTTTCGACTCGGACACCATGTCCGGCCTCGCTGATCGCTTCACGATGCTCCTCGACGCGGTAGCTGCCTACCCGGAATCCGTCGTCGGCGACGTCGATCTCACAGCTCCGGGCGAGGCGGAACTGGTCCTCGAGCGTTGGAATGCCACCGAACACGCCGTACCGATCACCACCCTCTCGGACCTGGTGGCGGAGCAGGCAGCCCGGACACCCGAGGGGGCCGCGCTGGTCTTCGGCGAGCGGACACTGACCTATGCGGAGTTCGACGCGAGGGTCGGTGAACTTGCCAGAACCCTCATCGCCCGCGGGGTCGGCCCGGACATGCGCGTCGCGGTGTCGATTCGACGGTCACCGGAACTACTCGTCGCGGTCCACGCCGTGATCCGTGCCGGTGCGGCATACGTCCCGGTGGATCCCGATCATCCCGCCGAGCGCATCGCGTACGTCTTCGACATCGCGGAACCGATCTGCGTGCTGAGCCGGCCCCAGGACCACGGCGCTCTTCCCGCGCGAGTCCCGATCGTGGACGTCGATCTCGATCGTCAGGTGTCCACGACGGCGCCGATCACCGACGCTGATCGGCTCGGACCCCTCCGCCCGGACAATGCTGCTTACGTGATCTTCACGTCCGGATCGACGGGTCGACCGAAAGGTGTTGCAGTATCACACCGTTCGATCGTCAATCGCCTGCTGTGGATGCAGGACACGTACCCCCTTCACGCGTCGGACGTGGTGCTGCACAAGACCCCGGTGACCTTCGACGTCTCGGTGTGGGAACTGTTCTGGCCCCTGCAGACCGGCGCGCAGTTGGTGATCGCGGAACCGGACGGGCACCGTGATCCCGGGTACCTGTCGGCGTTGATTGCCGACAGAGGCGTCACGACGGCGCACTTCGTTCCGTCGATGCTCGCGGAATTCGTCGCTGCCGCGACTGCCGGGCAGTGTGCGAGCCTGCGTCAGGTGTTCTGCAGCGGTGAAGCGCTCGCGCCTACCACTGCGGAGGCGTTCACCCGTCTGAGTTCTGCGGGACTGTTCAACCTGTACGGACCCACGGAGGCTGCCGTCGACGTCAGCGCCGCCGAATTCACCCCCGACATGACCGTCACCGTTCCCATCGGTGCGCCCGTGTGGAACACCCAGCTCTATGTCCTCGACGGGCGGCTGCATCCGGTTCCGGTCGGCGTTCACGGCGAGCTGTATCTGGCGGGAGTGCAACTGGCGCGTGGATACCTCGGGCGCAGCGATCTCACCGCCGACAGGTTCGTGGCCGACCCGTACGGCCCGTCTGGCACCCGGATGTACCGAACCGGTGATGTCGTCCGGTGGCGCGCCGACGGGCTGCTCGACTATGTCGGTCGACGCGATTTCCAGGTCAAGATCCGCGGGCAGCGCATCGAACTCGCCGAGGTCGAAGCAGCGTTGCTCAGGCTGCCCGGTGTCGCGCAAGCTGCTGCTCTCGTCCATCACGACGACGTGGTCGGTGACAGTTTGGTCGGCTACGTCATCGCCGACACCGGCACTTCGATCGACACGGACGGCCTACGCACCGAGTTGAGAGGTCTCCTTCCGGCCTACATGGTTCCCGCTGTGGTCATCGCCCTCGACGTGTTCCCTCTCGGTTCGACCGGCAAGCTTGATCGGAAGGCTCTGCCCGCGCCCAGCTTCGACAGCTCGCAGACGTATCTGGCGCCGCGAACACCGCTCGAAGCGCAGTTGGCGGCGATCTTCGAGGAGCTTCTGGAATCCGGGGCAGTCGGTGTTCACGACAACTTCTTCGAGATCGGCGGAAACAGCCTCGTCGCTGCACGCGCTGTGGCGCGCGTGAACGATTCGCTGTCGTTGAACTTGTCGATCAGAGAGTTGTTCGACGCGCCGACCGTTGCGCAGTTGGCGGTCGAGTGCGCCACGGCACGAGGGGGACCGGCAGTCCTTCCGCTCGAGGCATTGCCGCGGCCACAGACGATCCCGCTGTCGCTGGCACAAAAGCGCATGTGGTTCGTCAATCAATTCGACGTCACGTCCGCGGCGTACAACGTCGCCATAGCGATCAGGCTGAGAGGCCGGTTGGACGTTGCCGTGTTGGAGGGCGCGATCACCGACGTGCTTACTCGCCACGAATCGCTGCGCACGCTGTTTCCCATGATCGAGGGAGTGCCGGCGCAGGTGATCGTCGAACCCGGTGAAGCGTTGGGCGCGCTGCCGGTTGTCGCCGCAAACGCCGAAGCGGTACTCGGGGAGATCGAACGTCTCACCTCGAGGGGCTTCGACGTCACGCAGGCTCCACCGATCAGGGCGGAACTGATCGAGGTCGACGAAGAAGATCACGTCCTGACCGTGGTCGTCCATCACATCTGCGCCGACGGATTCTCGATGGCACCGTTGGCGTTCGACGTGATGAGCGCGTACTCGGCAAGGGATCGAGGTGAGGCGCCCGACTGGTCTCCTCTTCCGGTCCAGTACGCGGACTTCGCCATCTGGCAGGAAAGGGCTCTCGGTCGGATCGACGAAGCGGACAGCACTCTTGCCGGTCAGCTCGAGTACTGGACACGTCAACTGGCGAGTGTTCCCGAACTTCTTGCGCTCCCCGCAGATCGACCGCGTCCGCGTGTGCAGGATCTCTCGGGCGGCGTCGTTCGATTCGACATCGATGCCGGCATCCACCGCCGTCTGAGCGAAACCGCGATCGAACACCGAAGCAGTATGTTCATGGCGGTACACGCCGCATACGCAGTGCTCGTGGCGAGATTGTCCGGCATGGAAGACATCACGATCGGCTCACCGATCGCCGGGCGCGGAAATGCCCTGCTGGATCCGATGGTCGGTATGTTCGTCGGCACGTTGGTCCTGCGCGCCGACGTCGACCCCGCCGCCTCGTTCACCGATCTGTTGGCCAGAGTTCGCAGCACCGACCTCGACGCCTTCGCTCACGCAGACGTCCCCTTCGAGCGCGTCGTCGATGCGCTGGCTCCGGAGCGGTCGACATCGCATTCACCGTTGTTCCAGGTGATGCTGGAGTTCAAGAACACCACTCGGCCAGCAGTTAGTCTGACGGATTTGGACGTCGAGGTCCTCGAACTCGAATCCGCCGTCTCGAATTTCGATCTGCAACTCACGCTTGCCGAGACCTTCGACGACGACGGCCGGCCGGCCGGAATCGAGGCCGGGTTCACCTACGCCAGCGCCCTGTTCGACGAGTCGACCGTCGAAGGTTTCGCTCGATACCTGGTTCGGATTCTCGGTGCTGTCACCGAATCACCGCACACGCCGGTCGGCGACATCGATCTCGTGAGTGATCTCGACACGATTCGCGCCGTCACACCGGAACTTCCCGAGCAGGTTCACTTCTCGACGTTGCTCGAGCGGAAGTACGTCGACGAACCGCAGAGGACTGCACTGATTTTCGGCGACCGCCATCTGACCTACTCCGATCTGGACCGCCGCGCCAACCGGCTTGCACGACTGTTGATCAGCCGCGGGGTCGGTCCGGAATCCGTTGTCGCCCTGGCATTACCACGCTCACTGGAATCCGTGGTCGCGATCTGGGCGGTTGCCCGGTCCGGCGCTGCATTCGTACCCGTCGACCCGGCGTATCCCGTCGACCGCGTGCACCACATGATCAACGACTCGGGAGCGGGCGTCGTTCTCACCACCGCCGAGCATGTGGGTGTCGTCCCCGACGAGGCAGACGCCGTTCTGCTCGATCAGGCAAAGACACTCGCAACCCTCGAACAGATCGGTGATCAGCGGATAGATGCCTCGGAGCTGCTGGCTGCGGTGTCCCTGGACAACCCGGCCTATGTCATCTACACCTCCGGTTCCACCGGCGTCCCCAAAGGCGTCATGGTCACTCACCGTGGGCTTTCGGCACTTGCCGAGCAGGAACGCAGTCGCTTCCGCGTCGAGTCGACCTCGCGCACGCTGCATTTCAGCTCACCGAGCTTCGACGCCTCGATTCTCGAACTCCTGATGGCTGTTGGTGCCGGCGCCACGATGGTCATCGCCCCACCGAGCATCATCGGCGGAACCGAACTGACGAGCCTGATCGCCGACCAGCACGTCACGCACGCCTTCATCACACCAGCCGCACTGGCCACGGTCGATCCGAGCGGACTGAACGAGCTGGTGTGCATCGGAACCGGCGGCGACGTCTGCCCACCCGACCTCGTCGCCGCCTGGGTCAGCGATCACCGGATCATGATCAATGCCTACGGACCAACCGAATCGACGGTCGTCGCCAGCCTCACCGAGCCGATGTCCCCGACCGATCGAGTGACGATCGGTCGCCCGTCGACAGGCATCACCGCGTGGGTCCTCGACAATCGCCTGCACCGCGTCCCGGTCGGAGTGACGGGAGAGCTGTACGTCAGCGGCGACGGACTCGCCCGCGGTTACCGAAACCGCGCCGGCACGACCGCCGAACGATTCGTGCCCAATCCCGCGGGCAGTGCGGGCACACGGATGTACCGAACCGGCGACCTCGCCAGGTGGAACAAGAACGGAGAACTCGAGTACCAGGGTCGAGGCGATTTCCAGGTCAAGATTCGCGGATTCCGCATCGAACTCGGCGAGATCGAGGCAGTTCTGGCTCGCTATCCCGGCGTTGCACATTCCGTGGTGACCACGCTCGAACGTGACGGAGGCGCCGCACGGATCGTCGGATACGTCGTGCCTGCCAACGACGCTCAGACTGTGGATCCCGAGGCCGTCATCGCGTTCGCGGGCTCGGCTCTGGCCCCGTACATGGTTCCTGCGGTCGTGGTCGTTCTCGACGAACTGCCGATGACTGCCAACGGAAAGCTCGACCGCCGAGCCCTGCCGGTTCCCGACTTGCGAGCAACCCAGGCACGCTCGCGGGCCGCCGAATCCGATACCGAACGCACGCTGGCCGCCTTGTTCGTCGATGTCCTCGGTGTCGAATCGGTGGGCGTCGACGACTCGTTCTTCTCGATGGGCGGCGATTCGATCATGTCGATTCAGCTCGTCGCCCGTGCCCGCGATGCCGGGCTCGTCTTCACCCCGCGTGACGTCTTCGAGGTGAAATCGGTCGCCGGTCTTGCGGTTTTGCTGGCATCGACCAAGGACGACGAACCCGAGGTGCTCGAGGAACTTCCCGGAGACGGCGTGGGCCACGTGCCGTTGATGCCGGTGGCTCAGTGGTGGCTCGACCGGCTCGGCTCCGATCTCCGAGGTCTCGATTCGTTCTCCCAAGCGACTCTTCTCAACGCGCCGCACGGGCTTCACAGTGTGGAGCAGTTGACCGCGGCTCTTCAAGTTGTTCTCGATCGTCACGACATCCTTCGCGCACGCCTCGAGCTCGACGGCGAGCGCAGGCTTGTTGTCGGCGAGCCGGGATCTGTTGCAGCCGAGAATATTTGCCGGGTGATCGAGGTAGAGGCCGAGCCGGGCACCGCGGTGTTCGACGGGGCGATCGTCGACGCACTGGGCGGTGCGCGTCGAGAACTCGACCCCGGCCGGGGCGTGATGGTGCGGGTCGTCTGGTTGTCCGGCGTGCGCAACACCGGCCGGCTGCTCCTGGTGATCCACCACCTCGCCGTCGACGGTGTCTCCTGGCGCGTCCTCGTGCCGGAACTTGCGTCGGCTTTCCACCGCATCGATGCAGGCGAGGAACCGGAGCCGTCGTACTCGGGCACGTCGGTTCGTCGTTGGTCGCATGCGCTCCGCGACATCGCGCCCGATCGAAGAGTCGAATTGCCCCGGTGGCGTTCGATACTCGAAGGTGCCGACCCGCTGATCGGAACCCGGCCGCTGGACCCGCGGCTCGACACGTTCGATTCGGTCGGCCGAGTTGTCGCCGACGTACCCGTCGAACTGTCCGACACAGTCCTGACCACGCTTCCGGCGCTTTTCGGTGGATCAGTCAACGACGGTCTCGTTGCTGCTCTCGCACTGGCACTGACGCAGTGGAGGCAGGCACAGGGCATACGAACCGACAACGTACTCATCTCGATGGAGGGCCACGGACGCGAAGCTCACGTGGTGCCCGGTGCGGACGTCCTGCACACGGTCGGCTGGTTCACCAGCGTCTTCCCGATGCGGATCGACCTCGCCGGCATCGACATCGCGGAAGTGATGAGCAGCGCCCCAGAGGCAGCGGTGGTGCTCAAGCGTGTCAAGGAAGAACTCTTGGGTGTTCCGGACAGCGGCATCGGCTACGGAGTTCTGCGTTACCTCGACGAGGTGGGTCGAGCGGAACTCGAAGACCTCCGCCAACCGCAGATCTCGTTCAACTATCTGGGCCGTTTCTCCGGCACCGAAGCAGGAGAGTCACTGGGGGACTGGGCACTGGCCCGGGACGTCGATCTGGAAGCGGCAGCGCGGTCCGAGATGCCAGTGGGTTCGGTCCTGGACGTCAACGTCGTCACCACCGAGATCTCGGGCGCACCGCACATCGGTGCCACTATCGCCTATCCCACCGGCGTGCTGGCAGAGCGCGATGCTCGCGCCATCGCCGACCTCTGGGTGCAGGCGTTGCGCGCGCTGGCCACCTATGCCGAACACAGCGAACGCGGGGGACTCACCCCGTCCGACATCGACCTGATCGACCTCGACCAGGATTCCATCGACCACCTCGAGCGCGAGTTCCCGACACTGACCGACGTCTGGTCCCTCTCACCGCTGCAATCCGGACTGCTCTTCCACGCCCGCTACGCCGAACACACAGTCGACGCGTACACCGTCCAACTCGCACTCGAACTCGACGGCGTCGACGCGTCCCGGTTGCACCGTGCCGCACAGGCACTGCTCGACAGACACGAGAACCTACGCGCGGCGTTCACGACCGACACCGGTGGACGATCGGTGCAGGTGATCAACGCAGACGTTGACGTGCCGTGGACCGAGATCGACATCTCTCCGTTGGCCCCCACCGAACAAGCGACCGAGATACGCGAGCTTCTCCATGCGGATCGGGTCCGCGGCTTCGACATGGCCACTCCGCCCCTGCTGCGGTTCCTGCTTCTGCGAACCGGTGACGACGCGTATCGGTTGATCCTGACCAACCACCACATCCTCCTCGACGGATGGTCGATGCCGCTGCTGGTCCGCGACCTACTGACGCTCTACGCGACAGACAGTGATCACAGTGCCATCCCACGCGTACACCCCTACCGGGACTATCTGAGCTGGATCAGCACTCGCGACGACAGCGTGTCGATCGAGGCCTGGGGCGAAGCACTCCGCGGACTCGACGACCCGACGCTGCTCACCGGAACTCACGCCGTCGACGAGGACGGCGCTACCTCACGCTCGACGACCACAGCGCTCGGAGAACGTGAGACGGAACTTCTGCGTGGATTCGTCCGCTCCCGTGGCCTGACGACAGCCTCCTTGATCCAGGTGGCCTGGGGAATCGTGCTCGCCGAACTCCTCGGCCGCGACGACGTCGTCTTCGGTGGAACCGTCTCCGGCCGACCACCCCAGGTGTCCGGCGTCGAGTCGATGGTGGGTTTGTTCATCAACACCGTCCCCGTCCGAGTTCGCCTCGATCCAAGAGAGTCCCTGGCGGCGCTGTGCGTTCGCGTCCAAGCGGAACAGGCGCGGTTGTCCGATCACCATCATGTCGGGCTTTCGCACATCACTTCGGCTGTGGGGTCCGCTGCATCGTTCGACACGCTGACTGTGTTCGAGTCGTATCCCGTCGACCGCGGTGGACTCTCCTCCGGCACCGACATAGCCGGAATGCACGTTCTCGACGTCCACGACGCCGAGGATGCCGCGCACTATCCACTCGCGATCGTTGCCTCTGCGGCAGACGGGCGACTGCGGCTCAAATTCGAGTATTTCCCGGGAGTCCTGGGCGATCACGACATCGACGCGATCGCCGACCGGCTGCTCCGCACCCTCGAGCTGATCACCGCGCAACCGGATCTCCCGCTGGCGAAACTGCGTTTGATGCCGGATTCGCAAGTGCAGCAATTGGTTCCCGCGCGCGGCCGGCAGGGCCGCTCGGTCAGGACACTCGATCGCATCTTTTCGGACACTGCGAGCAGATTCCCCGAACGGGTCGCACTGTCCTGTGGTGACAGAAAGATGACCTATCGAGAGCTGGACGAGGCGTCGAACCAGTGGGCGCGCGTGCTCATCTCGGAAGGCGCCGGCCCGGACTCACGGGTGGCGATCTGTGTGGAACGCTCCTTCGAATCCGTCGCAGCGGTCTGGGCGATCACCAAGACCGGCGCCGCCTTCGTGCCGATCGATCCTCGCTACCCGAGTGACCGGATCTCGTTCATGCTCGAGGACTCGGCATCCTCGCTCGGATTGACCACGGCTGCCCACAGACCCGGCGACGGCGGTGTGACGAAGTGGCTCGAACTCGACGACCCGACGAGCATCGCTCGGCTCTCCGGAGTATCCGCGGCGCCGCTACGCGAGGACGAGCGTCGAGGAACCCCGCGGTTGGAGAACACTGCCTACCTCATCTACACCTCGGGCTCGACCGGCCGACCCAAGGGCGTCGTCGTCACGCACACCGGTCTCGAGAACTTCGCCGACGAACAGCGTCATCGCTACGGTCTCACCGAGAATTCACGCGCACTGCATTTCGCCTCTCCGAGCTTCGACGCCTCCGTTCTCGAGTACCTGCTCGCCTTCGCCGTCGGCGGCGAACTGGTCGTAGCTCCCACCACCGTCTACGGAGGAACCGAACTGGCCGACGTTCTCCGCGAGGGACATGTCACCCACGCGTTCATCACGCCTGCAGCGCTGACGTCGGTGGATCCCGAGGGAATCGACGAACTGACCACCATCACGGTGGGCGGCGAGGCGCCCTCGGCGGACCTGGTGCGCACCTGGGCGCCGGGAAGATCGTTCGTCAACGTCTACGGACCCACCGAAACCACCATCTCCTGCAACCTCAGCGACCCCATCCCGGCCGGCGAGAAGGTCTATCTCGGACCGCCGAACCGCGGATTCAGCGAGGTCGTCCTCGATCGCAGACTTCAACCGGTGTCCGTCGGAGTTCCCGGCGAACTGTATGTCGCCGGAGTCGGACTCGCGCGCGGCTATCACGGGCGCTCACCACTGACAAGCGAACGATTTGTCGCCAACCCGTACGGCGAGCCGGGGGAGCGGATGTACCGCACGGGCGACGTGGTGCGCTGGCGCAGCGACCGCACCATCGAGTACCTCGGACGCAGCGACTTCCAGGTCAAGATCCGCGGCTTCCGTATCGAACTCGGCGAGGTCGACACGGCGTTGGGTCAGCTGCCCGGCGTGGAGTACGCGGTCACGTTGGCGGTGCGCGGACCCTCCGACGAGCAGGCCTTGGCGGCATATGTCGTCTGCGACGACGAACGCCGGGTGAGCGCCGAGGACATCCGGGCGGCGGCACGGGATCTACTGCCGGCACACATGGTGCCCGCAAGCGTCGTCGTGCTCGACGAACTACCGCTGACCGGCGTCGGCAAGGTCGATCGGGCTGCTCTTCCGGCGCCTCGTTTCGACACCGATGCCGAGACACTCACTGCACCGGCCACCGAGTTGGAACGGCTGGTGGTGGGCGTTTTCGAGGACGTGCTCGGAGTGTCTCCGATCGGTATCGACACTCACTTCTTCGACGTCGGCGGAAACTCACTGACCGCGACCCGCGTCATCGCCCGCGTCAACGCACTTCTCGGCACCGACATCGGCGTTCGAGGACTGTTCGAGTCTCCGACAGTTCGGCAGCTCTCGCGTCTGGCGGAGAGCGTCGGCCGCGGAGAGAACCCCAGACCACCGTTGACTCGGCGATCCCGCCCGGACCCACTGCCCGTGTCACTGGCACAGAAGCGGATGTGGTTCCTCAACCAGTTCGACGTGACGTCTCCCGCCTACAACGTTCCCCTGGCAGTGCGCCTCGACGGCGATCTGGACTTCGCCGCATTGCAGGCCGCGGTAGCGGACGTACTGGGGCGCCACGAGAGCTTGCGGACGAAGTTCCCCTCGATCGACGGACAGCCGGTTCAGCAGGTGATGTCCAGCGACGAGGTCATGCCGATCCTGGAACCGGAAATCGTCACTGCTGCCAGAGTGTCCGATCGAATCCTCGAGCTGGCCTCGGCAGGCTTCGACGCCTCGGCCGAAGTTCCGATTCGCTGCGCGGTCCTGCGCGTCGACGGGGACGAGCGCAGGCACGTACTCGTGATCGTCGTCCACCACATCGTCGCCGACGGGTTCTCGATGAACCCCCTGGCAGCGGACGTGGCAGCGGCCTATGCGGCCCGCAGTGCCGGCAGTGCGCCGAACTGGTCGGAACTGGCCGTGCAGTACGGCGACTTCGCTGTGTGGCAGCACGAAGTGCTCGGCTCCGAGGAAGATCCGGACTCGGCTCTGACCCGTCAGCTCGATTACTGGAAGGACCGACTCGCGGGACTGGGCGAGCCGATCGCGTTGCCGACGTCGTTCCCACGTCCGGCAAAGCCGTCCATGGTCGGCTCGGTCCACCGGTTCGCGGTATCGCCGCAGACCCATCGGGCGCTGACCGACCTGGCACGTGAGCACGGCACCACCATGTTCATGCTCATGCACGCAGCACTGGCGGTACTTGCGGCGCGCCTGGCCGGTACCGAGGACATCGCCATCGGAACACCCGTCGCCGGCCGCGGCGAGGCCGAACTCGATCACCTGGTCGGTATGTTCGTCAACACTCTCGTGCTGCGAACACAGATCACGCCCGACGCGTCGTTCGAGGACGTCCTCGCCCAGGTTCGCGAAGGCGACCTCGGCGCGTTCCAGCACACCGATTTGCCCTTCGAAAGGTTGGTCGACGCACTCGACCCGGAACGCTCGACTTCGCACACTCCGTTGTTCCAGATCCTCATCGAGTTCCGCAACAATGCACTCCCACAACTCGAATTGCCGGGGCTGTCGGTCTCGGGAGTCGAGTTCGACCTACCCGTCGCCAAGTTCGATCTGCAACTCTCGGTCACCGAGCGTTACGACGCGGATGGCGGAACGGATGGAATCGACGCCGAATTCATCTACGCCACAGACCTGTTCGACGGTGACTTGATCGATTCGTTCTCACGCAGACTGCTCACCATCCTCGAGGCGGTCTCCCGAGAGCCGTCGACTCCTACCGGTGACATCGACGTCGTGGGCGCCGACGAGCGTCGACAGATGCTGACCGAGTGGAACACTCACGCCGAACCGGCTCCAGCGGACAACATCGCGGACCGATTCTTCGAGGCTGTTGCAGCACATCCGTCGTCGACCGCGGTCAACGACAGCGACGGCGCCATGACGTACGCCGAACTGGACGGGCGCGCTAACCGCCTGGCCCGACTCCTGATCGGCCGCGGTATCGGTCCGGAATCCGTGGTTGCCGTTGCAATGCCCAGAACCACCGATCTCGTGCTCGCCCTCGTCGCCGTCATCAAAACCGGAGCGGCATACCTGCCGGTCGACATCACCTACCCGGCCGAGCGCATGCGGTTCCTCTTCGACGACGCGCGGCCGGTATGCCTGGTCACGACCGGAGACTTCCGAAGCGACCTACCTTCGGAGATCATCGAATCCGGCATAGACGTCGTCGAACTCGGATCGCCGGAGATCGCGGTACGCCTCGATCACTCCGCGCCCCATCGCATCACCGACGCGGACCGGACGACACCACTTCTGCCCGACGCGATCGCGTACATCATCTACACCTCCGGATCCACAGGGCGCCCCAAAGGTGTCCAGGTCAGCCACCGCAACGTCCTGACTCTGATGGACAACACCGCCCCGACGTTCGGGTTCGACGACACGGACGTGTGGACCATGTTCCACTCGTACGCATTCGACTTCTCCGTCTGGGAGCTGTGGGGGCCGCTGCTACACGGGGGCCGGCTGGTCGTCGTCGACTACTACACGACCAGATCACCGGACATGTTCCACGAACTGCTCCGCAGGGAGCGAGTGACGGTGCTGAACCAAACACCCACCGCCTTCTACCAACTCGCCGAAGCCGACCGTGCGTACTCACCGAACGGCACGGATCCCGACCTTGCACTGCGCTACGTCGTCTTCGGTGGCGAAGCGCTCGACCTCGGGCAGTTACGCAAGTGGTACGACAGGCGGGCCGACACGGCTCCGACGTTGGTCAACATGTACGGGATCACCGAGACGACAGTGCACGTCAGTCGAATCGCACTCGACCGCAACGACAGCGAGCACGCGTCGGCGAGCATCATCGGGCGAGCAGTACCGGGATTGTCCGTCTACGTACTCGATCGGCGACTGAACTTGGTACCACCAGGTGTCGTCGGCGAAATGTACGTCGCCGGTGATCAGGTGACTCGGGGATACCTCGGGAAACCCGCATTGACTTCGGTGCGGTTCCTTCCCGATCCATTCGGTAGTTCGGGGGATCGAATGTATCGGAGCGGGGACCTGGCGAGGTGGAACGACGCGGGGCAGTTGGAGTACGTGGGCCGCAGTGATTTCCAGGTGAAGGTGCGTGGTTTCCGCATCGAACTCGGAGAGATCGAAGCCGCAATGCTCCGCTGCCCCGGCGTCGCTGCCTCGGTAGCACTTGTTCGGACAGAGGGAGCGTCACCGCGGATCGTCGGGTACGTGGTCGCCGAAACAGGCAGTACCGTCGATTCAGCGACGGTGACCGACTTCGTCGCCGCCGAACTCGCGGAGTACATGGTGCCCACCGCGATCGTCGTCCTCGAATCGCTTCCACTGACGGTCAACGGAAAGCTCGACCGACGCAACCTCCCGGCTCCGGACTTCACCGTCACGGGACCAACCGAGGCGACGCGGGCGCCGGCCACCGCTACCGAAGCGGTCCTCGCGGACCTCTTCGCGGAGGTGCTGGGTCGGGGCAGTATCGGAGTGGACGATTCCTTCTTCGGTCTCGGCGGCGATTCGATCATGTCGATCCAACTCGTCTCACGGGCGAAGTCCGCAGGCCTCGTCTTCACTCCGCGGGACGTCTTCGAAGCGAAGACCGTGGCCGGCCTCACCAAAGTGCTCCTCATCGAATCATCGGAAACGGCACCGGTTCTCACGGAGCTACCCGGCGGGGGAGCCGGCCCGCTACCGCTCACGCCGATCATGGAGTGGCTCGTCGAACGCAGTCGCGGTGACCTGAGCACGATCCGCAGTTACAGCCAGAGCGCGCTGATCGCACTGCCCGCGGATGTCTCCGGCCCCGCGCTGGAACGAGCATTGCAAACGATCCTCGATCGTCACGACGTGCTGCGGGCGCGCCTGGACGCCGCGACTCACCAACTCGAGATCCGCGAGCCAGGGAGCATCACCGCCCCCGACATCCTGCGCCGAACCCCCATCGTGTCCACCAGCGGCGAAGAATTCGTCGCCGCTGCGGAAACCGCGATGCAGGACGCATCCAGCCGCCTCGATCCCGAGCACGGGAAGATGATCAGCGCAGTCTGGTTGGATCCCGTCAGCTCGAACGGCAACCGGGCCGAAGCCGGACGGTTGCTCCTGGTCCTTCATCACCTCGCGGTCGACGGTGTGTCCTGGCGCATGCTCGTCCCGGGCCTGGTCACTGCTTATGCCTCGGCGTTCGACGGAGAAACACCCATACTTCCGCCGGGCGGAACGTCGATACGTCGCTGGGCGACAGCGCTCGCCGAGACCGCTGCGCTGCGACGCGACGAGATCGACCTGTGGTCGAGAATGCGGACCGACGAGCCATTGCTCGGGGCACGCGGGCTCGACCCAGCCGTCGATGTCGGAGCCACCGTCGACCGAGTCAGCGTCGACGTTCCGACCTCCGTGACCGAGAACGTCATCTCGACGGTGCCTCAGCATTTCGGAGGCTCGGTGAACGACGGACTGCTCGCTGCTCTCGCGATTGCCGTCACCGCCTGGCGTCGATCGCGCGGACAGCGCAGCGGGGACGTGCTCGTCAACCTCGAAGGGCACGGCCGGGAGGAGAACGCCGTACCGGGCGCCGACCTCTCGCGCACGGTCGGTTGGTTCACCACCTTGTTCCCCGTCCGGATCGATCTCACCGGACTCGATGTCGTCGATGCACTGGCCGGGGGATCAACCGCCGCCTCCGCCGTGAAACTCGTCAAGGAAACGCTGCTCGGCCTGCCCGACAACGGAATCGGGTTCGGCATCCTGAAGTACCTCGATCGAAACGAGGAACTTCGTGAGCTGCCCACGCCGCAGATCTCGTTCAACTACCTCGGACGATTTGCCGGCTCGGATCCCGAGCACGGCGAAGTGCCGTGGCTGCCGATCTCGGAAGTGACCCTCGACGAAGCGCACAGCGGCGAATTGGCCGCCGCGTCGGTGCTCGACATCAACGCCGTCACGACCGATACCGCACACGGTCCGATTCTGCGCGCTACGTGGTCCTTCCCCCGCGGCATTCTCAGCGAGGCCGAAGTCACCGAACTGGCGGAGCTCTGGGCCCGAGCACTGGGCGCACTGAGTGAATACGTGGAGGAACACTCCGAGCGCGAGCTCACGCCCACCGATCTCGATCTCGTCACCGCGGATCAACAGAGCATCGAACAGCTCGAGCGCAGATTCCCCGACCTGACCGACATCTGGTCACTGTCACCTCTGCAATCGGGCATGCTCTTCCACGCCCAGTTCGACGAAACCGAAATCGACCCGTACATGGTGCAACTGACCCTCGAGCTCGGGGGTCGGGTGGAGGCGCCGCGCCTGCGCCGCGCCGCGCAGGCCTTGGTTGATCGTCATCCGAGCCTGCGCGCGGGATTTGTCTCCGCACCGGGAGGGCGGGCACTGCAGGTGATCCGTTCCGGTGTCGACATCGGCTGGGCCGAGATCGACCTGTCCGGGGCCGAAGACAGTGAAGTCGCGTTCGGTCAGCTGCTCGAACGCGATCGCGCTCATCGTTTCTACATGGAAACAGCCCCGTTGATCCGCTTCATGCTCGTGCGAATCGGACCGGACACAGCACGCCTCGTCGTGACGAACCACCACATCCTGCTCGACGGCTGGTCCACCCCGCTGTTGCTTCGAGACCTGCTCACTCTCTACGCAACCGACGGTGACCCCGAGATTCTGCCCCGCGTTCAGTCGTATCGCGACTATCTCTCCTGGATCTCGAAGCAAGAACCCGAGACTTCGCTACGGGCGTGGCAAGAAGCGCTACGGGGCGTCGACACGTCCACCCACCTCTCGAGGGCAGACACCGCCGCCGAAACCGTGGCAAGTGAAATCCACTCGTACTCGCTGCCGACAGAACGAACCGAGACTCTTCGAGCGTTCGCGCGAAGCCGCGGCCTGACCATGGCGACCCTGGTACAGGTGGCATGGGGAATCGTGCTCGCCGAACTTCTCGGACGCGACGACGTCGTCTTCGGCGGAACGGTCTCAGGACGCCCACCACAGGTGCCCGGCGTGGAATCGATAGTCGGCCTGTTCATCAACACGGTGCCTGTCCGAGTCCGCCTCGACGCCCGAGAAACCCTCGCCGAACTGGCCATTCGCGTCCAATCCGAGCAAGCGTCATTGCTCGACCACCACCACATCGGACTGTCGGACATCGCCGGAGCAGTCGGCGCCACCGGTTCCTTCGACACCCTGACGGTATTCGAGTCGTATCCCGTCGACGAGACAGCCCTGACCGCCGAAACCGACATCGCGGGAATGCACGTTCTCGGCATCGACGGACGCGACTCGGCGCACTATCCGATTGCCGTGGTGGCGTCCGAAAGTGACACGCTGAATCTGAAGATGGAGTACTTGCCGACGCACTTCTCCGCCCGCGAAGTCGCCAAGATCACCGAGCACGTGGGCATCGTCCTCGGGCAACTCGCCTCGGCACCGGATCAGCCGCTGGCCCGTCTGCAGGTTCTCACGGAGTTCGAGAGCCGTGATCTTGCGCCGGTCTTCGGCTCCCCGGGGCGCTCCGCGCGAACGCTCCCAGAGATTCTCGCCGACGTCTCTGCCACCTATCCCGACCGCATCGCGCTCTCGGCCGGCAGCCGTTCCATGACCTACGCCGAACTGGACCGGCGCTCGAACCAGTTGGCCAGAGCCATGATTCGCCGCGGCGCCGGGCCCGAGACGTCGGTTGCCATCGGCATCGAAAGGTCCGTCGAATCCGTACTCGCGGTGTGGGCGGTGGCCAAGACCGGCGCAGCGTTCGTCCCCGTCGACCCCACCTATCCGGCTGACCGAATCGAACACATGCTCAGCGACTCCGAGGTGTTGTTCGGGTTGACCGTCGTCGACGCCATCGACACACTTCCACCCATCGTGTCCTGGTTGGTGCTCGGAGAAGAGGCATTCGACGACGACGTCGCCACCAGTTGCACGCTGCCGATCACCCAGGACGAACGGCGTGCACCGGTGGTCATGGACAACGCCGCCTACGTGGTCTACACCTCGGGATCCACCGGCCGACCCAAGGGAGTTGTCGTCACCCACACCGGACTCGACAGCTTCGCACTCGACCAGCAGCGTCGATTCCACGCAGATCACCACTCTCGAACCCTGCACTTCGCCACCCCCAGCTTCGACGGAGCCGTCTTCGAGTACCTGCAGGCATTCGGTGTCGGAGCAACCATGGTGATCGTCCCGACCGACATCTACGGCGGCGCCGAACTGGCAAGTCTCATCCGCCGCGAACACGTCACTCACGCGTTCGTCACCACGGCAGCACTCGCCACCGTCGACCCGGCCGGCCTGGACGAGTTCCGGCACGTCGTCGTCGGGGGAGAGACACTACCGCCGCATCTCGTCGGCCTCTGGGCTCCCGGACGAGAATTCGTCAACGCCTACGGCCCGACCGAGACAACCGTCATGGCAGACATCAGCGAACCCATGACAGTGGGCGCACCCATCACGATCGGTGGACCGATCCGCGGCGTGCACGAGATGATCCTCGATTCGCGCCTGCAACCTGTACCCGTCGGAGCTCCCGGTGAGCTGTACATCGCCGGCATCGGCCTGGCTCGCGGATACCACCGGCGTCCCGGCCTGACCAGCGAGCGATTTGTCGCCGACCCCTTCGGCAAGCCAGGCGACCGGATGTACCGCACGGGCGACATCGTCTCCTGGCGAAGCGATCACACCATCGAATACGTCGGGCGTAGCGACTTCCAGGTCAAGATTCGCGGATTCCGCATCGAGCTCGGCGAGGTCGACGCCCAGATCACCGCAATGGCGAGTGTCACGAATTGCGTGACACTCGGCGTCGACGGACCGGCCGGCGCCACAGTTTTAGCGTCCTACCTCACCGTCGAGGAAGGATCGACGCTGACCGGGGCAGAGATCACCGCGCACCTCGCCGGACGTGTTCCCTCGCACATGGTTCCGGCCAGCATCATGATCGTCGACGAGCTACCGCGCACCGCGGTCGGCAAGCTCGATCGAAAAGCGTTGCCGACGCCGGAGTTCACCGGAACCGGTGTGGAATTCCGGGCGCCCGGCACCAGCCTCGAACGTCGGATCGCCGATGCGTTCATCGACGTACTCGGCGTCGAACGGGTCGGCGTCGACGACAATTTCTTCGAGCTCGGCGGCAACTCGCTGATCGCCACTCGCGTGGTCTCGCGGCTCAACTCCGCACTGAACATCGACGTCGGGGTGCGCGTGCTGTTCGAGGCACCGACGACGGCTCAGCTCGCCGAACGGCTCTCCAGCGCTGTCACTGCCGTCGGCACTGTGCCGCTCACTCCCATGGAGCGCAGTGGCAGCGTCCCGCTCTCGTTGGCGCAGAAGCGCATGTGGTTCCTGAACCAATTCGACACACGCTCAGCCGCGTACAACATCCCACTAGCTGTTCGCCTCACCGGTGACCTCGACGTCACGGCCATGCAACAGGCCATCGCCGACGTCGTCGAGCGGCACGAAACACTGCGGACGGTGTTCCCCGCCGTCGGCGGCGATCCGATTCAGCAAGTGCTCACCGTCGACGAGGCAGTACCGCCGGTCCGTGAAATGACGTTGGGGGAGGACGAGCTCGCGGAGCGCATGCAACGACTCGCCACGACCGGCTTCGACGTGTCGGTGGACCTGCCGCTGCGCGTGGCACTGTTCCGACTCGACACCGCTGAACCCGTTCACATTCTGTTTGTCGTGGTCCATCACATCTGCGCCGACGGTTCGTCGATGGCGCCGCTCGCACGCGACGTGATGACGGCCTACCTGGCGCGTACGGCAGGGACCGAGCCCACGTGGGCGCCGCTCGAGGTGCAGTACGCAGACTTCACGTTGTGGCAGCATCGCGTCCTCGGATCGGAAGACGACCCGGAATCCGTCATCAGTCGCCAATTGCACTACTGGAGTGAGCAACTCGCCGGACTCGACGACGTCATCGCACTGCCCGCCGACCACCCGCGACCCGTGCAACAGACCTTCCACGGTGACCGATTCACCTTCGACATCGACGCGAACACCCACCGCGCCCTCGCGGACCTCACCAGGGCAAACGGTGTCACGATGTTCATGGCGCTGCACGGCGCACTCGCAGTGCTGATGTCCAAGTTGTCGGGCGCCGACGAAGTCACCATCGGCACACCGATCGCCGGCCGAGGTCAGGCAGCGCTCGACCATCTCGTCGGAATGTTCGTCAACACACTGGTCCTGCGAACCAGCGTCGATCCCGACATCACGTTTGCCGACCTGTTGGAGCACGTCCGGGAAATCGACCTGGCCGCATTCCAGAACTCGGACCTGCCATTCGAACGGCTCGTCGACGTCATCAACCCAACCAGATCCACGTCGTACTCACCGTTGTTCCAGGTCGCCCTCGAACTTCAGAACAACGAACCCGCACATTTCCACCTACCCGGCCTCGACATCGACGGACTGACCGTGGAAACCAAATTCGCGAAGGAGGACCTGGAGCTGATCGTCGACGAGAAGTTCGACGAGTTCGGCATCCCGGCTGGGATGTCCGCGGCCTTCGACTTCGCAACCGATCTCTTCGAACCCGCCACCATTCGGCGGTTTGCCGACCGACTGCGCCTGATCCTGGACGCTGTCGGACGCGAACCCGCAACACGTATCGCCGACATCGGCATCCTCGGCGCCGACGAAACAGCTGCCCTGGTGCCGGCATCCGGTGCCGCCGCGACTCGAGCGCGGGTGTGGCCGGAGATCCTCGCCGAAGCAGTCGCCTCGAACCCGGATGCCCCAGCCCTCTCGAGTCGCGAGAGGTCGATGACCTACCGCGAGCTCGACGAGGAATCGACGAAGCTGGCGCGCGCGCTGTGTCGGCGCGGCGTCGGTCCCGAAGATTTTGTGGCGCTGGGTCTACCGCGGTCCACTGCGGAGATCGTCGCGATCTGGGCGGTCACGAAAACCGGTGCAGCGTTCTTGCCGGTCGACCCGAACTATCCCGACGATCGCATCAACCACATGCTCGACGATTCGCGGGCCGTACTCGGCATCACCGACGACGCTCACCGCAGTCAACTTCCCGACACGGTCGAGTGGATGGTCCTCGATGAAGCCGAGACCGTCGACGAGATCGACGCCCAGAGCGCAGCCGCGATCACCGATCGCGACCGCACGATCCCCTTGCATCACGGGCATCCCGCGTACCTGATCTACACCTCGGGTTCAACCGGGAAGCCGAAGGGCGTCATCGTCACCCACCTCGGGTTGTCAAACCTCAATGCCGAGGAACATCAGAGATTCAACGTCCAGCCCTATTCGCGGATCTCTCACCTGGCATCACCGAGCTTCGACGCCTCGGTCTTCGAACTCATGATGGCGTTCGGCAGCGGAGCGTGCTTGGTCGTTATCCCACCGACGGTCTTCGGCGGATCCGAGTTGGCCGAAATCTTTGCCGACGAACACGTCTCACACGCGTTCATCACTCCGACCGCGCTCAGCTCGATCGAAAGCTCCGCGCTACCCGAACTCCGCGTACTCGCAGTCGGTGGCGAAGCCTGCCCACCCGAACTCGTGGACATCTGGGGCCGCGACCGTCGCATGTTCAACGGATACGGACCTACCGAATCCACCATCCAGGCCAGCGTCAGTGAACCCATGCGGCCGGGCAAGGACATCAACATCGGACGACCGGCCATCGGCTTCGCCGGACTGGTCCTCGACGGGCACCTCAAGCCCGTGCCGGTGGGAGTCATCGGGGAGCTGTACGTGACCGGCCCCGGACTCGCCCGCGGATACCACAATCGTCCCGACCTCACCGCCGACCGATTTGTCGCCGATCCGTTCGGCGAACCAGGCCAACGGATGTACCGCACGGGCGACCTGGTGCGCTGGCGCTCCGACAGCACCCTCGAATACCTGGGCCGCAGCGACTTCCAGATCAAAGTCCGCGGATTCCGCATCGAGCTCGGCGAAATCGACTCTGTCCTGATGGCACACCCATCCGTCTACTTCGCCGCCACACTCGGGCACGAAGCGCCGTCGGGGGAGACGATGATCGCCTCCTACATCCAGCCCGTGGAAGGACAGACCGTCGACGACTGGGAGCTTCGCCGCCATCTGTCTTCTCGCCTGCCCGCGCACATGGTTCCCGGCGCGATCGTCGTCGTCGACCGCATTCCGGTGACACCGGTCGGCAAGCTGGACCGCAAGGCACTGCCGACCCCGAGCTTCGAGCGACGCACGGTCCCGTACGCACCGCCGACAAACAACACCGAACGAACGGTCGTCGACATCTTCGAGACCGTGCTCGGGCACGAGCACATCGGCGTCGACGACGACTTCTTCGAACTGGGCGGAACGTCGATCGTGGCCACTCGCATCACCATCGAACTCGAGAAGCGTCTCGGGATGCGAGTGCCGTTGCAATCGCTTTTCCTGGACCCGACACCTGCCGGAGTCGCCCGGGCTGCCGACGGAATGGACGCACACTCGCCGGACGATTCGTCGGATCTTCTCGCCCCGATGATCACGCTGCGCGCCGGATCCGATCGTGCACCACTGTTCTTCGTCCATCCGGGTATCGGATTGTCCTGGGGTTACGCAGAATTCGTCAAGCATCTCGAGCTGGACCAACCCGTCTACGGTCTTCAGCTACCGTCCCTGAGCGGCGGGCCCAGCTTCGACTCGCTGACCGAACTCGCCGACGACTACGCGAATCGCATTGCAGCCGTGGCATCGACCGGCCCGATCCATCTGGCCGGCTGGTCGCTCGGCGGCGTGATCGCACACGCCGTGGCACACAGCCTCACTCGGAGCGGACGTGACGTGACTCTGTCGATACTCGACAGCTATCCGTCGTCGGATTCCGATCAGCCCGCAGAACTCTCGGTCTCCGAACTACTGGCCGGGCTCGCGATGCCGGCGGGATCCAAGACGGTCGAGACCTTCGAAGAAGCGGCGGAATTGCTGGAGCAAACCCTGGGTGCCGGAATCGGAATCGAAGCGGAGCATCTGGCGCGGATCAGTCGCGGTTACTCCCACTCCGTCGAATTGACGAATCGGCACCAACCGCCTGTCCACGTTGGAGCCGTCGAGTTCTTCGTAGCCGGAAGATCTACGGAGAACGGACACGATGTCGCCGAATGGCGAAGGTTTGTAGAAGGGGACATCCGAGTCACCGAAGTCGATTGCGAACACAACCAGATGATCGAACCGGGTCCGGCGGCAACCATAGCTGTACGATTGCGAGAAGTTATCGCTCAGTGGGGTGTCTGAACCAGGTTCGACATGGGTATGAGTGAAACACACAGGGTGATGGACCCCGGGTGGGTCCGGATGAGGGGAAAACGTTGAAACTGCGAACCACACGCGTGTTTACCGGATCGATGCTGACTGCCGCTGCACTGACTGCCGCACTGCTCTCCGGGGGGACTGCACAGGCCGATCCCGCATATCCGGCACCGGACCCGGACCCGTTCTATTCGCAAGCAGCGGCCGAGGGGACCGCCGGCACGCCGATCTCCGTGCGCCGGGCCCCTGACCTGATGACCTTTCCCGGCGTCGCGATCTGGCAGGTCAGTTACAGGTCCACGAACTCCGAGAACAAGCCTATTGCCGCGGTCAGTACGATCCTGGTCCCGCCGAATCAAGCACAAGACGGCCCGTTGCTCTCGTATCAGCACATCGTCAATGCACTCGGTACGGGATGTGCGCCATCTCGCGCGCTTTACGCATCGGATCCCAACATCGTCATCCGTGAAGCGCCCATCCTCAACGTCGCGCTGCAACGTGGATGGACCATTGCCCTTCCCGACCATCTCGGACCCAACAGTGCGTACGGCGCCGCGCGCCTGGGCGGACAGATCACGCTCGACGGTATCCGCGCCGTTCAGAAAGTCCCCGAATTGCGTAGTGGCGCCAGCCCTGTCGGTATTGCCGGCTACTCCGGCGGCGGCATGGCCACCGCGTGGGCGGCCGCACTGGCCCCGAGCTACGCACCCGAGGTCAACCTTGTCGGTGTAGCCGAGGGCGGCGTCCCGATGAATCTGTCCAAGATGGCAAACGGCCTCGGACAGGATCCGCACCCGGCATTCGGCCTCGCCTTCGCCGCAGCCATGGGCCTCGAACGCGAGTATCCCGACCTACTGCCGCTGAGCAACCAACTCAACGACCTCGGACGGTCGATGCGGGCCGAACTCACCAACGCGTGCACCAACGACATCCTCAGGGTCGGTGCCGGGCGCAGTGCCTCTCAGGTGTCGACGTCGACATCCTTGCTGTCCAGCCCTGAAGTGCGAAAGGTGATGGACGACAACAGCGTCGAACTCTATCCCGGTGTGCCGACTGCCCCGGTGTTCGAATGGCACACGCCCGACGACGTTCTGATCCCCATCGATTCGGTGGTCAACACGATTTCGCGGTACTGCGCCGCCGGAGCCACGATTCAATCCCAACTGTTCCCCAGCCCGGACCACCTCACCACTGCGGTCCTCGGTCTGCCCACCGCATTCGAGTACCTACAGGACCGATTCGACGGAGTGCCGGCCCCGCGTTCGTGCTGAATGTCTCCGGAGTGACGTATCGAGCAGGCGCGGCACATGGCCAACTCGGTGTGCCCGTGGCATCGTTGATCGTATGAGCGACACGGATGACACCGGCGCGGCCGGCAATGGCGATTACAGTCTCGATCCCGACGACCAGCTTCAACCTGAAGACACTCTGATCGATCGAGGCGTCGACGACATTCTCGACGAGGGAATCTCACCACCGGAACGCCCACTGGGACTTGATGCCCACGGGTTGACCGGCAGCGAGGAATCAGCGGGGGAGACCCTCGACGAGCGCCTGGCCGAAGAAGAACCCGATCCGTACGCGTCGCTCGGAGATCCTTTGAAGGATCCCGCCGATGCCGACGAATTCGAACGGGAAGAAGAATTCCCGAACGGTGACGAAGTGGGTAACCGTCGGGTCGGGCGTCTCGTTGCCGAAGACGAGGGCAGATACGAGGACGAGGAAAGTGAACTCATTGCCGGAGACGTCGGAATCGACGGCGGCGCAGCGTCGGCAGAGGAAGCCGCGATGCATCTGATCGACGATTCAGAGGACTGAACGACCGCCTGACTGTTGTGGCTGTTGTAGCTGTTGATCGGTGAGAACGATGGAGTGGACGTGATTTCCACCCATTCTCTTGCTTTCGTACATCGCCGAATCGGCGAGGCGATGTAGATCGTGAACGCCACTTTCTGCTGCTTGTACGTCCGGCCAGGCGCCGTTGTGGATGGCTATGCCGATGCTTGTCGTCGAGATTGGTTCGCCTGTAGGGGAGTTCATGATGGGCGCGATCCGGGCCAGTAGATCGCCGACGTACGGCAACGGCATCATCTGAACGACGACGAACTCGTCACCGCCGATGCGCGCTATCGCCGCGTCCGATCTGGCCCAGTCGTGTAGTCGATAGGCCGTGCGCAGTATGACTCGGTCGCCGACGTCGTGACCGTAGGTGTCGTTGAAGTGTTTGAAATTGTCGATGTCGATCACCACCACCAGCAAAGACTGGTCGAGGCTGGATTTCGCTTGCAGTAGTTCGGAAGTCCGCCGTGCGAGTCCGCGCCGATTCAGCAGGTCCGTCAACGGATCGAGTTCTGAGCTTTGAACGTCGTTGCTCAGGAGCGCCAGAGCAATCTGCGTGACCACCGGTATGACAGTGATGACAGGAATGGCAAAGGCAATGCGCCCCAGGACGTCTGGAAGGCCAGAAGGTACATCGGTGAACACGCCGATGCTGGCGACAACGATGACCGCCCCGGAAAACAGCAGGTGCCACAGCTGAGTTCGAAGATTGTGAAAGAAGGCTATGTACGAGCCGACGAGCCCGAAGACGAGACATCCAAGCAATCTCTGATCCGGATTCGCCTCAGCCAGCACGATCACCGCAACAGCGAAGTCCCCGGCAACTACGAAGAAATACGACCTTTCACGGGTGGTCGCTACGACAGGCAGGGCAATTCCGCCGATCATCACAAGCACTGCGACGACGACGTCCAACGGAAATCCGATGGTCTGTACCGAATGAGTGCCCAGTCGCTTCAGCAGAATCGTGATACCCAGGAGGAAAACCAATACGCCGATGCCTATCCGAGTCGGCATGAGAATTCCGTTGTCGCGCAAGAATCGCGTGAATCGGTCAAACTGGTCTGGCACTGCGAGCCAGCGATGCACGACCTTGGGTGTGTCGCTCATCGCGGCCACTGACCATGAGAAGCGGCCGGTCGAATACAACACATGCGGCGATAGTAGTCCGTGGCGATGACAATGGAACTGAACTCGCCTCCAGCCTGTCAACCATAATACGTCACAGTGACGAATTGAGGTGGGATAGCCGGAAGTCGGTGAGACGTGTTTATCGACATCAATCCACATCAGAGCACTTATTGGTCGTTCCTGACGTCCAGGTCGCGCGGCGTAGCCGCAGTCGCCGGCGAGGCCCGGCGGTGATCGGTAGCAATTCAGCCGGCGATCGCGGAGTCGCAATGGTCGAGTCGTGCAAGCCGGTCGCAGATCTAAAACGGAAACGCAGGAAAGCCGGCAAATGTACCGGCAGACAGACATAGGTGGGCGGAAACAAGGAAGGTTGCACGAACCAGGCGTGAGCCGGATATCGCCAGGTGGAGAATTTGCCGATAATCTACATTATGTCAAGTAATGGATATTCGAACTTCCCCCGTCAGCTTGTCCGCTAGCTTTACCCACATGGATTCCGTTGCACTCGTCCTCGGTTCACCACGTGGCCGTCGCTTCTGTGCGAACGTCGGTTACGCATGCCGCGCCGGCGCACGCACATCCGGTGGACACTGGCCTCAATCGCCGGACGATGCGCTCCAAGTTCTCGGCGCTGTTGATATCCGGGCAATCGGCGAGATGTCCGAACTCGAGATTCTGCACTGTCTTGCGTATGCCGTAGATTTTGCACGCTACTGGGAGCCGCCGGACGAAGAAGATCTGATCTTCGTCCGCCCTGAGGTGATCGCGGCATTGCGACCGATTGCCGAAGCACTACTCGACTCGCCACACACTGCCTGGTGGGCCGAGCCTGCTGACCTTCTGAACCAGAATCTGGTTGAAAAGCGAAACCCTATTTACGGCTGGTCGGACCTTCCCTTGCGGATTTACCGTGCAGAGGACGGCCTCGAACAGTGGCGTGCTGAGGCACTCGACTACGAACGCCGGTTTCTGGAATACCAGATCGAAGATCCGGACCGTCACATCGGAGGCGAATGGTGGTCTATCCCGTTTGCCAACGGCACAACCGAAACAACCAGGGCCCGCGACGGTATCGGGGCCCTCGGGGTGTTTCTCGAAGAAGACAGCTCCTCGAACGAGGCGCGGGTGCAGCCGGTAAGGATCTACGGCGCGCCCCGGATCTACGAGATCACCGGTCCGCAGGACTGGGCGAATCTGGTCGATACCTATCCCCTGCCAGTGCCCGCTTCACGTCGCTCCGTGTGGTACGACACGACCGGTGAATACCGTGACTGGTTCATTCCGGACTGGGTTTCGGTGTCCGCGGATTACGACGCCGTGCACCTGACCATGATGGCTTATCTGACCACGCCAGGTGTCGCGATCCCGTTTTCGGCCAACGCGGGGGCCACTGTGCTCGCCGGGTGGAATCCGGACGCCACCTTCTGGCTACGTAGCAACAACATCACCGTTGACGACGACCCGACGGGCTGACGTTCGGCTACACCGAGTTGAGCAGGTGCGGCCGCACTGCCAGCCACCGCGCGGTGTCCTCGATCCCCTGTTCCAGGGTGAATGTCGGAACCCACCCGAGTAGTCGCAACGCACGATCGTTCGACGCATAAGCGCCGGCAGTGTCACCGGTGCGTCGGCCGGCAGCGACCACGTCGATATCTTCACCGAGCACGTTCTCGAATGTGTGTACCAATTCCCACACCGTCGTCCCCCGCCCGCTGCCCAGATTGACCACAGTCATGCGTGATGATTCAGCGGTGACCCGGTCGAACCTTTCCAGTGCTCGAACATGAGCGTCTGCAAGGTCCCAGACATGAACGTAATCACGCACTCCGGATCCGTCGCGCGTCGGCCAATCCGTTCCCGTAACCCTGAAAGGCGTTCCTGTCGAATATGATTCGAACAGCTTTCCGAGTGCGTGGGTCGGGTGTGCCGATGGTGTACCACTTCGCAGCTCCGGATCTGCCCCGACCGGATTGAAGTAGCGTAGAGATATCGCCGATAATTCAGTGGCCGCCGCAATGTCGTCGAGCATCGTTTCGAACTGAGCCTTGCTGTGCGCATAGGGACTCTGCGGTGCGATCCCCCAGCGTTCGTCGACACACCCACCGTCGCTCGGCGCATACACCGCCGCAGAGGAACTGAACAAGAAGCGCTCACACCCGTTCCGAAGGACACTCGATACCAGCGTCAGCGACTTGGATACGTTGTTCTCGTAGTACCGTGCCGGGCTACTCACGGAATCTCCGACCACGATCAAGGCCGCACAGTGAACTGTCGCATCGATATCGGAATGATCTGCGAATACCTTGTCGAGCAGTTTCTCGTCCGCGATGTCGCCGCAGTAGAACGGGAATCTGTGCGCAAATTCGGCGCGGCCGGTCAGCAGGTTGTCGAGAATCACGACATCGATCTCGGCGTCGACGCACTTCGACGCTACGGTGCTTCCGATGAATCCCGCTCCGCCCGTGATCAGTACTTTCACGCCGCTCCCCCGGCATCTTCGACGGCAGTCCTCGCACGACGGACGAAGTGGGACACGCGTGAGCGGGCCAAGTCCCATCCACGTAGGTCGCGCCCGTCCCGGATGGAAAGCCGATCACGGTCGAGAAAGAGCGGCACCATGACCAGATCGCGGTAGAGCGAGTGCAGGCGTGGGCGATCCGCCAACCACAGCGTCCATCGCCACCACCAACGCGCCGAGATGGTCGTCATTCCGGTACTGACGCCGAAGATCGATTCCACCGCCGCCCAGTGGACGTTCACCGCCCGACGGACATCGCGTGGCAACTGGCGTCTGGAGAGCGTCACAGCGAGTTCCGGTTCGGAAGTGAGCAGGTACCCCACGTCGAAGACACTGTTCAACGACAAATCGGCTCGAATCAAGGCCCGATCGGCAAGCCGCGCGTGAGCGATGACGTGCAGCGTCACGTCGGCCATCGCAAGGCGGGATTCTTCCGCCTCCGCGCTGATTCCTCGGACTGCGGCCTCCCGGGTCAGCGCGTGACGGGCGAACCTCGGAAGTAAGTGCGAATGGATTTCGACGGAGCCATGACGGTCGTCGCGAAGGAGTGCCGGTTCCTGATGATCGTCGTGATCGATGGAGTCGGAGTCCACTTCGTCGGGGCGGACCATTCGGTAGCCGAAATCGAGGATCGCGTCGTTGGCCGGAACGGCATGTGCAGGGTCGACGACCAAAAGGTCGATGTCCGTCATCCGTCGAGCTGCCGGGTTCGGCCAGATTTTTCGCTCGAGAAGGGCGGCACCCTTCAGTGCAACCGTCGGAAATCCGTTGCTGTGTAACAACTCTTGCAGTTCCACTCGCTGCGCGTCGAGGTCCGAGATCCTTATGGTGTTTCGGTGATGGACAAGGCTCAGCGTCAATTCCGGACTCGATGCGGTGGCCGAGGATTCCGACAGCATTTCCGCGAAGCTCGCAGGTAGGACCGATGCGAAGCCGGCCTCGACCGCTCGGGAGGCGAGCAGCGGCAATACCTTGTGCCTTACAGCGGCGTCGATGACTCTGGGCCAATCCTGCTGCGAACACAAGCGGATGACGTCGGCCCCACACTCGGGTTTCAACATGGAAATCAGGTACCGGGTGTCACGCATGACGCCACCAGTTCCTCCACGGTGTCGGCGCCGGTATCGCCGTGATGTCGAATCAGTCTGTAGCACGGGGCATTCGAGAGTAGAGCAGCGATGTTTCTCAGGGTCAATCCGTGGTTGTCGGACCACAGTGCGGATTGCTCGGCTAGCGACTGTATCGCTTGGGGTACGGGCATCGGAGCGAGTCGAGTCGGCCCCTCGTCCCATCCATCGAGGATCAGCACCAGATCGATTCCGCGAACCGCCGAGCTGACGTTTCGTTCAGCAGGCAAGGTTGACGGGTCCAACGCCCACACCGGCGGGGCGTACGGAAGATACAGCGAATCGTGCGCTTTGATCTCCGGGAGGACGTCGAACGTACCGGCTTTGAGGTGGACCCGCCGTGGTAAGCCCACAGCTTCGGTACCACGAATGAAGACGCCTTCGTCAGCACGCAGTTGTGCACCCCGTAAGGCAAGGGCGAGCGCCAAGGTGGTCTTGCCCGCCCCGGAATGCCCGGCGATCGCCACTCTCACACCGTTGCAGTCGACCAGAGCGGCGTGCAGGCGTGTCCAATGTCGGGCGTGCGCGGCCGTCATGACATCCCGGTGCACCGTGCGGTACACGCTCTCCGCGAGCTGGAGACCGTCCAGACCGATCAGCGTTTCACGGCTGCCGCTGATGGTCGATTCGATGGTGACGTCCCAGCGACCGAATGTCGCTCGATTCCGCTGAATCCGAACTTCGACGTTGTTGTCCGCAGGCCACGGGCTGGCAATCCGATGCTCGACGACACCGACCTCGGGTATGCGGAAACCGCGCACAATCGCGTCAACCCAAAGGTAATGCGCCCGGAATTGTGGTACGTGGTTGCCTGTCACGGAATTCTCACACCAGCAGACGAGAGGTGCTCAGCTGTCCGTACGTCTCGTTGACTACCGACTTCGCCTCGTCGTCAGGGATCTCGAGCACTTCTGCCACGGCCTGGACAATTTCGCTGACGGTCCGGCCGTCACACAGTTCCCACACCAACGTCGCGACCGGGTTGAGGTGATGGGCAACCTCGCTGGAACTGTCGTACAGCACAACACCGTCGGTGAGATCGTTGCTCTCCACCGTCTGAGAGCGTTGCGGTCTCACACCTTCGAGTAGTTCGGTCAAGATATCTCCTTGATTCAGCGAATCCGATTTCGTTTCGGTGGTGGTCTCACAGTGCGAAGCGTCGTGAGTATTCGGATTCGATTGCGCCCGAACGAATCAGGCTGCGTGTGGAGGCGATGCCGGGCGACAGCGTCAGGCACGTGAGCGCTCCCCCGGCACTCGCATCCACCAGGTAGTCGCCCAGAGTTCGGTAGTGACCCGCCCATTGTCCGAATGCTTCGGGATCTGACTCCGGATCCGCAATCTCATCGAGAATTCGCTCGAAGGCGCGCGAATGTACGAGAACGGCGTGGACGCCACAGTTCTCAGGACTGGTGCGCAAGAGTGCCGAACCGTCGAGCAGAGCTCCGTCCCTCGATTTCGGGTCGTGTCCGAGGTGGACGACATCCCAATCGCCGTGATCCAACTCTTCGCGGGCATGGCCAAGGATCGATGCGGCGGCATCCAGCAAACTGACGTCGTCAGCAGCGATGAGGACCGAATCCCAGCCCTTCTCAGTCGCCCGAGCGAGCGCACGACGCCACGAGACGGTGAAGGCCGCGTCCTGATTCATCGCGTCCTCGAAAGCCGACACTCTTTCCACCGCTGTTACGCGCGGTAAGCGAATGAATCTATGCCAGGACGCTTTCCATCTGTCGATGTCAAGATCGAGATTCACGACGGCAACACCGAGGTCCGACTGAGAATCCTCGACAACGGGGTTGGGTTCTCCCCCTACTCGGACAGGCGACAGTGGGCGATCGAGCACAACGTCGACTGCGCCTCGCTCGAGCAGATAAGCCGCCAGTGAGAAGTCGGACGGCACGGGTCCGTTGATCCTTCGTGAGAGTTCGTCTCGCAAAGTTCCGTATGTCGCCGCGCGAACAATCAGTGCAGCTCCGACCAGATCTTCGCCGTGTGCGTGGATGACAGCCGTATCGGCTTCGGCGGGGAGGTCGTCGACGATGTTCCGTAGCTTGTACATAACCGCGGGTTCGATCACGCGCGCCTCGTCCAGAAAAACCACCGACTTCCAGCCCAGCAGAATTGCCTTGTCGAGTCCGGCGACGAACGCAGAGGCCGTCCTCCACCCATCCGGACCGTCGTCCTCCGCCGGAATGGCACGGTGAACGGTCAGTTCGATCGACTCGGCCTCCGCCAGGCATGAACGCCACGGAGCGACTCGGCCGTCGTCGCTGAGAACGACCACCCCACCGAAGACCAACTCGGGTCGCTGGACGCTCAGCTCGGCACGGTGACGAATCTCGGGATACGAATCACCGAGGTACCTGGAGAACTGACGATGGAGTGAGTCGAGATCCCATCCGACCTCACTCCAACCGAGCAGGTAATTGTGAACACGATCTTCCCAGTTTATTCGATACGGGACACCGGCCGGGCGCTCGAATCGATGGTGCCAACCAAATGTCGGAAGGCAGACGACCTTTCCGCCGTTGATCCGGAACTTCTCGTGGATGTATCCCTCTTCACCGCCGAATCCGGTGAAGTGCGAGTTCAATCCCGGCCATGCCTCACGCCTGCAGGCAAATGAGCCGAGGCCCTGCATGACGATCTCGAAAGGCACGTCAGGGTGTTGCTTCGCTCGCGGATCAACTCCCCACGAGCCGAACATCCCGTTGCGCCACTTGGGGTCCATGTGGGTGGCCGCGATGTGCGAGGAATCCTGGGAGAGCATCGGTCCCTGGATCAGATCGTCGGTTTCCGGGTCCGCATCGAAATACGCCAGCAACGCCGACAACGATCCCGGTGCCAAGATCACGTGAGAGTCGAGGACAAGGACATACTTTCCGGTGGCCTTGCGGAACAGGACGTCCCGCACCGCAGTCGATCGAACGTCGGTGAACGGGATGTAGCGGAACCGACCGATGTAACCGGCAAACGATTCGAGCATCGGCGCCGGCAACCCCTCGGGGTTGTTGTCCAACAAGACGAATTCGACTCTGTCCAGAACCTCGCGATGATGGACCAAGATCGAGTGGATCGTGAAGTACGCGCCGTCGAAATCGTCGTAGGTCGCGATAGCGACAGTCAGATCGGCCGGTTCTCCGTGTGGCGGAGTCTCCTTCACCTGAACCGACCCCGCGCTCTGAAACTTCTTCAGAGCGCGGTGTAGCGCGACGTCGAACTCTGTCATCGTCGGTGTTCCCCCTCGGAACCAGTCGCGTCGTGTCGGCTACGTAGGTTCCGTGGGATTCGTCGGCTGGGTCGGAGGGGTCGGGAAGGTCGGCTCGGTGCGAGTGGTCGGTACCGTCGGTACGGTTGGCACAGTCGGGACGGTCGGCTCCGTCGGCGCTGTCGGCCCGGTGGGCTTGGCGGTCGTCGTTCCACCCGAACCTGACGAGCTACCGGTTGATCCGGAACCTGTGGAACTTCCGGACGGTCCCGAACTCCCGGAACTACCCGAACTTCCTGACGATCCCGAACTTCCCGATGATCCGGGATTGCCCGGCTCGTTTCCGCCCGGCTGATTCCCTCCCGGAGTATTACCACCGGGCTGATTCCCGCCTGGTTGCTCGCCGCCTGGTTGATTCGGATTCTGCTGGCCACGACTTGGCGCTCCGGAAAGATTCGGCGTGTCACCGGCTGCGAAGGCCGGCGCCGCACCACCGAGGCTGATCGACGTCACGACTGGCACAGTTACCGCCGAGGCCGCTAGAACTGTCTTGACGAACTTGCGTCGATCAACTGGAACATTCTGAAAAGCGTCGCCGCCCATAGCGTTTCTCCCATGCGTCCGAGACGAGGTCGTCCTCACTCGATGTCGGGCAAAACGCTAGCATCCTTCTGGCAACTTTACAGACTGAACGCGCCGATATTTGACGGTTATGCGAATTTGAGTCCGGACTGGGCCGACTGTTCGGACAAACGTACGGCGATCTCCTCCTGTTCAGGGGACTCGTTTGTCCCGGTCGACAACCGTCAACCGACCGGCATCTCCCACGGCGCCACCGGAAGAGTATTTCCGGTCTCGAGGTAGGACTTCAGATTCGACAGCACCGCCGACCATCCGCCGGCCACCTCCATGCGAGCCGATTCGTCCGCCAAATCGGTGTGCTTGACGGTCAGTCGCACGATCGCGCCGAAGGCTTCGATGTCGAAACTCACCCGAGAGATGTCGACGCCCGGTTCGCCGTTCGGATCAGCCCAGGTGGTGACCAACCTCGACGGAGGGTTGCTCTCGACTACGGTGCCGACTACATCGGCAATGTTCGAACCGTCGATCCGGCGGTGCTCCCAGGTCGATCCCGGCTGCCAGTCGGAGACGTTGCTGTGTCCCCAATACTCTGCGGTGGCCTGTGCGTCGGTGAGCGCTTTCCAGACGTTGTCCGCCGTGCTCGCAATGTAGGTGACGTACACAAAACTGGGCTTGTCGGTCATGGCTTCCTCCGCGATTTTTTTGACGGTACTGAGCGCACGAAGGCGCGGTACCTCGAACTTGTTGATCCACCGCTCTCGAATCTCCTCGAGCGCAACGGGATTGAGATAGTGAAGCTTTGCCCTCCCCTGTCGGACCGTGCTGATCAGATTGGCGTCCTCGAGCATGGTGAGGTGTTGAGTGACAGCTTGCCGACTCATGTCGAGGCTGTCGCACAGCTCGCCGAGCGACTGACCGTTGGCTACGAACAAGCGGTCCAGGAGAAGCCTTCGTGTGGGATCGGCCAGTGCTTTGAAGGCTGCATTCATCCGGTCGTTCACAACTTCACAATATGCAAGCATTTACTTGCATGTCAACGGTTGGGCGTGCCGGGTTTCGAAAGTTGGGACAGATGAGGTGTGATGTCTCTAGGCAGATGTGATCTGAATCCCGGATTACACCGTAAGAGAGGTTGGGCACATGGACTGGGCAGCAATTGGAGTGGGTGTCGGGTATGCCTCGGTGGCCCTGTCGATCCTGGTTTTCGTCGGCGGGTGCATCGCACTGTTCATCTTGTCCGTCCGCCAGTAGCCGACACCTCGACAAAGTGGTGATCACCCCGGGGTCCGGCCAAGCCGATCACCTCGGGAGTGATCACCCTCGAGGCCGCTTGATCGATTCGGACACACCGGCGCGCGTCGAACTGCTCGCAGAGAAGCTCGGCCGCGGTGGGACTACCGTAGGACTGTCGCCTAGAACTCGAGGAGTACGGAATGAGCATCCAGTCGGTTGAACCGCACCGCCACCGCGTAGTGGTGATCGGTTCCGGCTTCGGAGGATTGTTCGGCACTCAGGCTCTCAAAAAAGCCGATGCCGACATCACGATGATCGCGCGTACAACCCACCATCTGTTTCAGCCGCTCCTCTATCAGGTTGCGACCGGCATCCTCTCGGTCGGTGACATCGCTCCCGCCACGAGACTGGTGCTGCGCAAGCAGAAGAACGCACAGGTACTGCTCGGTGAGGTCGAGACCATTGATCTCGAGAATCAGACCGTGACCTCGCGCCTGCTCGAACGCGTCACTGTTACGCCGTTCGACAGTCTGATCGTGGCAGCCGGTGCCGGTCAGTCGTACTTCGGCAACGACCAGTTCGCGGAGTTCGCCCCCGGAATGAAAACGATCGACGACGCCCTCGAACTGCGCGGACGAATCCTCGGGGCCTTCGAACAGGCCGAACTGTCGGACGATCCCGCCGAGCGTGCGCGCTTGCTCACCTTCGTCGTTGTCGGCGCCGGCCCCACCGGCGTGGAGTTGGCCGGGCAGATCGCCGAGCTTTCCCGTCGAACGCTGGACGGCGCGTTCCGCAAGATCGATCCTCGTGAAGCGCGCGTCGTGCTCCTCGACGGCGCCCCTGCCGTGTTGCCCGTGTACGGCGGGAAGCTCAGCCGCAAGGCTGCCGAGACGCTCGAGAAGCTCGGCGTCGAGATCCAGCTCGACGCGATGGTCACCGACGTGGACAACGACGGTCTGATCATCAAGGAGAAGGACGGCACGCTTCGCCGTATCGAGTCGCAGTGCAAGGTGTGGTCCGCCGGCGTGCAGGCCAGCCCCCTCGGCAAGCAGCTCGCAGAACAGAGCGGCGGAGAAACCGACCGCGCCGGCCGCGTCATGGTCAATCCCGACTTGTCTCTGCCCGGGCACCCCAACGTCTTTGTCATCGGCGACATGATGTCGCTCGACAAGCTGCCCGGATTGGCTCAGGTTGCCATGCAGGGTGGCAAGTACGCGGCCAAGCAGATCAAAGCGTCACTGGACGGCAAGTCCCCGTCGGAACGAGTTCCGTTCAAGTACTTCGACAAGGGCAGTATGGCAACGATCTCGCGCTTCAGCGCGGTAGCCAAGGTGGGCAAGCTCGAGATCAGCGGCTTCATCGGGTGGGTTGCCTGGCTGGCAATTCACCTCCTCTACCTCGTCGGATTCCGTTCCCGTGCCTCGACGCTGTTGTCATGGGCGGTGACGTTCTTCGGGCGTGGCCGTGCTCAGATGGCGTCCACCGAGCAGCAGGTCTTCGCGCGAAACGCGATGGGCGAATTGGAGAAGAAAAACAAGGAAGCGACGGAGTCCGGCAGCGCTTCGAATGGCGAAGCCAAGAAGGCTGCCGGCAAGCAGCAGAAGGCCGCCGGCTGATCAACACCTGAGTGACCGGCGGAGGGCGGCTGTGGAGTTCAACTCCACAGCTGCCCTCCGTCATTCGATCGACTGCCGTGTTGTCAGTTTCCGATCTTCGCCACCTCGGTGATGTTCGCGAGGCGAACCTGTCCCTTGGAAACGAGTCGGTCGTTCTCGTCGGTGATGCGAACTTCCCAGAGTTGCTGGGTGCGTCCGCGATGAATCGGGGTGGCTTCAGCGGTGAGAGTGCCCTCCCGCGTTGCGCGCAGGAAGTCGGTGTTGTTGTTGACTCCGACCACGTGTCCTCGCTCACCCAGCCACACGGTGCCACCGACGCTGGCGAGAGACTCCACCACCGAGCAGTACACACCCCCGTGCTGTATCCCGGCGGGCTGGTGCAGCGTGGGCTTGACGGTCCATTGCGCCCGCACGCGATCTGGGCTCAGTTCGGTGTATTCCAGGCCGATGGTGGCGTCGAAGCCCGTTCCGAGCCGTTTCATCATCTCTGCGGTCTCAGCAGTGTCGACCATGCCATCTCCATCTGTGATTCTCTGGCGCCGGTGTGGCTGCCACTCCCTACCTGATTACACGAGAGGTAACTCGAGCTTGGAATCAGGTCTGGAAAAAGAACCGGCGGGTTTCACATCATTCGATGTGAAACCCGCCGTGGGAAGGACCGGGAGTCTCTGCAGCCCTCAGGACTCCGGCGCGGTCCGGCAGTTTCGTCACTCTCGCGGGGTGTAGCTCTCCGCGCGGTGTTCCACAATCATAGGCAAGGCTGACCTAATTTAGCAAGCCCTTCGTCGAACTGGTTCCAACGAGGACGTAGCGAGACCTTGCGGCGTGCACGCACGGGCAGTCCGGCGGCGACAAAAGCGTCCAGCAGCCCCTGCCCGCGGCGCTGAGCGGCTGATTCGCCCCCGCCGGCCAAGATGGGGACATATGCCGCTGCGCCCAGGATCGACTCCCCTACCAAGCCCCAGAATCTGAACTGGTCGACGGGCGCACACCTGGAGACGGCGTCGTAGATCGCCCGTAGCGAGGTCAGGCAACGGTGCGCGGTCCAGACGAGGAGCGCTTCTTCGCACGGCATGTCGACGACGCCGTCACTGCCGGACTCCCGTCCGTTCGGCGCAACTCGCAGAGTTTCGTCGATCACCCCGGCCCAGTCGATACCGCCGTCGCTGTCCATGTGGATGAACAGGTTCTCGAGGCCTGGATCCCAAGCGGCACCTTCGGAGACGATCGATGCGGCAACCCTGCCGACCACAGCGTGAATCAGTGATGTTGCGACCTGTATCGCCGCAGCTTCGGCACTGTCGAGATCCTGGAGCGAGCGGGCGAACATCTGATGCACCCGATCCCCGCACAAGCCTTCACTCAACTGCCACCAACGCCGTTTGCCTTCACCTGACATGGCGGCAACCGCGTAGACGCGCGGGTAGTCAGGGTTGAGTGCTCGTAGGCGAACGCTGGTGCGGCTCAATGCGTTCGACCGGAGTTCGAATTCACGAACATCCGCATGCTGGGTGGTCAAGGTGATTGTCACCGTGCACTCCAATCGGCCGAAGTTGTCTTGTGGTTCTTAATGTAGGTTAGCCTCACCATAATTCAAGAGTAAAGAACTGTGACGCTGGGCACCGCATATTCACAGGAACTTGCCCCGCAGGGAGCACGCCCACATAGGGTTCCGTAACCTAAGATGCGAATTCCCTGCGCACAAAGACCAGGAGCTCGAACCGCCAGTGACGATGATCAAACCGCTCGGGAACGGACATCCCCGAGGACCCAGCGAGACGTACGGACGGCGCATAGTGCCGCGCGGCCCGGCTCCTGTCCGAATGCGTGTTCTAGCTGGGATTTTCGACGCGGGGGTGTTCCTGCTTCCGTTGCTCGTCGGCTGGTACGTCGTTCAGTCGCTCCGAGACGAGAACGGTGGCGGCGAAGCCGACCGCGCAGTATTCGGTGGGACGGCAATAGCCATTGCCGTTGGTCTCCTCGTGTGGAACCTGGGATTCCGCGAAGGTGCCACAGGCCGGACCTCGGGAAAGGGATGGGTAGGTCTGGTCACGCGTGACGCGAAGACAAAGCAGCCCATCGGTGTTCGCCGGGCTCTGCGCAGGCCGTTCGATCGAACCGGTATCGAGGTGGTCCGTGAAAGCACGGCGCGCGAAGAAGGGTTCGAGGAACTCGCGCGCGACAACAGCGTCGGGGCAACTCGTCGACGCCGGCTGATCGGTCTCGCGGTGCTCACGGTTCTTCTCGCGCTCGTCATGCTCGCGAGCATCGCGGTGGGCGCACGTCCGCTGACGTTTGCCGAGATCTTCCACGCCATCTTCAGTTCGGACGGCACCCAGACGGACATCATCGTGCGAACGTTGCGCGCTCCGCGGACCATCCTGGGTCTTGTCGTCGGCATCGCACTCGGTATCGCCGGCGCCCTGATTCAGGGACACACGCGTAACCCGTTGGCAGATGCCGGACTACTCGGCCTCAACGCCGGCGCGGCTTTCTTCGTAGTCATGGCGATCTATCTCTTCGGCTTCACCGCACCGAGTCAGTACCTCTGGTTCGCGTTTGCAGGATCGTTCGTCGCCAGCATCGTCGTCTTCGGCTTGTCCTCCATCGGAAACGGCGGCGCAAGTCCTCTGAGTCTGGCTCTGGCGGGCGCGGCCGTCGCGTTCTTCCTGCAAGCCATGACCAACGCCGTGATAATCCTCGACCAGACGAGCCTGGACGCCTACCGTTTCTGGGTAGTCGGGTCGGTGTCCGGTCGCGGGTTCGACGTTCTCTGGCAGGTCCTCCCCTTCCTGATACTCGGATTGGTCATCGCCCTGGCAAGTACGCCTGGTCTCAATGTCCTCAGCTTGGGTGAAGACGTCGCAAAAGCCTTGGGAACGAACATCGCGTTCAGTCGCACACTCGGCATCATCGCGATCACCCTGCTGACCGGCGCCGCGACCGCAGCGTGTGGACCTATCGCGTTCATCGGATTGGTGGTCCCCCACGTGGCCCGGGCCATCACCGGACCCGACTACCGCTGGCTGGTCCCGTACGCGGGCTTGCTCGGTGCGGTCATGCTGATCACCGCGGACATCATCGGTCGCGTAGTCGTGCGCCCCGGCGAGTTGCAGGTCGGAATCATCCTGGCCCTCTTCGGCGCCCCGTTCTTCATCGCTCTCGTACGCCGCAGGAAGTTGGCAAGTCTGTGACGCTCAAGCAAGAACTCCGGGTACTCCCCCGGACCGTCCCCTCACGTAAGTCGATTCGTATCGGTGGATTCTCGCTGGTCTACCGTCCACTCGCGGTGTCGGTGTGCATTGCCCTCGCGGTCGCACTCTTCCTTCTGCTCTGCATCAACATCGGACGCGGCGACTATCCGATCTCGATCCCCGATGTCATTTCCGTCCTGCTCGGTAATGGAAGCAAGACACAGAACCTGATCGTCTTCGACCTCCGACTTCCTCGATCGCTCACCGCACTCTTCATCGGTATGGCACTCGGCATTGCCGGTGCGGTCACCCAGACGATCGCTCGCAACGCCCTCGCCAGCCCCGACATCCTCGGAATCACGGCCGGATCGAGTGCTGCCGCGGTTGCTCTCATCGTGCTCGGTGGTGGCGGGTCGTTCGTGGGACTGCTTGCCACACTGGGGATTCCGTTGGCTGCACTCTGCGGCGGCCTACTGACAGCAGTGGTGATCTACGCCCTGGCGTGGCGCAAGGGCGTCGAGGGGTTCCGCCTCATCCTGATCGGTATCGGCATCAACGCCATGCTGGTGGCAGCGACGGGATGGCTTCTCATCTCGGCGGACATCAACGATGCTTCCCGCGCACAGGTGTGGCTCAACGGTTCGCTCAACGGTGCCACCTGGAATCAGATGTGGCCGGTAGCCATCGCTGTCGCGGTAGTCGGCGGCTACGCGGTGATCGCTTCGTTCACCATGGGAGCGCTGCGGTTGGGCGACGACAACGCCACCTCTCTCGGTGTTCGCTTGCAATCATCGCAGGCCAAACTGTTGCTCTCCGCCGTGGCGCTGGCCGCCATCGCAACCGCCGCAGCAGGTCCGGTCGGCTTTGTCGCCCTGGCTGCGCCACAGGTCGCTATGCGTCTGGTGCGCTCTGCCGGCCCGCCCATCGTGGCGTCCGCGCTGACCGGTGCTGTACTGGTGGTCGGCAGCGACGTCATCGCTCGAACAATTCTGCCTGTGGAACTCCCCGTCGGAATCGTGACTTCCGCACTTGGTGGTCCGTTCCTGCTCTACCTGTTGGTTCGTAACAATCGGAAGGTCACAGCATGACCACCATCGCCCAGTCCACCGATACTCCTTCGCGTCTCGTCGCCAAGAACCTGACGCTCGGGTACGGGGACCGCATCATCGTCGACGGACTCGATCTCGAGATCCCTACCGGCGTGATCACGACGGTCATCGGCCCCAACGGTTGCGGCAAGTCGACGCTCCTGCGTGCGCTCGGTCGTCTGCTCAAGCCCAAGGGCGGATCGGTTGTCCTGGACGGCAAGGCGATCAGTTCGATGAAGACCAAGGAAGTCGCACGGGTGCTCGGAATGCTCCCCCAGACTCCGGTTGCGCCCGAAGGACTCACGGTCGCCGATCTGGTCTCACGTGGGCGCCACCCGCACCAGTCGTGGATCAGGCAGTGGTCCGCGGACGACGAGGGCGAGGTCGCCGAAGCGCTGGAGCTGACCGGTGTCTCGGATCTCGCCGATCGACCCGTCGATCAATTGTCCGGCGGTCAGCGCCAGCGGGCCTGGATCTCGATGGCTCTCGCCCAGGGAACCGACATTCTGCTTCTCGACGAACCGACTACCTATCTGGACCTCGCGCACTCGATGGAAGTCCTCGACCTGGTGGATCAACTCCACGAGGAAATGGGGCGCACCGTGGTGATGGTTCTGCACGACCTCAATCTCGCGGTCAGATACAGCGATCATCTGATCGTGATGCGCGACGGCGCCGTCGTCGCTTCTGGTGTCCCCAAGGACATCATTTCCGCGGAACTTCTGCTCGACGTATTCGGTCTCGAAGCTGCGGTCATCGACGATCCCGTCTCGGATCGGCCGCTGATCGTTCCGATCGGAACCCGGCACGTGTTCGGCGCCGTCGGCGGGCCGGCAAAGCCTGCGTGACGATCGCGAATCAGCGACCCAGAATCGTCCGAACAAGTTTGAATCCCTGACCGATCGTCACGGTCGGCAGGTACGCCCGTCCGACCGCGTTCCCGATGCTCGGCAACGCGGCTGGATCGGCGAAGGTCATGTGCATCGGCACGTACCGAGGCTGGAACTTCGATTTGAAGGCCAACAGCGAACGAAATCCGTACACCGGTTCCAGGGTGCGACCGAGCAGGTCGAGCACGCTGTCCATCATCGCCGAGAAAGTCGTGGCCTCCGGTTCGTTCGCATTCCTCTCGGAGTCACCGGCGATTGTTGCCAACGGTGCACCGGACAGACTGAGGAACTCGACGTCCTCCTCCTCCAATTTCAGTGCAGCGGAGGCGATGAGGAACTCCATCGCGGGACGGAATCCTTCGGAGCGTCGCCTCATGAAGTCGAGTGTCCACCCGACGACTTTGCCGTCGCGGTACACCGGTAGCCACGACGTGACACCGTGCACGGTGCGATCCTCGTCGACGGCGATCAGGCACCGCACTTGTTCGTCGTCGATCTCGTCGAGTCCGCCGAGGGTGAATCCCATCTCGGGCATCCCCTTGTCCGCCACCCATTCCTCCGAGATCGCAACTATCTGATCCTTGATCGCGAGAGGTGCATGAGGGAAGGAAATCCACTCGGCCGTGATCCCGGACTTCTTCGCCCGGTTCAGTGCTGTTCGCACATCCTGGAACCGCTTTCCTGTGAACGCGACCTGTCCGAGGTCGAGCACGGTTTCCTCGGCGACCTGCAGGCCGCTCCAGCCCATGGAATCAGTGATGCTTCGGGCGTCGTCGGTCACTGAATAGAAGCAGGGAATCCAACCGTTCGACGAAGCGAACTCGGCAAACTCCTCGATCGCCGTGCGCATGCGATCTGGAGGACCGACCGGATCACCGGTTGTGAGAGCAACACCGGCGATGACGCGATACGCGACGTAACTCGAACCGTCCGCGCTGAACCAGTATGTGTTTCCCTTCCACGTCGTCATCCAGGACAACGGGCTGCCGGTACCGGCGATCAACATGGATCGCGCTCGTTCGGCGGCTTTGGGATCGGCGGTCTTGACCGGCTTGAGGAAACTCACGAACACCAACACGGCGGCGACGCCCCAGAACACGACGCCGGTCCACTCGAAGAGCAACGTCGACTCGATGTCCACGGGAAGCAGACGCGGATCGATCAACTGCAGGTACACGGGCGGTACAAGGCGCTGAGGGAAGTCCGCGAGCAACATCGTTACAGTGGGCTCGCGATCGAACCCGTGCCTGGCGAGCATTCCGCCGCCGACGTAGATCACGGCGAGGACCGCGAGCAAGGTCACGATCGCAGCACCGAGACGTCGGTATGTCTTGGCCGGGGCCGCGACGTCGAAGTATCGACGTGTCGCGATCAGCAGGATCAGTACGAAGAGCGGTGTCAGGAACGGCACCAGAGTTCGGTACACGTTCGGATCGCTGATTCCGTAGAACAAGCTGTCACTGTCGACGGCGTCGACGAACCTGATGACGAAGTTCCCGATCGAGAGGACGAGTAGGACTACCTGAGCACACACTGTCGCAATCCAGGCGAATCTGCGGCCACGACGGAGCCCGTCACTCAACACGAGAACGAAGATCGACGGCATTAGCGAGAGCAGAGTCGGGCCGATACCGGAGAGTCTGAGCTCGAGGAGTCCTCGTCGGCAGTCCGGATCCGACGAGGACTCCTCGCACAGTTCTCGAACCTCGGCGACAGTCCAGGGAACTCCGCGGAAGAGGTCACGGAGGACCGCGAGTGGGCCGACCGCCTGCGGGGACAATGCGGCGATCATCGGGCCGATCGCACTCGCCGCGACGACGATGGCGACCAGGACGCGACCCTCTCGCTGTGTCCCGGCGATGCGCTCACCGCGCGCCGATCGTCCGACGATCCACTGACCGATCACCAAACCCACCACAGCGGCAAAGAATCGGATGACGTCTTGCAGCTGACCACTGAACAAGGCCAAAGTGATCGTCAACGCCAAAGTTCCGACGCGAATGCGACGGCGCCACAGGGTGCCCATGTTCGAGCTGGCGGCCATCGCAGCGCCGACGATCCATGCACTGGCTCCGACCGCGGAGCCCACGTGGAGGCGGAATCCCCAACTGGAATCGAACACCTTCGCAAACGACGCCCAGCCGAGCCCGAGCAGGACTCCCAAGATTTGAGTGCTTGCGCCGGCGATCGCAAGTTTGATCGTTCCCATTCGGCGTTCGAGGGGTGCGGCGACTGCGATCGAGAGCACGGTCGCGCCGAGGTACCCGAGCAGGTTTCCTGCCCACAGCACGGACGTGAGCGGCGTCCAGATGCGGCCGTGCTGGATCGAGCCCATTCCGGCACCGATCGTGTGCTCGAGATCGCGGGACGGTCCGTGAACGAGGCTGCCGGTTGCGGCACCCACGATCCACATGGTGAGAAGTAGAACGACCGTCAACGGTGCGTCGCGAATGCCGAAACGGATGATGCCGGCAGCTTTCTGCGTGACTACCCGCGCCCGTGATGTCGATTCTTCGGTGCCCGGCGAACTGTCGATCGTCATCTACGTGCGGCTACTTTCTGCGGATCGACTGTTTGGCTTGCAATTATCGGGCATCGTCATTGTCGGGACTTTCGTCGTCTCACACCACCGTAACCGTCACGCAGATCACTATGGCCAATACCACACCCCCACCGAGGTGGTTACTACTACCAGTAGTACGTATTTCGTCGTGGAAGTCCGTAGAATCGAAGAATGGCAGGTCTAGGTGAACTCGAACGCGCGGTGATGGATCATTTGTGGTCCACATCGGAACCGCAAACTGTGCGACAGGTGCATGAAGCACTCGCGACGCATCGCGAATTGGCGTACACGACGGTAATGACCGTTCTGCAGCGCCTGGCGAAGAAGCATCTGGTGATTCAGCAGCGTGACGATCGCGCACATCGCTATCTTCCCGTCAACAAGCGCGAAGAACTGGTCGCGAGCCTGATGGTCGACGCTCTGGCCCAGGCTCCGGAGTCCGGCGGTCGCGCCGCGGCACTCGTCCACTTCGTGGGACAGGTCAATGCTGACGAAGCCGATGCTCTTCGCGAAGCGCTCGCTGCCCTCGAGGTGCGCGAGTCCGCGAAAAAGGCTGCGCAGCCCGGAATTTCTAGGCCGAACTGATTTCGTCGTGCATGATGTGTAGGACATGAACGCCACTACTGCACTGGTTTTCGGACTGCTTGCCTTGTTGCTGGCCGGTCCGGTTCCCGCACTCCTGAGCCGCTCCACGTGGCCTTACCGCGCTCCACGCGCGGCGTTGGTTCTGTGGCAAGCCGTCGCAATTGCTGCGGTGCTGTCGGCATTCAGCTCGGGCCTGGCCATTGCCAGCCAGCTGCTCGTTCCCGGCACTGACGGTAGGCCGACGACGGCCCCGACCGCCGAAATCGATGCACTCGGGCTCCCGCTGTGGATTCTGTACGTGGTTGTTTTTGCCCTGACGCTTCTGATCGGCGCGAAGCTGATCTTCTCGATCATCCAGGTCGCTGTGAGAACCCGACGTCGCCGTGCACGTCACCGCGTGTTGGTGGACCTTCTCGACGACTGCGCCATGCCCGCGTCGGTGGAACGCACACCCGATCTGCGGGTACTGGACGTCGACGAACCGATCGCATACTGCCTGCCAGGTCTGCGTCAACGCGTGGTTCTCAGTCAAGGCACTCTGCAGAACCTCGATCATGCCGAGGTCAAAGCCATCCTGACGCACGAGCGTTCCCACCTGCGAGCTCGTCACGATCTGGTCCTCGAGGCTTTCACTGCCGTCAACCACGCGTTCCCCCGTTTCGTTCGTAGCAAGTCGGCCCTGGGATCGGTGCAGCTACTGGTGGAGTTGCTCGCCGACGATTCAGCCGTGCGGGCTACCGGTCCCACTCCCCTCGCGCGGGCGCTTGTCGCGTGTGCCGGATCGACGGCACCCCGCGGGGCAATGGCAGCGGGCGGGCCGTCGACGCTCATCCGGGTGCAGCGCCTCTCGGCCGACGACGCAGATCCCCGCATCGCAGTTTTTGCGTATCTCGGGGCGGTCGCGATTCTCGTTGTTCCCACGGTTGCGGTTGCTGTGCCCTGGCTCACCGAACTTCGACTGCTTTTCAACGCATACTGAGTCTTGACCTGCGTAACCCCGTGTAGTAGTGCAGGTCACAGGCGGGGCTACCTGACTTCGGTGTCCCCGGTGGCGTAGAGTGGATCACGGCCACCATCGTGGTCCGTCAACATATAACGGCACACAGCCCAATTCCCCGCAGTATGCGTTCGGATTGCCAGGTGACATGTGCCCTGGCTCGTCCCTTTGCGAACTGTGTCGTGTATTTCAGCATGGCTTCTTCCGCTCCGCGACGTGCCCGTAGTCCGGAGAGGTTTCCGCGTGACCAACGCTGTCCAAATGTCGTCTTCCGAGAACATCGAAGACCCCACCGTCAACACCCCCGCTGCCGAAGAAGCAGTCGCCACCGAGCCGGGTATCACCTTCGCCGAGATCGGCCTGCCCGAGCAGCTTGTTGCCGCATTGGCGCGCAACTCCATCACCGTCCCGTCCCCCATCCAGGCGCAGTCCATCCCGGACGCGCTCGCCGGTACCAATGTTCTCGGCCGCGCACAGACCGGATCGGGCAAGACCCTCGCCTTCGGCCTGCCGATGCTGACCCGCCTCTCACGCCACGAAGATCGCCCGGCCGCCAAGCGTCCCCGCGCACTCGTGCTCGTCCCCACCCGTGAGCTTGCTTTCCAGGTGGTCGACTCCCTCAACTCCTACGCCGGAGCACTCGGACTCACGGTTCGCCCCGCTGTCGGTGGAACGCCGTTCGCCAAGCAGGTCGATCAGCTTCGCCGCGGCGTAGACGTCCTCGTCGCAACGCCGGGTCGTCTCGGCGACCACCTGCGTCAGGGCACCTGCATCCTCGACTCGGTGGAAATCACCGCACTCGACGAAGCCGATCAGATGGCGGACATGGGCTTCCTGCCCGAGGTTCGCTCGATCCTCGGTGAGACCCCCGCAGACGGACAGCGTCTGCTGTTCTCGGCAACCCTCGACCGTGAGGTCCAGTCGCTGGTTCGTCAGTTCCTGGCCAACCACGTCACCCACTCCACCGAAGACGGCCGCGCAAGCGTCGACACGATGGAGCACTACGTCCTCCTCGTCGATCGTGGACAGAAGGATTCAGTCCTCGCCGAGATCGGTGCCCGCGACGGACGCACCATCATGTTCGCCCGCACCAAGCTCGGTTGCGAGGGAATCACCGACCGCCTCCGCGCAGTCGGCATCGCTGCCGAGTCGCTTCACGGCGGCAAGGCACAGAACCAGCGCACCCGCGTCCTCGAGCGTTTCAAGAACGGCCGCACCCCGGTCCTCGTCGCAACGGACGTCGCAGCACGCGGCATCCACGTCGACGGCATCGACCTCGTCGTTCACGTCGATCCCCCGGCCGACCACAAGGACTACCTGCACCGCGCTGGTCGTACCGCTCGCGCCGGCGAGAAGGGCACCGTTGTCGCCATCGTGCTGCCGAACCAGAAGCGTCAGTTCAAGCGTCTGACCGGTATGGCCGGCGTCAATGCCGCAGCCGTTGCCGTCACCCCGGGTTCTGCTGAACTTGCTCGCATCACCGGCGCCAAGAAGCCGACCGGAGAACCGTTGCGCGAGAGCTCTTCTCGTGGCGAGCGTTCCTTCGGTGATCGTGGTGGAAGCCGTGGCGGCTACCAGGGCAACCGCTCGTCCGGTGGATACCAGGGCAACCGCTCTTCGGGTGGCTACCAGGGCAACCGCGACGGCGAGAGCCGCGGCGGATACCAGGGTGATCGCTCCAGCGGTGGTTACCAGGGCAACCGCGACAGCCGCCCCTCGACCGGCTACCAAGGAAACCGCTCTTCGGGTGGCTACCAGGGAAGCCGCGACGGCGAGAGCCGCGGCGGATACCAGGGCAACCGCTCTTCCGGTGGATACCAGGGTGATCGCTCCAGCGGTGGTTACCAGGGCAACCGTGACAGCCGTCCGTCCTACGGAGACCGCGACAGCCGCCCCTCGACCGGCTACCAAGGAAACCGCTCTTCGGGTGGTTACCAGGGCAACCGTGACGGCGAGAGCCGCGGCGGATACCAGGGCAACCGCTCTTCCGGTGGTGGATACCAGGGCAACCGTGACAACAACCGCTCGTACGGCGATCGCGACAGCCGCCCCTCGACCGGCTACCAGGGCAACCGCTCCTCCGGTGGATACCAGGGAAACCGCGAAGGCGGCGACAACCGTGCAGCCTCGACCAGCGGTGGCGGCTTCCGCAGCCGTACCGACCGTCGTAGCTATGACGGATTCGACGGCCCGAAGCGCGATCAGCGGTAATACCTGCGCTGAGCTGCGGCTCGACAACTGAACACTGAGAACCTTCCGGCTGTGCCGGAAGCTGTATCGAGACGGATGCAGGTCACTGCAATTAAAGTGATCTGCATCCGTGTTTTGTATGCACGGTCTGATGTTCACGCGCGTCGCGGCCGCACCGTTTTCGGCTGCGCACAGCGCAGGATTTCACAGCCGCGGACCGAGAGGGAAAGCTGTAAGCATGTCAACCACTAGCACCGAATCACCCCGAGCTCAGATCGGCGTCACCGGCCTGGCCGTCATGGGTTCGAATATTGCCCGCAATTTCGCCCGCCACGGTCACACCGTTGCCCTGCACAACCGCAGCATCGCGAAGACCGATGCCCTGATCGCCGAGCATGGTTCCGAGGGCGATTTCGTGCGCACCGAGACCGTCGAGGAGTTTGTTGCCGCACTTCAGAAGCCGCGACGCGTCCTGATCATGGTCAAGGCCGGCGCCCCGACCGATGCTGTCATCGAAGAGCTCGCAAACGCCATGGAGCCCGGCGACATCATCATCGACGGTGGCAACTCGCTCTACACCGACACGATCCGTCGTGAAGCGGCGATCCGCGCCCGCGGACTGCACTTCGTCGGCGCCGGTATCTCCGGTGGCGAAGAAGGCGCACTCAACGGTCCGTCGATCATGCCGGGCGGCCCGAAGGAGTCCTACGAGGCTCTCGGCCCGCTTCTCGAGTCCATCTCCGCTCACGTCGACGGCACCCCGTGCTGCACGCACATCGGCCCCGACGGCAGCGGTCACTTCGTCAAGATGGTGCACAACGGCATCGAGTACGCCGACATGCAGCTCATCGGCGAGGCGTACAACCTCTTCCGCGACGCTCTGGGCTACGACGCCGGTCAGGTTGCCGACGTCTTCACCGAGTGGAACAAGGGCACCCTCGAGTCCTACCTGATCGAGATCACCGCCGAGGTGCTCCGCCAGGTCGACGCCGAGACGGGCAAGCCTTTGGTCGACGTCATCGTCGACGCTGCCGAGCAGAAGGGCACGGGCCGCTGGACGGTCAAGTCTGCTCTGGATCTGGGCGTGCCGGTCACCGGTATCGCCGAGGCCGTGTTTGCTCGCGCACTGTCCGGTAGCCGCAATCAGCGCGCTGCAGCTCAGGCGCAGGGTCTGGCTGCCGGCTCTCTCGGCGACAAGCCTGCTGACGCCGAGCAGTTCGCCGCCGACATCCAGGCCGCGCTGTACGCGTCGAAGATCGTGGCGTACGCGCAGGGCTTCGATCAGATCGCTGCCGGCAGCGCCGAGTACGACTGGAACCTCAAGCCTGCCGACCTGGCGACGATCTGGCGCGGTGGCTGCATCATCCGTGCGCAGTTCCTCAACCGCATCAAGGACGCGTTCGACGCCGATCCGAGCCTGCCGAGCTTGATCCTGGCGCCGTACTTCCGCGAGGCCATCGAGGCAGGCATCGACAGCTGGCGCCGCGTGGTCGCCACCGCGACGATGCTCGGCATTCCGGTACCTGCGTTCGCGTCCTCGCTGTCGTACTACGACGGTCTCCGCGCGGAGCGTCTGCCGGCCGCCCTGACTCAGGGTCAGCGCGACTTCTTCGGCGCGCACACCTACGAGCGCATCGACAAGCCGGGCAAGTTCCACACACTGTGGAGCGGTGACCGCAGCGAAATCGAGGCCTGATTCACAGCGGGTATCGGTAGATGCGGTCATCTGCGTCTACCGATACCCGGTAGCCTGGACAAATGCAGGAATCGACGATCGACTCGCCCACCTCGACCGAAGGGCGTTCGTTCGTCGACCTCGGAATCCCCGCCGTGATGGTGCACGCGTTGCGCCGAAGCGGCATCGATGCCCCCTTCCCCATTCAGTCGGCAACCATCCCCGATGTTCTTGCCGGTCGGGATGTACTCGGGCGCGGTGCGACGGGTTCCGGAAAGACTCTGGCCTTCGGGCTTCCGATGCTGGTGCGCCTCAAGGGTGGGGCGAGCAAGCGGAATCGTCCGCGCGGTTTGGTGCTCGCTCCCACCCGTGAGCTGGCGATCCAGATCCACAAGGCACTCGACGACGCCGCTACCGAGATCGGTTTGCGTGTGGCAAATGCGGTCGGGGGCGTTCCGATCAAGCGTCAGGCCGACATCCTTGCCCGCGGCGTCGATCTGCTGATTGCGACCCCCGGGCGCCTGCTCGACCTACTCGAGCAGAAGTCGGTGATTCTCGACGACGTCGTGATCACGACCATCGACGAAGCCGACCACATGGCAGACATGGGTTTCATCGACGAGGTTGCGAAGATTCTCGACACGACTCCGAAAGACGGTCAGCGTCTTCTCTTTTCGGCGACACTCGACGGCAAGGTCGACGATCTGGTCGCGGGTTACCTGCGCAATCCGGCGTCGCACTCGACTGCTCCCCCGGTTGCGACCGTCTCGACCATGGAACATCATCTGCTTTTCGTCGACCGCGACGACAAGAGATCCGTTGTCGCACATATCGCTTCGCGCGCGGGGCGGACCATCATGTTCGTCAAGACCAAGCACGGTGTGGATCGTCTTGCGCAGCAACTGCATTTGATCGGCGTCTCGGCCGGGGCCCTGCACGGCGGCAAGACGCAGAACAATCGGACCAAGACCCTCGCGTCGTTCTCCGACGGGACAACACCGGTCCTGGTCGCCACCGATGTCGCCGCGCGCGGAATCCATGTCGACGACGTGACGCTCGTCGTTCACGTCGATCCCCCGGCCGAGGCGAAGGACTACCTGCACCGGGCCGGCCGGACGGCACGCGCCGGGGAATCAGGCGTCGTCGTCACCATCGTCACCGACGAGGAACGTGATTCGGTCGAGAAGTTGACCAAGCAGGCAGGCGTCAAGGTTCACGGTGTGCGGGTTCGTCCTGACGATCTTGAACTCACGCGCATCACCGGTGCGATGGAGCCGACGGGAATTCCGGTCGAGGCTCCCGATACGACGGTTGCCGTCAAGCACACCGCCAAGCGTGGCCGTCAGGAACACGACACTGCAGGCCGGACCGCTGCCGGAGGCCGGATGAAGAAGGACGGCGACAAGCGCGCCGCCTCCTCGCGGCGCGTCACCGATCCGAAGAGTGTGAAGAAGATCCGTGCGGACGGCACTCCGGTCCCGACCCGTTCGGAGCGTCTGGCGTCCAAGGGCTTGACCCCGCGTCGCGGCGCACCCGGCGCAGGAAAGCCGTCTGCCGGAAATCGGGCGGGCAAGCGCGCACACTGAGGGAATGGGTGATCTTCCACTGATCTCGGTTCTCTGCGCACTTCTCGCTGCACTGCTCTTCGCGTGCGCTTCGGTCGCTCAGCAACGGGCGGCGTCCGCGGTTCCCGAGGGCGAGGCGTTGGTGGCGTCGTTGATTCGCAGTCCTCGGTGGTGGGCCGGGCTGATCGGTGACGGCGGCGGGTACGTCATGCAGGCCGTTGCACTGTCGTTGGGTTCGGTGTTGGTGGTGCAGCCGCTGATCGTGACCTCGTTGCTGTTCGCGCTGCCTCTCTCGGCCAAATTCTCGGGAATCCGCATCACCCGTTCCGCGTGGTCACTGGCGATCATGCTCGCGATTTCCTTGGCGATCTTCCTCGTCGTCGGCGATCCCACCGAGGGAGACAGCAATGCTCCATGGTCGGATTGGGCTGTGCCCCTGACGATTACGGTCGCAGTGGCCGTGGCCGCAACTGTCGGCGGCTTGTCCAAACTCGACGGCGGCTGGCGCGCACTGCTTCTCGGCTCTGCGGCAGGCATCTTCTACGGCGTCGCCGTCGCATTCACCAAGTACGTCACCGACCTACTCGGCCACGGCGTCGTCGGGGTGATTTCGGCATGGCAGACGTGGGCGCTGATCGCCTCGGGCGCAATCGGGGTCTACCTGCAACAGCGCGCGTTCCAGGTCGGGCCGCTGTCGGCGTCGCTACCCGCCCTGACGATCGGCGAGCCGATCGCGGCCATCTTCCTGGGGATGACAGTGCTCGACGAACGCCTCCGCGTCGACGGTCCCGGAATTGCTCTCATCGGGTGCGCAGTCGCCGTCATGATCATGACCACGATCGCCCTTTCCCGCTCACAAGCGCGCGACACCGAGGGCGCTACGGCGGAATCGACGGTAGGCTCGTGAAACGTGCAGTTCCTCGAAGGGCAACGCCCCCCATACGACCTGACCTACGACGACGTCTTCCTCGTCCCTAACCGGACCGAGGTCACCTCTCGGTTCGACGTCGATCTCAATTCTTCCGACGGATCCGGAACGACCATTCCCGTCGTGGTCGCCAATATGACCGCAGTCGCCGGCCGCCGCATGGCGGAGACTGTCGCCCGCCGCGGCGGACTGGTCATCATTCCGCAGGACGTCCCCACCGAAGCTGTCGCCGAGACCGTGGCGTTCGTCAAGAGCCGCCACCTCGTCGCCGATACGCCGGTCACGCTTAGTCCGGACGACGCCGTCTCCGATGCGCTGGCGCTGCTTCCCAAGCGTGCTCACGGCGCGGTCGTGGTGGTCGAGGACGGTAAGCCTCTCGGTGTCGTCACGGAGGCTGCCTGCGCGGATGTCGATCGGTTCACTCGCCTACGTACCGTCGCGATCACCGACTTCGTCACGGCCCCGGTCACCGCCACACCGCGTGAGGTCTTCGAACTGCTCGAAACCAAGCACGATCCGCTGGCGGTCATCGTCAACGAAGACGGGACTCTTGCCGGCGTCCTCACCCGCACCGGCGCGATCCGTGCCGGCATCTACGACCCCGCAGTCGACGAGCGCGGCGCACTCCGGGTCGCTGCGGCGGTCGGTGTGAACGGTGACGTGGGCGCCAAGGCCAAGGCACTCGTCGACGCCGGTGCCGACGTGATCGTCGTGGACACGGCTCACGGTCACCAGCAGAGAATGATCGATGCACTCACCACCCTCAAGGCGCTCGATCTCGGCGTCCCGTTGGTCGCAGGCAACGTGGTCTCCGCACAGGGAACCCGTGATCTGATCGCCGCAGGCGCGGACATCGTCAAGGTCGGCGTCGGACCCGGAGCCATGTGCACGACTCGCATGATGACCGGCGTCGGACGCCCGCAGTTCTCGGCCGTCGCGGAATGTGCTGCAGCGGCACGTGAGCTCGGCAAGCACGTCTGGGCCGACGGCGGCGTTCGACACCCCCGCGACGTTGCACTCGCCCTCGCGGCGGGCGCGTCGAACGTCATGATCGGCTCGTGGTTCGCCGGCACGTACGAGTCCCCCGGCGATCTCAAAGTCGATCAGGCGGGCAACGCGTACAAGGAGAGCTTCGGTATGGCCTCCAAGCGCGCTGTTGCCGCTCGCACAGCCACCGAAACGGCTTTCGATCGCGCCCGTAAGGGATTGTTCGAGGAAGGCATCTCCAGTTCGCGGATGCGTCTCGATCCCGAGCGCCCTGGAGTCGAGGACCTGATCGATCAGATCTGTTCCGGCGTGCGCAGTACCTGCACGTACGCGGGTGCGCGCTCTCTCGAGGAGCTGCACGAGAAGGCCGTTCTGGGCGTGCAGTCCGCCGCCGGATTTGCCGAAGGACGGCCGCTTCCGTCTGGTTGGTGAACCACGTTCTGTGACTGTCGGCGGGTGCTCGGGTCCCTACTCCCGGGCACCCGCCGGTATCATTGGATCCGTAAACAGAAAACAAAACTCGGTCGGGTGCCCTTCGGCGACCCGACCGAGCCCGCTACAGCCGAGAACTACTCGGCTCTGACGAAAGGAACCCGGTGCCCGAGGCACCCACACACTTACCCGGCGCTACACCCGTCGTTTTATCCGAGGAATCTTCTGATTCCGCCGGTTCGGAGGGCTCCTCTAGCGAGCCGGGAGACAAACCCGGCGGCCCCCGTGCACATCTCAGGTGGCGATGACACATGGACATCGTTTTCACCATTCTCAGCCTGGTCGGCTTCATCGCGCTGACTGCAGGCACCGCCCTCTTCGTGGCGGCCGAATTCTCACTGACCGCGCTCGAACGCAGCACCGTCGACGAAGCTGCTCGTGGCGGCGACCGACGCTCGCGGCAGGTTCAACACGCGCACAAGACTCTTTCGTTCCAGCTCTCCGGCGCTCAGCTGGGCATCACGATCACAACCCTGATCACCGGTTACCTGGCCGAGCCGGTCCTGGCACGGTTCATCACACCGGTCACGAAGGCCGTCGGGCTCAGTGAATCCGCGGCCTCGACAACGTCTTTGATCCTGGCGCTCGTGATCGCGACCTCGTTCTCCATGATCTTCGGTGAGCTCGTACCGAAGAACCTCGCAATCTCCAAGCCGATGCCCACCGCCCGCGCGACTGCGGGCCTGCAAGCAGGGTTCTCGCTGATCTTCCGGTGGGCCATCAACGGCCTCAACGGAACCGCCAACTGGATCGTGCGACGCCTGGGCATCGAACCCGCGGAGGAATTGCGCTCCGCGCGATCACCGCAGGAACTCGGGTCCCTCGTGCGGACGTCCGCGCAGCGCGGGTCCATCGACAAGGGCACGGCGATGCTCGTCGACCGTTCACTGCAGTTCGGTGACCGCACGGCAGAAGAGCTGATGACTCCGCGAGTGAAGATCGAATCGCTGGAACTCTCGGACACCGTCGCAGACCTGATCGTGACGGCGTCGCGGACCGGCTATTCGCGCTTCCCGGTCGTTCGCGGCGATCTCGACGACACGGTCGGCGTCGTACACATCAAGCACGCGTTCACCGTTCCGGCCGAACGTCGGCGCACGACGCGCGTCGACAGTCTGGCTCAACGTGTTCCCGTCGTGCCGTCGAGCCTGGACGGAGACACCGTCATGGAGCGAATCCGCTCCGACGGCATGCAGGTTGCGCTCGTCGTCGACGAGTACGGCGGAACTGCCGGCATCGTCACGATGGAAGACCTCATCGAGGAAATCGTCGGCGATGTGCGCGACGAACACGACGAACCCGAACTCGACGTGCAGCGCGTCGGCGACGGATGGTCGTGCTCCGGTCTCCTGCGCATCGACGAGGTCACTTCGGCTACCGGGTACACCGCTCCCGAAGGCGACTACGACACGCTCGGCGGTTTGGTGCTCACCGAACTGGGCCGCATCCCCGACGAGGGTGACGAGGTGGAATTGCCCGACGTCGACTCGTCCGGTGATTCGCGCGGAAAGTGGATTGCACGAGTGACCGGCATGGACGGCCGCCGTATCGACCGGGTGACCATCACGCCGGTCCCCGCTTACGTCGAACCCGAATCCGCCGACGACAGCAAGAAGGAGTCCGACGATGAATAACCTCTTCGGTGTACTCCTCACCGTCGTGCTGCTCGCCGGCAATGCATTCTTCGTCGGTGCGGAGTTCGCACTGATCTCCGCACGACGTGACCGCCTCGAAGCACTGGTCGCGCAAGGCAAGAAGCGGGCGCTCACAGTCATCAAGGCCGGTGAGAACCTCTCGCTCATGCTTGCGGCGGCTCAGCTGGGCATCACGATCTGCTCGATCCTCCTCGGTAAGGTCGCCGAGCCCGCCATTGCGCACCTCCTCGAGGTGCCGATGGAAGCCGTCGGCCTGCCCGACGGATTGCTGCACCCGATCTCGTTTGCCATCGCGCTGTCGCTCGTCGTCGTGCTGCACATCCTGCTCGGCGAGATGGTGCCCAAGAACATCGCGTTGGCCGGCCCCGAGAAGACGGCCATGCTGCTCGTTCCCGTGCATCTGGCGTTCATCAAGATCGCTCGCCCGATCATCGCGTTCTACAACCTGTGCGCGAACGGAGTGCTCAAGCTCCTGCGCGTCGAACCCAAGGACGAACTCGACGTCACGGTCTCGGCGGTGGAGTTGTCCGCGATGATCGGTGAATCGCGATCCGAAGGTCTGATCGACGCCGAAGAACACCGGCGGTTGAAGCAGGCACTCGAATCGACCGATCGGACCGTCTCCGAGGTCCTGATCACTCTCGACAAGGTGCGGACCATTCCCCTCACACCGTCGGGAACAACACTGGGTGAGATCGAGCGTGCGGTCATCGAGACCGGATACTCGCGTTACCCGGTGCGAGCGAGCGACGGATCGCTGGCTGGGTACGTACACCTCAAGGACGTACTCGACGAGGTGCTCGACGAGGCCGCTGGACCGGACACCGTCGTTCCGACGTCGGATATCCGGCCGCTGCCCATCGTTCCGCTCAGCACACCGCTGGCCGAAGCGTTGGCCGGCCTTCGTCGGGCCAGCTCGCACCTCGGCGCTGTCACGGACGCTGACGGAGTGGTGATCGGTATCGTCGCGCTCGAGGATCTCCTCGAGGAGTACGTCGGAACGGTCCGCGACGGCACGCACCGCGGCACGGATGCTGTTCCCGGACAAAGAAACAGCTGATCGATGACACGTTCGGTGCATTCACTCGCACTCGCGCAGAGCGAGTGGACGGCTCGGCGGGCGCTTCACCTCGAGGAGGTGGAGAAGCTCGTCGAGCCGCACCGAGCGCGTCGTAGCGCCGGTATCTCTCACCCGGTGCACGACTTCCTCTTCACGTACTACAACTTCAAACCCGCCCAACTGCGCCGCTGGCACCCCGGGTACGGAGTCGCGCTCGAGAACGCCGCCGAATACGCAGCCTTCTCCGGCTACCGCGTCGACGAGTCGGGTACCGCGACGGTCGAGGCCTCAGTGCTGGAGCGTCGGCGTCACACAGTCGAATTCGTGTGGAATCTGTTGAATCAGACGTCTGCGCGGCCCGCTGTGCTGGGTTGCTTCGGCCTCCACGAATGGGCGATGGTCTATCGCGGGGGCGAGGACGCAATCCGTCACCAGTCGGTGCCGCTGCGACTCGGGTTCGCCGGTACCGACGCGGTCGTCGAATCCCTGCCACTCAAATGCACGCACTACGACGCGTTCCGGTTCTTCACACCGGACGCGGCCCCCAAGAACTCGCTCCCGCTTGCACGCGAAACTCAGATCGATCACGAACAGCCGGGCTGCCTGCACGCCGGTATGGACCTGTACAAGTGGAGCTTCAAATTGTTGCCACTCGTCGATTCCGACCTGGTGATGCGGTGCTTCGAACACGCGCTCCTGGCCCGTGAACTCGACATGCGCGCGAGCCCATACGACCTCGCCGAGTACGGGTTCTCCCCCATTCGTATCGAAACTCCCGCGGGCCGCGCCGAATACGTGCGTCAGCAACAACAGTTGGCGGATCGTGCTGCGCCGCTCCGCGATACGCTGGCAGAGAAGTGCCGGGAGCTTCTCGGCCACTGAACTGCCGAAAGGCGTCGCATGGATCACGGGTACGGGTTCTATCTCGACGAATACCAGCGTGACGTCGGGGTGCACACCGACGACCGCCGCGGGCACATCGAATGCCCGGACTCGGCGGGTTTCCTTGCGGCGCACTTGCCGGTGTTCGACCTCGCTGCGGGCTCGGTAGCGGCGTTCGCCTCGGCGATTCATCGGTCAACCAGCCCGGGCGACGGACACTGGACCCTCGATCCCGAGCGCATCGCCGCGTCCTTCTCGAGCGATCGACTGTTCCGGATCGGCGGCGAGCCGATCAACGGGTTCTCCGAGCACTCGGGGTTCTTTGCCGCCCGCGACGGTTGGGTCCGCACGCACGGCAACTATCCGCACCATCGCGACCGCCTGCTCGCCATCCTCGCGCTCGATCATGGATCACCCAAAGATGCAGTGGTGCAACGGATATCCGAACTCAGCGCCATCGAGATCGAGCTGCAGGCCGCCGAGATCGGAGCCATCGCGGTCCGTGTTCGTACCGAGACCGAGTGGCGCCTGAGTGAGCAGTGCGCAGCTGCGAGGTCTGCGCCTCTGGTATCCATCCGAGCACGCGACGAGGGAAAACCCCGCACGCATCCGACGCGCCCACGCGTTCTCGACCTGACCCGCGTCATCGCCGGTCCGGTCGCGACGCGTGCCCTGGCGCTGGTCGGCGCTGACGTTCTGCGGATCGATCCCCCGGCGATCCCCGAGATCGGATGGCAGCACCTCGACAGTGGACAGGGCAAGCGGTCGGCGCTTCTCGACCTGAAGTCCTCGGCGGGAGCGACAGCGTTCCGAGAACTCCTCGAAACCGCAGACGTACTGGTCACCGGCTACCGGCCGGGTGCACTCGAAGCGCTCATCGGGCAGGATCTTCCCGCCCACCTGATTCACGGGCGCGTCAGCGCATGGGGATGGGAAGGTCCGTGGGCGAATCGCCGCGGCTTCGACAGCATCGTGCAGGCCGCATCCGGTATCTCGTTCCTCGAGGGCGGTGAGAACCCTGGTGCGCTTCCGGCGCAGGCACTCGACCACTCGACCGGATACTTCTTGGCAGCGGGGATCCTCGACGCGTTGACGCTGCGCTCGCAGGACGGCCGTGGCCGCGATGTCGACGTGTCATTGGCCAGCACCGGCGCCCGTCTTCTCGACGCACCCGGCCGAACCGTCCATCCCGGTCTACCGACCGCTCCCGGCCTGAATGTTGTTGTCAACCATGCCGACGTGACCACCGCACGACCCGCGCTGGCAGAGTTCGAGGACTACCCCGAACCAGCCCATCCGTGGGGATCGGATCGCGCGGAGTGGGCACACTGAGGGACCGGCACATTCAGGGCAAGATGGACCTGTGAAGTCACATACCTACACACTCGACCTTCAGTGGACGGGCGATCTGGGAACCGGAACGTCCAGCACGCAGGGATATTCGCGCAATCATGCAATATCCGCGGTCGGAAAGCCGGAACTTCTCGGCAGCTCCGATCCCTCGTTCCGCGGTGACGCGCAGCGATGGAACCCCGAGGAACTGCTCGTTGCCTCCCTCGCCCAGTGCCACATGCTCTGGTACCTCGGGCTGGCAGCTGCCGCTGGGGTCGTCGTTCTCGACTACAGCGATCAGCCGGTCGGCAGCATGATCGAGGAATCCGATGGCGGCGGCCAGTTCATCGAAGTGACGTTGAATCCGACGGTGTTGGTCGCGGAGGCGTCGATGGTCGAGAAGGCCCAGGAGCTTCACGGCCCCGCACACACGAAGTGCTTCATCGCTCGGTCGGTGAACTTCCCCGTCCTGCATTCCCCGACGATCCTGGTGGCCACCGATGAGTGACATGCACAAACTCATCGTCGACGTCGACACCGGTATCGACGACTCGTTGGCGCTTCTCTATCTCCTTGCCAGCCCCGAAGCCGAGATACTGGGGATTGCGAGCACCGCCGGCAACGTTCCGGTGGAACAGGTCGCGGCCAACAACTTGAACTGGCTTGCGCTCTGCGGCGCCCCGGACATCGAGGTTGCACTCGGCGCCCGCGAGCCATTGGTCATACCGTTGCGCACCACCGAGGAGACTCACGGTCCGCAAGGAATCGGCCATGCGGTCCTCCCCGATTCGGGTCGCAAGCGCTCGGTCCGAACCGCCACCGACCTCTGGGTGGATCTCGTCCGGGAGTACCCCGGACAACTCACCGGGCTGGTGACGGGGCCGCTCACCAACCTGGCCTTGGCGATCAGACGTGAACCCGATCTGCCGTCTCTGCTGAAGCGACTGGTAGTGATGGGTGGGTCGTTCAACTATCCGGGCAACACGACGCCGACCGCGGAGTGGAACGTCTCGGTGGATCCGCACGCCGCCAAGGAGGTGTTCGACGCGTTCTCCGTCGTACCCGCGCACCGGCGCCCGATCATCTGCGGCCTCAACGTCACCGAATCCATCGAGATGTTCCCCGAACATGTGCGTCGGCTCGCCGAAGCTGCCGGGAGCACCCCGGAAGAGATCATCTCGCCTGACGACGGTCCCGACGTCCGCAGTTCCGCGTCCAACAGCGTGATCAGGCATATGTCCGACGCAATCCGGTTCTACATGGAATTCCATCGTGAATACGACCAGGGATTTCTTGCTCACATGCATGATCCCTTCGCTGCTGCCGTCGCGCTCGATCCGAGCCTGGCGACGCTGAAACCGGCAACGGTAGATGTCGAAACCGAGAGTCCACTGCTGATCGGAACGACGGTTGCGGACTGGGTCGGGCACTGGAAGCGTGAGCCCAACGCGGATATCGCGGTCAGCACCGATCCGGCGGAATTCTTCGATCGACTTGTCCACCGAGTGGGAAATTACGCCCGCGTCGTGGGTTGACCGAGCCGGGCACCGGCTATGCTCGCATGGACAGAACACCAACGTACGAGAACAAAGGACCTGACGTGCAGATTTCCAGCCACGATGCCTCCCCGGCATTTGCGCTCGGATTGATGGCGTTCTGGCCCACTCGTCGTAGCGCATGCTTCGATCAGGCGTGTTGCTGAGCGGCGATTCTCGCTGCCTGCACCCCTGACTTTGTCGCTTCTTCGCTCGGAGTCTGTCTTCTCATGTTCAATCTTCTTTTGTTCACCCTTGTCGGCGTCGGCGCCCAGCTCGTCGACGGCGCCCTCGGTATGGCCTTCGGTGTCACCGCAACCACTCTGTTGATGATCGGTGGCCTCGGTCCGGCTCAGGCCAGCGCCGCTGTTCACCTGGCCGAGGTCGGCACCACCCTCGCTTCGGGTGTGTCGCATTGGAAGTTCAAGAACATCGACTGGAAGCTCGTCGCCAAGCTCGGTGTGCCCGGCGCAGTCGGTGCATTCATCGGCGCAACTGTGCTCTCGGGTCTGTCCACCGAAGCGGCAGTCCCCATCACGGCGACGATCCTGCTGGCCATCGGTATCTATGTGGCACTACGCTTTTCGGTCCGCCCACCGGCCGTCGCGGACGCTCGTACCACCCCGCACACTGCACGTTTCCTGTCCCCACTCGGCCTGTTCGGTGGTTTCATCGATGCATCCGGCGGTGGTGGTTGGGGTCCGATCACCACCAGCACGCTGCTCTCACGAGGAAAGACCGCGCCGCGCACCGTGATCGGCTCGGTCAGCGCCTCGGAGTTTCTGGTCGCGTCAGCCGCGTCGCTGGGATTCCTTGTCGGATTGGGACGTGAGTCGGCGGGAAACCTCCTCGTTGTCGCCGGTCTCGCGCTCGGCGGTGTCATCGCAGCTCCGTTCGCGGCGTGGCTGGTCAGCCGCGTACCTGCAACCTTGCTCGGAACGGCGGTGGGCGGCGTCATCGTGTTGACCAACGCACAGAAGCTGTTCAAATCCTTCGACATCACCGGGGCGGTCACAGTGGCCGGTTACCTGACCATTCTCGGCGCGTGGGCAGCGCTGCTGTTCTACGCGTGGAAGCGGTCCACTCTCACCCCGGCCGAGGCAGAAGGCGATTTCACGGGAGTCGAACTCGCTGTCGAGACCGAACTCACCGAGCCTGCAGTCAAGCGCGAACGATAGCTCGTCACAGAAGAAATCCCGGGTATCCGCGCTCGGATACCCGGGATTTCGTTCTTTCCGCGCTAGTTGCTTCCGTCGAACGCGTCGAGAATTCGCCCCGCCGCCAACGCTGCCGTCAGCGAACCGTCACGCACGCTCTGCTCGACGTCGGCCCGGATCGCACGCACCCGATCGTTGCTCGAGAGCCTGCGTAGCAGCTGATCGTTGACCATCGTCCAGGTCCAATCGACCTGTTGCTTGCGACGCTTCTCCTCGAACTGTCCCGCTTCGGTGAGCACCTCACGGTGTTTGGTGACAGTTCCCCAGAACTCGTCCAGCCCGACACCTTCGAGACCGCTCATCGTGATGACGGGCGGCTTCCAGATGGCGTCGTGCGGGTAGATCAGGCGAAGCGCACCCGCCAATTCACGGGCAGCGCCCTTTGCCTCGCGCTCATGCTTGCCATCGGCCTTGTTGACCGCCACCAGATCTGCGAGCTCGAGGACACCCTTCTTGATGCCCTGGAGCTGATCACCGGTACGAGCGAGGGTCAGGAACGTGAAGCAGTCCACCATGTTGGCAACAGTGACTTCGGACTGGCCGACACCCACCGTTTCCACCAGGATGACGTCGAAACCGGCAGCTTCGAGAAGCACGATGGTCTCGCGGGTTGCCTTGGCAACACCACCGAGCGTGCCGGACGTCGGTGACGGCCGGATGTACGCATTCGGTTCGACGGTGAGCCGAGCCATGCGTGTCTTGTCGCCGAGAATCGAGCCGCCGGTGCGGGTGGACGACGGATCGACCGCCAACACCGCAACCCGATGTCCCTTGCCCAGCAAGTACATTCCGAGCGCGTCGATGAAGGTCGACTTGCCGACGCCGGGAACGCCGGTGATGCCGATCCGGTGCGCTCCCCCGGCCTCCGGCAGCAACTTCAGTAGAAGTTGCTGCGCGAGGGCCCGGTGGTCGTCGCGAGTGGACTCGACGAGGGTGATCGCCCGAGCGAGGCCGGCACGCTGATTTCCGCGCACCGCCTCGGCGAGGGAATCAATGTCGATGGGCTGACGTGCCATCTTCAGTGACCCCCTTCTCAGCTGTTGTCGTGACCCAGTTGGGCGGAGAGCTTCTCCAACAATCCGCTGGCAGCGTCGGCGATGACGGTGCCGGGCGGGAAGATGGCAGCAGCGCCGGCCTCGTAGAGTTCGTCGAAGTCACCGGGCGGAATGACGCCGCCGACGACGATCATGATGTCGGGACGACCGGCCGCAGCCAAAGCCTCCCGCAGCGCCGGCACCAAGGTGAGGTGACCGGCGGCCAACGACGACACACCGACTACGTGGACGTCGTTGTCGGCCGCCTGATTGGCGACCTCTTCGGGGGTCTGGAACAGCGGTCCGACGTCGACGTCGAATCCGATGTCCGCGAAGGCGGTGGAGATGACCTTCTGGCCACGGTCGTGACCGTCCTGGCCCATCTTCGCGACGAGGATGCGGGGACGACGTCCCTCGTCATCGGCGAACTTCTCGACCAGTTCCATCGCCTTGCTGATGTTGCTCACCGTTCCTGCCTCGTCGCGGTACACACCACTGATGGTGCGGATCTCGGCCTGGTGGCGTCCGTACACCTTTTCGAGGGCGTCGGAAATTTCGCCGACGGTAGCCATCGCGCGGGCGGCGACGACAGCGAGGGCGAGGAGGTTGTTCTCCATGCCGCCTTCGGTGGATGCGGCAGCGCGAGTGAGGTTCGCCAGTGCGGCCTCGACGGCTTCCGGATCACGTTCCGCGCGAAGGCGAACCAACTTCTCGAGCTGTTCCTTGCGGACCTTGGAGTTCTCGACCTTGAGAACTTCGATGGTGTCGACCTCGTCGGGAACGTACTTGTTGACGCCGACGAGCGGCTGCCGACCGGAGTCGATGCGTGCCTGGGTGCGGGCGGCAGCTTCCTCGATGCGCAGCTTCGGGATGCCTTCGTTGATGGCCTGAGCCATTCCGCCGGCTTCCTCGACCTCTTCGATGTGCTTACGAGCCCGGTTGGCGAGTTCGTTGGTGAGCCACTCGACGTAGTACGAGCCACCCCACGGGTCGATGGGACGCACGGTGCCGGATTCCTGCTGCAGCAGCAACTGGGTGTTACGGGCGATGCGGGCGGAGAAGTCCGTCGGCAATGCGATCGCTTCGTCGAGTGCGTTGGTGTGCAAGGACTGAGTGTGGCCCTGGGTGGCAGCCATGGCTTCGACGCAGGTACGCGGAACGTTGTTGAAGACGTCCTGCGCGGTCAGGGACCAGCCGGAGGTCTGCGAGTGGGTACGCAGCGAGAGAGACTTCGCGCTCTTGGGATCGAACTTGGCGACAAGCTCGGCCCACAGGAGGCGTCCGGCGCGGAGCTTGGCGACCTCCATGAAGAAGTTCATGCCGATGGCCCAGAAGAAGGACAGGCGAGGTGCGAACTTGTCGATGTCCATACCGGCGTCGAGGCCGGCGCGGATGTACTCGACGCCGTCGGCGAGGGTGTACGCCAGTTCCAGATCGGCCGTCGCTCCGGCTTCCTGGATGTGGTAGCCCGAGATGGAGATGGAGTTGTACTTCGGCATTTCCGCGCTGGAATACGCGAAGATGTCCGAGATGATCCGCATCGAGGGCTTCGGCGGATAGATGTAGGTGTTACGAACCATGAACTCTTTGAGGATGTCGTTCTGGATCGTTCCGGCCAGCTTGTCCGGAGTGACACCTTGCTCGCCTGCCGCAGCGACGTACAGCGCGAGAATCGGCAGCACGGCGCCGTTCATCGTCATCGAGACCGACACCTGCGAGAGGTCGATTCCGTCGAAGAGCTGACGCATGTCGAGGATGGAATCGATTGCGACACCGGCCATTCCGACGTCACCGGCAACGCGAGGATGATCGGAGTCGTAGCCGCGATGTGTAGCGAGGTCGAAGGCGACCGAGAGGCCCTTCTGACCGGCCGCGAGGTTACGACGGTAGAACGCATTCGACTCCGCGGCAGTGGAGAATCCGGCGTACTGGCGAATGGTCCACGGCTGGTTCACGTACATGGTCGGGTACGGACCACGCAGGAACGGCGCTGCGCCTGGGAAGCTGTCGAGCGGGTAACCCGACTCGGCGGCGGCCGTGCGGTCCGCACCGGTGTACACCGGCTTGACGTCGATACCTTCGGGGGTGGACCAGACAACCTGCTCGGCGGCGTAGTTGTTGGCGTTGGCGCCCTCTTCGATGAGCGCCTGGGCCTGCTCGACCGACGGCGGTGTGGGTGCCGGAGACTGCGGGTCCTCGAGTGGGACCTCGGCGAAACTGCCGATCACGTGCTTGACCTCTCGTGTCGTCACTTGGAGCTTCCCGTCTCGATGAAGTCGAGCAGTTCGGTCAGAGCCGACACTGCGTCGATGCGGGCGGTGAGGAATCCGTCCGGGCGAGAATCGCCGGTCGCGTCGGCGACTGCCTTCTCCGGTCCTGCGAGCAGCACCTTGCTGATGCCAGCGGCGCGAAGTTCGGCGACGGCCGCTGCGGCGCTCTCGCCGTAGCGCTTGTCCGTGCCGCACAGCACGGCGACGGTGGCACCGGAAGCCTTGACTGCAGCGGAGATGGCCTCGGCGCCCACCTCGAGCGGGCCGGGGTTGACTGCATCGATACCACCCGAAGCGAGCAGGTTGGACGCAAACGTGGTGCGCACGTTGTGTTCTGCAATCGAGCCCAGCGGCGCGAGAAGCGCAGTGGGACGGGCGCCGCCGGCGGCGAGGAACGCGTCCGAACGGTCACGAAGCGCTTCGAATGCAGCTGCGTAGCGGGCGACGGACTGGCCGGGCTCGACGGCTTCGGCGGACAGCGGCGTTTCGCCGAGGTTCGGGAACTCGTTGACACCGGTGACCGTGGTCTTGCGGTGTGCGATGTCGGAGTCGCGCTTGGCCTTCGTGGCAGCGATGCGACCGGAGACGATTCCCGCTTCGAGTGCCGCCAGATATCCTCCGGCTGCTTCGATTTCCTGGAAGAACTCCCACGCGGTGGCGGCAATCTGCTGTGTCAGGTCCTCGACGTACCAAGACCCGGCCGACGGATCGAGGACACGGCCCAGGTGCGACTCCTCGAGCAGGAGCAGCTGTGTGTTGCGCGCGATGCGCGAGGAGAAGGACTTGCTGACACCGAGGGTGCCGTCGGCCAGGGCGACGTCGAACGGAAGAACAGTCACTGCATCTGCTCCGCCGACGCCGGCGCCGAATGCAGCGAGGGTCGTGCGCAGCATGTTCACCCAGGGATCACGCTGAGCCATCATCGCGGCGGAGGTGACTGCGTGCTGCGGCGCTCCACCAAAATCGGAAGCTCCGCAGACCTGGGCGATGCGTGCCCATACGAGACGTGCGGCGCGGAACTTCGCGATGGTCTGGAACTGATCGTCGGTTGCCGCGTAGCGGAAAGCCAACTGCGACAACGCAGCACCGATGGTCAGGCCGCTCTGGGCGGTGAGTGCACGGAGGTACTCGAGGCCGGCGGCGATTGCGGCTCCGAGTTCTTCGGCGTCGCCGGCACCCGCGTTGTGAAAGGCCGTGCCGTCCACGGTGATCGCGTGCACGGTTTCCGCACGAGCGGCGGCGAGGGTGGCCAACTCGACTGCGCCTGCAAATTCGACGTCGGCTGCGCCGGAGAACGAACTGGTCAGCGGTGCTGCACCGAGGTGAACTCGGATACTGCTGCGATCGCTGACACCGTCGCCGGCTTCGCTGCGTGCATCGAGGAGTGAGAAGAGTGCTCGGGCTGCATCGTTTGTCGCTGCGCCTGCATCGAGCGTGAGCGGTGCGAGGTCGAGAAGCACGCCCTCGAGCGCAGCGGCGAGGTCGGTGACCGGAACGCCGTCGGCGCCCACCTTCAACCAGAGTGCGCTGACTCCGTTTTCGAGGGCGTCCAGGATGGCGCGATTGGTCTCGGCCGCCGAGGCGGTTCCGAATGCAGCGGAAACCAACCAACCGGCATTGACATCACGGTGAGCGTCGACGCCACGCACGTACGGAAACGTGCCCGGCAAGCTCTGCTCGGGACGCTCGTCGCGTGGGCTGTAGAGCGGTGCGACAGTGACACCGTCGTAGGTGACGGTTTCGAGCAGTTTCTGTGGCTCGGGGCCCAGTTCTGCCGCATCGACTCTGCGGGACTTGGCGAGCACACCGGCTACGGAGCGCTGCCACTCCGCGTACGCCTGCTCGACAGCCTCGGCTTCTGAAGCTAATGACACTGTGTCCGCTCCCTCTCATTTTTTGCGTGAGCGCTTTACCGATAATCGGATTTGTTCGTTAGTTCTGTGATGCTAACCCGCGGTTGAGCCCAGATATCGTGAGGATCACGTCATGTTCTTCACAGGGCTGTTCGTGGCCACTTTCCGACCGGCCGGGCGACGTGCGGATTCGGTCGTTCGTGCACGTGTAACCGGCCCTTACCTAGCGATTGTTCAGCATGTTTGCGGGTTACCCGCGAGTTCGTTTCACTGGCCGGGACTGCAGGTGAAGGCCACTCCGAAAGCCTAGTGGTTTTCGTCACAGCGCCGTTTCATTGTCGCCTGGAGCACGTCGCTTTCCCGCCCCCGTGGCGATGTTCGACTCACGATTGCGGGTCGGCAGTCGGCCCGGTTCACCGTTCGCAGGTAGCCTTGTGACCTGTGATGGGACGCCTGCTGGACCGAAGATTGATCGCAATAGTCCTGGTAGTGCTCGCTTTGTTCCTCGCAGCCCTCCTCGCCCCACATCCCACGGTGTCCCAGGTGCGAGAGTGGGCGGACTCGGTTGGCCCGGCGTTTCCCCTCGTGTTCTTCCTGGTTCATTCGATAGTCACCGTCGCGCCGTTCCCGCGCACCGTCTTCACGCTCAGCGCGGGGGTTCTTTTCGGCTCGGTGACCGGCATCGCTCTTACCGTGGCGGCAACGACTGTGAGCGCCGTTCTGGCCCTCTACCTGGTCCGCGCCATCGGCCGCGACGTCGTGTGGCAACGGATTTCGAGTCCGACGATCCGGCGGGTGGACGAGCGGATCGAAAAGCGGGGGTGGCTGGCCGTCGGCTCTCTGCGCTTGATCGCGTTTGTCCCCTTCTCGGTGGTGAACTACTGCTGCGGCATTTCGTCGATCCGGATCGTGCCCTACATCCTTGCCACCGTCGTCGGCATCTTGCCCGGCACTGTTGGGATTGTCGTTCTGGGCGATGCGCTCTCCGGCGAAGCCGATCCTCGTCTCCTGATTCTGTCCGGGATCTGCATTGCGATCGGCATCGCCGGTCTGGTGTTCGACGCTCGCCGTCAGCCTTCACCGGGCGAAACCATCGTTGACGACGGTCAACCCCAAGAGGTTGATTTGATTGAGTCAACCCAAAACGATTGACTATTGAAAGTCAACTATCTAGCATTGACTAATGTTTGTACTGACGGTGGATCAGCGAGGTAGCCGACGGGATGTCGACCGCGTCGGGGACATCATCGACGACATGGCCGATCGCAGGCTCCTGCGGCCGTTCGAGCGCACAGCGGGCGACGAGATTCAAGCGGTGACCGACGATCCGGCGCTACTCGTCCTCGTCGCACTCGAGCTGATTCGGCGCGAGCACTGGAGTGTCGGGATCGGGATCGGTCCCGTCGAGCAGCCTCTCCCACGGCAGACCCGGGCCGGACGCGGACCGGCATTCGAAGCTGCTCGGATCGCCGTCGAGCGAGCCAAGCGAGCTCCGGCCAGAATTGCCGTCGAACAGGCGCCGGCGGATAGCTCACGCGACGAACTCGCCGCAGATGTCGATGCCGCGTTCACCTTGCTCGGAACGATCGTCACGAGACAGACGAAGGACGGACGCGAAGCCATCGCCCTGATGGACAGCGGACTCACTCAGGTCAGCGCAGCGGCCCACCTCGGAATCACCAAACAGGCCATGTCCAAGCGACTCCTGACAGCCGGGTGGCACGCAGAACTCGCCGGGCGCAGACTCGCAGAACGACTTTTGGTCAGACTCCAGCCCTAGACTGCTCACGCTCGCACCGGTACAAACTCGTCGACACAGCAGGGGGCTCGAATACATGGTCGTTCTGGCGTTGATCGCGCTCGCCGTCGCCGCCGCGGCACCAGCAGTTGCAGCGGCACTGGGACCGCTCAGTCGTGGTCGACTCGAAGTCCCCGAATGGGCGTCGTCCGTGGTGGCTCTTCCGGCGCTGGGTGTTGCCGCACTGGCATCGACCCGAACGACCCCGGTCACCGGTTTCGCTCTCGGGGCGACGCTTGTCCTGTGCGTACTTGCCGCCGCCACGGCCGGTGCACCGTTGGTACTTGCCACCTTCAAGATCGCTCGTCGCCAACCGGACGGGAGCCCGGCACCGGACGCCGGACCTCTTCGCGGCGGACGTGTGATCGGCATCCTCGAACGGCTCGCGGTGGCGGCATCGATTCTCGCAACCTGGCCGGAAGGCATCGCGATCGTCTTGGCAGTCAAGGGGCTCGCGCGGTACCCGGAACTTCGCGAACCTCATGCGTCCGAGCAGTTCATCATGGGAACCTTCGTCAGTGTCCTCTGGGCGATCGCCGTATGCGGAACGGGACGGGCACTCATCACGTAGGTGATGAGTGCCCGTCCCGATCAACGTTCGCTACGAGAGGCGTCTACTGGCGCTGGCCACCCTCGGGCGGCTGCCCCTGGTACGGGTACTTCTGCTGGAAATCTTCACGCTCGGGCGGCAGCGGCAACTGACCCGGCCAAGGATTTTCGCCCTGCTGTGGCAACGCGGGATCTACGAATCCAGGCTGCTCGGGCGCACTCTCACGGCGGTGCCTGACCGCAGCTGCCGGGTCTTCGACCGGTGTGCGTGCAGCAACTTCAGCAGCGCGCACTGCTTCCGCGATAGCCGGATCGGATTTGGTCTCGAACCACTCCGCCACCTCGGCTGAATCGTCCTCAGGATTGGGAAGATTCTCTTCGGCGGCCGGCGGCTCGTACCGGAAAACGCCATCCCGCCCTTGCGCGCCAAGCGTTTTGGCAAATCCCTTCAGCGCGTCACCGAAGTCGCTGGGTACGAGCCACACCTTGTTCGCATCGCCTTGCGCCATCTGCGGCAACGTCTGAAGATACTGGTATGCAAGCAATTCCGGAGTCGGCTTACCGGACTTGATTGCAGCAAAAACCTTCTCGATGGCCTTGGCCTCGCCTTGAGCCTGCAAGTACTTGGCCGCGCGGTCACCTTGAGCGCGAAGGATCTGGGACTGACGCTCACCCTCGGCGTTCAGGATCGAGGCCTGCTTGTTTCCCTCGGCAGAAAGAATCTGGCTCTGCTTGGCACCCTCGGCGGTCTTGATAGCGGATTCGCGGTGACCTTCAGCCGTCAGAATCATCGCGCGCTTCTCGCGGTCCGCCTTCATCTGCTTTTCCATCGACTCCTGGATCGAGGGCGGCGGATCGATGCTCTTGAGCTCGACGCGGGCCACTCGCAGGCCCCAGCGACCAGTCGCCTCGTCGAGGACACCACGAAGCTGACCGTTGATGGAATCACGCGAGGTAAGCGTCTCTTCGAGGGTCATTCCGCCGACGACGTTTCGCAGCGTGGTGGTTGCCAACTGCTCGACGGCAGCGATGTAGTTGCTGATCTCGTACACCGCAGCTTGCGGATTGGTGACCTGGAAGTACACCACCGTGTCGATGGACAGTGTCAGGTTGTCCTGGGTGATCACCGGCTGCGGTGGGAAGGAGACCACCCGCTCACGAAGATCCACCTTGGCGCGCACACGATCGGCGAACGGGATCAAGAACGTGAGCTGCCCGGACACCGTCTTCGAATACCTACCGAGCCGCTCGATCACCGCGGCTTCTGCCTGCGGTACCAGTGCTACCGACTTCGCGACCACCAAGATCACGAATAGCACCAACACACCGAGCACTATGAGTGCTGCCATTAAGGTCCCCTCCAGACGACTGCTGTTGCGCCGTTGATTTCCATCACCGTCACCTTGGTGCCCGGCGGGTACACCTCGGTGGTGTCGTACGGCCTGGCAGTCCACACCTCGCCGTCCAACTTGACCTGCCCGGAATGCTCGCCCACTTCTTCCAGAACCAGAGCGTGCTTACCTTCGAGTGCCTGTATTCCGGTCGGGGTCGGCGGCGGACTACCGAAGCGACGCAACATGATCGGTCGCACGCCCAGGACGAGGGCGGCGGAGAACACTCCGAACATGACGGCGTCGACCCACACCGGGAAGTCGGTGACAGCACTGACACCGGCAGTAGCGAGCGCCCCACCGGCGAGCATCAGCAGGAAGAAATCCCCCACCAGCGCTTCGGCCCCGGCGAGCACCAGTGCTCCGATCAGCCAAATAAGTGCAGCCACAACACCATCTAACCAGAATGTGTGACCCAGGCCGCCGCTACGTCAGTTCGGCTCGGTAACGAAATCGACAAGTTGTTCGACTGCACCGATCAAAGGAGCTTCCAGATCGCGGAAGCTCTCGACCGAGTTGTAGACCCGCCGCCAGCCCTCCTGAGGTGTCCCCCAGCCCAGTTCGCGGCAGATTCCCGTCTTCCAATCCTCGCCGCGTGGAATCTTCGGCCAGGAGGCGATTCCGACAGATTTGGGACGAACGGCCTCCCACACGTCGATGTACGGGTGCCCGGTCACCAACACGTCCGGGCCGAGGCCCTGAGTCAGTTGGGTTTCCTTGGAACCGGTGACCAGGTGGTCGACCAGGACCCCGACGCGGCGGCCGGGACCAGGCCCGAATTCGGCAAGCCGCTCCCCCAGATTGTCGAGTCCTTCGAGATGTTCGACGACAACACCTTCGACGCGAAGATCGTGACCCCACACCCGCTCGACGAGGGCAGCATCGTGTACTCCCTCCACCCAGATCCGGCTGGGCAGTGCCGTGCGGGCGCGTAAGCCTTCGACTCGCGTCGAACCCGAAGCCGACCGTGCGGGTCTGGTGGACACGGGCTTGGGGGCCGGGCGTACGAGGGTGACCGGTGAGCCGTCGATGAGGAAGGCCGCCTCGCGCATCGCGAACAACCGCGTCCGGGAACGACCGTCCTCGAGCCGCACGAAATCGCCGTCGTACGTGCGCTCGAAACCGACTACCGCACCGCAGAATCCCGTCGCCGCATCCTCGACGACAAGATCACGCTCGGCCGCCACTTCAGGCGTCACGCGCTTCTGTTTGCGGGTATGACCCGCAAAAATGTCACCGTATCCGTTGCCACCGCTCACGCCGGATCACGCTAGGTCACAACGCCGGGGCCGCGCATGTCGCCACGCCGAACTAAACTTCACGGTCATGAGTTCTCCCAGCGCAACCCTCACCGTGTGGGCAGCGTCATGGCTCGCCGGCGACGCTGCGCCGGACGACGTCATCGACGCCCTTGCCGCGTGGGCACCGATGCACCTGATCGGCGCCGCCGATGCGGAAACCGCGGTCCGCCACGATCTCGAATGGCCGGGAGTCACGGCTTCCGGTGTGCCCACCCTGCTCAGAATCGCGCGCTCGGAGGCTGCCGAGGTCCGCCTGGTCCTTCCTACGGCCGGTGATGTACGTGGTCTGCCCACCGGGACCGAGTTCGCGCGCGCTGCGATCGCAACGGGTGAAGGGATACAGATCGGCGCCGTCGGCAAGCCCGGAGTCGGACTCGTGCCGTCGAAGGAAGGCCCGGACGTCCTGCGATGGACGGTCTTCTCCATTCCCACTGTGGCGGGCAGCGCCGAATCGATCGGACTCCGCGAAGCCGAATACGAACTGCGCCAAGCTGTTCGGGACGCAGCCGAGGTGCTCGGCGGGCTTCCGGCCGTAGCCACCGGAATGCCTGGAAACGACGCTCGTACGCTGGTCGCCGAAGCCCTGCAGGCACAGGCCGGACACCGCTGGCCGTCGACACTGTCACCTCGCCATCTACAGGTGATCGACACAGCCGACAACGTGGCAGCCATTCTCACCGTGGCTGCGTCGGTATCGACCAACCAGGCCCCGAGCGTGTCCACTGCGCAGAGGCGTGACGACCTGCTGCGACGACTGTGGGACGTTGTTCGCACTGCCCGTGTCGCGTCGGCGAACAGCGTGTCGATCAGAGCTTGAGCACGAAGTTCCGGCGTTTCTCGGCAAACCCGTTGCGGTCACCGAACATGTCGATCTTCATCTCTTCGAGCTCACGCTCCTCGTAGGGCTCCACCGGATCACGTTCCAGTCGAAGACGTTTGCGCTCCAGCATCGATTCCAGCCGATCTCCTTCGAGCAAGTCGGTGGCGACCTCGCGCAACCACGCCTCGAACAGATCCGGCCGCCTGGGGCCGATCGCGTCGACAAGTCCGATGTCCAAGGCTCGACGGATGCCTATCGCACTGCACTCGGCCAGCAGACTGCGGGCCTGCTGCTCGCCGACCCGAGCCGGAAGTGTGTACGTGTGCAGTTCCGAGCCGAACAGGCCCATCGTGGCGTAATGAGGATTGAGAACCACACCGTCCCTGGCCACGACTACGTCGGCTCCAAGCGGGAGCATGACCCCGCCGGCACCGGCGTTGCCTGTGAATGCCGCCACCACAACCTGTTCCGTACAGGTGACGATCGCTTTCGCGATCTCGTTGATGGCTTTGATGTTGGCCCACGCTTCCCCGGCTTGATCCGACGCGGCCTCGATGACGTTGAGGTGGATACCGTTGCTGAATCTGTCGAAGTCACCCGTGAGGACAAGGATCTTGGTGTCCTGCGTGATCGCCCAGCGGAGCCTGGAGGCCAGTCGCGCGCATTGCTTCGTACTCATCGCACCGTTGTAGAAGCGGAACGAGAGATATCCGATTTCGCCGTCGCGGTGATAGTCGGTCTCGGGGTAACGACTCTCCCAGACCTGTGGAACGAACACGTCCGGACGTACGACCGCGGTCGACGGAAGTTTGACATTGCCGGCGCCGACGAGCCGCGCATGTCCGATCCATACGGAGCCCGCACCGGTGGCAACACGTATTGCCTGGTGGAAGTACTCGACGATGGTGCCGGGCGCTGCATCGACGTGGGTATCGAGGTGAGGGTCGTAGACGTAGACCCGGTCGAGCCCCAACTGAACGGCGACGCCGGGAAACCCGTCGGCGGCGTTGACGGCGCGGACGATGCTCGACGCGTCTTCCTCCCAGCTGAAAACGCGATCGGCCTGTTTCATGCTGGGCCTCGATCGGGCCGATGCCACGGGCCGCGCAACTCGGTCCGATGGGATCGCCTGGAAGTCAGGAGTACGGAAATGTTCGACGACCTCCGTAATGCACTCCATCGCCGCGTCGGTGACTTCCTCGTTGTATACCGAGGATTTGGTTGCCCCGTTCCGGAGTTCGAACGTCCGCCAGGCCCACACCGGCCCGGCGTCGAGTTCCTCAGCGGCCTGCAATGCCGTGACACCCCAGATCGGTTCGCCATCCGTTATCGCCCAGTCCAGCGACGACGGCCCGCGATCTCCGGGCGGGCCGGGATGGATGATGATCGTTGTCCACCGCTGCCAAACAGATTCCGGGACATAGGCTTTCAAAAACGGGCAGATGACGAGGTCAAAATCTCCCGAAGAAGTCGCGGCCAGCACTGCGTCCGCGTCGGCGACGACGGCTGTACGGACTTGGTGTCCCGCCTCGCGAAGAACAAGACCGGCCCGCTGCGAGAGACCGTTGTCGGAGGTGACGAGAAGAAGCACGCTCAACGGTGGCGCGAAGGTCATACGTGGGCGTGAGCGCCGGAACAGCGCCGCCGTCGCCGCTCGCAGACGGCCCCTGCCCGATACACCTTCACGTAGCTTCGCCGTTGCTCCATCGCTGGAAATAGCCACAGAAGTCGTGAGCGCGGCCGATTTGGGCATCGGTCGTACTTCGGGGGTCGAAACCATGAATTCCTGCTCGCATGCTCGGGTATCTGCAGCGCAGGCCAGACTCCCCCCAGAGCAGGACCGACGCACCGATAGATTGATTGAGGTATTTAGGGACTTTATACCTACCGTCGGTTTGTTTCAATAGCTATTTTCAAGCAAACCGTTTGATCGATCAACCCACAGTCTTGTGATTGATCGCGATATGGCGGTCGATGCGAATATGTTCATCCAGCGTCGGGTAGCGCAAACCGGTGTCCTGGCTGTACCCCTGACGGCGCAACCAATCCAGGACGTCGCCCCAGAACCAGATCCCCCCGGCAACCGAGTTGTACGGAATCGGGAAAGGCGTAGCCGCCTGCCGGACCCCTCGCACCCACTGCCCGACAGCTTGCCGCGTCACCCCCGCACGGTCGGCAATGTCCTGACGTGACACCAGATCGGGATGTGTCCGCTGGGGACGCACGCCTGCAGCCACCAACTGGTCCACCACGGTGATAGCCGTTGTCGCCGCTCGCATACCTTCCGAGGTGAGCGTCAGCAGCTGCAGCCCGCGTCGGTCCTCGACCCTTCCGCCCAAGCTCTCTTCGATCGCCTGCTCTTGCGAGACTGTCAGCATCTGAACGATGAATGTGAATTCGTAACGGTGATAGAGGTCTTCGGCCACGCAATGAACATAGCCGTAAGCTGCACTGTTTCCACATGGACACACCCGGATCCCGCCCCCGCACGCACAATGGGCAAATGATCGACGTGGACGACAGCCAGTTCGAGGACATGGTCAAGCGGGCGCTCGACAGCCTGCCACCGAAATTGGGTGCGGAGATGGCCAATGTCGCAGTGACCGTTCAACTCGAAGGTGGACGACCGGGGCTACTCGGGCTGTATCAGGGCATCCCACTGACCAAGAGAACCACCACGTACGCCGGCGTCCTTCCCGACCGCATCACGATCTACCGCAGGGCCATCTGTGCGATCTGCAGCACCGAAGACGAGGTGATCGAGCAAGTTCGCCGAACAGTGATCCACGAAATCGGCCACCACTTCGGGATCGGAGATCCCCGGTTGCGTGAACTCGGATGGTGACAACCGACTCATCTACAAGTCGGAAATCAGCTAGAGGTTGATAATCGGCGAATTGTCATGTCAGCTGTACCAAACCCGCAACAATTGAACACTTACAGGAGTTCGCATGGTCAATTTGATCCAGATCGCCCCGAAGAATGCCCCGACGTTCGCGATGAGCCGACAGAAGGCCGCAGAACTGCTGGGCATCTCGGTCGACAGCGTCGCGTTTCTCCTCAAGTCTCGCTATCTCCCGGATCTGGACGCCGGTCGGTTGATCAAGATGGCCAACCAGCCCTGGTTGTACTCGGACGGCGACTTTCCCGTCCTTCAGCAGGGCGCATCCGAACTTGCACCCAAGAAGATGCTGCCCGCACGTAAGTACATCGGCGAGAGCGCAATTCACTCCGACGCCGAATGCGTGGAGGCCAACCAGGGGCAGTGGGCGGGATTCAACGTCGACCATGTGCTCGGCGCCCGCTTCCTGCCTGTGACGCTGCGCAAGTTTCCGGTGTCGGTGCTGCAGATCCACGACGTCAACGACGACGACGAAGAACGCGTCTCGTTTGTCGCGACCCTCGCCGGGCGAGTCCGCGAACTGGGCGCGCCCGAACTCAACTACATCGACCCGTCACTGAGCCCCGAGGATCGACAGATCGTCGAGACGCTCCTCACCTCGCGCAGCACGTCCACCGTTCCCGGGCCCTGCGGAAAGCTCAAGCATCCGAACACCTGAGCGTCGGACCGTCAGCGGGGACGCTGAACGGCCGCGCAGCAATTGACCGCACACGAGAGACCGTTGGTCGTCGAGCCGAGCAGCGGCTCGACCCCCAGTCGCAGTGGCTGCTCGGCCTCGGCCAGTTCCCGAACGAGCGTGGGCACCAGCTGCGCGAAACGCTGATCGCGGCCGGGCGTTGCTGCCCGAACGAAATCCATCCCGAGTTCGGCTGCCTTGTCCTTGGCCTCGGTGTCCAGGTCCCACACCACTTCGAGGTGATCGGAGACGAAACCGACGGGGCACACGATCACGGCGCGAACATCCTTGGCGGACAACGTATCCAGGTGATCACAGATGTCGGGGTCCAGCCACGGAACCTGCGGCGGGCCTGATCGCGACTGCCACACCAGATCGAAATCCTCGACGCCGACGGCCTCGGCAACCAACTTCGCGGCCTCGGCGACCTGTCGACTGTAGAGGTTTCCGCCCTCTGCCGGCGGCCCTGCATTGCGGTCTGCGGCACTCGGTACCGAATGCGCGGTGAACACCAGGCGCGCAGTATCGCGAGTCGCTTCGGGCAACTCTGCGCGGGCTGCGCGCACACCGTCGGCGAACGCGCCGACGACGAGCGGATGGTCGTAGTACTGGCGAAGTTTTGTCAGCGTCGGTGCGCCGTCACCGACCGCCTCACGGGCACGGGCGATGTCCTCGTGGTACTGCCGACATCCGGAGTAACCACCCCACGCCGACGTGGCGAACACGGCGGCGTTGCGGACACCGTCCTCGCGCATCTTGGCAACGGTGTCTTCGACCATCGGGTGCCAGTTGCGGTTGCCGAAGTACACGGGCAAATCCACGCCGGCTGCTGCCAGCTCACCTTCGACCCGTTCGATCAGGTCTCGGTTGAGCGCGTTGATGGGCGAAACTCCACCGAAATGCATGTAGTGCTCGACGACAGCGTCGAGCCGCTCCGGTGGCACTCCCCTACCGCGCGTGACGTTTTCGAGGAACGGCCGTACGTCTTCGGGTTTTTCGGGACCGCCGAACGACAAAACGAGAAGAGCATCGAACTGCATGTCCATACTTACGGTCATGAGTTCAATCTTGCGCGATGCCGTTCGGCGGGAGTCACCCGGGTACTCACCTGCGTAGTAGAAGGGGTGCTACTAGCCGACCATCGCGTGGAAGCCGCCGTCGACGTAGATGATCGACGCGGTCGTGCCGGGCAACCAATCCGAGAGAACGGTGCAGACCGTTTTGGCGACCGGCTCGCGATCGTCGACGTCCCAGCCGATGGGCGCAGCACCGTCCCATGCGGTGTTCAGCTTGTCCAACTCCGCGCCCGGACCGGTGCTGTCACCGGCAATGGCCTTGGCGGCCAAGGTCTTGATCGGGCCGGAGGACACCAGGTTCGAGCGGATGCCGCGGACGCCGACCTCTTTGGCCACGTACCGATTGACGGCCTCGAGGGTCGCCTTGGAGACACCCATCCAGTTGTAGAACGGCATCGCGCGCGCCGGATCGAAGTCCATACCGACGATGGACGCGTTGTCGTTGAGCACCGGCAGCAAGGCCTTGGCCAGTGCGCTGTACGAGTATGCGGACACCTCGAGTGCGACCGCCACGTCTTCCCACGGCGCGTCCATGAACGGGCTTCCCAGGCAGGAGCGGGGAGCGAAGCCGATCGAGTGGACGACGCCGTCGATACCCTCGGGAGCCAGCTCGCGCACACGCTCGGCGAGAGAGGCGAGATCCTCCGAGCTCTGGACGTTGAGCGAGATTGCCGGCGGCACGGGCTGCGGCAGGCGCTGGGCGATGCGGTCGATGAGGCGCAGACGATCGAATCCGGTGATCAGTACCTTTGCGCCCTGCTCCTGCGCGACCTTGGCCACGTGGAACGCGATCGACGAATCGGTGATGATGCCGGTGACAAGAATGGTCTTACCCTCGAGCAAGCCGCCCATGAGATGTCCTCCTGATTTCAGACGTACGAGAAAGGTGTGTGTGCGAAAAGCGGGTCAGTGCCCCATGCCGAGTCCGCCGTCGACGGGGATGACCGCACCCGAGACGTAGGCCGAATCGTCGGAGGCGAGGAAACTGACAACTGCTGCAACATCTTCCGGCTTTCCGGTCCGCTGCAACGGGATGAACTCGGTGGCCTTGTCCTTGACGTCGTCGCCCAGTGCTGCCGTCATGTCGGTCTCGATGAACCCGGGAGCGACGACGTTGGCGGTGATCGAACGTGAGCCGAGTTCCCTTGTCAGGGAACGAGCGATACCGACGATGCCTGCTTTGGACGCTGCGTAGTTGACCTGGCCGGCTTGTCCTGCCAGACCCACCACAGAGCCGAGGAAGATGAACCGTCCGAAACGCGCGCGCAGCATCGACCGGGTCGCACGCTTCGAGAGGCGGAACGTACCGGTGAGGTTCGCGTCGACGACGCTCGTGAACTGCTCTTCGCTCATTCGCATGATCAGTGTGTCGTCGGTGACGCCGGCATTGGCGACGATGACCTCGACCGGCCCCTGGTGCGCTTCGACCTCTTTGAATGCACGGTCGATCGACTCGGTGTCGGTGACGTCGCACACGACGCCGAACAACCCTTCGGGGACACCGGAACCGCGGTGCGTGACGGCTACCTTGTGGCCGTCTGCGGCGAGCCGCTGAGCGACGGCCAAGCCGATTCCGCGGTTACCGCCGGTGACGAGCACCGAGCGAGGTGTGGTGACGGTCCGTTCGGAAACCACTGTCGTGGGAGGGGTAGACATGGCGATCAACCTATCAATTCTCTGCGGGCCGCGTACCAGCGGTATTTGGACAATTCGGAACTGCTCTCGATCAGGGCAGACGCTGCCTGCGTACCAGGGCAATCGTCAGACCAGCGGTCGCGAACACGACGCCGAGGACCAACCACGGTCGACTCGCATCGCCTCGTGTCGTCTCGAAACCGATCTGCTCTTCGAGCGTGTCGTACACCTGGCGCAGTTCTTCGAGGCTCGATGCCGTGAAGAAACTTCCGCCGGAAAGGTTGGCGATCTCCTTCAATGACGCGTCGTCGACCGGGACGGGGATTCGGTCTCCTTCGATCTCGACTCGCCCGTATGTCGTTCCGAAGGAAATGGTCGAGATCGGAACGCCCTTGTCCTTGGCCTGACGGGCAGCGGTGAATCCGCCCCGCGGATCGTCCGAGTTTTCGGGAACGGTCTGCTTACCGTCGGACAGCAACACGATGCGCGCCGGTGGCGCCTGATCGCTGCCGCCGAGAACAGCCGACAGCGTGTCGATCGACTGCAACGAGGTGAAGATCGCTTCGCCCGTCGCCGTTCGCTCACTGAGCTTGAGGTTGTCGATGGCGACCTTCGTCGCGTCACGATTCGTGGTGGGCGACACCAGAACCGAAGCGGTCCCGGCAAATGCGACCAACCCGAGGTTGATGCCGGGAGTCAGACCGTCGGCGAACGACTTGGCCGCTTCCTGCGCTGCTGCCAATCGCGTCGGCTCGACGTCGGTGGCCTGCATCGACAGCGACACGTCGATCACGAGGATCACCGTGGCACGGTTTCGCGGGACCTTCTTGTCTGCCGTCGGACCGGCAAGGGCGACGGTGAAGAACACCAACGCGACGACCATCAGAATCGCTGGAATATGACGCCACCGCCCGGGCCGCGAAGGCGCGACCTTCTCCAGTAGCGCGAAGTTCGTGAACCGAAGTGTGTGCTTGGCCCGCTGCTTCTGCACGAGTACGTAACCGACCACCAACGCGGCGATGACAGCGAGGAACAGCAGCCACCACGGTGCGGTGAATTGAGAAAGACTCACGAACGAACGCCCCCAGTTCCGGCGCCGGCACCATAACTGTGTCGGCGTGCCGAGATGAATCTCACGACGTCGGCAATCCAGTCCCGATCGGTGTGCAGGGACATGAGCGGTGCGCCGCAACGACGTAGAGCTTGCCTGACCTCGACGCGGTGCTCGGCGGCGACTCTGGCGAAGTCGGCGCGCAATTGCGGCGTCGTGGTGAATTCTCTGGTCCGGCCGGACTCGGGATCGTGGAGCACCACGTCGCCCACGTCGGGCAGTTCGAGGTCTCGCGGATCGACCACTTCGACACCGAGCACGTCGTGCCGTCCTGAAATGGCGCGCAGCGAGCGTTCCCAGTCGATCGGTCCCAGGAAGTCACTGATGACCACCGCGAGTCCGCGCCGACGCTGTGGGCGTCTGAGCGCTTCGATCGCGCCGACCAGATCACCGCGTACCCCGTCCGGCGCGTGCGGAGTCGTCGCGATCTTGCGGAGCATCGCCTGTGCGTGAATTCGCCCACCGCGGGCCGGAATTCGAGTTGTCTGTGCGCCGGTCGAGATGATGGCGCCGACGCGGTTACCGCCCGAACTGGTCAGGTGAGTGATCGCCGCGGCTGCGGCGACGACCAGGTCGCGCTTCTCGCATCCGGCGGTCCCGAAGTCGAGACTTGCGGACAAGTCGATGACGAGCCACGTCTCGAGCTCACGATCTGCGACCGACTGACGCACGTGTGGGTGCGTCGTCCGTGCGGTGACGGACCAGTCCATCTGCCGCACGTCGTCGCCCGGCTGATACTCGCGGGCATCTCCCGGCTCCGAACCCGGACCGGGAATCAGGCCGAGATGATCGCCGTGCAGCACACCGTCGAGGCGACGGCGAACCGTCAGCTCGAGGGTGCGCAGCGCAGCGGTGAGTTTGGGGTCGCTGAGCTCGCCGGATCGGAACGACGGCGGAGAACCGGTGGATCCGGCGGGTGTCGCCTGGCCACCGTCGCGGCCTTCGGTCACTGCGGGCGACTCATCGTCTCAGCGGTCGCGATCGGCGCGCCGTTGCCCTGCGGATTAGCTGTGCCCTGCGGATTAGCTGTGCCCGGTGCGTTGAACTGCGGTGCTTGCGGTGCGCCCTGCTGGGGCGGTCCGGGAACGGTAGGAACCGGCCGCGCGGCGATCTGCGGCAGTCCGACGGTCTGCAGCACCCGGGCGATGACGGCGTCGGGAGTCACCTCGTCGGCCATGGCGTCGTAGGAAAGAACGAGACGGTGACGCAACACGTCCGGGATCACCTCGATGACGTCCTGCGGCACTACGTAGTCGCGCCCGCGGACGAGAGCGAGGGCCCGCGACGCGGCGATGATGCCGAGCGTCGCGCGGGGTGAGGCGCCGTACGCGATCCAGCCGGCGACGTCCTCGAGTCCGACCTCACGCGGCGTACGCGTGGCGGCGATGACCCGGACAACGTAATCGACGAGCGCGTGGTGAACGAAGACGTTGCTGGCGACGCGTTGGAGCCTGACCAACTCCTCCGGACCGAGGATCTGGTGCGGCTCCGGCGCTGCCACGCCCATCCGGTAGACGATTTCGCGTTCTTCCTCCACTGTCGGGTAATCGACGAGGATCTTGAACAGGAAGCGGTCGCGCTGCGCTTCGGGGAGCGGGTAGACGCCCTCGTTCTCGATGGGGTTCTGCGTCGCCATCACCAGGAACGGATCGGGCATGTGGTACCGCTTGCCACCGATCGAGACGTGGCGTTCTGCCATCACCTCGAGGAGCGCGGACTGCACCTTGGCCGGGGCACGGTTGATCTCGTCGGCCAACACGAAGTTGGCGACGACGGGGCCGAGTTCGGTGTCGAACTCCTCGCGGCCCTGACGGTAGATGCGCGTGCCGATCAGGTCGGTGGGCACCAGGTCCGGGGTGAACTGGACGCGGGAGAACGAACCGCCGACGACCTTCGCGAAAGTCTCGACGGCCAGCGTCTTGGCGACACCGGGTACGCCTTCGAGGAGGACGTGCCCCTTGGCGAGAAGTCCGACGAGAATGCGCTCGACAAGCCGGTCCTGCCCGACGATGACTCGCTTGACCTCGTAAATCGCTCGTTCCAAGGTCTGAACGTCGGCTGCCAGGGAAGGTGCTGCTCCGTCCGCACTTCCACTCGCCTTGCTTACGTCGACCGTTCCGACCGAATCTTCACGTGAGGTCACCAAGAATCCATCGCTTTCACCTAGAAAAGTACCGACAGTAACGTGTTCCCCGTCAACTATTCCAGGTAGTTGCGCTCGATGCCGTAACACCACGTCGGGAACTTGATACTTCCCTGACAATGCGGGTGTCAGCGGCATTTCCTCTGACGGTCAGGACACCAGTCGGACGGCGTACGGCGTCATTCCGCCCCACCGAACCGGTGAGACCATGACACTCGAACCGGATTGTGGTGCCTCGAGCATCTGACCGTTACCGAGGTAGAGCGCCACGTGTTGGCTGGCGTTGGGGCCGTAGAAGATCATGTCGCCGCGCTTCATCTCCGAAGACGGAACCTGAGTGCCTGCGGTGTACTGATAGCCGGTGTAGTGCGGCAGCGAGATCCCGATGCCGGCAAAGGCATAAATCATCAAGCCGGAGCAGTCGAACCCGACCTTGTTGAAGTCGCCGTAACTGTCAGCGACGCCGCCGTCACGGATGCCTCGCGTCGGACCGTTCTCGTCGCCGCCGCCCCAGGCATACTGCACGCCTAGCTGAGACATTCCGCGGTCGATGACGGATTCGATTGCAGCGCTTCCGGTGACGGAAGGCTTCGGAGTGGTGGGTTTCGGCGTCGTCGGCTTCGGGGTGGTGGGCTTGGGCGTCGTGACCGTTTCCTCGTCGGTGCCGGTCTCTTCGTCCGTGCCTGTTTCCTCGTCGGTCCCTGTTTCTTCGTCAGTCCAGGTGTCGTCGTCGTCCGGGATGACGGTCGGAGTCGGGTCTTCGACCGCGGTGTGCGGACGCTGGGCTGCTGCCAATGCGGCAGCTCGATCCTTGGCTGCCTGGTCGGCAGCGGCACGGGCGGCGGCCTGAGCGGCCGCTTCCTTGGCAGCGGCTTCGAGAGCCTTCTGATGAGCTTCCTCGGCGCGGCGCTGTTCGTCCCAGGTCGCGTATGCCTGGCGTTGACCCTGCAAGCCGGCGACGGCGTTGCGGGCGGCGTCGAGCTGAGCCTGGGCAGAGTTGCGCTCGGCTTCGATCGCGGCCTTCTTGGCTACCTGCTGATCGAGAGCGTTGCGCGCGATCTGAATCGCCTGCTCCGCCAGATCCTTCAGCTGCGCGGCGACCTCGGCGGCGGCATCGGCCTGCTGCTTGGCCTGGCGGGTCGCGGAATCCTTGTTCGCCTGCTCGGTACGTGCTCGCTGGAGACCGTCGAGCACTGCACTCTGCGTATTGGCGAGAAGCTTGAGGACCTGGGCGCGGTCGAGAACGTCGCCGGGACCCTTGGCGTCGAGGAACGACGAGATCGACGCAGTATTGGTGCCCTTGACGTAGCTCGAGCGTGCGTACTTGTCGAAGTCCGTCTGAGCGACCTCGATCTGCGCCGACGCGTCCTTCAGAGCTTGTTTCGTGACTCCGACGGCCTGCGCTGCGGAGTCTGCGGCGCCGCGAGCGTTCTGCAGATCCACGAGAGTCTTGTTGACGTCTTCACGCTTGATCGCAACTTCGTTGTCGAGTGCCGACAACTGTTCGTTTGCCGATGCGACTTGATTGATTAGCGCGCTGACTGTGCCGACGCTCGACGAGACCTGCGAATCTGCCGCGGCGATATCCGAGTCACTCGGATTCGGCGGCGGTGGCGGTACGGCCGAGGACATGGCCGGCGTCCCGACGATCAGGGATCCGACGACGCCGAATCCGATGACCAGTTGCGCCAGGCGCATCGATTTACGGGAAGGACCACGACGGGACTCGCCGCCACGTGTTACTTGCCTCACAAATAACTCTCCCTCGCGTGTAACGCCACGGCCCGCTGGGTCGCCGATCCGTGCGGGGAGGGAATGCGCAGACCAAGCACCGGTCGCCCACAGCCCGAGAGCTGCTCGTCGACCTGGACGTGCCGTACGAACGCCACCGTCGGCACCTCGAGAACAAGGCAACCGACAAGTACGCGTCGAACAACATCAGCCTGTCTGCGACACTTCTTCCCCAAAAAGTGCCAGTTGTACCGTACGACACTCAAGCGTTCTTTGGAAACTTTAGCCACAAATAACACAAACGGTATTTGAGCTGGTCGAATGGCATGCAGGAGCCAAAAAGGGCAGGTACTCACCGCAAACAGCGGTGAGTACCTGTTTTCGACGAGTTACTGAAAATCTCGCAAAAGGACCAAGGTCAGACGGAATCGGCCCGGTGGTCGGATGGTGCTGGCGTTTCCGAAGTCGAAGCGATATGTCCGTTTTGCGCGTTTTCTGGATCTCGCCGCCACTTGACGGCAAAGGTAATTCCGGCAATAACCGCCACCACTGCGATGACAAGGACCGTGTAAAGCGTCCACGGCGGACCTGGCGCCACGATCTCGTGCGAGAAGCGGTCCGCGGTCACGCTTGCGCTTACTCCGAAAGATCGGTCCTGTGCAGTTTCGAGCTGCACTCGACTGATCGAATCGCTGTAGCTACCCATCCAGTCAGGGCTCAGAACGAGAACCGTTCCGCCTTCTGTTTTGCCGACCGTCGTGGCCAGGTCTCGAAGATCGGACGGCCGGCCCGGATTTGCGTCGACCACTACGACGCTCAAGTCGACACCACGTTCACGAGCGTCGGTCACCACCGCGGTCAGCCCCGCAACATCATCCGCGGGGGCGGAGACGCCGTCCGTCGAAATGTCCGCGAGCACGTCGTCGAGATCGACGTCCGACGGAACAGCGACGTGCAACGGGGACTTCACGTGCACAGGCGCAAAAGCGTGATTTGTAGGAGCAGACATCTCTCATCCGGGTGCTGTTCGGATTCCGTCCACCGCTGAGATGCGGGGAGTTCTTCCGAGGTCGTTTTTCGGCGGCCGACCCGCGACGGGCCTGCATGCACCCTACTTCAGGTCGACTGCCACCAGGCGTCACACACAACCGCCGCGCGTGCCGCCCGAGCGGTAGCTGTGGGTGCGGTCACCCAGCCAAGCCTGCGTTGCGCAGGCCCGCAGTCTGCATGAAGATTGTTTCGGTCAACTTGCCCTGAATTCTCACAGGACAAGCGTACTGTTAGACTTGGACCAAGAGGTACCACCGATCAGGACAGGTTCTACTGCAGCTCCGATGTTCGGACAGTTCTCACGCGAACTGTGCGATTGGCGTGAGCTACGGAGGATCTTCCCGGCCGAAGTACCTCGCTTCAGCTGCCGACACAGCCCCGTCGGTAGCGACCCTCATAGACGAGTGGAGCAGACGTGAGCACCAGTATCGATTCATTCGGAGCCAAGGGAACCCTCGAGGTCGGTGAGAACTCTTACGAGATCTTCCGCCTCTCGGCCGTCCCCGGCACCGAGAAATTGCCCTATTCCTTGAAGGTTCTCGCCGAGAACCTTCTCCGCACCGAAGACGGCGCCAACATCACCGCGGATCACATCCGCGCAATCGCAAGCTGGGATCCCTCAGCCGAGCCGAGCATCGAAATCCAGTTCACGCCTGCCCGCGTGATCATGCAGGACTTCACCGGCGTTCCTTGCATCGTCGACCTCGCCACCATGCGTGAGGCCGTCACCACCCTCGGCGGCGACCCGAACAAGGTCAACCCGCTCTCCCCCGCCGACATGGTCATCGACCACTCGGTCATCCTCGACGTCTTCGGCCAGGCCGACGCACTCGAGCGCAACGTCGACCTCGAATACGAGCGCAACGGCGAGCGTTACCAGTTCCTCCGTTGGGGCCAGGGCGCATTCGACGACTTCAAGGTCGTCCCCCCGGGAATGGGCATCGTTCACCAGGTCAACATCGAGTACCTGGCACCCACCGTCATGTCGCGTAACGGACAGGCATACCCCGACACCTGTGTCGGCACCGACTCGCACACCACGATGGTCAACGGCCTCGGCGTGCTCGGCTGGGGCGTCGGCGGCATCGAGGCCGAGGCAGCAATGCTCGGCCAGCCCGTCTCCATGCTGATCCCCCGCGTCGTCGGCTTCAAGCTCTCCGGTGAGATCAAGCCCGGCGTCACCGCAACCGACGTCGTGCTCACCGCCACCGAGATGCTCCGTAAGCACGGCGTCGTCGGCAAGTTCGTCGAGTTCTACGGCAACGGTGTTGCCGAGGTTCCGCTCGCGAACCGCGCGACGCTGGGCAACATGAGCCCCGAATTCGGTTCCACCGCAGCGATCTTCCCGATCGACGCCGAGACCATCGAATACCTGCGCCTCACCGGCCGCAGCGACGAGCAGCTCGCTCTCGTCGAGGCGTACGCCAAGGAACAGGGCCTGTGGCACAACCCCGACAAGGAACCCGTCTTCTCGGAGTACATCGAGCTGGATCTGGGAACCGTTGTTCCCTCGATCGCCGGCCCGAAGCGCCCGCAGGACCGAATCCTGTTGTCGGAGTCCAAGACTGCGTTCCGCAAGGACATCCACAACTACGTGGAAGAGAACCACCCGACCGAGCACACCCAGCTCGACGAGGCCGTCGAAGAGTCCTTCCCGGCTTCCGATCCCGCGGTTCTGTCGTTTGCCGACGACGGAGCGGTCGACGTTCTCTCTGCTGCCAACGGTGCAGAAGGCCGTCCGAGCAAGCCGGTCGTCGTCAAGTCCGACGCCGGTGAGTTCGTTCTCGACCACGGCGCCGTCGTTGTTGCAGGTATCACCTCCTGCACCAACACGTCCAACCCGTCGGTCATGCTCGGTGCTGCACTGCTCGCACGCAACGCCGTCGAAAAGGGCCTCGCCACCAAGCCGTGGGTCAAGACCAACATGGCTCCCGGTTCGCAGGTCGTCACCGATTACTACGAGAAGGCCGGCCTGTGGCCGTACCTCGAGAAGCTCGGTTACTACCTCGGCGGTTACGGCTGCACCACGTGCATCGGTAACACCGGACCGCTGCCCGAGGCAGTCTCGAAGGCCATCAACGACAACGACCTCTCGGTCACCGCGGTGCTCTCGGGTAACCGTAACTTCGAGGGACGTATCTCCCCCGACGTCAAGATGAACTACCTGGCTTCCCCGCCGCTCGTGATTGCCTACGGCCTCGCCGGAACCATGGACTTCGACTTCGAGACCGATTCGCTCGGTAACGACACCGACGGAAACCCCGTCTACCTCAAGGACATCTGGCCGTCCACGCAGGAAATCGAAGAGACCATCAAGTCCTCGATCGACCAGGACATGTTCCGCAAGTCGTACGCAACCATCTTTGCGGGCGACAGCCGCTGGCAGAACCTCGAAACCCCGAAGGGTGACACCTTCGAGTGGGACGAGAACTCCACCTACGTGCGGAAGCCACCTTACTTCGACGGCATGACGATGGATCCGGCTCCGGTCAAGGACATCAAGGGCGCTCGCGTCCTCGCACTGCTCGGCGACTCGGTCACCACCGACCACATCAGCCCGGCAGGTCCGATCAAGGTCGGTACCCCCGCTGCGCAGTACCTCGACTCCCATGGCGTCGAGCGTGCGGATTACAACTCGCTCGGCTCGCGTCGCGGTAACCACGAGGTCATGATTCGCGGAACGTTCGCGAACATCCGTCTGCGCAACCAGCTCCTCGACGACGTCTCGGGTGGTTACACCCGCGACTTCACGCAGGAAGGCGCACCGCAGGCATTCATCTACGACGCGTCGCAGAACTACCAGGCAGCCGGCATCCCGCTGGTCGTCCTGGGCGGCAAGGAGTACGGCTCCGGATCCTCGCGTGACTGGGCAGCCAAGGGCACGAGCCTGCTCGGCGTCAAGGCCGTCATCACCGAGTCGTTCGAGCGCATCCACCGCTCCAACCTGATCGGCATGGGCGTTGTCCCGCTGCAGTTCCCGGTCGGCGAGTCCGCAGGTTCGCTCAAGCTCGACGGCACCGAGACCTTCGACATCGAAGGTGTCGAGAAGCTCAACGAGGGCGTCACCCCGAAGACCATGAAGGTCACGGCGACGCGCGAGAACGGCGAGAAGGTCGTGTTCGACGCAGTCGTACGCATCGATACCCCCGGCGAAGCGGATTACTACCGCAACGGCGGCATCCTGCAGTACGTGCTTCGCAACATGATCCGGGGCTAGTAGGCACTACGTGCCTGTGAGCACTTTCGGCCCCTGACGGGTCACAAAGCGCTCACGACCACTTTCGCCGGAAGGCGAACCAGGTTTCATCGGTGGTCGTGAGCGCTTTGTGCACTGAGTCGACATTCAGCGCCTACGGCCGAAAGTGCTCACAGGCAACCCGACAAAGGAGGGATGCCCGTGCCCAAGGTCAGTGAAGACCATCTCGCGGCACGGCGCAGTCAGATCCTTGACGGCGCCCGCCGCTGCTTTGCGGAATACGGCTACGACGGCGCCACAGTTCGCCGTCTCGAAGAAGTCACCGGTTTGTCCCGCGGAGCGATCTTCCATCACTTCAAGGACAAGGACGGCCTGTTCCTCGCTCTCGCAAGCGAGGATGCGAGCCGGATGGCAGATGTCGTCGCCGAAGAGGGCCTCGTCCAGGTCATGCGGGACATGCTCGCGCAGCCCGACCAATTCGATTGGCTGGGAACGCGACTGGAGATAGCGCGTCGACTGCGCAACGACGCCGATTTCCGCGAGAAGTGGTCGCAGCGCTCCGTAGAACTGACGGAAGCGACCAGTGCGCGTCTCGCCAGACAGAAATCGGCAGGCAGACTCCGTGACGACGTCCCCACCGAAATTCTGATCGGGTATCTGGATCTGGTGATGGACGGCCTGGTCGCGAGAATCGCCTCCGGCCACGGCGTCGACAACCTGTCAGCGGTTCTCGATCTGGTCGAGGAATCGGTGCGGCGGAGAGACTGAGGGGCTTCGCCCCTGTGCGCCTTTTTGGTAGTTCCCACTACCAAAAAGGCGCACAGGGGTTTAGGCGAGCTGGATCAGCTCGAGGTATTCCTGCGACCAGTGGTCCTCGTTGCCGTCGGGCAGGAGGATGACTCGCTCGGGGTTGAGGGCCTCGGCAGCGCCCGGATCGTGGGTGACCAGGACGACGGCACCGGTGTAGCTGCGGAGCGCGTCGAGCACCTGCTCGCGTGAGATCGGGTCCAGGTTGTTGGTGGGCTCGTCGAGAAGCAGAACGTTGGCAGCCGAAGACACCAGACCGGCCAGAGCCAAACGCGTCTTTTCACCACCCGAGAGCGTTCCGGCCGGCTGTTCGAGCTGCGGGCCGGTGAACATGAAGGCACCGAGCAGCGAACGCAGTTCCTGCTCCCCTGTGTCCGGCGCGGCGTGGCGGATGTTCTCCCACACGGACGCGTCGTCGTCGAGGGTGTCGTGCTCCTGAGCGAAGTAGCCGACCTTGAGTCCGTGACCGGCGATCAGCTCACCAGCGTCCGCCTTCTCCGCGCCCGCGAGGATGCGGAGCAGCGTGGTCTTACCTGCACCGTTGAGTCCGAGGATAACCACACGAGACCCACGATCGATCGCGAGATCGACACCGGTGAAGATCTCGAGCGAGCCGTACACCTTGGTGAGGTTCTTGCCCATCAGCGGAGTCTTGCCACAAGCGGCGGGTTCGGGGAAACGAATCCGCGCAACCTTGTCCGAGACACGTTCGGCATCGAGGTTCGCCATCAACTTGTCGGCTCGCTTGGCCATGTTCTGAGCCGCGACGGCCTTGGTTGCCTTTGCGCCCATCTTGGCGGCCTGAATCCGCAGCGCACCGGCCTTCTTCTCGGCATTGGCGCGCTCGCGGCGACGACGCTGCTCGTCCGTGGCACGAGCGTCGAGGTACTTCTTCCAGTTCATGTTGTAGACGTCGGCCTCACCGCGGACGGCGTCGAGGAACCACACGCGGTTGACGACGTCGTTGAGCAGGTCGACGTCGTGGCTGATGACCACCAGTCCACCCTCGTGGTTCTGGAGGAAGCCACGCAGCCAGGTGATGGAGTCGGCGTCGAGGTGGTTGGTGGGCTCGTCGAGCAGCAGAGTCGTGTCCGAGCGGGCACCGCTGCCGTCGGAGGCGGCGAAGAGGATGCGCGCCAATTCGACGCGACGACGCTGACCGCCGGACAGCGTGCTGAGCGGCTGCCCGAGAATGCGGTCTTCGAGACCGAGGCTGCTGGTGATGCGTGCAGCTTCACTCTCGGCTTCGTATCCGCCGAGGGCCGAGAACCGATCCTCGAGCTGGCCGTACTTCTTGACCGCGCGGTCCTGCGATTCCTGATCGAGCACCTCGCCCATAAGAATCTGCTGCTTCTCCATCTCGCGGAGCATCGTGTCGAGGCCACGTGCGGAGAGAACCCGGTCCTTGGCGAGGACGCTCAGGTCGCCCTCTTTGGGGTCCTGCGGGAGGTATCCGAGTTCACCGGTACGTACGACGCTTCCCGCATATGCCTCACCTTCGCCGGCGAGGATGCGCAGTGTGGTCGTCTTTCCGGCTCCGTTACGTCCGACGAGTCCGATCCGGTCGCCCGGCTGGATGCGCAACGAAGGCCCGGGAGCCGTGAGAAGGGTGCGGACACCGGCACGAACTTCGAGGTCAGTGGCGGTAATCAAGCAAACTCCTCAGGAAAAACGACGAATACGGGTAAACAATGCCTGACTACAGACACAAGAACTATCGATTTTACCGTGACCTGACGGTCGTTCCGACCAGCAGCGTGTGAGTCCGCTAACGTTCGGGACATGACTAGCGAAAACAGCACTCGTCCTCGCGACCTCGAAGGCCGTGCCGCCATCGTCACCGGCGCAAGTCGCGGAATCGGCAAAGCTGTCGCCGCCGAACTCCTCGCTCGCGGTGCCGACGTCTTGATCACAGCCCGCAAGCCGGAGCCCCTCGATGCCGCCGCATCCGAGCTGTCCGCTCTGGGGCACGGCGGAAAGGTCGTCGCATTCGCGGGCAACGCAGCCGATGCCGAAGCCCGCTCCGGTGCCGTCGACCGCGCCGTGTCCGAATTCGGTTCACTCGACATTCTGGTCAACAACACCGGAATCAACCCCGTCTTCGGTTCGCTCATGGAAGCGGACCTCGACGCCGTGCGCAAGATCTTCGACGTGAATGTGGTTGCCGCCCTCGGGTACGTCCAACAAGCACATCGGGCATGGATGGGCGAACACGGTGGAGCCGTCGTGAACCTGGCAAGTGTGGCCGGGATCCGGTCGACGGGCGTCATCGCCGCGTACGGCGCGTCGAAGGCTGCGCTCATCCGCCTGACGGAAGAACTGGCCTGGCAACTGGGACCGAAGATTCGTGTCAACGCCGTAGCTCCCGGGATCGTCAAGACGCAGTTCGCGGCAGCCCTGGTCGCTGCCGGCGAGGACAAGGCGTCGGCGGGCTACCCGATGAAGCGGCTCGGCACCCCCGAGGACGTTGCCGGCTTGGTCGGCTTCCTCGTCTCCGACGCGGCGGCGTGGATCACGGGCGAAACGGTCCGGGTCGACGGCGGTCTGCTCGCAACGGGATCGATGTAGTGCGCCAGTCGTGAGCACAGACAACTCCTCCGCCGACGTGGTGATCGTCGGTGGCGGCCCGGCCGGGCGGGCACTCGCCACCCGCTGTATCGCCCGGCAACTCACCGTCGTCGTTGTCGATCCGCATCCCCATCGGGTGTGGACGCCGACCTATTCGGCGTGGGCTGACGAGCTGCCGTCGTGGCTGCCGGTCGATGTGATCGCAAGCCGGATCGAACGCCCGAGCGTGTGGACCCGCAGACAGAAAACGCTTGACCGCGCATATTGCGTATTGAATACATCTTTACTGCAATCATTTCTCTCGGGCACATCCGTACAGTTCAGAGCCTTGCGTGCTCAAACACTGTCCCCTACCGCCGTCCTGTGCGTGGACGGATCGCAGCTGACAGGTTCCGTCGTCATCGACGCCCGGGGTACCGAACTGACGGTGACAACCGCCCAGCAGACCGCCTTCGGAGTGATCGTCGACCGCGCTCTGGCCGATCCGATTCTGGGTGGTGGCGAAGCCTGGTTCATGGACTGGCGAACAGACAACGGCGCCTCCGACGCCGACACTCCGTCGTTTCTCTATGCGGTCCCACTCGATGACGAGCGAGTTCTCCTCGAAGAGACCTGCCTCGTCGGCCGGCCGGCGTTGGGGCTCCGCGAACTCGAAGCGCGTCTGCGCACCCGACTTCACAATCGGGGCTGCGAAGTCCCCGACGACGCACCGGTAGAGCGGGTCCGTTTTGCAGTCGAAGGCCCGAAGGAGTCGTTCCCCGACGGTGTACTCCGTTTCGGCGGGCGAGGCGGTCTGATGCATCCGGGAACCGGATACAGCGTTGCCTCGTCACTCGCCGAGGCAGACGCTGTCGCCAAAGCAATCGCCGACGGTGGAGATCCCAACGCGGCGCTCTGGCCGCGGTCGGCCAAGGCGGTGTATGCCCTTCGCCGCGTTGGCCTGAACGCACTTCTCACCCTCGGCTCGAGAGAGGTCGCGACATTCTTCGACACGTTCTTCGATCTACCGGTCGAGGCTCAGCGGTCCTACCTGTCCGATCGGCGGGACGCGTCCGCGACGGCGAAGGTGATGGCAACCCTGTTCCGATCGTCACCGTGGCACGTCCGAAAGACGTTGATGCGCGCGCCGTTTCTGAGGTGAGCACTCCGGACCGACTACTGCGCTCCCATCGAGCCGGCGATCATCGGCCAGGAATTGTGTAGGTCGTCCTGCCAGTAGCCCCACGAGTGGGTTCCGGTCGGCTTGAAGTCGAAGGTCGCGGGGATGCCCAGTGCGTTCAGTCGGTCCGCCAAGCCGTGCGTGCACCCGTTGACCGCGGATTCGATGATGCCGCCGACGACGATCTGATTCAGGAGCGCTCCGGGATTTCCGTTCACATCGGGCGCCTGAAGGTTGTCGTGCGGACCTGGCAGCCCGGATCCGGTGGAAACGTACAGTGCGGTCCCCCGCAACTTCTCCGCGTTCACGACCGGATCGTTCTCGCGCCACCCCGGACCGTCGAACGGTCCCCACATGTTTGTCGGATCAGCGCCACCCCGCGCGCCGACCACCAACCGCACATAGTCCTGACCCGGCTGGGTGGAAGTCTCCGCGCACCCGCTGTAGGCCCCGACACTCCGATAAAGGCCTGGTGCCGAGATCGCGAGATTGAGTACCGACGTCGCCGTCATCGAAATCGCCGCGATGGAGTTGACCCTATTGGTACCGAACTGCGCATCGATGACGGGCGGCAGTTCGCGAGTGAGGAACGTCTGCCACTTGTTGCGCCCGAGTACGGGATCGTCTTTCTGCCAGTCGGTGTAGTAGCTGAACGCTCCTTCCAGCGGCGTCACGACGTTGACGTTCTTGTCGGCGAAGAAGTCCAGGACATCGGTCCGTCCTTCCCACGTTGCACTGTCCTCGCCACCACCGGCGCCGTTGAGCAGATACAACGTGGGCCGTGGGGCGCTCGTGTCGGCGGGGAGGATCACCTCGAGTGGAATGTCGCGGCCCATCGCATCGGAGTGGACGCTGATGGTTACGGTGCGTGCCGGATCTGCGTTCGCGGGCCAAGGCGCAAACAGCAGTGGAACCAGTGAAATCGCCAGCGCCGCGGTGACGCGTCGACGGTAGGTTCGGATTCTCATCGGAGCGTCCCCCCAGGTGTGCGAGTCGGGTTCTCGAAGCGGATACCCGCTCGATACGCCCCGAACCGACCCATCCACACGCAACGGTTCGGGATCAACCGTGATCGTTGCCTCGCGCAAACGGCCGGCGGCGACCATCATGGGAGGCATGCGCTCGATTTGGAAAGGCTCGATAGCCTTCGGTCTGGTCAACGTCCCGGTCAAGGTGTACTCGGCGACCGAGGACCACGACATCCGATTTCACCAGGTCCATGCAAAAGACGGTGGCCGCATCAAGTACAACCGTGTGTGTTCCGAGTGCGGAAACACGGTTCAGTTCGCGGACATCGACAAGGCGTACGACTCGGAAGACGGATCGCGCGTCATCTTGAGCGACGAGGACTTCAACAAACTCCCGGCTGCGGAGAAGCACGAGATTCCGGTGCTGGAATTCGTGGCGAACGATCAGATCGATCCGATCTTGTTCGAGAAGAGTTACTTCCTCGAACCCGATTCGGCGTCGCCGAAGGCGTACGTCCTGCTTTCGACTGTGCTCACCGAGAGTGATCGAACGGCACTGGTGCATTTCACGCTGCGACAGAAGACGCGCCTGGCCGCGATGCGCGCTCGCGACGGCGTCCTGGTGATCCAGACGTTGCTGTGGCCCGACGAAGTTCGCGCAGCAGAGTTCCCTTCCCTCGACGACGCGGAGAAGCCGAAGGCGAAGGAACTGAAGATGGCGCAGACGCTGGTCGAGAGCATGGCGGGCGATTTCGATCCGACCGAGTTCACCGACGACTACCAGCTCCAACTGAGGCAGTTGCTCGACGAGATGATCGAGAACGGCGGCAAGAAGGTCATCCCGGCCGCCGAGGTCGACCAAGAGGGCACCGACGCAGAGGTGGTGGACCTGGTTGCCGCACTGCAGCGCAGTGTGGACGAAGCGAAGTCGAACGCCTCCAAGGCCGGCTCGTCGAAGTCTACGACGCCGAGGAAGAAACGAGCCTGAGTCAGCCGCGCACGTCTTGGACCTCGATCAGAGCGTCGAACTCTGCGTCGACGTCCGGGGCCGCGTGACGACCCGTTCCGACCGCAAGGTTGATCACGGGTCCGATCGCCTCCAGACCTGCCTCGGTGAACATTTCGGCGTGTGACGTGGGCACCGGACGGTCGATGATCACCCCGGAGACGAACGGTCGCCACGCCGACGCGGTTCGCAGCGGGTCGAAGGTGTCGGCGTGTGCCGAGAAGAACAGCAGATCGCCCACGAACTTGCCCGGGCGGTATCGGTGAGCCAGTTCGGCGCCTGCGGAGTATTCCTCGAACAGTCGCTCGATTCGATCGCTCGAGACCAAGGGGTGATCGCCGATGGCTTCGCGCAAGAGTGCTTCGGCGTCCTCGGGTGTCAGATCACGCTCGCCGGTGTCCGGGACCGAGATCCCCAACCCGCCGATCAGTTCGGCGAGAGAAGGCTGCGCGCCCGCCATCGTCGGGTCTTCGAGAACGAAGCTGTCGAGCAGAATCAGGTCGGCGACGCTCTCACCCGCGGCTTGCAACTGCACCGCCGCCGCGTGAGCGATCAATCCGCCGATCGACCACCCCAGCAGGTGATACGGACCGTGCGGCTGAACTCCGCGAATTTCCTCGACGTACCGCGCCGCGAAGTCCTCGATCAGCTCCGCCCGAAATTCGGAGTCCGTCAGGACCGGCGACTGCAGGCCGTAGAGCGGCCGGCTGGAGTCGACGTAGCGATCGAGCGCTCCGTAGCACCAGGCCAATCCGATGGCCGGATGGATGCAGAACAGTGGCTCGGCGCGGCCTTCCGGACGTAGTGGCAGGACTACCGCAAGTGCGGAGGTATCCGCGTCACTTGTCACAACTGTTGCCTCGAGTTCGAAGAGTCTGCGCGCCAATGCCTCCGGAGTCGGGTCGGAGAATATCCACGCGACGGGGACGGTCATGCTGGTGCGTTCTTTGATGGCAGCGACCAAACGCGTTGCCATGAGTGAGTTGCCGCCGAGTTCGAAGAAACTCGAATCGGCGTACGTGTCTACGTCGGCCAGATCGAGTACCTCTGCGAAAGCAGCGCAGATCGCGATCTCGTCGCTGCCTTCCGGACTGCGTCCACTCGGCGACTCCCAGTTGGGAGCAGGCAAAGCGCTGCGATCGAGCTTGCCCGCCGGTGTGATCGGGACTGCGCCGATCACGACAACAGCGGACGGGATCATGTGCGCAGGCAGCGATATACCTGCGTGACGGCGTAGCGCGGCGGCGTCGAAGTCCGCATGTGCCGGGACGACGTACGCGACGATCCGAGCGTCGACGCCCTCCCCGACGACGACGCTGACAGCCGAATGCACGGACGCTTCCGCTGCCAGCACCGCGTCGATTTCTCCGAGTTCGATTCGGAACCCTCGGATCTTGACCTGGTGGTCTGCGCGTCCGAGGTAGATCAGTGCCCCTGAGCGATCTTCGCGCACAAGATCCCCGGTGCGGTACATGCGAGCGCCTTCGGGTCCATGCGGGTCGGCGACGAAGCGCGCGGCTGTGAGTGCGGGGTTGCCGAGGTACCCGCGGGCGAGACCGTCGCCGCTGACGTAGAGCTCACCGACGACCTGGCCGGGAACCGAGTGCAGTCGGGAATCGAGAATCATCGCGTCCACGCCGCGGATCGGGCCGCCGATCGTCACGGGCTCCCCCGCGACCAGCGAATCACTGATGGTGACGGCGACGGTGGCCTCGGTCGGGCCGTACGCGTTGAACATTCGGCGCCCCGGGGCCCACCGAGATACGAGGTCGGCGGAACAGGCGTCGCCGCCGACGACGACGGCTCCGAGATGGTCGAGCCCGGCGGGATCGACAGTCGCCAAGGCGGCTGGAGTCACGAAAGCATGGGTGATCGTCTGCTCGTCGAGCAGTTCGTGCAATTCGACACCGCCGAGAACTGTCGGAGGCGCTATCACCATCGTTGCGCCGGCGCCGAAAGCCAGAAGGAGCTCGAGAACCGACGCGTCGAAGCTCGTCGAGGCGAAGCTCAGAGCGCGAGAGTGCGCGGTGACGCCGAAACGCTCCCGCTGTTCGTCGGCAAACGCTGCCAGTCCCGCGTGAGTGACCAACACGCCCTTGGGTTTTCCTGTCGAGCCCGAGGTGTAGATCAAGTAGGCCGGGTTGTCGAACTCGAGTGGCGCGTCCGGCAGTGTCTCGGAATGGACTGCCTCGATTTCGGTGGTGAATTCGATCGCATCCAACTCGATCCACGATGTGACGCCAGGAAGGTCGGCCGCATACTCGCCCCTGGTGATACCGAGTACCGCTCCACTGTCGGTGAGCATGTGCTCGATCCGCTCGGCGGGGTACGCCGGATCCACGGGAAGAAACACTCCGCCGGCTTTCGCTACGGCCCAGAGCGCGATCACGTAGTCGGCCGACCTCGGAAGCGCCAGTGCCACCATCATTTCCGGCGCTATTCCGCGAGCGATCAACGCAAACGCCATAGCGTCGGAGCGTCGGTCGAGTTCGCCGTACGTGAGCGTGACGGATGTGGCGACGTCGACGATTGCCGGAGCGTGCGGATCGGCAGCGCCGCGAAGCAGCAACTCCGGCAAGGTCAAAGCATCGCCGGCCGGACGTCCGGGCAACGCACGCAGGCGACGTCCCGCAAGATCCACGTCACCGACGACGGCGGAGGGCTGGGCAGTCAGTGTCTCGACGATCGTTTCCAGCATCACTGCAAACGACTCCGCCGTATCGGTGTCGAAGAGATCCTTCGCGTAGGTGAGGGAGGCCTCGTAGCCGCCGCCTTCCTCCGCGGTCTGTTCGACAACGGTGAACTGCAGGTCGTACTTGGCGATGTCCGGTGTGATCTCGTGGGCACGAACGGCAAGTCCAGGCAGGTCCCACGTCGTCGGGTGGGCGCCGTGGAACGAGATCATCGTCTGGAACACCGGATGACGGTCGGTGCTCCGGGTCGGCGCCACCACGTCCACGACCTGCTCGAACGGAATGTCCGCGTGGGCGAAGGCGTCGAGATCGACGGAGCGGACAGTACGCAGAACGTCGACGAACGTCGACCCGGGATCGACCGTCGTGCGCAGTCCGACCGTGCCCACGAACATTCCCACGAGGTCGTCGAGAACTCGGTGTCCTCGCCCGCCGACCGGAGATCCGATCACGATGTCGGTGCTTCGACTCAGCCTGGACAGCAGGACGGCATAGGCAGCGTGCAGCACCATGAACGGCGTCGCCGCATTGGCTCCGGCAACCGCCTCGACCGCGATCCGGGTGTGCGCCGGAAGCGAGACCGCGGTGTGGGCACCGCTCAACGACTGGGTGAGCGGACGCGCTCGATCGCTCGGAAGGTCGATCAATTCAGGTGCGCCCCGCAACGTCTCCCGCCAGTACGACGCCTGTGCCCCGAGCACGCTCTCGGATTCGTTCACCGAGCCCAGCGCTTCCCGCTGCCAGATGGCGAAGTCCGCGTAGTGCACTTCGAGCGGGGTGAACTCGGGAGCGTGTCCCGAACTTCTCGCGACGTAGGCGGTGAGCACGTCCTTCATCAACGGCGCGATCGACCATCCGTCCGCCGCGATGTGGTGGATCACGATGACAAGTGTGTGGTGCTGCGGCGTCGATTCGAGCAGGAGCGCGCGAACGGGAGCTTGGGTCGTGATGTCGAATCCACGCGACGCGAATTCTCTGGCGAGCTCTGCCGGTTCACGGGTGTCCGCATTTCCGTACTCGAGCGAGGTGAATGCATCCTGGATCACCTGGTGTGGACCGGAGTCGGAGTCGGGGAACACCGTGCGCAGGATTTCGTGCCTTTCGATCACGTCGAGGACCGCAGCTTCGAGGGCCGGCACGTCGAGTGCACCGTCGAGGGAGATCGCAGCAGGGACGTTGTACGCGGGTGAGCCGGGATCCATCTGGTTGAGGAACCAGATGCGTGCTTGCGCGTAGGACAGCGGAATTCGCTCGGGGCGGTCTACGGCGGTGATCGGTGGAAGCGTCTTCGCCCCGGCGGATGTGTCGAGCGCAGTGGCAAGTTCCCGAATTTCGGGGTGCTCGAACAGCATTCGGACAGGCACCTGCCTGCCCAACGACTCGCCGAGTCGCTGGGCCAGTCTGGTGGCGAGCAGTGAGTTGCCACCGAGTTCGAAGAAACTGTCCGACGCACTGATCTGGTCGATACCCAGCAGTTCCGCCACGACGCCGGCAACCTGGAGTTCGGTCGCGGTCGTCAGCGGCTCGACACTTCGCTCGGACGAACGCAGTGTCGGCGCCGGCAATGCCGATCGGTCGAGCTTCCCGACGGGGGTCAGCGGTACGTGATCGATCGGGGTGATCGCCGACGGCACCATGAAGGCGGGCAGTGAGCGGCGCGCATGGCTCAGCAACTCGTCCATCTCGACCGCATCGGCACCGAGCACTACGTACGACGCCAACATCGTCTCACCGGAAGCTGCGTCGACGCCCACGGTGACCGCGAACTCGACGCCGGGGTAAGTGCTGAGGACGGAGTCGATCTCGCCCAGTTCGATGCGGAATCCGCGCACTTTCACCTGGTGATCGGAGCGTCCGACGTATTCGATCGTCTCGAGCGGCGTCCACCGAACCAAGTCACCGGTCCGGTACATGCGGGTGCCGGCCGGGCCGAACGGCGCTGCCACGAATCGCGTCGCCGTCAAGGCGGGTTGGTCGAGGTAGCCGCGGGCAAGTCCCAGGCCGGCGATGTAGAGCTCACCGGTGACCCCGACGGGTACCGGCTGAGCCGAGCCGTCGAGAATTACCGCGGACACGCCGCGGACGGGCCCGCCGATGGTCACGGTCTCCCCCACGCTCAAGGCATCACTGATGCAGACCATGACGGTGGTTTCGGTCGGCCCGTAGCCGTTGAACAATCGGCGACCCGGTGCCCACTTACGGACAAGTTCGGGTGGGCATGCCTCGCCACCGACAACGATCGACTGCAGGACGTCCAGCCCGGTGGGATCGACCGAGGCCAGCGCTGCCGGTGTGATGAACGCGTGGGTCACCTGGTGATCGGTGACCAATTCGGCTAGGTCCTGGCCGCCGTAAACGTCGGGAGAGGCGATCACCATCGTCGCGCCTTCACCGACTGCGAGCAGCAGTTCGAGGATGGATGCGTCGAAGCTCGGTGAGGAGAAGTGCAGCGTCCGCGACTGCGCCGAGATGGCGTAACGCGCCGTCTGCTCGGCCGCCAACGCGCTCAGGCCACGATGAGTGACGCTGACGCCCTTGGGCTTTCCCGTCGATCCGGAGGTGTAGATGATGTAGGCGAGGTTGTCGATTCGGATCGGCGCGGCCGGAACCGGCTGCCCGACACCGTCGCCGTGGATGTCGTCCATTGTCATCCACGGAACCGGGCGGGGCAGTGATTCGATCACCGCTTCCGTCGTCACTCCGCGAGTGGCTCCGGAGTCGGTGAGCATGTGCAGAATGCGATCGGCGGGGTATCGCGGATCGACCGGAACAAACGCGGCGCCGGTCAAGGAAACGCCCCACAAGGCGACGATCGAGTCGATCGAGCGCGGAATCGCGATCGCCACAATGTCTTCGGCACCGATCCCTTCCGTGGTCAGACGGCGGGCAAGTGCCGATGCACGGGCGAAGAGATCTCGGTAGAGCACGGTGGTGTCACCGGATCGAAGGGCCACCGAATCGCCTGAACGGGTGGCGGTCCGCGTCAATATTTCGGCCAAGGTGCGCGAACTGGTCCACGCCGGACCTCGTACCGGCATCAGCGACGCCCGCTCGAGGGTGCTGAGGAAATCTAGGTCGTCGATCGCGGCGTCCGGATCTGCGGCGACGGCGCGGGCCACCGACTGCACACGCGCGGCGATCGTTTCCGCGGTGGCAATGTCGAAGAGCGCCTCGGCGAACCTGAGCGACCCGGTGATCTCGGTCTTCTCGGAATCGCCTGCCAGCAGGGTGAACTCGAGGTCGAACTTCGCGACGGATGGTTCGAGTGCTTGCGCTTCGAGATGCGCGTCGTGGACCGTGACCTGCGGCGAAACCACGTTCTGGTGATAGGACAGCATGACCTGGAACATGGGGTGTCGCGTAGTCGACCGGTCGAGATCGAAGGCGTCGACCAGCACCTCGAAGGGCAGCTCGGGGTGCGCAAAGGCGGCAAGGTCGCGTTCACGGACGACCTCGAGCAGAGAGGTGAACGGCGCTCGGTGATCGACCGGCGTGCGAAGCGGTACCGAATTGACGAACATCCCGATCAGGGAATCCAGCTCGGGTCGCCCGCGGCCTGCCACCGGGGTGCCGACCACCACGTCGTCGGTTGCACCGAGACGCGCGAGAACAACCGCCAGGATCGCGTGTACGACCATGAACTGCGTCGAGCCACTGCGCCTCGCCAAGGCGGCGAGACGCTCCCCGGTCGCCGCGTCGATGACGATCGGCACCGATCCCACGGCGGTCGTGGAGACAGATCCGCGTGGGCGATCGACCGGTAGCAGTACCTCGTCCGGGGCACCAGCCATGGCAGTGGTCCAGAAGGTCAGTTCGCGGGCAACCAGAGACTCCTGGTCGCCGACCTGTCCGAGCGAGTCTTGCTGCCACACCGCGTAGTCGGCGTACTGCACGTCGAGCGGTGTGAAAACCGGGGCGTCTCCGACGACGCGTGCGGAATACGCCGCGACGAAATCTGTCGCAAAGGGAGTCAGGGACCAGCCGTCGAAGGCGATGTGGTGGATGACGACGACCAGTACGTGAGCGCCGGCGTCCTCGCGCACCAGCATGGCCCGAATCGGCAGATCCGAACCGAGATCGAACCCACGCGCCGCGAACTCCGTCGTCGCCGCGTCCACACCTTCGGATCCGCGGTAGCGCTCGACGGAGAACTGCACGTCGGAAATTGCTCGGATGACCTGGCTCGGGCCGTCGGTGCTGTCGACGTAGATCGTTCGAAGCACCTCATGGCGTGCAATGACGTCCGCAAGCGCCTCCTCGAGTGCATCGCCGTGGATGTCTCCGGTGATGCGGATCGCGAACGGAATGTTGTAGACCGCGGAATGGGGGTCGAAGCGATTGACGAACCACAGGCGCTGTTGCGCGGCGGAGAGCGGTAGGCGGTCCGGCCGAGCACCGGCGCTCAGGGCAGGTCGATCGTCTGATGCTTCGGCGCTCGCCGCCAGACGTGCAGCGAGCGCTTCGACGGTCGGTGCTTCGAAGATCGAGCGCACGTCCACGGTGAGTCCCGTCGCTGCGCTCAACCGCGCGGACACCTGCGTCGCGACGAGCGAGTTGCCCCCGAGATCGAAGAAGCTGTCTCCGGCCCGGACCTCGGGCACGTCGAGCAGTGAAGCGAACACGTCGGCAACGGTGCGTTCGAGTCCGGCCTCGGGTTCACGGCCCGTTCCGAGGATTTCGCGCGGTATCGGCGTCGGCAACGCTCTGCGATCGAGTTTGCCGACCGGAGTCAACGGAATGGCGTCGATCGGGGTGATCGACGACGGAATCATGTACCGCGGCAGCGTGTCGGCGAGTCCCACGAACAGCGACTCGATATCAGCGTCGCCGCTCAGCAACACGTACGACGCCAGAGTGGTACCCGCGGCGGATTCGACGGGAATCGTCGTGGCGAACTGGACGAGAGGGGAATCCATCAGAGCAGCGTCGATCTCGCCGAGTTCGACGCGGAACCCGCGGATCTTGAGCTGATGATCGCTGCGGCCCACGTAGCGAAGGGTCAGGTCCTTGGTCCAGCGGACCAGGTCACCGGTTCGGTACATCCGGGCACCGGGCGTCGAGTACGGATGCGCGACAAACCGATCCGAGGTCAGCGCGGGACGAAGGTGGTAACCACGTGCAAGGCCCGGCCCACCGATGTACAGCTCGCCGACGCCGCCGATCGGGACCGGTTGCAGCCGAGAGTCGAGCACCACGGCGTCGATTCCGCGGATGGGACCGCCGATGGTGATCGGCTCCCCCGGTGAGAGTGGGTCACTGATGGCAACCATGACAGTGGTTTCGGTCGGACCGTATCCGTTGTGCAGTCTGCGCCCGTTGCCCCAGCTCGAGACCAATTCCGGCGTGCACACGTCGCCGCCGACGACTACGCATTCCAGTGCCGTCACGCCCGCCGGATCGACGGTCGCCAGCGCAGCCGGAGTGATGAAGGCATGAGTGACCTCGTGGCTTCGGAGGAACTCGCTCAACGCCTCCCCTCCGTAGATGTCGGGAGGGGCGATCACCATCGTCGCGCCGGTCGAACCGGCGAGCAGTAGCTCGAGTACGGCGCCGTCGAAGCTCGGTGACGCAAAATGCAGAGTTCGCGACCCGGCGGTGATCCGGTACCGATCCTGTTGTTCGCGAGCAAGATTGGCCAAACCCGCGTGAGTGACGACGGTGCCCTTCGGCACTCCGGTCGAGCCGGAGGTGTAGATGACGTACGCAGCCGACGCCGCAGTGATCGACGCTGTTCTGTCAGCGTCGTCGATGGCAGCGTCGGAGTAGGCGGCACATTCTGCAACCGTGTCCGCGTCGCCGAGGTCGATCCAGACTGCGACGTTCCCACCGGCTGCCGGACCGGCCGCAACCTCGGCGGACCGAATTCCGATCCGCACACCCGAATCCGCGAGCATGTGCGCAACTCGATCTGCGGGATAACGGGGATCGACCGGGACGAAAACGCCACCGGCTTTGGTGACCGACCAGACTGCGAGCACGGAGTCGACCGATCGGGCAACTGCCAGTGCGACCGGTGTCTCGGGGCCGACGCCCAGGTCCATGAGGTATCGAGCGATCCGATTCGATCGACGCTCCAGCTCCCCGTACGAGAGTGAGCGCTCGGAGTCTTCGAGGGCGATCGCGTCGGGATACGTCCTCGCGGTATCCCCGAGGATCTGCGCCAGCGTCGATTCGCCCACCGAAGCCACGCCGCGCCGCGGCAATATCGTGGCACTCTCCCGGGATCCGAGTACACGAAGATCACCAACCGGTGCAGTCGGTTCCGACACTGCCGATTCCACGAGGGTCACGAAGTTTCGCGCCAAGGATTCGACGGTCGCGTTGTCGAACAGGTCGGTGGAATAGGTGAACGTGGCATCGATTCCAGCTGCGGTCCCGGACTCGTGACGTTCGGTGACGGTGAGCTCGAGGTCGAACTTGGTCAGCCCCGTCTCGACTGCCCGCGCCGTCATCGACACCCCGGCCAGTTCGGCAGTGTGGGTGGTGGCTATCCGCGAGGTGATGGCCGCTTGAAAGACCGGGTGGTGCGCAGGCGAGCGGTCCAGTTCGAGCGCGTCCACGACGACGTCGAAAGGCACGTCCGCATTGTCGAAGGCATCCACGTCGACGGCCCTGACCTGTGACAGGTGTGCGGCAAACGTTACGTCCCGATCGACGACGGTCCGCAGGGCAAGAGTGTTGACGAACATGCCGACGAGCAGATCGAGAGATCTGTCCCCTCGCCCGGCCACCGGTGTTCCGATGACGATGTCGTCCGTGCCGCTGTACCTGGCCAGAAGCAGGGCGAAGCACGCGTGCAGGGCGATGAACGGCGTGGCGTCGTGATCGGCGGCAAGTACAACGAGCTTCTGATGCGTGGAAGCGCCGATTCTGATGTCGACTCCGGCTCCGCGCATGGTCGGGTCGAGTGCGCGCGGACGGTCCGTCGGCAGGTGGAGCTGCTCGGGTGCTCCTGCCAGCTGCCGCTTCCAGAACGTGATCTGTGAGTGGGCAAGCGATTCGGTGGATGCCGTGTCCCCGAGGTGTTCTCGGTGCCAGAGCGTGTAGTCGGCGTACTGCACTGGAAGCGGTGCCCACTGCGGGCTGTTGCCGCCGACGCGAGCGGCGTAAGCGCCGGTGAGATCAGCAGCCAACGGGGCGAGTGACCAACCGTCGGCCACCATGTGATGCAGAACCACTACGAGGACAGCTTCCTCCTCATCGCCTTCCTTCTCGGCGGCGACATTGATCAGCAGGTAGCGCACCGGACGTTCGCGGACCAGATCGAAACCGGCCGAAGAGAATTCGAAGATCACTCTCTCGAGGCTTCCGCGTTCCACGTCGATCGACTCGAGCCCTGCGATCCCCTCGCCCAGGCCCAGAACCTTCTGCGTCGCGTTGTCCCCGACCTGAGGAAACACGGTGCGTAGTGACTCGTGACGTGTCACGACGTCCACGATCGCGGCACTGAGTGCGTCGGGATCGACGGCGCCGCGCAACGACACCGCCAGTGGAATGTTGTACGCACCTGATTCCGGTGCCACGCGGTTCAGGAACCACAGTCGCTGCTGCGCGGGAGCGAGAGGCAGTACAGCCGGCCGGGCCACGACCTGAATACCGTCGGCGTCCGGGGTCTGTGCCGCACGCTCGATCGTCGCCGCGATCCCAGACACCGTGGGATGGTCGAAGAGTGCACGCAGCGGCATTTTAACCCCGGTGGCTTCGGTCAAGCGCGCTACCGCCGTCGTCGCTACCAGCGAGTTTCCGCCCAGATGGAAGAAATTATCGTCGAGTCCGAGCGGTCCACTACTCAGGATGTCAGCCAGAACCGCCGCAACCTTGCCCTCGGTCGGGGTCGTCGGGGGTCGGAAGACCTTGGTGGAGGCCAGGATAGGCGAAGGCAGCGCACGCCGGTCCAGTTTTCCGTTGGTGGTCAACGGAATCGAATCGAGGACCATGAAGGCATCGGGAACCATGTAGGTCGGGAGGGCTTCGGCGGCGTGAGCTCGGAGGGCGTCGGCGTCCACGACGTCGGAAGCGGTCACATAGGTCACGAGAGCGCCGCCCGCCGGCGTCGGAGCCACGACGGTCACGGCATCGTCGATTCCCGGCGCGCTGAGGATGACGGAGTCGATTTCGCCGAGTTCGATCCGGAATCCGCGGATCTTGACCTGCGCGTCGCCGCGTCCGAGGTACTCGAGTTGTCCGGGCGCAATCCATCGTGCGCGGTCGCCGGACCGGTACAACCGTCGTCCGCCGGCATTGAACGGATCGGCGACGAACCGGCCCGCGGTGAGGTCTGGACGGCCCAGATAGCCACGGGCGAGTTGACCGCCCGCGACATAGATCTCCCCCGCGATCCCCACCGGGACCGGGGAGAGATGCTCGTCGAGCAGGTACACACGAAGTCCGTCGATCGCGTCACCGATCCGGCTGCCGGTCAGCGCACTCGCGCTCGCCCGGTCGAGTTCGAGATGGGTGACGTGCACCGTCGTCTCGGTGATGCCGTACATGTTGACGAGTGCAGGCGCGGATTCCGTGTGACTTTCGTACCCCGGGTGATTGTCGTACCAGCGCCCGAGTCGACGCAGGTCCAAGGCTTCGCCACCGAAGATCACGTACCGGAGCCGGGTCTCCGAATCGGCTCGAAGGTCGGCTTCGATGTACTGGTAGAAGGCCGAGGGCGTCTGATTGAGCACGGTGACGCCTTCTGCGGCGACCAGCGCCCGGAAGGCGTCAGGGTCGCGTGATACCTCGTGATCGACCAGGACCAGCGTTCCGCCGTGGAGCAGCGCGCCCCACAGTTCCCACACCGAGAAGTCGAAGGCGAACGAGTGGAACATCGTCCACACGTCGTTGCCGTCGAATCCGAATTCGACGTGCGTGTTCTCGAACAATCGCACCACGGTGGCGTGGGTGACGGAGACGCCCTTGGGTCGGCCCGTCGACCCCGAGGTGTAGATCACGTACGCCAGATTGTCGGCTCCGTGTCCGCGCGGGCGCTCATCGGTTTCCAGACTCTCACCGGAGTACTCGTCGGACTCGACCCCGACGACCACCACGTCAGAGTTCGGGAAGGCGGAGTTCGGGAAAGTGGAGTTCGGGAAAGTGGAATCGGAGATGACGCACACCGGTTGCGCATCCTCGACCACATACGCCAAACGCTCGGCGGGGTGCGCACCATCGAGTGGGAGGTATCCGCCGCCGGCCTTCACTACCGCGACAGCGGCAACGATCATGTCCACGGATTTCGGCAGCATGATTCCGACCAACGACTCGGATCGCACGCCATGATCGACGAGCTTGCGCGCCAACTGATTCGATCGTCGATCGAGTTCGCGGTACGACACGCGCTCGCTACCTGCGACAACGGCGATCGCTTCCGGGGTCGCCTGAATGCGGTCGGAAAGGATCTCGGAGAGCGTTCGGACCGGGGTAATCGGCAGAACGGGCGGCACCAGCGCCTGGCGCGCGTCCGGGCGCAGTAGATCCACTGAGCCGAGCGCCGAGTGCGGAGCACCGACCATCGCGGTCAAGATTCGTAGATAACGGTCGGCGAGGTCCTCGGCTTGCTCCTTCGTGCCGAGCCAATCCAGAACACCGGAGATCGGCTGATCGAAATCGGCATGCTCACCAGTCGGAATCGCCAGGGAGACAAACAGTTCCGGCACGGTGGCCAGATCCGATCCGATAGGCGCACCGACCATGAGCCCCGGAAATCTCGGGTGAGCATCCAGCGGCTCCTCGAAACAGACCATCGCCCGGAACAACGGGCCCGTCTCGACCCAGCGGCCGTCACCGAGTGCGGCGGTCACCGAAGACAGAAGAATGTCTGCGTGTTCGAGAGCTTCGATTGCGACGGTGTCCACCGCACCGACCAGGTCGGTGAGCGTCATGGTGTTCGACACCGTCGAGCGAAGCACCAACTGGTTGGCGAACATCGAGACGAAATCGTCCGGATTGGAGGCGCCGTACCCTCGGACCGAGACGCCGATCGACACCTCGTCGGCCGAACCGACGCGGCGCAGCAGTCCGGCCATCGCAGACTGGAACAGCACGAACAGACTCGTGTTCATCGTCGTCGCCATCGTCTCGAGGCTCCGGCAGAGGCCTGCCTCGATCTCGAGGGGCGTGGACGTTCGACCGGTTCCGGCGACGACCGGCAAACCCAGTTCCTCGGCGGGGTTCGACAAGGTCGCAGACCAGTACTCGACGTTGCGGGCGTGTTGGACTTCGGCGATCCATTTCCCCGCGGCGTCGGGGTCGATGTCCATCAATCGAGTTCCCGATTCTGCGGCGCAGAATAATTCGAGGAATTCGAGGAAACGCCGGTGGTGACGCGAGATGTCCTCGTTGGTGTACAGGTCTGGGTTCGCGGCGAAGTCGATCTGGATCTCTTCGGCTGCGGAAGTCTGATAGACGTTGACGGAGAGGTCTTCGATCGGCCCGGTCGAGATCACGTTCAGTTCGCCGTGCGCGTCCCCGAGAGTGATTCCGGAATGGAACAGCATGAGGTTGATCAACGGCCCGTGGAAGCCTCGTCCGTCGGCGATGCTGTGATCACCGGCGTTGAGGTCGCGTCGTAGGTCCTCGTGGCGGTACTTCTGATGACGCAGTGCGCCGGTGAGTTCGATCTTCACCTCGTGCATCAGGTCCCCGACCGCGAAATGCGGATCGACGCTCGCACGTATCGGGACGACGTTCGACATCATTCCGCCGGACCTGCGAGCAGCTTTTGTCGTCCGCCCCGAGACCGGCAGGCTGAGGACCACGTCGCGGGTCCCGGTGGCCCGGGCGAGGTAAGCCGCCAGAGCACCGATCACCACTGACGACGTCGTCACATCGTGGGCGGAGGCCAGCCGTTCGAGGGAGCTCCGCAGTTCCGTAGGTACCGTCGCCGACCGTAGGCGAGACCATGCCTGCGACGGAGCAGTCGAGGACGCGAGCGAGGTTCCGCCCGGTTTGTCGGCCATCTTGGTGTTCCAGTAGTCGCGATCGCGCTCCCACCGCGTGGAGCCCAGATAGTCGGCCTCTGCCTTCACCAACGATTGGAGGGGGGCAGTTACCGCTGGGGGAACTGGTAGATCGCGCACCACAGCGGTGTAGATCTCGGCTGTGCGGTTCATCATCGACATCGCGCCGAAACCGTCGAGCGCTACGTGATGAATACGGCTGTACCAGTAGTAATGGTCGTCGCGAAGCACCAGGACTGCCAGCCTGACCAGGCGATCGGTGAACGGATCGATGGCAGCAGTGTGCTCTCTGCGCATCCATTCCTGCGCTGCAGATTCCGGATCCGATTCGGCGCGAAGATCGACCACGTCGAGGGAGTCGTCCATGTCGAGATCGAGCCACTGACGCGCAACCCCGTCCACCTCGACCAGGCGCAGATATCCGGAGCCGATCTCACGGCCGGTCTGTTTGCTGGCAGCGGTCAGCAGCTCGATGTCGAGTGGGCCGTCCACGTCCACGTACTGAGCGATGCTGACGGGAATCTCGGGTCGAAGCTGTTGTGCGACAAGCAGGGAAAGTTGCGCGGCAGAAAGAGGGAAGGTGAGTTCGTCGTCCGGACGAGCTGCGGAAACGATTCCTCGGTCGGGACTGCCATCCACACGAATCTCCCTCTTACAACTTGATCATGATGCAAACAGGTTTATGCGTCCGCTGGACGCTTCGAACTGATCGGGGCACTTCGAAAATGAGACGAATACTTTGGAAAGCTCGGGTGGAAACTGGCAAATCGCCCGCCGGAGATCACATCGTGACAATCAGCTGCGATGTTACCGATCAGTCAGCTTCCAGCAAATATTCATCAAACAACCATTTGGGACTATTGTCCTGAATATCATGGCTAAAACGGCCCTATATAACAAACCGAAGCGCCGGTACCCGACGAACGGGCACCGACGCTCCGGTGAAATGTATTCAGTTGATCGTGCCGAGGTTGCTTGTCAGACCGTGAAGCCGAGTGCGCGCAGTTGCTCGCGTCCGTCTTCGGTGATCTTGTCCGGTCCCCACGGCGGCAACCACACCCAGTTGATCTTCATGTCGGTACACAGATCGCTACGCACAAGTGCGCCGCGCGCCTGGTCCTCGATCACGTCGGTCAACGGGCACGCCGCCGACGTCAAAGTCATGTCGATCGTGACGACACCGTCGTCTTCGAAGAGTCCGTAGACCAAGCCGAGATCGACGACGTTGATTCCCAGTTCGGGATCGACGACGTCGCGCATCGCTTCTTCGAGTTCGTCGAGTCGCTCAGGCGACGGGACAGTGCCACTGCCCTGTGCGCCACCGAATTCCGCAGTGGAATCGGGATTCGGATTCACCGGAGCGCCGACCTCGGCGTCCTGCACTGGTTGTGTCTCGGTCATGATCCCTGTCCTTCAGTCGTGTCGACCAATTCACTGCTGCTGTCCGCCGTCGTCACAGCACTGCCGTCGACAATCTGGACTACAGCATCCTTGAATGCCATCCATCCGAGCAAGGCGCACTTCACGCGTGCCGGGTACTTCGAGACACCGACGAACGCGATGCCGTCGCCGAGAACGTCCTCGTCCCCCTCGACGGTGCCCCGACTGCTCACCATCTCGTTGAACGCCGTCACCGTCTTCAGTGCGTCGGTGACCTGCATCCCGATGACGAGGTCGTTGAGCACCGACGTCGACGCCTGGCTGATCGAACAACCCTGACCGTCGTACGAGACGTCGGAGACCGTTCCGTCCTCGGATATCTGGACGCGCAACGTCACCTCGTCGCCACACGTCGGGTTGACGTGGTGCACCTCGGCGCCGAACGGCTCACGGAGTCCGCGGCCGTGCGGATGTTTGTAGTGATCGAGGATCACTTCCTGATACATCTGCTCCATGCGCATGATTCAGTTCAACTCCCCTGCGACACCGAAAAATTCCTGCGCACGCTTGATCGCGGCAACGAGAACATCGATTTCCGCGGTGGTGTTGTAGAGCGCAAACGACGCACGGGCCGTCGCAGCGACACCGAACTTACGATGCAGCGGCCACGCACAATGGTGTCCGACGCGAATCGCGACGCCCTCGTCGTCGAGGATCTGTCCGAGGTCGTGGGCGTGAATACCGTCCACGACAAAGGAAATCGCTCCGCCGCGGTTCTCGGACGTCTGCGGTCCGATGATGCGCAGACCTTCGATCGCCGACAACTTTTCGAGAGCAGCCTCCACCAACACGTGCTCGTGCGCGGCGACTGCGTCCATCCCGAAGGTGTTCAGGTAATCCACGGCAGCGCCCAACCCGACCACCTGTGAGGTCATCGGTACGCCGGCTTCGAAACGCTGAGGCGGTGGCGCGTAAGTGCTGACCTCCATGGTGACCGTCTCGATCATCGAGCCGCCGGTGATGAACGGAGGCATCGCTGCCAGCAGTTCACGACGGCCGTAGAGAACTCCGACCCCCGAAGGGCCGAGCATCTTGTGGCCCGAGAACGCCGCGTAGTCCACTCCCAGTTCGTGGAAGTCGACGGCCATGTGAGGCACCGACTGGCACGCGTCGAGCACGACGAGTGCACCGACGGCGCGTGCTCGTCGCACCAATTCCTCGACGGGCGCGATCGCGCCGGTCACGTTGGACTGGTGGGTGAACGAAACGACCTTCACCGCGTCTGTCAGCTCCAGCGAATCGAGATCGATCCGGCCGTCGTCGGTGACGCCGTACCACTTGAGCGTCGCACCGGTTCGGCGCGCAAGTTCCTGCCAGGGAACGAGGTTGGCGTGGTGTTCGAGTTCGGTGATGACGATTTCGTCGCCAGGACCGACATGGCGGTCGAAGCGATCGTCACCGAGAACGTAGGTCACCAGATTGAGAGCCTCGGTGGCGTTCTTGGTGAACACCAACTCGTCCGAATCCGCGCCCACGAAAGAAGCGATGGTGGCGCGAGCATTCTCGTACGCGTCCGTCGCCTCTTCTGCGAGCTGATGAGCACCCCGGTGTACTGCCGCGTTACACGTGGTCAGGAAGTCCCGTTCGGCATCGAGAACCTGGACCGGACGCTGCGAGGTAGCGCCGGAATCCAAGTACACCAAAGGTTTTCCGTCGCGCACGGTTCGCGCCAGGATCGGGAAGTCGGCCCGAACCGCTGTGACGTCGAGCTCGCGCACCGAGGTGGTCATCGTGATTACGCTCCCTGGGTAGCTGCGGTGTCCGCGGTGAAACGAACGTAGCCGTTGGTCTCGAGCTCGTCGGCCAGCTCCGGTCCACCGGACTCGACGATGCGGCCACCGACGAACACGTGAACGAAGTCGGGGTTGATGTAGCGCAGAATGCGCGTGTAGTGCGTGATCAGCAGAACGCCGCCGTTCTCGCGCTCCTTGTAGCGGTTGACGCCTTCGGAGACGGTGCGCAGAGCGTCGACGTCGAGGCCGGAGTCGGTCTCGTCGAGGATCGCGATCTTCGGCTTGAGCATGCCCAACTGCAGGATCTCGTGGCGCTTCTTCTCGCCACCGGAGAAGCCTTCGTTGACCGAGCGCTCGATGAACGAGGGATCGATCTCGAGCTCGCTGAGGGCTTCCTTGACTTCCTTGACCCAGTGGCGCAGCTTGGGAGCCTCGCCTCGCACGGCCGTAGCGGCGGTGCGCAGGAAGTTGGACATGGAAACGCCGGGAACCTCGACGGGGTACTGCATGGCCAGGAAGAGCCCGGCACGTGCACGCTCGTCGACGCTCATTGCGAGGACGTCTTCACCGTTGAGGGTGATGGAGCCGGACGTGACCTGGTACTTGGGGTGACCGGCGATGGCGTACGACAGAGTCGACTTGCCGGAGCCGTTGGGGCCCATGATCGCGTGGGTCTCCCCGGAGCGGACCGTCAGGTCGACGCCCTTGAGGATCTGGATGGGCTCGGCGTTGGCATCGGAGTTGGCGACCTCGACGTGCAGGTCACGAACCTCGAGGACCGAGGTGGTGGTGTTGTCACTGGTAGACATGAAATTCCTTCAAGATGAGGCGGGCGAGCGTAGCGACGGGGTGGTGTCGCAGGCGGGGCGGTCAGGAGCCGACGGCTGCGAGTTCGGCTTCGACTGCGGCTTCGAGGCGATCGCGCACCTCGGGAACAGCGATCTTGTTGATGATTTCGTGGAAGAACCCACGTACGACCAGACGACGAGCCTGATCCTCCGGGATACCACGAGCACGCAGGTAGAACAGCTGCTCGTCGTCGAAACGTCCCGTTGCACTTGCGTGGCCGGCCCCGACGATCTCACCGGTCTCGATTTCGAGGTTCGGAACCGAGTCGGCGCGGGCGCCGTCGGTCAGCACCAGGTTGCGGTTGAGCTCGAACGTGTCGGTGCCCTCCGCTGCGGCGCGGATGAGAACGTCGCCGATCCACACGGTGTGCGCGTCGGGCTTACCGGATCCGGGATCTCCCTGAAGCGCACCCTTGTAGACCACGTTGGACTTGCAGTTGGGCTGCGAATGATCCACCAGCAGACGCTGTTCCAGATGCTGGCCGGCGTCGGCGAAGTACAGGCCGAGCAGTTCGGCGTCGCCGCCCGGTCCGTCGTACTTGACGGTGGCGGACAGGCGAACCAGGTCGCCGCCCAGGCTGATCGAGGTGTATCGAAGCACTGCGTCGCGGTTCAGGCGAGCGTGGTGTGACGTCACGTGAACTGCGTCGTCCGCCCAGTCCTGGATGGCCACCACGGTCAGCTGCGAACTGTCACCGAGAACGAATTCGATGTTCTCCGCGAAGGTTCCGCTGCCGCGCTGGTCGATCACGAACGTCGCCTTGGCGAACTGCGCCAGACGAATCTGGGTGTGTCCGTAGGCGACGTTGTCGACTCCGGGGCCGGTCATGGTGACCACAACGGGCTTCTCGACCTCGACCTCGGCACCAACCGAGATGACCGTTGCCGTCTCGAAGCTCGAATACGCCTGCGCTGCAATGCGATCAGCGGGAACGCCGGCTTTGCCCAGACGTGCGTCGTCACGCCCGACGGTCTCGACGGTGATGTCGCTTCCGCCGTCGACCTCGACGGTGACCTGTCCGTTGGCGACGGCGCTGCCGTCGTGCAATCCCCGGAGGCGACGCAGCGGGGTGAACCGCCAGATCTCGTCACGTCCGCCGGGAACCTCGAAAGCATTGACGTCGAACGAGGAGAACTGCTCACCCTTGTTCGTGATGGGTGAGCCGGTGGCTGCACCCTTTACAGGAGCGGTCGGGTTCTCCCCGGCAACAGCTCCGATGACTCCGGTCTCTGGCGTGGTCACTAACCCACAGCCCCTTCCATCTGAAGTTCGATAAGGCGGTTGAGCTCGAGCGCGTACTCCATCGGGAGTTCCTTCGCGATGGGCTCGACGAATCCACGCACGATGGTGGCCATCGCCTCGTCCTCGGTCAGTCCGCGGCTCATCAGGTAGAAGAGCTGATCGTCACTGACCTTCGAAACGGTGGCCTCGTGACCCATGGTGACGTCGTCCTCGCGGATGTCGACGTACGGGTAGGTGTCGCTTCGGCTGATCTGGTCGACGAGCAGAGCGTCACACTTGACGGTCGACTTGGAGCCGTGGGCACCCTTGTTGACCTGCACCAGACCGCGGTACGACGCACGTCCACCGCCGCGGGCGACAGACTTGCTGATGATGGTCGAGGACGTGTGCGGCGCGAGGTGGAGCATCTTGGCGCCGGTGTCCTGGTGCTGGCCCTCGCCGGAGAACGCAACGGAGAGAACCTCACCGCGGGCGTACTCGCCCATCAGCCACACGGCCGGGTACTTCATGGTGACCTTGGAGCCGATGTTGCCGTCGACCCACTCCATGGATCCGCCGGCCTCGACCTTGGTGCGCTTGGTCACCAGGTTGTAGACGTTGTTGGACCAGTTCTGGATGGTCGTGTAGCGGCAGTGGCCGCCCTTCTTCACGATGATCTCGACGACGGCCGAGTGCAGTGAATCGGACTTGTAGATCGGCGCGGTGCAACCCTCGACGTAGTGCACGGAGGCATCTTCGTCGACGATGATCAGGGTGCGCTCGAACTGACCCATGTTCTCGGTGTTGATGCGGAAGTACGCCTGCAGCGGGATGTCCACGTGGACTCCCGGCGGAACGTAGATGAACGAGCCGCCCGACCACACGGCGGTGTTCAGCGCGGAGAACTTGTTGTCGCCGGCCGGGATGACCGATCCGAAGTACTCCTTGAACAGCTCCGGGTGCTGCTTGAGACCGGTGTCCGTGTCGAGGAAGATGACGCCCTGCTCCTCGAGGTCCTCACGGATCGAGTGGTAGACGACCTCGGACTCGTACTGAGCTGCGACGCCGGCAACGAGGCGCTGCTTCTCCGCCTCGGGGATGCCGAGCTTGTCGTACGTGTTCTTGATGTCCTCGGGCAGGTCTTCCCACGACTCGGCCTGCTTCTCGCTGGACCGGACGAAGTACTTGATGTTGTCGAAGTGAATACCTTCGAGGTCGCTGCCCCAGTTCGGCATCGGCTTCTTGTCGAAGGTGCGCAGCGCCTTGAGGCGGATGTCGAGCATCCACTCGGGCTCGCTCTTCTTGGCGGAGATGTCCCGCACGACAGCCTCGGACAACCCGCGCTGCGCGCTGGCTCCGGCTTCGTCGGAATCGGACCAGCCGTAGCCGTAATGACCGAGGGACGCGATGGTCTCTTCCTGCGTGAGCGGCTCGGTGCCTGCTGCCGCAGTGGTAGTCGCCTGGTCTGATGTGACGGTCATGCGAGCTCCTTCCGGAGTCTTGTTTCTTGACGGCTGCTCGGTTTCAGCGAGGGCTGGTCGCTGTGGTCGAGCAGTTCTGACTTTGAAGAACTAGCTGAAAAATCTCTATTCGAACGCTGCACGGTGGCAACGCTCTGTAAAACACTCTGGTCCGGTCATCTACTCCCGGTGGACACGAGGGGAACGTGCGTCGTGCAGGCGCAGTCACCGTTGGCGATGGTCGCCAGACGCTGAACATGAGTCCCGAGCAATTGCCGGAATGCTTGCTGCTCTGCCTCGCACAGTTCCGGAAACTCTTCTGCCACATGGGAAACCGGGCAATGGTGTTGGCAGATCTGCACGCCGTTGCCGACCGGCCGGGTCGACGCTGCGAACCCCACCGCGTTGAAGGCTTCGGCGATTGCGTCCGCTGTCGCCTCGACGTTGTCGACATCTGTCGGATCAGCCGGTTCGACGTCTCCGACGATCGCCTGAACCCGACGCTTGGCGAACTCCTCGATTGCCGCGTCTCCGCCGATTTCACGGAGTTGCCGCATCGCGGCTCCCGCCAGATCGTCGTAGGTGTGGCCGAGGCGGCCTCGGCCGGTCGCGGTGATCTGGAACTGCTTGGCGGGACGACCTCGTCCACGCTGACGCAGCGACGCCGCCGAAGCGGTTCGGGCTTCGCCGGACTCGATCAAAGCGTCCAAGTGACGTCGGACACCTGCGGCACTCAAACCGAGGCGCGTGCCGATTTCGGAGGCGGTAATGGGGCCTTCTTCGAGTAGCAGCTTGACCACTGCGGCCCGGGTCTGGCCTTCGACGCTCACCGTCACCGGATTTGCGGCAGCACTAGGCGAGGTCGCTACAGTGGGCTGACCTGCAACTTCCTTGCTTCGAGGGTCTGACGCATTTCTTTTCACAACACAAGTGTGACGGAATTCTTTTCGCAGGTCTACTAAGGGCAACCTGCATTACATTCGGGAATATCCGGACAACGTACGTTGTTTGTGCTTGTCTGTCCGGCTGGATGGAGCCGCTACGCTGCCTGGTGTGCCGCAGACCCCCGAGAAGACGACGACCGCGCGATCGGCGCGCGCGATCCTGCTGGAAAAACCCAAGGCACTCGCGCTTTCCACAATCGGCGTTCGACCTTTCGGATCCGCTCCCCGGCAGAGTATGGCCGCGGTGCTGCACGGCGACGAGGACGAGCGCCCGGGCCTGAACGCGAAGGAAACCGCACAACTGCGAGGGATTCGCCGATTCGGCGCAACCGGCGCGGTCTTGATGGCAGTCGGAGCGCTCGGCGCCGGCGCACAACCCGTCCTGCAGAATCCGACCGCAGGACTTCGAGTCCTCAGCCTTCCCGGACGTATGCCGACGGTCTCACTCACCATGACGATGACCGGAACCGTGCTCGTCGTTCTGGCCTGGCTGATGATGGGCCGATTTGCAGTCGGGGACATACGCAGCCGTTCCGGCGCACCGCGGCGCATGACCCGTTCCCAGTTGGACCGCACACTCCTGCTGTGGATCCTGCCGCTCTCGGTCGCACCGCCGATGTTCAGCCGCGACGTCTACTCGTATCTGGCTCAAAGCGAAATCGCGGCCCGTGGACTCGATCCGTACGCCATCGGCCCCAAGGCGGCACTGGGCGTCGACCACGTTCTCACCCGCACGGTTCCGACGATCTGGCGCGACACCCCGGCTCCGTACGGACCGTTCTTCCTGTGGCTGGGACGCGGGATCAGCTCACTGACCGGCGACAACATCGTGGCCGGAATCTTCTTGCACCGCTTGCTCGCATTGGCCGGCGTCGCGCTCATCGTGTGGGCGATACCGCGACTGGCCAAGCGATGCGGTGTCTCTGCCGTCAGTTCGCTCTGGCTCGGTGCCGCGAACCCGCTGTTGCTCTTCCACTTGGTGGCCGGCATCCACAACGAAGCACTCATGCTCGGGTTGATGCTCGCCGGAATCGAGATCGCTCTTCGCGCAGTCGAAGGGTCCGGGCCCATCCGTGGGCGAGCGCTGTTCTATCTCGTTGCGGGATCAGGTTTGATCGCCTTGTCGTCGACCGTCAAAATTCCGTCCTTGCTTGCACTGGGATTTGTCGGCATGGCTTTGGCCCGGCGTTGGGGTGGAACCTGGAAAGCCCTGGCGGGAGCCGCGATTCTCCTGGGCATCGTTGCCGCTGTCGTCACGTTTGTCATCAGCGTGGCCAGTGGGCTCGGTATGGGTTGGATCAACACCCTCGACACCGCCACGGCAGTCCGGAGTTGGATGTCCATCCCGACGCTCCTGGGCGTCGGCACGGGATTGGCAGGCGTACTGCTCGGACTCGGCGATCACACGACGGCGATCCTCACGATCACGCGGCCCATCGCAACTCTCGTCGCCATGCTCGTCACCGCACGGATGATGATCTCGGTGTACATGGGCCGCATACACCCGGTCGGTGGACTCGGTATCGCACTCGGAGCGATCGTTCTCCTGTTCCCCGTCGTTCAGCCGTGGTACCTGCTGTGGGCGATCCTTCCGTTGGCGGCGTGGGCCACCGCACCGATTTTCCGCATCCCTGCCGTCGTCTTCACCTCGATCGTCAGCGTCATGTTGATGTCCAACGGCGCCGAATACCTTCCGTTCATGATCGTGCAGGCCGTCATCGCGACCATCCTCACCGCCGGAACGCTCATCGTCTTCACCCGCAATTCACTCCCCTGGCGTAGCGACAAGCCAGTAGCGGAGATCACGAAAGGCGGACCGGTAGACGAAGACAACTCGGCGGGGGCTTACGCTGATTCCCCGTGACCTCGAGAGCCTCCAGATCGTCGACGCCGGCGGTACAGATCCAGGGTGTCGTCAAGTCCTTCGACGGTGTTCGAGCCGTCGACGGTATCGATCTCACTGTCGAGACGGCCCAGGTCGTTGCCCTGCTCGGCCCCAACGGAGCCGGTAAGACGACCACCGTCGAAATGTGCGAAGGTTTTGTCACCCCCGATGCCGGCACGGTTCGAGTGCTCGGTCTCGACCCCATCGCCGACTCCGGTGAAGTCCGCTCGCGAATCGGCGTCATGCTGCAGGGCGGCGGCGCGTACCCCGGGTCCAAGGCCGGGGAAATGCTCGACCTTGTGGCCGCATACTCGGCCGACCCGCTCGATCCCGCCTGGCTCCTTTCCAAACTCGGCCTCACCGATGCGCGCAAGACCCCGTACCGCCGCCTCTCCGGAGGCCAGCAGCAACGACTGTCATTGGCGTGCGCGCTGGTCGGCCGTCCCGAATTGGTATTTCTGGACGAACCCACCGCCGGCCTCGACGCTCAGGCACGTCTACTCGTGTGGGAACTCATCGACGCTCTGCGACGCGACGGCGTGAGCGTCCTGCTCACCACACACCTCATGGACGAGGCCGAAGCGCTCGCCGACGAACTGGTCATCATCGACCACGGCAAGATCGTCGCGTCGGGAACGCCGGCGGAGGTCACCAGCAAGGGCGCCGAAGGACAACTCCGTCTGACGACGGTTCCCGGTTTGAGCCTCGATTCGCTGGCCGGTTCACTCGCCGGGTTCCGCATCGAGGAATCCAACCCCGGCACCTATGTCGTCGAAGGTGCAATCGATCCGGCAACCGTGGCGACTGTCGCAACGTGGTGTGCCGATCAGGACGTGCTGATCAACGACATTCGCGTCGATCAACGGAGTCTGGAAGACGTCTTCCTCGAATTGACGGGCCGGGAACTGAGGGGATGACGGAGATCAAGGTCATGAACGAAACAGCGTCGAACGGCCAGAGCAGTCCCATCAGCGTTGCCAGAGACCGACGGCTCGCCGAGAACCGCTTCGAGCCAGGCACCTTCTCGCCGGATCCCCGCCCCAATTCGGCGGCCAAGATGCTGGCGGCGCAGACCAAACTGGAGCTGACTCTTCTGCTCCGCAACGGTGAGCAATTGTTGCTCACCATGTTCATCCCGATCACCCTGCTCATCGGACTGTGTCTACTTCCGATCGGCGATTTGGGCGATTCTCGGGTCGATACCGTGCTCCCTGGTGTCATGATGGTTGCCGTGATGTCGACGGCGTTCACCGGACAGGCCATCGCCGTCGGATTCGACCGCCGATACGGCGCGCTCAAGCGACTCGGTGCAACGCCGCTACCGCGGTGGGGAATCATCGCAGGCAAGAGCGCTGCCGTCATCATCGTCGTGGCTCTGCAGTCACTCTTGCTCGGCGCTATCGGTTTGGCGTTGGGATGGCGTCCGTCATTCGTCGAACTTGTACTCGGCGCAGTGGTCATTGCCATCGGTACTGTCACATTTGCAGCGCTTGGCCTACTGCTCGGCGGTACTTTGCGAGCAGAGATCGTTCTCGCTCTCGCCAACATCCTGTGGTTCATCATGGTGGGCATCGGCAGTGTGGTCTTCGCCAGCGGTGAACTCCCGACCGCCGTCCACACGCTGGTCCGCATTGTTCCGTCCGGCGCTCTCGCACACGCACTCGAAGCGGCCCTCGACACCTCGATGGACTGGTTCTCGATTCTCGTACTTCTCATCTGGGCCGCAGTGGCCGGAGTTTGCGCAGCAAGGTGGTTCAAGTTCACGTGAGTACACGACGGACAGCTCAGATCGTCGGCTGTGTGGCCGCAACAGTCATGTTGTGTGCCGGACCCGCAACGGCGACCCCTTCGGTGTCCGGTCCACTCGCACCTGCAAATCCGTACCTCGGTCCCGTCGGTACTTCCACCATGCACGGTGACGCGGGCTCGTCCGACGTCACGCCGCTGCCCGGTCCAGGAACCGGCCCCCACGAGGTGACTGCTTTCCCGATGATGGCCGCCTGCCCGACGGTCCTCCAGGGTTCCGACGGCATGGTCGTCTCGCTCTGCACGACGATGATCGGCCAGATCCCGACCATCCATTTGATCGATCCGAAGGCCGACGCCACGCCGTTGGGTAGATCCGTAGCACAACTGCCGCTCGCGAAGGGCAGTCTGCTCGGCGGCGTCTACGCCTACCTCGACAACGAGAACCGTCTCGTCGCCGTCGACGGAAACCGTCAACTGGTCCGCATTTCCCATGCGCAGAATCCGGACGGCAGTTGGCGGCTGGAACTCGCGGATGTCATCGATCTCAGTGGTGCGGTTGCCGCCGACGACAACGTCACCGGCCTCGCTCCGGACTGGGAAGGCAATGTCTGGTTCGCCACCGGGCACGGCACCGTCGGGTACGTCGGCGCGGATCGAATCGCGCACAGCATTGCGCTCCCCGAAGGTGAACAGGTGCAGAACAGCATCTCCACCTCCCCGACGGGCACTGCCGTCGCAACGACCCACGCGCTCTACCAACTGAAGCGAAATGGCGACGAGGTCGTCATCGACTGGCGTCAGCCGTACGACCGCGGGCCGGCCCGTAATCCGGGTCAGCTCAGCTGGGGAACCGGATCGACGCCGACATACTTCGGCCCGTCGACGGGCAGCGATTTCTTGACCATCGTCGACAACGCCCACCCGACAGTGAGCTTGCATGTCTATCGCGCTGACACGGGCGCCGAGGTGTGCACGCAGCCGGTGTTGTCCGCTGCCAGCCAGGACGGCTCACCGAGCGGCAGCGAGAACTCCCCCGTCGGCATCGGTCATTCCGTCTACGTCGCCGGCACTTACGGATACCCGTACCCCACGACTCCTGAAGGTGCCGGTCCAGCGGTCCCCGCCACGGCACCCTTCAACGGCGGAATGACCCGCGTCGACATCGATCCGGTCGGCTGCCATGTCGTGTGGGACAACACGATTCGTAGCTCCGCGGTACCCCACCTCTCGACGGCTGACGGCTCGATTTACACGGTGACACGGGACGGTGCTCCGAACACCTCTCCGCTGGACGATTACTCCTTCGCGGTGATCGACTCGAAGGACGGGTCGCAGATCGGTTCGACTCCGCTGCCGTCGACGATCCTCAACGACACCCTTCAGATGTCTGCACTCATCACCGAGTCGGGCGAGTACTTCCAGGGAACGATCTCGGGAATCGTGCGAGTTCGCGCGAACTGACGCGAGCTGGCCCCACGGCTGCGCAGTTCTGGTCTCGTCGAGTCGGGGCAGGCGCGGAGCGAGCTGGCCCCAACGACGCGGGGCAGGCGCGGAGCGAGCTGGCCCCAACGACACTGTGTAGTTGATGGGGAACTACGATCGTTGGCGTGGTGAATCGTGTGTATGCCGGATTTTTACGCTTGGTGGATCGACTACCTCTCCCCTCGCTGAAAACGCAGAAGATCATCGCGTTCATCGTGATCCTGACGCAGGGCGGCATCGCTGTCACCGGCGCGGTGGTGCGCGTGACGGACTCGGGACTCGGTTGCCCGACGTGGCCGCAGTGCTTCCCCGGTAGCTTCGTCCCGGTCGGCCACGGACAGGTCGCGGTGATTCACCAAGCCGTCGAGTTCGGCAACCGCCTGCTGACCTTCCTGGTCGTCATCGTCGCCGCTGCGATCGTGCTTGCGGTGACTCGCGCTCGCCGACGCAAAGAGGTGCTTGTCTACGCCTGGATGATGCCGCTCGGCACTGTCGTTCAGGCAGTGATCGGCGGTATCACCGTCCTCACAGGCTTGCTGTGGTGGACGGTCGCCATTCACCTGGTTGCGTCGATGCTGATGGTCTGGGTTGCCACGGTGATGTACGCGAAGATCGCGGAACCCGACGAAGCAACCACTCTGGTCGTGATGCCGAAGCCGTTGCGCTGGCTTACCGCGCTGTCAGGTGTCGCGCTCGCCGGCGTTTTGGTCGCTGGAACTCTCGTAACGGGCGCAGGCCCGCACGCCGGCGACAAGGGACTGGACCGGACGGTGCCTCGCCTGGAGATCGAGATCGTGACGCTCGTCCATCTGCACTCACAGCTTCTGGTCGGATATCTCGCGCTGGTCGTGGGTCTGACCTTCGGCCTGTATGCGGTCGGGACATCCGCAGCCGTGAAGATCTGTCTGAAGGTCCTGCTGGGACTGATCCTCGCGCAGTCGCTCATCGGTGTCGTGCAGTACTTCACCGATGTGCCGGAAGTTCTGGTGATCATGCACGTCGCCGGTGCAGGACTGTGCACGGCTGCGACCGCAGCAGTTTGGGCTGCGGGTAAGACCCGCCAGTACACGCCGACCAATTCGCCGATACCAGCTGTCTGACGCTTCAAGACACGTGTGGGGCGTAGGAACACCAAAAGGTGTTCCTACGCCCCACACGTCATTTCAGGATTCGTTGCGAGCTTTCGGGAACCGAGTCTGGTTGGCGACCCAACCGGCCATCTTCTTGAAATGGCCTTCCTGCGGGGTGACGATGCTCGTCAGTTCGCGCTCCCACTCGGCGACGGTGACGTTGTCGAAGGACGCGACGACCGCGTTTGCCGTGGCGAGGTCCTCGACGACCTGATCACCGAGGATGCCGTCGGCACCTACGAGGGTGATGCGAACGCCGGCCAGGCCGACCGGCTGGATGACGGCGCTGGCGGAGCCGCCGTGCTCGGCGACGAACTTGGTGATGGCGTTCACCGTGGACTTCGGCAGTTCCGGCGCGGACGGGGTGGCGTCCGACTTCTCAGTATCGGTGCTCATGACTCGACAATACTGGTCGGTAGCCCGGAAGCGACACCAGGCATGGACTGAGCGTCGGCCGCCTCGGGTGTAGAACAGAAACCATGCGAGCCATCTACGTGACCGAAACCGGCGGACCAGAGGTTCTGACTCTGACCGAACAACCCGAACCGACACCAGGCCCAGGCGATCTACTCGTCAAGACCGAAGCGATCGGCATCAATTTCATCGACACGTACTTCCGAATGGGCCAGTACAAGCGTCCGCTCCCCTACATTCCCGGCGACGAGGGCAGCGGTGTCGTCGAAGCTGTCGGCTCCGACGTCAACGAATTCTCCGTGGGCGACCGGGTCGCGTGGGCCGCTGCCACTGGCAGCTATGCCGAGAAGGTGGCTGTTCCCGCCGCAGTCGCAGTGAAAGTGCCTGACGGTGTCCCGGCATCGGCCGCAGCGTCGGCGCTCCTGCAGGGGATGACGGCGCACTACCTCGCGAAGTCGACGTATCCGATCCAGAGCGGCGACACCGTGCTCGTGCACGCAGGCGCGGGCGGCGTCGGGTTGATCCTGACGCAGATGGCCGTCAGCCTCGGGGCGAAGGTCATCACGACTGTGTCATCGGATGCAAAGGAAGAACTCTCGCGTGGCGCGGGCGCCGCGGAGGTCCTGCGGTACGACGAGGACATCGCAGCGCGAGTCCGGGAGTTGACCGGCGGCGAAGGAGTAGCGGCGGCATACGACGGCGTCGGTGCGGCAACTTTTGATTCGAGCTTGGCTTCCGTGCGCATCCGCGGCACGGTCGCTTTGTTCGGTGCGGCCAGTGGACCGGTTCCGCCTGTCGACCCGCAGCGGCTCAATTCGTCGGGTTCGCTGTTCCTGACGCGTCCGACGCTCGCGCATCACATTCGCACTCGAGAGGAACTGACCTGGCGTGCCGGCGATGTCTTCGACGCCATTGCGGCCGGGAAACTCGAAATTCGCGTCGGCGCCGAGTATCCCCTCGCCGATGCGGCAACAGCGCATCGGGATCTGGAAGGTCGAGCAACGACCGGGTCGATCGTTCTGATTCCCTAGCGAAGTGCTGTGCGCCTTTATTAACCGCCCGCGGTTAATAAAGGCGCACAGCAGAATCAGCTCAGCATGTCGCTGATCGTCTGCAGTCCGAGAACCGAGTCGACAGCGAGGCCGACGAACACGATCGCAAGATAGTTGTTGGACTGCAGGAACAGGCGGAGCGGTTTGACCTGAGCACCACCGCGAACGCTGCGGTACAGCTGATGTGCCATGAGCAGGAACCACGCACCGGCAACGATGGTGATGGCGGCGTAGATGACTCCCGATGCGGGGACGAGGACAAGCGTCGTGACGACCATTGCCCAGCTGTAGAACAGAATCTGCTTGGTGACGTGCTCTTCGGTGGCGATCACCGGAAGCATGGGAACACCGGCAGCTTTGTAGTCCTCTTTGTATCGCATCGCCAGCGCCCAGGTGTGCGGCGGCGTCCAGAAGAAGATGATCAGGAACAGCACGACGGGCTGCCAGCTCAGCGAACCGGTGACAGCTGCCCAGCCCACGAGGACGGGCATACATCCGGCTGCGCCACCCCAGATGACGTTCTGCCAGGTACGACGCTTGAGAACCATCGTGTAGATGAGGACGTAAAACGCGATCGTGATCACGACGAGGATGCCGGCCAAGAGGTTGGCTCGCCACCACAGCCACAGGAACGACGCGAGTCCGAGAAGGAGCCCGAAGACGAGCGCGTTGCGCGTCGGCACCGCCTCGCGGGCCAGCGGACGCTTCGCCGTGCGCTTCATGACCTTGTCGATGTCGGCGTCGACGACGCAGTTGAGCGAGTTCGCACTCGCCGCGCCCATCCAGCCACCGAAGAGGGTGCTGAGGATCAGAACGATGTCGACTGTTCCGCGATCGGCCAGCAGCATTGCCGGAATGGTTGCCACCAACAGCAATTCGATCACTCGCGGCTTCGTGAGCGCGATATAAGCCAGAACCTTGCCCGTTGCGCGACCCCACACCGTATCGGTATTGGTCGCCCGCGGGGCGGCACCTGGGCTGCCGAAGCCATGTCCGCTCGGCTGTTGCCCTGTCCGCACGTTCTCTCCTTGCACCACGCGTTACCGCACTAACTCTTCACGACACACTGCTGACACTGTTCTCTACTACGAACGATGGTAGACCGCAGCCATTGAGGAACCGAATCGACCCGGACAGCCAGGACCATTAGGCTGGGTTACGCAGTGGAGGGACACCCCACCCTCGCAATCCACGTACACCATGTCAGGAGACATCTGCCAGTGTCGATCACAGACGAGATCCACGTCCTCACGCAACCCGTCCACCCCTCGGACTGGACCGACCTGGACACCAAGGCTGTCGATACCGCCCGCGTGCTCGCCGCCGACGCGGTTCAGAAGGTCGGCAACGGCCATCCCGGAACTGCAATGAGCTTGGCGCCGTTGGCATACACCCTCTTCCAGCGCGTCATGCGCCACGATCCTTCGGACGCAGAATGGGTCGGCCGTGACCGCTTCGTTCTCTCCTGTGGCCATTCATCCTTGACGCTGTACACCCAGCTCTACCTGTCGGGCTACGGTCTCGAGCTCGCTGACCTCGAAGCTCTCCGCACGTGGGGCGCACTGACCCCCGGCCACCCCGAGGTCGGCCACACCGTCGGCGTCGAGATGACCACCGGTCCGCTGGGCCAGGGCCTTGCGTCCGCAGTCGGCATGGCGATGGCTGCGCGTCGTGAGCGCGGGCTGTTCGATCCGGAGACCCCGGTCGGCTCCTCCCCCTTCGACCATCACATCTACGTGATCGCGTCCGACGGTGACATCGAAGAAGGCGTTACGTCCGAGGCCTCGTCTCTCGCCGGTGTCCAGGAACTGGGCAACCTCATCGTCTTCTACGACGATAACAAGATCTCCATCGAGCACGACACCACCATCGCTCTCGGCGAAGACGTCGGAAAGCGATACGAGGCATACGGCTGGCACGTTCAGCACGTCGAAGGTGGCGAGAACGTCTCCGGCATCCTCGACGCGGTTGCCGCGGCCAAGGCCGTCGTCGATCGTCCGTCCATCATCTTGCTCCGCACCATCATCGGTTTCCCGGCTCCGAAGAAGATGAACACCGGCGACGTCCACGGCTCCGCTCTCGGTGCCGACGAAGTTGCAGCGGTCAAGGAAGCCCTCGGCTTCGATCCGGCCAAGTCCTTCGACGTCGACGCCGACGCTCTGGCTCACGCCCGTGAGGTCGTCTCCCGCGGCGCCGACGCACGCAAGGCATGGCAGGTCGAGTTCGACGCGTGGGCTGCACGTGAGACCGAGCGCAAGGAACTCTTCGACCGCCTGTTCGCCGGTGAGTTCCCTGCCGGCTGGGCCGACGCTCTCCCGACCTACGAGGCCGACGCCAAGGGCGTTGCGACTCGCAAGGCCTCCGGTTCGGCACTCAACGCGCTCGGACCGATCCTGCACGAGCTGTGGGGCGGCTCCGCCGACCTCGCCGGCAGCAACAACACCACCATCAAGGGCGCAGATTCGTTCGGCCCGTTCTCCATCTCCACCAACGACTGGAATGCGCAGCCGTACGGCCGCACGCTCCACTTCGGCATCCGCGAGCACGCGATGGGCTCGATCCTCAACGGCATCGCGCTTCACGGACCCACCCGCCCGTACGGCGGAACCTTCATGGTCTTCTCCGACTACATGCGTCCGGCGGTTCGCCTGGCCGCACTGATGAAGACTGCCGTCACCTACGTCTGGACCCACGACTCCATCGGTCTCGGCGAAGACGGCCCGACCCACCAGCCGGTCGAGCACCTCGCTGCTCTTCGTGCGATCCCGAACCTCGCCGTCGTCCGCCCGGGTGACGCCAACGAGACCTCTTTCGCATGGCAGGCAGCACTCGAGAACAAGACGGGCCCGACGGCTCTGGCACTCACGCGCCAGGACATCCCGGTTCTCGAAGGCACCAAGGAGAAGGCTGCCGAGGGTGTCAAGCGCGGCGCTTACGTCCTCGTCGACGCAGCCAACGGTTCGCCCGAGGTCATCTTGCTGGCGACCGGTTCCGAACTGCATCTGGCCACCGAGGCTCGCGAAACCCTCGAAGCTCAGGGCGTCGCAACCCGCGTCGTTTCCGTGCCGTGCCTCGATTGGTTCCTCGAGCAGGATCAGGCGTACCGCGACGAGGTCATTCCGCCCGCCGTGCGCGCGCGTGTGTCCGTCGAAGCCGGCATCGCGATGCCGTGGTGGCGCATCCTCGGCGACGCCGGTCAGGCCGTCTCGCTCGAGCACTACGGCGCTTCCGCCGATTACAAGACCTTGTTCCGGGAGTTCGGCATCACTGCCGACGCGACTGTCGAAGCCGCGCAGCGCTCCCTCGCAGCTGTGAAGGGATGATCTCGATGACACAGAACGTGAATACCGAAAAGCTCTCCGCTGCAGGCGTTTCCATCTGGCTCGACGACCTCTCGCGGGATCGCATCCAGTCCGGCAACCTGCAGAACCTCATCGACACGAAGTCGATCGTGGGTGTCACGACCAACCCGTCGATCTTCCAGGCGGCACTGTCCAAGGGATCGGCGTACGACGCTCAGGTCCGTGAGCTCGCACAGCGCGGCGCCGATGTCGACGCCACCATCACCGCGGTGACCACCGACGACGTGCGTGCTGCGTGCGACATCCTGGCTCCGCAGTTCGAGGCGTCGAACGGCGTCGACGGCCGCGTGTCCATCGAAGTCGATCCTCGCCTGGCTCACGACACCGACGCCACCGTCGCGCAGGCGATCGAGCTGCACAAGATCGTCGATCGTCCGAACGTCCTGATCAAGATCCCCGCGACGCTGGCAGGCATTCCCGCCATCGCCAAGGTGATCGGTGAGGGCATCAGCGTCAACGTCACCTTGATCTTCTCGGTCGAGCGCTACGAAGCTGTCATGGGCGCATACCTGGAAGGTCTGGACACCGCCAAGGCTGCCGGCCGCGACATCTCGTCCATCGAGTCGGTCGCCTCGTTCTTCGTCTCCCGCGTGGATTCCGAGATCGACAACCGCCTCACGGCAATCGGCACGCCGGAAGCCCTCGAGCTTCGTGGCAAGGCTGCACTCGCAAACGCGCGTCTGGCGTACAACGCGTACCAGCAGATCTTCGAGGTGCAGCCGCGCTTCCAGGCTCTTCTGGCCGACGGCGCCAAGGCTCAGCGTCCGCTGTGGGCGTCGACCGGCGTGAAGAACCCGGATTACCCCGACACGCTCTACGTCACCGAGTTGGTTGCGCCGAACACGGTCAACACCATGCCGGAGAAGACGCTCGACGCTCTCGCCGACCACGGCGAGATCACCGGCGACACGATCTCGGGCACCGCTCAGGAGTCACAGGCGGTCTTCGATCAGCTCGCTGCAGTCGGCATCGATCTTGCGGACGTGTTCAAGGTCCTCGAGACTGAGGGCGTCGACAAGTTCGAGGTGTCCTGGAACGAGTTGCTCGACGCAACCGCCGAGCAGCTCCGCGCAGCAACCCAGAAGAGCTGAGCCTGTGAGCGATTCCGCGGCGGCATCAGATTGGGTGAATCCCCTTCGGGACAGCACCGACAAACGGCTTCCGCACATTGCGGGGCCCTGCGCCCTGGTGATTTTCGGTGTTACCGGCGACCTTGCCAGGCGCAAGCTCATGCCCGCCATCTACGACCTCGCCAACCGTGGACTGTTGCCGCCCGGATTCGCTCTGGTCGGGTTTGCCCGGCGTGACTGGACGGACGAGGACTTCGCGAACGTCGTCCTCGAAGCAGTCAAGGACGGTGCTCGCACCAAGTTCCGTCAGGACGTCTGGGAGAGGCTCGCTGAAGGTATCCGGTTCGTGGAGGGCAGTTTCGACGAGGCCGAGGCCTTCCAGAACCTGTCCGACACGTTGGCCACGCTCGACAACGAACGTGGTATCGGCGGCAATCACGGTTTCTACCTTGCGATTCCGCCCAACGCGTTTCCTCAGGTGCTCGAGCAACTGTCGGCGTCGGGCCTCGCGCAGGCCGAGGACGGTCAGTGGCGACGAGTCGTCATCGAGAAGCCGTTCGGCCACGACCTCGAGAGCGCTCGCGAACTGAACGCCGTCGTCAACAAGGTGTTCCCCGAGGACACGGTCTTCCGTATCGACCACTACCTCGGTAAGGAAACCGTCCAGAACATTCTGGCTCTGCGCTTCGCGAACCAGTTGTTCGATCCGATCTGGAACGCGCACTACGTCGACCACGTTCAGATCACGATGGCCGAGGACATCGGCCTCGGTGGACGCGCCGGGTACTACGACGGCATCGGCGCGGCCCGTGACGTGATCCAGAACCACCTGCTGCAGTTGCTCGCGTTCACGGCGATGGAAGAACCCATCAGCTTCGAGCCGCTCAATCTGCAGGCGGAGAAGATCAAGGTCCTCTCGGCTACTCGCCTTGCCGAGCCCCTCGACGAGACCACCGCCCGCGGCCAGTACGCGGGCGGCTGGCAGGGTGGGCTGCCGGTGGTCGGGCTCCTCGAAGAAGACGGCTTCGCAGCGGACTCCATCACGGAGACCTTTGCCGCCATCACCCTCGAGGTCGACACCCGCCGCTGGGCGGGTGTGCCGTTCTACCTGCGCACGGGCAAACGACTGGGCCGTCGCGTCACCGAGATCGCGGTGGTGTTCAAACGTGCACCGCACCTACCGTTCGACAAGACGATGACCGAAGACCTCGGCCAGAACGCTCTGGTCATCCGCGTGCAGCCCGACGAGGGCGTCACCATGCGGTTCGGTTCGAAGGTTCCCGGATCGAGCATGGAAGTCCGTGACGTCAACATGGACTTCTCGTACGGCCAGGCTTTCACCGAGTCGTCTCCGGAGGCGTACGAGCGACTCATTCTCGACGTGTTGCTCGGTGAGCCGTCACTCTTCCCGGTCAACGCCGAAGTCGAATTGTCTTGGGAAATCCTCGATCCCGTCCTCGAACACTGGGCAGCCGGCGGCAAGCCGGAACCCTACGAGGCTGGAACGTGGGGACCACCGTCTGCGGACGAAATGATGCAACGCACCGGACGCGAATGGAGGCGACCCTAGTGATTCTCGATTTGCCCTCCACCACCACGGTCCAGGTCAGCAAGAAACTGGTCGAGGTGCGTAAGACCGGCGGCGCTGTCACCTTGGGGCGAGTGCTGACGCTCGTCGTCTGCACCAGGGACACCGGGAATGCCGAGGAAGCCATCGAGGCCGCCAACGAAGCAAGCCGCGAGCACCCTTGCCGCGTCATCGTGCTTCTGCGTGGCGACGAGCAGAGTGAGCCCAGGCTCGATGCTCAGATCCGTGTCGGCGGGGACGCCGGCGCCTCGGAGGTTGTCGTGTTGCGTCTCTACGGTCCGCTTGCGGATCACGAGAGCAGCGTCGTCATCCCGTTCCTGCTCCCCGACACCCCGGTAGTCGCGTGGTGGCCCCTCGAGGCACCCGAGATTCCGGCGAAGGACCCCGTCGGGAAGCTCGCGATACGGCGTATCACCGATGCCACCGGCACCCCCGATCCGACCGCCACCATCAAGGGGCGACTCGCGTCGTACACCGCCGGCGATACCGATCTCGCCTGGAGTCGCGTCACCTACTGGCGCGCGCTCCTCGCATCGGCTCTCGATCAGCCGCCGCACGAGAAGATCACCTCAGCGGTGGTCTCCGGTCTCAAAACCGAACCGGCACTGGATATTCTCGCCGGTTGGTTGGCGGCCAAGATCGACGGTCCGGTCATTCGGCGTACGGGTGAGCTGACGGTCGAGTTGAAGCTCGAGACTCGCAGCATCTCCATCAGTCGTCCTCAGGAGGGCACGACCGCTACGTTGATCCGCACCGGTCAGCCTGACGCGCTGGTTTCTCTGGGTCGTCGAGAGACACGCGATTGCCTCGCCGAGGAATTGCGTCGGCTCGATCCGGACGAGATCTACGAGGAAGCTCTGGCCGGATTGGAGAAGGTGACCTATGAGTGATGTTGTCGTGGAGAAGTTTTCCGACGCCGGCCAACTTGTCGACGCTGCCGCCGCACGCCTGGTCACGACCATCGTCGATGCCCAGAAGGCTCGCGGGTTTGCGTCCATCGTGCTGACTGGCGGTGGAACCGGCATCGCACTTCTCGAGAAGTTGCGTGAAGCTACCGGCGACATCGACTGGTCGCAGATCGATCTGTACTGGGGCGACGAACGGTTCCTGCCGTCCGGCGATCCCGAGCGGAACGAAGTGCAAGCACGTGAGGCGCTTCTCGATCATGTGCCGGTCGATCCCGACAGGGTACATGCGATGGCCGCATCCGACGGTATCTACGACGGTGATCCACACGGGGCGGCGACGGCGTACGAACAACTGCTGGGCGCTCAGGCACACGGGAATCAGGTTCCGACGTTCGACGTGCACCTGCTCGGTATGGGCGGCGAAGGACACGTCAACTCGTTGTTCCCGCACACCGACGCTGTTCGCGAAGAAGCGCGTTTCGTAGTCGCGGTGACGGACTCCCCCAAGCCGCCACCGGTGCGGATCACCCTCACGTTGCCTGCTGTTCGGCGAGCCAAAGAGGTCTGGCTGCTCGTCTCGGGTGCTGCAAAGGCCGAGGCCGTTGCCAAAGCCGTCGGAGGTGCTTCGGCCGACGACTGGCCGTCCGCCGGCGCCACCGGTTTGGTTGCGACACGTTGGTTCCTCGATACGGACGCTGCCTCGCAGCTTCCCTGATCTGATTTCACAGATCTGATTTCACACCGGTCGGGAATCGTCTTCCGGCGATTCCCGGCTTGGTGGTACGTCGACGACTTTCTCACCGTGGCGACTTTCGACTACCCGCCGAGTCCGGATCCGATGCGAATTTCCTTTTGACGGAACGGAACTCAATCCCGAGATTCCGTTTCTCCAACCAGCACTGCGCCCCACACAACGATTCATCTCTCCCCCTGCCTCCTTCATCCGAATGATTACTACCTTGGACGCCGCGAAGTAAGGTTCGGTTCCGCAGATCGCGTTCACTCTTGAACGAAGCAATCCAGGCGAGAACAATCGAACAATGTCGTGGACACCGAATCCGGACGCACTTCGCGGGCGAGTGGCTGTAGTTGCCGGGGCGACGAGGGGCGCCGGACGCGGAATCGCCGCGGCCTTGGGCGAGGCCGGTGCAACCGTCATCTGCACTGGCCGGAGCACATCTGCCGGAATTCTTCAGTCGGACTATCCGCGCGGAGAGACCATCGAAGAGACGGCAGAGCTGGTCACCGACCTGGGTGGCGTCGGCGTGCCGATTGCCGTCGATCATCTCAAGAGCAAACAAGTGGCTGATCTCGCCGAACGCTTGCGAATCGACTATCACCATATCGACATCTTGGTCAACGACATCTGGGGCGCGGAATTACTCAAGGGTGGGCCGGCGGAGTGGAACACGCCGGTATGGGAACACGATCTGGACAAGGGGTTTCACATCTTGCGTCTGGCAATCGACACCCACATCACCACGTCGCACCACCTCCTGCCGCTCATGACTGATCGGCCGGGCGGACTGGTCGCCGAAATAACCGATGGCACTACCGAATACAACGCATCGAACTATCGCATCTCGGTGTTCTACGACTTGGCCAAGGTGTCCGTGAACAGGCTCGCATTTTCGCAAGGCCACGAACTTGCCCCGTTCGGATGTACTGCCGTCGCCATCACTCCCGGGTTCCTGCGATCGGAGATGATGCTCGACAATTTTGGTGTCGGCGAATCGAATTGGCGTGACGCTCTGTTGTCGGAGCGGGATGGTCCGACTGCGCCCGCGGATTTCGCACGCTCCGAGTCACCAAGATTCATCGGACGTGCGATCGCGGCCATCGCTGCCGATCCGAATCGACAGCGATGGAATCAGCGATCGGTCAGTTCAGGCGAACTCGGAACGGAATACGGGTTCACCGACGCGGACGGCAGCCGCCCCGATTTCTGGCATTACCAACGCTGAACGTGACTAGTCAACGATCTTCCGACGAGCCGTCTATCTCGCGGTAAGACCACCCCCACAGAAAGCGCCTTGCGTTGGTCAGGTAGGCGCGCAGATGCGTGAGCATGCCGGCGAACTCCCAAGGTTCCAGATTTTTCATACCTAATGGTCTCATTTGTCCCCCAAGTCGCCGCAATTGGGAGTCGGAGCGCGATTATGATCCGCGCATGGCCGAATTCGCGACGATCAACGAATACATCGCTTCGTTTCCCACCGACGTGCAACCAGCCCTCGAGAGTATCCGCGAGACGATTCACAACACGGTTCCAGGCCTCGATGAGACCATCAGCTATCAGATGCCGACCATGACGGTGAACGGAAAGAACCTGATTCACTTCGCAGGCTGGAAAAACCACATCTCGATGTACCCGCTCCCGGCAGGTGATGCAGAGTTCGAGAAGTCCGTCGACCCGTACCGGGCTGCGAAATCAACGGTGAAGTTCCCGCTGAACAAACCGATCCCTCTCGACCTCGTGGCCCGAATCGTCGAATTGCTCGCGCAGCGCCACTAGCTCCAGTTTCCCGTCGGAGCCCTGTGAGAGCGTATGGCCGTGCAGAGACAACCCATCCGACGCATCAAGACCGGGACATCGTCAGGCGCTGACGTAGGCAGCTGGCCGATGACGGTACCCGCTGTTGCGCAGATCGTTCAGGACGGTCTCGAACTTCCACCGGGTGTCACCATTCTGGTCGGCGAAAACGGAGCGGGAAAGTCGACCGTCATCGAAATTCTTGCCGCCGTTCTCGGTCTCAATGCCGAAGGCGGGTCGACCAATACGCGGCATCAGACTCGATCGAGTGAACCGGGCGGCCTCGACCTTGTGGTCGAGCGGAGTCCCGGCGCATCGAAGTGGGCGTACTACCTCCGAGACGAAACCCTGCACGGTTTGTACACGTACTTGGAGGACAACCCCAATCCCAAGCGACCTGAACCGCTTTACCATCACCTCTCCCACGGTGAGGCGCTGCTCGAGATCCTGTCGTCGAGGACCTCCGACGGCGGCTTCTATCTCATCGACGAACCCGATGCCGCACTCTCCTTCCAGGGGACCCTGACACTGGCGGCGCTGCTCGGCAAGCTGGTGGAATCCGGCGCGCAGGCGGTGATCGCGACGCACTCGCCGATCATCGCGGCGCTGCCGAACGCCAACCTGCTCGAGATCGGAGAATGGGGAATCCGAGCCTCGAGCTGGGAGGACCTCGATCTGGTGTCGAACTGGCAGCGGTTCCTTCACGACCCGCACACGTACCTGCGCCATCTGATCTAACCTGGAACTCCACCCCAGGAGGCCTCCATGGCATACGACAAAGCGCTGGCTGAGCGTATCCGCGATGCGCTCTCGGGCGAGGACGACGTCGAGGAAGTAAAGATGTTCGGTGGGCTGAGCTTCATGGTGAACGGGAAGCTGGCCGCCAGTGCGAACTCACACGGCAACATCATGGTTCGGTGTGACCCCGATCGAGTCGACGAGCTTCTGACGCACAAGGGTGCAAGCTGGCCCGAGATGCGGGGTAAGCCGATGAGCAAGGGATGGATCGTCGTCGACCGAACCGGGACGAGTTCGAACGTCGAATTCAACGCGTGGATCAAGGAAGCTCTGGACTTCGTTCACTGACAGCTGGGGTGCGTTGCCGAAGATATCTGACGAGACTGGTGTGGCCGCGGGCTCTCGCGTCGATGAGAGACTGAACCGTGCCCGATCGACCTGAGATTGTCTGTATCTGCGGCTCTGCGCGATTCGCTGAAGAGATGCGGGAGGCGAACCGCGACCTGACGTTCGCGGGCGTGATCGTCGTCGCGCCGGTTGAAGCAGACGAGGCGGTCTCTGTCGAGCAGAAGAACCTGCTCGACGCGCTCCATCTGCGCAAGATCGACCTCGCCGATCGGGTTCTGGTCGTCAACCCTCGCGGATACATCGGTGAGTCCACGCGCCGAGAGATCGCGTACGCGCGCGCCGCCGGCAAACCAGTGTCGTTCACGACGCCGTTTGATCAGTAAGCGCCTCGTCGGTGCGGGCCGCAACGAATATTCTCACGCCGAGTTGCTCGAGCCCTAGCGCCGGTTCGATCAATTTCGCTCGATTCGGCAAAAGTGAACTGGGCGGCCCTTAGACTCCGGAAAAGCATTGGATTGGGCGGCTCGACGCCGCGGAGGAAAGGTGGTCCGTCGCGTGACGTTCACACCCAATCAGCCGGATCACCAACGCGCCTTCGGGTTTCAGACGCCGTCGACCCGCGCAATTCCCTCCCTCATGCCCGACCGTTTCGGACCTAGCCTCATCGGATCGCTCTGGGCGTGCGCCGGGATCGTCGCCGGAAGCCTCGGCCCGTGGACGTCATCCTCTGCGCTGGACCACAGTGGTGTCGACGAATGCGGAGCGATCACTCTCGTCCTCGCTCTGTGCGCGGTGACCGCGTTGATCACCCTCATGGTTCGAGACGTCACGCCCGAGATCAAGAATCACTGCACCGGCCCTTTGGTCGGAATCGCGGTATTGATCGTTGCCGTCGGAAACGCCGCGTCCATCGTGCGACGTAGTACCGAGTTCGCAGGGCACACTGCCGGACCGTCCATCGGGTGGGGACTGTGGGTGGTCATCGCGTCCGCAGTGATCCTGTGCATCACGTCGTCGACCGTCGCGCACATGATCAGGTTTCAGGCAGCAATGATCACAAGGTCTTGATCAGACCGCCGTCGATCACGAAATCCGCGCCTGTCACGTTCCCCGCACGATCGCTGGCGAGGAACAACACCAGGTCGGCAACCTCTTCGGGGAAGGTAAACCGCCCAGTCTCGGCTCCGGCCGCGGCGCTTTCGACGATGTCGTCGGCGGCTGATCCACTCGCCTTCGCCAGCGTCGAGGCCACTCCGTGCTTGCCGAGCCACAACTCCGTTTGCACCGGGCCAGGGCTGACGGTATTGACGCGGATCCCCTGCCCGCCCAGTTCTTTCGACAACGACTTCGAGAAGTTGGTCAATGCCGCTTTGGCGGCGCTGTAGTCGATCACCGTGGGGTCAGGTAAGAATGCGTTGACCGAACTGATCGTCACGATGCTCCCTCCACCTCGGCGGATCAACTCCGGCAGCGCAGCGCGAACAGTGCGTACAGCAGACAAGAACGTCAGATTGAACGACGCCGCCCACTCTTCGTCCGTGATGGCCGCGAAACCGCTCGTTCTCGGGGTGACGGCGCCGACGTTGTTGACCAGGATGTCGACGCCGCCCCTCGCTGCTGCAACCTCGAGCAGTCGGGTTGATCCTTCGACACTCGCGAGGTCGACGCCGACAAAGGTGACGGCGCCGCCGGACTGCAGCGATTCGAGTTCCGGCGAGAGCGTCCGCGAGCCCGCGACGACGTGGACTCCCTCGGCCACCAGGGCCCGAGTGATCGCCAACCCGATACCTTTTCCCGCGCCGGTAACGACGGCAGTTCGTCCGTCCAATTGCAGATCCACTGCGGTCCCCGTTCGGTCCGGTGCGCAGCGTTGGGTGTGCGTGCGACAGCTCTAGAGTCGCCGCACGCACACCCTGGTAAACCTGCAGAACCAGCCGCTGTTACCTAGCCACTGTTACGAAGCGCAGTGGCCAGGCCGTTCATCGTCAGCTGGATACCCCGACGCACCTGATCGCTCTCGTCGCCGGAACGGTACCGACGGATCAGCTCGACCTGTAGATGGTTGAGAGGTTCGAGGTACGGGAACCGGTTGTGGACCGAACGCTCGAGGCCCGAGTTGTCGGCAAAGAGGTTCTCGTTGCCCGTGATTGCCTTGTACATGCGAATTGTGCGTTCGTGCTCGTCGGTGATCATTCCGAAGACTCGATCGCGCAGTTCGGCGTCGGGCACGAGGTCCGCGTACCGGGCCGCCAAACCGAGATCCGACTTCGACATCACCATGGCCATGTTCGAGAGCACGGTTCGGAAGAACGGCCACTTCTCGTACAGGGCCGTCAACGTGGCAAGCCGAGTATCGTCTCCGTCTATCCATCTTTCGAACGCGGCGCCGGTTCCGTACCAACCCGGAAGCATCACGCGAGACTGACTCCACGAGAGCACCCAGGGAATCGCTCGCAGGTCGGAGATCGCCTTGGTCTGCTTGCGAGAGGCCGGACGAGAGCCGATGTTGAGTGCCCCGATCTCGGCGACCGGTGTCGACGCTTCGAAGTACTGCACGAATCCTGGTGTGTCGTGCACCAATTCGCTGTACGCGGTGCGGGCGAGGGCCGCGAGCTCGTCCAGTACCGCGTAGGCAGCGTCGGCATCGCTGCCGAGTCCTTCGACGTCGAGCAACGTCGACTCGATAGTCGCGGCGATGAGTGTTTCGAGGTTGCGATGTGCCAGACGCGGTTCGGCGTACTTGGCCGCAATCACCTCACCCTGCTCGGTGATTCGCAGAGAACCAGCGACTGCACCGGGAGGCTGAGCCAGAATCGCTTCGTAACTCGGTCCGCCGCCACGTCCGACGGTTCCGCCGCGGCCGTGGAAGAGCCTCAACCTGATTCCGCTCTTACGCGCGGCATCGACGAGGTCGAGTTCGGCACGGTACAGCGCCCAGTTGGCTGCCAGGTACCCGCCGTCCTTGTTCGAGTCGGAGTACCCGAGCATCACTTCTTGACTGTCACCACGGGAACGGACGATCGCACGATAGATCGGGATGTCGAGCGTCGCCAGCAATGTGTCGGCGCCGCCCTGCAGATCCTCGATCGTCTCGAACAACGGCACGATGCCGATCGGGCACGAGGGCTCGCTACCGACGCCCGGATCGAGCACCCCGACCTCTTTGAGCAGCACTGCGGCCTCGAGCATGTCACTGACCGAGGTACACATGCTGATGATGTAGTTGGGTACCGCACCCGCTCCGAGAACCCGCATTGCCTTGGCACCGGCCGCCATGATGGCCAGTTCCTTGGTGGTCAATTCGCTGAACTCGGCGTCCGGCGAAGTCAGTGGTCGCCGCGTCGTCAACTCGGCCGACAGCAATTCGACTCGATCGGCTTCCGGCAAGGACGCATAGTCCGGGTGAACTCCGGCCCACGCCAGAAGTTCTGCGACGACGCTTTCGTGTACCTCGGAGTTCTGCCGCATATCCAGACCGGACAGGTGAAAGCCGAACACCTCCACCGCTTCTCGGAGCCGATCGAGTCGATCGTCGGCGATGGTCTCGTCACCGAAACGACGCAACGAGGTGTCGATGATTCCGAGATCCCGCTGCAACTGTGCCGGGTCGGTGTACGCCTCGAGTCCGTCGTCGGACCCGTGGGCGGGCAACTCCCCCAGTACCGTCAGTGCTGTGGCGCTCAAGCGCCCGCGGATACCGCGAATCGCGCGACGGTACGGCTCGTCGGCCCTGAAGGCAGAGTCGTCGCCGGAGGTAGACGCCAGCAGATCGAGTTCGGGCGTGACGGAAACCAGCCGCGCCGACATCGACAGTTCACGCTCGAGATGTTCGAGTTCCTCGAGGTGATGCTCGAGAGCAGTCGCCGCAGCGCGCGACGTGGCGCGCTGGACGATTTCGCCGGTCACGTACGGATTGCCGTCTCGGTCACCGCCGATCCACGAACCCGGCCTCAGGATCGGTTCCGGCAGGAGCCCGGCGTCCGGCCAACGAGTGCGCAGAGCTTTGCGAACCTCGGCGTTGATCTTCGGAATCACCTCGAACAACGCTGCGTCGTAGTAGCGCAGGCCTACCTCGATTTCATCCTGGATGCGGAGGCGGCTGAGCCGGATCAGAGCCGTCTGCCACAGGGTCAGGATCTGACGGCGCAATTGCAGATCGACATCAGCGGTTTCTGCGACGCTCAGCGCCGTGCGCTCGCGGTATCGCATCAACTCGGTGATCCGACTCTGCGTCTCGAACACCGTACGGCGTCGAGTCTCCGTCGGGTGAGCGGTGATGACGGGTGAGACCAGGGCGCCCCGCAGCGCTTCTTCGACGGTGGCCGAATCGATATCGGCTGCATCAAGTTTGGTGTACGTGGCCGCGAGAGTGCTGTCGCGGGGCGGTTCCCCCGCATTGACGTGGATGGCCCGTCGACGCTCGCGATGGATGTCCTCGGCCAGGTTGGCGAGCAGTGCGAAGTGACTGAACGCCCGGATGACGGGAATGGCGTCGTCCGTACTGATTTCGGCGAACAGCGACACCAGTTCGGCGCGATCGATCTCCGAACGACGGACTCGGAACGACTCGACACGGGCTCGCTCGACCAGATCGAACACATTGTCGCCGGCTTGCTCTCGCACTATTTGTCCGAGTATTCCGCCGAGAAGCCGGATGTCTTCGCGCAGCGGCTCGGTGGCCTCTCGCGGTGTTTCTCGATGCGACGCGGTTTCAGTCATCACACAATTATCGACCGAAACAAAGAACCCCGCTCGATAGGCGGGGTTCCGTGTCTGAAATTCGTGTGTGAAAAACTACCGGCTGTAAGTCATGAGCCGAGAATCAGGCGAACTTGATCTCCAGGCCGATGCCGACGATCGAAATGAGCCAGATCAACGCGGTGAAGACCGTCAACCGGTCGAGGTTCTTCTCGACAACAGTCGATCCGGACAGGCTGGACTGGACACCGCCACCGAACAGACTCGACAAACCGCCGCCCTTACCGCGATGCAGGAGCACCAAGGCGATGAGGAGCAAGCTGGTGATGACCAGCAGGATATCCAGGAACAGTTTCATGTCTGTCTACGTCCACCAATCCAATAGGGACAACTACAACCGATAACACCATACAGGCGCGCGCAGATAGCCTGACCACATACCCGCCTCGCACATGACTTTGCACCCGGCCAGGCACGACTCTTGGTCAGTGGCATCGATCACACTGTCGAGATACCGATTCAGTAGTTTTTCAGTTGACGCGACTCTACCTCCGAAAGGCCGGCTCCATGCTTTCCGACACTGCCCTGCCCAACACTGCCCTGCCCGAGACACCCCTGCCTGACACACCGCGTCTGGCTTCGATTCACAACTTCCGCGACGTGGCCGGCCCCGGGTACGTCACGACCAGCGGACAGGCGATGAGCCGCGGAGTCTTCTACCGTGCAAACGTACTGACGCCCTCGCCCGAGGATCTTGCAATCGTGGAATCGCTGGGGCTGACCGCCGTCTATGACGTGCGCTCCGAAACCGAGGCGAACGAAACTCCCGACATCGTGCCGGCGCCGGCGATGTACGCCCACATTCCCATCCTGTCCGGAAACATCCACGCCGAAGCGATGGCTCTCCGAACAGCGGACGCTGCAACAGCTTTCATGCAGAACATCAATCGCAGCTTTGTCGCAGACCCCGTCACTCGGAACGGATTTTCGCAGTTGTTCGCCGCCCTGGCGACCACCGAGGGGCCGCAACTCTTCCACTGCACGGCGGGCAAGGACCGAACAGGTTGGGCGGCAGCACTACTGCAGACACTCGCTGGTGTACCGCGCGAAACGATCACGGCGGACTACCTGCTCACGAACACGTACTCGGCCGAGTACATCGATGCAACAGTCGCGAAGATCGCCGCTGCCACAGATGCAGACAAGGGCGAGGTGATCCGGTTGCTGCTTTCCGTCGACGCGAGTTACCTGGGCGCTGCCTTCGAGCAGGTCGAGCACCACTACGGGACCGTCGAGAACTATCTGACCGCCGGGTTGGAGCTTGCTCCCGAACTCGTCGGCGCTCTGGAAACCAAACTGGTGAGCTGACTCGCGAACAAAAAACTGCGGGTGTGTGACCTACTCGGTCACACACCCGCAGTCTTAGTCTCGAGCAGTTTCAGCTCACTACCCGATCATCACGGGAGTGGACCGCCTGCAGCGATCGCAGACAGTGTCGCGAACTCGTCAGCCTTGAGTGACGCGCCGCCGACAAGAGCGCCGTCGACGTCGGTCTGGCCGACGATCTCTCCGACGTTCTTCGAGCTGACGCTACCGCCGTACAGAACGCGAACGCCGGCCGCGACCTCGGCGTCGGCAAGTTCGGCCACTGTTGCTCGTACCGCAGCACACACTTCCTGTGCATCGGCGGCAGAAGCGACACGGCCGGTGCCGATGGCCCAGACAGGTTCGTACGCAATGACGATCTTGGAGATCTCCTCCGCGCTCAGGCCCGCCAACGAACCCTTGAGCTGGTCGACGTTGTAGGCGACATGCTCGCCCGCTTCGCGGATCTCGAGGCCTTCGCCGATGCACACGATCGGCGTGAGGCCGTTCTTGAGAGCAGCCTTCGTCTTCGCGAGGACGGTCTCGTTGGTCTCACCGTGAAGGGTGCGACGCTCGGAGTGGCCGACCACGACGAAGGTGCAACCGAGCTTGGCCAGCATGGAGCCGCTGATCTCGCCCGTGAACGCACCCGAGTCTTGAGCCGAGACATCTTGCGCGCCGTACGTGAGGAGGAGCTTGTCGCCCTCGATCAGCGTCTGGACGCTTCGGATGTCGGTGAACGGCGGGATGACCGTGACGTCCACTTTGTCGAAGTACTTCGCAGGCAAGGAGAAAGCGATCTTCTGCACCAGGGCGATAGCCTCGAGGTGGTTCAGATTCATCTTCCAGTTGCCGGCGATCAACGGCTTACGTGCCATGTCGGATCAGCCTTCCAGTACTGCGATGCCAGGCAGCTCTTTGCCCTCGAGGTACTCGAGGGAAGCGCCACCACCGGTGGAAATGTGCGAGAAGCCCTCGTCCGGGATACCGAGTTGACGAACGGCTGCTGCGGAGTCGCCGCCGCCGACGACGCTGAAGGCGCCCTTCTCGGTTGCCTCCACGATTGCCTCGGCGACACCGCGGGTGCCTGCCTCGAACTTCGGGAACTCGAACACGCCCATCGGGCCGTTCCAGAACACCGTCTTGGCGCCGGTCAGGATCGCGGCAAAGCGCTTGACCGACTCCGGTCCGATGTCCAGACCCATCCAGCCGTCGGGAATCTTGTCGAACGGAACGATCTTCGACTCGGCATCGGCCGAGAAGGAGTCCGCGACGACAACATCCTGAGGGATGTGGATGACGTCGGCGTACCGGTCGAGGAGATCCTTGCAGGTCTCGATCATGGACTCTTCGCATAGCGAATTGCCCACGGAAACACCCTGAGCCGCGAGGAACGTGTAGAACATTCCGCCGCCGATCACCAGAGTGTCGACCTTCGGTGCCAGTGCCTCGATGACGGCCAGCTTGTCCGAGACCTTGGAGCCACCGAGCACCACCGCGTACGGACGCGCTGCGTCCTGCGTGAGCTTGGCGAGCACCTCGACCTCGGCGCCGACCAGGTATCCGGCGTAATGCGGGAGCAGCTTCGCGACGTCGAAGACCGACGCCTGCTTACGGTGAACAACACCGAATCCGTCGGAGACGAATGCGCCGTCGTCACCGACCAGCTCGACGAGAGCCTTGGCGAGCTTGACCCGCTCGGCTTCGTCCTTGCTGGTCTCGCGAGGGTCGAAACGGATGTTCTCGAGCATCAGGACGTCACCGTCGGTGAGTCCTTCGGAACGAGCCAGCGCGTCCTGTCCCACGACGTCACCGGCGAGTTGCACGTTGCGACCGAGGATTTCGGCCAACTTCGCGGCAACCGGTGCGAGGGAGAACTTGGGATCGGGCTGACCGTCGGGGCGCCCGAGGTGCGCGGTCACGATGACCTTCGCTCCACCCTCGGCGAGTGCCCGCAGGGTGGGAGCGGACGCGACGATGCGGCCCGGGTCCGTGATTTCTCCGCCATCCAACGGGACGTTGAGGTCGGAACGCACCAGTACGGTGCGCCCCTCGACCCCAGCGTCCAGCAGATCCTTCAGCGTCTGAACTGCCACTGTTATCGAAACTCCGCTCAGAGAGACTTGGCGACGAGGCCGATGAGGTCGGCGAGGCGGTTGGAGTAGCCCCACTCGTTGTCGTACCAGGAGACGATCTTGACCTGGTCGTCGATGACCTTCGTCAGACCCGAGTCGAAGATCGACGAGTGCGGGTCGGTGACGATGTCCGAGGAGACGATCGGTGCGTCGGTGTACTTCAGGATGCCCTTGAGGGGTCCTTCGGCAGCAGCCTTCATCGCAGCGTTGATCTCGTCGGCGGTGGCCGACTTCTTCAGGTTCGCGGTGAGGTCGGTGACCGAGCCCGTGGGGATCGGCACGCGCAGTGCGTAGCCGTCGAGCTTGCCGAGCAACTGCGGGAGAACCAGGCCGATTGCCTTGGCTGCACCGGTACCGGTGGGAACGATGTTGAGGGCAGCTGCGCGGGCGCGACGGAGGTCTGCGTGCGGAGCGTCCTGCAGGTTCTGATCCTGGGTGTACGCGTGGATCGTGGTCATCAGACCCTTGACGATGCCGAACTCGTCGTCGAGAACCTTGGCGATGGGGCCGAGGCAGTTGGTGGTGCACGACGCGTTGGAGATGATGTTCTGGCTGCCGTCGTACTTGTCGTCGTTGACGCCCATCACGATGGTGATGTCTTCACCCTTGGCCGGAGCCGAGATGATGACCTTCTTGGCGCCGGCTTCGAGGTGTCCCTTGGCCTTTGCGGCGTCGGTGAAGATGCCGGTGGACTCGACGACGACGTCGACGCCCAGCTCGCCCCAGGGAAGTTCGTTCAACGGGCCACGGTGTGCGAGGGCCTTGATGCGCTGATCGCCGACGACGATCGTGTCGTCACCGTCGAGCGACACGTCGTACGGCAAACGGCCGAGGATGGAGTCGTACTTCAGCAGGTGAGCGAGCGTCGCGTTGTCAGTCAGGTCGTTGACTGCCACGATCTCGATATCGGTGGTTCCGAGCGCCTTCTGCGCATCCACCGCCCTGAAGAAGTTACGTCCGATACGGCCGAAACCGTTTACGCCAACCCGGACAGTCACAATTCGCTCCTTTGACCATGATTCTGGTGTGCAACTTGACCCACGCATACTCCGAATCCGTGTGTGCACGACGCGGACGTGGGGTTCATCGGTCGATGTGACTCATACCCTAATGCGCGTGGCCCGAACGTGCGCAGCCCACCCTGACGGAGGGCAGGTCACCCCTCTTCGAGTAGCTCCACATTCACTGCGGATTCGGTGTCGGGTATGCCCGTTTCCTTGGCCTTGCGATCAGCCATGGACAGCAGGCGACGGATACGTCCGGCAACGGCGTCCTTGGTCATCGGCGGGTCGGCCAACTGGCCGAGTTCTTCGAGGGACGCCTGCCGATGCTCGACGCGCAGTGCACCCGCCGCCGCGAGGTGATCGGGCACGTCCTCACCGAGGATCTCCAACGCACGCTCGACGCGCGCAGCAGCCGCAACGGCAGCGCGAGCAGAGCGTCGCAGGTTTGCGTCGTCGAAATTGGCGAGACGATTGGCGGTGGCGCGGACCTCGCGTCGCATCCGCCTCTCCTCCCACACCAGACGTGTGTCCTGGGCTCCCATTCGGGTCAGGAGATCGCCGATGGCCTCACCGTCGCGGATCACCACACGATCCGTTCCGCGAACCTCACGTGCCTTCGCCGAGATCCCCAGACGCCGCGCAGCTCCAACCAGAGCAAGTGCAGCTTCCGGGCCGGGGCAGCTCACTTCGAGCGCCGACGAACGGCCGGGTTCGGTCAGGGAACCGTGCGCGAGGAACGCACCGCGCCACGCTGCTTCGGCGTCGCCGACACTTCCGCCGACGACCTGCGCAGGCAAGCCGCGAACCGGGCGCCCGCGAAGATCGAGCAGTCCCGTCTGGCGCGCGAGGGCCTCACCCTCCTTCGCTACACGCACGATGTAGCGAGCGGACTTTCGAAGCCCGCCCGCACTGAGTACGTGCACATCGGCACTGTAGGTGAACAGGTCGAATATCTCCCGGCGCAGACGTCGCGCCGTGGAGCCCAGATCCACCTCTGCTTCGACGACCACCCGGCCGCCGACGATGTGGAGCCCACCGGCAAAGCGCAGCAACGCGGAGACCTCTGCCTTGCGGCAGCTGACCTGAGTCACCACTAACCGGCTCAGTTCGTCCTTGACCTCCGCTGTCATTGCCACGAAGCGTTCTCCCTCTGTTCTTCGGATTGCTGTTCTTGCAGGGAAGACTGTGTCGAATCCCCTACTGCCGCACTGCTCGACAGTTCAGCCAGTACATCGGCCAGTTTTGCCGGATCGTGTACATGCGCTGCGCCCGGTGAGGTGTCCGCGACATCCGCGTACCTGACTTCGGCTGAAAATTGATCCGCCGCACGCTGCAGATGTTCACGTTCACGCCCGGCCGGTACCGACGCCGAGTCGACCACCACGTAGTCGACCCGGAAATCGGGCACGTGTTGGGAGAGTACGTGCAGGTGACGCTCCGCGGAGAATCCGGCGGTCTCCCCCGGCTCGGGTGCGAGATTGAGTACCAGTACCTTTCGAGCCTTCGTCGACGACAGTGATTCGACGAGTTCGGGTACCAGGACGTGTGGGATCACGCTCGAGAACCACGATCCCGGGCCGAGAACCACGAGATCGGCACGATCGATCGCAGTCACGGCATCGGGGCACGCGGGCGGATTGGACGGGAGCAGTCTCACACGCCGAACCTTGCCCGGGGTGGTCGCGACGGCAACCTGTCCACGAATGCAGCGGCTGACGCGGGGGTCCTCCTCGAGTCCCTGAACGTCGGCTTCGATCTCGAGCGCGATCGGCGACATCGGCAGCACACGGCCACGGATTCGCAGCAGTCGCGCCATCTCGTCGAGTGCGACGACCGGATCGCCGAGCACCTCGGTCAGTCCGGCCAGGATGAGATTGCCCACCGAATGCCCGGCAAGTGCGCCGACACCGCCGAAGCGATGCTGAATGGTCCGAGTCCAGTCGACTATCTCGGGTTCGTCCGACGCGAGAGCTGCCAGCGCCATCCGGAGGTCTCCAGGCGGGATGACGCCGAGTTCGGCGCGCAGCCGGCCCGACGAACCACCGTCGTCGGCGACCGTGACCACGGCGGTGACGTCGACCGTCAAGCCTCTGACGGCCTGGAGCGTGGCGAACAATCCGTGCCCGCCGCCGAGCGCGACGATGGCCGGCCCTTCGGGTGTCTCCCGCGAGCGATGTGTCGGTTCACTCATTCGCGCCCCAGATCCCGGTGCACGATGCTGACCGAGATGTCGTCCTCGGAACCCAAACGCCTCGCGAAAGCTTCGGACATGGCCACGCTTCGGTGCTTACCGCCGGTGCATCCGACCGCAATTGTCATGTAGCGCTTTCCTTCTCGTCGATATCCGGCGATCGTCAAATCCACCAGATGTCGGTAGGTGTCGAGATAGTCTTCCGCGCCCTCGCGGGACAACACGTAGTCGCGAACGTCGGCATCCTGACCGGTGTGCGGGCGAAGTTCAGGGATCCAGTGGGGATTGGGCAAGAAACGAACGTCACAGACGAGATCGGCGTCCATCGGCAGGCCGTACTTGAATCCGAACGACTGGACCGTCACCTTCATCGTGCGGTTGGCATCGTTCCCGAACGCCGTTTCGATCTTCTGACGCAGCTGATGCGCCTTCAGTGCCGACGTGTCGATGACCAGATCGGCGGCCGCCTTCACCACGGCCAACTGCCGACGCTCGGCTGCGATCCCTTCGGACAACGTGCCGTCGATGCCGTCGTTCTGCAACGGATGACTGCGGCGCACCTGTTCGAACCGTCGGATCAACACGTCGTCCGACGCTTCGAGGTACAGCACCCGAGTGTGGATCGGTTCCGCCTCGAGTTCGGTGAGCACCCACCCGAGATCGCCGGTGAAGAGTCGACTCCGCACGTCGATCACGACGGCGAGACGATCGACCGGCGGATCGGAGGTCAAGCTCAGACCGACCATTCGGGAAATGAGCTCAGGTGGCAAATTGTCCGCGACATACCAGCCGAGGTCTTCGAGCACCTTGGCAGCGGTACTCAAACCTGCTCCGGACAATCCCGTCACCAGCAGGAAATCCATCGTTCGACTGTCTTTGGCGCTGTCGGTAGTCACTGTGCACTCGGCCCCGTCGTCGGCATGGACAATTCTCGTGACTCGGAGCCCTCGTCATCGCTACCGGATTCGGCACTGGGCGCGTCAGCAGACGTAACAGACGATTCGGATTCCGTGTCCAGCTCATCATCCCCTACCGCGGCTCGCAGCGCTCGAGCTTCAGCGCCCGCGTCGGCTGCAGCCGAATCCGTGCCGAGTGCGGCCAGAACTGCTGTGGCGGTGGTCTCACCGATACCGGGGACCTGCATGATCTCCTCGACCGTTGCCGTTTTCAGCTTCGCCACGGAACCGAAGTGAGCCACCAGAGCGGTTCGACGAGTTTCACCGAGTCCCTTGACCGAATCCAGAGCCGAAGCCGTCATCCGCCTCGAGCGTTTGCTGCGATGGAACGTGATCGCGAAGCGGTGGGCTTCGTCTCGGATGCGCTGCAGTAGGTACAACGACTCGCTCGTCCGAGGGAGGATGACCGGATCTTCTTCCCCCGGTACCCATACCTCTTCGAGTCTTTTGGCCAACCCGACTACCGCGACGTCAGTGACCCCCAGCTCGTCGAGGACCGCCGCTGCCGCCGTGACCTGAGGGGCGCCGCCGTCCACGACGAACAGATTGGGCGGATAGGCGAACCGCCGAGGCCGGCCCGTCGCCGGGTCGATCGCCGCTTCGGGAGCCAGATCCCCACCGTCCGAGTCCATGGTCGACGCCGACGCCGCGAGGACGCCCAGGTCGCGGTTGTGGCGCAGGAACCGCCGACGCGTGATCTCCGCGATACTCGCGACGTCGTCGGAATGACCGTCGCCGGCAGCTTCCTTGATCGCGTAGTGGCGGTAGTCCGACTTACGCGGGAGCCCGTCCTCGAACACGACCAGTGACGCCACGACGTCGGTTCCCTGGACGTGACTGATGTCGATGCATTCGATTCGTAGCGGAGCCGAGTCCAGGTCCAGTGCTTCCTGGATGCCCTGCAGCGCCGCAGAACGCGAAGTGAAATCGCCGGCGCGCTTGAGCTTGTGCTGCGCCAGAGCCTCTTTCGCGTTTCGCTGGACTGTTTCGGCGAGGTCTTTCTTGTCGCCGCGTTGCGGAACCCGCAGTTGCACTTGCGATCCCCGAAGCTTGCTCAGCCACGCCTGGATCTCGGTCGCGTTTGCCGGCAGAACCGGCACCAGAACTTCCTTGGGAACTGCGCTGATCCCGGCCTCGGAACCCGCTCCCGGGTCGAGGGCCGCCTGCTCCCCGTAGAACTGGGTGAGGAACTGCTCGACCAGGATCGGCAGGTCGGACTCGGCGTCGAGTGCGGCCCAGTCGATGGCGTCGCCTGCCTTCTCCACGACCCATCCACGCTGACCCCGCACGCGTCCGCCCCGCACGTGGAACACCTGAACGGCGGCTTCGAGATCATCGGTGGCAAAGGCGACGAGATCGGCGTCGGTGCCGTCACCGAGTACGACGGCCTGCTTCTCGAGCGCCTTGCGCAAAGCCCCGATATCGTCACGCAGACGGGCTGCGGTCTCGAAGTCGAGGTCCTCGGAAGCCTGCTGCATGCGCTTTTCGAGATCTTTGACCAACTTGTCCGTGCGGCCGGCGAGGAAGTCGCAGAAATCTTCGACGATCTGACGATGCTCCTCGGCGCTGACTCGCCCGACGCAGGGCGCCGAGCACTTGTCGATGTAGCCGAGCAGACACGGCCGGCCGATCTGGTTGTGTCGTTTGAAGACTCCGGACGAGCACGTTCGTGCGGGAAAGACTCGTAGCAGCAGATCGAGTGTTTCGCGGATCGCCCAGGCATGGGAGTAGGGACCGAAGTAGCGGACACCCTTGCGCCGCGGACCGCGGTAGACGAACAAGCGCGGGAACTCTTCGTTGAGCGTCACAGCGAGAACCGGATACGTCTTGTCGTCGCGGTACCGGACGTTGAACCGCGGATCGAATTCCTTGATCCAGTTGTACTCGAGCTGAAGCGCTTCGACTTCGGTACTGACGACGGTCCACTCGACGCTGCCGGCGGTGGTCACCATCTGCCGAGTACGGGGATGAAGTGTCGTGACGTCCGCGAAGTACGAGTTCAAACGTGAACGGAGGCTTTTCGCCTTTCCGACGTAAATGACCCGACCATGCGGATCGCGAAATTTGTAGACGCCCGGCGCAGCCGGAATGGTTCCGGTAGCGGGGCGGTAAGTCGAGGGATCCGGCACGGTTTCAGGTTAGTCGCCGCCACCGACCGACTCGGAAACGCGCAGGATGCGGGCACCGAACCGGTCGGAAGACGTCAGTTGCTCTTGTGCGCGACCGGTGCGTAGCGGTCGGCCAGTTCGCGGAACTTACCGACCGTGTCGACGGCGTACTCGCGGTCGTTGGACTGGATCGCCATCACTGCCATGTACTCGTCGTCGGGCAATTCGATGCGTGCCCAGGCGGCACCGTCGGGGAACGAGAGTCCCTCGAACAGATCCCAGTCGACGATCTTCTCGCCCAGGATGTTTCGTACGGCAATACCCTGCTTGCCCACCTTGACCCGGGGCCGCGTCAACATCAGCACACCGAGAGCCAGAATGGTGCCGATGCCTGCCATCGCGATCTGGTCCGCGGCACGGAAGTACACGCCGGTGGACCCCTGGCGAAGCAGGAGTGCCAGTGTGACGTGAACGATCACCAGGAGGACGGCAACTCCGATCGCGTATCGCGTCGACTTACGCGGTGACGCGATCAGTTCCCAGTTCTCATGGTCGCCGGGTGTACTCATCGAAACGAATCCTCGGTCCATGGTGCTCGGAGATGGCGCAGGGTCACTGCGGTGTCCAGTGCGGCGGCGCAGGCCTGTGCGCCTTTGTCCTCGACGCTACCCGGCAGACCCGAACGGTCAAGAGCCTGCTGCTCGGTGTCGGTGGTCAGGACACCGTTCCCCACGGGGGTGCTTTCGTCGAGCGAGACGCGTGTGAGGCCCGCGGTGACCGCGTCGCACACGTACTCGAAGTGCGGCGTACCGCCGCGGATGACAACACCGAGAGCGACGACGGCGTCGTGCGTGCGCGCCAATGCCTGCGCAACGACCGGCAGTTCGATCGCGCCGGCGACACGGACCAGTGTCACGTCCTTGATCTGTGCTTCCTGCGCGACGCGCTGCGCGCCCGCGATCAGGGCCTCGGAGATCGTCGCGTGCCACTGCCCGGCAACGATCGCCAGCTTCAGATCCTTGGCCTCGGCGATCGCGAGCTGCGGCTGACCTTCGCCGCTCACAGTGCGGTTCCCGGCTGTGTGGTGTTATGGTTCGCCTCGTACTCGTCCAGTCCGATCAGATCGTGCCCCATCCGATCGCGCTTGGTGCGCAGGTAGGTGAGGTTCTCCGCATTCGCGCGCAACGGCATCGGAACACGATCGGTGATCTGCAGGCCGTAGCCGTCCAGACCCACACGCTTGGCCGGGTTGTTGGTCAGCAGACGCATCGACGAGATCCCCAGATCGACGAGGATCTGGGCACCGATGCCGTAGTCACGGGCGTCCGCCGGCAGGCCGAGTTCGAGATTGGCGTCGACGGTGTCGGAACCGGCGTCCTGGAGCTGGTAGGCCTGCAGCTTGTGCATGAGACCGATGCCACGACCCTCGTGCCCGCGCATGTACAGAACAACGCCGCGGCCCTCCTGGGCGACCATGTCCAGTGCGGCGTCGAGCTGCGGGCCGCAATCGCACCGCAGCGAACCGAAGACGTCGCCGGTGAGGCACTCGGAGTGAACGCGGACGAGTACGTCGCTACCGTCGCCGTCGGGGCCTGCGATGTCGCCGCGCACCAGCGCAACGTGCTCGACCTCGTCGTAGATGCTGGTGTAGCCGACAGCGGTGAACTCACCGTGGCGGGTGGGGATGCGGGCCTCGGCGATGCGCAGTACGTGCTTCTCGTGCTTGCGACGCCACGCGATGAGGTCGGCGATCGAGATCAGAGCAAGGTTGTGTTCGTCGGCGAAGACTCGCAACTCGTCGGTCTGAGCCATCGCGCCTTCGTCCTTCTGGCTGACGATTTCGCAGATGACGCCGGCAGGACGCAGGTCCGCCATGCGGGCGAGGTCGACTGCAGCTTCCGTGTGGCCAGGACGACGCAGTACTCCGCCTTCCTTCGCGCGGAGCGGAACGACGTGACCGGGGCGAGTGAAATCGTTGGCACCGGATTCGGGGTTGGCGAGCAGACGCATCGTCGCAGCGCGGTCCGACGCCGAGATGCCGGTACCGATTCCCTCACGGGCGTCGACCGTGACGGTGTACGCCGTGCCGTGCTTGTCCTGGTTGGTGGCGTACATCGGGGGCAGGCCCAACCGATCACAATCGTCACCGTCGAGCGGCACGCACAGGTAGCCGGAGGTGTACCTGACCATGAACGCCACCAGTTCCGGGGTGGCCTTCTCGGCGGCGAAGATGAGGTCGCCCTCGTTCTCGCGATCCTCGTCGTCCACGACGACAACAGCTTTACCTGCAGCGATATCTGCTACTGCGCGCTCGATACTGTCGAACCTGGTCACGTGCTCGCACTCCAAAGTCTTGACTTTTCACATCATCGAATACAACAAGTGCATCCGACGGATGCACTGACAACCCTACGACCAATCGGACGGGTCCGATCAGCCTGGTCCTACCGACCGGCAGAGTGAAGCCGCTCGACGTACTTGGCGATCACGTCCACCTCGAGGTTGACCGGCGTACCGACCACAGCGGTTCCGAGCGTCGTCAACTCGAGCGTTGTCGGGATCAGCGAGATCTCGAAGTACTCGAACCCGCGGTCTCCGCCCAGCGCGGAGACCGTCAGCGAGACTCCGTCGACGGTGATCGAACCCTTCTCCACGACGTAACGGGAAATGGAGTCGGGCAGTGCGATCCGCACTACCTCCCAGTTCTCGGACGGCGAGCGGGAAATGACGTGGCCTGTTCCATCGACATGCCCTTGAACCAGGTGGCCGCCGAGTCGGCTGTTCAGCGCCGCGGCACGCTCGAGGTTGACGCGAGAGCCGACATCCAATTTCGCCAGGCTCGAGCGGTTCAGGGTTTCCTGCATGACATCTGCGGTGAACGAACCGTCGGCAAGCACGTCGACCACCGTCAGGCACACTCCGTTGACCGCGATCGAATCACCGTGACCGGCGTCGGAGGTGACCAGTGGCCCGCGCACCGTGAAACGTGCAGCATCGACCAGTTCTTCCTTGGCGACAATTTCGCCGAGTTCTTCCACAATTCCTGTGAACACGCGCCCTACTCCTCGTTCCCCGGAGCAGAACTCTCCGGAACCAGACTCAACAAAATATCGGGGCCGATCGTTACCGCAGACTCCAAACGGAATCGGTGGGCGTCGGTGATGGTGTGCACTCCGGCATCGACGAGTGCGGAGGCGCCCGCGCCGAGCAGGATCGGAGCGATGTATGCCTCTATGACGTCGACATATCCGGCGGCAAGGAATGCTCCGGCCAGACGGGGCCCACCCTCGAGAAGTACGTCCGTGTACTCCCCCAACGCCTCGACTACTTCGTCGATGTTGTCGGTGTTGAGCACCAGAGTCGGTGCGGTGTCGTCGAGAATGCTTGCCGTCGAGGGTATTTCGCGCTTTCCGACGACGACGCGAACGGGCTGGTGCGCCGCGAGCTCACCGGTGGGCTGACGTGCGGTCAGCCACGGATCGTCGGCAAACACGGTGCCGGTACCGACCACGATCGCATCGATCTGCGCTCGCTGCGCATGCACGCGCGCCCTCGCCTGCGGACCGGTGATCCACTGACTCGTTCCGTCCTCGGCGGCGCTGCGTCCGTCCAGACTGGCCGCGTACTTCCACGTGATGTGCGGGCGACCGGTGCGCTGTTTGTGCAGCCAGGCCCGCAGTGGACCAGCTTCCACCTCGGGTGCTCTCAGTCCGGCCGTGACGCTGATTCCAGCGCGCATGAGCGTCGCTGCGCCGCCGGAAGCCTCGGGATTGGGATCACCGACGGCGTAGACAACCGCCGAGACTCCGGCATCGATCAATGCCTGTGAGCAAGGGCCGGTTCGCCCCTGGTGATTGCACGGTTCCAGTGTCACCACTGCCGTACCGCCACGCGCTGCATCGCCGGCCTCGTCGAGAGCCACGACCTCCGCGTGCGGTCCACCGGGCGGTTGCGTCATACCGACGCCCGCGATGGTTCCGTCGGCAGCGAGGATGACCGCGCCGACCGGTGGGTTGGGGCTGGTGAATCCGCGCGCGGAATCAGCTGCGGCCAGCGCGATCTGCATCGCGGCGTCGAGATCAGCCGTCGACGCCTGTCCACCCTTTGCCATCGAGCGGCTCAGACCGACAGCGTCAGGTGCGGCGACGCCGAGGCGGCCTGCGCGCGCAGCTTGCGCACCGCCTCACCGGGATCACTCGCTCCGTACACCGCCGAACCGGCGACGAAGCAGTCGATCCCTGCTTCAGCGGCCTGCTCGATCGTGGAAGCGTTGATGCCGCCGTCGATTTCGACAAGGAGCGTCAGCTCACCCGAGTCGACGAGCTTTCGAACTGCGCGTGCCTTGTCGAGCACGTGAGGCATGAAGGACTGACCACCGAATCCGGGTTCGACGCTCATGATCAAGAGGGTGTCGAAGTCCTTGAGGATTTCCAGGTAGTCGTCGATCGGGGTTCCAGGCTTGATGCTCAGCCCCGCCTTGGCACCAGCTGCACGAATATCGCGGGCAACCGAACGCGGATCGTCGGTGGCCTCGGCGTGAAACGTGACGTTGTACGCACCGGCCTCGGCGTACGGCGGCGCCCAGCGCTCCGGATTCTCGATCATGAGATGGCAGTCGAGCGGAATATCCGTCGCCTTCAGCAGACTCTCGACCACCGGCAGACCCAGCGTGAGATTGGGAACGAAATGCGCGTCCATCACGTCGACGTGAAGCCAGTCGGAGCCGGACACGGCAGTCGCTTCATCAGCGAGTCGAGCAAAATCTGCGGACAGAATGGACGGTGCAATCATCGGGGAAGCCACGACGCCGAGTTTAGCTGTGTCTCATTGCCGACCGTGCATGCACATCGGAGCCGGTGCAATCAGATCAGTTCTTGACGACGGTGTGGAGCTTTCGCACCTTGGCCGGTGCCTTGATCCGCCACGCGTCTTCGAGCATCTCACCCAACTGCACCTCGTCGATCAGTTCGAGGTGCACGAGGATCGAGCCGTGCCCGTGATAGTGATCGGTGGTGAAGAAAGCCGACTCGCCACTGGCGAGTAGCGCCTCCTTCTCGTCCAGACCGCACATCACGACCAAAGCGCCCTCCGCTTCGGTGCGGAGCCGTGCAAAAGTTTTACCTGCCACCTTGAGTGCCGGGGTGTTGTACGAGGTCGACTCTTCCACGGAGGGAAGAGCCGAACCCAGTACTACAACCTGTTCCCACGTAACCATGTAGGCACCATACGACTACCGATGCCCAGAAGTCATCCGATCAGGCCAGCGGCTTGCGCAAAGCGGCCATGAACATAGCGTCCGTGCCGTGTCGATGCGGCCACAACTGAACCGACGATCCGTCTCCGACGTCCGGGACACCTGGCACCAATTCCTTGGTGTCGAGTTCCAAGACGCCATGACGCCGCACCGCATCGGCGACCACTGCCAGCGTTTCCGACAAGTGCGGCGAGCACGTGGAGTACAGCACCACTCCGCCGGGGCGAACCAGTTCGATTGCGGCAGCAAGCAATTCACGCTGCAACTTCACGAGCGGAGCCACATCGGACGGCTGGCGACGCCAACGTGCCTCCGGGCGCCGACGCAGCGCACCCAACCCGGTGCAGGGAGCGTCGACGAGGATGCGGTCGTATCCGGGTTCGAGCCCGGATTCGCGGCCGTCCGCCACGTGTACGTCCACGGGAAGCTCGCGAGTGGTCTTGCGAATCAACTCGGCACGGTGTTCGACGGGCTCGACGGCGTCGAGTCGCCCGCCTTCGATACCGGCGAGAGCGCCGAGAAGCGCTGCCTTACCGCCCGGACCTGCGCAGAGATCGAGCCAGCGTCCGGAGTCTTCACCTTCAAGAGGAGCAATGCTGAGGGCGCGGGCCACCAGCTGACTGCCCTCGTCCTGCACGCCCGCCAAGCCTTGGCGGACCGCCTCGAGCTGTCCGGGGTCACCGCCGTCGAGATGCACGGCGTACGGCGAGTACGGCCCGATCTCGCCGCCGGTCACCAGTGCTAGCTCCTCGGCGGAGATCTCGCCGGGGCGGGCGACGAGGTGTACTGCAGGGCGGGCGTCGTCGGCGATCAGGACGTCTTCGAGTTCACCGGCAGCAGCGCCGAGCGAGTCGGCAAATACCTGCGCGATCCACAGGGGGTGAGCGTGCTCGAAGGCGAGCCGGCCGACCGGGTCCTTCGGGGCCAGCAGCTCGACCCACTCCTCCTGGGTGCGTTCGGAAACACGGCGCAGGACCGCATTGACGAATCCTGCTCGGCCCTGGCCGTTTTCGGCGCGGACCAGATCGACCGAGGTTGCGACGGCAGCGTGCGGTGCGACACGAGTGCGCAGCAATTGGTACGAGCCGAGTCGGAGTACATCGAGCAGCGTTCCGTCGATCTCTTCGATCGGCCGACCCGCTGCATGGGCGATCACCGCATCCAGCAGTCCCTGAGCACGTGCCGCGCCGTACGCCAGTTCGGTTGCCAGCGCAGCGTCGCGTGCGTCGAGTTTGCGGTCACGCAGGAGCCCTGGCAGAACCAGGTTCGCGTACGCGTCACGCTCACGGACCGCGCGCAGGACGTCACGCGCCGCCAGACGCGGTTGATCGAGCCCGGCGGTTGCCGGATCAGGCCGCTTGGCCTGCTTCGGCTTGGTGTTCTTGGCGCCGCCGCCGTTCTTGGCTCCGGGACCCTGTGTCCGCCGTGCCGGTCGTCGTGATTCGGTCACTGTGCTCGTACCTCCGCGTCGAGTCGGGCACCGCGTGCCCAGTCCCCTGCCGACATCAATTTCTTGCCCGGGGGCTGAATCTGCCCGAGTCGCACCGCGGTGGTCGCGGTACCGATGTACAGACCATCCTTGCGTACCGAGATCTCACCGACTGCCAGGGTCTCGTCCGTGACGGTGATCGGGCCGACCTTGACTCGAAGATCACCGATCATCGTCCAGGCCCCGGGTGCGGGTGTGACGGCTCGGATATGCCGGTCCACTGTGCGAGCGGGCAGTTCCCACCGCACGCGGGCCGCGTCCACCGTCACCTTGGGGGCATACGAGACGCCGTCGGCAGACTGCGGAACCGCGTTGATCTCGCCGGCCTCGAGTCCGTCGAGTACCGATTCGAGGAGGGCAGCGCCGTTTTCCGCGAGACGTCCGAGCAGGTCGCCCGCCGTATCGGTGTCGCGAATCCGCTCGGTCATCACTCCGTACACGGGGCCGGTATCCATCCCGGCTTCCAAACGGAACGCGCTCGCACCCGTCACCTCGTCACCGGCACTGATCGCGGCCTGCACCGGCGCGGCGCCGCGCCACGCGGGAAGCAACGAGAAATGCAGATTGACCCAACCGTATTTCGGAATGTCGAGGACGTTCTGTGGCAACAGGTTTCCGTAGGCGACGACGGGTGCACAGTCCGGTTCGAGGCGGGCGAGTTCGGCCGCGAAGTCGGGATCGGACGCCTTGGCCGGCGTCAGCACCGGGATGCCGTGCTCGTCGGCAAGCAGACCGATCGGCGATCGGGTGACTTTTCGACCGCGGCCCGCCACAGCGTCCGGACGCGTGACGACGGCTACCACTTCGTGGTTGGCGGATTCGATGAGCCGACGCAGTGAAGGAACCGCGGGTTCGGGTGTTCCGGCGAACACGACGCGCATGTCAGCTCTCCCGTTTCGTTGGGCTCTTCGGACTCTGATCAGCCGATCGGCCTGTCGAACGCGGTGGACTGCAACTCACGAAAATGCTCCCGGATGTGTCGGTGGGTGGAACTGTCAGTCTAAGGACTGCGAGAGCTACGACCTACCTCGCGCCACACCAAACCACTTTCTCAGCAATTTCTTTGATCAGAACCCTGCACATTCACCGGTCCTCGGTATTGACTGTTTCTGTCGTCGCCACTCGGCGGAGGCTGATACGGGATACACCGATCACACGGAGGAACTTAGATGGCAGGCATCGACAGTAAGTTCGACAAGGCCTACGCAGGAAAGTCCGTCGAAGAATTGGCGGACGCCCCGGTCGCGGCACTCAACGGCGTAAGCGATTCGGACGCAGAACATTTGAAGGCAGCGTTCAACATCAAGACCGTCCGCGACCTCGGAACGAACAAGTTCTTCCTGTGGGCGCAGGCCACTGCCAAGCTCGCCGAGTAAACATCCCGACCCACGTGATCTCGGTGCTCACGAGTTAGCAGCTCACGAATTTGCAGCTCACGAATTTGCGTCGATGACCACTTGCGGAATATCCGTGCCGAGCGGCACCGCGCTGCACGAAGCGTGCCGCTCGGCATCGGGGTCGAGGACCGTCCGGATGACGTCGATCACGTAGGGGTCGTACGGCATGCGGAAGTGGCCGGTCAGGTTCGACGGGCACAGATCCTGGAGGACGATGTTTTCTGCACCGGCATCGCGGAGCGCGATGTTCGAGGACGGCTGGATCATCTCGTCGACAGTGGACCCGATGGTCGTGTAGCGCACTCCGGGTACGGTGTCGCCGCCGTCGTTGAGGGCGTTCAACATATCCGACCCCTGCATCTGCTCACGGACAGCTCGCGAAAAGACGTCTTCGACAAAGTCCTCTCCGCCGGGGATCGCGCGGACGATCGGAACCAACCCGAACATCACCCCGCCGTAGGTCGGCGAAGCCAAACCGACCCAATGATCGACGTAGGCGTCGCCGCCCATCTTGTTGACGTAGTACCGCGTCACCGTCGCGCCTTGCGAATAGCCGATGACGTCGACCTTGTCCGCGCCGGTCGCGGTCAGCACCTGATCGACGAAAGAACCGAACGCGGTGGCACTACCGACTATGTCGCCGACGCCGTAGGTCTCGTGTGCGACGTCCCCGTCTTCTTCTTTGATCGCACCGCCGTAATTGAGGGCGAAGACGCAGTAGCCGTCAGCTGCCAGTGCCGGCGACAGGGCCGCCCAATCCGCGTACGCCTCGGTGTCGGTTCCGTGGGCGAGTACAACCGGTCGGGGATGCGTGGCGGAAGGCTCACAGCCGAAATCGTTCGATCCGGCAGGTGCGGATGCTGGATGAGCATGCGCATATGCCGTAGCAACGGAACGGGTCGCCTGACCCGGACCGACGTCGAGAGGAACGTCCATCGCGTCGGCACTCGCAGACGGAAGCGTCGGTGCGGCACCCGATATAGCCGGCGGTGCTCCGATCAGCAGCGCCACTGCTACCGAAAATGTCGGTCCCACAGACCGTTTGACGCCAGACATTGTTCCTGCTCCTGCTCTGATCCTACGAGGGAGCTGACCGTAACACCAGAAACTTCGAGGCGCATACCCTACCGAACAGTAGGTATCCGACGTCTCAATTGCCGCCTTCATCGGCGTCATCACCGGCAAGCACTCGGTAGAGCGATTTGCGCGCCTCGACAAGCACGTCGGCTGCGGCCTTGACCTGCGCTGGTGTGCCTACAGCAGCCACTTGACCGGCCGCGCCCATCAGCTGGCCGATCAGTTCTCGAAGGTCCTGCTCCGGCTCCCCTACGCTGAGACGAACGTCATCCCACGGCGCCCCGAGATCGGCGCGATGTTCCTCGACGTACGCGACGCCTTCTTCTGTCAGCTTGGCGGTCTTGCGGCCGGCAACCTTTTCGATGATCACCAGTCCTTCGTCCTCGAGTTGGGACAGCGCGGGATAAATGGAGCCCGGACTCGGCTTCCAGACGCCGCCGCTGCACTCGACGATCTGCTGAATCAATTCGTAGCCGTGCATCGGCTCTTCCGCGATCAACAGCAGAATCGCAGCGCGCACATCTCCTCGACGACCTCGTCCGCCACGTCCTCGCCCGCGACCGAACTGAGCGCCCGGACCGAAGCCGGGGCCGGGTCCGCCGTCTGGACCGAAACGCCCCCGCCGATGGCCTCTGCGTGGCATGTCACCGAAGCCCGGCCGCTCGTGCGGTCGACCGCGTCGTCCACCGTCTCGATCGCCGGGACCATCGCCCGACGCGCCGTCGTCCGTCGGCACCCACATCACAAATGGTGGCCGTTGCTCACGGCCGAAACCGCCGAAGAAACCGCGCCGGCCGAACATCCCCTCGTTCGGGAAACTTGCATCCATCGTCGAACCTCCATCACTATCGTTGATAGTTCGACGATATATCGTCATATCGGGTAGCGCAAGGATTCCTCCGACAACTCGAAACTCAGCCGATGCGGCGTGGGTCGATCTGAATGCGGACCGGACCCGAAGACTTCCGCGCACTGCGCGCGGCCCTCGCATGTGCCAGAGCGTCCGCAAGGCCGCGACCGTCCTTGCGTGGAACGCGGACCAGCATTCGCTCCGGCGCGACACCGCTCTCGTCCTCACCGGAATACGGAAGCCTCTCCCCCGCAGGCAATTCCACTGGTCCGAGCAGTACAGCACTTGCCGGCAGATCAGCTGAATCCACCAACTCCGCAATTGCCGCGGATCCACCGTCGATCGCAGCCATGTGAACGGCCGGAGGAAAGCCGACCTCGTCCCGTTCCTCGAATTGAGACTGTGCGTGCCCCACTGGATCCCATCGGACCAACGCCTGCACCGTCGGGATACCCGAGTCTGCGACAACCACAACTTCACCGCCTTCGGACAGCGGAATCACCATGGCAGCAGCCGACATCCAGCGTCTGAGTGTTTCCTCGGCGGCGCGAAGATCGGGCCGGCCGAGCAGTGCCCAACCGTCGAGCAAGAGCGCGGCGCCGTAGCCGCCGGTCATCACCGGCTCCGCACCCACTGTCGAGACCACCAACGCGGGCCCGTGTGGCAGTTCCTTGACCACATCACTGCCCCCGGACAGAACAACTTTCACACCGGGAAACGCCCGCCCGAGTTCTTCGGCGGTCCGGCCGGCACCGACCACCACCGCGCGCAACGCTTTCGCCCCGCACGCGTGACATCGGTAGGCGGCATCGGCAACCCCGCACCAGCGGCACGCCGGTGTCCCGGCGCCGTCGGGACCTGCCGCAGCGGGAAGAGCCAGTGGGCCGTTGCACCGACGGCACCGTGCCGGGGCACGGCACTTTCCGCAGGCCAGGGTCGGTACGTACCCCCGCCGAGGCACCTGTACCAGGACTCCGTTGCCCTCACCCAGAGCGCGCCGGGCGGCCGCGAATGCAATAGCGGGCAAACGAGCCGCTCTGGCTCCCGGATCGCGGGCCAAGGCTTGATCGCTGTCGGCAAGCGCGGTGATCTTGGGTGCGTGGGCACGAACGACGTCCCGCGTAGCGACCAGATCGTGCGCCCATCCCGAGTCGACGAGTACCTGCGCTTCTGCCGTACGGGAGAACCCACCGATCACGACGGCGCACCCGGCGACGTAGCCACGCAGGACGGCAACTTCGCGGGCATGTGGATACGGCGACCGCGGCTCGGACAAGTTGTCGTCGCCGTCGTCCCAGACGACGACAAGACCGGTCTCGGGCGTCGGCGCAAAAACAGCACTCCGCGTGCCGACGACGATCCGGGCGGTCCCGCGCAGTGCAGCGAGCCACCTCCGATATCGCATGGCCGGCCCCAGGCCCGCGGACAGACCTACCACCGCATCCGCTCCGGAGAGTTCGGTACAAGCGGCGACGACGCGGTCCAGGTCGCGTTGATCGGGCACAACCAGGATCGCGGATTTACCACTTGCCGCTACGGCCCCGGCCAGTTCGGCCAGGCGCAGTGGCCAGTTTTCACCAGGCAACGCCTGCCAGACCGCACGTGGGCTTTTCGACTCGCGAATCGCGGACAGGAAGGCGTCACCGAATCTGTAGAGATGCCAACCATTTTCGATCGGTTCAGGAGCGGACGGCGGCTCGGCGGGCCCCCACGGTTCCGCCTCGACCTTCGCGTGCCGCGGCGGTACCGCCAAACGGAGAACATCGGCACGGGTTCCGGCATAACGCTCCGCCACACGATCGACGACTTGCGCGATTTCGGCCGTCAGGACCCGCTCGGACGAGATGACGCGTTCGAGCCAGCCGAACTTCCCCTGATGGTCACTGGTCGCCTCGCGCGAGACGATGAAACCGTCCACCAGACGACCAGCGAAGCGGATGCGCACCCGGACTCCGGGCTGCGCATCCGCTTCGAGTTCACGAGGAACGAGGTAGTCGAATTCACGGTCGAGGTGAGCGAGCGGGAGCATCGGCAGCACCCGGGCGACCGGATCGACTTCTGCCGCTACTCTTTCCGCGCCCACCCGCGCCCCGTCTGTACGTCAGTGATCAGAGACCAGCTGCGCTACGCAGCTTGTCGGCGCGATCGGTGCTCTCCCACGGGAGGTCGATATCGGTGCGACCGAAGTGACCGTATGCCGCCGTCTGCGCGTAGATCGGGCGCAGCAGGTCGAGGTCGCGGATGATCGCTCCCGGACGCAGGTCGAAGATCTCGGTGATCGCCTTCTGGATCCGTGCCGGATCGGTCTTCTCGGTGCCGAAGGTTTCGACGAAGAGTCCGACCGGAGCTGCCTTGCCGATGGCGTAGGCGACCTGAACCTCGATGCGGTCGGCCAGACCTGCGGCAACAGCGTTCTTGGCCACCCAGCGCATGGCGTAGGCAGCGCTGCGGTCGACCTTTGACGGGTCCTTGCCGGAGAACGCGCCGCCACCGTGGCGAGCCATTCCGCCGTAGGTGTCGACGATGATCTTGCGGCCGGTCAAACCGGCGTCACCCATCGGGCCACCGAGGACGAACTTGCCCGTCGGGTTCACCAACAGACGAACATCGGAGGTGTCGAGATCGGTGAGGTTGACGTCGGTCAGCACCGAGTGAAGCACCTTCTCGCGAAGATCGGGCGTCAACAGGTTGTCGAGGTCGATGTCAGCGGCATGCTGGGTGGAGATGACCACGGTGTCGAGACGGACAGCCTTGTCACCGTCGTACTCGATGGTGACCTGGGTCTTGCCGTCCGGGCGCAGGTACGGCAGCACGCCGGACTTACGGACCTCGGTCAACCGGCGAGAGAGACGATGAGCCAGCGCGATGGGCAGCGGCATCAGTTCCGGCGTGTCGGTGGTGGCGTAGCCGAACATCAGGCCTTGGTCGCCCGCACCCTGACGGTCGATCTCGTCGTCGCTGATTCCGTCGACGCGAGCCTCGTGCGAGTGATCGACACCCTGCGCGATCTCGGGCGACTGGGCGCCGATCGCGACGTTGACGCCGCAGGAGTTACCGTCGAAGCCCTTTGCGGAGCTGTCGTAGCCGATTTCGAGGACCGTGTCGCGCACGATCTTCGGAATGTCCGCGTACGCAGTGGTCGTGACCTCACCGGCTACGTGAACCTGGCCGGTGGTGACCAGTGTCTCGACGGCCACGCGGGCGCGCGGGTCCTGGGTGAGCAGCGCGTCGAGGATCGAGTCGCTGATCGCGTCACAGATCTTGTCCGGGTGCCCCTCGGTGACGGACTCGCTGGTGAATAGCCGACTGCCGGACTTGCTCACAGATCTCCCTCTCGACGACTGAGTTCTTGACTACAGCTTATTGAAGTATCCGAATCACCGTTCGGTGACCGTTTTGTCATGCTTTGTTAGCTGGGGGCTGAGCCGACGATAACGGTTGGACCGCCTGCGCAACACCCTTGTACTCACCCGATTATCGTGGGGTAACTCTCACCACCGGGCGCGTGTCGCTACTCGGGAAAGAGCTTGACCAGGGCGTCGAGTACTCGACTGGCCATCAAAGCCTTGGATCCGTGTTCGAGAGCGGACTCCGAGCCGTCGGAACCGAGCAACCAACCGTCGTTGTGATCGACCTCGAACGCCTTGCCCTCGCCGACCGCATTGACCACGAGGAGATCGCAACCTTTGCGGGCAAGCTTGGAGCGGGCATAGGTGAGAACGTCACCATGGGCGTCACCGGTCTCAGCGGCGAATCCGACGATCACCGTTCGAGCATCCAAGTCGCCGTCACGACGCGCTTCGACGAGACCGGCGAGGATGTCGGCATTTCTGGTGAGGCTGATCGAGTCGGGTTCGTTTGCGCCCTTCTTGATCTTGCTGCCTTCGACGGTGGTGGGGCGGAAGTCCGCGACAGCCGCAGCCATGACGACTCCGTCGTGTCCCGGTGCGTGCTTTTCCACTGCCAACCGGAGATCTTCGGCCGTCTTGATGTGCACGACGTCGACAGCGGCGGGGTCGGCGAGATCAGCCGTGTACCCGGCGATCAGTGTCACGTGCGCGCCGCGTTGCGCGGCAAGACGGGCGAGCGCGTAGCCCTGCTTGCCCGAGCTGCGATTACCGAGAAAGCGCACGGGATCGAGCGGCTCGCGAGTACCGCCCGCGGTGACCAGAATGCGGCGACCCTCCAGGTCGCGCGGCAACGCGTCCGAGCGCTCGAGGAGCAACGATGCCAACCCGACGATCTCGTCGGGTTCGGGAAGTCGACCGGCTCCGGTGTCTTTCCCTGTCAAACGCCCGGAGGCAGGTTCGATCACGTGGACGCCGCGCGAACGCAGTGTCGCCACGTTCGAGACCGTTGCGGGGTGCTCCCACATCTCGGTGTGCATTGCTGGGGCGAAGACAACCGGACAGCGCGCGGTCAACAAAGTGGCCGTCAACAGGTCGTCTGCGCGACCCATGACCGCTCGCGCCATCAGATCAGCGGTTGCCGGCGCGATGACGACCAGATCGGCTTCCTGTCCGAGACGGACATGCGGAACCTGCGGGACGTCGTTGAAGACGCCGGTGTGAACCGGGTTGCCGGAGAGTGCTTCGAACGTCGCGCGCCCGACGAACTCCAGAGCGGATTCGGTCGGAATCACGCGGACGTGATGACCGCTCTCGGTGAAGCTGCGGATGATCGAGCACGCCTTGTACGCGGCGATACCCCCACCGACACCGACGACAATGCGCTTACGTATCGATGTGGGCGCGTCGGACACTCCCCCGACACCCGAACGAGGTTCGGGTGCGGCAGATGTGGTGCTCACTCGCCTTCGGTGTGCTCGAGGAGATCAGCGTGGATTTCACGCAACGCGATGGACAGCGGCTTTTCCTGCAGACCGGGCTCGACCAGAGGTCCGACGTATTCGAGGATGCCGTCACCGAGCTGGTTGTAGTAGTCGTTGATCTGGCGCGCGCGCTTGGCTGAGTAGATGACCAGGGCGTACTTGGAAGAGGTGCGTTCGAGCAACTCGTCGATCGGCGGGTTGGTGATGCCGAGCGGGGTGTCGTAGGCAGGCAGAGCGCCCTGACCTGCTGCGGACGCGGCTGAAGTGCTGCTCACTCTTGTGTCTCCTGAATTAGATCTTCATTGAAGAACTAGTTTTATCGATCCGGATATCTGAGAAACGGGGTGGAAATCGGTTCCCGAAGGGTGCGGAATCAGTTCCCAACCAACAAGGATACCAACTCATCGCAAGCACGGCTTACATCCTCGTTCACGATGACCGTGTCGAACTCGTCCTGTGCGGCCAATTCCACTCGGGCCGTCTCGAGTCGGCGCGCCACGACGTCTTCCGTTTCGGTTCCACGTCCGGTCAGCCGTTGCACCAGAACGTCCCAGCTCGGTGGAGCCATGAACACCAACAGAGCCTCGGGCATCGCCTTGCGGACAGCTCGTGCTCCGGCGAGATCGACCTCGACGAGAACGGGCTTTCCAGCTTCGAGCGCTTCTTCGACCGGAGCTGCGGGGGTGCCGGAGCGCTGCAGGCCGCCGTGGATTTCCGCCCATTCGAGAAGTTCACCGGAGTCGATCATCCGTTGAAATTCTTCACGGGAGGTGAATCGGTAGTCCTTGCCGTCCACTTCACCTGGACGGGGATCGCGAGTGGTCGCCGAAACACTGAAAACGAGTTCAGGCAACCGAGTTCTCAGCTCGCGAACGACGCTGGACTTACCGACAGCCGAAGGGCCGGCCAGTACAACCAGCCGACCCCTCCGCACTGCGGTCTTGCTCTCTGACACTGTTGCGTCAGCAATCATCAGACACTGCCGCGTCAGCAATCATCACTTGTCGGCTCAGGCCTCGAAGTCGAACTTGGTGAGCAGAGCCTTGCGCTGCCGATCACCGAGGCCACGAAGGCGACGGGTCGGTGCAATCTCCAGCTCGGTCATGATCTCCTGAGCCTTGACCTTGCCCACCTTGGGCAGCGCCTCGAGCAGTGCCGAAACCTTCATCTTGCCCAAGATTTCGTTGTCTTCGGCGTCCTTGAGGACCTGCTTGAGGTCGGTGCCGCCACGCTTCAGGCGCTCCTTGAGCTCAGCCCTGGCCTTGCGGGCAGCAGCTGCCTTCTCCAAAGCAGCAGCGCGCTGCTCATCAGTCAACTGGGGAAGGGCCACGGTTCCTCCGTCTCGTCGTGTGCAAATTTTGTCTATTCCGCTGATAACCAGCAGCGATAGCGACCGTACTCACGCCTGGCGCGAATTGCTAACCCACCCCCCGCGGTCCGATGCAGATCGCGGTGGGTTATGCGCGTCGAATCGATGTCACGGATCGTCACCGTTTTCGGCTGGATCGAGACGAATTCGACGCCACACGAACGTGCGTACAGTACCGAAATAGACTGTAACACAATGTATTTCGACCCATAGCGTGCGACACCCCCGTGCGAGTGTGCGAAATCGTTACCTGCGGGAATGAACGTGGTCGCCGACACATCCAAAATTTTCGAGCATTTTCGGCGCCTATGCGCGTGTCGCGGCCCGTTTTCAGGTCTGCAGCGACGATTTCGGATCGCCGGCGTCGACCGTCTCGGGTTCGATGCGACTCACGCCGGGGGCGGCCAGAGCGAGCACTACCGCGAGGCTCGCCCAGAGCAATGAATTCTCCAGCACGAAGCCGACTACCGGGATATCCATGTCCGCGCCGACTCGAGGAAGCCGAAACAGCACTACGACAGCGGTGAGACCGATCGCGATCCAGGACCACACAGGGACCGATCGAGTGCCCTCCCCCACGCCAGACTTGATCGGAACGAGGAGTACACCCACCGCCGGCACCAACCACACGAAGTGGTGCGTCCAGGCAATGGGAGTCACGATTGCCGCCAGCAGAGCCACCACCGTGAAACCGGCGAGATCGCCCCGCAGGCGCTGAGCGCGCCGCGTCGCGACAATTCCGAGGACACCCAACACCGCACAGGCGACGAGCCATGCCGGACCCACCAGGCCCTCGGGAAGTAGCCGCAAGGCCATTCCACGCACGGACTGGTTACCGAACACGGACGGGTCACCGACGGCGACGCGCCCCGAGAGTGAGGCGATGTCGCCGAAGTAGTCGATCGTCTGGCGCGGGAGAACCGCAAAGCCCAGAGCCGTGGCGCCGAGGAAGCCGGCGAGGCCGCCCGCAACTGCTTTCCAGCGCCCGGTGATCACGTAGTAACCGATGTAGACGAGTGGCACCAGTTTGACCGCGCCGGCGATCCCCACCAGCACGCCCTCGGGAATCCACCGTGGTCGAGCCAGCACGTCGATCAAGCACAGGAGAGTCAGAAACAACCCGACCTGGCCGTACCCGAGGTGATCGGAGATCGGCGATGCCGCCGTCCACAGGACCAGGAAACCCACGTAGACGACGACTGGCCGCTTACGTGTGAACGGGACTTCGCGATAGCTGAGCACGATGATCGCGGCCAGCATCAGGAGGCTGACGAAACTCCATCCCCACTGGACCGCACCCCAGGAACCCAGGGCGACGGGAACGGCGACGAGCGCAGCGAAGGGCGGATACGTGAACGGCAGTCTCGCGTTGAACGACTCGTCGTACAGGTTCGAGCCGTCGAGGACGGCCTGACCCGCCGTCCGGTACACGGCGAGATCGTCGCCGTGTACGCCGGTGACGGATTGGAACCCGGTGGCCAGCAGCGCGCACGCCGCGACGAGAAGTCCGATCTGCCACCAACGATTCACCGACGGACGGTACCACCGGGTTCCACCGCTCGAACGAGCCTCGAGGTCACTCACGGATCAGTTCGCCAATGCGGCTTCGATCTCGTCTCGGTCACGCATTGCTGCCTCCCGAAGTGCCGATACCGAAGGACCATGCTTGAGCACCCCACGGGAAGTGTTCGGCAGCAGGAGCTCGGTCGATCCCGCGAAGATGTCTGCGAGATCCGCTGCCGTCGCACCCTGCGCGCCGAGTCCCGGAGCGAGAATCGGGCCGTTGAACTGCGACAGGTCCAGACCGTGGTCCCGAGTTGCACCGACCACCAGTCCGACGGTCTCACGGCCGTCGACGTTCGCATCGACCGCAGCGTCGACGATCGACTGAGCCACGCTCACACCGTCAGCCGACGACTGTTGAAGTACGCCGCCTTCCGGATTGGAGGTTCGTGCCAGGACGAAGATCCCGCGTGCGTTCTGCCGTGCCAGTTCGAGTGTCGGAGTCAGCGCCCCGAATCCCAGGTACGGCGAAACGGTGACCGAGTCGGAGGCCAACGGCGAATCACCCAACCAGGCTTGCGCGTACGCGTCCATCGTCGAACCGATGTCACCGCGCTTGGCATCCGCGACGACCAGCGTTCCCGCATCGCGAAGAACCGAGATGGTCCGCTCCAACACGGCGAAGCCGGCGCTGCCGTAAGCCTCGAAGAACGCAACCTGCGGTTTGACCAGTCCGACCTCACCGGTGAACGCCTCGACGCAGATCTCGGCGAAAGTCTCGAGACCTTCGGCCGTACGCGGCAGTCCCCACGCGTCGAGAAGCGCGGGATGCGGGTCGATACCGACGCACAGCCGCCCCCGGTCCGCGATCGCGGACCGGAGACGCTGCCCCCAACTGTGACTCACGACTGCTGTGCCGGCTGACGAAGACCTGCGTGCAATTCCTGCAGGGAGTGAACTCCGATGTCGCCGCGAATGGCTGCTTCGATGCCCTGCACGGCAGCCGAGGCGCCCTGCACCGTCGTGATGCACGGGATGTTCGACGCAACCGCTGCGCTTCGGATCTCGTAGCCGTCGACACGCGGGCCGTTGTTGCCGTACGGCGTGTTGATGACCATGGCGACCTCGCCGCTGCGGATCTGGTCGACGATGGTCTCGGCACCGGCCGGAACATCTTCACCCGACTGCTTGTACACCTGCTTGCACTCGATACCGTTGCGCCGCAAAACATCTGCGGTTCCTTCGGTGGCAAGAATGGTGAATCCGAGGTCTGCCAGGCGCTTGACCGGGAAGATCAGCGAACGCTTGTCCTTGTTGGCGACCGAGACGAACACCGCGCCCGTGGTGGGCAACGAACCGTAGGCGGCAGTCTGCGACTTGGCAAAAGCCGTACCGAAGTCGAAGTCGATTCCCATGACTTCACCGGTGGACTTCATTTCCGGGCTGAGCAAGGTATCCACGCCGGTACCGTCGGCGCGGCGGAAGCGGTTGAACGGCAACACAGCTTCCTTGACCGCGATCGGTGCACCGGCCGGGGTGTTTCCGCCGTCGCCCTTCGCCGGCAGAATGCCGCTCGCACGCAGTTCCGCGATGGATTCGCCGAGCATGACGCGGGCGCATGCCTTGGCCAGCTGGACGGCCGTCGCCTTGGACACGAACGGAACCGTGCGGCTGGCGCGGGGATTTGCTTCCAGCACGTAGAGGATGTCGTCCTTGAGGGCGTACTGGACGTTGAGCAGGCCCTTGACGCCGATGCCCTTCGCGAGAGCCTCGGTGGAGCGGCGGACGTTCTCGAGATCCGCCCGGCCCAGTGTGATGGGCGGGAGCGCACACGCCGAGTCACCGGAGTGAATGCCGGCTTCCTCGATGTGCTCCATGACGCCGCCGAGGTACACCTCGGTGCCGTCGCACAGAGCGTCGACGTCGATCTCGACCGCGTCTTCGAGGAAGCGGTCGACCAGGACCGGACGATCGTCGGAGATCTCCGTGGCGCGCGAGATGTAGTCGGCGAGGGAAGCCTCGTCGTAGACGATCTCCATGCCGCGTCCACCGAGCACGTACGACGGACGCACCAGCACCGGGTAGCCGATACCTGCCGCGATCTCGCGGGCGCCGTCGAACGTGGTGGCGGTACCGAACTTCGGTGCGGGCAGACCGGCTTCGGTCAGTACGCGGCCGAATTCGCCGCGGTCCTCCGCCAGGTCGATGGCTGCGGGGCTGGTTCCCACGATGGGGACGCCGGCAGCTTCGAGACGCTTCGCCAGTCCGAGCGGGGTCTGGCCGCCGAGCTGGACGATGACGCCGGCAACGGTGCCCGACTGCGCCTCCGCGCGGTAGACCTCGAAGACGTCCTCGAACGTCAGCGGCTCGAAGTACAGGCGATCAGCGGTGTCGTAGTCCGTGGAGACGGTCTCGGGGTTGCAGTTGACCATGACGGTCTCGTACCCGGCCTCGGACAGCGTCTGCGCCGCGTGGACACACGAGTAGTCGAACTCGATGCCCTGACCGATGCGGTTGGGGCCGGATCCGAGGATCAGAACCTTGGGTCGCTCGGTCTGCGGAGCAACTTCGGACTCGGCCTCGGGATCGAGCTCGTAGGTCGAGTAGTGGTACGGCGTCTTGGCCTCGAACTCTGCGGCGCAGGTGTCGACGGTCTTGTAGACGGGGCGCACGCCCAGCTGATCACGCAGAGCGCGAACGGCGTCCTCACCTGCGTGAGTGTCACCACCGAGTTCGGGGCGCAGAGCCGCGATCTGGCGGTCCGAGATGCCGTGGTACTTGGCCTGACGTAGGGAAGCCTCGTCGAAAGACTCTGCAGCGCGCAGCTTTTCACCGAGCTCGTGAATCTGCTGGAACTGGTCGAGGAACCACGGATCGATCTTGGTGGCGTCGAAGAGCTGCTCGACAGTTGCTCCGAGCGCGAATGCCTTCTCGATGCCGTACATGCGGCCGTCCTGCGGAACGCTCAGATCGGCGAGCAGTGCATCCAGGCTCTCCGTCTCGATGTCGGCGCCGGTCCAGTAACCCGCACGCTTGGTCTCGAGCGAACGCATGACCTTGCCGAAAGCCTCGGTGAAGTTGCGGCCGATGCTCATGGCCTCGCCCACCGACTTCATCGTGGTGGTCAGAGTTCCGTCGGCACCGGGGAACTTCTCGAAAGCGAACCGCGGAGCCTTGACGACGACGTAGTCGAGTGTCGGCTCGAAGCAAGCCGGGGTTTCCTTGGTGATGTCGTTGACGATCTCGTCGAGCGTGTAGCCGATGGCAAGCTTGGCCGCCATCTTCGCGATCGGGTAACCGGTCGCCTTCGACGCCAGAGCCGACGAGCGGGAGACACGCGGGTTCATCTCGATGACGACCAGGCGGCCGTCCTTCGGGTCCATCGCGAACTGGATGTTGCAGCCGCCGGTGTCGACGCCCACCTCACGCAGAATGTCGATGGAAAGGTCGCGCATCGCCTGGTACTCGCGGTCGGTCAGCGTCATCGCCGGGGCGACGGTGACCGAGTCTCCGGTGTGGACACCGACCGGGTCGACGTTCTCGATGGAGCAGACGATCACGACGTTGTCGCGACTGTCACGCATGAGCTCGAGTTCGTATTCCTTCCAACCGAGGATGGATTCCTCGATCAGGACGTTCGCCGTCGGCGACGCGGCCAGACCGCCACCGGCGATGCGGTTGAGATCGTCGACGTCGTACGCCATGCCGGAACCGAGGCCGCCCATGGTGAAGGACGGACGCACGACAACCGGGTAACCGAGTTCGGCGACCGTGGCGTGTACTTCGTCCATCGTGTAGCAAACTGCGGACTTCGCGGATTCGCCACCGACCTTGGCGACGATGTCCTTGAACTTCTGGCGATCCTCGCCGCGCTGGATGGCGTCGAAGTCTGCGCCGATCAGTTCGACGTCGTACTTCTCGAGGATGCCCTGCTCGTGCAGCGCCACTGCGGCGTTGAGCGCAGTCTGACCGCCGAGCGTCGCGAGGACGGCGTCGATCTTGTTGCCCTGCAAGGCTTCCTTGGCGATGACCTTCTCGAGGAACTCGGCCGTGATCGGCTCGACGTACGTGGCGTCGGCGAACTCGGGGTCCGTCATGATGGTGGCCGGGTTGGAGTTGACCAGGCTGACGCGCAGGCCCTCCTCCTGGAGGACGCGGCAGGCCTGGGTGCCCGAGTAGTCGAACTCGCAGGCCTGACCGATGACGATCGGACCGGAGCCGATTACCAGGATGTGCTTGAGATCTGTACGGCGTGGCATTAGTTCTTGACTCCGGTTTCTTTCCGTGCGGAGAGCAGGCTGGTGAAGCGGTCGAAGAGGTACGCGGCGTCGTGCGGGCCGGCTGCCGCCTCGGGGTGGTACTGCACCGAGAAGGCCGAATCGTCCAGCAGGCGAACACCTTCGACGGCTCCGTCGTTGGCGCAGGTGTGGCTGACCACCGCGCGGCCGAACGGGGTGTCGAATTCCTGACCGGCTTCGCCTTCGAGCGCGAAGCCGTGGTTCTGAGCGGTGATCGCGATGCGACCGGTCTGATGCTCGATCACCGGGATGTTGATTCCGCGGTGGCCGAACTTCATCTTGTAGGTGCTCAGGCCCAGGGCGCGGCCCAGGATCTGGTTGCCGAAGCAGATACCGAACAGCGGCAAGCCCTGTCCGATGACCTCTTTCGTGAGGTGGACTGCGCCGTCGGCGGTGGCTGGGTCACCGGGACCGTTGGAGAGGAACACTCCGTCGGCCTTCAGGTCGAGGATCTGTTCGAGACTCGCGTTGGACGGCAGCACGTGGACGCGAATACCGCGCTCGGCGAACATGCGCGGGGTGTTGGTCTTGATACCGAGGTCGATGGCGGCAACCGTGTACAGCGCCTCCCCGCCCTTCGGCTCGACGACGTAGCCGCTGGTGGTGCTGACCTCACCGGCAAGATCGGCGCCGAGCATGGTCGGCTGATCCTGAACCCGTCGGACCAGTTCGTCATCGGCGGCGATGGCTTCACCGGAAAAAATTCCGGCCTTCATCGAACCGCGAGTACGCAGGTGGCGAACCAGGGCGCGGGTGTCGATCCCGGCGATTCCGACGATGCCCTGCTCTTCGAGCTTGGCCTGGAGCGAACCGGTTGCACGCCAGCTCGAGGTGACGCGCGAGGGGTCACGAACGACGTACCCGGCAACCCAGATCTTGGCGCCGGCACGCTCGCCGGTCGGTCCGACCGACTCGTCGTCTTCGTCGTTCCAGCCGGTGTTGCCGATCTGCGGTGCGGTGGAGACGACGATCTGGCGGTGGTAGCTGGGATCGGTGAGCGTTTCCTGGTAGCCGGTCATTCCGGTGCTGAACACCGCTTCGCCCAGGGTCTGTCCAACCGCACCGAAGGTGGTTCCGCGGAACACCCGTCCGCCTTCGAGGACCAGTACTGCGGGGCTGTTGTCAAAGCCGCTCATGCGTTCTTTCCGTTCTGCTCGATGTCGCCAGAGCTTGCGTCTTCGTTGTCATTCGTCTTGTTCGAAGCGGTCTTGTTCGAAGCAGTCACCGGCTTGACCCAGTCCGGATAAACCGTCTTGTCGTCACCGCGCACGCCCGTGTCGATCTCGGTTCCGCTCGGCAATTCCCAGCGAATCACCAGGACGCCGTCCTTGCTCATGACCTTGCCGGCAAGACCGTTCTCCGTGCGGATCGCGCGGATCGACTTCTCCGGAATCCAGATGGCCGACGCGCCGTCACGCTCGACCAGAATTCCGCCGCTGTAGCGGCTGATCTCGCAGGTGGCGCGGAAACCGAGGTCGCCGACGGCGATTCGGTCCTGCCAACTGGGTGCGATGGTGCTGCCGACGTACAGGCCGGTGGTCGGCAGGACGAGCAGTTCACCCAGGGTTGCCGGTACCGTCGGCAGTTCGCCGATCTTGTCTTTCTGGCGTCGAGCGCGTCCACGCCAGCCGACGTACATCAGGCCGATCATCGCGACCCAGAAGATCGCCAGACCGATGATCCACAGTGCTCTGTCCATGACGCGCTACTCCTCGCTACTCCGCAGCCGCACATTCCCGTCGTGTGCGGTGATGCGGCCACGTAACAGTGTGGTCGTGACCCGAGCGGGCAATGTCATCGACTCGTACGGAGTGTTATGCGCGACACTCGCCAGGTCGGGACCGTGGACCGTCCACTCGGCCGATGGATCGACCAATGTCAGGTTCGCGGGCTCCCCCACCTCGATGGGACGGCCCTGATCGTCGAGGCCGACGATTGCCGCGGGGCGCTCGCTCATGACCCGGGCAACACCGCGCCAGTCCAACAAGCCGGGCTGGACCATCGTCTGCACGATGATCGAGAGTGCGGTTTCGAGGCCGAGCATTCCAGGGCGAGCGGCTGCGAACTCGCAGCACTTGTCCTGCTCGGCGTGCGGAGCATGGTCGGTCGCGACGCAGTCGATGATTCCCTCGGCCAGACCCTTGCGCAGCGCGGCAACATCACTGGCCTCACGCAAGGGCGGGTTGACCTTGTTGATCGCGTCGTACGTCTCGAGCCGTGAATCGTCGAGGAGCAGGTGATGCGGGGTGACCTCGGCGGTGATCGAAATCCCTTGGCTGCGAGCCCACTTCACGAGTTCGACGGTTCCGGCGGTGGAGGCGTGGCAGATGTGAACGCGGGCGCCGGCGTCACGCGCGAGCAGTGCGTCGCGGGCCACGATCGATTCTTCGGCTGCTCGCGGCCATCCGGCCAGGCCGAGACGCGCGGCCGTGGGGCCCTCGTGGGCGACCGCACCGACGGTCAAACGCGGCTCTTCCGCGTGCTGGGCGATCAGGACGCCCAGTGAGCTGGAGTATTCGAGCGCGCGACGCATGATCAGTGGGTCGTAGACGCAGTGGCCGTCGTCGGAGAACATCTTGACCTTGCCGACGCCTGCGGCCATGGTCGCCATCTCGGCGAGTTGCTTGCCTTCCAGGCCCGCTGTGACTGCGCCGACGGGGTGGACGTCGACGAGGCCGACTTCCTGCCCGCGTCGCCAGACGTGATCGGTGATGACCACCGAATCGGCGACGGGACTCGTGTTGGCCATCGCGAAGACCGCGGTGTATCCACCCAGAGCCGCTGCCGAGCTTCCGGTTTCGATGGTCTCGGTGTCTTCGCGGCCGGGCTCACGCAGATGTGTGTGCAGGTCCACGAAGCCGGGAAGCAGGATCTGCCCGCCGGCATCGATCACCTCGGATGCCGTGGCCGGATCGAGGTCCACGCCGATCTCGAGGATCGTGCCGTCGCCGACGAGTACGTCGGTGGGCTCACCTTCTCCGTAGATCAGGACTCCGCGGAGCAGGACACTCACGGGTGATTCTCCGTTCTCGTTTCTGGTCACAGCGCACCGTCCTCCGACCCGACCAGCAGTCGGAACAAGACAGCCATGCGCATGTGTACGCCGTTGGTAACCTGTTGCAGTACAGCAGTTTTGGAGGAATCGGCAACGGCGGATGCAATCTCCATGCCGCGCAGCATCGGGCCGGGGTGCAGGACCACCGCGTGATCGGCCAGCATCGCCAGCCGCTTCTCGGACAGGCCGTAGTTGATCGAGTACTCGCGCTGCGACGGGAAGAAGCCACCGTTCATGCGTTCGGCCTGAACCCGCAGCATCAGCACCGCGTCGAGTCCGGGCAGTTCCGCGTCGAGCGAATGCGAGACCGTGACCGGCCACGTGTGCGCACCGACCGGCAGCAGTGTCGGCGGCGCAACAAGAACAACCTCGGCACCGAGCATCGAGAGCAGCAGTGCGTTGGAGCGGGCGACACGGCTGTGCAGGATGTCGCCGACGATGGCGATCCGCTTGCCCTCGATGTCGCCGAGAAGCTGGCGAAGGGTCAAAGCGTCGAGAAGCGCTTGAGTGGGGTGCTCGTGCGTGCCGTCACCTGCGTTGATGACTGCCGGGCCACCGTCGTCGGCCGCTCCGGTCCACTTTGCGATCTGGTGGGCGGCGCCCGAAGCCGGGTGGCGCACGATGAGTGCGTCGGCACCGGCCGCGCGCAGGGTCATCGCGGTATCGCGCAGGGATTCACCTTTGGACACCGAGGAACTGGATGCGCTGACATTGATGACGTCGGCACTCATCCATTTGCCTGCCACCTCGAAAGACACCCGGGTGCGCGTCGAGTTCTCGAAGAACACCGTCATGACCGTGCGTCCGCGCAGCGTCGGGAGCTTGCGTACCTCTCGTCCCAGAAGTGCCTGCTCGAACCGTTCTGCCTCGTCGAGAAGTTCTACCGCGGACTCACGATCGAGGTCCGCGATGGAAAGTAGGTGCTTCACGCGCTCTTACCCCCGGAGATGACTACCGCTTCCCTGCCGTCGTGCTCCTGGAGGAGAACCTTGACGTCCTCGGACCTCGCGGTCGGGACGTTCTTGCCGACGTAGTCGGCGCGCAGCGGGAGTTCGCGGTGACCACGATCCACGAGCACTGCGAGTTGGACCGCGCGGGGGCGGCCCAGATCGCGCAACGCGTCGAGTGCCGAGCGCACGGTGCGACCGGAGAAGAGGACGTCGTCCACGAGAACGACCAGCGCATTGTCGACGCCACCCTCGGGGACGGACGTGCGCTCGAGCGGGCGGTGCGGCTTGTTCCGGAGATCGTCGCGGTAGAGGGTGATGTCGAGAGATCCGATGGGAAGTCGCACACCGGAGAATTCTTCGATCTTGGCGCGCAGTCGCGTGGCGAGGGTGGTTCCACGCGTCGGGATACCGATCAGGACCACACGAGGGGCAGTTCCCTCGGGTCCGTCGAGTGCGGTCTTCTCGATGATCTCGTGAGCGATCCGCGCGATGGTCCGGCCCACATCCTGGGCGGACAACAATTCGCGGGTTTCGCTACCTGCCTCGGCACCGACCGGCGCCTTCGAGTTACCTGGACCTGCAAGATCGGATGGGCGAGACCCTTCGGGCACGCTCATGCAGCGACCTCCTTCTCCGCCTCACTGGACGGATCGTTAAAGGATGTCTGACGGTCCCCACCCTATCAGCCGACAGACCTGATCCCGCCGTGCGAGCAGCGACTCCGACCGGTTGTGTGCAGACACACAACGCGCACGGTGACACTCGCACGGCGGTGGTGGAACAAAACTTGCTACTCGGTACCCGAATCCGATTCCTGCGCGCGCTGGGAGGTCGCGGCCGCAGCCGATCGAACCTGCGGCGCAACGAGAACGACCTGGCCGAGGATTCCGTTGACGAATCCCGGAGAGTCGTCCGTCGAGAGCTGCTTCGCGAGTTCGACGGCCTCGTCCACGGCGACAACCGGCGGAACGTCCGTCGCGTGGAAGAGCTCCCACACGGCGATACGCAGAATCGCACGGTCGACGGCGGGCAGACGCTCGAGCGTCCAGTCCTGCAGATGCGAGGAGATGACCTGATCGATCCGGTCCAGATTCTCCGCAACGCCGGACACCAACGTGACGGTGTAGGCCGCGACGGGTGCTACCGCGTCGTCCTTGACGGACAGATCGGAACGCTCCGACGCCAGTGCGACCGGATCGAGGTCACGTGCCTCGGCTTCGAAGAGGAAGTCGACGGCACGCTTGCGCGCCTTGTGGCGTGCACCGAGTTTCTTATGTGTGCCGGACACTCAGGAATTCACACGCCCGAGGTAGTTGCCGTCACGAGAATCGACCTTGAGCTTGTCACCGGTGTTGATGAAGAGCGGGACGTTGATCTCGGCACCGGTCTCGAGGGTCGCAGGCTTGGTGCCGCCGGTGGAGCGGTCGCCCTGCAGGCCCGGATCGGTGTGCTTGACGACGAGCTCGACGGTGACCGGAAGCTCGACGAAGAGGGGAACGTCTTCGTGGGTCGCGACCTGGACTGCCATGTTCTCGAGCAGGAAACGCGACTGGTCGCCGACGGTGGATTCGCTGATCGACACCTGGTCGTAGGTGTCGCCGTCCATGAAGATGTAGTCGCTGCCGTCGTGGTACAGGTACGTCATGTCACGACGGTCGACCGTGGCGGTCTCGACCTTCACACCGGCGTTGAACGTCTTGTCCACTACCTTGCCCGAGAGCACGTTCTTGAGCTTGGTGCGCACGAAGGCAGGGCCCTTGCCGGGCTTGACGTGCTGGAACTCGATGATCGTCCACAGCTGGCCTTCGATCTGCAGAACCAGACCATTCTTGAAATCACTGGTGGAAGCCACTTGCTTCGCGTCTCCTAGGGGTCGGGAAACCGTCTCAGACGACGGTAAGGTCTTTTGCGGTCAGTGTGAGCAGCTCTGGCCCCTGCTCACGAACAACGAGCGTGTCCTCGATCCGTACACCTCCGCGCCCGGAGAAGTACACGCCCGGCTCGACGGTCACCGCCGCGCCGGAAAGAAGTGTACCGGTGCCGAGCTTGCCGATCCCCGGTGCTTCGTGGATTTCGAGCCCCACACCGTGGCCGAGGCCGTGCAGGAACAACTCGCCGTAGCCTGCATCGTCGATCACCGCACGGGCGACGGCGTCGACTGCCGCACATTCGACACCCGGCGCGAGCGCGTCGCAACCGGCAGCTTGCGAACGCGCGACGAGCTCGTAGATCTCCCGTTGCCAATCGGAAACGGACTCGAGCACGTAGGTCCGTGTCATGTCCGAGTGGTACCCACCGACCTGGGCGCCGAAGTCGAGTTTGACGAAGTCACCCGACGCCAGGATCGCATCGGTCGGTCGGTGATGCGGAATCGCCGAGTTGGCGCCGGCCGCCACGATCGTCTCGAAGGAAATACCGTCCGCCCCGTTGTCGAGCATCAGATTTTCCAGCTCGCGGCCGACCTCTCGTTCCGTTCGGCCAGGTCGCAGACCACCGCGAGCGATCAACTGCGCCAACGCGACATCGGCTGCGGTGCACGCGGCTCGCAACAACTCCACCTCGTACTCGTCCTTGACCATGCGCAATTGTTCGACGAGTCCGCTCACCGGTTCGAACCGGATCTTCGGCGCTGCTTCGGTCCAAGCCCGATGTTCGGCGAACGTCGCCACATGTGACTCGAACGCGAGAACGGGCGCCGTGGACTTCTCGATCAAGTGCGCAGCACTCGAACGGGCGATTTCGGCCCGAAGGTCCGGCACCTGCTCTGACACCTGCGTCACGTAGCGGCCGTCGGTGCAGATCACCGTCTCACGCTCGTCGGACGCTGAATCCGATGCACTGACGACGAGCGCCGCATTGGAACCGGTGAAACCGGTGAGGTATCTGATGTTGAGGAGATCTGTGACGAGAATCGCGTCGAGTTCGCGCTCCGAGAGGAGGCGTCTGAGGGATTCACGGCGTGTTCTGAAGTCGACCGGCATCCCTCGAACCTACCGCCCGCGCAGACCTGCCGATCAACTCGAAACTCGCGGTTACAGCAATAAGTGTGGGTTAGGCCACAAGGTGTAATGGGTTCTAGTTAGGCTGTACCCATGAATGCGTGGTTGGTACGTGGCCTCGGCATGGCCCTGATACATGTTGTGTTTCGTGCGTTGCTCGGTGCAGCGATCGCACAGTGGCCACTTCAGGGGTCCACCCTGCGCTGGCTGTCCCTGTTGATCGTCATCGTCTTCGCCGCGATCTGGGGTGGTATCGACGGCATTCGTGACCGCCGGAACTTCCCCGAACCCGAGGACGGCGCCGATCTGACCATGCTGTGGCTCAAGGCCGCATTGGTCGGCGGGTTCGTCGCCGGCGCTGCCAGCTGGGCACTCAGCCTCGTCCCCTCCCTCGAACTGACCCAGCAGGGCTTGTTCTTCGAGGTGACCTCCGGTGCGGCGTTCACGATCCTTCTCATCTTCGTCCCCGCCATGATCGCCATCACTGTCGGACGCTTCTTCGTCAGCCGTGAACAGCGCAAGAACGGAACAGCTCCGCAGACCCCGTCCCATGAGCGTCACCACGAACCGGTGCCCGTCAGCGAGGGCTATGACTCCCCCACCGAGCAGCACGCATACAGCGGAGCCGCCATGTCCGTCGAGGAATCCGACGCCGATACCGCGGTCTTCCCGGCGATCGATCTGGGCAAGCGCGAGCAGTAACGCCCGCCGTCCACACAACCGAATGCGGCCCCGAGGATATTTTCCTCGGGGCCGCATTCGTGTGGCTGTTTTTTCGACTTCCCTCGTTCAGCCTCGCTCGGCGAGGAACCTGATCGCAAGCGGATACGCGGCGACGCCGAGTCCGACGATCACTCCGGTCGCAATCGGACTCAGGTAGGAGTGGTGCCGAAACTCTTCTCGCGCATGAACGTTCGAGATGTGTACCTCGACGAGACCTGCGGTCAGTTCGGCGCATGCATCTCGCAGGACCACCGACGTGTGCGTCAAGCCACCGGCATTGAGGATCACCGGTTCCCCCGCGTCCGCCGCGTCGTGGATCCAACCGAGCAGATCGCCTTCGTGATCGCTCTGACGGACGATCACCTCGACGCCGAGCTCCTTGCCTGCCGCGACGCACAATTCGATCAGATCGTCGTGTGTGGTCGCGCCGTAGACCTCGGGCTGACGCTTACCCAGACGCCCCAGATTGGGTCCGTTGACGACGTTGATCCTCACAACAGGACCGTTCCGCCGGCCGGCCGCGCATCGCGGGCAATCGCGGAGTACGCCGCAACCAGCAGACTCGGATCCGGCCCCTCGAGGCGACCCGGCTTGGCCAGTCCGTCGAGGACCACGAAACGCAGCAGCCCGGCACGGTTCTTCTTGTCGGTCTGCATTCCCTTCATCAGATCGCCGAACGCATCACCGTCGTACGACGTCGGCAGCCCGACGAGATCGAGGATCGACTTGTGACGATCCGCGGTGGCGTCGTCGAGTCGGCCCGCGAGCCGTCCGAGTTCGGCAGCGAAGACCAGGCCGACGGAGACAGCGGCACCGTGGCGCCACTTGTAGCGCTCACGACGTTCGATCGCGTGGCCGAGGGTGTGGCCGTAGTTGAGGATTTCGCGCAGATCCGACTCGCGCAGATCCGCGGCCACGACCTTGGCCTTGACCTCTACGGAGCGCCGAATCAACTCGGGCAGAACAGTTCCCGACGGATCGAGAGCTGCCTTGGGATCGGCTTCGATGAGATCCAGGATCACCGGGTCGGCGATGAATCCGGTCTTGATGACCTCGGCCATGCCGGCAACGATCTCGTTGTGCGGCACAGTCTCGAGCGTCGCGAGATCGATGAACACCGCTCCCGGTTCGTGGAACGAACCGACGAGGTTCTTGCCCGCTTCGGTGTTGATACCGGTCTTGCCGCCCACTGCTGCGTCGACCATCGCGAGCAAGGTGGTGGGGACGTGAACTACCTTGACACCGCGCATCCACGTAGCCGCGACGAAGCCGGTGAGGTCGGTCGCCGCTCCCCCGCCCAAACTCATGATCGCGTCGCTGCGAGTCAGGCCGATCCGGCCGAGCACGTCCCAGCAGAAGCCCGCGACAGCAAGATCCTTGCCGTCCTCGGCATCGGGGATCTCGATACGGTGGGCGTCGATTCCCTTCTCCGCCAACGCAGCCCGTACGGCCTCCGCGGTCTCTGCCAGCGGCGGCTGATGGAAGATCGCGACAGTGCGCGCGCCGTCGAACTCGGCAACGAGATCACCGAGCAGGCCGCGGCCGATCACGACCGGGTAAGGACTTGCGGTCTTCACCTCTACACGTACGGGTTCGGTCACTGCTCCACTACTCCGCTCCGGTTGTTCATTTGTCTTGAAGTTTCGACACCAGTTGCCCGACGACACGCGCCGGACTTCGGCCGTCGGTCCGAATCCGAATCGTGGCCGAACGCCGGTACAGCGGACGACGACGCCTCATCAACTCCTGGTACTTGACCTTGGGATCTCCGCCGGCCAGCAGCGGGCGATGATTGTTCGCCCCCGTGCGGCGAAGCCCTTCGGCGACACTGATCTCGAGGTAGATGACCGTGTGCCCCTGGAGCAGTTCGCGCGTGCGATCGGAGAGGATCGCACCACCGCCGAGCGAGACGATTCCGTCGGTGGCCTGCAACGCTTCGCGAACCACCGATTCCTCGATCTCACGAAACCGAGGCTCTCCGTCATGGGTGAAGATCTCCGGGATCGTCCTACCCGTGGTCCGTTCGATCTCGGCGTCGGTATCGACCAATTCGAGTTCGAGTGCCTGCGCGAGACGTCGACCGATGGTCGATTTGCCGGCACCGGGCGGACCGATGAGTACAGCCTTCGGCTTCATCGATACGTGAGTCCTATCGAGGCGGTCGGGCTGCGATGCCCTCGGCGTAACGACGGTAGTTGGCAGTGGTTTCAGCAATGGAATCACCACCGAACTTTTCGAGTGCGGCCTGAGCCACGACGAGCGCGACCATCGACTCGGCGACGACGCCGGCGGCCGGAACCGCGCACACGTCGCTGCGCTGGTGGATGGCAACCGCTTCCTCGCCGCTCTCCATGTCGACCGTCGCCAGAGCGCGCGGAACCGTCGAGATCGGCTTCATCGCGGCGCGAACTCGAAGAGCCTCACCATTGGTCATGCCACCTTCGATTCCGCCTGCGCGGTTCGTGGAGCGCACGATGCCGTCCGGGCCCGGGCGGATTTCGTCGTGAGCTTCGCTGCCACGACGGCGCGCGGTCTCGAAGCCGTCGCCGACCTCGACACCCTTGATGGCCTGAATTCCCATGAGAGCAGCAGCAAGTCGTGAATCGAGACGCTCGGCGCCGCTGACGAAGGTGCCGAGTCCGACCGGCAGGCCGTGGATGACGACCTCCACGACGCCGCCGAGGGTGTCGCCGTCCTTCTTCGCCGATTCGATTTCGGCGATCATCGACTCTTCTGCAGCCTTGTCGAATGCGCGGACCGGGCTCGCATCGATCGCGTCGAGATCCTTGCCCGCCGGCACGGGGCCGACGTACGGCTCGGAAGCACCGATGGAAATAACGTGTGAAACGACCTCGGCACCGAATACCTGACGCAGGAAGGACCGTGCGACGGTTCCAGCGGCTACGCGGGCCGCGGTCTCGCGAGCGCTGGCGCGCTCGAGGACGGGACGCGCGTCGTTGAAGCCGTACTTGAGCATGCCGCTGTAATCGGCGTGTCCGGGACGCGGGCGCGTCAACGGGGCATTGCGAGCCTGATCGGCGAGCAGGTCCGGGTCGACCGGGTCGGCGGACATGATGGTTTCCCACTTGGGCCACTCGGTGTTGCCGATCTCGATGGCCACGGGGCCACCGAGCGTAAATCCGTGGCGGACACCGCCGATGATGGTGACCTTGTCGGCCTCGAACTTCATCCGTGCGCCACGGCCGTAACCGAGTCGACGACGGGCAAGTTCGGACGAGATGGCCTCAGAGGTCACTTCGACCCCCGCGACCATGCCCTCGAGCATCGCGACGAGGGCGGGACCATGGGATTCTCCGGCAGTTATCCAACGCAGCACGCCGACCATCTTTCCACGTCGCAGACCTCAGTTGTCACAGTGGTCCTCCCGGTGAACACAGATGGCCCACACGCACGAGGCGTGTGGGCCATCTCAGAGGTACCTGTGGGTCTAGAACAGGCGGAATCCTCCACCGTTTGCGTTGATGTCAGCCAAACCGATGTTGATGTCCGCCGAGTTGTCGGGAGCGTGGAACGGCGGCGGAAGCGGCTCGAAGCAGTACGGCGGGTAGCCGTTGCTGATCAAGCCCACCAGGCGGTCACCGACGACGAGCGGTCCACCGGAATCACCGGGAATCGAGCACGTGTGCTCGACGATCTCACCGTAGACGGAGTCGTAGCCCCAGGTGATACCGCACGTGTTGCCGGTCGAACGGCCTTCCTTGCACACGATCGTGCCCGGTGCCGGCGGGGCGCCGATTCCGTTGATCGTCGTGCCGCCGACGGTACGCAGCGGAGCTACCTTGGCGTCGTCGAGATCGATCACGGCGATGTCCGAGACCGGGCTCGAGTAAGAGAACCGACCGATGGGTCCGGCCTCGGGCAGGTACTCGGCGAACACCCGGTCCCCGACAACTCCGCAGTGTCCGGCGGTGAGTGCCACGAGAGAACCGGCGTTGTCGTAGCCGACCGCGGTCAACATGCATGCTGCAACTCGGTCAGGATCGGAGTGATCCACGTCCGGCAGCAGGATTCCTGAGCCCCCGCCCAGTGCCACCGATGAAGGTGCAGGCGCGGCGCCGGCGACGCCCGCTCCTGCAGCCACAGCCGCCAAACAGGCTGCCGCAGCGACGAAAAGCCTTGTGCGCATAGGTTCCCCCGATAATCGAGTGCGAAACGAGATTCGTTTTGTCCCATTTCCGAAACCTCAGTGAACGTCAGGATGTGGACATTCGGCAAGTCCGACTCGCCGCATATTGGGACCGCGCGCTGGCAATACCCGCATTTATGAAACCGACGGTTACGTCTTTCCTGCAGTTCACCGTCCGTCGTTGAACGGTCAATAACGCCAGACTTCTCGCGGATGTTGCACTCGTCACGTCAGCCAGGCAAACGCAATCGAACAGCAGGCTGCCAGGCACATCGAGGGTCCGTGCGCAATGGGCGAATTGTGGGCTACCGGCCCTCGTCTACGCAGTTCCAGCGCGGTGCCCAGCGTTGCGGTGAGCACCGACGCAGACACCAACGACCACAGCCAGGCGTCCGCTCCCACCAATCCGGTCACGGCGCCCAGAGGAAGCGAGAGCTTCACATCGCCGACACCCATGGAACCAGGCGACATCACGTGCGCCAGGAGGTGGATTCCGGCGAGCAGTGCCGACCCCACCACCGCCACCCACACCGTTCCCGACACCGTCGCGTAGACCATCACGACGGCGTAGCCCGGCAGCGTGAAACTGTTGGGCAGCCGACGCACAGCCAGGTCGACAGTCGAGATCGCGACGCACCACCACACCACGGCGAGACCGGAAAGTAACTGCACCACCGAGGTATTCAGCGCACCGACGACAACCCAGCCTGTTGCGACGGCGCACTGCGGCACACAACAGAAAGTCACGACTGGTCGATAACCGTGTCGCCGCAACCAATTGTCGACGATCGCCCGAGCACCGAAACCAGCGATTACCCCAGCGCCTGCCAAGACCACCAACGTCCACATGGTTTCGAGCTTGGCGTCTGGCGTTCACCAGCGGCAGACTACGAATTGTCTTGTGGACTACCTCGACACTGTGAACAGAGCTAGGCGATAGCGGCTGCCATCGCCTCTCGCGGAGCGGGCTTGCCCGTGAACTGCTCTACCTGCCCGAAGGCCTGATTGAGCAACATCTCGAGGCCACCGATCACCGTGCCACCGGCCGCCTCGACAACCGAAGCAAGTGGCGTCGGCCAGGGGTTGTAGATCGCGTCGAGGACAAATCGCGCCTTCCCCAATTGCTGGGCAAAGGGCGCTGCCGCTTCCGCGGGAACGGTACTGACCAAGACCGAGGATTCGGCACAGATCCCGCCTAGCTGTGCGTCGTCGAAGGCGACCAGATCTATGTCCAACCCGACCGCACCACCGCATTCGATGGCACCGGATGCGCGCCCCGGATCACGCGCGACCACGGTGACTGTCCGAACTCCCATGTCGGCCAACGCGACCAATGCCGGCCGCGCGGTGCCGCCCGCGCCGACAACTACCGCCGAAGTGCCGCTGAGATCGCCGACACCGCCGGCGATCAACGCACCGCTGACTCCGTCGACGTCCGTGCAGTCGGCACGCCAACCGCCGTCGATGCGAACCAGGGTGTTGGCCGAGCCGATGGTCACCGCTCGCGGTGTGCGTTCGGTGGCATATTCGAGTGCTGCGATCTTGCCCGGCATCGTCACCGAGAGGCCGATCCATTCGGGGCCGAGTGAGTCGACGAGGGCAGGCAACTGCTCGCCGGTGCATTCGATCCGCTCGTAGGTCCAATCGCTCAGCCCCAAAGCCGCGTACGCCGCAAGATGCAGCAACGGGGACTTCGAGTGAGCGATCGGGCTTCCGAGAACTGCCGCCTTACGGGGCGTCGCGAGCGAAGTCGCGGTACTACCGTCCACTGTCGAGAATCCCACTTTGCTGTGCCAGTTCGATGTTGGCCAAATGCTCCTCGTAGCTCTTGGTGAAGAGCGTCTGGCCTTCCTTGTTGATCGTGACGAAGTACAACCAGTCACCGGCCGCCGGCGATTCCACGGCCTTCAGCGCGTCGATGCTCGGCGAAGCGATGGGCGTTGCAGGCAGACCCGGCATTGCGTACGTGTTCCACGGCGTGACGCGCTCACGGTCGGCATCCGTGGTTGCGACCTCGGTGGTGTCGAGTGAGTAGTTGACCGTGGAGTCGAACTGCAGAGGCTGATCGACTGCGAGTCGGTTGACGATCACCCGCGCGACCTTGGCCATGTCAGCGGGCAACGCCTCACGCTCGACCAGCGACGCTGCCACCAACAACTGGTACGGAGACATTCCGACCCCGCTGCCGGCTGTCAGAATTCCCGTGGCCTCGTACTTGGCGGCGCTACCCTCGACCAACGACCGCAGGATCTCGGTCGGCGTCGCAGTGGGATCGAAATCCCAACTGCTGGCGGCGATCAGGCCTTCGAGCTGACGGTCCTTGTCCGGCACGCTCTTGACCGACGACATCGCCCATTCGGGCACGCCGAGCGAAGCCAGATCGGAAGATGCTCCCGCAGTGTTCAATTCGTCTGTCGAGACACATTTCTGAGCGGAAACCGGGCCGACACAACTCGCCTCGGAAATGAGGTTGTAGATGCCCTTCTTGAGTGAGCCCGTCTGCGCGTCCGAACTGTCGTGCAGCTGACGCCCTTCGGCGATGACAACACTGCCGACTCGGGAGTCCGGGGCAACCAAGGTGTCGAGTGCGCTCGCGGCGCTACTCTGCACCGGCACCTGGTAGAAGCCGGGTTGCACCTTCTGGATCTCAGACGGATTGGCGATCGCCGCGTTGTAGAAAGCAGCGGAACTCGCGACGACGTTCTTCGCCTCGAGCGTCGCACCGATCTCCGATGCGGTTTCTCCACTGTTGATCTGGATGACCACGGGTGCGCCGCCGGGGCCGGCAAAATCCTCCGCGGTCTTGTTGCGATCCATGTACCAGAGAGCGCCGTATGCACCGACACCGAGGACTGCGATCACCAACACCAGCAGGGCGAGAACGCCGACCTTCTTGCCACGCTTGGCGCGCTTGTTGCGCGCTTCGCGTTGCTTGCGTGCCTCGGCTCGCGACATGTGCGGCGGATCGATGTTCTGCGGCAGTGCACGCATGACCATGGTCTCGTCGTTGTCGAAGTCGAACGAACTGGTGGGCCGGCTTCCGCCGCCCTCATCCCACCGCGCGTTCACAGATCGCCCTCCAGTGCAGCGTCCTTCGACGACTCCCCTGGTTTCACAGCTCTACTCCGCTCGTCCAGCCAGCCTTGCAGGATTTCCACCGCCGCAGCCTGATCGATCATCGGTCGCTGGCCGCGTGCCTTGACTCCACTTTCGCGGAGATTGCGCGCAGCCGTGACGGTCGTCAGTCGTTCGTCGGACAGTCTCACCGGGATCGGTTCGACGGCCCGCTGCAGTCGTTTGGCGAATGCAGTCGCGATACCGGCGGCTTTACCTTGCTCACCGCGCAGCGTCTGTGGCAGTCCGACGATAACCTCAACCGCCTCGTATTCGGACACGATGGCGATAATGCGCCGGATATCCGGCGCGTCGGGCCCACGCTCCTTCGAGCGTGGAACCGTTTCCACCGGTGTCGCGAGGATGCCGTCGGGGTCGCTGGACGCGACGCCGATGCGAACACTGCCCACGTCGATGGCGATGCGCCGCCCGCGACCAGGGTCGTCGATGCCGGGGCGATCGGGACCCTGCTGCGTAGCCACCACCGTCAGCTGCCGCCCGCCAGCTCTCCGACTCTGTCCCGGATCGCATCGAGCGCCGCCGGGATTCCGGCGGAGTCCGAACCCGAACCCTGGGCCATGTCGGGCTTTCCGCCGCCGCGGCCACCGATCTTGGGACCGAACGACGCGACCAGCTCACCGGCCTTCACACCGAGACCTTGAGCTGCCTTGCTCGAGGCGACCACGAACGGAACCTTGCCGTCGACATCACCGAGCAGAGCTACGACGGCAGGTTCGGAGCCGAGGCGACCCTTGATGTCCGTGACGAGGCTGCGCAGGTCGTTTCCGCCGACTCCGGCGGGAGCAGGCTCGGCGATGACGAGGACACTGCCGATGCGCTTGGCCTTGGCGACGTACTCGCCTGCCGACGCCAGCACAGCCTTGGCCTTGGTCTGCTCGAGTTCCTTCTCAGCCACCTTGAGTCGCTCGACGAGCGCCTCGACGCGGGCGGGCACCTCTTCCGAAGGAACCTTCAGCGAGGAGGAGAGTCCGGCCAGGAGCGCGCGTTCCTTGGCGAGGTAGCGGTAGGAGTCCAAACCGACGTACGCCTCGACGCGTCGGATTCCGGAGCCGACCGACTGCTCACCGAGCAGCGTTACCTGACCGATCTGTGCGGAGCTTCCGACGTGAGTGCCACCACACAGTTCCATCGAGAACGGGCCGCCGATTTCGACGACACGAACCTCGTCGCCGTAGTTCTCACCGAAGAGTGCCATCGCACCCATCGCCTTGGCCTTGTCGAGATCCGTGACAAATGTGTTGACCGCGTAGTTCGACGCCACGGCTTCGTTGGTGAGTGCCTCGATGTCCTGCTTCTGGGAGTCGGACAGCGCGCCCTGCCAGGAGAAGTCGAAGCGGAGGTAACCCGGCTTGTTGAGCGAGCCCGCCTGAACGGCGTTGGGGCCGAGCACCTGACGCAGCGCCGCGTGCACCATGTGGGTACCGGAGTGCCCCTGGGTTGCACCCTTGCGCCACTCGGCGTCGACGTGCGCGAGCACGACGTCGCCCTCGGTGATCTCACCCTTCTGCACCGTCACCTTGTGCGTCCAGACTTTCTTGGCGATCTTCTGCACATCGTTGACCTTGGCTTCGAGGCCCGGAGCGGTGAGCGAACCGATGTCGGCGATCTGTCCACCGGACTCTGCGTAGAGAGGGCTTCGGTCGAGGATGACCTCGACGTTCTGACCGGCCTTCGCGACCGGGACACGGACGCCGTCGACGATCAGTGCGAGGACGTGAGCCTCGGAGACGAGCTCGTCGAAACCGGTGAACTCGGTGGCACCTCGGTCGAGCAGTTCCTTGTAGACCGTGAGGTCGGCATGGGCGTGCTTGCGCGCTTGAGCGTCGTCCTTGGCGCGCTTGCGCTGCTCGGCCATGAGCGTGCGGAAGCCGTCCTCGTCCACGGTGAGACCGGCCTCGGACGCCATCTCGAGCGTGAGGTCGATCGGGAAGCCGTAGGTGTCGTGCAGTGCAAACGCCTGATCGCCGGCGATGACCGACTTTCCGGACGACTTGACCGTCTCGGCAGCATTCTCGAACAGAGCAGAACCCGAAGCCAGCGTCTTGAGGAACGCGGTCTCCTCGCCGACGGCGACGTTCTCGATGCGCGTGAAGTCGGTTTCCAAAACCGGGTACGACGGCGCCATCGTGTCGCGGACGACGACCATGAACTCGCGCATGGTGGGCTGCTCGCTGCCGAGCAGTTTGGCCGAACGCACGATGCGACGCAGCAACCGGCGCAGGACGTAGCCGCGGCCGTAGTTGCCGGGGTTCACACCGTCGGCGATCAACATCGCTGCGGTGCGTGCGTGGTCGGCGATGACGCGGAAACGGACGTCTGAAGTGTGGTCGGTCCCGTAGACACTGCCGGTCAGTTCGGCGGCCTTGTCGATGACGGGGCGGAGAAGATCTGTCTCGTAGACGTTTTCGACGCCCTGCAGGAGGAACGCAACGCGCTCGACGCCCATGCCGGTGTCGATGTTCTTCTTCGGCAACGGTCCGAGGATCGGGTAGTCGCCCTTGTTGGTGCCCTCGCCGCGCTCGTTCTGCATGAACACGAGGTTCCAGATCTCGATGTAGCGATCCTCGTCGGCTTCGGGGCCACCCTCGACGCCGTATTCGGCGCCGCGGTCGTAGAAGATCTCCGAGCAGGGGCCGCACGGCCCGGGAATGCCCATGGACCAGTAGTTGTCCTTCATGCCGCGGCGCTGGATGCGCTCTTCGGGCACTCCTACCTCGTCGCGCCAGATCGAGAACGCTTCGTCGTCGTCGAGGTAGACGGTGGCCCACAGGCGCGTGGGATCGATGCCGTATCCGCCGTCCTCGACCGAACCTGTCAGCAACTGCCAGGCGTGGGAGATGGCTTCCTTCTTGAAGTAGTCACCGAAGGAGAAGTTGCCCGCCATCTGGAAGAAGGTGTTGTGGCGGGTGGTGATGCCGACCTCTTCGATGTCCAGGGTGCGGACGCACTTCTGCACGGACGTCGCCCGTGAGTAGGACGGCGTCTGCTGCCCGAGGAAGAACGGCACGAACGGAACCATGCCCGCGTTGACGAACAGAAGGTTCGGGTCGTCGAGAATCAGCGAGGCGCTGGGCACCTCGGTGTGGCCGGCCTTGACGAAGTGGTCGAGGAATCGCCTGCGGATCTCGTGGGTTTGCACTAACCGGTCCTTACCTTCAAGAGCGTCGAGCTATGGGTGTCCAGACTAACGCGTCGGCCGGTGGAACCTGGCAGGCGTCAGCCACGAACTATTCGGCGAAGTTTGCTCACCCGATCGGCGATCTCCCGCTCGTTGCCGTGCGCGGTGGGCTGGTAATAGTCGACACCCACCAGATCGTCCGGTGGATACTGTTGCCGCAGAACACCATCACGTGTGTCGTGCGGGTACTTGTATCCGACTGCGTTGCCCAATTGCTCGGCGCCCTTGTAGTGCCCGTCACGCAGGTGCGGCGGTACCAGTCCGGATTTTCCGGCGGCCACGTCGGCCATGGCCGCGCCGAGTGCGGCGATGACCGCACCCGATTTGGGAGCCGTCGCCAGATGAATGGTGGCCTGTGCCAGCGCCAGACGAGCCTCCGGCATACCGATCAGCTGCACTGCCTGCGCCGCGGCGGTGGCAGTCTGCAGCGCCATCGGATCAGCCATGCCGATGTCTTCGCTGGCGTGAACCACCAGACGCCGTGCGATGAAGCGAGGGTCTTCGCCCGCGGTCAGCATCCGTGCGAGGTAGTGCAGGGCGGCGTCGACGTCTGATCCACGAATGCTCTTGATGAATGCACTGATGACGTCGTAGTGCTGATCTCCGGCACGGTCGTACCGAACCGCGGCCTTGTCGACACTGGCCTCGACGGTCGCGAGGTCGAGCACCACCGGGCCCGAAGCGTCACCGGCCGTGTCCAGTGCAGCTCCGGCGGCAGCCTCGAGTGCCGTCAGGGCTCGGCGGGCGTCGCCGGCCGCCAGACGAACGAGGTGTTCCATCGCGTCGTCGTCGATCGTGATCGCTCCGCCGAACCCGCGTTCGTCGGCGACAGCGCGCTCGAGCAGTTCCTGGACATCCGCAGCGGTGAGCGATTGCAGTTGCAGGACCAACGAGCGCGACAACAGAGCGGAGACGACCGAGAACGACGGGTTCTCGGTGGTCGCGCCGACCAAGAGCACGATGCGGTTCTCGACCGCGGCGAGCAAGGCGTCCTGCTGGGTCTTGGAGAAGCGATGAACTTCGTCGATGAACAAGACGGTTTGTTCGCCGTTCAGCAGGCGGCGGCGCGCGAGTTCGATGACACCGCGGACTTCTTTGACTCCGGCGGACAGAGCCGACAGAGCCTCGAACCGGCGGCCGGTAGCACCCGAGATCAACGATGCGAGCGTGGTCTTGCCGGTGCCGGGAGGTCCGTACAGAAGTACCGATGCGGCGCCGGACCCCTCGACCATTCTGCGGAGTGGCGCGCCGGGCCCGAGTAAGTGCTGTTGGCCGACAACTTCACCAAGAGTGAGCGGACGCATGCGGACAGCCAGAGGAGCACCGGGCGGCACCGAGGACAGGGCGCGCTCGGCTACAGACACGACATCTGGTTCGTCGACGATCGCGGATTCCTCCGGAGTTGCCTCGAACAGGCCGTCTTCCGCCACCACGCCGTCTTTCGCCCCCACACTGTCTTCCGCTTGCCAATCGCTCACGAATCGACGCTACTAGAGACCACCGACGCCCGACACAATCCGCTGTTCCGCCAGCCCTCACCCAGTCGTGAATCCGCATTGGATAGCGTTGTCGCCATGAGCACCTCCGAGATCGCCACCGTCCTCGCGTGGCACGATGCACTCAACTCCCAAGACGTCGACACTCTGCTGCAGTTGTCGAGTGACGACATCGAGGTAGGCGGCCCCAAGGGCGCGAGCCAGGGACTCGCTGCCCTGCGCGAGTGGGCCACCAACGCCGGCATCACGCTCGTCCCCGGAAAGATGTACGTCCACCACGGCGTGGTCGTCGTCGAACAGACCGCAACGTGGGCGGCCGAACCGGACAAGTCCGCGACCCTGGCCTCTGCTTTCCGAGTCGTGGCCGACCAGGTGACGTCGACGTTCCGGCATCCCGATCTGGCGTCAGCGCTCGCGGCGACGGACCTGTCCGAGAACGATCTGGTCTCCGACAACTGAGCGGACTCGACCGAGAAAGGGCGCTCGTGCTTCGTGCACGGGCGCCCTTCTGTGTGTGATCGGTCAGCTGAACTCGGTCCGCAGCGCCGCCACGACGTCGCGGGCGTGTGCCTCGACGGCGTCGTTGCCGGCGAGCTGAGCCGAGCGTGCGAGCCTGGCCCAGCGTCCGACCAGTGCGTCGGCGCGTGGAATCGAGAGATAATGTTCGCGGACGGCGGCGATACGCGAATGATCCTCGGGCAGGTACAGATAGGTACTGAGCCAGACCCAGATGAGTTGGGCCTCGACGATCCTGCGCCCCAATTCGGCCTCGTCGGCCAGGGCGGGCCACATCCCCACTACCTCGGCCCGCCAGGCATCGACCATCGCCGACGCCCGCTCTTCGGTCAGGTCGATGTTGCACAGGCAGCCGGGAAAAGACACCAACGCGTAGGTGATGTCGAGGAGGGCGTCGCGGTAGCCACCCCACTCGTAGTCGAGGAACTGCACGCCGTCGTCGTTGACGATGATGTTGTCGGGGCACAAGTCCGACGGACTGAAGGCACGGAACCGACCGCCACTGAACAGTGTCTGCGCGTGCTGAACCTGCTCGAGAATGTCCGAACTCACATCGATCCCGAGACTTTCCACCAACATCGCGGGAACACCGGTCACTGCGCGTCCCACCTGATCCGCAACTTCATCGGAGCAATGGGCAACCTCGGCTCGACGCAGCAGTGCGGTGAAGTCGTCCTCCCGGCCGACGGTCGCGGCGTGCATGCGTCCCATTGCCTGAGCCATGGCCATCAACGTGTAAGTGACGGTGTCCGGGTCGGAGTCTTCGAGTCGGACGCTGATTGCGGTGGCGTCGCCGAGATCACTCAGGATCAGGAGGCGAGCATCGAGGTCGGACGCCAACAGTTCGGCGCCGGGGCGTGCGTCCTTGGCAAGCGCGTTGGCGAACTGATACGACACCGCTTCACGAAGGAATGCGGTCTCGACGTCGAAGTCACCTTCGGACGCGGCCGGGAGCGCAATCGCTGTTTTGGTAGCTCCCTGGAAGTTGTCGCGGACCTGCTTGATCACCAAAGTTCGGGGCAGGGAGAACGGGTTCTCGGCGACACGAACGCGCAGCACGACGGTGCGGCCACTCCCCCCGAGATCTACGGGATCCACCAGGGTTACGGGTGCCCCTGTGCGGCGTGTCAGCAACTGCTCAGCAGCTGCGACGACTTCGGAAACGGGGTCTGCCAGTAATGCGGTCATCACCGACCAACTTACCCGTTAGTGACTCCGATCATGCCCAGCTCGTCCGCTCGCAGCGGAGAATTCAAGGCCTCACAGCAACAGAAATTGCCGACTACCTGCGGCGATGACAAAAGTCCCCAATCGCCACACCGGCACACAGTTCTCTCGAGAATTTTGCTGTCGGTGAGCAGAACTCCGAACCGGCGACGTCATGGAGTTTTGTCCTCGTCGACAAATCGAGAAATGCCTTTCAACGCTGCTTCGAATTCCTCGTCGGCCCGGGTTCTGAGCCAGAGAACAAGCACGCAGGCAGTGACGATCCCAAGCAGGTTGACAGCCAGTTGCAGAGACGACAACCCGGCGATCCGCCATTCTCCGTTTGCTGCCGCAACCACCGCGAAACCGGCGGCAGGAACCGTGGTGACAGAGATGAACACCCCGACCAAGGCAGCGGACTTCGACGAGACGAGTGCCAGCATCCCAGCCGCACCGGCAAGAAGCGCGACGACAAACGAAATGGGCCCGACCTTGTATACGAAATCGACCTCGTGGAGTGACTCGAGACTGACGACGTCCATCCATCCGAAGAACTTCACCACGAACGTTGCGGCAAGCGTCACGCCCATCGCGATGGGGAATCCGACGGCAAGCGCGAGAATCGAACGTCGACGCAACCGTCGATCTCGCCGTACGAGTGCGACTGCCAAAGCAGCCAGCGGACCGAACTCCGGACCGACGACCATGGCGCCGACGATCGTGATCTGAGAGTCGGTGACGACGCCGATCGCGGCCAGCAGACACGCAATGGTCAGGAACGCGACGAACAATCCGTTGAGAGTCGACTCTTCGCGAGTGCGGGACAGCAATTCCTCCCACACGACGGAATCCGCGGGATCACCAGGCACGTCACGCTCGGCTTTGCGCGCCGACGCCGACAACACCGTCTCGACCGGTACGAGCGTCATTCCGCCGTCCTCGGCGACGCCGAGTTCGTTCAGGGCATCGACGACGTCGTTTGCCGCCTCACGGGCGACGTCGGCCTCCACCATGTCGCCGGCAGGATGAACCGCGACATCGCGCATCACGACGATGTGTGTCGCGCCCCGCTGCGACGCGAGCGCACCGAGAACTTGCTCGGTGCGCTCGGTCGGGCAGATCACCCGCAAATGCAGCATGGCGATCCGGTGTCGGCTCTACTTGGCTTCGCCGGTGTCGCCTTCGGACTTCTTGTCCTCCGACTTCTTCTCGGGCTTCGCGTCGATACCCGATTCCTTGCGCTGCTGAGCCGAGATCGGTGCCGGAGCATCCGTCAGCGGGTCGACGCCGCCGCCGGATTTCGGGAACGCGATGACCTCACGGATGGAATCCATGCCGGCGAGGAGCGCGGTGATGCGGTCCCAGCCGAATGCGATTCCGCCGTGCGGCGGCGCACCGAAGGCGAAGGCGTCGAGGAGGAAGCCGAACTGCTCCTGCGCCTCTTCCTCGGAGATACCCATCACCTTGAACACTCGTTCCTGAATGTCCTTGCGGTGGATACGAATACTGCCGCCGCCGATCTCGTTGCCGTTGCAGACGATGTCGTAGGCGTAGGCGAGAGCGGAATCCGGATCGGTGTCGAACGTGTCGAAGAACTCCGGCTTCGGCGACGTGAACGCGTGGTGCACGGCGGTCCACGCGGAGTGGCCGAGAGCGACGTCACCGGATGCAGTGGCGTCGGCGGTCGGCTCGAACATCGGAGCGTCGACGATCCACACGAAGGCCCACGCGTCAGGATCGATGAGGTCCTTCTTGCGGGCGATCTCACCACGGGCAGCGCCGAGGAGGGCGCGCATCGGCTTCGTTGCACCAGCTGCGAAGAAGACGCAGTCTCCCGGCTGAGCTCCGACGTGGGCGGCCAGGCCCTCACGCTCGGCGTCGGTCAGGTTCTTGGCAACAGGTCCACCGAGAGTGCCGTCTTCACCGACCAACACGTACGCCAGACCCTTGGCCCCACGCTGCTTGGCCCATTCCTGCCAGGCGTCGAGTTGCTTGCGCGGCTGGCTTGCACCGCCGGGCATCACGACGGCGCCGACGTACTCCGCCTGGAACACGCGGAACGTCGTGTCCTTGAAGAAGTCCATGCACTCGACGAGTTCGATGTCGAAACGCAGGTCCGGCTTGTCGCTGCCGTAACGACGCATTGCCTCGGTGTAGGTCATGCGGTCGATCGGCGTCTTGATCTCGTGGCCGACGAGCTTCCAGAGCGCCGTCAGGATTTCCTCGGCGAGCAGGATGATGTCGTCCTGGTTGACGAAAGCCATCTCGATGTCGAGCTGAGTGAACTCGGGCTGGCGATCGGCGCGGAAATCCTCGTCGCGGTAGCAACGTGCGATCTGGTAGTAGCGCTCGATGCCGCCGACCATGAGGAGCTGCTTGAACAGCTGCGGGCTCTGCGGCAGTGCGTAGAAGCTACCGGGCTGAAGGCGCGACGGCACCAGGAAGTCACGGGCACCCTCGGGCGTCGAGCGCGTGAGCGTCGGAGTCTCGACCTCGACGAACTCGTGATGCGCGAGAACGCCGCGCGCTGCAGCACTTACCTTGGAGCGCAAGCGAATTGCGGAGCCGGGGCCTTCACGACGCAGGTCGAGGTAGCGGTACTTGAGGCGCGCTTCTTCGCCGACCTGATCGTCGAGCTGGAACGGCAGCGGTGCGCTTTCGTTGAGAACCTCGAGTTCTGTGGCGTTGACCTCGATCGCTCCGGTGGGGATCTCGAAGTTCTGGTTGCCCTCTGGGCGAACCTCGACCGTTCCGGTCACGCGAACGCAGTATTCCGCGCGCAGACGGTGCGCCTGCTCGGCCACGTCACCTGCCCGGAAAACTACCTGCGCAACTCCGGATGCATCACGGAGATCGATGAAGATCACTCCGCCGTGATCACGACGCCTGGCTACCCAACCGGTGAGCGTTACGGTCTGCTCTGCCTGCTCGGGTCGCAATGAACCGGCGAGATGTGTGCGCAGCACGGGATTCCTTTCGAACTACTTCCAATAACCGACGACCGACTACTTTGCCTGCGATCCTACGGAGCGAACTGCACAGAGCGGAAACGCGGACCCGCATCGCATGCGAAGCTATCTCCAGAAGTGACGGCAAGCACTTGTTCACGACAGCAGAAAGCGGACATAGATGACCTTCAACGAGGGGGCCCGCGGCGAAGCGGGACGCGTTCAGGTTCAAGGCGGCGGGGGTGGCGGTGGCCGCGGCGGCAAAATCGCGATCGGCGGTGGCGCGGGCGGCATCATCGTTCTGATCCTGGCGCTGTTGTTCGGCGGCGATCCCGGCTCATTACTGGGCACGTCCACCGAGACTTCGAGTTCGTCGACCGGACTGTCGTCGGTCGACGAGTGCACCGGCGCTCAGGCCAACGCCGATGTGAACTGCCGAGTAACGCTGACCGTCGGAAGCCTCGACGACGTTTGGGAACAGCAGTTGGTGAAGCAGACCGGCACGGCGTACGTGCGTCCCGAAGTTGTCTTGTTCAGCGGTTCGGTCAACACCGGTTGCGGCCAGGCGTCGAGTGACGTCGGTCCGTTCTACTGCCCGGCGGACCAAACGGCGTACTTCGACACGAGTTTCTTCCAACTACTCGTCGACCGTTTCGGTTCCAGCGCCGGACCGCTCGCACAGGAGTACGTGGTCGCGCACGAGTTCGGACATCACATCCAGAATCAGCTCGGCGACATCGGCCGCGCGCAGGCCGACCCGCAGGGTGAGCAGTCGGGTGCGGTTCGCACCGAACTCCAGGCCGATTGCTACGCCGGCGTCTGGGCACATTTTGCGGACACGATTCCCGACGAAGCGACCGGTCAACCATTCCTGAAGCCCTTGTCCGAGAGCGATATTCGAGACGCCCTCTCGGCGGCGTCATCGGTGGGCGACGACCGCATCCAGAAGTCCACGACCGGTCGGGTCAACCCCGAAGGCTGGACACACGGCTCCTCCGCACAGCGGCAGGCGTGGTTCAAGACCGGATACCAGACCGGCCAGATTTCGTCGTGTGACACGTACTCGGCGCGGGATCTGAACAACCCGCCCGACCTCAAGCGATAGCGAACCTCCGAAACCATCCCACCGACAATTTTTTCTGTCTTGACAGATTCAGTTGTCGGTGGGATGGTTTTCTCATGTTGGACGTAGCAGTCATCGATCGCCCCGGAGCTGCCGAGGCGTCGCTCGATCCGATTCGGCAACGGATTCTGGCCGAATTGGCGGTGCCGGGATCGGCATCCTCGCTGGCGCCCCGGATCGGGCTGACACGCCAGAAGGTGAACTACCACCTGCGCACTCTCGAAGACCACGGACTTGTCGAGCTCGTCGAGGAACGCAAGCGAGGCAACATGACCGAGCGAATCATGCAGGCCAGTGCCGCGTCGTACGTCATATCCCCTGCCGCCATGTCGGCGCTCGCCCCGGACCCGGGCCGGTTCCCCGATCAACTCTCGGCGCGCTGGCTCGTCAGTCTCGCAGCGCGGATCGTCCGAGAGGTCGGCGAACTGATCGCCGGAGCAACTGCAGCCGGAAAACCGTTGGCGTCCTTTGCCATCGACAGCGACATCACCTTTGCCACGGCGGCCGACCGTGCCGCCTTCGCCGGCGAACTCGGCGAGTCGATCAACTCACTCGTCGCCAAGTATCACGACGGCAATTCCGAAGGCGGACGCAAACACCGCCTCGTTGTCGCCCTGCATCCCAGCCTCACCACACCCCAAACCATCACAACCCAAGCGATCGACGCGCCCGAAACGGAGAAGTAGCAATGTCCGAGAAATTCGAAATCCGCCGCGAGGTGGTCGTCCCAGGAACCCCCGAGCAGATCTGGGCCGCCATCTCGGCCGAAACGGCCGGCTGGATGTTCCCCTCCCCTCTCGAGATCCCCGCCGACGGCAGCCGCCCGGACAGCCCGATCATCGCCACGTGGGAGCCACCCCGCGAACTCGCCATCCACATGCAAGGCCCCGACGGCTGGTTCAACAACCTTGAATACGTCGTCGAGGCCCGCGACGAGAGCACCGCCGTTGTCCGCTACGTCCACGCCGGAGTGTTTGCCGATGACTGGGACAACCAGTACGACGGCGCGAGCAAGCACACGGACTTCTACCTGCACAGTCTCGGCCAGTACGTGCGGTACTTCGCCGGCAGGCCCACCACCTATGTCTCGGCTGAAGGCCCGGAATCCTCTTCCGCGCCGCAAGCGATGGGAACGCTTCGCAGCGCCCTCGGAATCACCTCGGGCGCCGCTGTCGGTGACTCCGCGTCGGTGGAAGTCCCCGGAATCGGAACCGTCGACGCGATTGTCGACTACATCAACGACTGGTTCATCGGCTTGCGCACCCAGGACGCATTGCTGCGGTTCTACGGCCGAAATGCTTTCGGCGGCACCGTCGACGCGGCCCATCACCTCTTCGCAGAGGGTGCTGACGGTGGATCAGCAACGGCAGCGTGGCAGGGCTGGCTCGACGGCGTGTTCGCCTGAGTCGTCACACTCCCCGCTCTGCTGACACGCGACCGTCGTCGATCGCGGTCAGCAGAGCGGCATGATCGCGTGCATTGCGCTTGGCGTAGGCAGCCGCGAACTCCCCGATCGCGAAATCGAATTCGGTTCCGTCACCGAGATATTCGGCGATCGCTATCCGATCGGACGAGCGAGCGTGTGCGTAGGCAAGGACCCTGGCGCACAGGCGCCCGTAGAGTTCCAGCCCCTGCGGCACCATCTCTTCGATGACTGCCGACCCTTTACCGTCACGCAGTTGACGAATGTAGAAATCGTGCTCACCCTCGTCGAGCCCCGGCCCTCGTTCCCAGCCGAGAAAGATGTCGCTTGTCGCTTGCATCAAGCGTTGCCCGTTGACGACGCGTTCCCCTTCGTTCTTGAAGGTCGGACCATCGACGTAGCCGGACAATACCGAGGGTTGCGCTTCCTTGACCTGCAGGATCAACGGATCGTCGTCGTCGACTCCTTTCATGAGGATCATCCATGCGCGTGTTCCGACGCTCCCGACACCGACAACCTTCCGCGCAATGTGCGTCATCTCGAAGCTTTCGAGCAACACCCGACGGTCCCACTGCAGCGTGCTCCGATACGACCGAACGCGCTGACGTAGCAACTCCTCGATCTGCGTGAGATCGGTCCCTGCGAACAACTCGTTTGCGGGCACGATCAGCGGCGGATCACTGATGAATTGCCGCCGGCCGTCGACGATTTCGGTGAACTTGCCTGCCGCCTGCACACTGTCGCGGCGACGAGCCTTGTCCAGCGTCGCTTGTGTGCGAGCAAGCATGCGCTTCTTCAGGTCGATCTGGAGAGCCTCGAGCCCGTCCTCGGGTGCGATGTGCGAGTACCAGACTGCAAGATTTCCCAATCCTGCCTGGGTGATCATGGTTTCCCGATACTCGGCCGCGCATCCGCGAACGATCTTCTTCCGCTCCTTGCCCGAAAATCCGTTGTCCTTTGCGGCGATCACCAAACTTGCGGCCAGTCGTTTCACGTCCCATTCGAACGGTCCCGGGTACGTTTCGTCGAAGTCGTTGATGTCGAACGCGAGCTTTCGCTCGGGCGTCGCATAGATACCGAAGTTGCTCAGGTGCGCGTCGCCGCAGAGTTGGCTGGCAAGACCCGAATCCGGACTGTGTGACAAATCGTCGGCCATCACCAGAGCAGCGCCGCGGAAGAACGAGAACCGCGATGCCGACATCCGCCCGTATCGGATGGGCACCAGGTCCTGTACCCGCGACTTCGCCTGCAATTCGAGCAGTGATATCGGATCACGGTCACTCTCTGCCAGATCCGCGAGCGCGGCCAATGGCGTATCTCTACGCGCCTGACGGCCGCGCGCCCGCCTTTCGTCGACCGTGAGATGCTCGGTACGCACTGCTGTCATCTGCCCGACCTTTCACTCGCAACGGCTATCGCTACGAACTCGACGCGTCGGGCGTCGTGCGGCCTCCTGATCCGCGCGCTGCGCGTACCAGGAGTTCCGGACTTGACACCAACGCCTTGCGCCACGGAAGTACCCCGTCGATCTCAATCTGAATCGACAGGCTCAGCACGGTCCTAATAAGAACGATCATGCCCAGAACTGCGGCGTCTGTCAGCGACGGCGACGACGTCACCGTCTTCACCAGATCAGCGGCGACAAGGATCTCGAGGCCGAGAAGGATGACCGCGCCCATGGTCTCGCGCAGAGTACGAAACGCCGAACTACCGTCCCGCGTTCGACTCCATGCGCGCCCCGCGATCACGAATGCGAACACGAACCCGAGAACCATGGCGACAACACCGAGTACCTCGAACCATTCGGTGACCAGCTCGAAGAACCTGATTTTGTCCATGGTCATGATTCTCGAGGTAATGCACCGATAAGTCGAGGTGACACGACGGCGTCAGCTGAAGATCCGCTCGATGTCGTCGAGTCGCAGCTCGGTCGCGCGGGGAGAATAGCCCGAGCCCCACAGGCTGTCGTCGACGTAATGGACGTTCCCCGAGCGGACAGCGGGAAGACGCTCCCAGAGCGGGTTCATCGCCAACTGCGCGCGGACGTCCTGCTGGTCCTGGAATGCGCCCACGATGATCACGTCGCTGGTCACCTGATCGAGTTGCTCCGCTGTGAGTGTGCGCGTGAACTCCTCCGATGTAGCTCGTTCGCCGGGGAAACCGAGGGCGTCGAGAAGAGCGTCGACCTGGTTGTAGACGACACCGTTCTCGCCGGTGCGGAGGAGGGTCACCGACGGCAACGAACCGAGGGCGGAGAGTCGATCCTTGATTGTGAGGAGGCGCTCTTCCGTTCTCGCGTTCAATTCCGCAGCAGCGTCTTCGCGTCGGACCGCGACGCCCATCGAGGTGACCAACTTCTTCATCTCGGCCCACGTGAGGTACCCGTTGAAGCCGGCGAATACTGGAACACCGGTCGCGGAGAGTTCGTCGTAGGACTTTGCCGCATAAGCATTTCCGGCGGTCAGGAGCATGACGATCAGATCCGGCGACGCGCCGATGATCGCTTCCTTGTTCCACGTCCCCGCCGTGCCGAGGTTCGGGATGTTCGCAGCCTCCGGCATCGTACGCAACACCGCGTCACCGCTCACACCCTCGAGACCGAAGAAGCCGCCGACGATCTTCTCCGGCGGCACACCGAGGTCGAGCACCGTCGCCATGGCGCTGACATGGGCGATGACCATTCGCTGCGGGTCCGACGGAATCTCGACACTGCCCGTCTCATCCTGCACTGTGACGAGACCACTTGGCGCCGAGCCGTTTTCGTCGCTGCTGCACGCTGCAAGCAAGGTCGCGGCCGCGGCACCGAGCCCGGCGCCGAGGAAACCCCTGCGCGTCAGCGCATCGACGATGCGTTTCCACTGCTCGTCTGTATCGAGTGCGGTGTTATCGAGTGCGGGCGCCAGGCAGATCGAGTTCGGCACAGTTCGGTCCATTCGTTCGAGCGGTCGAGAATCACCTCGATTGTGGCTATCGAACCGTCGAAACTGAACAGGATTTCGAGCCGACAACTATCGCTGTCCGGTCACACCTTCTTGACGACGCTCGACTTCAATTGCATCGGTCCGATGCCGTCGACCTTGCAGTCGATGTCGTGGTCACCAACACCCTGAACAAGGCGGATGTTGCGAACTTTCGTACCTGACTTGATGCCGGTCGGACTGCCCTTCACCTTGAGCGTCTTGACGACCGTCACCGTGTCGCCGTCCGCAAGAATGTTGCCTACGGCATCTTTCACCACACCCAGGTCCTCGCCGGCACTATCGGTCGGCGCCCACTCGTGCGCGCAGGACGGGCAGACCATCAACGCGCCCATCTCGTAGGTGTATTCGCCGGCGCATTCAGGGCAAGGGGGCAAGGTGTCTTCCACGCGGTTCATCCTATCCACCAGGCACCCGATCCCCATTTTTGCATTTCATGAGGCATTCTTGGGCGAAATATTGCATTCGATGAAACTTTGCACTCTGTGCAATTATGGATGAAATGGGAACCGAAACTCTCGGATTGCGCGAACGAAAACGAATTGCGACGAGGCAGCTGATCGAGCACACCGCCGTCGAACTCGTTCTCGACCTGGGCTATGACGAAGTGACCGTCGAGAAAATCTGCGAAGCCTGCAATCTGTCGACCCGCACGTTCTTCAACTACTTCCCCACCAAGGACGCAGCGATCGGTGGGCTCATGCTCGTCGTGCCAAGTGAGACGACCATGCTCACGCTCATCGGCGAGCACCCGGACGATCCGCTGCGCGGCGCCCTCGCGGTATTCGAGGCGGCGATGCAAATCGTCGACGAGCGACCCGATCTGCTCGCGCATCGACGCGAATTGTTCGAGCGTCATCCCACGCTGTTGCAACAACATCTGGCCACCTTCCACGATCTTGAAGACACGCTCACCCGGATCCTCACGCGGGAGTTGTCGAACAGAACCGAGTATCGCCGCCTGCACTCGGACACAGCCGCTGCCGACGAAGCCACAGCAACGGTCATCACCGCAGGCGCCGCGATGCGTTACGTCTTCCGAAAATGGCAGAACAGTGAACGGGCAAGCCCCAGAACAGATTTGCTCGATCCGGCACTACTCCTGATGGCTCGAATACTGAGGTCCGAGAGCTGATCCACACTCTCGCACCCGCCGTCACTCAACTAAGGAACTACATGTCCACTCGAGAAGCTGCGACCGTCGAGCCCGACGGCACGCATACCGACACCGAGGCCTCGCCGGACAAACGGTCGATCATCCTCGTTTTTGTCGGGCTGATGATCACGATGCTTCTGGCTTCGCTCGACCAGATGATCTTCAGTACCGCGTTGCCCACCATCGTGGGCGAATTGAACGGCGTCAACCACATGGTCTGGGTGACGACGGCATACATCCTCGCCTCGACCGTCATGATGCCGGTGTACGGAAAACTCGGTGACCTGATCGGCCGCAAGGGCCTCTTCATCGGCGCCATCAGCATTTTCATCGTCGGTTCGGTGATCGGCGGTCTGTCCCACGACATGACCACACTCATCGCTGGTCGAGCCGTGCAGGGACTCGGCGGCGGCGGATTGATCCTGCTGTCCCAGGCGATCATCGCCGACGTCGTCCCCGCCAGGCAACGCGGCCGGTACATGGGTGCGATGGGCGGGGTGTTCGCACTGGCTTCGGTTGCCGGTCCCCTACTCGGCGGCTGGTTCACCGAGGGCATCGGTTGGCGTTGGGCCTTCTGGATCAACATCCCCCTAGGCCTACTCGCCATCGCGAGCGCGATGGCATTTCTGCACCTGCGGAAGCCGAACCTCGGCAAGCCTCGCATCGACTATCTGGGCATGGTTCTCGTCGCGACGGCAGCGACGTGTCTGATCCTGTTCACGACCTGGGGCGGAAACACCTACGCCTGGGGATCGGCCGTCATCATCGGGTTGATCGTCGGCTGCGTCGTGACGGCAGTGGCTTTTGTCTTCGTCGAAAAGCGTGCCGACGAACCGGTGATTCCGATGCATCTGTTCGCTCAGCGCAACTTCGTGTTGACCACCGTCGCCGGCCTGATCATCGGAATCGCCATGTTCGGTGCGCTCGCCTACCTGCCGACCTACATCCAAATGGTGACCGGCAAGAACGCCACCGAAGCTGGATTGATGATGATTCCCATGATGGCGGGCCTGCTCGTCGCCTCCATCGGGTCCGGCCAGCTGGTCAGCAAGACCGGCCGCTACAAGATCTTCCCCATCGTCGGAACATCCATCGTCGCTGTTGCTCTGGTCCTGCTCTCACGTCTGACGCCGTCGACCTCACTGCTCGTCTTCGGTTGCTACATCGCACTCATGGGTATCGGACTCGGCCTCGTCATGCAGATCTTGATCTTGATCGTGCAGAACACCTTCCCCGCGGCCGAAGTGGGAACGGCCACCGCGTCGAACAACTTCTTCCGCCAGATCGGTGCGTCGTTGGGCAGCGCGATCGTGGGCAGCCTGTTCGCCTCGCGACTGACCAATCTCCTGGCCGAGCGACTCCCGGCGAATGGCGGCGCGGTCGGTGGTGACGAGAACTCCTTGACCCCGGGAATCCTCTGGAAGTTGCCGAGCCAGGTTCGCGAGATCATCGTCGGCGCGTACAACGACGCGCTCGCGCCGATCTTCCTCTACCTCGTCCCCTTGGTCATCGCAGCGGTCGTGTTGTTGCTCTTCGTCGAGGAGAAGCCCCTCGCGACGACGATCGATCGCTCGGCACCCCCGCTCGAGTAATTGACTATCGTGGCGTGATGTCGCACGTACCGAATACGCCCAGACGCACTCTCGCTGTTCTGGGCGTATTCGGCGTTGTAGTGGTTGTCGTTGTCGCCGGCGCACTGTGGTGGTTCGCGCGCGGCGACGACGCTCTTGCCGGCGAGAACCTGGATTCGTTCCCGGCCGTCGACCACAGCATTCTCAGCGCTCAGCAGAGTGCGCTACTGGGCGTCCTCGAGCAGGAATGGGAGTCAGGGAGTCCCGGCACCAAATACGCCGAGGGTGTCGAAGAATCGTGGTGTGCCGATTTCGTGAGCTGGTCGATGAACCAGATCGGCACGCCATTCTCGAACCCCAACTCAGGGTCGTGGCGCATCCCCGGGGTGTACACGCTGCAGGAGTATTACGAGTCCGTCGACGCGTTTGTCCCCTACGGTCGGGACTACCAACCCAAGGTCGGCGACACGATCCTGTACGGCGACTCGAGCCCCTTCGGCCAACACGTCAACGTCGTTCTGGTCAACGACGGCGGCACTCTGACGACCGTCGGCGGCAACGAGAACAACAAGGTCATGCTCCATCGCATCGTCCCGTCGGAAGTCCCGGGGATCGTCGGGTTCGGCGTCATCTGAGCCCAGCCCCACCGTCGTCGCTTGATGGTTCTTGCGAAGTGTAGAGGTGAGGTTACAGATTCGGGGTTGCCGTTGGATGGCACTTGCTATCAACCAATATTCGGACAATTCCCTGTTTCCGTCGTCGACAGATATTCATATCGAACGAAGGATCAGACCTGGCAACTAGATTCATATCCAGCTGTCCCCTACCTCAGACAGGAATTCGATGCGCCCTGGTGAGCTGACCACCCTCGAGCAGATACAACTCATGGCCCGCGCGGCTGCTGCGCAGGCCATGAGTGCTCCGTCGATGCTCCGACTGCGGCTCGGCCGCTACCCCACTCGCACACCCGAGCTGCGCAAACGCCCACTCCCCGACACCAAGCTGTGCAGCGAAGCGCTCGATCATGCCAGAGGAACCCTGTCCCCCGCGGTCTTGAACCACAGCCTGCGCTGCTGGATCTGGGCCGACGCCTTCGCGCAGATCGATGCGATCGAGTACGACCCCGAAGATCTCTTCACTGCGTGCGCCCTTCACGATGTCGGACTGGGCGCAGAAGGATCGGCCGAGCACGGGTGTTTCACCTACATCAGTGCCGCAGACGCAGAAGAACTCGCGACCAGAGTGGGAACTTCGGAGAGGTCGGTACAGCGAATCGGCGAAGCGATCCGTCTGCACATGGATCTGACCGTCGACCGCGGCGCGGGCGCTGACGCCTACCTACTGCATGCCGCAGCGCATTTCGACGTTGCCGGTCGGCGTGCGCCCGAAATTCCGCGAGCAACTGTTGATGCAACAATCGCGGAGTACCCGCGAACAGGGTTCACCGACGAGTTCACGCAGTCGATGCGGCGCGAGGTCCAGCTCCGTTCGCACTCTCGCGCGGCGACGCTCTGGAGATCGGGAATGGCCTTGCCGTTGCGTACCAATCCCCTGGATTGGAAGAGCCGGTAAACTACGAAAAGTCCTCGAGCACTGCGGTTCGCGCCCCTCCGACGTTCCCGGTATTCACCACGCCAACGGGTTCGATCAACATCACCTCCGCTTCGTCCTCGGCGATCGGGCAATGTTCGACTCCGCGAGGTACCACGAACAGTTCACCGGGCCCCAGTGGAACATCTCCGTTTCGGAGTTGGATTCGAATCTGCCCCTTCGTCACCAGGAACATTTCGTCGGTGTCGGTGTGGGAGTGCCAGACGAATTCACCTTTGATCTTGACGATCTTGATCTCGTAATCATTGAGGGCCGCAATCTTCTTGGGCGACCAGTGCTCGGTGAACTGACCGAACTTCTCGCGGAGCGATACCGCTGTTGCCGAACTGTTCATGTTGTTCCTCCCTCGGGCGCGCCACCACCGCGATGACGACCCCGCCACTCTTCGTCACCCGAGGCAGCTGCGTCTTGTACGTTTCTGACATGGATCCCCGCGGCGCACAGATCACCGCGTGGGCACCGGGCCTCGCGGGAATCACCGAGGTCTTTCATGCCGATTTTGTCGGACACGCCTATCCCAAACACACGCACGATCAGTGGTCCCTGATGCTCGTCGACCGCGGCACGATTGCATACGACCTCGATCATCGCGCTCATGGCGCGGCACCCGAGATCGTGACTCTGTTGCCGCCAGGCATCGCACACGACGGAGTTCCGGTCACCGAGGCCGGATTTCGTCAACGAATCCTCTACCTCGACACGTCAGTTCTCGGCGAGGTCCTCATCGGCCCGGCGGTGGACAGCCCCGAGATTCGAGACCCTCTGCTGCGCCATCGCATCGATCAACTGCACTCTGCACTCGGCCCGGACGGCGAATCACTCGAGGCCGAAAGTCGCCTGGGATTCCTCGCTGAAAGATTGAACGAGATCCTCACACCGGCCACAGGTCGATCCCGTCACACGCCGACCGTTGACGAACGCGTTGCCGATCAACTTCGGGACCTGCTCGATGCGCGACTCACAACGGGAATCACGATGCGGGAAGCGTCGAACATCCTGCAGCGGAACCCCACGTATCTGATCAAGAACTTCGCGAAGCATTTCGGGCTTCCGCCTCACAAGTACGTGACGGGACGTCGAATCGATCTGGCGCGACGCGCAATCCTCGCCGGGCGCGAATTGGCGGACGTGGCCGTCGACGTCGGATTCCACGATCAATCCCACCTGTCGCGGCACTTCGTCAAGCATGTCGGGGCGCCGCCCGGCAAATACTCACTGAACGTGGCCAGTGGAGCGCGCTAGTCGCAGCACCCGGCACCGGTTTCGTCGAGCAGACACTGGTTCCGGTCAGCTGGAGTCTGTGTCCACTGAATGAAAACGGTGTCAGGTCCCAACGATCAAGCAGCCGTCTCGAGGTCGACCAGGAGGAAGTCCTCGCGCCGCGGCCCGTATTCACGATCGGTCAGCTGATACGAGCGCAACGCACGAGGTGCACGCGCCAACTCGTAGAAGCGCTCGGAGCCCGGCACGAATTGCCTCGTAGCCCAACCCCAGTTCGGGCCGTGCGGAAACTTCGGGTCGGGCAGCATGTCGGACTCGATCGACATGAGCCGCAGGCGCCGAACTACTCCGGTCGTGGCGGCATCTGCGCCGAAGTCTATCCACGCCTGACGCGCGTTTGGGTCGTCACGAGGAGTTCCGGCAAGTAGGTGCAATGCACCCGCGACTTCGGCAACCGCCCACCGGCGCGGGTTGTCGGCATTCCAGGAGAGTCCCCACCGGACGGTCTCCCCCAATTCTGGAGGAACAAACCACCGAAAACGCAGACCGTCGACGATGACCGGGGTGATCATCGCGTCGAGGTTCGCCGACGCACCGACCATTCGACCGGCTCGACCGCATCGTCCAGCCCGAGAACCACGCGAGCTGCATTGCGCCCTTGATCGAACAGGGACTGGCGAACCGTCGTCAGGCCGGCGTCCGATGCGGCTGTTGTGTCGTCCCATCCGACGACTGCGACATCGTCGGGCAGCGCGAGGCCGAGTTCACGGATCGCGTCCAGAACCCCCAGAGCCAGTTCGTCACTCATCGCCAAGATGACATCGGGCCTTCGGCTCTCGGGAACGTCGAGCAGGGACCGAGCCATCCGCGCACCCTCGCTCCGCTCGTTGACAGTGACGACCCCTACCCGCACCGAGGGCCAATCGAGGCCCGCGTCGCGGACGGCGCGCTCGTAGCCCTCGAGCCGATGGCGGGACACCGGAAAGAACGCTTCACCTGGATCCACGTCCATCCGAATCTCGGACCGACGCTCACGATCCCACGGAAGGCTGATCACCGCGGGCCGCTGCGCCCCCGACAACCCGACTGCCCCGATCGCAACGGCGCCGGCAACATCGTCCATCCCGACGAGATCCACACCCTCGTGCAACGGACCACCCTGGATGCATGCGGGTTTTCCGGTGCCGACAATCGCGTCGAGGATGGGATCGTCGAAGACGGTGGTCCAGACGACAAAACCGTCTACTGCCGCGTCGCGAACTCTGTCGACGTCTCCGGCTTTCCCCGAGTTCGGCAGCATCATCAGCCCGGCGTTTGCATCCAGGCACGCTTCGGCGACTCCCGAGAGGAATCGCCGAGCTACTGCGTCTTCGAAGGCGTACGTCAGCTTCTCGCTGAAGACGACCGCGATGTTGTTGAATTTCCCGCTCCGCAAGGACTGCGCCGCCCGGTTCGGGCCCGCGTACTCGAGCTCTTCGGCGGCGGCGAACACCTTGGCCCGCGTTGATTCAGACACGCGCTCGGGCTGCGCGAAGGAGTACGACACCGACATCACCGACACGCCTGCGGCCTTGGCGACGTCGGCCATCGTCGGACGACTCGAACGCTGCGCACGTATGGCCATGAGCATCAGCATAGCGAGTGAAAAATATCCATTGCGCAGGTGTGTATCGATACATGTATCGTTACACAACATGAGTGCTCGACTGCCGAAGGCAACCACGCTACGGCTGATGACACTGGCCGGAGCAGCCTTCGCCTACGTGACGGCCGAAATGCTCCCCGTCGGACTGCTCAGCGAAATCTCGACGGACCTCGACGTCACCGAAGGGCGTGTCGGCCTACTGCTGACCTTCTACGCATACGGTGTCGCGGTCTTGACGCTTCCGCTGATCGGAGCGGTCAAAACCTGGCCGCGACGACGCGTCGTCGTTCTGACGGTGGCCACCCTCGCGGTGTCGCAACTGGTCGCAGCATTGGCCGTCAACTATCCGATGCTGGTGATCGGACGATTGCTCTGCGCTGCGACGCACGGAGTGTTCTGGGCTGTCGTTGCACCGGTCGCAGCCACCCTCGTTCCGCGCGGACAACAGGGCAAGGCCATCGCGATGGTGTATGCCGGAACGTCTCTCGCTTTTGTTCTCGGAGGGCCACTGTCTTCGGCGATCGGCCAGTCCTGGGGTTGGCGGACCGCGTCGGCGGCAATCGGTGTGGTGGCAGTGGTCATTGCTTTCTCACTGCATCGTGCGTTGCCCGAAATGCCGGTCGATCAACACCATCGGAGCAAGCGAGACAAACCGAAGCCGACACCGGCGATGAAACGGGCACTCGCCGTCATCTGCGCGGCAACGCTGTTTGCCGCCCTGGGGCAATTCGCTTCGTACACGTTCTTCACACTTCTGGTGGAGGAAAGCCTCGGCTCGTCCGGTGGCATCCGTACCGCGATGCTTCTGGTCTACGGCGCCGCCGGCGCCGTCGGAGTGTGGGTCGCCGGCAAGTACTACGACCGCCGACCGCGCCTCTTCACGCTCATCTCGATCGCGACGGTGGCAGGCGCGCTGGCCATCTTCTGGCTCTTGGCGCCGTCGATGGGAGCGTTCGCTGTCGTCGCCACGATCTTGTGGGGTGCGGCGTTCACCACCGTTCCGATCTGCCTCCAGTCCTCGGTTCTGCGCGCCGTCCCTATCGGGACCGACCGTGCCTCGGCCATCTACGTTGTCGTGTTCCAGATCGCGATTGCAACGGGCGCTCTGCTCGGTGCGGCCGTCGTCGACAGTGGCGGGCTCTCACATCTGGCGGGCATCGGGGTCGCTCTGATGATCGCTTCGTTGGCGATAGTCGGGTTCGGCCGACGCGCGTTTCCCCAGGAACCGGAACGGTCTACTCACTCCCCCACCGACGCGCCGGCCGGACTCTCGTCGTAGATCAGGGTGTATCGCCAGAACAGTCGTCTCCTGATCCGGCTACCTGGCAGACACAACGCGGCCGCGCGCCGGACGTCAGCCATCGACTCACCCGGTTCCGCGGTGGGAGCTGTCATCGCCTTCAGTGGCTCGGAGGCAACCCGTCGATGCTTGACGACGCCGACGACGGGATTGCACACGGTCGCCAACACCGACAGGAGTGCGTCGGTGGCTGTGGTCGATCGATAACACCCGACCACGACGAGCCGCCCGCCCGGTTCGAGCAGGCTACTCAGCTGCTTCATCGATTCTTCGAGTGGAAGATGATGCAACGCTGCGACGACTGTGATCGCGTCGTACTTCGCCTCGGATGCAAAGTCCTCGATCCGCTGCGCGTCGATGATCACGTTCCCGTCGTCGACAAACCTTGCGCGCACGGCGGCCGAGGTTGTCAGGTCGGGTTCCACACCGACCACCACGTCGAACCGCCGACGCAAGAGGTCGATCAGATTGCCGGTCCCGCTCCCCACGTCGAGAGCGCGACCGGACCTGACCCCGCGCAGATTACGTAGAACCCACCGGCCGTAGTGATCGTTGTGACTCCACGGATGGCGTCGATTGAAACCGTCCAAGCGAGCAATCACACCCATACCCGACGGTATCAATCCGAGCCCGCGCACCGGCCGTCACAACCGCGGGTCGACCGGCTCCGATTCGAGAGCCAGCACCGCGAACACGGCCTGGTGCGCTCGCCACAAAGGTTCACGGTCGACGAGCCTGGATACCGCCTCCATGCTGAGCGCGTACTCGCGCAGCGCCATCGACTGCTTGTGTCCGAGGTTGCGGTTACGCAACCTCGCAAGCGTCGACGGTTCGAGGTAGTCGGCACCGTAGATCAATCGCAGGTACTCCCGGCCGCGGACCTTGATCCCCGGCTGAACCTTCGCGTTGTACCCCCGCGGTCCGTGAATCTGATTCGCCAGCGGTTTGACGACCATCCCCTCACCACCGTCGCCGGTGAGCGACTCCCACCACTTCGTCGCTTCGAACACCGAGTCCTCGGAACCGAGATCGACCACCAGGCGACGTGTAGTGGTAAATCGACTCGGGTCGGCCGCGGTCAGGCGGTCCGAAATACCGAGGTGCCATTCGTGATCCCGTTCCCCGTACGACTGGCCCTCGGCCGCCAGAATCTGGAACGGCGCGATGGTGACGCCGTCCAGTCCGTTCGTCGGCCACACGTACCGTCGGTACGCCTCGCCGAAGCGCTCGATACTGGCGGCCCGAACAGTTGTCTGTTCGAACATCTCCGCCACGTCCAGGCCCCGCGACCCGGCCCGCGCCAACACGGCCTCGCGAGCTGTGAGGTCTGATCGCCCGGCCGCCGCGACCGACGCGTACTGCGAGCGCAGCAGACCTTCCGCTTTGACGTTCCACGGCAACAGTTCGCAGTCGAGGAGCAGCCAGTCGGTGCCCAGCTCTTCCCACAACCCAGCGGAGGTGACTGCGGCGGCGATGTCGTCGATCAACTGCTGAGTCAGGTCGTCGTCGAAGAACTGGCGGCCGGTGCGGGTGTGCACCATCCCGGTGAGCGCATCCGGTGCGTCGAAGCGGGACTGAGCAGCCGATCGATCACGGCACACGAGCACCACTGCCCGCGAACCCATGTGCTTCTCTTCGCAGATCACTGTTCCGATTCCGCCGGCCCGGTATGCGTCGAACGCGGTCGACGGGTGTTCCAGATAGTCATCGGATTGGGCGCTCGCGCAGGGCGCCATGGTCGGCGGTAGGTATCGCAGCCATTGCGGCGCGACCGCGAATCGGCTCATCACTTCCAAGGCGCCGGCAGCGTTGTCGGTGCGAACGGACACTCGACCGCGCAGTTCGGTGTCGACGCCGGTCGTTTCGAGGACGTCGGCGAGATCGAGCACATCCGGATCACGAGTCGGCGGTGCCAGCGGTACCACCGGCTCGTACCAAACCTGCTCCGCCGGAACCGACACGATCTCTCGTTCCGGGTATCGAAGGGCGGTGAGGGATCCACCGAAGACGCACCCGGTGTCGAGGCACGCGGTGTTGTTGATCCATTCCACCTCGTGCACCGGCGTGTGACCGTAGAGGACCATCGCTGATCCTCGGTAGTCCTGCGCCCACGGGTATCGAACGGGTAAGCCGAATTCGTCCGTCTCACCGGTAGTTTCACCGTAGAGCGCAAAGCTCCGGACTCGACCGGATGCCCTGTTGTGGTAGTCCTCCTTGAGACCGGCGTGCGCGACAACGAGTTTGCCGTCGTCCAGGACGAGGTGCGCGACGAGGCCGTCACAGAAGTCGACGACGCTTTCGCGGAACTCCGCCGACTCGGTGGCCATCTGCTCGAGGGTCTCGGCGAGTCCGTGACTCGGCGTGACCTTCTTGCCGCGCAGCGCCTTGACGAGTTTGTTCTCGTGGTTACCCGGAACCGCTATCGCGTGTCCCGCCGCGACCATCCCCATGACCAGACGCAGCACACCGACCGAATCCGGACCTCGATCCACGTAGTCACCGAGGAAGACGGCAGTTCGCCCGACCGGCGGCACCGCATCGACAGCTCTGCCATCCGTCCCGAAGTCGATGGTGTAGCCGAGTTTCACGAGGAGCGTCTCGAGCTCGCTTCGACATCCGTGGATGTCACCGATGACGTCGAACGGACCACGCTCGACACGCAGATCGCTGCGGAGCGGGTGGCGCAAGAATGTGGCTTCGGAAACCGCGTCCTCACCTCTGAGTATGTGAACCGAACGGAAACCTTCCTTGCCCAACCCGCGAAGCGAGCGAGTCAGCTGTTGGTGCTGGCGGCGAATGACGTCGCGTCCGAACGTCCGATCAGAGCGTGCGTCGTTGCGCGCAGAACAGACCGATTCCGGAATATCGAGCACGACTGCCACCGGCAGTATGTCGTGCTCGCGAGCCAACGCAACGAGTCGCTTGCGCGCGGCGGGCTGGACGTTGGTCGCGTCGACCAACGTGAGGCGTCCGCGTCGCAAACGCTTGGCCGCGACGAACTCCAGCACTTCGAAAGCATCGGACGTCGACTCCTGTGAGTTCGGATCATCACTGATCCACCCTCTGAATGTGTCACTCGAGAGAGTTTCGAACTCACCGAAGTGACGCGCCGCGAAGGTCGACTTTCCCGAGCCACTGACGCCGATGAGTACTACCAGGGCGAGATCTGGAATCTCGTACACCGTCATGACGTTCGTGCCTCCTTCGTGAAGATTGCCATCTGTGTCGGCCCGCCAAGGACCGGATCAATTGCTCCGACAAATTCGAACTCCACGCAATAGCCGTGGACTCGGGCCGTTTCGGTTGCCCAGTCGCGGAATTGGGTTCGGGAGAACTCGAACCTGTGATCGGGGTGCCTGAACTCTCCCGCGGCCAATGCCGGATACAGCACGTTGTAGTCGGCATTCGGAGTAGTCAGCAGCACATACTGCGGTGCTGCGTCCTCGAAGACCGATCTGACCAGCGCCGGCAGGCGCGCCGTGTCGACGTGCTCGACCACCTCCATCAGCACGGCTGCGTCGAAGCCTTTCAAGCGTGCGTCGCGGTACGTCGCGGACGACTGCATCAAAGACACACGTTCACGTTGGGCGTCGGACATTTCGGTGAACTTCAGTCTGCGTTGCGCCCGTGTCAGTTCGCGCGCGCTCACATCGACGCCGACAAGTTTGTCGAATTGAGCGTGCGGCATCAGCACCTCGATCAGTTTGCCTTCGCCGCAACCGATGTCGACAATCGTTCTGACGTGCAGTCGCTGAAGCGTCGCCAAAACTGCGTCGACGCGAAGCCGTGCCAGCGGCGGATCCGGTCGCGGTAGTTCGATCTGCGCCTCTGCTTGGTCGGGAATCAGTCGATCGACCACCGATTCGACCAGGTCGCGTCGACGCGCCAGGTAGCGGGACATGATCAGCGCGGAATCCGGATGCGACGCCAACCACTCTCCAGCGACGCGGATCAACTTGTCTGCCTCGTCGGGTCCCACCCAGTAGTGCTTCACGTCGTCGAGGACCGGCAACAGCACGTAGAGGTGCCGAAGGGCACTCTGCACCGTGTGTTCCCCGGTGAGCGTCAACGACACGAAGTCGGAGTTTCCCCACGTCGGCAGGTGCGGATCAAGCTGCACCGGTATCGCGGTCACATCCCAGCCCAGCGGCTCGAACAACCGACGAGGCAATTCCGCATCGCCGCCGCACGGAACCACCGGAATCGAGACGGTCAACGCGAGTTCGGTTCCGACGAGTTCCGGGTGCGACTTGCACGTTCCCGTCAACGCGGTGCGAAACAGCTTCGACAGAGCAACCGAGAGTATGGACGACGCCGCATACGGCCGATCGTTGACATACTCACCCAGCGAAAAGTTGTCGCCACTCTTGCCGCGTCGATACCTACTCTGCACAAGTTCGATGGGGTCGACGTCCACAATCACTGCCACCGTGGTCTTTTCGGCCGAGGCCTCAGGGTACAGAACCGTGGCGGCGCCGATCGCCAAGTCGAAGCTTTGCACGCGGTCGGGATGTTTGTGCAGCAGGTAGCTCAACGCGGTCGCATCAGGAGTCTGCGGGGTCGGGGTGGACGTCAGTGTGAGTAGCACCAGGCGAATGTAGCCCGGCAAACGTCCGGGGCGCCTCCGATTTACGCGCCCGCGGCCGTCAGAACAAAGTGAGAGCTGCTCCCGCACCCACCAGTTCCCGGGGCGCCTCACGCGGCTCACTGCCAGCTGCACTGACGTCTCGATGCTCCGAACGACCACCCAACCCATGGCGCTCGACCAGTGGCTCGACACGGCTTGCGAGCCAACGCTTGTATTCGGGAGTGACATTCGCGCCCCGCCCGTACAGCTCGCGGTAGCGACGGATGAGCGCCGGATGTTCCTGAGCAAGCCAATTCATGAACCAACCCCGAGTACTCCCCCGCAGGTGCATCGGGAAGACCGTCACACTCGTCGCACCGGCTTCGGACAGTGCCTCGAACAGCCCGTCGAGATGACTGGTGGAGTCGGTGAGGAACGGAATGACCGGCGCCACCATGACATTGCACGAGAATCCCGCGTCGGTGATGGCGCGGATCATCTCGAGACGCGCCCGCGGCGACGGGGTACCAGGCTCGATCTGCTTCTGAAGTGCAGCGTCGTTGATCGCCAACGACACACCGATTCCGACGTCGACCTGCGCTGCCGCCATTTTCAACAGCGGCAGGTCCCGTCGGAGCAGAGTTCCCTTCGTCAGGATCGAGAAGGGAGTTCCGGATTCGGTCAACGCGCGAATAATGCCGGGCATCAAGCGGTATCGGCCCTCGGCTCGCTGATAGGGATCGGTGTTGGTACCCAGTGCCACCGCCTCCCGTTTCCAGGACTTTCGCGCCAACTCTTTGCGGAGCACCGCGGCAATGTTCGTCTTCACGACCACTTGGGAATCGAAATCCGCGCCGGCGTCGAGGTCGAGATACTCGTGACTCGGTCTCGCGAAACAATATCGGCATGCGTGCGAGCAACCACGAAAAGCGTTGACGGTGAAGCTGAACGGCAACGTCGACTCTTCGGGCATCTTGTTGAGCGCGCTCTTGCAGAGCACCTCGTGAAACGTGATTCCCTCGAACTCGGGAGTCTGCACGGAGCGAACCAACCCGGCCCGTTCGAGTCCGGGTAGCGCTCCGTCATCTGCATCCAATGCCTGACCCGACCACCTCATGGCCCCAAGTCGAACACTTGTTCTAAGGTATGTCAAGATGGAGCGAATACCCGACCGTGCCTCACCACGGCCGGGAAGTTGTTGGCAGAATTCGGTGCATGTCGAACAGAATCAATATTTCGTCCGGTTCCGAATGGGAACCCAAGATCGGTTACTCCCGTGCCGTGCGCATCGGTAACCAGATCGCAGTCTCCGGCACCACCGCTCCTGGTGAGACCCTCACAGATCAGACCCGCGCAGCACTCGAAACGATCAAGGCGGCACTGGCCGAGGCCGGCGCCTCGCTCGACGACGTCATCCGCACTCGCATGTACCTGCGCGACATGACGCAGTGGGAGCAGGCCGCTCTCGCGCACGGTGAAGTGTTCGGCGAGATTCGTCCCGCCACGACCATCCTGGAGGTCAGCTCGCTGATCGACCCCGCTCTGCTCATCGAGATCGAGGCCGACGCGGTCCTCAGCTGATCGCCAATCCGGACGTTTGTGACAGTGGGCGCCTAGTCTGAGCCGATGAAACCGATGCGGCTGTATCCGTTGACGCTCGCGCTCGGCATCACCGTCACTTTCCTCTCGCCCGGCTCTGCACTCGCAGAACCGGGCGAGAGTCTTTCGACGGCTTGCGGCAGCCCGCTGAGCAATGCCGAGGTCGATAGGATTGCCGAACTCAGCGACGTCTCGACGCTGAACGGTGGCGGACTACCTCGCCTCGAGACCGCTGTCGAACGTCATCGTGAGATCACGTCGATCCTCGTCTCCCACCACGATTGGCGAGGCCTGTTCTCCGTCGGCCTCGACGCTGTCGAGCACGAGGCGGTGATGCCGCTGCAGCGAGACCCCGCGGCCTTCGACGATGACGAGTGGGCCCATTCGGTCAGCTACGAATTGCTGCGAAGGTACCTGGTGAACGTCCATGCGGAGTTCACCGGCACTCCCACAGATCCGGCGTGGAACAACTACTTCACCCTGACGCGTCAGTGCGACGCCAGTCCGGCACGAGTCGCCATGGCCGGCTACAACGCGCATCTCACCGTCGACCTCGCTCACGCCGTCGCCACGTCCGGAACCACAGCAGAGGATGTCCCCGATTTCTACAAGATCGTCGATTCGATTGCCGTCAAAGGTGGTTCGATCGTGACGCTCACCAAGGCCGAGTACGACGCCGATCTCGGGCCCCTCTGGCGGTTCTACTTCGTCGGCGAAGGACTCGACCGATTGGCCGGAAACTCGCAGCCCTCGGAACTGTTGCTCCGCGCCGCCGACAGCGGATACAACACCATCACGCTGGCCAACGGGTTCGCCCTCCAGAATCCGCAGACACGTCCCGGCGCAGAACAGGAGATCGACGCGCTCTGGCGTACTACAGATTCCGCTCTCGACGTACTCTCGCGACTCGGTGGTCTCTGACATCTCACCCTCCGCTGCCTGAACCGGACACACCTGCGACAATGACCCCATGACGGGGCACTCGACGGGGCAAGGCATGCAGAGTCCCGCCATGCGCCGGGTGCGAGACCTGTTGCGCGGGCCCGCAATTGTCTGCGATGGCCGGGCAACCATCCGCGAGGCCGCGAAGTTGATGACCGATGCGGGCCGCCGCGCCGTTGTGATCCCGACGGAGACAACCGGTTTCGGAATCTTCACCGAAGGTGACCTACGTGCTCGTGTGGTAGTCGGTGGTATCGACAGCAATCAGCCGGTATCAACGGTGATGACGCCGTCAGCAGTGACAGTCGATCCGGATCGATTGGGCGCCGACGCCGTGACCGACATGCTCGAGTACGGATTGCGCCATCTCCCGGTCGTGACCGAGGCAGGCGCACTGATGGGCGTGCTCGAACTCAGCGACCTCCTGACTTCGGCCACCAATCAGGGTTTCGAACTGCGCGCAGCGCTCGCCACAGCACAGGATGACGCCCACCTCGTCGAAACAGCCCGCGCGGTCCCTGTTCTGGTGACGGAATTGGTGGCGTCACGGGTCTCTCCGCTCGACATCGGCGCGACGCTGGCCGTGCTGATCGACGTGACGGTCAGGCGAGCCATCGAATTGGTGGTCGGCGGAGACGAGCGACCGGATTTCGCGTGGCTGTCGCTCGGCAGCGTCGCCAGACGTGAAGCGCTCCCCTCTTCGGATATCGACAGTGCGCTGGTGTGGGGCGGCGAATCTCATCACGAGGGAGCCGACGCCGCGAAGACCATCCACGACATCCTCGATCTCTGCGGGTTCCCTCGCGACACCAAGAACGCCGTCGCGACCCAGGCCAGGTTTGCTCGGACACTCCCACAATGGCGCACTGCGCTGCGGAAATGGGTGTCCAACCCGTATCAGGACCAAGCCCTGGTCATGTTGTCGATGCTGGCGGACGCCCGTGTCGTCGCAGGCGATCCGGCGTTGGATCCTCGCCCTGCGGCGTTGGATCAACTGCGACTGCACCCGGCCGTCATGCGACTGCTCCTTCGCGAAGCCGTCGGAGACAAGGCAAAGCTCCATTCGTTCAAGGACGTGATGACGCGTCGGACCGGAACCGTCGACCTCAAAGCCAGCGCCGTCCAACCGATCGTGAACATCGCTCGTTGGGCGGGGATTTCCGTGGGCGCCCGCACGAGTTCGACACTCGAACGCCTCAAGGCTGCAGCGGGAAGCGGTTTCCTACTCGACGACGACGCCCAGGTACTGATCGAATCTTTCGAGGTGTTGCAGCAGATTCGTGTCCGCCACCAGACCGATCAGTTCGCGGCAGGTCGGCCACCGACCGACGAAGTCGTGATCTCCGAACTCACTCCGCTCTCGAGGAGCTTGCTGAGCAATGCAGTGCGCGAGGTCGCGGGCGTGCAACGACGACTCGAATATGCCGCGTCCGCGTCGGCGCTACCCGACATCGATCCGTGAATCGCACTGCGCTCGAACAGGTTCTGGCGGCGGAGCGCCTCGAAGGCTGGGATCCGAGCGATGAACAGATCGCGGAACTCGAGGCCGTGATGATCGGGATGCTTTCTCGGCGTGAGTATTTCGAGCAGGAATTGGCGCGAGCCGTCGGCCTCTCGTCTGCGATTCCCCCGCGGATCCGCTGGCGACGATCAGCGCCGTACGTCTATCGCGGTACATCGGTTCTCGAGAACAATTTCGACGTACGAGATCCCGCCGCACTGCAATCACTCGAGTTCGCGGCGACCGCGCTTCGCCTGGGTGAGGCGCATCTCGGCAGCGACCTCGTACCGCACACGCGAGACACAGCCGAACTTCTCCTACTTCACCAGCACGTTTTCCAAGATCTGTACCAGTGGGCCGGCCACATCAGAACCGTCGACATCAGGAAAGGTGCGGCAACGTTTGCTCCGGTCTCGGCGATTCGGAACTACCTGTCCGAGGCGGAAGAGATCATCGCCGCCGTCGATTGGGTAGCGCTCGATCACGGCGCTGCGTCGTTCGCGCTCGCATTGGTGTACTCGACGCTCAATCATGCCCACCCGTTTCGGGAAGGAAACGGGCGAACCGGAACCCTCTTCCTGCACCGACTCGCCGCCGACACCCGGTATCAGCTCGACTTGTCGCGGGTGAGCAGAACCGAGTGGGTATCCGCGTCGAGGGATTCTGCGCCTTTCCGGCCCACCGGAACCCCGTCGCCTCGCCCGTTCATCGATCTGTTCAATCGCGCGCTGACTCGCTGACGCAGACATCTGCAACCGTTCCAGGCGGACTGAACACCGTTACTGCTGAGTGAGCACCGCTTCCGCCACACTCGAAGCGGTGCTCACTCTAAGACGACTGTGCTCACTCGACCATCAGCCGGGCAGCGCGAACTCTCCTGCGTCGGACCAACGCTGACGCTCGGCCCCGAACGCGACGGACTGCATCGCGCGGAACTCCTCGATCGAGCGCGAGTTCGACGCGAGGAACTCCTGATGCTCGGCCAGCGAGAAGCTGCCGTCCTCGATCTCGACGCCCCCGCCGCGGCCGGCGGCGGTGTCCGCGCGCAGATCCATCAACTCTTCCGGCTCGACGGGGTACCAGGAGATCCGGTCGAAGAATCGCAGCAACCACGGAGTGCCCTCCTCGAACGGCCCGGACTTCGCGGGGTGGCGGTGATTCCACACCTGCGTCGTACGTCCGACGAACTGGTACCCGCCTGGGCCTTCCATGCCGTAGATGCAGAGGTACGCCCCACCGATCCCGACGGCGTTTTCGGGGGTCCAGGTGCGGGCGGGGTTGTACTTGGTCGTGACCAGACGATGACGCGGATCGAGCGGCGTCGCGACCGGCGCTCCGAGGTAGACGTCACCGAGTCCGAGCACCATGTATTCGGCGCCGAAGACGGTGTCGAACACGTCGTTCACGGATTCGAGACCGTTCATCCGGCGGATGAACTCGATGTTCCACGGGCACCACGGCGCGTCGGCGCGAACCCCGTGCATGTACCGCTGGATCGCTTCGCGCGTTGCCGGGTCGTCCCACGACAGTGGCATCCGCACAGTGCGACTGGGCACAACGAGTTCGTTGGCCGCCGGCAAGGTGTCCTCCGCCTCGGCGAGCATTCCCATCAGCTTGCCGACGGGCAGCACGTCCGGGTCGACGCGGACCTGCAGGCTGCGGATTCCCGGGGTGAGATCGAGTAGTCCGGCCGGCTTCTCGGCTTCGAGTCGCTGATGCAGTGCATGAGCACGCGCACGTAACGCCAGGTCGAGATTCATGTCGCCGTATTCGACCAAAACGTTGTCGTCGCCTGAGCGCCGGTACGTGACCGCGGTGTCGCCGTCACGGCGGGCTATGACGCCGTCGTCGCCGTCACCACCGGAGGAATGAACAACCGAATTGGAGGCTCGACGCGATACTCCGAGGTCACGCCGGGAGGCTGCCCGTTCGGCGCGGACCGGCACGAAGCGAATCTTGTTCCCTGGAGCCAACTGTCCGAGCTTCCAGCGATCAGCGGACACCACCGTGATCGGGCAGACGAAGCCGCCGAGGCTCGGTCCGTCGGGTCCGAGGAGGATGGGCGTGTCGCCGGTGAAGTCGAGTGCACCGATCGAATACGCGTTGTCGTGGATGTTCGAAGGGTGAAGTCCCGCTTCGCCGCCGGTGGTTCTGGCCCAGTCAGGTTTCGGACCTATCAACCGGACACCGGTGCGGTCGGAGTTGAAGTGGACCTCGTACTCGGTCGCGTACAGCGTGTCGATGTCGGAGCGGGTGAAGAACTCCGGCGCCCCGTGCGGGCCCTCGGTCACCGCAAGTTCCCAGCACGTGTGTATCGCCGGAACATGCTCGGCGGGAACAGCTCCCGCGACCCCGGTCGCCTGTCCGAGTTTGAGAACGTCTCCTGCCCGCAGAGTCCTACCTTCGTGTCCCCCGAACCTGCCCAGGGTGAAGGTCGACGCACTGCCGAGATAGTCGTCGGTCTCGATTCCGCCCTGTACGAGTACGTAGATGCGCAGTCCCGGGCCGCTGACCGTTCCGACGTCGAGCACCGATCCAGCGGGGACGAAAACTGGTCGCCACTGACCGTGTACGACGCCGTCGACGGTCACCGACACCGGGGCACCTGTGATGCAGACCGTGGTGTCTTCGTCGAACGTCATGGCAGGTCCGGCCATCGCGCATTCGATGCCGGGGGCGCCTTCGGGGTTTCCGAGTGCGGTGTTTCCCAACCGAAACGACAGGTCGTCCATCGGGCCCGATGGTGGGACTCCGATCTGCCAGTATCCGACGCGTCCTGGATAGTCCTGAACCGTCGTCAGCATTCCGGGACGCACGATGGTCAGTTTTGCGTTCATTCGTCTGCTCCCGGCCGTGTGACGATCATGCGGACGGCCGTGGGATCGAAGCCGTTGCACGGGTTGTTGATCTGCGGGCAGTTGGACACGAGGACGAGCACGTCACGTTCGGCACGCAACGCGAGCCGCTTGCCTGGTGCCGACAGTCCGTCGACGATTCCGAGTGTGCCGTCGGGGTCGACCGGGACGTTCATGAAGAAGTTGATGTTGGACACCAGGTCCCGCTTACCGAGCCCCCATTTTGCGCCCTCGACGAGGAAGTTCTCGACGCACGCGTGCTGATGCTTGGTGTGGTGGCCGTATCGCAGGGTGTTCGATTCCTGTGAGCACGCGCCGCCGACGGTGTCGTGGTTTCCGACCTCGTCTGCGACCAGGGTCATGAGTGGAGTTCCGTCGTCACTGCGGAGCACGGAGCCTGTGGACAGAAACAGGTTCTTCTGAGCTGTGACCGTCGCTGCTGCCGAATACCGAACGCTGTGATCGTCACCGGCGTAGACGAGGGTGTCGACGGCTTGATTTCCGTGTAAATCGACGATGGTCAGGACGTCACCGGCGCGGACAACTGCGGACCACGGCCCGAATGCGTCCGCGATCTCGTCGAGGATCACCGTTCCGGGAAGGAGGGCGGGGACATCCAAGGTGGTGGTCATGCGGTCTCCTCCAGGTTCGAAGCCGTCCAGGCATCTTCGGTATTGAGCACTGCGCGTTGGTATTCCGGCCCGAGATCGTCAAGGCTGCCGAGTTCGTCGGCGGCCTTCCACGCGAGCACTTCGAGGGACGTGGTGGGAAACTGCGGCGCCGGATCGAGTGGGTGCGCGGTGTTGGCGATCATCACGATGACGGGCAGGTGAATCAGAAGGTCGACCGTTGCGCCTGAGCCGGCGGACCCCGTACTGGTGAGAGCGCCGTCCGCCTCGACGCGGACACCATGGAAGAAGGACAACGGCGGCGCTATGTCCTGCGGCCCGAGTCCGTTCTTCGCGGCAGCGACGGTGAACAGTTCACGACCGGCCGGTGAGGCACTGTGCAGCGAACCCTGCCCGTACTTCGCCTCGTTGGTGGCGCGTGACGTCGTTCCGCAGAACGCGTCGTGGTGACCCGACGTGTCTGCGACCACGGTCGCAAGTACTCGCCCCTGATCGGAGAGCAACGGGTGCCCGACGCCGAGATAGGCCTGCCATGGCACCTTGACGGTATCGGCGACGTTGAGACGCTCCCAGGGGGCGTCGGCGCGATAGAGCAAGATGTTTGCGCAGGCGCTGCCAGCGATGTCGCGAAGTCGCAATCGGGTTCCACGTGCGAGAACCTTGGTCGTGTACCGCCCACCCGGCACGGTCTCAGCCCAGGTCAGACGTTCGGGAGCGACGTCTTCGGGTGGGTTCGGCCAACGCGTTGCCGGCAATACGGGCATGGAATCGGTGATCGTTCCAGCTTGAGACCGGGCATGCTCGCGCGCTCCGGCGGTGGTCTGAGTACTCATGGTCAGGCTCCGATCGTGACGGGATTCGGGGTGGCGCGGCCACGTGGGAAGCAAGCGACTCCCAGCCCCACGACCAGCGCTACCGTGATGGGCGCGGCCCACTGCAGAATGGGGTACTCCCCGGTGGGGTTGAAGATCTCGGCTCGTGGCCAGGACAGGTTGATCACCATCAGCGCGCCGTACACAACCGCGGCGATGTTGACCGGAATTCCCCAGACGCCCAGGGAGAAAAGCTTTTTGCCTTCGGCGTCGAACTTGGGGCCGACTGCCGTGCGAGGCCATCCCTTGAGACGCTGAACCAGCAGCGGCACGGTCACCATGAGGTAGGCCAAGTAGATCAAGATGATGCATACGCTGGACAGGGTTGCAAAAATTGCCGAGTTGCCCACGTTGACGGCCAGGACGGCAATGCAGACCAGACCGATGAGGACGGACGGCGCGATAGGTGTTCCGGTGCGGGGGTTGACCTTTGCCAGTACCTGCGAGGCAGGAAGCCGCCCGTCGCGGGCCATCGAGAACATCAGCCGTGAAGCAGCAGTCTGAATGGCCAAGGTGCACACGAACACTGCGATCGAGACGTCGATCAACAAGACCGTGCCCCACGGGGAACTGAGAATCGATGTCAGTACGTACGGCAAACCTTCCGTGGCCAGGCGTCCGTCGGTGAGTGAGGGCGCTGCCATCAACGCGCCGAGGATCATCAAGCCGCCGCCGAGCGCGGAAGCGGACAGTGCAAGCCGGATCGTACGAGGTGCGACGCGTCGGGGGTTGCGGGTCTCCTCGGCCAGTTCGCCTGCCGAACCGAAGCCGACCATGACGTAAGCAGCCATCAGTCCGGACATGATCCACGCCCAGGCGTATCCGGGCTGACCGCCGGCACTGCCGGTGTCGAAGACGACGTCCGGTCCGCGCTGAGCGTGGGTGAAGAACATCCCAATCACTGCGATGACACCGACGATTTCGCAGGTCACGCCGATGTTGTTGATACGCGACATCCAGTTGACGCCGATGCAGTTGATAAAGGTGGTCAGAACCAGAAGTACCGATCCGAGCAGCACGGCGTTGGCGGCACCACTCGATGAGGTGAGTGCGCTGTCCTCGCCGATGATCTGGAACCCGCTCCACACATTGGGGAGCACGACCTGCAAGGCGATCGCGGCGGCCGATGCAGTAACGATCTGAGCGAGAATCATGAACCAACCGGCGAACCAGCCGACGATCTCACCACCCATCCGCCGCGACCACTGGTAGATGGCACCCGAAATCGGATATCTGGCAGCAAGTTCCGCGAAGTTGAGAGCGACCATGAACTGACCGATGAAGACGACCGGCCACGTCCAGAAGAATGCCGGACCCGCGAAACCGAAACCGAGGCCGAACAATTGGAAGATCGTGGTGAGGATGGAGACGAAGGAGAAGCCCGCGGCGAAAGACGCGAACTTTCCCAGCGATCGATGCAGCTGCTGCTCGTAGCCGAACTCCGCGAGGTCACCGTCGTCGTGAGGCGAAGAGGCGAGTGCGGATGCGGTGGTGGGCTGCGCAGCCGGGGTGGTTGCACTCAACGGCGTACTCCTTCGGCGAAGCGATTCAGAGGCGAATAACTGTCGATTGATAGTTTTCGCGAAATCCACTCGCCGCAGGTGACGCCCGCGTATACGATTCGCCTGATTCTGTAACAGGCTCGTTGAGTACGTTTCGAGCACGTGACCGAATGCTCACAGCGGCGGCCATCCCCGCACGTAAGGCCGCAGCCTGCCACTATGGAAGGCGTGACCAACGCCGGCCCCGGACGACCCCGCCTGACCGCTCGCCGACGCCCGGGTGGCACTGCCCGGGCGGAGATCTTGGATGCAGCCGCTGAACTGTTCACCACCCGAGGCTTCGCCGCGACGTCCACACGCCACATCGCCGAAGCAGTCGGAATGCGTCAGGCGTCGCTGTACAACCATTTCGCCACCAAGGACGACATTCTGGTTGCACTGCTCGCCGACACCGTGACGCCGGCGCTCGACTTCGCGGAGAATCTCAGGCCACTCGACACCGCACCCGAGGTGAAGCTTTACGCACTTTCGTACATCGACGCGGCACAACTGATCACCGGACGGTGGAACCTCGGCGTCCTTTATCTCTTACCGGAACTGAGAAGTGACAGGTTCATGTCGTTCCGAGCCGATCGCGATCGGCTTCGCGAGCAATACCGGGCACTCGCCCAGGATGTGCTCGACGCGATTGACGATCCATCATCAACGCACCTGGCCGAGCTTCCGTTTCGCCTGGTAGAAAGTGTGATCAGCGCGCGAGCCGACGCGCTCGAAGGCACCCCGATTCCCGACGCCGCTGTCATCGCCGGGTCGGCGCTGCACATTCTTGGGTGGCGCCAGGATCTTGACCCCATCCATACGGAAGCGGCAACGATCATTGCGAACGCAGAAACGCCGAAATTGTCCGGGGCTGCATCAGCTCCGGACAATTTCGACGCATTGAGGACCTAAACGGCCACGAGACTAGACCGAGAGGGACTGTCCCGGGAAGATCAGGTTGATGTTCGGAACCTGGCTGGCGAGGTTCTCAAGCGAGATGCCGTGTGCAGCAGCGATCTTCGACAGGGTGTCGCCTGCCTTGACCACGTAGTTGCCACTTCCGGTGCTTGCTGCCGGAGCCGACTCGACGGAAGCCTCAGCGGTGACGGGGGCGGCTGCGGCCTCGTAGTTGCCTGCGGTGGTGCCGGTGGTCAGGTACTGACCGCAGACGGGCCATGCGCCGACGCCCTGGCCTGCGAGAACGTTCTCGGCGACACGGATCTGCTCGGCCTGGCTGGCGTTGGCAGCGTTGCCCGATCCACCGAATGCGTTCCAGGTGCTCTGCGTGAACTGCAGACCACCGTAGAAGCCGTTTCCGGTGTTGGCGGCCCAGTTACCGGAGGACTCGCAGTTTGCGACTCCGGACCAGTCGTGGCCGGCTGCCGAAGCGGTGCCGGTGCTCATGGCGAGCGGGATCGCGACGACTGCGCCTGCGGTTGCAACTGCGCCGAGGGCGCGCTTGAAGGTGATGCTGGTCATTGGGTAAATCCTCTCCGCTACCGCGGACGAGGTCGGCCCGGACGCTTTCACGTCTCGTCGATCGACTCGTCTGTTTCACTCCTGCCCCGCGAAGGTTTCGGGAGTACCGGACCCGCGGGGCAGAAGCACGCAGTTGCGGGTCGGTGTTTGCCCGGTAGTTTCGGGCTGTCAACGACCGTAGGCGATGGTCACGGATTGGTCACGGGGCAGTTTTCCGGCACTGCTGTACCAGACTCAGTCAAAACTCGAGCAATAACCACAGGTCAACTAATTGATTCGAGCTTCAACCATACCGATCGTTATCCGTCCGTTATGTGGCAACCGTCACGGTGATTTTGTGACCCACCGCACCGAAACAGGCCGTGTCGGACCGCCAACGAGGATCCTGGGGATGTTAAGAGAGTCCTGGCAACGGGAAAAACCAACCGCCCCAATCATTATGGAGATCAACTGATGATCATCGCAGTAGAAGGACCCAGCGCCGCCGGCAAGACCACCTGGTGCCGAACCCAACTCGGTGGCGAATCCGCCGCGGAGAGATTCGTCGCCGAGTATCAGCCCACCGGGTTCGAGCCGGACGGCACGGATCTCGATCTTCAGGCAAGTTACTGGACAACGGTCAATTCGAAGCGATGGTCGCAAGCGGAAGATCTCGAAGCGAGAACCGGTATCGCGCTCTGCGACAGCGACCCGCTGAAACTGCACTACAGCTGGTGTCTCGCTGCGGTGGGCGCAGCACCTCGGGAGCGATTCGAGTACGAACTCGCGGCACTCGAGACAGCTTTCGAGCACCTCGAACTGGGTTTCGCGGATCTGACCGTCATCTCGATACCGTCACCGGGGCAGCTTCTACTTCAGCGCGAAGGAGACCCCAGCCGCCGCCGACGGCATTTCGAGCTTCACGCGGCGCTCGCCGAGCCCCTCACCCACTGGTACTCGGCAGTGAACAGGGTAGATCCAGGTCGCGTTGTGTGGCGCTTTCCGACACAGCTCGATCTTTCGCGCTGTCCCCCGCCTCGATCGGATCGCAGCGATCCGGGCCTCCTTCGCGCGGTGATCAACGAGCTGCCGCCTCTCACCAGGTAGGGAGTGGCTGCTCGATCTCAGCGCGCTCGTTCGACCCTGGCCTCGTCCCACACCGGCGACTCGCTCTCGTACACGTTCCCATCCGATCCGAAGACGAGGAACCTGTCGAACCCGCGCGCGAACCAGCGATCGTGGGTTACCGAGATGACCGTGCCGGCAAACTGAGCAATGCCCTGCTCGAGCGCGTCAGCCGAATGAAGGTCGAGGTTGTCGGTCGGTTCGTCGAGCAACAACATCGTGGCGCCGGAGAGCTCGAGGAGCAGGATCTGCAATCGTGCCTGCTGACCGCCGGACAGGTCGTCGTACTTCTGTTCCGCAGCTTGGGACAATCCGTAACGGTCCAGCGCGCGGCTCGCCGCTTCGCGTCCCATTCCGCTGCGGTGTTCGTCGCCCATGTGCAGGATCTCGAGCAGCGTGTTTCCGGTCAGATCGGGCCTGGAGTGTGTCTGCGCAAACAATCCGGGACGTACCCGGGCACCCAGCGTCGCAGTACCCCCGTGCTCGACCGGCGCGATGTCGAGCGCCTCGACGGGCAGATGCTCGCTCCCCGGATCGGTCCCCCCACCCGCCAAGAGCCGAAGGAAATGCGACTTTCCGGATCCATTGGAGCCCAGCACGGCAACCCGATCTCCGTACCAGATCTCGGTGTCGAAAGGCTTCATCAATCCGGTCAGCTCGAGATCTTGACATACCAACGCGCGCTTGGCGGTTCGCCCGCCCGCCAGCCGAACCGTCACCTTCTGCTGAAGTGGAATCGCTTCGGGTGGCCCTGCCTCCTCGAACTTCGCCAACCTGGTTTGCGAGGCGTGATACCGCGCAGCGACGCCGTCGTTGAACTTGGCCTTTTCACGCAATCGCAGAACCAGGGCACGTAATTTCGCGTGCTCCTCGTCCCAGCGTCGGCGCAGTTCTTCGAATCGAGCGTTGCGATCCTCGCGGGCTTGGTGGTAGCTGGCCAGCCCAGCGCCGTGCGTCCACGACGTTGCGCCGCTGATTCCGGGCTCGAGCGTCACGATGTGGGTGGCCGCGTTGGCGATCAGTTCGCGGTCGTGGCTGACGAACAAAACCACTTTCGACGATTCCGAGATCGTCTTTTCCAGCCATCGCTTGCCCGGAACATCGAGGTAGTTGTCCGGCTCGTCCAGTAGGAGTGCGTCGTCGGGCCCAGCGAACAGTGCTTCGAGAACCAACCGTTTCTGCTCGCCACCACTGAGGGAGTTGGCCGCGCGCCACTTCGCACGGTCATAGGGAACACCGAGAGCCGCGGTAGTGACCTTGTCCCAGAAGTCTTCGGTCTCGTAGCCGCCCACGTCGGCCCAATCGGCCAGCGCATGCGAATACTTCATTTGAGTTGATTCCTCGTCGCGCTCGATCATCGCGTTTTCTGCCGTATCGAGCGCCAGTGCTGCGTCCCGGATCCGTGCCGGCGAGACGGACAACAGAAGATCGCGCACGGTGGACTCGTCGCGAACCTGGCCGACGAATTGCCGCATCACGCCCAGTGTTCCGGATCGAGTGACAGCGCCCTCGTCGGCGACGACGTCTCCGGCGACAATGCGGAGCAACGTCGTCTTACCAGTCCCGTTGGGGCCTATCAGTGCAGTTTTTGCACCGTTGCCGACCCGAAAGCTGACACCGCTGAGCAGTTGCCGACCATCAGGGAGAAAGTAGTCGACGTCGGCGATGTTGAGGTGGGTCACGCTGTCAAGAGAACCCTACCCACGGCGATCTGCCAAACCATTATTCCTGCCTTCGGTCTCGAGCTCACTACCGTCGCGGGATCGTCCGACCGCATCGAGCGCCGCCAGATATCCGAAAACCATTGCGGGACCGATAGTTGCACCTGGACCGGCATAGGTATGACCCATCACCGGTGAGCTGGTGTTACCTGCTGCATAGAGCCCGTCGATGACCGAACCGTCGGCGCGCAACGCTCGCGCGCGAGCGTCCGTGTTGATGCCGCCTTTGGTCCCCAGGTCTCCAGGCACCATCTTCGCGGCATAGAACGGACCCTTCGTGAGTTCTCCGAGGCTGGGGTTGGGCTTGTTGGTGCAGTCGCCGTAGTAGTGGTCGTATCTGCTTGTCCCACGGCCGAAGTCGCGATCGACTCCGTCGCGCGCGTGACTGTTGAATCGTGTGATGGTCGCGGACAGCGCATCGCCCGGCACTCCGATCTCGGCAGCGAGTTCGGCAATCGATCCAGCTCGCACGATCGCACCCGATTCGATCCACGACCGAGGTATCGGCCTGCGCGCCGGAACCCCCGCGAACAGGTAACGGTCACGGTACGTCTGATCGAAGATCAGCCAAGCCGGGATGTTCTCAGCGGGTCCTTCACCTCGGCCGTACTTTCCGCCGAACATGGCGTGTGCCGCTTCGACATAGGGAAGTGACTCGTTCATGAAGCGCTGACCGCTGGCGTTGACCATGAGGCTGCGAGGCAACGAGCGTTCCGCCAAGGCGAACCACGGGCCTTTGGGCAGTGGAATCGACGGGGCCCACCACGCGTCGTCCATGTACGAAATTGCGGCGTCGACGCGTAGAGCTGCACGGATGCCATCCCCGGTATTGGTCGGTGCCCCGAGAGTCCACTGCGCGCTACTCGGCCGTCGCTGGTACTCGCCTCGCATGTCGTCGTTGTTGTCGAACCCGCCACACGCGAGGATGACACCGCATCGAGCGTGCATGGTGGTCTGCACTCCCCCGGACTCGAGTCGCACACCCACGACACGATCACTGTCGGTCACCAAATCCACAAGCCTCGTCCCGAGCTCCACCGTCACTCCGGCGTCCCGAACTCCGAGCATCAGTTCGGCCATGAGCGCCGGCCCGAGCCCGATCAGCTTCTTCTTCCGAGCTCTTGCGGCCAGGGATCTCATTCCTACCCGAAGCATCCGCACCGGACCCCGCCAATGCCGGATCCCCGTGCTCAGCCAACGGTAATCAGATTGTTGGACAACCATGTTGAGCGGAACCTTCATGTACGGCGGATGAAGTGTCGCAAGATCGTCGCCCAGAGCTCGCGCGTCGAACGGGCGCGGCTCGCACGAGCGGCCGCTTGCACGTCCGCCAGGTGCCTCGGGAAAGTAGTCGGAGTAACCCTTCACCCATTCGAGCTCGAGTGCAGAGTGACGAATCAGGAAATCGAGGGCTTCCGGACCTCGATCGAGATACGTGTCGATTCGGTCGCTGTCTGCATCCTCTCCGACAATGCTCTTCAGATATGTTCGCGCAGAGTCGATATCATCTTTCGGTGCCTCGCGGCGAAGTATCGAGTTTCCCGGAATCCACACGCCGCCCCCGGACCGGGACGACGAACCGCCCCAGTATTTGGACTTCTCCACGAGTATCGTCGAGAGTCCGTTGCGGGCTGCGGTGATGGCTGCGGACATGCCGGCAGCCCCCGATCCGACAACAACGACATCCACTACGGGCGGCGCGGCGCCCTGAGAGTTCTCGTCCATCACTGGTCACGACCTTTCGTGTCATCTTCGTCCTGCGTGTGCCACCGGGATCCCCGAACTGCGTCGAGCGCCCCCTCGACGCACACGGGAAGTGATGCCCCGCGCTTGTGAGGGTTACGTATCCATTGCCGATAACCGAACTCCGCCGCTGCCAACATCAAATGAACGAGAAGTCCTGGGCGGCTGTCGTTTTCCGGATCGAGGTACATCCGTTGTGCCACCAACTCGACCAACCGATCACGATGCTCGGGCGCGATCAGGGCGACTCGATCCATCAGGTGCGGCGCGGTGCGGAACGCTGCTCGCCACTGATCGATCTCCGAGGACTCGAAAGCATTGGAGCGTTCCAGGATTGCCCGCGAGATCGCAAGATCAGCCGACTCGGATGCCGGGCGATCCTCGAGCAGCGTCACGATTCCGGCGCCGCCCTGCCTGACCGGATCCAACAGCAGATCCTCCTTGTTACGAACGTGCCGGAAGTACGTACTCGCCGACACCCCCGCTGCCGCCGCAATCTGCTCGGTGGTCACGTCCTCGAAACCGTCACGCGCGAACAGATCGAATGCCGCACGTTGAATGTCTGCTCGCACCTGCAACCGCTGTCTCTCCCGTAGTGACATCAGCAACGTCCTCCCGCCTCGGCCGAGATCCGGCCGTTCTCGATAATGCGAGTCTCACCTATTGTGACAGTTACTGTCAATATCCAATTCTCTGTCAGATATCAGCAGACCCGGGCATTTCGTTGACAGGGCATTCGATGCCACGACAAGCTTCGAAGATGAAACGATGGTTCGCGGCGGGCTTCGGAACGGCGATCGTCTCGCGATCGCTACTGCGCCAAGCGCTGATCTTCAAGTTCCGACGCGACGTCCGCGCGCTCAATTCCGGCAACTATCAGCCGCTGTTGAATTCCTATCACCGCGACGCGGTGCTGAGATTCGCGGATGGTGATCACCGGTGGTCAGGAGTGCATGCCGGACGGGACCGAATCGAGACGTTTCTCCAAGAATTTGTCGATGCGGGGCTTCAAGGCGCGGTCACCGAAGCGTATTTCGGTGGTCCGCTCTGGCGCATGACCCTGCTCGCCCGTTTCGACGACCGAGCCCTTGGCCCCGACGGCGCCGTCATCTATCGAAATCGAACAGTGCTTCTCGTTCGGACCAAGTGGGGAAAGATCATCGAGCAAGAGGACTACTACGAGGACACCGCCAGAATCGGTGACTTCGACAGGCGGCTCCGCGAAATCGAAGCCGGACGAGCCTGTGGCACAGTCGTGGAATGACAGACGTCAGGATTGAACGCCACCGAAAGCTGTCGGCGTTCCTGTCTTCCCAGAACGATGTCGAACTGGCCCGACTGGTCGACACCGTTCGAATCTCGAGTGTCGGCGTAGGTGGCGCCGCAGGAGTGATCAGGGTCTATGACCACAGGCTCAACGGCGTTCCGGTATTCACCAAACGCATCCCACTGAGCGTGCGGGAAATCGCCGAGGTGGGCTCTACTTCCAACCATTTCGATCTGCCGACGTTCTGCCAGTACGGCATTGGTGGCCCAAGCTTCAACGCCTGGCGAGAACTGGCCGCGAACCTCGTGGTCACCGATGCCGTTCTGGCCGGCGAAACACAGTCGTTCCCAATGCTTTACCACTGGCGGATACTTCCCGGACGTTCGCCCGTTGCGGTCGAACACGCCGACATCGATTCCGTTCACACCGCCGGCGCCAGCCGTGAAGTGCGGACCCGTCTCGAAGCGCTTGCCGCTGCGCCGTGCAGCCTCGTACTGTTCTGCGAGTACATCGAACACCCGATCTCGAATTGGCTGGAAGACAACCCGTCCGCCAAAGCTGCCGAAGTCGAGCGACAGTTTTCGGAGATCGTGGCGTTCTTGCGCGATCGACAGTTGCTGCACATGGACGGACATTTCGGCAACATGCGCACCGACATGGAGCGGATCTATCTCACCGACTTCGGACTGGCCACATCCCCACACTTCGACCTGTCGACTGCCGAGCACGACTTCGTCCGGCGCCACGCCACTCATGACGCCGACTACGCCGCCATGCTTCTGGTCAACTGGCTGGTGACCGAGGTCTGCGGGGTACCGAGGCCGACGAGCGGCGGACCAGTCGCCCGCAACCAGTACGTACGACGATGCGCCACAGGTCATATTCCAGGTGATGTGACACCAGAGGTGGCCGCGATCGTGACACGGCACGCGCCCGCCGCTGCGAGGATGAACGACTTCTACTGGCGATTGTTCGACGGCGACTTCGATGCGCCCTACCCGCAGGCCGCGCCAGTTCCGCCTTCCGGTCGAGCACAGGGTTTTCCCTGAACTGCCGTATTCACATCTCAGGGTTCATGTCATCCTCGGGACCGATGTGCTGGTCAGTGCCGGTAGGGCACAGTTCTCCTCATGATTGAACTGAGGGGATTGACCAAGGTTTACGGACCGACGAAAGCGGTGGACGATTTGTCGTTCACGGTCAAGCCGGGCATCGTGACGGGCTTCCTGGGCCCGAACGGTGCCGGTAAGTCGACGACGATGCGGATGATCCTGGGTTTGGATCAGCCGACGTCGGGTGCGGCGTTGATCGAGGGCAAGCCGTACCGGGAGCTCAAGACGCCGTTGCGGACGGTGGGTGCGTTGTTGGATGCGAAGTGGGTGCACCCCAATCGCAGTGCGCGTGCGCATCTGCAGTGGATGGCTGCTTCGAACGGGATCCCGAAGTCCCGCGTCGACGAGGTGCTCGGGTTGGTCGGGTTGTCCGAGGTGGCGGGCAAGAAGGCCGGCGGGTTCTCGCTCGGTATGTCGCAGCGTCTGGGGTTGGCGGGTGCGTTGTTGGGGGATCCGAAGGTGTTGTTGTTCGACGAGCCGGTCAACGGTCTCGATCCGGAGGGCATCGTCTGGATTCGTAAGTTCATGCAGCGGTTGGCGGCCGAGGGCCGCACGGTGCTCGTGTCGAGTCACCTCCTGTCGGAGATGGCGCTCACGGCGGAGCAGTTGGTGGTGATCGGTCGGGGTCGGTTGATTTCGGATTCGACGGTCGCGGAGTTCGTGGATCGTTCGTCGGAGTCGACGGTGCGCGTGCGCAGCCCACAATTGGACGCTCTCCATGCCGCATTGACTGCCCAGGGACTGACTGTCCGCGAGGAACATTCAGGATCGGAGCCGGTGTTGGTGGTCGTGGATTCGACCACCGATGTGATCGGTGGTTTAGCTGGTTCGCAGGGAATCGTGTTGTACGAGTTGGCTTCTCAGCAGGGGTCGCTCGAGGATGCGTTCATGAAGTTGACCGGGGACGATGTCCAGTACCACGCATCCGGTATCGATCCGGGCGCCGGAGCCCACCACGCAAACACACAGCACGCTATGGGAGGTGCACTGTAATGGCTGTTCTCAGTGCTGAACGTATCAAGATCACCACGACCAAGTCGCCGCTGTGGTGCACGATCGCAATCATCGTCCTAGGGTTGGGCGTCGCCTGGATGATCGGGCGTTCGTCGAGTTCGAGCATTCAGGCGTACAACGACGAAGCCGCATCAGGAACTCCTGATTTCGAGAAATTCCTCCCCACGTTCAACGACGCGGGGCTAGGAGTATCCGGATTCGGCGTCATGGTCCTGATGATCATGGCGGCGCTCGCGATCACCAGCGAGTACCGCTTCGGCATCATCCGTACCACCTTCCAGGCCATCCCGAGTCGGGCTTCGGTTCTGATCGCCAAAGCCTGCCTGATCGGGGCTTTCGGCGCGGTGCTGTCCTTCGTTCTCATGCTCGGCGCGGTATTCATCACCAAAGCTGCGGCAGGCTCTGAAGGTTCCACCAATCTGGCACTGGACAACGCCGACGCCTGGCGCGCCGTTTACGGCGTACCGATCTTCGCGTTCCTCTGCGTTGCCCTTGCCATCGCCGTCGGAGCACTCCTTCGTCAGTCCGCCGGCGCCATTGCACTACTGCTGCTGTGGCCACTGCTCATCGAGAGCCTGTTCGGCATGTTCGGATCCTTCGGCAGAAACGTCACACCGTTCCTCCCGTTCGCCAACGCCGACCACTTCCTCTCTTCGGGTTCGAGCACCAATTTCCATTGGGGCCCTTGGGGAAGCTTGTTCTACTTCGCAGCGTTTGTGCTGGTGATATTCGGAATCAGCATCGGCGTCGTCAACAAGCGCGACGCCTGACCGAGTCGCAAACCGACCAAGACCAAAACTGGCCGCACCGGAGCCCTTCCGGTGCGGCCAGTTTCGCGTTGACAGAACCCGCAGCGCTTGTCGATCACGCCAAGGAACAGGGCACGCGCGGGTTCGCGTCACTCTGCCCCGCGGACGCGGCACCTCGAAATAAGACCTGGTCGAGTTCCTGGCAGACTGACCTTACGCGTCAGCGTTCCAGTTGCGCGGCAAGCTCTTTCATCCAATCGAGGAATGCCTGCGGGCCGTCGAACTGGACGCCGTCGACAGCAGCCACTTCCGGTGCGATGTCGTCGCCCTTGACCACCAACGCTTCTCCACCCGAGGCAAGGACAGCGGCAAAGGCCGGTAGGTCACCCCGGTCGTCGCCCGCGTACGCGACGACGTCGACCCCTGCGGCCGCGATCGCGCGAAGGAGGCCTGTCCCCTTGTCCGCCTCAACGGGTGGGCGCAATTCCTCGACCAACTTGCCGGGCTCACGCCGCAACCCGGTCCGGCTCGCGATTTCTGTCGTCGCTGCTTCCACCAGGCGCTGCGCGACCGCACGATCCGCGGCCCGACGCCAATGCACGGCCACCGCAAGGCCTTTGCTCTCGACATGGATGCCAGGAACTGCCGGAGAGTCGAACAAGCGTCGCAATTCGGCTTCTGCTTCGGCGACAGCATCACTGAACGCCGCGACGGCCGGAAGCACGTGGATTCCGTCGTCCGTCCAGGTCTCGACGCCGTAGGAACCCATGAGCGCAACGGAATTCAAGCTGAGCCGCTCTCGCAAGAACGACACAGGCCGTCCCGAGAGCAAGCCGACAACACCGAGATGCTCGGCCAGGGTCGCAAGCACGTCTTCGGCGCCGGGCAGTAGCGCACTCGCCGACGGATCGTCGACGATGGGTGCAAGCACGCCGTCGAAATCCATCACCAGTCCACAGCGAGCTGGATCGGACGTGAGTCGGAGGATGACGTCCGAAGCGGTTCGCATGGTTCGAGTGTGCCAAATCGATCGCACTCGCAATACCAACACCGGAGCCGAATGTAATCTCTGCCACTTCGTCCAGGTTGTCCGGAACCGCTGAGTAGGTCGCGTCGTCTCCCTGTAAGGGCCCACAGTGGTCCGCTAAAGTTCTCACGACGCTTACCAACTGGGGGGTAATGATGAGCGAATTGACTGTCGCCACTGACGGCATCCGAAAGTACGGCTCGACGTCGACCGAAGCGGCAGGACGCATCGCGCAGGCCGCCGCCGTCGATCTGGGTGCAAACATCGCAGCAGTCGCACCGGCCGTGGGCCCCGTCGGGATCGAATTTCTCGAAGCATTCGCGCGCGCTCAGGCCACACACACCAAAGATGTTGCAGCACTCGCCACGTTCTACGCCGGCAACGCCGCGACGGCCGGTGCAGCCGCGCAGGCCTACGACACCACAGATCATGCAATCGCAACAGATCTGACCGCTGCGGCCGGATCGACGGGCGCGACCGCGTGAGCACCGAAGACGACTCGACGACCGTCATCGAATTCCCTCACGGTGGCGCTCCTGCCCCGGTACTGCCGAACAATGTGGTCGAATCGATGCTCGCCGGCATACCGGTACCGGCACTCCCCGGAATCGAAGATCTGTTCGCGCCCTTGATCGAACTCGGGAAGGGTCTCGGCACAGGCACTTTTGCGGGCATCGATCCCGTCGGCATCTTCGATCAGGCGTCCACTCTCATCTACCACGCCATGGGACTGTCCCGAAGCGCGGTCGCCGACGTGGGCCAGACCTGGAACAGCACCGGCAGTGACGCCGCGACCGAACTGTCGCGATCCGCCCAGAACAGCGGCGCAGAATTGAGCGAACGCGGAACCGCGATATCGAAAACTGCTGCCGCCGCCGCGGAATCGGTGCAGCGAGGCAACGCGAATCTCGCGGCAATCGCGCAGTCCTTCGCCACCACGGTCGCAGCTGCCGCGCCCATCGCGTGGACACCACCAGGACAGGCGATGTTGCTTGCCTCGACAGCTGAACACATGCAGGCAGCCGTCGCGGCGGTGACTCGGACGCGTGGGGAGATGCTCGGGCACACCGCAGCCATGAACGCCCTTGCCGGACCGATCCCCGTGCCGACCCCACCGACCAGTGAGGCACTCTCCAACCTGGTCACTGCGGAGGCAATCAACAACGCCGCCCGTCAGATCGCCCAACCTCTTTCTGCCTCAACCGATGCCGGTGATGCGCCGTACTCCACCCACCCGGACTCCACTCAGCCAGGCACCGAGGCTGTTCGAACCTCGGCTGCACAGGCCGGCGCCGGGCTTCCGACCGGCGTCGACAAGCTGTGGGGCGCAGGCAATCCGTCGACGTCACTCGCAGCCGGCGCGTCGCCGTCACCCAGTGCGACGGCAAGCTCTGGCGGAGCATGGGTGAGCGGAAGCGGTGGCACTACCGGCGGAATGGTGAGGGGTGCAGCGGGAGTTGCTGCAGTTCAACCGGTTCCGGTAACAACGCCCGGCCTGGGTGCACCATCGTCGGCAGTCGGCAGTAGCGGCATGTCGCCGGGCGGCATGCTGGGCGGTGGACCCCGCGGATCTCGGGACGACGAGTCGTCACGCACTACCCCGAGGTATCTCGTCACTGCCGGCGACGAGAATTCGATGGTCGACGATCTGCCGATGGTGTCGCCGCCCGTGCTCGGGGCTGACGATCCCGATCAGTACCTGTTCCGAGATCTCTGATCAAGACAAACCTCAGACGAAGCCCAACTTCCGCACCGCCGCACGCTCCTGCTCCAGTTCGCTGACGGACAGGTCGATCCGTTCGCGTGAGAAGTCGTCGATCGCGAGGTCGGGAACGATAGCGAACTCGCCATCGGCACAGGTCACAGGGAAGGAAGAGATCAATCCTTCGGGCACTCCGTAGGAACCGTCCGAACAGACGGCCATGGATACCCAGTCGTCCTCGGCGGTACCGATCACCCAGTCCCGGACGTGGTCGATCGACGCGCTGGCCGCACTCGCCGCAGAGGACGATCCCCGCGCAGCGATGATGGCGGTGCCTCGCACCTGCACAGTCGGGATGAAATCGTTCTCCACCCAGTCGCGGTCGTCGATCACCGCGAGTGCAGGCTCACCTGCGACAGTCGCGTGGGACAGGTCCGGGTACTGCGTCGCCGAATGGTTTCCCCAGACGGACACCTTGCGCACCGACGACGCACGAACCCCGGTCTTCTTCACCACCTGCGCGATCGCTCGGTTGTGGTCGAGACGTGTCAGCGCACTGAACCGAGTATCGGGCACGTCCGGTGCATTGTTCATCGCGATGAGCGCGTTGGTGTTGGCCGGGTTTCCCACGACCAGCACCTTGACGTCCGAGGCTGCGTTGTTGTTGATCGCCTTCCCGTGCGCTGTGAAAATCGCGCCGTTCGCACTCAGCAAGTCGGCACGCTCCATCCCCTTGCTCCGCGGACGTGCGCCGACCAGCATCCCGACGTTCGCGCCGGAGAAGGCGACATCGGGATCGTCGGTGATGTCGATGGAGCTCAGCAACGGAAATGCGCCGTCTTCGAGTTCCATCGCAACGCCTTCGGCAGCGGACACGGCGGCAGGAATCTCGAGCAGTCGAAGTTTGATCGGGACGTCAGCGCCGAGCATCTCCCCCGCAGCTATGCGGAAAAGCATTCCGTATGCGATCTGACCCGACGCTCCGGTTACCGTGACGGTTACGGGCGCAATACTCATTGCCGACTCCTCACCTGCCGTTTTCACGACTGTCCGTTCTACAACGCTGTAAGAACGGTTTCCACGCTAGTCGAGTAAACCGGCCACTTCGTGGTCTGTCAGTGTGGTCCTCGGCACTCGTCCCTCCGCCGTCACGAGTTCGACGGCGCGGTAGAGCGGACGCTCGGCGAGTCCGGCGCCGCGGGCTTCGGCACGCAACTGTTCGATCAGCACCGAGGACAACGCGGCAGCCGGTACCAACTCGCTGGCCGCCAGCGCGTCGGCGAGCTTGCGGAGTGCAAGGATTTCCAACTCGCGCCCACCCCCCGCGGTATACAGCGCGAGCGGGATCCGCACGGTGGACCGTCCGTCGCCGAGCGTCAAGCTGACTTCGCTGATCCGGCCGGATCGCACCGTCAATGCCGCCGTGAGTACCTCGGCCACGTCGACGTCGTTGGTTCGAAAACCAGCTTGCGCACGAACTCTGTTGCCGTACAACGTGATATGTCGGCGCAGCGTCATCAGGATCGCCAGTGACGTCGGCACCGCGATGACGGCACCGACGATCACTCCAACGGTCGCCGTCGAGAACACACTGACGATCAACCCGACGACCACACCGAACACCACGACAACAACGGCGAACTTCTTCAGCCGCGGCGCGATCAACGCCACGGGAACCAGATCGAGCGAAACCGGTTCGGCCTCAGTGCTCAACGAGTTCCCCGAGCTTGTCGACAACCTGGTCGAGCGCCACTGTCTCCTGCTCACCTGTTGCCAACTGTTTGACAACGACAACGCCCTCTTCGAGTTCACGCTCGCCGAGAACCAAAGCGATCGCGGCACCCGAACGATCAGCTGCCTTCATCGAGCCCTTCACGCCACGGTTTCCGTACGCCAGGTCGACGCGAATCCCATTGGCACGCAACTGATGTGCGATCTTCACCAGTGCAGCCTTCGCCTCGGCACCCATCGGTACACAGAAGACGTCGACACGCGCCGGTGGCGCAACGGACTTGCCCTCGGCCTCGAGCGCGAGAACCGTGCGGTCGACGCCGATTCCGAACCCGATGCCCGAGAGCGGCTGTCCACCCAGCTGTTCCATCAGACCGTCGTAACGACCACCACCACCGATTCCGGACTGCGCACCCAGTCCGTCGTGCACGAATTCGAAGGTTGTCTTGGTGTAGTAGTCGAGGCCGCGGACCATGCGCGGGTTGACGACGTACGGAACGCCCAATGCGTCCAGGTGCGCTAGCACCTCGTCGAAGTGCGCCTTGCAGCTCTCGGACAGGTGATCGAGCATGAGCGGTGCGCCGGCCGTCATCTCGCGTACATCTGGGCGCTTGTCGTCGAGCACCCGAAGCGGGTTGATCTCGGCGCGTCGACGTGTGTCTTCGTCGAGCGGAAGTGCAAAGAGAAACTCCTGCAGCAGTTCGCGGTACTGCGGTCGGCAGGTGTCATCGCCGAGAGAGGTGATTTCGAGGCGGAAGCCGTCGAGCCCCAACGACCGGAATCCGGCGTCGGCGATCGCGATGACCTCAGCGTCGAGCGCGGGGTCGTCGATCCCGATGGCTTCGACTCCGACCTGCTGCAACTGGCGGTAGCGGCCGGCCTGCGGGCGCTCGTAGCGGAAGAACGGGCCCGCGTAGCTGACCTTGACCGGCAACTGTCCACGATCGAGGCTGTGCTCGATGACGGCACGCATGACACCCGCGGTTCCCTCGGGACGCAACGTCACCGAACGGTCACCGCGATCGGCGAAGGTGTACATCTCTTTGCTGACGACGTCGGTCGACTCACCGACACCGCGAGCGAACAGGCCGGTGTCCTCGAAGATCGGCAATTCGATGTGGCCGTATCCGGCCAACCTCGCGGCGCGCGTCAAACCGTCACGAACGGCGACGAATTCGGCTGACTGCGGCGGAACGTAGTCCGGAATGCCCTTGGGTGCAGAGAAGGTGCTGGCTTTACTCACGAGAGGTACTTTTCCTTATTCTTGTGCGCTGAGTCCAACGAGAAACGGATTCGAGCTTCGCTCGGCGCCGATCGAACTGTTGCCGCCGTGCCCGGGCAGGACCACTGTCTCGTCACCGAGTACCAATAGCTTGCGGGCGATCGAAGCGAGCAACTGCTCGTGATTTCCGCCGGGCAGGTCGCTGCGCCCGATGGAACCCTGGAACAGGGTGTCACCGGTGAACGCCAAATCCACGGGCCCGCTCTCGGTGTTCGCCTGGGTGCGGAACACCACCGATCCCTGCGTGTGCCCGGGTGTGTGGTCCACGACGAACGTCATTCCGGCCTCGGTGATCTTGTCTCCGTCGGCCAGTTCGATCACCTCGTCCGGCTCCACGAACGTCATGCCTTGAATGAATTCCTTCATCGTCGGGCCGATCCCCCGTGCCGGATCGCTGAGCATGTAGCGATCCTCGGGATGGATGTACGCGGGTACGGAATACCGCTCACAGACCTCGCGGGCCGACCACACGTGATCGAGATGACCGTGCGTCAGGAGGACCGCCGTGACCGACATGTCCTTGGAGTCCAGATATTCGAAGAGCGGCTCAGCTGCATCCTGACCCGGATCTACGACTACGCACTCGCACGCGTCGTCCTGAGCGAGTATGTAGCAGTTGGTTTGGAACATCCCGGCCGGAAAACCAGTGACGAGCACGGGGGCAACTCCTCTTCGAAGGGTGGAAACAAACAACACGGTGTCGGTTACAGCCTAAGCTGCTGCCCCGCCAGTAAGTTCTCAGGTTGCAATGGGAGACTCTGACGACGAGTAGAGCCGCTTGCCGAAGCCGACCCCCAGGGTGTCGCTCGGCCGGCCGACCACGATCCACCCGCGATACGGAGGACTACAGCAGTGCCGAGTAACGAGCAACGCCGCGAGGCGGCGAAACGCAAGCTCGAGCGTCAGCTCGAACGTCGCGCAGAACGTGCCCGCAAGCGCAAGCAGATGACGATAGCCGGAACTGCGCTCGGCGTGGTCGTCGTAGTCGGCGTCGTCGGTGGACTCATCTGGCTGAGCAATCGCAGTGACGACGACGCGAACACCACCAACACTGCTGCCGACGACTCGAGCCTCACGCCACAGACCGCGGGTGCAATGCCGGCCGGTCTGTCGACGCCACTGGCCGACACGGTCTCCTGCTCGTATCCAGCCGACGGCGCTACCGCGTCCAAGGCCAACAACCCTCCTCGTACCGACGGGATTCCCACCACCGCGCCGGACGCGACGCCGAGCATCAGCGTCGAGACCTCGCAGGGAAACATCGGGCTCACACTCGACGGAACGAAGTCTCCGTGCACGGTCAACAGCTTCGTGAGCTTGGCGCAGCAGGACTACTTCAACGACACCACCTGCCACCGCATGACGACGAGCCCCTCGCTCCAGGTGCTGCAGTGCGGTGACCCGTCGGGCACCGGCACCGGCGGACCGGGCTACGGCTTCGACAACGAATTCCCCACCACGGCGTATTCCACCACCGACCCGGCAGCGCAGGAGCCCGTCACCTACGCGCGCGGCACGGTTGCGATGGCCAACACCGGGGCACCCGGTAGCAACGGCAGCCAGTTCTTCCTCGTCTACGGCGACTCACAACTCCCCCCGCAGTACACGGTTTTCGGCACGATCGACGAAACCGGGCTCGCCACTTTGGACAAGGTCGCGGCCGGCGGATCGACGCCAGAGGGTGACGGCAAGCCGAATCTGACCACCGACATCAAGACAGTAAGGCTCGACTGATGCGACGTAATCCTGTGATGCGCTTTCCTGTAGTTATTGCCGCCGCAAGCGCCGCGGCGCTGCTTCTGGCTGGTTGTTCCAGTGATTCCGGTAGCTCGGACTCGCCGTCCAGCACCTCCAAGGCGAAGACGACAACGGCTGCCATGCCGCCGCTCGACATGTCACAGTTCGACGCACTCCCGCCTGTCCCGACTCCGGCCTCGGCGACCGTCGACTGCTCGTACCCGAGCGCGGCGGGTGCAGCAAAAACCGTCAATCCGCCGAACTCCACGGGTGTGTCCACCGAGGGAACCGTCAACGTCGCGCTCACGACTACGGCCGGCCCGATCGGGATGGAACTGAACCGGGCGGAAGCCCCCTGCACGGTCAACAGCATCGTGAGCTTGACCGAGCAGAAGTACTTCGACGACACCCCGTGCCATCGACTCGTCACCACACCCGGTCTACAGATCCTGCAGTGCGGCGATCCCTCGGGCAAGGGCACGGGCGGACCGGGCTACGGCTTCGACAACGAGTACCCGACCACTGCCTACCCGGCTAACGATCCGGCACTCTCCTTGCCTGCCGTCTACCCCCGCGGCACGCTGGCAATGGCCAACTCGGGTAAACCGGGCAGCAACGGCAGTCAGTTCTTCCTCGTCTACGAGGATTCGGTCTTGCCGCCCAACTACACGGTCTTCGGAAAGATCGACGACGCCGGCCTGGCGACGATCGAGAAGATCGCGGCCGACGGCGACGATGGTGGCATGGGAGCAACCGGCGGCGGTGCACCCAACACCCCGATCACCATCGAGACTGCAGTAGTCGCCTGACCCCCTGTGCGCCTTTATTAACCGCCCGCGGTTAATAAAGGCGCACAGCAGTTTACGAGGCAGAGGTCACGCGGTAGACGTCGTAGACGCCTTCCACGTTACGAACCACGTTGAGAACATGACCCAAGTGCTTCGGGTCACCCATCTCGAAGGTGAACTTGCTGATCGCCACTCGGTCACCTGAGGTGGTGACCGAGGCCGACAGGATGTTCACCTTCTCGTCGGCCAACGCCTTGGTGACGTCGGAAAGCAACCGATGACGATCGAGTGCCTCGATCTGGATCGCGACCAGGAACACCGATGTCGCTGACGGTGCCCATTCGACGTCGATGATTCGCTCCGACTGATCGTGGAGCGAGTTGGCGTTGGTGCAGTCGGTACGGTGCACGCTGACCGCGCCGCCACGCGTGACGAAGCCCAGAATCGAATCGCCCGGTACCGGCGTGCAACACTTCGCGAGTTTTGCCACCGTGCCCGGTGCTCCGGGAACCAGAATTCCGGAGTCACCCGTACTGCGGGTGCGCACCGGCATGGTCGACGGCGTCGAACGCTCGGCCAGTTCCTCCTCGACGGCGCCGACGCCGCCCAGATGAGCAACCAGTCGCTGCACGACGTGGTGCGCCGACACCTGACTCTCGCCTACGGCCGTGTACAACGCCGAGACGTCGGGATAGCGAAGTTCGTGCGCGATCGTGCTCATCGATTCGGCATTCATCAACCGCTGCAACGGAAGTCCCACACGGCGGACTTCCTTCGCGATCTGATCCTTGCCGGACTCGAGCGCCTCTTCGCGGCGTTCCTTCGCGAACCACTGCCGGATCTTGGCCTTGGCACGCGGCGAGACGACAAACGTCTGCCAATCACGGCTCGGCCCGGCGGTGGCAGCCTTCGACGTGAAGACCTCCACCACTTCGCCGTTTTCGAGAGTTCGTTCCAGCGCGACCAGTCGGCCGTTGACCCTGGCACCGATGCATCGGTGCCCGACCTCGGTGTGCACGGCGTATGCAAAATCGACGGGAGTCGATCCGGCAGGCAACGTGATGACGTCGCCCTTCGGCGTGAAGACGAAGATCTCCTTGACCGCGAGGTCGTAACGCAACGATTCGAGGAACTCCCCCGGATCGGCCGCTTCACGTTGCCAGTCGAGTAGCTGACGCATCCACGCCATGTCGTCGACCTCGGCGATGTCGCCCGCGTGCTTGCCCTTGGTCTCCTTGTACCGCCAGTGCGCGGCGATACCGAACTCGGCGGTCCGGTGCATGTCCTGGGTCCGGATCTGGACCTCCAGGGGCTTGCCTTCCGGTCCCACGACGGTGGTGTGCAGCGACTGGTAGACGCCGTAGCGCGGTTGTGCGATGTAGTCCTTGAAGCGTCCGGCCATCGGCTGCCACAGCGAGTGGACAACACCGACCGCGGCGTAACAGTCACGCACTTCTTCGCACAGAATGCGCACGCCGACCAGATCGTGGATGTCGTCGAAATCGCGGCCCTTGACGATCATCTTCTGGTAGATCGACCAGTAGTGCTTGGGCCGGCCCTCGACGATGGCATTGATCCGCGAGGCGGACAGAGTCGAGTTGATCTCGGCGCGAACCTTGGCCAGATAAGTGTCTCGAGAGGGCGCGCGATCGGCGACCAGTCGAACGATCTCGTCGTACTTCTTCGGGTGCAGGATCGCGAACGAAAGGTCCTCGAGTTCCCACTTGACGGTCGCCATTCCGAGCCGATGCGCAAGTGGTGCAATGACTTCGAGAGTCTCACGCGCCTTACGTGCCTGCTTTTCGGGCGGCAGGAATCGCATCGTGCGCATGTTGTGCAGACGATCCGCAACCTTGATCACGAGCACGCGCGGGTCCCGCGCCATCGCGATGATCATCTTGCGGATGGTTTCGCCCTCGGCTGCGGTGCCCAGAACGACCTTGTCGAGTTTGGTGACTCCGTCGACGAGATGAGCGACCTCGTCACCGAAGTCCTTGGTCAACTCTTCGAGTGAGTAACCGGTGTCCTCGACGGTGTCGTGCAGAAGGGCTGCGACGAGGGTAGTGGTGTCCATACCCAACTCGGCCAGAATGCTTGCGACGGCCAACGGATGCGTGATGTACGGATCGCCGGACTTGCGCCGCTGGCTCGAATGTCTGTCCTCGGCGACGTCGTACGCACGCTGGAGCAGCGCGAGGTCGGCCTTCGGATACAGCTCACGGTGGAGGCTGACCAACGGCTCGAGCACCGGGCGGATGGTGGCGTTGCGCTGACCGGTGATGCGTCGAGCAAGCCGAGCGCGCACCCTACGGGAGGCGGAAGCGGGCACGGCCAGATTCTGCCCACCCCGATTGCCGGTAGTTTGCGCAGATCCCGAATCGTCGGGCACCGCGGACTTCGATGGTGTCGTCTCCGGAGCCGGAACTGCACCCGTCTCCTGCGACACTGCACCCGAGTTCTGTGATCGATCAAGATTCGACGTCATGTCGCCACCTCCTACCACCGAGTTGGTTGAGGCAACCGCCCTGCATCGGGTAATTGCCCTGGAGGTCTAACTCGACCCCCAGGAGACAACTTTAATACTCAGACCTTCACCAGTGATGTCAGTGGGTACTTCAAGAAGCGATCTCGACCGCGCAGTTCCTCGATCTCGAGCACCACTGCGACGCCGACGACGTTCGCTCCACCCAACTCGACCAACTGTACAGCCGCCTCGAGTGTCCCTCCGGTAGCCAGAACGTCGTCGATCACCAGAACATTCCGCCCGGTGAGATCGAAGCCGTTTGCGGGAATCTCGAGAGTCGAGGATCCGTACTCGAGGCTGTACGAACGAGAGAGCACCGGCGGCGGCAGTTTGCCGACCTTCCGCACGGCAACGACTCCCGCACCCATCTTCGCGGCCGCACCGGCACCGAGCAGGAATCCACGAGCATCGACGGCGGCGATCGTGTCGGCGTCCGGAGCACAGGAGACAAGGGCATCGAGCACGGCCCCGAACCCCTCGGCGTCGGCGAACACCGGAGTCAGATCGGCGAACCGAACACCGGGACCGGGAAAGTTGTCAGCCCAGCGGGTCAGCCGAACAACGGCGTCCCCGGCAGCCCGGTGGATTGCGATCAATTCTTCAGTCGTGTGCAAGGCAACACCATTCGAGACGCTCATCTGCGTAGTACCCATCTGTCCATGTTCCAGCCGGTAGCGGCCCGAGTCGGATTGACCAACACTGCCGACATGCCTGGAGCTACAGCGACAGTTCGTAGTTGATTGAACAGTGGAATCGTAGGCACCTGGGTCCACAGGATGTTCTCCGCCTCCACCGAGAGTCCCAATTGCGCACTCGTGCTCGCATCCACGTTCAACTGATCGATGATCTGATCGATCCTGGCATTTCCGTACGTACCGAGGTTTGCGCCGTTGCCCGATCGCAGCGCTCCGCGCGCGTCGATCATGCTCGCTGTTCCGCCTGCGCCGACTTTGCCTGCCATGCCGGAGAGTACGGCGTCGACTCCCCCACTCTGCAGACTCGCGGGATCGAAGCTGTCGCTACTTGCGTCCTCGACCGTGATTCCCGCCGGAGCACACGCGGCTTTCGCTTCGGAGACGATCTGCGCCCGCACCGGGTCCGGTGCGAGGTACCCGACCCGGACGGTCAACTGGTCGAGGTCGGCTTCCGACAACGACGTCTTCGCAGCCTCGATGTCGGCATTGGCGTACCGATCACCGTCGACCGCAGCGGCGTCGCTGTAAACGAGTGAATCCGGCGCCATCAGTCGCGAATCGACCACGCCGGAACCCAGACCAGCCTGCGGCGCGTTATCCGTCTGCCCGAACTTCTCGAACAGGGTCGTCCGCGGAACACAATGCGCGAACGCTCGACGGGCGGCTTCGTCACCAAGCGAACCAGAGGTCGCGAGAACGAACTGCTCGATCGACCGCGACGGAATCTGTTGGACGTCGAACCCGGACGGAGTACCGAGTTCGCCAGCCGAGCCGGAAGCGACGTCGACTACCTCGATCGAGTTCTTGTCGAGATCCTCGGTCAGATTCACACCACGTGGCCAGACGACGATGCGATCGGTCGCAGGCTTGTTGCCCCACCACCGCTCGTTCGCGACCAGTACCAGGCCGTCGTCGGTACTGTACGAGTCGATTCGATACGGACCAGCGGAGGGCAGTACGGAGGTGTCCACCTGACCTGGAGTCAGGTTCCACCCGGTGTTCCAGAAGTCCGCGATCTTCGACAACGCTTCGGTGTCACCGGCATTCACCGCGCTCACCACGTCGCTGACACCCGTGCGCTGCGTCACGACGTGTGAAGGCATCAACGCAGTCGCACCGAACAACGACCGCCAATCGGTGAACGATCGCCCGGGTTTGAAGAACACCGTCGCGTCCTTCGCCCCGCTCTGGCAGTCGATCCGGTCGATGTCCGCGTATCCGAGATTGTTCGCCGTGTCGAACATGGGCTTCACGGCACCATCGACGCCTTCGGTGAACTTGCCACTCGACGCCGCCCAGGTGAGGACGAGATCGTCACAGGACATCGGAATCCCGTCGGAGTACACGGACGCCGGATTGAGCTTGTACGAGACCGTGAGCACGTCACCGGGCAACTCCGACGCCGTTCCGATGTCGGTGTCGGAGACAGGTGCTCCGGCCGGGCCGGTGAACGTGAAGCCGGGAAGCACCCGGCCGAACGCGGCCATCGCCCCGGACACCGATCCAGCTGTCGTGTTGGCGTTGTACGTGGAGATGGAGTTGTCGATGGCATATCCGATGGACGGAACCTGCTCGGCGCTTTCCGAGCAGGCCGCCAACGAACCCGCAGCCACAGCGGTGGCCGCAACGAACGTCATCGATCGAACCAGTGTGCGTGTTCTTGGGAGCATGTTCAGTGCCCCTTCTTGTTTCGCTTTCCGGTCGGCCGCGCACCCGGCTGCGGAGCAACCGGCGCACGGCGTGCAACTGGTGCGCCGACGGCAACCGTCTGCGTACCCTTCTCGGCCAGCGTAGCCCGGCGCGAGAGCACCTTACGAGTGTGCGCGGCAACGGGTCCCCAGCGTTCCTTCATCGACACCAGGAGCGGCGTCGCGAAGAAGATCGAGGAGTACGCACCCACGATGATGCCGACGAGCTGAACGAGCGCAAGGTCCTTGAGTGTGCCGACGCCGAGCATCCAGACCGCGACAACCATCAGAGCGATCACCGGGAGCACGCTGATGACGGTCGTGTTGATCGATCGCATCAAGGTCTGATTCACCGCGAGGTTGGCCTGCTCGCCGTACGTCCGGCGCGTCAGATGCAGAACACCGCGGGTGTTCTCTTCGACCTTGTCGAACACCACCACGGTGTCGTACAGCGAGAAGCCGAGAATGGTGAGCAAACCGATCACCGTCGCGGGCGTCACCTCGAAACCGACGAGCGAGTAGACGCCGGCAGTGACGATGATGTCGAAGAACAACGCAACGATCGCAGCTACCGCCATGTCTCGCTCGAAGCGGATGGCGATGTAGATACTCACGATCACCAGGAACACAATCAGCGCGATCAGCGCCTTCTTGGTGATCTGGCCACCCCAGGTTTCACTCACGTCCGCAAAACTGATGGCTTGCGCCGACGGGTTCCCGTTCTTGTCCTTGGGCTGGAACTCGTCGAAGAGAGCCGACTGAAGATCGTTGATCTGCGTCGCGTTCAACGTCTCCGACCGGATCTGCACGGTTGCGCTGGCACCCGAGCCGACTGTCTGCACGCTGACCGGTTCGAACCCGAGTGTGTCGGAGTAGACGGTTTCCACCGCCGACGTCTCGACTCCGCCCTCGGCCGGGAACTGAATGCGTGATCCGCCTTCGAAATCGATACCGAAGGTGAAGCCGCGCAGAATGATGCTCAGCAGCGCAATGGCGACCAGAGCGCCGGTCAGTCCGTAGTAGAAGCGACGCTTGCCGACGACCTCGAACGCACCCGTTCCGGTGTACAACCGCGAGAGCCAGCTGTGCTTGGGCATCGCGCCCTGATCGACGCCTGAGTCGGTGATCTCCGACCGGGCCGCCGCATCGGCGGACTCGGCGGCGGAACTGTTGGTGGACCCCACCGGGGAGTTGTTGGACTCGCTCATGCTCGTGTCTCCTTAGCCGACGCAGCGGCGGCAACCTTACGTTCGCGGGCAACCTCTTGCACTGCGCCGAGACCGTTGACGCTGGGCTTGGACCAGAACGCCGAACGGGACGCCATGCTGACCAGTGGCCACGTCACGAGGAACACGACAATCACGTCGAGAATGGTCGTCAGACCCAAGGTGAAGGCGAAGCCGCGCACCTGTCCGACCGCAAGCACGTACAGAACTGCGGCGGCGATGAAGCTCACCGCGTTGCCGGAAAGAATTGTTCGGCGTGCTCTTGCCCAACCGCGTGGCACCGCCGAGCGGAAGCTACGGCCCTCACGCATTTCGTCCTTGATGCGTTCGAAGAACACGACGAACGAGTCGGCGGTCATACCGATACCGATGATCAGACCAGCCATGCCGGCCAAGTCGAGCGTGAAGCCGATGTATCTGCCGAGCAGAACCATGATCGCGTAGACCATGACTCCGGAGAGAATCAGCGACAACGCCGTCAGGACGCCGAGCATGCGGTAGTAGACGAGGCAGTACAGCAGAACGAGAACGAGACCGACCGCGCCGGCGATCAATGCCGCCTGCAGTGAGGCCAGGCCGAGCGTGGCCGAGACCGTCTCGGCCTCAGAGGCTGCGAACGAGAGCGGAAGCGAACCGTACTTCAGTGTGTTGGCAAGTTCTTTGGCACTCTCGGCAGTGAAACTGCCCGTGATCGAGGTGGCGCTACCCGCAGGCGTTGCACCTTGAATCGTGGGAGCGCTGACGACCTTCGAGTCGAGCGTGAACGCTGCCTGCTTGCCGATGTTGGCTGAGGTGAACTCGGCCCAGGTGTTGCTGCCGGTCGTCTTGAACGAGAGGCTGATCTCGTGGCGCGACTGCTGCGAGTTGAAGACCGAAGACGCGTCGGCAATCTCCTGTCCGTCGATGATCGAAGGACCGAGGAGATAGATGTTCAGTCCGTCTTGCGAGCAGGCGACCAGCGGCAGGGTCGGGTCGTCGTTTCCACGGAGCGGATCCGCGACGGAGCAGTCGAGGTTCGCCACTGCTTGCTGCTGCACTGTCGGATCGCTGCTCTGCCGGAGGGCGCGCGCTGCGGCGATTTCCGCTGCTGCTGCGTCGCCTTCGTCGGTGCCGTCGCTCGGCGCGTCCCCGGTGGGGGCCGGAGTCGTTGTCTGCGGCGCGGGCGTTGCCTCGGGAGTAGTCGGGTCCTGAGCCAGGAACGGACGGTTCTGCGGCGTCTGCGTCCCGTCAGCGGGTGCTTCGGGGGCCGGTGCATCAGTGGCCGGAGTTTCGGCCGCCGGCGCCTCAGGCGTAGCTGTCCGATTCGCGTCACGGGTGGCGACGTCGATCGAACCCGTCACCGGGCGGATGTACAGACGAGCGGTCTGGCCGAGCGAGCGAGCCTGCGCACTGTCGTCGCCGGGAACGGTGATGACGAGGTTGTCACCGTCGACAACGACCTCGGAACCGGAAACGCCGAGACCGTTGACGCGGGTCTCGATGATTTCCTGAGCCTGCTTGAGACTGTCCTGACTGGGAGCGCTGCCGTCCGGGGTACGAGCGGTCAACGTGACGCGCGTTCCACCCTGCAGGTCGATGCCGAGCTTCGGCGTGGCCGACTTGTCTCCAGTGAAGAACACCAGGGCATACAGTGCCACTACCAGGACCCCGAAAAGGGCCAGGTAGCGGACCGGATGCACCGTTCCGGTGGAAGGTGCCACGATCTTTAAGTCTCCTCGGTAGGTGCAGAGCTTCAGTAAGTGCACGGCTCGGGTGGTCGACGACCACCCGAGCTGCGGCGTTCGAACTGCAACGATTGATCAACGGGGTGAACTGAGCTGCTGGTGTAAGAGCGGACAAACCGATCTGGACATGTGTCCGAGTTCACAACTCTAGAACACGTACCAGTTCGACGAAGTCAGGACTCCTTGGTGAGCCGGATTTCGGTGTCGGCAGCAGACTCTTCGATCTCGGAAATCGAGTCGTCGTCATACTCGTCGGTCTCGGTCGTCTCGACGACGCGCTCACGGATGACCAGACGCGACCAGGTGGTGATGACACCGTCCGCGATCTCGAGGTCCACGGTGTCGTCGTCCAGGGAAGCGATCGTGGCGTAGAGCCCGGCCGTGGTCTGCACCCGATCGCCGACCTGCAGCGAGTCCTGCATCTCGGAAGTCGCGGCCAAGGCCTTCTTCTGCTTGCGCATGCCCAGGAACATGGGCACCAGCAGTGCGAGGATCAAGAGGGGGAAAAGCAAACTCGACATGTGTTGATCAACCTCGGTTGTGTTGCACGTTTTACGCCGCGATGGTCCCGGATGGACCTACGCAATACACCAGTGTGCCATTAGTTGCTGAGGATTCCTGACAGATCGGCCGTTCAAGTAGGCCTTTCCAGTCGAAATTTCACTCGCCGTTCGGATCGAACAACGTGGCCTGCGGTTCGTTGACACGAACCTCGATACCGCCCGCTGCGGCATCCGGCGGCGGTGTCATTCCGAGTTGAGTCCAGGCAGCGGCGGTAGCCACACGTCCTCGCGGCGTCCGGGCGATCATCCCGGCCCGGACCAGGAACGGCTCGCACACTTCTTCCACCGTCGACGGTTCCTCGCCGACGGCCACCGCAAGCGTCGACACGCCGACGGGCCCGCCGCCGAACGACCGCACCAACGCACTCAGTACCGAACGGTCGAGACGGTCCAAGCCCAACTGGTCCACGTCGTAGACGGCCAAGGCCGCCTGAGCGACGTCCATGGTGACGATTCCGTCGGCGCGCACCTCGGCGAAGTCGCGAACCCGGCGCAGCAATCGGTTCGCGATACGCGGTGTCCCCCGCGCGCGTCGTGCGATTTCGGCACCGGCGTCGACTTCGAGATCGACGCCCAGAATTCCGGCCGAACGCATCAGAATCTGTTGCAGCTCTTCGGGTTCGTAGAAATCCATGTGAGCGGTGAACCCGAAGCGGTCGCGCAACGGACCGGTCAGCGCACCCGACCGCGTAGTCGCACCGACCAGCGTGAACGGTGCAACCTCCAGAGGAATCGACGTGGCGCCCGGCCCCTTACCGACGACGACGTCGACACGGAAGTCTTCCATGGCCAGGTACAACATCTCCTCGGCCGGACGAGCGATTCGGTGAATCTCGTCGATGAACAACACGTCGCCCTCGACGAGGTTGCTCAGCATCGCAGCCAGGTCTCCGGCGCGTTCGAGCGCCGGTCCGGACGTCAACCGCAGAGAAGAGCCCAACTCCCCCGCGATGATCATCGCCATCGACGTCTTGCCGAGCCCGGGGGGACCGGACATCAGGATGTGATCAGGCGTGCTGCCACGAAGTTTTGCTCCGGTGAGCACGAGCTGCAGTTGTTCGCGAACACGAGGTTGACCGATGAAGTCGTCGAGACTCTTGGGGCGCAGACTCGCTTCGACATCACCGTCTCCCGCCACCAATTCGGCAGAGACCTGCGACTCGTCGTCGAAATCGTCGATCGGGTCGAAGTTCATCGAGTCTTACCGAGCAGCGACAGAGCGGAACGCAGTGCGACCGACGTGGTGGCCTCGGGCGATTCCGCCAGAACCGAATCCGTGGCCTGCTCAGCCTGCTTGATCGGGAAGCCCAGACCTTCGAGAGCCTCGACGATCTGATCACGGATCGAGCTGCCGACGACGACGCCGGACGCCGCGCCGGCCGTCGTCGCGACGGCGTCGACCTTGTCACGCAGTTCGACAACCATGCGCTCGGCGCCGCGTTTTCCGATACCGGGCACCCTCGTCAACGCCGTCAGGTTGCCTTCCGAGAGCGCCCGCCGCAGCGCGTCCGGTTCGAGAACTGCGAGAGTTGCCATCGCCAGGCGCGGTCCGACTCCGGAAACCGTCTGCAGGAGGCTGAACAGGTCCTTCGACTCGGTATCGGAAAAACCGTACAGCGTCATCGAGTCTTCGCGAACGATCATCGTCGTGAACAGTCGCGCTTCGCTTCCCCGGTGCAGCGCACCGAGAGTCACCGGGGTGGCATTGACCCGATAGCCGACACCTGACGCTTCGATGACCGCGTGATCGAGCGCAATATCGAGTACCTCGCCGCGTACCGACGCGATCATCGTGAACCTGCCTTCTTCGTCTCGGCCAATTTTGCCTGATACTTACGCATTTGTTCAGCGGCCATCGCCTCGGCGCGGGCCATCCGCTCGATCATCGGTGCTCGCCAGCAGTGACAGATCGCCAGCGCCAGAGCGTCGGCAGCGTCAGCCGGTTTCGGCGCCGTCTTCAAATTCAGAATTCGCGTCACCATCGCGGTGACCTGCGCCTTGTCGGCGTTACCGCTGCCGGTGACGGCGGCCTTCACCTCGCTGGGCGTGTGGAAACACACCGGAATGCCGCGTCTGGCGGCAGCGAGCGCGACAACTCCGCCTGCTTGCGCCGTCCCCATCGCGGTACTGACGTTGTGCTGCGCGAACACGCGCTCGATCGCGACCACCTCCGGCTTGTACTGCTCGATCCACAGTTCAGCCGCATCGGAGATCCGCAGAAGCCGAGAACCAAGGTCCATCTCGGCCGGAGTCCGCACCACGTCGACCGCAATGGGGCGCACTTTCCTGCCGTTGCTCCCGTCGACCACTCCCAACCCGCAGCGAGTCAAGCCTGGGTCCACTCCGAGCACGCGCACTTGTCACACCTCTCCATACCGAACAGCTGTTCGATAGCTTAGCGGTGCGCGGGACTACTACCCCGCATCAACACGCAACCCGGCCCGGACGCGGACGTCAGGGCCGGGTTGAGTTGAAAAACAATCAGTCTTCGAGAGCCGCGAGAACCTCGTCGGACAGATCGATGTTGGTGTAGACGTTCTGCACGTCGTCAGAATCTTCGAGCGCGTCGACGAGCTTGAAGATCTTGCGTGCGCCGTCGACATCCAAGGGAACCTCGACGGAAGCGCGGAAATCGGCTTCAGCGGAGTCGTAGTCGATGCCGGCTTCCTGAAGGGCCGAACGTACGGCAACCAGATCCTGTGGCTCACTAACGATTTCGAAGGTTTCACCGAGATCGGTGACTTCCTCGGCACCGGCGTCGAGCACAGCCATCAGGACGTCGTCCTCCGACTGGCCGTTCTTCTCGAGCGTGACGACACCCTTGCGAGCAAACAGGTAGGAGACGGAACCCGGGTCAGCGAGGTTGCCACCGTTACGGGTCATCGCGGTGCGAACTTCACCGGCTGCGCGGTTGCGGTTGTCGGTGAGGCACTCGATCAGAACGGCGACGCCGTTGGGTCCATAGCCCTCGTACATGATGGTCTGCCAGTCTGCGCCGCCCGCTTCTTCACCGGCGCCGCGCTTGCGCGCACGCTCGATGTTGTCATTGGGAACAGACGTCTTCTTCGCCTTCTGGATGGCGTCGTACAAGGTGGGGTTGCCCGTGGGATCGCCACCGCCGGTTCGTGCCGCCACCTCGATGTTCTTGATCAGCTTCGCGAAGGATTTGCCACGACGTGCGTCGATCACAGCCTTCTTGTGCTTGGTGGTGGCCCATTTTGAGTGGCCGCTCATGCGATTCAAGCCCCTTTCCTGCTGCGTTGCGCACGCCGAATGCGCGTCTTTCAGCTCTGCCGATGTTACCCGTCCCACGTCACAACTCGCTGCATCCCCCGACACGAATTAGTCAAACCGCGCATTGTTTGCATAGAATGCAAACATGTTGGTCCGAATAGATCACGCCTCCACAACTCCACTAGCGGAGCAGATTGCAGCCGGGGTTCGTGGCTCGGTCATCCGCGGTGAGATCGGACCAGGTGACCGCCTGCCGTCCGCTCGCGCTCTCGCCGAGTCGATCGACGTCAATCTCCACACGGTTCTTCGTGCGTACGCAACACTCCGCGACGAAGGCCTGATCGACCTCCGACGCGGACGTGGCGCCGTCATTCGCGCCGAGTTCGACTCGGGAAGGACAGCTCTCAACGAATCTGCGCGCGAGTTCGTACGGCAGGCCCGAAATCTCGGACTCGACACTGCGCACATGCTCGACCTCATCAAGGAGACCAGCACACAATGACGACCAGCAAGATCCGACTCTGGACAGCAGCTTCGCTGACTCTGATCCCGACCCTGATCCTGGTTCTCGCACGCTTCGCGTGGGGTGACCGCCTACCCGAGACCGTCGCGAGCCATTGGTCCGGATCGACCCCGGACGGCTTCAGCACCACGACGACGTTTTTCGCCATCGCGCTGGTGATTTCTCTGGTGGCTGTCGTTTGCGCCTGTGTCGTCGCGGCCCGTTCGAGCGACAACGCGCCCTTGTTTCTCGCCGTAACCTCGATCTCGAGTGCGACACTGGCGACGATCTGGATTCTGAGCGTCGCCCTGACGATCGACGCCGGGTCGCCGGAAGCCGCGCGTATCGGCTGGTGGATTCTTGCGCCGATCGCGGCGGTACTCGTAGGAGTTCTGGCATACGCGCTGCCTGACCAGCAACGAAGCGGCCCGGAGTCGCCACTGCCGACCCCGACGCTCGACACTCCGCTGACGGCCTCCGAACGTGCAGTGTGGGTCGGGCAGGTCCGCAGCGTCTGGCCGTGGATCGTTACCGCCGGCCTCGTAGTTCTCGTGATCGCGACTGCCGCGTACTCGGATTGGTGGGTTGCCGTGATCCTGGGTGTGTCCACCCTCGCCGTCACAGCATTCGCGTCGGTCACCGTGCGCGTCGACCGTCACGGTGTCGGCATCAGTTCCTGGGGCGTTCGATGGAAGAAGATCCCCATCTCGAAGGTGAAGTCCGCGTCGGTCGACGCGATACGTCCAGCCGAATGGGGCGGATGGGGTTACCGAATGACACCGCGCGGAACAGCCGTCACTCTCCGCTCGGGTGAGGCCATCGTGGTCACTCTCGAGAGCGGACGACTGTTCGCCGTAACCGTCGATCACCCGGAAGACGGTGTGAAGCTGATCAATTCGTTGGTTCAGGCTGGTTGATTCACGAACAACGTCAATTCACGAACAACACGGCAGCGGCATTGCCGGCGAGGTAGAAACCGGCAATGCCGAATACCCAACCCATTGCGCTGTCGCCGTAGCGAGACATCAGCGAGTCCACTCGGCGCAGCGGCTTGTCGAGGCGGTTGCCGGCCACGACCCGCCCGCACAACAGAAGCACTGCGGGCATGGCCATGATCAGGCAGTATCCGGCAAGTATCGACGCAGACGCGACTGCGGGCAGCCCAGCAGCGGTGATCATCGCGATCGCCGCCAAGTAGGGCAACATCGTCACCAATTCGGCGGTTCCGGCAGCAATCGCCAGAAGTACAACACTTCTCGCGGAACTGGCCGAGCCGAGCACCCGCTCTCGCCAAACATGGGTTCGATCGGCCTGACCGGATGTGCGTCTCTTCTCGGAATCGAATCGAAAGCTCCACGCGAACAACGCGATACCGAGAATCAACTGCGCAACGCGGGCGGCGGGGGTGTCGAGTAGCGGGGCGACGACTGGCATGCCTACCCGTGCCGTCGTCCAGACGACCACCCCGACAACAAAATAGAACGTCGTGATGACCACCAGATATGTCAGCAGCCTGCGAACCTGCGGTCGTCCCGGCATCAACAACATCCAGACCGGGACGACCAATGTTCCGATGCTCGTACTGTCCAGCAGGGCGAGCCCGCCCAGCGTGGTGAGCAGGACGAGTTCCACGTCAGTCGTTTCGGCGCTCGGGTATCGCTGTCTCCCTCGTTCGGACTGCATTCACGATGTCGAAGGCACCGATGATCGCGAGGATCACGCCGAGTGGTCCGCCGCGAAACCAGAAGAACTCGGCGTCACGCGCGAACAGCCACAGACAGCCGCCACCGACGACCAAGAGAATGCCGATCATCAACTCGAAGCGAATTTTCATACGTCGAGCCTGTCCTCTCTATCGAATCCGCACATCAGCCATCGGAACAACGCCGACCTCATCATTTGGTATGACAAGTCAGGCGCCCCGATGTGCTCTGATAAGTCTGTGGTGACCAGAAGTCGGAGTGTCGGCAAGTGGAACGATCCGCTCATCGCCTTCGGCCTGTTCGCGATCGGGGTACTCCTCTACCTGGTCGGCCTGTACCAAATGTGGACCGATGTCGGAGGTGTCGCCGACGTTCCCGCCGGGGTTCGGATCGGGATGCTGGCTCTGCTGTGTGCGATCGACTCGTTCCGGCGGGTGCGTCCGGCAACAGCTTTGGCGGCGGGGGCCGTCATCGTCGCGGTCGACGCTGCCCTGGGACCCACTCTGCCGATGTGGCTGGTCCTCTCGGATCTCACCTACGCCGCAGTTCTGTACGGGACGGCGCGGCTGGGCCGAGTGGTGTGTTCTCTGACCGCGGTGACGGTTGCCGCGCTCACCGCACTCGTCTACCTGTCCACCCAGGACGTCCGCGCTGCGGCTGGGGCAGGCGTGGTGACCGCTCTGTTCTTCGGTACACCGGTGTGGTGGGCACTGGTCATCCGTCGACAAGTCGAACTGACCGAGGCCGAACGCGAGCGTTCCAGAGTCCACGAAGCACTCGCCACTCTGGACCGCGAGGCCGCAGTCGCTCACGAACGAGCAACCATGGCGCGCGATCTGCACGACGTCATCGCAAGCCACCTCTCCGCCATCGCAATCCATTCGGAGGCGGCACTGTCCACCTCAGCTCTCTCCGGTGAACGGGGCCAACCAGACGACGGATTGAGGGAGATGATCGGAGCGATCAGATCGAGCAGTCTCGCGGGCCTTTCCGAGATGCGGTCGATGATCGAACTGCTCCACGCCGGGGACGACGAGACCCCGGACCCGCGTTCCTCTCCCCCGCGGCTGACCGAGTTGCCCGTCGTCCTGGACGCAGTTCGGGCAGCCGGCGCCGCCGTGCACGTTGCGATCGACATCGATACTGCCGACCTGCCGAGCGTGGTCGATCACACGGCGTACCGGATCACCCAGGAGGCGTTGACCAATGCGCTCAAGCATGCGCCTGGTGCACCGATCTCGATGTCGATCTCTCTCCAGCACAATGCATTACAGATCGAGATCCGAAACCCCATCGGTCGCGACACATCCAGTTTTCGGGCGGGAACGCACGGACTTGCAAACATGCGTCACCGCGCCGAACTGCTGGGCGGTTCACTCGACGCACTTCCGGTCGACGGAGAATGGACGGTATGCGCACAGATACCGGTCCCCGCGCCGAACGGAACGGATCGGTGATCACCGTCGCCCTGGTCGACGACCACGCCGCGATCCGCTCCGGCCTGGCGATGATCCTGCGGCAGCACGACGACATCGATGTCGTTGCAGAAGCCGGTGACGGAGCGTCGGCGATCACCGTCACCCGCACGCATCAACCCGACGTCGTGCTGATGGACATCCGGATGCCGGGCACCGACGGCATCGAGGCGACGCGTCAGATCATCGGGACGACCCGCAGCCGGGTTCTGGTGTTGACCACCTTCGACCTCGACGAATACGTCTTCGCGGCCCTGCGCGCCGGTGCGTCGGGATTCCTGCTCAAGACTGCGACCGCGGACGAACTGACCCGCGCTATCCGCAATGTCGCAGCCGGAGATGCAGTGCTCGCTCCTCGTGCGGCGCGTGCACTGATCGGCGAGTTCGTGCAGCGCGCACCCAAACCCACCGAACCGCTGGGATTGAGCGAGCTCACCGACCGTGAACGCGAGGTGCTCGCGCTGTTGGGGACGGGTATGTCCAACGCCGAACTGTCGCGTGAACTCGGAGTCGGTGCTCCGACGGTGAAGTCGCACGTGTCGCGAGTTCTGTCGAAGTTGCACCTCACCTCACGCGTCCAGGCGGCGATCCTTGCCCGCGAACTGGAGCTGTAGGTTCGGCCGAGGCTGACTACTCCAGTTATCCGCGAACCAGATCGACGAACATCTCGTGCACTCGACGGTCCCCGGTAACCTCGGGATGGAAAGAAGTGGCGATCACCGAGCCCTGCCGAACCGCGACGATCCGGCCCGCGGCCTCCCCCGCGGCGGCGGGAACCTGCGCAAGGACCTCAACGCCCGGCCCAACTCGCTCCACCCACGGCGCGCGGATGAAGACAGCGCGAATGGGATCACCGATGATGCCCTCGAACTCCAGGTCGGACTCGAAAGAATCGACCTGCCGACCGAAAGCGTTGCGGCGCACCGTCATGTCGATGGCGCCGAGATGCTCGGCGTCCGGCCGGGTGTCTAGTACCTCGCTGGCGAGCAGAATCATGCCCGCACACGATCCGTAAGCCGGCAGCCCGCCGCGGAGTCGCTCACGAAGCGGTTCCAGCAGCTCGAATACCTGCAGAAGCCGGCTCATCGTGGTGGATTCGCCACCGGGGATCACGATGCCGTCGACCTTGTCGAGTTCCTCCGGGCGCCGGATACCCACCGCATCCGCTCCCGAATCATCGAGTGCGGCAAGGTGTTCGCGAACATCACCTTGGAGGGCGAGTACACCGATCAACGGACGCGTCATCACACAGTTCCTGTCTTGTTCTCACGGCTGTTCTTGCTCTCATGGCTGTCGGGTTCGCGTTCGAGACGCGTCAAACCCTCCTGAACCACCGCTGCCACCATGTTGCCATCGCGATCGTAGATACGCCCCTGAGTGAGCGCGCGACCAAAACCTGCCGACGGCGACGTCTGGTCGTAGAGCAACCACTCGTCGGCCCGGAACGGACGCAGGAACCACATCGCGTGATCGAGCGAAGCAGTCTGCGTCTTCACGCCGCGGTGCGGGACTTTGGAAGTTCCGAGCAGGGTCATGTCACTGAGGTACGCGAGGGTGCAGATGTGCAGCAGCGGACGATCCGGCAGAGCCTCGCGGTAGCGCATCCACACGCGTTGTTGCGCGGCGAGATCCGGCGCTGACGCGCTCTGCTCAGCGGGCACAATTCTGATGTCCCAGTTCTTCCACTCCTGATAGAACTGCGATTCAGCCAACTTCGGAACGGTCTGCGCATCCGGCAAGTCCTCCGGCGCCGGAACGGAGGGCATCCGGTCCTGGTGCTCGATACCTTCGTCGTCGACGTGGAACGAGGCCGACATCGTGAAGATCGTCTTGCCGTCCTGAACTGCATTCACCCGGCGGGTGCAGAACGAGCGCCCGTCGCGGATGCGGTCCACCAGGTAGACCGTCGGAATCTTCGGATTGCCCGGGCGCAGGAAATATCCGTGCAACGAGTGCACGTGGTAGCTCTCGTCAACGGTGCTCACGGCAGAAACCAACGACTGCCCGGCAACCTGCCCGCCGAACGTCCGTTGAAGTGCGGTGGGATGGACCGCACCACGGAAGATGTCCTTCTCCAGGTGTTCGAGCGCGAGGATCTCCTCGATACCAACCATGAGTCCTCCGAAAACATAGACCGCCGCACTGGGCGCGATGACGGTTCACAATATCGCCTCGGCGAGCGGGCACGGCACCATGGTGGGCGTGAGTACATTCATCCCGTCCAGTCCCCTCGCCTTGGCCGAGCAGATTGCAACGCTGAGCGGATCGTTTCCGTCGGTGGCGGTAGTAGCGATCGACGGACCTGATTGTGCACAGCCGTCTCGGCTCGCGGAACTGGTCGGCACCGCCGTCGAGTCGCGCAACAGGCCGAGTGCTGTTGTGTCACTGCACGACTACGTGCGGCCGGCTTCGCTGCGATACGAGTTCGGCCACGAGGATGCGCTGAGTTACCGCACTATCTGGTTCGACTATCCGGCACTCGATCGTGAAGTGATCACCGCAGCCCGCACAAAACGGGCGTTCTTGCCGAAACTCTGGGACGAACCCACCGATCGATCGGCTCGGTCGACCCGTATCCCCGTCCATGAGCGCGCGGTCATCGTGATCGCCGGTCCGATGTTGCTCGGGCGCGGGCTGGAGTTCGACGTCAGCGTCCGCCTGGACATGAGCGAACCTGCCATGCGGCGGCACACACCGGAGGCAGATCTGTGGACCGTCGAGGCACTCCTCGAACACCGATCAGAAGTGTCCGAGGAGGTCGATTTCGAGGTCAGATACGACCATCCGGCCCGGCCTGCGGTGCGGTCTCGCCAGTGAAGGTCTCACTGCGATTGATCTCACGTCGGCCGACCTCACTTCGGGCGATACAGCCTGGTCAGACCCTCCTGGACGACTGCAGCAACCATATTTCCTCGGCTGTCGAAGATTCGTCCCTGCGTCAGTGCGCGACCGAAGCCCGCTGACGGCGACGTCTGGTCGTACAACAGCCACTCGTCGGCGCGGAACGGCCGCAGGAACCACATGGCGTGATCGAGCGAAGCGCTTTGCATGGCGACGTCCATGTGGGGGCCGCGAGAAGATCCGAGCAGCGTCATGTCGCTCATGTAGGCAAGCGTGCACACGTGAAATACCGGGTCGTCCGGGAGTGCCTCGCGGGAACGGAACCACACTTGCTGCTGCGCGGCAGCGCCCGGACGTTTGTCGATGTCGGCCTTCGGCACCATTCGAAGGTCCCAATCGGACCACTCACGCGCCAGCCACGCAGTCTCGGGATCCTCCGAATCCTGGGCGATGGCCAAGGTCTCGGGGTCAGGAACGGGTGGCATCTCGTCCTGGTGCTCGATGCCTTCGTCTTGGACGTGGAAGGACGCCGACATCGTGAAAATGGCTTGCCCGTCTTGAATTCCGGTGACCAAGCGGGTCGCGAACGATCGACCGTCCCGAACACGATCAACCAGAAAAACCGTCGGCTCCATCGGATTTCCCGGACGCAGGAAATATCCGTGCAACGAATGAACCGAGTAGGCCGGATCGACCGTGCGTACCGCCGACACCAATGCCTGTCCGGCGACCTGGCCGCCGAAAGTGCGGGTCAGGGTGGTCTCCGCGATGATTCCTCGAAAGATGTCCCGCTCGAGGCGTTCCAACTCCAGAATTTCTTCGATCCTCGCCATCGATGCTCCACATCTTCCCGTGTACCGACGTCTACCGACCTTCACACAATGCCTGACGCACCGCCGGCCACCAAAGTGGGCATACAAAATCATGGAGTTGCATGCCGCCCTACTCAGAATGGGGGTGGATCGCCTCCGCCGTCGAAGGTCCTCCTCCGGGCCTTCTTCTTCATTCGGAGGTGCATTCGTAACCGCTGCCGCCGGCGTTCACCCCGCACACGAGCGGCTTTGTTTTCCAGACGTGTGCGCCGACGCCGACCACCCTCGGGCAGCACAGGCTCGAGCATTCCCGCCAGCAGACCTGACGGCCTAGTTCGGTAGCAATGTCCGGTCGGCGAGGTCAGCATGACACTCCGGTCCGGGTTCGAGATATGCAACCACTGACCGGAATGCTTGAGGCGGTGACGGTTTCGACAATACGCACTCAGATTCGACGCCACGGTCTTTCCACCACAAGTGGGATCGCGATGATCAAAGGGCTCAGTGTGATCAAGATCTGAATTCCATGCAGCGACATCGCAGTGCAACCACTGGCAGCTTCCTGCGATCACCCGCACCCAGGTGTCGAGGACAGCGCCGGGGCGGTAGACCGACGCCGAAGGAACAACGGGCGGAGGTACTGGCTCGCCCTCACCGGAAGACTCGAGCGCGGCATCGGCTGGTACCTTCACCTTCCGAATCAGCGCACCCGCGGCGATGTCACGCGCATGCTCTGCACTGATCACTCCATAACCGTCGAGGTGAGCGGGTTCGTCTGCACCTGGTGCGTCACCGCCCTGAAGCGTTGATTCCAGCATGACCACGTGAACCAACGGCCGACGCACCACCACAATCCCGCTTCGATCTTGTGGGCACTCGTCCCGGCCGCAATCGCACGGCAGAATCGTCGACCCGGATACCAACGCTCCCAATGCGTCAGCTCGTCGTTGCTCGTACTTACGGGAATCGTGTCGACACACCGACATTGCCAACTCCCGCAACCGACGGTCAAAAGCCCGTGCTTCCTCCGCCGGAATACTCCCCAATATCCGCGCCATTCCGTTCTCGGCAGCGCTCACACCCACGAACCGATCAGCCAGGGCGCGGCGTCGACGTTCGCGTATCCCCTCGGGATCCACCACGGCGACGATCCGGTCGATAGCCGCTGTCAATCGGCGACCCGTCAAGCCGGTACCGCCAGGCATCGGTGGCGCCGAGATCTTCTCGAGGAGTTGCCGTTCCACCTCGTCGATCAAATCGTCGGCTACGTTGGCCGTAGCGGAGTCGATCAATCCGACTCGATACAGATCCAGTTCTCCGCGCGCCATGGCGGCACGCGTGCGATGGAGGCGAGTCTTGAGAGAAAAGCCGAGACCGATCAACTTTCCCGCTGCGGCACGGCCCATGGTCAATGCCGCGCCGAGCTCGGCCTCAGCCAGTTCGTGAGCGGTAGACGACCAAGCACCGTTATCAGTGTGGTCAGCGCTGCGACGCTCGAAAAACTCGGCAATGGCAGCCAGTTTCCGTTCCACGAGCATCGATTCGCGCGCATGCAGATCGGCGATGAGATCGATGAGGGCGCAGTCGGATTCAGCACCGGACAGCTGCGCTGCGGTACCCGAACTTCCTGCTCCGTCATCGAACATTCCTCAACATTATTCGAATATACGTTCGACATCCATGATTTCCAGGAATCAGTCCGAACAATCCTGATTGACCGAAAATTGTTGCGGAGCAACCTTTGCGGCCACTCGTGTTCCGGCAACGGATTCCCCTACTGAACCAGGGCGTTGATAATGCGGGCAGCTTCGGCCGGGTAGATAGGGCGGTCGGACCCACCACTCAATACCCAGTGGACTGGACTACCTTCGTCTAGGACTCGGAGTTGCACGTCGAGCGGAAACGCATCGATGTCAGCTGAGTCGACTGCAAAGACATGGACAATCTCATGCCCAGGCCGCCCCTCGAACTCGAAGATGTTCTCGACGACCTCGAGCAACTCGACGCTTCCCAGCCTGACACAGAGTTCCTCCGCGAACTCGCGTCGCAGCGCTGCCTCGGCCGTCTCACCGAACTCGATACCGCCACCGATCAATCGATGAAAGTTCTCCCCCGTGACAGAGTCCGTGCCGTCGAGCATGAGTACGTGACCGGAACGGACAGGTATCCCCAGTGAGATGTTACGAATTGACGACATACGACACAGTTTGGGTGGCCAACTCGAACACCATTTTGAATCCGACGACGGCGAATATCACCAAAAGTGATGGGGTGGGCGCAAATACGACTTGGACTTGCCGAGACTCCCGATGACAGACTCGAACACCATTCCCGGACAAAAGAACCCATTGAGGAACCGATGAACGACGCAAGTACCTGGACCGCACGACTCGCCGCACTCGACCTGACCCTCCCGCCTGTTGCCACCCCCGCAGGCTCATACCTTCCCGCCGTTCAGACGGGGTCATACGTCTATACATCGGGGCAATTGCCGCTCGTCGACGGCACTACGACGTGCATCGGCAAGTTGGGCGAGGGCGTCTCCGTCGAAGACGCCGCCCAGGCGGCGCGGTTGTGCACTCTCAACGGACTCGCGGCAGTCGATGCCTTAGTCGGGCTCGATCGCATCGTTCGGGTCGTCAAGGTCGTTGGATTTGTTGCGTCCGGATCCGGATTTTCGCAACAACCCCAGGTGATCAACGGTGCGTCCGACCTGCTGGCCGAGATCTTCGGTTCGGCTGGACAACACGCCCGCTCAGCGATCGGCGTCGCCGAACTACCCCGAAACAGTGCCGTCGAGGTCGAGTTCGTGTTCGAGGTATCGGACAGCATCTGATCGGTCTGCCACACCCCGAAGGGGCGGCGGTTGCCAACGCAACCGCCGCCCCTTCGTCTGTGAGGACTTTCAGGCACTGGGCCCGGTCGTCGAACCTGCTGTCACCAACCGCGCTCTGCGAGGCGGTGTCCGACAGGCAGGTCGTCGACGTTGATACCGACCATTGCCTCGCCGAGTCCGCGCGAGACCTTGGCGAGCACGTCCGGGTCGTCGTAGAACGTGGTGGCCTTGACGATGGCCTCGGCGCGCTGCTTCGGGTTGCCGGACTTGAAGATGCCCGATCCGACGAACACGCCCTCGGCGCCGAGCTGCATCATCATGGCAGCGTCTGCCGGGGTCGCGATGCCGCCCGCGGTGAACATGGTGACCGGCAGCTTGCCGGCCTTGGCGACCTCGACGACCAGTTCGTACGGGGCCTGCAGTTCCTTGGCGGCTACGTACAGTTCGTCTTCGCTCAGCGAGGTCAACCGGCGGATCTCGCCGCGGATGGTGCGCATGTGGGTGGTGGCGTTGGAGACGTCTCCGGTGCCTGCTTCACCCTTCGAGCGGATCATGGCCGCGCCTTCGTTGATGCGACGGAGCGCTTCGCCGAGGTTGGTGGCGCCACAGACGAAGGGAGCGGTGAACTTCCACTTGTCGATGTGGTTGGCGTAGTCGGCCGGGGTCAGGACCTCGGACTCGTCGATGTAGTCGACGCCGAGGCTCTGCAGGATCTGCGCTTCGACGAAGTGACCGATGCGTGCCTTCGCCATGACGGGGATGCTGACGGTGGAGATGATGCTGTCGATCATGTCCGGGTCACTCATGCGCGAGACGCCGCCCTGTGCGCGAATGTCTGCGGGGACCCGCTCGAGTGCCATGACGGCGACGGCGCCGGCGTCTTCGGCGATCTTGGCCTGCTCAGCGGTGACCACGTCCATGATCACACCGCCCTTGAGCATTTCAGCCATGCCGCGCTTGACGCGGGCGGTGCCGATGGCGGTGGTGGGGGCAGAGTCGGGGGTGCTCACAGCAAACTCCTGCAGTAGTGGCGTGACGAAAGAAACAAGGCACGGCGAACACACGAGTTCATTCGCGCGGAGGCCTCTGGCCAGAACTCTAGGACGAACCGGCCTTCGATTCCGTATCCAATTTGCCATTGCTGGCCTTATACTGCCCGCGAGCACTGAACGACCGAACGATCAGCGGATGGAACGCACTTCCGGATCCTCGGAACCGTCCGCAATCGTCGCGGCCTCCACCAGGAGGTTTGCCAGATCCAACGGGTAGACGGGCTCACCGGACTTGGCCAGTCGGCGGATCTCGTCGGCGCTGCACCAGCGATGGCCGGTGATGGCACGCTGTTCCAATTCCGTGTGGCCTTGGAAGACCGGCTCGAAGCCGTGAGTGCGCGTAGCGAAGAACAGCTCTTCCGAACGGATCAGCTCACCGTCGAACGGGAAGATCGCCACCCGACGCCAAAGCGGACCTCGCAGATTCTCCGGCGCTACCTTGAACCCCGTTTCCTCCTCGATCTCACGAACCGCGGCCGCTCGCAGATGTTCGCCGCGTTCGAGCCCGCCGCCGACGGTGAACCAGAAGTAAGTGTTCGGGATCTTGGGATCGTGCCCGCGCAACAGCAGCACCCGATCTTCCTCGTCCAGCATCACCACGCGGGCAGAGGTCCGTGACGTATCCACGGTGATGCCCTCGGGCACCGCCGCCGCGGTCGTGCGCTCCGATATCTCGAAGTACTGAGGTAGCGGTGCCGTTCCCCCGAGGTGCAGCCAGCGAACAAGTCGACGCGTACGCAACGCGAGAGTGTCGCGCACCGCGTCGTTGTGGAACCGCCGAGCGATCAGGACCCTCGCCTCGGCATCGGCCAACTCGGCCACCAGTTGAGGTCGCAGCGACGTCGTGCCGTAGGCAGCGAGAGCATTGGACAGCCGGTTCTCGGCAAGCTCGCGATCCTGACGATCCGCACGTTCGGCGGCGTCCGCCAAGGTGACGAATCTGCGGGCGTCGTCGGCGCTCATGTCCACAGCCGCCGCGCGGACAACCGCGGCACGACGGGACAGAGCCGCATCGAGCGCCAACCACGACTGATCCGAACGCACATGCAGTCGATCGAGTCGGTTCGCCGTCCCGTACGCCCACAGTCCGACGACCAGGACGACGGCAGCGACGAGCCCGAGAATGAAGATCGTCAGAGCGGAGAAGGTCATGACCCCACCACGCGTACGCCGGTGCCGCCAACCGTGACGGTCTCGTAGACACGCAGGATCTGTTCGGCCACCACCGGCCAGTCGTATTCGGCGACAACACTTGTCGCGGTGTTGACCAGCGCGCGTCGTCGATCCGGGTCGCCGAGGACGGAATCGATTGCCTCGGCCAGGGCATCGGAGTTCCCGATGGGGACCAGCAAGCCGGCCTGGCCGTCGCGAAGAACACGACGGAAGGCGTCCAACTCACTCGCGACGACGGCGGTACCGGCCGCCATGGCCTCGACCAGCACGATCCCGAAGCTCTCACCGCCGAGATTGGGCGCGCAGTAGACGTCCACACTGCGAAGCGCCGACGCTTTCTCCTCGTCACTGACCTGCCCGAGCAGTCGGAGATGCTTGAAGTACTTGCCCGCCTCTTTGCGGAGTTTTTCCTCGTCGCCGCGTCCGACCACGATCACCTCGAGATCCGGGTGACGCTCGACCAACTCCGGCAGTGCACCGAGGAGGACGGCCATCCCCTTGCGCGGTTCGTCGTAGCGCCCGAGGAACAGAATGGTTCCACCCTCGCGCGGATAGCCGGGCAACATGTCGGCCTCGGCAAACGCTGCGACATCGACGCCGTTGGGAATTTCGACCGCGTCGGATCCGAGGGACTCGACCTGCCAACGACGCGCCAACTCCGAGACTGCGATCCGGCCACTGATCTTCTCGAGATACGGAGCCAAGACACCCTGAAAAGTGCTCAGCACCAACGACTTCGTGGTCGACGTGTGGAAGGTGGCGACGATCGGGCCTTCCGCGATACGCAACGCGAGCATGGACAGACTCGGCGCATTGGGTTCGTGGATATGTAGAACGTCGAAGTCACCTTCCGCGATGAACTTGCGGAGGCGGTTGTTCGCCGTCGGGCCGAAAGACAACCGTGCAACAGAACCGTTGTAGGGAATCGCGACGGCTTTACCTGCGGAAACCACAAAATCCGGCAACTCGTCGTCATCGGACGACGGCGCAAGCACACTCACTTTGTGACCACGTTCGATCAGCACCTCTGCCAGATCCACCACGTGCGCCTGCACACCACCGGGGACGTCGAAGGAGTACGGGCAGATCATGCCGATCTTCATTCACCCTCCATGCGGGCGAGCCGCGATTCGGAGAGGTCGGAGCGCCACAGCGGCTGAAGCATGTGCCAGTCAGCGGGGTGCGCTGCGATGTTGACCGCGAAACGGTCGGCAAGTGCCTGCGTGGCCGGGCCGACTCCGCCGGATACGTCGATCGGCGGGTCGATCTTGAAACCCCAACCGTCGGGAGTGAACCAGCAGTGGACCGGAAGTAGCGGCGCGCCGGTGTCGATCGCGAGCTTCGCCGGGCCGGCGGGCATGCGAGTGGGTTCTCCGAAGAAGGTGACGGGCACACCCTTCTTCGCCAGATCGCGCTCCCCCAGCAAGCACACGATCTTGTTCTCGCGCAGATGCTTGGACAGTTCGACGAACGGAGGATGCTCCCCGCCGCTGAGCGGAAAGATCTCGAAACCGAGACTCTCGCGGTATTCGACAAACCGTTCGTACAGGGATTCGGGCTTGAGCCGCTCGGCAACGGAGGTCAACCCACCCCATTGCTGAACACACCACACGCCGGCCATGTCCCAATTACCGCTGTGGGGCAGCGCCAATACCGCGCCATGACCTGCTGCCATTGCTTTTTCCAGATGTTCCTGGCCCTCGACCAGCGCATGCAACGCCTTACCTGTCGCGACCAGGTCCATCGACGGTAGACGGAATGCCTCACGCCAGTACCGGGCGTACGAGCGCATAGAATCCTTGATCAACTGATCCGGAACTTCCTCCGGCGTCGTGCCCAGAACTCTCGCGAGGTTCTTCCTGAGTTGTTCGGGTCCGCCCTTGCGTACCGCGAAATCCGCTCCGGCGTCGAACAGCTTGACCGCCACCGATTCCGGCAGGCTTCGCACCAGACGCCAACCCGCGGCGTATCCCAGGTCGGTTGCACGCTCGGCAAAGCTCATTTCTCTGCCTCGCCGTCCGTGTCCGGCGCACCTTCGACCGTCGATGCGGCCGGGGCGATCGGCAGAAGTTCCCGAGCGCCAGGGGAATTGCGCACCGCGAGCACTCGCTGGAAGACCGTCACGATGCTTCCGGCGGCAAGTACCCACATCGCGATGTGGATTGCCCACGGAAGACCCATACCCGTCAGGCCGGATCCGACCAACACGATGATCAGTCGGTCCGGGCGCTCGATCCACCCGCCGTCCGCAGTCAGCCCGCTCGCCTCCGCACGCGCCTTCGCGTACGAGATGACCTGCGAGGTGACGAGGCAGATGAGCGTCGCGACGAGCAGCCACTTGCTGTTCTCGTGGTAGACCGCCCACCAGGCCAGGCCGGCAAAAATCGCGCCGTCGGCTACGCGGTCGCAGGTCGCGTCCAGTACGGCCCCGTACCGCGTTCCGCCGCCGCGAGCACGAGCCATTGCGCCGTCGAGCATGTCGAACATGACGAAGAACCAGATGAACATGGTTCCCCAGAACAGATGTCCGGACGGAAACAGCGTCACCGCACCGGCGACGCTTGCCACCGTGCCGATCACCGTCACCGAGTCCGGCGTCAGACCGGTCTTGACCAGCGCCTTCCCCATAGGTGCCGTCACCTTGGACACCGATGCGCGCCCGAAGAAGCTCAACACCGCAGGAACCCTCCCCGTCGTGAGTTCCGGTTCGGAACTCGTTGCAGCAATGCATCCTGCCATGAAGCCGGATGCGTCAACCTATTGTTGCCAGGCACCGGCGAGTAGTCCCCTGGTCTCCCGCAGCAATTGCGGCATCACCTTTACCCCACCGAGCACGGTGATGAAGTTGGCGTCGCCGCCCCAACGTGGCACTACGTGTTGGTGAAGGTGCTCGGACAGCGAACCGCCCGCAGCGGCACCGAGATTCAGGCCGACGTTGAATCCGTGAGGATTCGACACGCTCTTGATCACCCGCAACGCCTGCTGGGTGAACGCCATCAACTCGGCGCTCTCCTCCGGCGTCAGGTCTTCGAGTGCCGCAACCTTGCGGTACGGAACCACCATCAGGTGCCCCGGGTTGTACGGATACAGGTTCAGAACCGCATAGACATGCTCACCGCGGGCAACGATGAGCCCTTCTTCGTCCGACATCTTCGGAATGTCGATGAACGGTTCACCTGTCGTGCCCGGGGTGTTGGGCGCCTCGGTGATGTACGACATCCGATGCGGCGACCAAATGCGCTGCAAATGGTCAGGGTCACCGACGCCGTGGTCGATCAGCGAACCCGGACCGTCGTCACCGGGGGCGCTCACTGCGCCACGCTTGGCTGCACCAGTTCGGCTGTCGGCGAGGCGTTCTCGCGGCGGCCGATCCACTCGGTGATGATCCGGACGGCGTCGTCGACGGGAATGCCGTTGATCTGCGTGCCGTCACGGAAACGGAAGCTGACCGCGCCGGCCTCCACGTCACGCTCGCCCGCGAGGAGCATGAACGGGACCTTCTGCGTGGTGTGGTTACGGATCTTCTTCTGCATACGGTCGTCACTGAAGTCGACCTCGGCGCGCACACCGGCAGCCTTGAGCTTCTTCGTGACGTCGAACAGGTGATCGGCGAACGCCTCGGCCACCGGGATTCCGACAACCTGCACCGGTGCCAGCCACGCTGGGAACGCGCCCGCGTAGTGCTCGGTCAGGACACCGAAGAACCGCTCGATCGAGCCGAACAGCGCGCGATGGATCATGACCGGACGAGTCTTGACGCCGTCGTTGCCGGTGTATTCGAGCTCGAACCGCTCGGGCAGGTTGAAGTCGAGCTGGATGGTCGACATCTGCCAGGTGCGGCCGAGGGCGTCCTTGACCTGAACGGAAATCTTGGGACCGTAGAAGGCGGCTCCGCCCGGATCCGGCACCAGCGTCAAGCCGGAAGCTTCGCCGACCTCGGCGAGCGTTGCGGTCGCCTCTTCCCAGACGTCGTCGCTACCGACGAACTTGTCCGGGTTTTTGGTGGACAGTTCGAGGTAGAAGTCGTCGAGGCCGTAGTCCTTGAGCAGGTTCAGAACGAACTGCAGGGTGGTGGTCAGCTCGTCGCGCATCTGCTCACGGGTGCAGTAGATGTGAGCGTCGTCCTGGGTCATGCCGCGCACGCGGGTCAGGCCGTGGATGACGCCGGACTTCTCGTAGCGGTAGACCGAGCCGAATTCGAAGAGCCGCAACGGCAATTCACGGTACGAGCGTCCGCGAGCACGGAAGATCAGGTTGTGCATCGGGCAGTTCATCGGCTTGAGGTAGTAGTCCTGGCCCGGCTTGCGCACGGTGCCGTCCTCGTTCAGTTCCTCGTCGACGTGCATCGCCGGGAACATGCCGTCGCGGTACCAGTCGAGGTGACCGGAAACCTCGTACAGATGCCCCTTGGTGATGTGCGGAGTGTTGACGAACTCGTAGCCCGCCTCGATGTGACGGCTGCGCGAGTAGTTCTCCATCTCGGTGCGGATGATGCCGCCCTTGGGATGAAACACCGGCAGACCCGAACCGAGCTCGTCGGGGAAGCTGAAGAGGTCCAGTTCGGTACCGAGCTTGCGGTGATCACGACGCTCGGCCTCGGCGAGCAGTTCGAGGTATTCGTCCTGAGCCTCGGTGGACTCCCACGCGGTGCCGTAGACACGCTGAAGATCGGCGTTGTCCTGGTTGCCACGCCAGTAGGCGGCGGAGCTTCGGGTCAACTTGAAGGCCGGGATGTGCTTGGTGGTCGGAATGTGCGGGCCGCGGCACAGATCGGACCAGATCTTGTCGCCGGTACGAGGATCGAGATTGTCGTAGATGGTCAGCTCGTTGCCGCCCACCTCCATGATCTCGGGATCGTCGATACCGGACTTGTCGTCGATCAATTCGAGCTTGAACGGCTCGTCGGCCAACTCGACCCGAGCGTCCTCGATCGAATCGACCACTCGACGCGAAAAGCGCTGTGATCCCTTGATGATCTGCTTCATACGCTTTTCGAGCTTGGCCAGATCTTCCGGAGTGAACGGGCGGTCCACCGCGAAGTCGTAGTAGAAGCCGTCCTTGATCGGCGGACCGATGCCGAGCTTCGCGTCGGGGAATTCTTTCTGAACCGCCTGCGCGAGGACGTGGGCCGCGGAGTGCCGAATGACGCTGCGGCCGTCCTCGGTGGATGCTGCCACCGGCTCGACGTCGACATCGACCTCAGGTGTCCACGACAGATCCTTGAGCGTTCCCTCGCCATCGCGGACAACGACGATCACGTCGGGCCCCTTCGTGGGGTATCCGGCTTCGCGCACTGCAGTCCCGGCGGTCGTCCCCGCGGGCACCCGAAGTGGGGCGGCTGAGTGCTCTGGCGCGGGACTGGTCACGGCGATGTGCTCCTAAAGGTATTGCGACAAGTTAGACAGGCGTCGTACCCACTGCGAGCACGCGCACGATCATGTTATCGGCCCTACCGACATGGTGAGACAACCGAGTGAAGGAAACCGGGCCGCGTTCAACTCACAGCGGCGACTCGAGCCACGAGTAGTCCAGGCCCACCCATGTCCCGATCAGGCCGAAAGTGCCGAGCACCCACAAAGTCGCCAGGACGATCACTGTGGTGAACAGAACGCCCAACCCTTTGACGAACAGCGACTGCTTGCCGAACCATTCCATGAACCGGTCGTATCGAGCCTTCGCGAAATGAAGGAGTCGATGTGCCCACGCGAACTCCGACGCCAGGATGCCGAGGCCGGCGAAAACGATGAGCCAACCGGGCCCGGGGTACGGAATAGCCACGATGCCGGCGGCGAACACGATCGTGCCCACGACTCCGACGCCGATGCGGTACGCAAGATTGAGGGTGGGCCGCGCGGCGATTCCCGCGCGCCACCGCTCCCAGCGGGACTCTGCGTCCTGGAAGACGGACAGGTCTGAATCGTCGACGGAAGAATCGACCTTTTCGGTACTCAAAGCAGTCACCTTTTCGGTCGCGAAATGTCTCTTCTACCAGGCTACCGAAATCGTCGCCCGGCGACCTGCGACGACGGTCTGCATGCCGAAACGACCGTGCCCTCGAACAGCTGTGCTCTCAAACAGCTGTGCTCTCAAACGACTGAAGGCGTCCCCGATGATCGGGAACGCCTTCAGTGTTTTTCTGTGGTCCCGGCTGGGATCGAACCAGCGACCTTCCGCGTGTGAAGCGGACGCTCTCCCACTGAGCCACGGGACCGTAAGTCATACGAACGCATGCGCTCGAACGAGTTGGAACATTAACACGGCTGCGCGATGAATACGAATCACCAGGTTGGCATTCGTTTTGCTCCAGGCCGCCCCGAAATCTACGAATTCGAACTGATTTCAGACCGTATTCATCGCCCAGACGGACAGTTGCAACGCGCGCGACGGGCCGATTCGACTCCGAACACGCCACTGAGCTGGTGATTTGTGTGTATCCGACACGGTCGGCTAATGTTTCCAACGCACCGAGGAGAGCGAGCAGCTCCCCAAGCAACACGGTGCGATGCGGACGTGGCGCAGCTGGTAGCGCACAACCTTGCCAAGGTTGGGGTCGCGGGTTCGAATCCCGTCGTCCGCTCGAGAGGTGTGACTCAACCTTTTACGGTGGAGTGGCCGAGTGGTGAGGCAACGGCCTGCAAAGCCGTGCACACGGGTTCGATTCCCGTCTCCACCTCGCGCGATTAGCTCAGCGGGAGAGCGCTTCCCTGACACGGAAGAGGTCACTGGTTCAATCCCAGTATCGCGCACCACGTCAGACCCTAGGGCCTGATGGTCAAGACCTGCTTGCAGGTCTGATAAGTTAGAAAAGTACTGAGTTCCGGTAACGGAGTTCATTGCTCATGCGGACGTGGCGCAGCTGGTAGCGCACAACCTTGCCAAGGTTGGGGTCGCGGGTTCGAATCCCGTCGTCCGCTCCATTTTTCTCCAGAACCCGCGCGATTAGCTCAGCGGGAGAGCGCTTCCCTGACACGGAAGAGGTCACTGGTTCAATCCCAGTATCGCGCACCATTTGAGAATGCAAGAAGCCGGAACCTCAGGGTTCCGGCTTTTTGCGTTCGAGCGCCGAACACACGGGCCGCAGTACTGACGCAAGCCCCCTCGGGCATCCACGTCAGTACTGCGGTTGATGTAGCTGATCAGATTGTTGTAACTGCTCAGTGAGAGAAGCGGTTCGCTGCCGAAGTCATCGCGCGCAGCGAGGACTCCGTCGACGACTCCGCAATACCCATCGCCCAGCTCCGACGGCCGTCGCACTCGGTGAAGATGAACGTCGCAGTGCGGTGGCCGATCTGGTGCTGATGGAAAGACAGGATCTCGAGCGAGATTCCCGCGTCGTGCAGCATCGACGTCATGGCCGAGATCGCGCCGGTCGAGGTGGCGGACGCTTTCTGGATACGCTCCCCCAGACCGAGAGTCGCTTCGAAGGTCCAACGACCCGGCGCAATCTTCTCGGAGGACCACGCACCCAGACGGATCGGGCCGCTCATAGCCGCATACGTGGACTCGAACTCGGTCCACGACATCGCTGAGCATTCGGCACGCAAGCCGGCGGGCAGAGATTTGCCGTGACGCGCCGCGAAGGGATCAGCAGCAGAAAAAGAATCAGAAGCGAAAGCGAAGTTGTAAGTCATGATCGTGGTCTTCCTGGAATGAAGTGGAGGACCAACTGGTAGCAAGACGACCCGCAGCGAGGGGTCGGTCCGATTCAGACCCCGCTACGGCGGCTTACTACGAGAATTCGCTTCATGAGAGACGAGGCTAGGCGGCCCGGTTCGAGAATGCAACCCAGACCGCCTCCGCACAGGTCAGACCTGAGCCGCTTTGTGCTCGGCGATGAGGGCGCGATACCACTCGAACGAGGTCTTCGGAGTGCGCTTCTGGGTGTCGAAATCGACGTGCACCAGGCCGAATCGCTCTTTGTATCCCGCAGCCCATTCGAAGTTGTCGAGAAGTGACCACACAAAATAACCGCGGACGTCGACACCGTCGTCCATTGCCGATCGGAGGGCGCGAAGGTGCGCATCGTGGTAGTCGATTCGTGCTTCGTCGTCGACGACGCCTGCGGCATCCGGGGCGTCGTGGAATGAACATCCGCTTTCGGTGATGTAGATCGGCGGCAGTGCGTCACCGAAGCGGGCGTGGAACGTCCGCAAGATCTCGCCCAGCCCCTCGGGAACGATCGGCCAACCGAAATCGGTTGTGGGATAACCGGTAATCGCGACAGGGGCAAAGGGCAGGCCCGGGGGCAGGTCGACTTCGAGCACACCTTCGGTCCCCTGGCCTTCCACCGGAGCAGCAATCATCGTCGGCTCGTAGTAGTTGATCCCGTACCAGTCGAGCGGCGCCCCGATGATTTTCAAGTCCTCGTCGACAGGACCGCTGAGCAGCTGAGCGAATTCGTCGGCCGGGTACTTCCCGACCAGAACCGGGTCGGCGAACATCCAATTGACGACGTGGTCGTAGATGTCGGCAGCCATCACGTCTTCCGGCGAATCCGAAGCGGCACGCACCGGAGCATGGTTCGAGGCGATTCCGATGTTCGTGCATCCGGTTGCCCGAAGCGCTTCGACAGCGAGGCCATGCCCGAGCAGCTGGTGATGTGCGGCTTGGAAAGCCTCGAACCCCAAGGCCAGTCCGGGGGCGTGAACTCCGAGGGCATGCCCGTAAAGCGTGTGCACTACCGGTTCGTTGAGCGGCATCCACATTCCGACGCGATCGGACAACCGTTCGCCGACGACCTGGGCGTACTCCCCCAGCCGGTACGAGGTGTCTCGGTTCATCCAGCCGCCCTGCTCCTGCAAGGCAAGGGGCAGATCCCAGTGAAAGAGAGTGACGGCAGGAGTAATTCCCACCGAACACAGTCGATCGATCAGGCGGTCATAGAAGTCGAGCCCTTTCGCATTCACGGCCCCCGATCCGGTGGGCAGAATTCGCGACCACGACAGGGACAGCCGATAAGCGTCGAGCCCGAGGTCTTTCATCAACTCGATGTCCGATTCCCAGCGGTGATAATGATCGGCAGCGACCGTCCCGGTGTCGCCCCCGACGACTACACCGGGGCGGTCACAGAACTCGTCCCAAATCGACGGTCCGCGACCGTCTTCGGCCACAGCTCCTTCGATTTGGTAGGCCGCGGTGGCGGTTCCCCAGACGAAGGAAGACGGAAATTCTGGTGTCGGCTGCCGAGTCATGTCGGTCAGTTAATCAAAGAACCGTGCAAAACACGCAGCTTTGTTGGACACTCGACCAGTATCAAGATCCAGTACCGTTCGGCCTAACCGAACGAACGAGACAAAGGCCCTGCTTGATGACGGATAACACCCGCACCCTGACGAGGGCTCGGATCGCCACTTCGGTGGCCTTCGGACTTCAAGGATTTCTGCTCGCCGCCATTCTGACGCAGCTGCCGCAGTACAAGGACTTGTTCGAGCTGAGCGAGACACTGGTTGTGGTTGCGGTTGTCACCGTGTCCGTCATCGCCGGGCTCGGCAGCGTGCTCGCCGAGATGCTGGCCGTGAGAACGTCGAGCAAGATGACTCTGCGAACCGGACTCGCCGTCATCGCAGTCTTCGGCGGGGCAACCGGAATTGCGCCCAACGCGGCGATGTTCTTCGTCTTCCTGGCGATCTACGGCATCGGACTCGGCATGGTCGACGCCGCCGCCAACATGCAGGCAGTCTCGATCCAACACGCCAAGGGCCGCTTCATCCTCTCCTCGTTCCATGCTTCCTGGAGCGTCGGAGCGATTGTCGGCGCTCTGTTCATCTCTGCTACCGCAAGCCTCGACATCTCGATCCGCATAACGCAGGTGATCGCGGGAGTTGTTGTCGGACTGATACTTCTGGCCTTCGGCCCGCAACTGCTCGATCGCTCCGAGTCTCCGGTTGCCGATGCAAACATCACGAGCACCGCGAAATTCACCGTACCCACCCGCGCGTTCGTCCTCCTCGGCGTCGCGATGGCATTGTTCTATGCGGTCGACTTCAGCGTCGGAAACTGGTCGACGCTGTACGTCAAGGACGAACTGCTCGCCGACGCCGGGACGGCCGCCCTTTCCGTGGCGGCGTACCAAATCGCGGCACTGGTCTCACGACTGACCGGCGACTACTGGGTCGGCAAGTTCGGTGAGACCACCGTCGTGCGGATCGGCTCTCTCATCGGCGTGGTCGGCATGACGATCGTTGTCCTCGCGCAATCTCCCGCCGTTGCCATCGCCGGCTTCCTGATCGTCGGCCTCGGCGTACCGGTGATCGCCCCGATCTGCTTCAGCGCTGCCGGCAGGATGGCTCCCCCGGATCAGGTCGATGCGGTGATCGCACGCATCAACCTCTTCAACTACGTCGGCACAGTCGTCGGCGGCGGCATCGTCGGCGCGGTCGCTGCCTTCAGTGACCTTCGAATCGGGTTCCTGATTCCGCTGGCGTTCTGCGCGATCTTGATAGTTCTTGCTCCCGCGTTCGCACCGAAACGAGCCACAACTCCGGTCGCCGAGAACGCCGCTTGAGCATTGCGCCCGAGGAAAGTGGTGTACTTGATCGACCGAATTGTGTGCGCGAGAGGCAGAAACTGACGTGACGATCACCGTTGACCGGGCCGGGATCTGGGATTCCGAAGCAATCGCCGACGTGGCAGCGGTGACATTTCCACTGGCTTGTCCGCCCGACGCGTCGGACGACGACATCAGTGCCTTCATCGACAACGTTCTCTCCGTCGACAAGTTCTCCGAGTACCTGACCGATCCGACGCGAACCGTTCTCAAGGTCATTCGCGACGGTTCGATCGTCGGCTACGCGATGCTTGTCGACGACGAGCCCTCCGACCCGGACGTCAAAGCTGCTGTGACACTTCGCCCGACAACGGAACTGAGCAAGTTGTACGTGCTTCCGGGTAACCACGGGACCGGCGCGGCAGCATCCTTGATGGACGCGGTTGTCGACCACGCACGACGCAGCGGAAGTGCCGGGATCTGGCTGGGCGTCAATCAGGAGAACCTGCGCGCCCAGAAGTTCTACGCAAAGCACGGTTTCACACAGGTCGGCACGAAGACTTTCCTCGTGGGCGCACAACTCCACCACGATTTCGTGATGGAGCGCCCCGTCAGCTGACAGGCGTGCAGACTAGCCGGCCGCGACCTCGAAACGAGAAAGTGCGAGCAGGCGCGAGGTCGCGCGCAAGTACTTCTTCTTGTACCCACCGGCGAGCATCTCGGGGGTGAAGATCTCGTCGAGGCGTGCGCCGGAAACGGTGACCGGGATGCTCGCGTCGTACAGGCGGTCGGCGAGAACCACGATGCGCAGTGCAACGGACTGATCCGTTGCCGGGTGGACACCGTCGATGAACACGGCCTTCACACCCTCGACCAGCTTGTTGTACCGCGACGGGTGCAGGGTGCTGAGGTGCTTGCACAGCTCGTCGAAGTTGTCGAGCGTGGCGCCGTCGATGGCGTCGGCCCGAGAAACCAACTCCTCCGAGGAGATGGGCTCGGGTGCGGGCGGGAGATCGCGGTGACGGTAGTCGGGGCCGTCGACGCGAATCGTCTCGAAGATCGAGCCGAGCTTCTTGATCTCGCGCAGGAAGTCCTGGGCGGCGAAGCGACCCTCCCCGAGCTGGCCGGGAAGCGTGTTCGACGTCGCGACGATGGACACGCCGCGCGCGGAAAGCTCCGAAAGGAGGCGGGATACGAGCATGGTGTCGCCCGGATCGTCGAGCTCGAACTCGTCGATGCAGAGAACGCTGTGGTCGGCGAGCGCTTCGACCGCCTTGTTGAAGCCGAGAGCGCCGACGACGTGTGTCAGCTCGACGAAGGTTCCGAAAGCCTTCGGCGACGGAACGCTGTGGAAGATCGACGCCAGCAAGTGAGTCTTACCGACACCGAACCCGCCGTCGAGGTACAGGCCGGCGCCGGTCGCCTGGGTCTTCTTGCCGAACAGTCCGCGGCGTCCACCACTACGGATCTTGGTGACGCGCTTGGAGAATTCCTCGGCCTTGGCGACAGCAGCTGCCTGGCTCGGTTCCTTCGGATCAGGAATGTAGGAGGCAAAACTCACCTCGTCGAACATTGCGGGAGGCACCATTTGAGCTACCAGTTGATCGGCGGGTACCACCGGGCTGCGATCGACAAGACGTTCATGCATCCGTCAAGGGTATCTACGTGATGTGATCTCTCATGTGCACCGTATGGATATTGCGACCTACTTCACACCAGGCCACGAAGACGAACTCCGCGGCTTGTACGCCTATCCGGAGAACCTCTCGCAACCCTGGATGCGCGTGAACTTCGTTTCCAGCATCGACGGGTGCGTCTCCGTCGACGGAGTGAGCCATGGACTCGGCACACCGGCCGACAAGTCGGTATTCGGGATCTTGCGCGAACTCTGTGACGTCGTCCTCGTCGGCGCAGGCACAGCGCGAGCCGAGAACTACGGGGGTGTGCAGGTCTCGGACGAAGCCCGGGCGCGACGAAAGGCGAGCGGCCTCGCTCCGGTCCCACCGATCCTCGTCGTCTCGGCGCACGCGTCGATCGACCCCGAAAGCCGACTCCTTCGCGATACCGAAGTTCCACCGATCCTTGTTGTCGGTCGCGACGCGGACTCCGCGGCAATTTCGGCGCTGAGATCTGCCGGAGCGCAGGTGGAGGTGACGGACTCACCGAACGTCACCAGCGGCGACATCGACAGGGCCTTGTCGGCTCGCAAGCTCCGTCGCGTGCTGTGCGAGGGCGGACCGTCACTTTTCGGGCAGTTGATCGAGGACAATGCCGTCGACGAACTCTGCATCACCACGTCACCTCAACTGGTGGGGAGCAAAGTCGGCCGAATCTCACTCTCCCCCAACGCAATGCCCACAGCCATGCGTCCCGCGCACATTCTCGGTGATACGGACGGCACGATCCTCACTCGATGGGTTCGTCAGCAGCCACTTCGGTGAACCTGGCACTCTGGTCGGCATGCGCAGAGTTGCTTTGATGGCCGTCGTCCTCGCGACGTGTTGTGCGTGCGGCGCCGGTCCGTCGCTTCGGCCCGCCGTCGCGGTCGAAGGCCGCACCGACGGCAGCCCTGCCCAGAGCGAGGGACCGTCGCCCGATGCGCCGCCGGTCGACCCTGGCGTCCCGACCGATGACATACCGTGGCGAGACTGCACCGGCACGTCACTCGCCGACCAGGCTCTCGCGGCGTCGAGCGCCGGCGTCATTCTCGAATGCGCGGAATTCAATGCCCCCATCGACGTGACCGGCGCCATCGACGGCAACTTCACTGCCGGCTTGACCCGCGCTCGGACCTCGTCGACGCCTGCCGACGCGTATCCGATCGTGTTCACATCGGGCACCGATCGTTCGTCGGGAAACTCTCTGGCCATGCTCGCCGCTTCCGGCTTGAACACGGTTCTCGCCGAACATCCGGTGGTTGCCCTCGATCGCCGCGGAATCGACAGGTCCACCGCAATCGACTGCATGACGCCGGAGATTCGGCGCGGACTTCACGATCTGGGCCAATTCGACTCGGACACCACCGGTGACGCCGCCGATGCGGTCGCGGCCCTCGGTCACGACGCCACCATTGCCTGCACGGACTACCTCGACCCTCAAGAACTGAAGTTCGGCGCCGACTCCGCAGCCGAGGACATCGACGCTCTACGTACACGGTGGGGCGTCGAGACCATCGCTCTGTGGTCTGCAGGGTCCGGCTCGGACATCGCGCTGAGCTATGCGGCAGCCCACCCGAACAACCTCGCGAGATTGATCCTCGATTCTCCCGCTCCGGTTGCCACCGACGCTGCGACCGAGGCCGAAAGCCGCGTGCAGGGCGAGGAAGCGGCATTGGCGGCATTCGCTCAGCGATGTGTGGCGCTGGGGTGCTCGCTCGGACCTGATCCGAAGAAATCGGTCACGGACTTGATGGAGCGCGCTCGCGCCGATGAATTCCAGCCGCTGTCCGCCGCTGCGGTGTCGAACGCGATTTCGGCGAGCCTGTGGACTGCCGGAACCAACCGTGAGCAGGAGACCCGCTCACTGTCCGACGCTCTGTCCGCGCTCGGTACCGGCAACGCTTCACCGATTCGAGAGCGCGCCGCCCGGGCGGAGAACGAGGTGGACGGCGACGGCCAGTTCATCGGACGATGCACCGACGGCATGCAATGGCCGGGCATCGGGCGTGCGCGCGAGCTTGCGAACACGTGGGGCACCAACTATCCGGTGTTCGGGCGAGAAGCCGCGCTCGGGTTGCTGGCGTGCGCCAGCTGGCCGTCGACCGCCAACTCTCCCTTGCCGAATCAGTTGAAGCCCCCAGTCCTCGTGCTGAGCGGTCAGGGTGACCCGGCCGTCGGAAACTCCGGACTCTCGACCGTCACCGGCGTCGTGACCAATGCAGGATCGCGCTTCGCAACTCTGGACTGGCAAGGTGCGGGTCACCCGGCGGCACAATCCACGTGCGCTCAACAGGCGATGCGCCTCTACCTCAGCGACGCCTCCCTGCCCAGTAACGGAAGCGTGTGCCCGGCCTGACTCGGGCGCTCGTCCACCACGACCGAAAAGGGGTGCATCCCCCGATCACACCCTGCTCCGGTGTACCGTGCCGAAGTGTTCCTTCGACAGCTCGAGCCGCGTACCGGGCGGACAACCCAACAAGTCGTCAACTTCGTTTTGTGGCCGATCGCCGTGATGACAGTGCTCAATCGTGTCATCGTCACAGCAGTCAACGGCGCCATCACCGATGACTTCCGACCGGTCTACAACGCCGCGCTGGCGTTCTGGAACGGGCGCGACGTCTACACCGCAGATTTCAACTCCGTAGACCCCCATTACCTGTACCCACCATCGGGTTCCTTGTTGATGGCACCCCTGGCGATCCTCGATCCCGAGCGCTCACGGTGGCTGTTCATCGGTGTCAATGCCGTCGCAATTCTCGTGGCTCTCTACCTGCTGTTGCGCTTGTTCGACCTGACGATCAGTTCCATCGCGGCGCCGATTCTGGTGCTCGGCGCGTTCATGTCGGAGACGGTCACCAACACGTTGGTGTTCACCAACATCAACGGCCTCGTCCTGCTCGGCGAAGTTGCCTTCCTCCTGTTGCTGATGCGCAAGAAGGATCTGTGGGCCGGCGCCGCGATCGGTCTCACCATCGCAGTGAAACCCACTCTCGCGCCGCTGCTCCTGCTGCCACTCGTTCGCGGTCAGTGGAAGGTGTTCGTCACCGCCCTGGGCATCCCGTTCATTCTCACGGTCGTGGCATGGCCGCTGGCGTCGGATCCGATGGACTTCGTCCGCCGCACCGTGCCGTACCTGCTCGAATCTCGTGACTACTTCAACAGTTCGATTGTCGGAAACGGCGCTTACTTCGGTCTGCCCGAATGGTTGATCCTGCTCTTGCGCGTCGTGTTGGCCGCCATGGTCGTCGTCTCGCTGTGGCTTCTGTACCGCTACTACCGCAACGACGAACTTTTCTTCCTCACCACCGCGACCGGTGTGATCATGACCGCGTCGTTCCTGCTGCCCTCGCTCGGCCAGATGTACTACTCGATGATGCTGCTCCCGCTCCTGATGTCCGTGGTGCTCAAGAACTCGGTCATGCGGAACTGGCCGGCCTGGCTCGCCGTCTACGGCTTCATGACGTTCGACAGCTGGTGGTCGAACCGCTGGCCGACCTTCGGCCGGGCGGCCGAATACACCAAGAGCACCCTCGGCTGGAGCCTTCTGCTGATCGTGATCTTCTGTGTCCTCGGATACCGGTATCTGGTCGCGCGTCGAGAGGGCCGTTTGGATCGGGGAATCGATCCCGCGTACCTCCTCGATCCCCCACTCGATGCCGTCTCACCTGCCCACGAAGCCGAAACGGCGACAAAGCATTAGCGTGGAGGCATGAGTTCTTCACACGATGGCATCGACAGCACACCTGAGGTCACGTACACCGAGAGCGAGTGGCGCGAAAAACTGACGCCGGAGGAGTTCGCCGTCCTGCGCCAAGCCGGCACCGAACGCCCCTTCGTCGGCGAGTACACCGACACCACCACGGAAGGTGTCTACTCCTGCCGGGCCTGCGGAGCCGAACTGTTCCGCAGCACCGAGAAGTTCGAATCGCACTGCGGGTGGCCGTCCTTCTTCGATCCGGCGGATTCGGATGCCGTGATCCTGAAGGAAGACAGCTCACTCGGGATGCGCCGCGTCGAGGTCATCTGCAAGAAGTGCCACAGCCACCTCGGTCACGTCTTCGAGGGTGAGGGGTACCCGACGCCGACCGATCAGCGGTACTGCATCAACTCGATCTCGCTGGTCCTCAAGCCCGCTCAGTAGCCAGGTCGTGGGCTACCCCGTGTCACTGGTAGCCCACGATTCGAGACTTTCCACTCAGAAGTCCCAGTTCAGCGCAGTCGGGCTCAGACCGGCCGCATTCAGGTCCTCGTTGCGAGCGACAAGGCCGTCTTTGACGGAACCGATCCCGCCACCGATCGCGCCGGAAGTGATGTCAGTCAACGAGGCGTCGCCGCCCGTGACTTCCTTCGTCACGATCGCAGCGGACGCTCCCGACACCGCGTCGTCGAAGGCGCCCCGCGCGATCTCCTGCACTCTCGAACCGGTCGGGAGCGGGTTCGGGTCAGGGCCGACACGATCCGGCGTCGTCTTCAACCCTCCGTTCGCAAGTCCCTTGATGAAACCGTCGCGCCCCTCGGTCACGACCTTGCCACCGTCGATCGACTGGCGATGATCCATCGTCATCTGCCCGAGTTGAATGGCGAGGCCGGAGAAGACGGCAGCGGCAGCTTCCACTGCCGCAGCCTCGATCACTCGTATCAACAATTGCTGCAACAACATTCGGACCGTGAGTGTTGTTGCGACCTCAGCCGCCACGACCCCGGCGGTACTGACACCCAGTGTCGGGACAGCAGCCGCCACCATGGCGGCAATCTCGAGCGCCAGTGCGCCCAGCGCCGCGAGGATCGACAGTTTGGTGTACTCGATGTCCGTGCCGGTATCGGTGCATGACTGACCCAGTTCGGCCGCGGCAGAGGACAACCGCTCGAAGACCTCCGCAACTCCCCCGGCCTCGGACCAATACCGAGACAACGAGTCGCCGGCTCGACCGTCGATCGATGCCAGTACTGCCTGCAATCCGTAACCACCGGCAGCGGCCGAAGCCTCGATCCGATCGGCCGCACCTGACCAGGCATCACCCAACCTCCACAGTGCCGTTTCGTCTCCTTGCGGCCAGTCACTGCCCACCGCGACCGACGCAACCGCCTGTAACCAGCCGGGAATCTCGAGTCCCATCAGAGCCCACCCGCCATGTCGTCGGCAAGCGAGGTGTCGATCGATTCGAAACGATCGGTGATCTCGATCAGCGTGGCGGTCAATTCGCGGAGCGCGCCCGCGACCAGCGTCATCCCACCGACTGCTGACTCAGCACCGGGAACATATGCGCCTGAGAATGCGGATCCGAACTGGTCAGTGCCCCAGCAACCCTCTTCGGCGGCGACCACTGCGTCGAGAGCGCTCCGCGCCTCGTCGAGATCGGCAGCGACCACCGCGAAGGCTGGTGCAGCACTTTTCATCGCGGCCACATTCACGCCCAGCTCAGACATTGCCGGAGCTCCTCAGAACGGTGCGGTCCCAGTTCTCGTCGCAGGAAGCCGGTGTGGAGCTCGGACGAGGTTCGAGAATCTCGCGCAATCCGAGCACGCCCGGAACCAGGTCCGGCAAGTCGATTCCGGCCGCCTCCGTGAGCGGCTTCGTCATCTCGGCAACCTGTCGGCGTATGTCTTCTGCCGCAGACGCGGCCGTAGCCAGGATCAGATTCCCCAACGCTGCCGGCGAATGCTTGGCGTAAGAACTCCCCGAGAGATCGACTCCCACCACCGCCCCCGAGGCGTCGACGACGATTTCCACGCTGCCGTCACTCGAACGCGCGCTCGCCGTCGCTCGAGCGATCCTCTCCTGCAAGTCCGCCAGCGATCGAGTCCGCTCCAACAGAACGTGCTGCATCGAATCGATCTGAGCCCGAAGTACTTCGACTTGCCCCCGCATCGAACCAACATCCGCTGCACTCACGATGGCCCCCACCTTCGATAGATCGTGACACCTGATTCAGGCGCTCACGAGGTTCGACGCGAGAGGTGGCCGATCGGTTCCGTCAGCGTGAACGAAGCACGGGCGGATCGAACGCCTTGACCGGCGGCAGGGCCCCGTCGAATTTCTCGATCTGCACCAGAACGTGCTGGCCGGTGCACCCGTGCGAGAGTGACGACGTACCGATGTCCGGTGTCAGAACGTTGGGATTGCCGTGCACGCACAGAGAGTCGGGATCGGCAGGATCGAGCGGGTCGTACCAGGCACCGGTGGAAAGTTGGACGACGTCGCTCCGCAAGTCCGAGTCGACGATCACACCAGCAAGGCACGCTCCGCGATCGTTGAACACCCGCACCACGTCTCCTGCCGAGACGCCGCGCGCGGCCGCTGCATCGGGGTGCATACGAATCGGCTCGCGTCCCTGAATCTTCGACGCCTGGCTCGCAGCGCCGTGATCGAGTTGGCTGTGCAGACGCGTCTTGGGCTGATTGGCGATCAAGTGAAGCGGGAATTGCGAGGCTCGCGGTCCACCCAGCCACTCGTCGGGCTCGTACCAGCGCGGATGGCCGGCGCAGTCGTCGTAGCCGAAGGACTCGATGGTCTCGGAGAAGATTTCGATCTTCCCACTCGGAGTCGAGAGCGGATATTTCTCGGGATTCTCACGGAAGTCACCGAAGAGCACGAGGTTGTCTTCGGTTCGCATCCGGTAGTGCCCTTCTGCCCAGAAGTCCTCGAACGTCGGTGTGTTGCCGCCGTCTGCATCGACGAACGGCCGCCATTGACCGTAGAGATGCTCGATCCACTCCTGTGAGGATCGCCCTTCGGTGAACTGTTCCCCGAATCCGAGCGCAGACGCCAGAGCGGCAAACGTGTCGTAGTCGTCACGCGAGTTCTCGAAAGGTGGAACGACCTGCTGCATCGCAACCAGAAGCGGGTCGTTTCGAGTGCAGCTCAGGTCATTTCGTTCGAGCGAGGTGGTCGACGGGACAACGATGTCGGCGTTGCGGGCCATCGGCGTCCAGTACGGATCGTGAACGACGATCGTGTCCGGACGCGCAAATGCCCGTCGCAGCCTCGGGAGATCCTGATGGTGGTGAAACGGATTGCCACCGGCCCAGTAGACCAACCGGATGTCGGGATAGGTCAAGCGTCGGCCGTCGTAATCGAACTCCTCCCCGGGCGAAAGCAGCAGGTCGGAAATCGCGGCTACCGGAATGAAATCCGACACCGGATTCACACCTTGCGAGAAGGTCGGCAAGGGATACGGCACCGGAGCCAGACCCGGCTCGTTCATCGAACCGTAGCCGTGCCCGAAACCTCCACCCGAAAGCCCGAATTGGCCGAGCATCGCTGCGAGTGTCACGCCCATCCACGGTGCCTGTTCACCGTGTTTGATGCGTTGCAACGACCACGTGACGGTCACCAGCGTCCGGCCAGACGCCATTCTCCGAGCCAGGTCGGTGATGAACTCCGCCGACACACCGGAGATCTTCTGCGCCCAGCGCGGATCCTTCGGTACACCGTCGGAACGTCCGAGCAGGTAATCCTCGAAGCGTTCGTAACCGACGCAGAAACGGCCCAGGAAATCGCGATCGTGCAGGTCCTCCGACGCCAGGACAAACGCCAGGGCAAGCATGATTGCAACGTCGGTTCCCGGAACGGGTGCGATCCACTCGCAGTCACCCTCGACGTCGTCACGCAACGGACTGAAGGAGACGATCTTTCCGCCGCGGGCACGAAACGCGTCGAGCGCCCCGCGCGTCGGATGATCGCTCGTACCACCGGCATTGACTCCGGTGTTCTTGATCGGCACTCCCCCGAACGAGACGAGGAGATCGGAGTGCTTCGCGATGACATCCCACGACGTGGAGCGCGCGAACAACTTCCAGTGCGTTCCGACCACACGCGGCATGATGACACCGGTGGCACCGAGCGAGTAGCTGTGAACTGACTTGGTGTATCCACCCAGCTGATTCAGAAATCGGTGAACTTGGCTCTGCGCGTGATGGAATCGGCCGGCGCTGGCCCAGCCGTACGAGCCGCCGAAGATCGCGTTGTTTCCGTGCGCGTCGACCACGCGACGCAGTTCACGCGAGAGGAGTTCGGTCAGTTCGTCCCAGGAGACCGAGACGAATTCGTCGGCTCCACGTCGGTCGCTGGGACCCGGCCCGTTCTCGAGCCAACCCCGACGCACCGCCGGGCCCGAAACACGAGCCCGACTGCGCACCGAACCGGCGAGGTTCCCGAGCATCGGCGAAGGATTCGCATCACCCTCGTACGGATGCACGGCGGTCACCTCGCCGGCGACCGATTCGGCGGTGAACATTCCCCAATGGGACATGTGTTGACGACGCCGGTTCGGTGCAGTTGTCACAGGAACTACTTTCGAAGCAGATCAGGGAAGGGAAAGGACCAGCTTCTCGATGTCCACGCGCGGGCCGGTGAAGAACGGCACCTCTTCGCGAACGTGCAAGCGAGCTTCGGTGGCACGTAGATCGCGCATCAGATCGACGATACGAATGAGCTCGGGTGCTTCGAACGCGAGAATCCACTCGTAGTCCCCCAGGGCGAAGGCCGGGACCGTGTTGGCGCGAACGTCCTTGTACGAACGAGCAGCCATACCGTGATCGGCGAGCATCTTGCGACGCTCCTCGTCGGGGAGCAGGTACCACTCGTACGAGCGGACGAACGGGTAGACGCAGATGTAGTCGCCCGGATCCTCACCCGCGATGAACGAGGGCACGTGGCTCTTGTTGAACTCCGCGGGGCGGTGCACCGCCGAGTTGCTCCAGATGGGAGCACTGGCCTGTCCGAGGACGGTGGTGCGACGGAAATCCGCGTACGCGGCCTGCAGTTCCTCGATGGTGGCCGCGTGGGTCCAGATCATGAAGTCCGCGTCGGCGCGCAGGCCGGCGACGTCGTAGATCCCGCGAACCACGACGCCCTTGTCTTCGAGACCCTCGAAGAACAAGCGGGCGTCCTTGACCGCAGCTTCCCGATCATCGCCCAGCACACCGGGTTCCACCTGGAACACGGAGAACATGAGGTAGCGGATTTCAGAGTTAAGTTTGTCGAAATCAAGGCGTGCCATGGGTCTATCGTGCCACTCGCTCGAATATCCGTGTAGCCGCCGTCGTGCCGACTGCGACACACGCCGGAACCCCGACGCCGTGCAGCCACGACCCGGCCAGGGCGAGGCCGTCGAACTGCGTCATCCCGGACTCGATTTCAGCCACGATTTCCGTGTGACCTGGGGCGTATTGGGGAAGACCTCCGTGCCACCGCTGTACGAAGGTCGCGCCTGGCTCCTCGGTGATTCCGGTCACGGTCTCGAGATCGGCGCGCGCGAAGTCGATCAACTCACCATCCGGCCGGTCGACGATCTCCGATGCACCGAATCGACCGTACGACACCCGAACGAGGTGCTCACCGCGATCAGCGAGGTGTGTCCACTTTCGGCTCGACAGCGTGAACGCCTTGGCGGTCAGGTCGGCGTCGGTGGCTACCAGGATCCCTGAATTCTGCGGAAGTTCGACCTGCCCGGACAACCGGAGCGCCACCACCGCGGACGACGCCAGTTCGATCCGAGCGACGGTACTCGCAACATCCGCATCGACACCGGCCAACAGCGCCGCCGCGCGCGGCGCCGGGACGGCCAGAATCACCGCGTCGACGCTTCCGAGCGGATCGACGTTCCAACCAGCCCCGTCGCTGCGCAACCCAGAAGCCTCGCCACGGACGAAGGTCGCGTCGGCGGCCTGCTGCAGCGCATCGAGCAGGATGCCGTACCCGTCTCTGAGCGCTCCGAACACCGGCCCCGGTGCAGGCGTCGGCAATGCGGCTGCGACTGCATCCGTGAGGCTCCGAGAGCCCGCATCGAGGGCCGCAGCGAGTGTCGGCAAAGCTGCACGCACGCCGATGGTCTCCGCCAGCCCCGAGTACACCCCACCGAGAAGCGGATCCACCGATCGGCTGACCACCTGATCACCGAATCGCTGCGAAACCAGTTCGGCAACACTGCAATCGGAACCGCGGGTCCACTCCAGCGGGACGCCGGCCTCGGCCGCTATGCGCGCCAGGGTCTGCTCGTCGACAAGATCTCGAACCGACTCCGCCGAAGCCGGGATTCCCATCAGGGTTCCGGTCGGCAACCGATTCAGTGAGCCCTGAGACCAGATCAACGGACTCAGGCCCGCGGGATAGACGATCTGATCGGTCAGTCCCAGCTCGGCGAGAAGCGCAGGAACTTCCGGCCGACGGGCGATGAAAGCCTCGGCACCGATGTCGATCGGGCCACCGCCCAGATCAATCGTTCGCAGCTTCCCGCCCAGCCGCGGTGAGTCGTCGACGATCGTGATGTCCGCTTCGGAGCCCAGACTGCGCCGAAGCCGGTACGCGGCAACCAGACCGGAGATTCCGCCTCCGATCACCGCGACCGACGGCCGAGTCGTTGTCACAGCGAGTGCACCAGCTCCACCGCCGAGGTGATCGCCGTGGGATCGGTGTCGGGAAGAACTCCGTGGCCGAGGTTGAAGATGTGGCCGATGGCACCGGCCTCGATCGCGCGGTCCCCTTCGGCGGCGATCCGGCGCACCTCACGATCGATCACCTCGGGGCCCGCGAACAGTACGGCGGGATCGAGATTGCCCTGCAGCGCCTTACCCGGACCGACACGACCAGCCGCGACGTCGAGCGGAATCCGCCAGTCGACACCCACGACGTCGGCGCCTGCCTCCCCCATCGCGCCGAGAAGTTCACCGGTGCCGACACCGAAGTGGATACGCGGGACGCCGGCAGCGGCAACCTCGGCGAACACTCGCTCGGAATGCGGGAGAACAAATTCCCGGTAATCGGCCAGCGAGAGCGCGCCGGCCCACGAGTCGAACAGCTGGACCGCGTCGACGCCCGCCTTGAGCTGCGCCTGCAGGAAGCAGATCGTGGTGTCGGCCAAACTTCCGAGCAACGCGTGCCAGGTCTTCGGATCGGAGTGCATGAGCGCTTTGGTCTTCTCGTGGTTCCGGCTCGGACCACCCTCGACCAGATACGACGCCAGAGTGAACGGCGCTCCGGCAAAGCCGATCAGCGGCGTGGAGCCCAACTCGGTAGTGAGAAGCCGAACGGCCTGCGCGATTGCGCCTACCTCTTCGGGGACCAGTCGCGGAAGTGCTGCAACGTCGGCGATGGAGCGAATCGGATTGGCGACCACCGGTCCGACGCCGGCAACGATGTCGAGATCGATTCCTGCGGCTTTGAGTGGAACGACGATGTCCGAGAACAGGATTGCCGCGTCCACGTCGTGACGGCGCACCGGTTGCATCGTGATCTCACAGACCAGCGCCGGATCGAAACAAGATTCCAACATGCCGATCCCGGCGCGGATCTCGCGGTACTCCGGCAACGAACGCCCGGCCTGACGCATGAACCACACCGGCCGTCGACTCGGAGTGCGTCCGGTCGCCGCGGCAAGCAACGGTGCGTCGGGCAAGACTCGCCGAGCGCTGTATTCCGCCGACCCGGTAATGCCTGAATTCATGTTGTCCAACCCGCTCATCAGTCCTCGCGCTCTCCGCCAACGTGTGTCTTCGATCGACTCAATGCTGCCACGTCCCACACTCGGGATCGGACACCCGAGCGGTTCGTGAGCGGCCACACACCCGAGCCACACTCGGTCGGCGCGCCTCCACCTCCCCGCCCGCATCCCCGACTAACGTCCTGACCTGTGACGACATCCGGATCGACAGCCGACCCGGCCGAGTTCCGTGCCGCCGTGGAGGCGATGACCGCTGCGCGGGTTCGGCCCGAGATAGAGGTCGGTCCCATCCGCCCGCCGCAGCGCCTCGCTCCGTACAGCCACGCGGTGGGGGCCGAGGTTCTCCACCCGGACTCCGACGTCGTGGCCGAGCAGTCCGAAGGTGACGCTTTCGGCCGCCTGATCCTGTTGTTCGATCCGGACGGCGACGAGGCGTGGAACGGCACCATGCGGTTGGTGGCGTACATCCAGGCCGATCTCGACGAAGCCGTCGCCGCGGATCCACTACTTCCCGAAGTAGCCTGGAGTTGGCTGGTGGACGCTTTGGAGGCCGGACCGGAACCTTTTGTGGCCCTGGGCGGTACGGTCACAGCCACAACTTCCGTGCGGTACGGCGACATCGCCGGACCTCCGCGAGCCCATCAACTGGAGTTGCGAGCGTCCTGGACTGCAACTTCGTCCGAATTGGCTCACCACGTCGAGGCTTTCTGCGAGGTTCTCGCGTACGCGGCGGGGCTTCCGCCTGCCGGGATAACCACGCTGTCGCGGCAGAACGACTGATTCTGTCACTCGTTTGAGCATTCCTCCGGAAAAATACTAGAACCTGTTCTAGAATGAGTCATGCAACGTCTCAGCGGACTCGACGCGACCTTCCTCTACTTGGAAACACCGACCCAGCTATTGCACGTTTGTGGACTTGTCCTGCTCGACCCCACGACCATCCCGGGCGGCTACGACTACCGGAAGCTGCTTCGCGAGTTGGACTCGCGAATGGCCACCATGCCGACCTTCCGGCGCAAACTCAAAGATTCCCGTCTCAATCTCGACTACCCCGTGTGGGTCGACGATCACGATTTCGACATCGAGCGGCACTGCCATCGGACCGCGGTACCTGCTCCCGGCACACACGCGGAACTGGCAGAGCTCGCCGGACACATCGCGAGCCAACCGCTGGATCGTTCCCGACCGCTGTGGGAGATGTGGGTCATCGAGGGACTTGCCGACGGACAGATCGCCGTCATGTCGAAGATCCATCACAGCGCTGCCGACGGTGTCACCGGCGCGAACATCCTGGCTCAGCTGTGCAGTCTCGAACCGGATTCACCGGCGCTCGTGGATCCCACAGCACAGGGTGCGGGCGACGCGGAAACGCTGGACATCGCGATCGGCGGACTCATGGCCGTCATCGCCCGGCCCGCAAGAATTGCCCGTCTGGTCCCGGGCGGAATCGCCATGCTCCCGAAGTGGGTGACGCGTGCGCGAAAGGGTGAAGCGATGCCTGCTCCGTTCACCGCGCCGCGGACCTCGTTCAACGGCGCGATCACCGGTCACCGCAACGTCGCGTTCAGCCAACTCGATCTCGCGAAGGTCAAAGCCGTCAAGGACCGTCACGGCGTCAAGGTCAACGACGTGGTTCTCGCGCTCTGCGCCGGGGCACTGCGTAAGTATCTGGAGGACCGGGACGAACTGCCGGAGGACTCCCTCGTCGCCATGGTGCCGGTGTCGGTCCACGGCAAATCCGATCGTCCGGGCACGAACCAGATCTCGGGCATGTTCACGCAACTCGGCACCCAGATCGCCGATCCGGTCGAACGCCTGCACGCGATCAGCGATTACAACGCCACCTCGAAGAACCACAACGAGGCTCTGGGCGCGAACATGCTCCAGGACTGGTCGCAGTTCGCTTCGCCGGCGGTGTTCGGCGCCGCCATGCGCGTGTACTCGTCGCTCAAACTCGCCGAGCGTCACCCCGTCGTGTCCAACCTGGTCGTGTCGAATGTGCCTGGACCGCCGGTCCCGCTCTACTTCCTCGGTGCCCAGATCAAGGGAATGTTCCCGCTCGGCCCGATCTTTCACGGAGCAGGTCTCAACGTGACGGTGATGTCTCTCGACGGAAAACTCGACGTCGGCATCGTCAGTTGCTCCGATCTGGCACCCGAATTGGACCAGCTCGCGCAAGGTTTCGGAGCCGCACTCGACGAACTGTTCGACGCTGAGGTGACAACCCCGGCCCCGACTGCGACGTAGAGTCAGTGACCATGTCCGAAGTCACCGATGATGCAACCGAGCCCACCTCCGACGTAGTTCCGCTGCTCGTTCCGCGTGACGGAGTTCCGGACGTCATCACCACTGCCGCCGGTGTCGCCGACGCCGCGGCCGCGCTGGCCTCCGGCCACGGCCCGCTCGCCGTGGACGCCGAGCGCGCATCCGGATTCCGCTATTCGGCACGGGCGTACCTGATCCAGCTTCGACGCGAAGGAGCAGGATCGTTCCTGCTCGACCCGATTCCGACAGCGCAAGACCTGCAGCCGTTGGCCGAGGTGATCAACCCGTTGCAATGGGTGCTGCACTCTGCCGATCAGGATCTCCCCGGCCTCGCCGAACTGGGCCTGACGCCGGCCGAGCTGTTCGACACCGAACTGGCCGGACGACTGGCCGGGTTCGAGCGAGTCGGACTCGCCGCGATCGTGGAACGAACCCTGCGAGTGGAACTTCGCAAGGGTCACGGGGCTGCGGACTGGTCGACACGTCCGCTGCCGGACGCCTGGTTGAACTACGCCGCCCTCGACGTCGAAGTGCTTCTCGAACTGCGCGACGCAATGGAAGCCGAACTCGAATCCCAAGGCAAGCTCGAGTGGGCGAAGGAAGAGTTCGAGTACATCCGTCTGGCCGGCCCGCCCAAGCCCAAACCGGACCGCTGGCGTCGTACGTCGCACATCACCTCACTCAAGACCACCCGTCAGTTGGCGGCGGTACGGGCGCTGTGGCAGGCGCGCGAGGATCTCGCACGCAAGCGCGACGTGTCTCCGAGTCGGGTTCTTCCTGACTCCGCGATCATCGATGCCGCTCTCAAAGATCCTCGGTCGTTGGACGCGCTCCGCTCGCTTCCCGTCTTCGGCGGACCACGTCAACGCCGTTATTCGCGTATCTGGATGGATGCACTGGAAGCCGCGCGGAAGCTCCCCGACAGCGAGCTTCCGCCGAAAACCCCGCCCATCGTCGGGCCGCCCGCTGCCGGTCGCTGGGCCCGCCAGGATCCAGCGGCGGCTGATCGGTTGACCGCGGCGCGCGCAGCACTGTCGGACCTGAGCAAAGAGGTTTCGGTGCCCGTGGAGAATCTGCTCCAACCCGACCTGGTCAGGCGCCTGTGCTGGGACTGGAAACTGGAACCCGACTCGGACATCGCCGAAGTCGAGAGTGCGATCGAGACCAAGCTCACTTCCGGTGGCGCACGTGGCTGGCAACGCACTTTGACCGTTCCCGTCCTCGCCGAGGCACTGAACTCCGTGGTCCCGGCCGAGCCCGAAGTGGAAGAGCCGGAATCCTGACCTGACCCCGGTGTGAGGTTGGAGCAATTCGGCACGTTAAGTTACCGGTCAGTAATGGGCAGTAGTACGCTCGATACGAGGCCGGACGCCTGGCCGTGATCGCCGAACCAACGTCTCGCCGCCCTTCGGTGCGGTGGGCAGCTCCATCAGGAGGAATTCGCGTGGCTCCATCCACAAACAACCAACGCAACGTCGTCTTCGTCGACGGCATTCGCACCCCGTTCGGCAAGGCCGGCCCGAAAGGCATGTACGCCGACACGCGCGCAGACGATCTCGTCGTCAAGGCGATTCGTGAGCTGCTTCGCCGTAACCCGCAGCTCGATCCCGCACGGATCGACGAAGTTGCCGTTGCAGCCACCACGCAGACCGGTGACCAGGGCCTGACCATCGGCCGCACCGCTGCGATCCTCGCCGGTCTCCCCGAAACCGTTCCCGGATTCGCCATCGACCGCATGTGTGCCGGCGCGATGACCGCCGTCACCACCACCGCGTCGGGCATCGGCTTCGGCCAGTACGACGTCGTGATCGCCGGTGGCGTCGAGCACATGGGTCACCACCCGATGGGTGAGGGCGCAGACCCCAACCCGCGTTTCCTCGCCGACCGCCTGGTCGACCCGAGCGCCCTCGTGATGGGTAACACCGCCGAGAACCTGCACGACCGGTTCCCGACCATCACCAAGGACCGCACGGACGCCTACGCCGTCAACAGCCAGAACAAGTACGACGCTGCCAAGAAGGCCGGCTTCATCGCCGACACCCTGGTCCCCGTCGCCACCCGCAGTTCCGCGGGCTGGGGTCTGGCCACCGAAGACGAGCCGCCGCGCCCCGGAACCACCGTCGAAGATCTCGCGAAGCTCAAGACGCCGTTCCGCCCGGCCGGACGCATCACCGCCGGTAACGCAGCCGGACTCAACGACGGTGCCACCGCAGCACTGCTCGCCGGTGAGGACACCGCAGCCGAGCTCGGCCTGCCGGTCGGCATGCGCATGGTGGGCTTCGCCTACCAGGGCGTCGACCCCGCCGTCATGGGCATCGGCCCGGTTCCCGCCACCGAGAAGCTGCTGGCACGCACCGGCCTCAAGATCGAGGACATCGGACTCTTCGAGATCAACGAGGCGTTCGCCGTTCAGGTCCTCGCGTTCCTCGAGCACTACGGAATCGCCGACGACGACCCGCGCGTCAACCAGTGGGGCGGCGCCATCGCGTGTGGCCACCCTCTCGCTTCCTCGGGCGTTCGCCTGATGACGCAGCTCTCCCGCCAGTTCGCGACGCGTCCCGACGTGCGCTACGGCTTGACCACCATGTGCATCGGCCTCGGCATGGGCGGCACCGTCATCTGGGAGAACCCGAACCACGCTGACTACCAGGCAGGAGTTAACTAAATGTCTGATATTGCAACAGCATTCGCCGACGAGGTCGTGACGAACGCCTACACGAAGATCATCTCGGTCCCCGGCATCGAGGGCCCGTTTGCACTGATCACCCTCGACAACGGCTTCGACCACACCAAGCCGTCGTCCTTCGGTCCCGGCGGACTCGCAGCATTCGACGCCGCCCTCGACGAAGCCTTTGCCGCCAACCCGGTTGCCATCGCCGTCACCGGCAAGCCGTTCATCTTCGCCGCCGGCGCGGATCTCAAGGGTGTTCCCGCGATCACCTCTCGTGAGCAGGGACTCGAGCTGGGCCGCTTGGGTCACAAGGTGTTCCGACGCCTGCGTGAGTCGTCCGTTCCCACGTTCGCCTTCATCAACGGTGTCGCTCTGGGCGGCGGCCTCGAGGTCGGACTGCACAGCCACTACCGCACGGTTGCCGCCAATGCGGGCGCACTGGGTCTTCCGGAAGCATTCCTCGGTCTGGTCCCCGGTTGGGGCGGAACGCAGTTGCTCCCCAACCTCGTCGGCCCGTCGAACGCCGTCACCGTGGTTATCGAGAACTCGCTGAACCAGAACAAGGTGCTCTCCCCCAAGAAGGCACTCGAACTCGGCGTCGTCGACGTCGTTCTCGATTCCGCCGACTTCATCGAGCAGTCCCTCGCCTGGGCGTCGCAGGTCCTCGCCGGCACAGTGACCCCCGCTCGCCCCGAGATCGATCGTGGCCAGGGCTGGGACGACGCGATCGCTCGTGCGAAGGCGATCGTCGACGGCAAGACCAAGGGCAACGCTCCCGGCGCCGTCAAGGCCGTCGAGTTGCTCGAACTGGCTCGCAGCACCGACATCACCGATGCCGCCTCGCTCGACAAGGGCTTCGCGGCCGAGGACGAGGCTCTTGCCGACCTCCTCCTGACGGACGAACTCCGCGCGGGTCTGTACGCCTTCGATCTGGTGAACAAGCGCGCCAAGCGTCCCGCCGGAGCACCCGACCGCTCGCTCGCTCGTAAGGTCAGCGGCGTCGGCATCGTCGGCGCCGGCCTCATGGCCAGCCAGCTCGCGCTGCTCTTCGTCCGCCAGCTCAAGGTGCCGGTCATCCTGACCGACATCGACCAGGAACGCATCGACAAGGGTGTCGGCTACGTCCACACCGAAATCGAGAAGCTCCAGGGCAAGGGGCGCCTGTCCCCCGACGCTGCGAACCGCCTCAAGGCGCTCGTCTCCGGTTCCCTCGACAAGGCCGCGTTCGCCAAGACCGACTTCGTCATCGAAGCCGTCTTCGAGAACATGGACGTCAAGAAGAAGGTCTTCGCGGAACTCGAGCAGTTCATTGCTCCCGAAACCATCCTCGCCACCAACACCTCTTCGCTCTCCATCACGGAAATGGCGTCCGGCCTCGAGCATCCCGAGCGTGTGGTCGGCTTCCACTTCTTCAACCCGGTGGCCGTTCTTCCCCTCCTCGAGATCATCAAGGGCAGCAAGACCGATGATGCCACTCTCGCAACGGCTTTCGCCACCGCGAAGTCGCTGAAGAAGTCCGCCGTCCTCTGCGGCGACAAGGCCGGCTTCGTCTTCAACCGCCTCGTCACCCGCACCTTGGGTGAGGTCATGTCCGCCGTCGACGAAGGCACCCCCTTCGACGTCGCAGACAATGCCATCGCCGAACTCGGCATGCCCATGTCGCCGTTCACCTTGCTGGCCCTCGTCGGACCCGCAGTGGCACTGCACACCGGTGAGACCCTGCAGGAGTCGTACCCGGACCGGTTCAAGAGCTCACCCGGACTCGAAGCACTCGTCGAGGCCCGCAAGCCCGGCGTGTGGACCTGGGGCGAGAACGGTCAGGCCGTCGACCCCGAGGTCGCCGCACTGTGGCCGCAGGGTGACAAGGTGTCCACCTCGGAAGAGGTCCTCGAGCGCACACGTCGTGCATTTGCCGAGGAAATTCAGATCATGCTCGACGAGGGCGTCGTAGCGGCAGCCGAGGACATCGACCTCTGCCTGCTGCTCGGCGGCGGATTCGGATTCTGGAACGGCGGCATCACGCCGTACCTGGACCGCACCGGCACCTCCGAGGCCGTCAACGGCAAGCGCTTCCTCGCGCCTGGTGTTGCCAGCGTCTGAGTCAGTCGATCGACCCGTCACGGACGGCGTGCCCTCGGGTACGCCGTCCGTGGCGTTCTGCAGGCTCAGAATAGGGTTCCCACATCGTCTTTCACGATGTTCTCGAGCGCACGCTCCGCGACGGCGGCGATAGTCATCGACGGATTGCACGCAGCGGAGTTTCCCGGCAGCAGAGCGCCGTCGAGCACGTACAACCCCCGCTGGCCCAGAACCCGCCCATCAAGGTCGCACACCGAGTTCATGCAGGCACCGCCGAGGGGATGCCACGTGGACGGCAGTATCGCGTTCGTATCGGTGAGCAGTCCTCCTGCCGCGATCTGCTGGGCCGCAGGTCCGATGTGGCCTTGCTGGATCGCAGAGTCGCCATCACTCGGCCAACGGAGCACCGCCTCACCCCGCGCCGAGTCGTACACGAACCGACCTCGGTCGCGGCTCACACCGAATCCGACCATCACCGTGCTGTGAGCGTCGAACGCAACGGGCGGGAACGACGCCTGAATGACGGTGAACGCGTTATGCGGGTCGTCCCAGTTCCGGCTGCCGTAGACGACCGGCCCGCCCTGCGTCGCGCCGAAATTCTCGGCGAGATCCGACCAGATGTAGATCCGATCGGCATTGGTCCCCCACCCTGCGCCGAGCTCGTCCGGCAGATCCGTGATCCGCCCCGTTGCCGCGGCGCGGACCAGGAGTTTGGTGGTGTTCATGCTGCCGGCAGCCATGACGAGCGCATCCGTCGTCAAGATCTTGTTCTCGAGAATCTTGCCGGAAATGTCGGTCCGGTCCACGTACACGCGCCACCGTCCGTCGGCGGACCGCTCGACATCGGTGACCTGGTGCAGAGTCTCCACATTCACCAATCCGGTCGCTTCCGCAGCCGCAATGTAGGTGACATCCACCGAATGTTTGCCACCGTTGTTGACACCGAGCGCGCCGTCACCGTTGGTGTAAGACGGCTTCATCTCACCCCTCAGTTCGGCCAACGCGAAGTTCCAGTCGATCGGCATCGGAATCTTCGACACGGGTAGACCGGAACGCGTTGCGTTACGCGCGAATACACGTGCCGCCTCGTAGTTCGGGCTGGAAATCAGTTCGTCTGGTGCAGTTTCCACTTGCAGCATCCGCGCCACCCGCGGGTAATGGACGCGGCCCATTCGTGCGTAATCGAGCTCCTCCGGAAAGTGCGTGTTGAAGACCGCTTCTTCCGGTTGCAGCGTCATCCCTTGGTACACAAGCGATCCGCCGCCCACACCGGCTGCGCAGATCGCGGTCATGTTCTCACCGGTCACCGTCTCCAACAAACCCGCGTATGGCTCGAAGATCGCCGGCCTGCCGAACAGAGTCGGGTTGGACTGATGCCAGAGGATGCACTTGTCCGGGCTGGCGGGGTGCGGGAAAGTTTCGGCATTCGGCCCGGTCTGCCACCGAATCCCTCTCTCCAGCAAAGTGACCGGAACCCCCGCCTCGGCCAGGCGAAGTGCCGTCACCCCGCCGCCGAACCCCGATCCGATAACCACGACACGGTGCACTTCACGTGTCAGCGGAATCCCTGTTGCAGCCCTGGCAGTGCGTGGCGCCATCATCGCGACTCCCACGGCGGCCGTACCGGCCAAGAACGATCTACGTTTCACTCCGGACATGACTGGTGCTCCCTCGAAGAATGTCGCCAGAGAATTCCGGGCACGCCAAAACTAGACACTCTGACGCTCGAGTGTCAAGGTTTTGGCGGAGCAGGCAAGGAACTACGAGGTCGACCGGATTGCGGGCCCGAGCCACCTCGAGAGAAAGGCCCGTAAGGAGTCGTCGGAATGTACGAGGTCACTGTCGAATGCAACAACCGAAAGCCCCAGTCGCACGGCAATTTCCACTATCTCATCCAACTCCGCCTCGGTGGCGAGGCCACGTTCGACCATAGGGGTGAGCATCTGACCAGCGAAAGGTATTGCTCGACTCATCATTTCGAGATCGAAGACAGGGTTTCCCCGCTCGGCGAGGAGCAGAGTCGCGAGCACCGGGTGAGCACGCACGGCAGTTCGCGCGGCAACGATGAATTCGACGACGTAATTACACGCCGTGTCGACCGACTCCACCTGTGCCGTGATCTCCCCGAGAACCTCGACAGCGAGACCGCCCATCGCCTGGGAGACGACCTCCTCACGTGTGCCGAAAATCGAGTACACCGTCTGGCGCGAGACACCGGCCGCGGTGGCAACTGCGGCAATGTTCACAGCCTCGAATCCGCCACCTTCGATCAGTCCGAGGGCGGCGCCGAGAATCTTCTGCTGTGATCGCACGAGGAAAGTATTGCCCACCGAAACGGTGCACTGAGAAACGCGGTCCAGATCCGACTCCCACCTGCATAAACGGCACAATCGGTTTCGTTTGGCTGCCGAAATTCAGTAGGTTAGGCTGCCCTTCATGAAAACTTCTGTTCGGGGCTTCACTGCCCTCGGTGCGGCTGCAATCGCGGTCACCGCACTTGTCTCGTGCTCCTCGGATTCAGGCACATCCACGCCATCCCAAGGTACGGGCGGATTCCCCGTCAGCATCGAGAACACCTTCGGCACCACGACCATCGACTCGAAGCCCGAGCGCCTCGTCACCCTCGGATGGAACGCGCAGGACATCCTGTACGCACTCGATCTGACTCCGGTCGGACAGCCCAAGTACACCTACGGCGCGGACGACAACGGCGTCATGCCCTGGGCGCAGGACTACTTCGACGCGGACAAGACAACGCTCTTCGACATGCCGGCCAGCGGAGAACCGCCGATCGAGTCCATCGCGTCGTTGACCCCCGACGTCATCCTCGCGCCGTACGAGGGCTTCGAGGAATCCGTCTACAACCAACTGAGCAAGATCGCACCGACGGCCGCCTACCCCGGCGCGGCCTGGCAGACATCCTGGCAGGACCAGACCCGCATCGTCGGCAAGGCAGTCGGCAAGAGCGAAGAGGCCGACAAGCTCGTCGACGGCCTCGACGCGACTCTCGCCGATACCGCCACAGCCCACCCGGAGTTCGCCGGAAAGACATTGGCAGTGGTCAACTTCGACACCGATTCGAGCAACATCAACGTCTATCTGCCCACTGATCCGCGGGTCCAGGTGCTGACCGAACTCGGGTTCGTCAACGCACCGGGCGTCGAGAAGCTAGCCGCGGAAAATGCAGGTGGATCGTTCTTCAAGACGATCTCCTACGAGAACATCGCCGACATCGACGCCGATGTGATCGTCGGCTTCACCGACGGCTCCGGTGATCCGTCCGGCATACCCGCAGTCGGTGGACTCGGCGCGGTCAAGCGTGGATCCACCGCATTCCTCAGCGACACCCGGGTCATCGGCGGACTGAGCAACGTCAACGTCCTGAGCACGCCGTGGGTCCTCGGCCAGATCACACCGACGTTGAGCGAAGCCGCAAAGCGCGCCTCGGCCTAGAAACGAGATTTCCCGACAACCCTCTCCGGCGTGATCCGTATCGAACGGCTCGCCGGAGAGGCGGGTGACCCGGAAATTCATGGCGAAGGATCTCGAAGACATCGCAGCAAAAGCCGAGCGTCTCTCGGGCGAGTAAAGCGCCCTCACCTGCACTTACCATATTGTTTGCATACTAACTGCAATCAATACGACATTACTGTGTCAAGCTGATTCTCTGCGGGAATGGACTCAGCTGGGTAACGGCGCGTGAGTCCCCGCCAAATCTGTCCCGGTGGGCGTAGCGTGCAGAGTGCTCGCGGATGGATCGGCGCATCGGGGTGTCGACCGTAGGGCCTTTGAGGGGGCAGGAATGGCATTCAGCGGAACCGCCTCCGGCGGAGGATCAGGCGCTACTCGCGCCGACGTCGGACATGCAGTGCTCTTCGCCGGCGCCGCCGCGCTCGGCGGTTTTCTGTTCGGATACGACACCGCCGTCATCAACGGGGCGGTCGGTGCGATCCGAGACAAGTACGACATCGGCGCCTCGGGCACCGGGCTCACGGTCTCACTGACTCTGCTCGGCGCAGCACTCGGCGCCTGGATCGCAGGCACACTCGCCGACCGACTCGGCCGCATCCGCGTCATGCAGATAGCCGCGGTGTTGTTCATCATCGGCGCCGTAGGCTCCGCAATTCCGTTCAGCGTCTACGACCTCACGTTCTGGCGCGTGGTCGGCGGCCTGGCAGTGGGTTTCGCGTCAGTCATCGCCCCGGCCTACATCGCGGAGATCTCTCCCGCCGCGATTCGCGGACGTCTCGGCTCGATGTACCAGCTGGCTATCGTTCTCGGAATCGCCGTGTCGCAGTTGGTCAACTACGCCCTCCAGGCCGCGGCCGGTGGTGATCGCAATCAGATCGCAGGCCTCGAAGCCTGGCAGTGGATGCTGATGCTCGAGGCGGTTCCCGCAGTCCTGTACCTGATCATGACAACCACGATTCCCGAGTCTCCACGGTTCCTCGTGGCGCAGGGCAAGGACGATCGTGCTCGCAAGATCATCTCCGATCTCGAAGGTGGAGATCACGACGCCGTCACCGAACGCATGAACGAGATCCGCGAATCTCTGACGGAGAAGCAAGCCAAGACCACAGTCCGCCAACTCTTCTCGAAGCGGCTCGGGGTCTCCCATCTGGTGTGGGTCGGTATTGCACTCGCCGCATTGCAGCAGTTGGTCGGTATCAACGTGATCTTCTACTACTCGAGCACCCTCTGGCAGGCGGTCGGATTCGGCGCCGACCGGTCCCTGCTGATCAGCGTCGTGAGCGCCTTGGTCAACATCGTCGGTACGTTCGTCGCCATCGCCGTCATCGACCGGGTCGGTCGAAAGCCGTTGTTGCTGGTCGGTTCCGCCGGTATGGCCATCTCACTGGGCACCGCAGCGTTCTGTTTCCATTCGGCAACAGTGACCAAGAACGAGATCGGCGAATCCGTGGCCACACTGACCGGAGCCAATGCCACTATCGCTCTTATCGGGGCGAACGCATTCGTGTTCTTCTTCGCCTTGTCCTGGGGCCCGGTCGTCTGGGTGTTGATCTCCGAAATGTTCCCCAACCGCGTGCGTGCTGCAGCAGTCGGAATTGCGACCGCCACCAACTGGGTCGCGAACTTCCTGGTGTCCTGGACGTTCCCGGCACTGGCCGATTGGAATCTGTCGTACACCTACGCCGGCTACGCCGTCATGGCAGTGTTGTCGCTGTTCGTCGTCCTGAGGTTCGTGAAGGAAACGCGAGGCAGCACACTCGAATCCGTCCAGTAGCGAACTCTCACGATTTCACCGAAAGCGGTGGCCCTCGGATTGATCCGTGGGCCACCGCTTTTCGAGATCGTAGTGAAGATTATCGTGAGACGAGCTGTCAGCCTTGCGCGACTTCACCTTGAGCCGACGCCGAGGACGCGTCTTCCTGGACGTGGACGCCGACGCTACCCATCCCCGCCACCCAGCCGGTGATCTTGCGGGAGAGGTCCTGAGCCGTGAGTCCGAGTTCCTTGTGGATGGCTTCGCGGCTGGCGTGATCGAGGAACTGCTGGGGAACGCCCATGTCGCGGCACGACGTGTGCACTCCGGCTGCCCGCATCGCGGCCGAGACCGTCGAACCGATGCCGCCGTGCAGACCACCGTCTTCGATGGTGACCACGAGGGCGTACTTGTCCGCCATCTTCACCAGCGAATCCGCGACCGGCAGAACCCACCGCGGATCGACGACGGCAACCGAGATGCCCTGCTTGTCGAGCCGCTCGGCAATCTCGAGTGCCAGGGATGCAAACGGGCCCACCGCGACGAGGAGCACGTCGCCGCGCTCACCCTCGCTGGACTTGAGAACGTCGACCATTCCGTCGAGTCGCTTCACGGCCGGAATCGCTTCGGGTACAGCGCCCTTCGGGAAACGAACGACGGTTGGGCCGTCGTCGACGAGAAGCGCCTCGTCCAGCTCTTCCCGCAGTGTGTCTGCGTCACGCGGTGCCGCGACGCGGATCCCCGGGATGATCCCGAGCAGCGAAAGATCCCAGACGCCGTTGTGGCTGGCGCCGTCGACTCCGGTGACCCCGGCGCGGTCGAGCACGACTGTCACCGGTTGTTTGAGCAGTGCGACGTCCATCAACAACTGGTCGAAAGCCCGATTGAGGAAGGTCGAGTAGATAGCTACGACGGGGTGAAGTCCGCCCAGTGCAAGACCGGCGGCCGAGGTCATCGCATGCTGCTCGGCGATACCGACGTCGAAGATCCGATCGGGGAACTTCTCACCGAAGGCCGCGAGGCCGGTGGGCCCGGCCATCGCCGCGGTGATGGCGACGATGTCCTCACGACGCGAAGCCTGCTCGATCAACGCGGCCGAGAAGACCGACGTCCAGTCCGGCGCGGACGACTTGGTGCCGCGACCGGTGACGGGATCGATGACACCGGTGGCATGCATCTGGTCGGCCACGTCGTTCTCGGCGTGTGCGTAACCGTTGCCCTTACGCGTGACGGCATGCACGATGACCGGTCCGCCGTAGGCCTTTGCCCGGCGCAATGCCGATTCCATGGCGGCTTCGTCGTGTCCGTCCACCGGTCCGAGATACTTGATACCCAGATCGGTGAACATGACCTGAGGGCTGACCGCGTCTTTGAGACCCGCCTTCATTCCGTGCAGGACGGAGTACGCGGTGCGCCCCACCCAGGGCAGTCTCTTGACCATGCGTCGGCCACTGTCGAGGGCGCGCTCGTAACTCGGCGCAGTGCGCAGTGCCGAGAGATGGTCGGCGAGTCCGCCGATGGTCGGTGCGTACGAGCGACCGTTGTCGTTGACGACGATCACCACCGAACGGTCCTTGCCTGCCGCGATGTTGTTGAGAGCTTCCCAACACATTCCGCCGGTCAGCGCGCCGTCACCGACGACGGCAACTACGTGGCGATTCTGACCCGTCAGCGCGAAGGCCTTCGCGAGGCCGTCGGCATAGGACAACGCGGCGGAAGCGTGAGAGGACTCGACCCAGTCGTGTTCGCTCTCGGCGCGGCACGGATACCCGGACAGTCCACCCTGCTTACGCAGAGTGTCGAACTGATCCTGACGACCGGTGAGGATCTTGTGTACATAGGCCTGATGGCCCGTGTCGAAGATGATCGCGTCCTGCGGCGAGTCGAAAATTCGGTGCAGTGCGAGGGTCAACTCCACGACGCCCAAGTTGGGCCCGAGGTGACCACCGGTCGCAGCGACCTTCAGCACGAGGAACTCACGAATCTCGTCGGCCAACTCCGTCATCTCGGCGTGGCTCAACTGACGTAGATCGTCAGGACCCTGAATGCGGGCAAGAACACCCAACGAGATCGCTCCCTCCGTGCTTCACAGCTGCACCGGTGCGCGCCGCGGCTGTCTTCGCGACAGTGCTGCCAGTCTACGGAGCGTTCCGGCGAACCGACACGCGGACTCGGCCCGATTCCGGTGTGACTTCGCGTAACAGCGAAATCCCGCGGATCGCTCGTGATCGCAATCACAGACAAATGGGATCCGTCGCGATCGACTCGGCAACTCTTCTTCCACAAAACGACCGCCATGTCAGCTTAAGGTCGACGTATGGGAACTGTGGTCGACGACCTGATAACGCGAGTGTTCGACGAAGTCCGATCACTCGACGAAGGCGAGTTGGCCGACTACATCCCCGAACTCGCGGCGGTCGCCCCCGATTCGTTCGGAATCTGCATCGCCACCGTAGACGGTTACGTCTACGAGATCGGTGACTCGCGAATCCCGTTCACCATTCAGTCGATCTCGAAGCCCTTCACCTACGCCTTGGCTCTCGCCGATCGAGGAAGCGAGGCGGTTGCCGCGAAAATCGACGTCGAACCATCCGGCGAGCCGTTCAACGAAATCAGCCTCGACCCGCTCACCGAACGGCCACGAAACCCCATGATCAATGCCGGGGCGATCACCGCTGCATCACTGGTTGCCGGACCGAATCCCGAGGCCCGCTTCGAGCGCATCCGCTCGGCGTACTCGCGATACGCAGGCCGCGAGCTGACCTTCAACGAAGCCGTCTACACCTCCGAGGCCCGCACCGGTCACCGCAACCGTGCGATCGGCCACATGCTGCGATCCTTCGACGTCATCACCGGCAATCCCGACGAGGCCGTCGACCTGTACTTCCGTCAGTGTTCGATCGACGTGACCTGCCGTGATCTGAGTCTGATGGCTGCGACGATGGCGAACAACGGCGTCAATCCGCTCACCCACGAGCGTGCGCTGGCACCCGCAGGCGTCGAACAGGTCCTCAGTGTCATGGCAACCTGCGGGATGTACGACGGCGCCGGCAAGTGGCTGGTGGAGGTCGGATTGCCGGCCAAGAGCGGCGTCGGCGGCGGAGTGCTGGCGGTTCTGCCGGGCCAGATCGGCATCGCCGTGTACTCCCCCAGGCTCGACGTTCACGGCAACAGTGTTCGCGGAGTTGCGTCTGCCCGCGCGCTGTCGAAGGAACTCGAACTGCACTTCCTCCACGTGACGCGGGCGTCACGCTCGTCGATCCGGGCCAGATACAGCGTCATCGAAGCACCGTCGCGAGTACGACGCACCCCGACCGAACAAGCCGTGCTCGACGACGTCGGCAAGCGCAGCCGGGTCTACGAACTGCACGGCGATCTCCTCTTCACCGGTGCCGAATCGGCGGTCCGCGAAATCGGCTCGGTGGACGAGGGCCTCGAAGTTGTCGTCATCGACGTCCGCCGCGTCGACGACGCCAGCGACGTCGCAGTACGCATGATCACCGCGCTGCAGGTTCAACTGGCCGAGCAGGCTTGTGCGGTGGCCGTCGTCGATCCGCAAGGACTGCTGGGACAACGAAGTTCGAGCATCGACCCCGCCAGAAGAAGTGGTCGGGTTTTTGCCGATCTCGATTCCGCCATGCAGTGGTGCGAAGACACGCTGCTTGCGGTGCATTGTGAGGCCGATCGGCAGGCGTCGACGATCTCGATCGAGGACCACCCAGTTCTCGATGCTCTGTCCGCGGCACAGATCGAGGGATTCTCGGCAGAGTTGGAGACGCGAACCTATGCCCGCGGCGAGAAGATCGCCCGCCGAGGTGAATCGGCGTCTGGCTTCTACCTGATTCTCAGTGGCCAGGTCAGCACCATGTTCACCGACGCGCACGGGGTCGAGCACCGCATCACGACGCTCTCCGCCGGAATGACGTTCGGCGAGATGACGATGTTCCTCGACACTCCGTTCCTCAACGACATCCGCGCCGATTCCACGGTCACCGTGGCCGTGCTGACTCCGGAGCGATATGCAGAACTGACCGCACAGGCACCCGAGTTGAAACTTGCGCTTCTCGAACGACTGGCTGCGGGCGCCTACGAGCAATTGGACCTGATGTTGCGGAGTGTCATATCCGCCGGACGAATCGGATAGGAACCACACGTGCCCACCACCGCCTTCACCTCGGAGCCGTCCACTGTCACGGTGACCGGAACTGCCACTGCAACAGCTGTTCCCGACATCGTGCGATTGACGATCGGAGTATCGGTGACACAGACGGCCGTTTCCGACGCATTCGACGCCGTCGCGCGTCTGTCCACTGCGCTGACCGAGACCCTGCACGCGCGCGGTGTGCGCGGAGCGGACCTCACCACCGCCGGGCTGAGCGTCCATCCGCAGACTCAGTGGAGCGACGGAGGCCGCCAGGAGACAACAGGATTCACGGCATCGACAACTTTCCGAGTCGTACTGCGAGAGCTGGAGCCGGAAGCGGCGAACTCCCCCGCTGCCGTCATCGCGGCATGTGTATCGGTGGGTGGCGACGCGATTCGGCTCGACGGACTGGAGTTCGATCTCGACGACCGCAGCGATCTGGCGACAAGAGCACGCGAATTGGCCTGGACGGCAGCCGAATCGAAGGCCAGACAGTTCGCAGACCTGGCAGACAAAGATCTGGTCGAAGTCCTCGAGGTGCTCGAGGACTTCGACCAGATCGTGCCGATGCGCGGACGTGTCGCGGCGATGAAAGCGGATTCGGCCCCGATAGCCGTCGAACGCGGAGAGATCGAAGAATCGATCTCGGTCCGCGTTCGATGGGCTATGGCGTGACAACAGTAATTCAGAAGACGCGGCCGGCAGTAGACCAGCCGGGCTTGCGGATCAGCGAGTGAGGTTCTTCTCCTCGTTCTTCTCTTCGCGTTCTTCTTCGAACTTCTGCTCGGCGTCGGGGGTTGCCATGTCGATGGTGGTGCGCAACGGACGGTTCGGGATGAAGATGACCGACACGAGCGTGACCACGGCGACGACCGCTGCGACCAGGAAGATCCGTCCTGTTGCGTCGCCGTAGGCGAACCGAACGATCTGCGAGACGAAGTCAGGCATATTGCTCAGGTCGAGGCCGTCCTGGAGGCTCTTGCCAGCTACTGCCTGCTGCTCGGGCGGCAAGGTGGAGACCGAATCGACTGTCAGTGTCTTGACGCGGGTCGCAAGAATCGAACCGAGCACCGACACGCCGATCGCGCCGCCGAAGGTGCGGAAGAACGCCACGATACTGCTGGCCGCGCCGATGTTCTCGACGCTGACCGTGTTCTGCACGGCGAGCACGATGTTCTGCATCAGCATGCCGGTACCGAGACCCACGATGGCGATGAAGATTCCGATGGTCCAGAGGCTGGTTGCGTGGTCGATCGTCGACAGCAGCCCGAAACCGACCAGCAGCAGAACTGCGCCGGCGACGATGAAGGGCTTCCACTGACCGAACTTGGTGATCAGCTGGCCCGAGCCGACCGAGGCGACGAGCATGCCTGCGACCATCGGAATGGTGAGCAATCCGGCTTCGGTGGGATCGAATCCGCGTGCGGTCTGGAAGTACTGCGTCAGGAACGTCGTCGCGCCGAAGAGGCCGACACCAACTGCGATCGAGGCGATGATCGCGAGAGCCGTGGTGCGCTCGGTGATGATCTTGATCGGCAGGATCGGATCCTTGACCTTGGATTCGACGAACATCGTCAGGCCGAGCAGGGCCAGACCACCGATGACGAAGAAGGCCGACTCCTTCGAGAACCAGGCGTAGTAGTCGTCCTGACCGGCAAACGAAACCCAGATCAGTAGGACGCTGACACCGGCGGTGAGCAAGGTGGCGCCCATCCAGTCGATGGAGACGTTGTCCTTCTTCACGGTCTCGACGTGCAGTGTGCGCTGAAGCAGGAACAATGCGATGACTGCCAGCGGAACACATACGTAGAAGCACCAGCGCCAGCCGGCAGTGTCCACGAGGACGCCGCCGAGGATCGGTCCACCGGACATCGAGACGGCCATGGCCGCACCCATGTATCCGGAGTAGCGACCGCGATCTCGCGGCGGGATGATCGTGCCGATGATGGCTACGACGAGAGCGGTCAGACCGCCCATACCGATGCCCTGGATGACACGCGCACCGAGCAGCAACGGAACGTTGTGCGCCGCGCCGGCGATGACCGAGCCGATCACGAAGATGACGATCGCGGTCTGGACCAGGACCTTCTTGTTGTAAAGGTCGGCAAGCTTGCCCCAGATCGGCGTCGACGCCGCGGTGGCGAGCAACGCTGTCGTGATGATCCAGGCGTACTGCGTCTGAGTTCCGTGCAGTTCACCGATGATCGTGGGAAGCGCTGTGGAAACGATGGTGCTGCTGAGCAGCGCGGTGAACAGCGCTGCGATGAGTCCGGTGAGTGCTTCGAGAATTTCGCGGTGAGTCATCGCGCCCGCTTCGCGAGCCGATCCGTCACCTCCGGTACTTGCCCGGGTTTCTCCTACTGTTGCTGCCATGTGCCTTATCTCCCAATACTTTCTACGCCCGTGTGCGGAACTGCCGGTGAGGCCTGCCGATTCGATGCGCCGAACGTCTCGTTGAGACGTTGCAGCGATGTCACTGCGGCCATGGCCTCTTCCTGGCTCCAGTCTTCGAGCATGTTGCGCAAACGCGCCGCACGCCGCTGCGTGGTTCTCCGTAAAACGTCGTGTCCCTCTTCCGATACTCGGATGCGGAACGCCCGCTTGTCAGCCGGATCGGGATTTCTCTCGACATACCCAGCGTCGACCAGATCCGACATTTGTCGGCTGAGCGACGACTGACTGACACACAGATCGACGGCCAATTCGTTCTGTCGGCACTCCCCACGCGCTGCCAGCATGAACAACACACTGACCAGCGCAGGCGGCAGCAGGCTGTCTGCACCGGTGGTGACCGCGGCTCGCAGCGATCTGCCGAACATGAAGATCGTGTCGACGAGCGCTTGGGCCGTCTCCGGCTGTACCGACATTGCCTACCCCTGAATTCGAGTGGCCCGAACGAGCCGTGACTTGAAAACGGAAAACTACTTGCAGAACGAAACTATACGATTAGTTGCGTAATGCAAGCAACTGTTGTGAACGCGAGAAGCGTCACACCGTTTCAGGGAAAGATTTCGGGACGTCTCAGCGTTCGAGGAGCGCGATGCACTCCATGTGGTGAGTCTGGGGGAACGCGTCGAACGCCCGGAGGCCACCGATTCCGAAGCCCTGCTCCAGGTAGAGGCCGATATCGCGACCGAACGACGCCGGGTCGCACCCGATGTGGACTATCCGCTCAGCGCCCGTTGCGGCGAGAGCTTCCACGACCTGACGGCCGGCCCCCGCACGTGGCGGGTCGAGCACGACGACAGCAGGCGAACGCTCCAGATCCGCGATGATGTTCTCGACGCGGGCGCTGTGGAAGCGCACCTGACCGAGATCGGACAGCGCTGCCTGCCCGTCCGCGACTGCACGCGCCGAAGATTCGACGGACTCCACCACGCCGGACGGCCCGACAAGCTCGGCGAGCACAGCTGCGAACACGCCGACACCGCCGTAGAGATCCCAGGCCGTGTCCGCGGTAGCGGCTCCGGCCCAATCACCGACCACTCGTGAGTAAGTGGCCGCCGCGCCGCGATGGGCCTGCCAGAAACCGGTCGCGGCAAGCGCCCATTCTCGATTGCCGACGCGCTCGATCACTGTGTCCGATCCGATGGCAACTCGGGTCTTTCGTGGGCCGCCGCTTGCCGCTCGGCGTGCCATCGCGCCGCGTCGCCCGGGCGTCCGCCGTCCCGTCTTGGACACTGCGGGTGCCGCGATTTCCACGACGTGCCGCTCGCCCGCAGCGTCGAGAACGACCTGCAGCTCGCTACCTGGCGCCCACTGCGCACCGCCGAGACCGTCGTACGCGCTCTGATCGATCTGGGTGCACCGCAGGTCTGTGACGATCCGGTTGCTGCGGTACGCGTGGTATCCGGCGACACCGTGCCCGTCCACCGCCAACCGGACTCGCGTGCGCCAACCCGTTCCGCCTCCGGTTCCGGGCAGTTCCTCTACCTCGACGTCCGATTCGACACGAGCGAGTCGCAGAAGCTGCTCCCGCACGACCGAGGTCTTCATCTCACGTTGGACGCTCAGATCCGCATGCGAGTAGTCGCAGCAGCCCGCCCCGCCCGGGCCGGAGATCGGGCATGTCGGATCGATCCGATGCGGAGAAGCGTCGAGAACGGTGATCGCGTCGGCGCGGCAGAACGATCCGCCCTTGTCCTCGGTCACCCGGACCAGCGCCCGCTCCCCCGGCAAACCGTGACGGACGAACACGACCCGCCCCTCGTGCCGGGCGACGACGAACCCGCCGTGACCGGGGTTGCCCAGATCGACCTCGAAGGTCTGTCCGGTCCAATTCTCACTCAACGAACTACGCCTGCCATTTCGATGTTGCCGATCATTTTTCGCCGGTGATCATTTCTCGCCGGTGTCGTAACCACGACGCGTGGCGCCGGCGGTCTTCTCGATGTCGAGCGGCTTCGCCTTTGCCGACGAACTCAGCTGCCACGGAACGCTCGTCACCATCACGCCGGGCTGGAAGAGCAGGCGGCTCTTGAGGCGGAGCGCACTCTGGTTGTGCAGGATCTGCTCCCACCAGTGTCCGACGACGTACTCGGGAATGAAGACGGTGACGACGTCACGTGGGGCATCGCGTCGTACACGCTTGACGTAGTCGAGAACCGGCTTGGTGATTTCGCGGTACGGCGACTCGATCACCTTGAGCGGAACCGTCACGTCACTCTTCTCCCACTCCCGCACGAGTGCGCGGGTGTCCGGCTCGTCGACGTTGACCGTGATGGCTTCGAGGGTGTCCGGTCGCGTTGCTCGCGCGTAGGCGAGAGCTCGCATCGTCGGCATGTGCAACTTCGAGACGAGCACGATCGAGTGCGTGCGGCTGGGCAGTACGCCGTCCCACTCCTGCTCCTCGAGCTCGGCTGCGACGCTGTCGTAGTGCTTGCGGATCATCTTCATCACGATGAAGATCGCGACCATCGCGACGATGGCGATCCATGCGCCGGCAGCGAACTTGGTGATCAGAACGATGATCAAGACGGTGGCGGTCATTGCCAGACCGATCGAATTGATCACTCGCGAGCGCTGCATACGGGCCCGTTGCGCCTTGTCGGTCTCGGACTTCAGATGCCGAGTCCAGTGCTTGATCATGCCCGTTTGGCTGAGCACGAACGAGACGAAGACGCCGACGATGTACAACTGGATGAGCTTGGTGACCTCGGCGCCGAACACCACGACGAATGCGATGGCAGCACCGGAGAGGAAGAGGATTCCGTTGCTGAATGCCAGTCGGTCGCCGCGCGTGTGCAGCTGACGCGGTAGGTACCGATCCTGCGCCAGGATCGATCCGAGTACCGGAAAGCCGTTGAACGCGGTGTTCGCGGCCAGAACCAGGATCAGTGCCGTGACGATCGCCATGAAGAAGAAACCGATCGGGAAACCACTGAACACGGCTTCGGCGATCTGCGCGATCAAGGTCTTCTGATGGTAGCCCTCCGGCGCTCCGACCAGCTGTTCCTGCGGATTGTGTGCGTAGACGATGCCGATTTTCTGAGCCAGGATGATGATGCCCATCAGCAGGACGATGGCGATCGACCCGAGCAGCAGCAAGGTCGTGGCAGCGTTGCGCGACTTCGGCTTCTGGAACGCCGGTACGCCGTTGCTGATGGCCTCGACGCCGGTCAGTGCGGCACAGCCCGAGGAGAATGCGCGGGCGATCAGGAACGCGAAGGCAATTCCGTACAGATGCGAATCCTCGGCGTTGAGCGTGAACGACGACGATTCCGCGTGCACATCCTCACCGAGGACGTAGATCCGGAAGAATCCCCACCCGAGCATCAGGAACATGCCGACGATGAATGCGTAGGTCGGAATTGCGAACGCGGTCCCCGATTCACGGATACCGCGAAGGTTGACCGCGGTCAGCAACACGATCGCCGCAACCGCGAACAACACCTTGTGCTGCGCGACGAACGGCAGAGCCGAGCCGATGTTCGACGCCGCCGACGAGATCGACACGGCGACCGTCAGCACGTAGTCGACCATCAGCGCACTACCGACGGTCAGACCGGCGGTCGGGCCGAGGTTGACCGTCGCGACCTCGTAGTCGCCGCCACCGGAGGGGTATGCGTGGACGTTCTGGCGGTAGCTCGCCACCACCACAGCCATGACGATGGCGACGGACAATCCGATCCAGGGGGTGTACGCATACGCGGAAATACCCGCGACGGAGAGAACCAGGAAGATTTCTTCGGGGGCATACGCGACGGACGACATCGCGTCGGACGCGAAGACCGGTAGTGCAATTCGCTTGGGTAGCAGCGTGTGCCCGAGTTTGTCGCTTCGGAACGGCCGACCGAGCAGGAGCCGCTTGGTAGCGGTCGAGAGCTTAGACACGTGCAAAGCGTAAGCCGTCTCGCCCGATTCGGAGTCATCAGAGCCCCAACTTCACCTTTTGTCGTGACAACCGGCACGCGGGCGACCGTTGTACTTGCTCTTCCCGTGAGGGGCTGTACCGTTCGATTCGGCGTGCAATCGCGCCATGAGGGTCCATGAACGGAGTAGGGCGTGTATGTCGTCATCATGGGGTGCGGTCGAGTGGGTTCTTCCCTCGCCGCTTCTCTGACCAGGATCGGACATGAGGTCGCCGTCATCGACCGCGATCAGAGTGCGTTTCTGCGTCTCGATCTCGACTTCCCGGGAACCAAGGTTCTGGGAATGGGGTTCGACCGTGACGTGCTGGTCCGGGCGGGAATCGAGCGGGCCGACGCCTTTGCCGCGGTGTCCTCGGGAGACAATTCCAACATCATCGCAGCGCGAGTCGCACGCGAGACTTTCGGCGTCGAACGCGTCGTCGCACGTATTTACGACGCCAAGCGTGCCGCTGTTTACGAGCGACTCGGCATTCCCACGGTCGCCACCGTGCCGTGGTCGACGGATCGTTTCCTGCACACGTTGACCAAGGAAAGTCAGACTGCGAAGTGGCGCGATCCTTCGGGCACTGTCGCCATCACCGAACTTGCCCTGCACGAGGATTGGGCGGGCAAGCCGATCGCACTCCTCGAGGGCGCGACCAGTTCGAGAGTCGCCTTCATCATCCGCTTCGGGACCGGCATTCTCCCCGACCGCAAGACTGTCATCCAGGCCGACGATCAGGTCTACATCGCCGCCGTGTCGGGAACCGTCGCCGAAGCTGTCGCACTGGCCGGCAACCCGCCGCCGAGCGACGACTGAGGGAGGCCGCAGATGACTGATCCGTACGCCGCCCCCCACAACAAGACTGCGACTGTGTTGCACTACAACGTGATTGGAAGTTCTCGATGAAGGTCGCCATCGCCGGAGCCGGCGCCGTAGGCCGTTCCATTGCGCGAGAGCTGATTCGAAGCTCACATGACGTCATGCTGATCGAACGCAAACTCGATCACATCGAACCGGAGTCGGTGCCCGAGGCGAAGTGGGTGCACGCGGACGCCTGCGAACTCAGCAGACTCGAGGACGCGTCGATGGAGTCGTACGAGGTCGTGATTGCCGCGACCGGAGACGACAAGGCAAACCTGGTCCTCAGTCTGCTCGCGAAAACCGAGTTCGGTGTTCGCCGAGTTGTCGCCCGCGTCAACGATCCCCGCAACGAGTGGCTCTTCGACGAGTCCTGGGGCGTGGACGTCGCCGTCTCGACACCGCGGATGCTCGCTTCGCTCGTCGAAGAGGCCGTCTCGGTCGGTGACCTGGTCAAACTGATGACACTGCGGCAGGGACAGGCCAACCTCGTCGAGATCACGTTGCCCGACAACACACCTCTTGCCGGAAAAGCCGTCAAGAAACTCGAACTTCCGCGAGACTGCGCACTGGTCACCATCCTGCGTGGCGGACGCGTGATCGTCCCGCAGATGGACGATCCCATCGAAGGCGGGGACGAACTGCTCTTCGTTGCGGCCGTCGACGCCGAGGATCAGCTGCGCGTTGCACTCCGCCTGGAGAATTGACCGACGAACACACTGACGACGAAAGGGAATCACATGGCACAAGCGCCCGAAAACACCGTAGTCACCGACAATCCAGCCCAGAGCCGGTACGAGATCCATGCCGACGGCGACCTCGCCGGGATCGAGGACTACACCACCTCCGGTGACGTCGTCTCGTTCAACCACACCGAGATCTACCCCGCCTTCGAAGGTTTCGGATTGGCCGGGGTTCTCGTCCGCCAGGCTCTGGACGACCTACGAGCACGCGGCCTCAAGGTTCACCCGGTGTGCCCGTACGTCGTGAAGTTCCTCGACAAGCACCCCGAGTACCAGGACCTGATCAGCTGAGATCTCGGTCTTCGCGCGGCTTCGTCAGATTCACCGAGCCCACCTCTTCGGACTCTGCGTCCGTGGCGGTGGGCTCGCTGCTTTCGGGCTCCACAACCGGTTCAGGCTCGACGATGCGATCGGCCTTACGCACAGCCCAGACCGTCACGAGCAGCACCAAACCGGTCAACGGCCAACCCATGCCGATACGCGCGACTGCGAGCCATCCGGTGTGGTCGGTGTCGTAGAGCTGTGACTGAACGAGATACCGCGCACCGAAGACCAACGCCCACGCTGCCGTCGCGACGTCGTAGAGCCGGACGGCGGAGCTGTGCTTGCGCCAGAGATTGCCGTGCCCGTTGAGATAGCCCCAGATGATTCCGACGAGGGGCCAGCGCACGAGGATGGAAATCAGGAAGACCGCACCGTAGGCGAGGCTCGTGTAGATACCGAAGAGGAAATATCCTTTGGCGTCGCCGGTGCGGTAGGCGATGAATGCGGAAACTCCGACTCCGAGAAAACCGGAAATAGCGGGTTGGAGGGAATCCTTACGGAAGAGGCGCCAGGCCGCGATAGCGACAGCGACGCCTAATGCGGCCCAGATTGCCGCGGTGAGATTCCAGATGCTGTTGACCGGGACAAAAATCAGAATCGGCAAAGACGAATAGATCAGACCACTCAGCCCGCCGAGTTGGTCGATTACCGATCGCTGTTGTGTTTCAGTCACCTGTCGAGGGTGCCACAGTCACCGAGTTGCACGGTAAATGCGGGAAACGCGCCTATTCGCCGCGCAGTTCGTAGTAAGGGTTGAAGATCGCCTTGCGACCGTCACGCTCGCCCACACGACCGCGGATCAGCAGGGTCTTACCGGTCTCGATTCCCGGGATCCGGCGACGCCCGATCCAGACGAGATTGATCACCTCGGTGCCATCGAAGAACTCGGCCTCGATGCTGGCATTTCCCGACTTGGGACACGCGTCGACGCTGCGGAGTCGGCCCACCATCGTGACTTCTTCACCGCGACGACAATCGCATGCCTTCTGACCTCCGGAAGCCTTGTTGGACTCGGCCATCTCCTGGGCGTCCAACTGGTCGACGTCCTCGGTCAGACGCTGGGTCAGTCGACGAAAATATCCTGCGGCGGCGGGTGCCATTGCGCGCTCCTGCGAACATGTGTGACGCAAGGGTTTCGCGTCACGTGAAGGGCTGTGTGATCGCCACTGTAGACCCATTACGAGCGTGTAACCACACCGGTCAGTCCGCGTCTCGGGGGCACCGGGCAAGATCAAGAGATGCAGAACTCGGAATTGGCGACCGTTGCCGTCGTTCTCCCAGGTACAGGCTCTGACGCCCACTTCGCGGACCGCGCATTCCGGGCGCCGCTGGAGGCTCTGGGTGTGCGCATCGTCGCAATTGAACCGGACCCTCGGCGTGTCGTGGACGGCTATCTGGACGCGATGGACAGAGCCGCGGACACGCACGGCCGAATCATCGTCGGAGGGGTCTCGATCGGAGCGGCCGTTGCACTCCAGTGGGCCGCCGACAATCCCGATCGAACCGTGAGTGTGTTGGCAGCGCTTCCGGCCTGGACGGGCTCGGCCGACGACGCCCCCGCAGCAGCGAGCGCGCGGTTCACCGCCGGGCAACTGCGCTCCGAAGGCTTGGAGTCGGTGATCGCTGCGATGCTCGCGTCGAGTCCGGCGTGGCTCGGAGCCGAACTCGAGCGCTCCTGGCGCTCTCAGTGGCCCGATCTCCCGGCTGCGCTCGACGAGGCGGCGTCGTACCACTCACTCGGCGAGAGCGCGCTACGGGCGGTGGGCGTTCCGGTCGGCATTGCGTCGGCGGTGGACGATCCGGTTCATCCCGCGTCAGTGGCGCAGGCCTGGGCGGCTTCACTCCCCCGCGGCGCAGTCGCCACGACGACGCTCGACATGATCGGGCGCGACCCCGCGGTTCTCGGGTCCACCTGCATCAAAGCGCTCGCGGCGATCGAATCCGATACCACCGCGAGCGCCTGAAGAAAATTCTGTTACTGACCCAATTGCTGCATGGCAGAACCGGATTCGCCGCTACGAGGCGGCGGGGTCGGCCGTGCTGGAGGTGCCGGCGGAGCGGGCGGTGCTGACTGCTGTTGCTGCTGGGCGGCGACCTGTTGCTGCTGCGCTGCCGCCAACTGCTGCTCGTGTGCGGCCGCCAACTGCTCGGCGAGCACCTGCGGGAGCACCACGGGCAGCGGTGTCCGCACCGGATGCGGCTCTGATCCTCGGTTGACGACGGTGTCACGCAAGATGTCCCGTGCGATTGCCACCAGAGGAGCGTTCGCGGCGGTGGATCCACTCGGACCCGCGACCACGCAGCGCACCATCCACCGGGGACCGTCGACGCCGATGAACCGCAGGTCCATGTTGGCCGTCACAGCAGCCAGTTCACGGCCCCACGGGCCGTTCTCGACGCTCACCGCGGAATTGTCGTCGCGAAGCGACTGCGCGAGCTCGGCAACGACCTCACGCCACTGACCGGGCGATTTCGGGGCGGCGTAGGCAGCAACCGTGATGCGGCCGTGCTCGGTGACCAGGTGCACGGCCTGCGGCGAACCGTTGGGCGCCATCTCGACCTGCAACTGCCCGCCGGTCGGCATCGGCACCAGAACGGAACCGAGATCAAGACGCTGACCGTCACGGCCTGCCGTCGGATCGTCGGAATCGATCTCCGAGATGTCGTAAGGGCCTTCCGATTCGTCACCGAACTCGTCGCCGGTGACTTCGAGATCGTCTTCGACCTCGTCGATCTCCACCGACTCGTCGTTCTCGTCACCGAAGAAGCTGGTGGTTTCCTCGTCGACATCTGTCTTCTTCTTGCGTCCGAACATGATTCAGACTCCCTCTCCGACTACCGCGCCAGGCGCATCGGTATCGAGTATCGCGTGCCCGCCGCTGGAACCGTAGCCTCCGGTTCCTCTGGTCGTGTCGTCCAGCGATTCGACTTCCTCGAAAACCGGAAGTTCGACTCGTTGAACCACGAGCTGAGCGATTCGGTCACCGCGGCGGATGTCGATGGCTGTGGCCGGATCGAGATTGATCAAGCAGACCTTGAGTTCGCCCCGGTATCCCGCGTCCACGGTTCCGGGCGCATTCACGATCGACAGTCCCGATTTGGCGGCGAGTCCGGAACGCGGATGGATCAACCCGACGGTGCCCACCGGCAAAGCGATCGCGATCCCCGTTCCGACCAGTGTTCGGTGTCCGGGTTCGATGGTGACGTCGCTGGTGGAGCACAGATCCACACCCGCATCTCCGGGATGCGCACGCTGTGGAACGGGCAGGTCTGGATCCAGTCGCTTCAAGGCGATGGAGAGATGGTCGCTCACGTGGGCCAAGACTACTCGTAGCGACGGACTATCCTTGACAGGTGCCCGAAACATCTCGACCTGACGTCGCCACCACAACGCCCCCGTCCACGACGCTGTACTCCGAGCGCCTGTGGGTGCCGATCTGGTGGTGGATCGCCGGGTTGGCCGTAGCCGGACTCCTCGCGGCCGAGGTCCACATGGGCCGCCCGGGGCTTCTCTCGTACCTGGCGTACGTCGTACTACTCCCGATCCCGATCTGGGCGGCATTCTGGCTCAGCCGGATGCGCGTCGAGGTGGTGGAGACAGCAGGGGTGAAGGAACTGCACGTGGGTAGAGCCCACCTGCCGGTCGAATTGATTTCACGGGCGGCAGCAGTGCCGGCTTCCGCGAAGAGTGCTGCAATGGGGCGCCAACTCGATCCGTCGGCGTTCGTCCAGCATCGCCCATGGGTCAAGACAATGGTGTTGATCGTGCTCGACGACCCGGAGGATCCCACGCCGTACTGGTTGGTGAGCACACGTCGTCCCGCTGATCTGCTGGCTGCGCTGGATCTCTGACCAGCGCGGTCACAGCAAAGCAGTACTTCCCGACCCTTGGTCGACCCTCGCGCTGACGGGTCGACCACCGGGAAGGGAGATCAGGCAGCGCAGTCCATGCATACGAGCTGTCCGTTGGCATCACTGGCCAGGCGGCTGCGGTGATGAACCAGGAAGCAGCTCGAACACGTGAACTCGTCTGCCTGCTTCGGAACAACTCGAACCGAGAGTTCCTCGCCGGAAAGGTCGGCACCCGGCAGCTCGAAGGACTCCGCGGTGTCCGTCTCGTCGATGTCGACGACGGCTGACTGCGCTTCGTTGCGTCGCGCCTTCAGCTCCTCGAGCGAGTCCTCCGAAACCTCGTCGGACTCTGTACGCCTCGGTGCGTCGTAGTCAGTTGCCATCTCGTCTACCCCATCCTCTTCGTGTATCCCGGTCCCGTGTGCGCCGAGAATCCGGTAGATCCTTGATGCGCATGGAAACCGCCGTGGCATCCAGATCATTCCCTGTCGCTGCATAACGCTGCAGGACTGGAATTAGTGCCCGGAAGTTCCTTCCGAGAACGTGATCTGCGCCTCATTTGGTTGTCATTTCGGCGTCCGGCCGATGCCCAGTTGAACGACCTGGGCCGCCAGACAGTAGCCGACGTGAGCACGAAAGTAGTAACCGAATCGGAAATTTCCGAAAAATGACTGCGAATTGTCACCAAGGCAAGAGCAAGCTGTGACCTTTCCACGATGTTTTCGGGCCGAATCCGGGTAGAAACAGGCCGGTAATCGGCCAACTGCCGTTTCGCAATCGACAAGGACTCGACGCGTCGAGCCTCGCTTCGGCTGTCTCGTCACACAGGCCCTCTAAGGTAGGCACCGAACGTCATGCCGGCGCCGCTCGGCCCGATGGCGAAGTAGAAGTTTCGTCAAGAAAGTCGAGGGATACCGTGGTTTCTCTGATCACCGAAGGCAGCTCTACCGATGACCAGGGACGTCCGTTCCGCCGTCGGCGCGCGTGGCCGGTGATCGCCGTGTTCGCGGTACTCGCATTGATCGGCAGTGTCTTGTGGGTCCGCATCCTGAGCGCCGAGGCGGAAGTCAGTGACACCGTCGCCTGCAACCTGCCGCAACCTTCGTCCGATCCTTCGGCAGCGGCGCCACTACCGCTGGGAACCGTCGTCGACCGCTCGAAGCTGCTCGACGTGGATCCCGCTCCCCTCGCCGCCACCAAGGTTCGTGTGTTCAACGCCAACGGTGAACACGGTCAGGCGGCCCAGGTGGCAGCGCAACTGAGCGAGTTCGGCTTCTCCAGCGCGCCGGACGTCCAGGTCGGAAACGACCCCGTCTACGTCGACCAGAACATGGAGTGCCAGGGTCAGATCCGATTCGGAGCGAACGGCCTCGCCGCCGCCAGTTCCGTCTGGCTGGTCGCCCCCTGCGCCGAACTGGTCCAGGACGGCCGCGGCGACGACACCGTCGACCTGGCTCTCGGCACCTACAACAAGGGCGCCCTGACCCCCAACACCGACGCTACCGCGATCCTGCATGCTCTGGCCGAGCAGCCCGCAAACGCCGAAGTCGCTCCGATGGACATCGCACTGCTCAAAGCAGCGCGCACGGCGCGATGCTGACAGGCCTCAGCTCGGAATCGGCTGATCTGCGCCGATCGAACTGAGCATGTGCGCGAACTGCTCGGCGATCGCCGGAGCGACTGCGTAAACGACATCGCCGTCGGCCGACGTGGAATTGGGCGCCGGGACGTTGATGACGGCGCCCGCTTCGGAAGCGATCAAGGAGCCGGCTGCCCAGTCCCATGGACTCAGTCCGTGTTCGAAGTGAGCGTCGACCCGGCCGGTGGCAACCATGCACAGATCCAAAGCCGCCGAACCGATGCGTCGGATGTCGCGAACCTGCGGCAGGATCTGCCCGATCAACGTGCCCTGCACCTTCCGGCGATCCGCTCCGTAACCGAAGCCGGTGGCCAACAGCGCCATTGACAGCTCGGTCACCTCATTGGCTTGCAGGTCGCTGACGACGCCGTCGGCCGTGGTCATGGTTGCACCGCCGCCCCGATGCGCGGCGTACGTGGTTTCCAACGACACGTCGACGACAGCCCCGGCTACCGAGACCCCGTCGATCTGTACGGCCACCGAGATGGCGAACGCGGGGATTCCGTAGAGAAAATTCACCGTGCCGTCGATGGGATCGACAACCCACCGAACTCCCGCGGAATCGTCGGTGTCTCCGCCACCTTCCTCACCCAGGATCGAATCTGCAGGCCGCCATTGCGCCAGAAGGTCGCGAATCACCTGTTCGGTTTCGGTATCGACAACCGTGACGGGATCGGTGGGCGTGCTCTTCGCCGCAACCGAACCACCCTCGGCGGCACCGGAACCCACCAGGCCGAATACCTCGGGCCGACGCAAGCGGACGTGTTCGGCTGCGCGTTCGGCGACGGCTACGGCTACTTCCCGCAACTGTGCGGGGTCCAGAGAATCGGCGGAAAAGTCGGGCAACGTTCTTTCTGAAGGGCGCACCGGACCATCGCAACACATCTCTACCGAGGGGCACCACTCGAACGTCTCGAGGCGGGCGGTTCGAGAGGACGCGCCCGGGTCCTCGTTCGGGTTAGTGTTTGCAACGGTAGATCGTGACCTCGAATTCGACACTCAGGAGCGCAGGACGATGACAACCACAGGTTTCGGGATCGACGTCGGCGGCAGCGGCGTCAAGGGCGGCACGATCGACCTGAGCACCGGGGAAATGATCGGTGACCGCATCAAGATCCTGACCCCGCAGCCGTCCACACCCGATGCGATCGCGGGCACTGTCGCCGAGATCGTCGAGCAGGCCAAGTGGACCGGTCCGGTCGGCATCACCTTGCCCGCTGTCGTGACCGGCGGCGTCGCGCGAAGCGCCGCGAACATCGACAAGTCCTGGATCGACACCGACGCCGCCGCCCTGTTCGGCAAGGCGCTGGGCGGGCGCGAGGTCACCGTCCTCAACGACGCCGACGCTGCCGGAATCGCCGAGGACTCGTTCGGAGCGGGCAAAGACACCTCCGGCGTCGTGATCTTGTTGACCTTCGGCACCGGAATCGGATCTGCCGTGCTGCACAACGGAGTTCTGTTGCCCAACACCGAGTTCGGCCACCTCGAGGTCGACGGCAAGGAAGCCGAGCACCGGGCGGCGTCGTCGGTGAAGGAGAAGAAGGACTGGAGCTACAAGGAGTGGGCGGTCGAGGTCTCGCGAGTTCTGACCACCTTCGAGAACCTGCTCTGGCCAGATCTCTTCATCGCCGGAGGCGGAATCAGCCGCAAGCACGAGAAGTGGATTCCGCACCTGACCAACCGCACGAAGGTCGTCCCCGCCACCCTCCTCAACACCGCGGGAATCGCCGGAGCTGCGCTCGCATCGGTCGGACTGACCAGGCCGGCCCCCGTCGCCGGATGAGAAAACCTGCACGTGAAAAGCGGAAAATCTACCTGTTACGGCCCGCCGTGACGTAAGAGTTTCCTGAGAGTCGTTACAATGGTGAAGTCCGGCTGCGCGCCGGCCAACAACCATTGACCTCTCCGCCGGATCACCACTCTGGCGTGACGCCGCACGACACCGTCACGAAAGGGCGTACGTGGCAGCCACCGATACACGTCAGACTGCTGATTCTCCATCAGAGTCAGAGCCACAATCTCCAGCCGTGGAGGCGGCCACCGTCACCGCTCCGGCAGCCAAGAAGGCTCCGGCGAAAAAGGCCCCCGCCAAGAAGGCAGCAGCAAAGAAGGCTCCGGCCAAGAAAGCTCCGGCCAAGAAGGCAGCAGCTAAGAAGGCCAGCCCCAAGAAGGCCGGCGATCCTGACGCCGAAGACGGCGATGTCGAGTTGGAAGACATCGACATCACGGACGGCGACCTTGCCGAGGTCGAGTCCGATGTCGTCGAGGTCGTAGCAGTCGGCGAAGACGAAGAGACCGCTGCAGAGCCGTCCGAGAAGGACAAGGCTTCCGGCGACTTCGTCTGGGACGAGGAAGAGTCCGAGGCTCTCCGTCAGGCACGCAAGGATGCCGAACTGACGGCGTCCGCCGACTCGGTTCGCGCTTACCTCAAGCAGATCGGCAAGGTCGCACTCCTCAACGCCGAAGAGGAAGTCGAACTGGCCAAGCGCATCGAGGCCGGCCTCTACGCCGTGCAGATCATGCAGGACCTCGCTGACAAGGGCGAGAAGTTGCCTGCGGCTCAGCGACGCGACATGAGCTGGATCTGCCGCGACGGCAACCGCGCCAAGAACCACCTCCTCGAGGCCAACCTCCGCCTGGTCGTCTCGCTGGCCAAGCGCTACACGGGCCGCGGTATGGCGTTCCTGGACCTCATCCAGGAAGGCAACCTCGGTCTGATCCGTGCAGTCGAGAAGTTCGACTACACCAAGGGTTACAAGTTCTCGACCTACGCCACGTGGTGGATCCGTCAGGCCATCACCCGCGCAATGGCCGACCAGGCTCGCACCATCCGTATCCCGGTGCACATGGTCGAGGTCATCAACAAGCTCGGCCGTATCCAGCGTGAGCTGCTCCAGGACCTGGGCCGTGAGCCCACGCCGGAAGAGCTCGCCAAGGAAATGGACATCACGCCGGAGAAGGTGCTGGAAATCCAGCAGTACGCGCGTGAGCCGATCTCTCTCGACCAGACCATCGGCGACGAGGGCGACAGCCAGCTCGGTGACTTCATCGAGGACTCCGAAGCTGTTGTCGCAGTCGATGCCGTCTCGTTCACTTTGCTGCAGGATCAGCTGCAGTCGGTACTCGAGACGCTGTCCGAGCGCGAAGCCGGCGTGGTTCGCCTCCGCTTCGGTCTCACCGACGGTCAGCCGAGGACTTTAGACGAAATCGGACAGGTCTACGGCGTCACGCGTGAGCGTATCCGCCAGATCGAATCGAAGACGATGTCGAAGCTGCGCCACCCGTCGCGTTCGCAGGTTCTGCGCGACTACCTCGACTAGTCACACCAGCTATGCACACAAGAGCCGCTCCCCGGATCGCCGGAGAGCGGCTCTTGTGCGTTTGCCGCCTCAGACCAAGAGTGTGTCCCGGAGTTGTGCGACATCGTCCTCGCTCAACTGAAGGCCGTCCCGGACGTAGTTGTCGAAGTTGCCGTACACCCGATCCACCGTGGCGAAAGACGTGTCCAGCCAAGACTGTTCGACGCCGTCGATGAACGCGCTCCCCGTGCGGGGTCCGGTGAGGTACTGATTGCTGAGCATGTAATCGGCGTTCACGTCGGTGCGACTCACGCCGAGGACGGTCAGGAGAACTGCGGTCATCCAACCGGTACGGTCCTTGCCCGCCGAGCAGTGGTAGAGGACTGCACCGTCGGTGTTCGCGACGTTCACCAGCGCGTCGTGGAATGCGCGGCTCGCCCCCGGATCGGTCACCATCAACGCGTACATCGTCGGCATGTCCACCAGCGCCGGGAGGTTGGCGGGGTTGGTTCCGATGACGTCGAACCAGTTGCTTCGCGCCCCGTTCGGAAGGCGATCCTGCGAGAGCGTTCGTTCGACGACCGTACGGAAGTCGTCGACCGATTCCACTCCGTGTTCGCTCAACGACGCGAGATCCGACGGTGTCAGCTTGTCGAGGGCATTCGAGCGAAATACCTTCCCCCACCGAACGGTCTGCCCGTCCGCGGCGTCGTAGCCACCGATGTCACGCGCGTTCGACGCACCCTCGAGGTGTAGCGATCGATCCGCGGCAACCTGCGCAGCTGTGGGTCCGGCGTGGTCGAGAGCGGGAATTCCACCGGCGAGCGCCGGGACCGGTGCACACGAGATGATCAGCGCACACAGAGCGGTCGCGGCGGGACGGGCGATTCTGTTCGACATCCGGACAGAATAGGACCGCAATCAGGACTTCGTACGAACCTTGATGTACAACGAGGCGACCGGTTCGATAACTCTTGCCGCCACCGGGCCGATGACCGCCATCAGGAGCACGTAAGCAGTTGCCAATGCGGCAAGTTCGGCGTCGACGGCGCCTGCGGACACCGCGAGGCCTGCGATGATGATGGAGAACTCACCGCGGGCGATCAGAGCGGCACCGGCGCGCGCCTGACCCATTCGCGCGACACCCTGACGTCTGGCCGCCCAGGCGCCGGTTACCAGCTTCGTGATCGCCGTGACCACTGCCAGGATCGCGGCCCATCCGAGGACTGGCGGAATGGAACTGGGATCGGTGTTGAGACCGAAGACCACGAAGAACATTGCGGCGAACAGATCTCGAAGGGGCTCGAGCACGCGACTGGCATTGTGCGCCGTCGACCCCGAGATCGCGATTCCGAGGAGGAATGCGCCCACAGCCGCCGACACCTGCATCGCCGAACTGATGCCGGCGACCAACAGTGCGGCACCGAGCAGCTTGAGCAGGAGCGTCTCACTGTCGGGACTGTCGAGGAGGGCGGAGACGTACCGTCCGTATCGGAGGGCCACAACAAGTACCACGGTGATGACCAACAACGAGATGCCGACCGCTTCGAGCCCGCCCATGAAGCTCACGCCCGCGAGCATCGCGGTCAGAATCGGCAGGTACAGCGCCATCGCCAGGTCTTCGAACACCAGAATCGACAGCACGACCGGTGTCTCGCGGTTACCGAGGCGCCCCAGGTCGCTGAGCACCTTGGCGATGATTCCCGAAGACGAGATGTAGGTGACGCCGGCCATGACCGTCGCCCCCACGACGCCCCAACCGAGCATCAAGCCGACAACCGCGCCAGGGGTGGCGTTGAGGACGATGTCGACGATGCCGGCTACCCGCGAGCGTTTGAGACCGGTGACGAGCTCGGCCGCAGTGTATTCGAGCCCCAACAGCAGCAAGAGCAGGACGATCCCGATCTCACTTGCCAGATGGGAGAACTCGCCGATGTCGCCGAGCTGGATGAAACCGCCCTGTCCGAAGCACAGGCCGCCGATCAGGTAGAACGGGATCGGCGACATGCCGACGCGAGCAGCGAGCCGTCCGAGCAGTCCGAGCGCGAAGAAGACCGCGCCGAGTTCGATCAGTGCGAGGGTGGTTGTGTCCACGCGCCAGTCAGCCGTTGGCCAAGATTTTTGCCGCTGCAGCCAAACCGTCCGGCGTTCCGACTGCCACGAGAAGGTCTCCCCCGGTGAACGTGAAGTCGGGGTTCGGAGACGGGCTCACCTGTCCTGCGCGCATGACGGCGACGATGGACACTCCGGTGCGCGTGCGCATGCCGGTGTCCCCGAGGGTCTGTCCGTCGTAGCGAGAACCGTCCTTGATGTAGAGCTGTTTGGTTCGAATGCCCGGAAGGTCACGGTGCTCTTCCTCGAGCTGAGCAACGAGCTGTGGGGCACCCAGGAGATTGCTGAGCGCTGCCGCTTCCTCGGTGGTCAGAGGCAGCGAGGCAGCACACGCGTCAGGGTCGTCTGCCTTGGAAACGATGAGGTCGGTATGACCGTCCCGATGGGTGACGACACCCACGCGACGACCGGAAGACAGAACAAAATCCTTGCGCGTCCCGATCCCCGGTAGTGGGGTGACTTCTACGTTCATACACCAACGGTAGCGCCGATCGGTGACCTGCATCGCGGGAGGGCCGTTATCCGCGGGGAGCACTTCGCGGCGAGCGAACCGGCGACCTACCGAACCGGCGAAAACACGCCGTTCTCGCCCGGAAAATACTCGACGACAGCGGTGACGGCTGCGACGGGAATCGGGGCGTACAGATGCGGGAATCGCATCGATTCCGGGTCCGAGGGGACACCCGGTTCGTACTTGACCTGACCGACGAGCAAGGCCGGATCGATAGCCAGAAGGACTATGTCGTCACGGCCGGCAAAGATCCGATTGGCCGGGAGATGAACTTGCGCCGGAGTCGACATGTGGACAAATCCCTCCGCCTCGAATCCGTCGGGGATACGTTCACCGAGCTGTTGTGCCCGCGCCCACTCCTCGCGCGTGCACATGTGGAGCAACTCGACGCTCTCGTCGACAAGTGGTTCGCGTCCCGGGTTCATCCGCCCAGAATATCGGGCTGAGGTCGGCGATCCGAATCAGCTGTCAGCGAACAATCCTCACCCGAGAATGCCTGCCCAGCGCATTTCCAGTGAGACACAACACTAAGAAACGCCTTCGGGAACAACCCGTAAACCCCAAACGTCTGTAAGAGTGGATCTACCGCGCCATTCCGACGCGGCGGACCAGGCCCCAGGCACGCGGCCCGAATGCCGCAAAGCCAGTACGGAGGAGTCATGCCCGGAACACTGACCAGCCCACAGTTGACCGCTGCCGACCGGTGCGACCGGTGCGGTGCCGGAGCACGCGTACGCGCCGTGCTTCCCACCGGCGGCGAGCTTCTCTTCTGCGGACACCACGCAACCGAACACGCGGATCGACTTCGCGAGATGAATGCCGTCGTCTCCGAAAGCGAACCCGCAATCTGACCTGTCAGCCGGGGGTGGCCTCTTCACGAGGCGCGCCATGAACGCCAGAACGGGCGATCACAGTCACTGTGATCGCCCGTTCTGCCGTTCCGGGGCCGCAAGCACGCGAAGCGTGCGGGACCGGTATCGGCTGCTACCAGCTGCGGAGAATCGCGATGCGTTCGGTCAGCTGATCGACAGTAGCGATGGCCGTCGGCGGACCGCCGCACACCCGGCGCAGTTCCGCGTGAATGATGCCGTGCGGCTTACCAGTGCGGTGAACGTTCATCGCCACCAACCCGTTGAGCTCCTTGCGGAGCGCACCGAGCTGATCTGCCGTGGCCGCTCGATCGGATACCACTGCCGCCGTGGGTTGCGGGGCGGCGGCCTTGGCCGAGTTGGCCTCGACCTGCGTCTGCTGGCGTTGACGCAGCAATGCCCGCATCTGATCGGCGTCGAGTAGGCCTGGCAGACCGAGGTAGTCGGCTTCCTCGTCACTTCCGGCGAATGTCGCGGTACCGAAGGATGATCCGTCGTAGATCACCTGGTCGAGTTCGGCATCGGCGCCCAGGGACGTGAACGCCTTCTCCTCCTCGCCCAGCTCGTCCTTCTGCTTGTTCGCATCGGCGAGCAGGTCGTCTTCGAGGCCGTCCTTCTCACGATGCGGCTTGCCGAGTACGTGATCACGCTGGGCCTCGAGCTGTGCGGCAAGGTCGAGAAGCACCGGCACCGACGGCAGGAAGACGCTGGCAGTTTCGCCCTTACGACGCGAACGTACGAAGCGCCCGATCGCCTGAGCGAAGTACAGCGGAGTCGACGCGCTGGTCGCGTACACACCGACCGCCAGACGGGGAACGTCGACGCCCTCGGACACCATGCGGACCGCGACCATCCATTTCTGGTCGCTCGCACCAAATTCGGCGATTCGCTTGGACGCGGTGGGGTCGTCGGACAGCACGACGGCCGGCTGTTCGCCGGTGATCGCGGTCAGGGCCTTCGCGTACTCGCGGGCCACTGTCTGGTCCGTCGCGATGACAAGTCCGCCGGCATCGGGCATACCGGTACTGCGCAGCTGCGCCAAACGGGTGTCTGCTGCTTGCAGCACGGCAGGAATCCAGTCGCCGGCAGGGTCCAAGGCCGTACGCCAGGCCCGAGTCGTCTGCTCGGCGCTCAGCGGCTCGCCGAGTCGAGCGGTGAATTCCTCGCCGGCGTTGTTTCGCCACCGTGCCTCGCCCGAGTAGGCGAGAAACACGACGGGGCGAACCACGCCGTCCTTGAGGGCATCCGAATATCCGTAGGAGTGGTCGGCTTTCGAGCGGAGCAGACCTTCCTTGTCCGGCTCGTACTCGACAAAAGGAATGGCACTGTCGTCACTGCGGAACGGGGTTCCGGTCAGTGCGAGACGCCTGGTCGCGTCACCAAACGCTTCACGAATGGCGTCGCCCCAGCTCTTGGCGTCGCCGCCGTGGTGGATCTCGTCGAGGATGACCAGCGTCTTGCGGCCCTCGGTCCGCACACGATGCTTCGACGGGTGCGAGGCAACCTGGGCGTAGGTCAGCACGACGCCGTGATAGTCACTCGAGGTCTGGCCGGTCGAGTTGGAGAACCGCGAGTCCAATGCGAGGCCGGAGCGCTGTGCGGACTCCGCCCACTGGTGTTTGAGGTGCTCGGTCGGCGCCACGACGGTTATCTGGTCGACCGTCCGGTCACGGAGCAATTCCGAAGCTACCCGCAGAGCGAAGGTGGTCTTACCTGCTCCCGGCGTTGCGACCGCCAGAAAGTCACGCGGACTGCTGGAAAGGTATTTGGTCAGTGCACGGCGCTGCCATGCACGAAGGGAACCGGTAGGGGCGCCAGGTTGGGTTCCCGCGGATTGAGCTCCGGCGGGTTCGGGCGAATTGCCGAACTCGGCTGCCACGGTCTCAGACGTCATAGGCCGCGCCTCCACTGGAATCGCACTGTTGTCTCGCGCTCCTCGAATTTTCATCAATGTCCGGCGACGAGCCTAGCCGCCGCCACCGACGAAAGCCGCACTCGAAGCGCGTACTCATGGCCGTTCTCACTCCGGCCGGCGAGGTTTCGCTTCTCTCGCATCCTGCCGACCTGCACGCGAATTGTCTCAGAAATGTGCGACACGTCGGCGCCATGGTTGGGCAACCGGGTGTGTCGTCAGGGATGCTGGAGACATCATGAGTGAAGCGCGAGGCGAGAAGTCGAGCGGAAGTGATCTGCACCACCGCAGATGGCATCCGCTACGCCGCACCGGGCAGTTGATCGGTCGAACCCTGAGCAAGGCCTGGGACGATTCCATCTTCGGAAAGGCGGCTACGGCCGCGTTCTGGCAAACGCTGTCGCTTGCTCCCCTGCTGCTCGGCCTTCTGGGAATGATCGGCTACATCGGTGGGTGGTTCGGACCCAACACCGTCGAGATCATCGAATCCAAGATCGTCACGTTCAGCGGAACGATCTTCAGCGAAAGCGTCGTCGACCAGATCATCCGCCCGACGGTGACGGACGTCCTTCAGCGCGGACGCCCGGAGATCATCTCGGTGGGCTTCCTGCTGTCCCTGTGGGCGGGATCATCGGCGATCAGTACGTTCGTCGACTCGATCGTGGAAGCACACGGGCAGCAGGATGCCCGCAATCCCATCTGGCAGCGCATCTTCGCCCTGCTGCTCTACGTGATGTTCCTGGTGATGGCGGTGTTCATCCTGCCGCTGGTAGCTCTGGGGCCGACGCTCGTCGGGCGAGCACTGCCGGCCTCCTGGTACGTGGTCGGATCGAATCTGGTCGACACGTTCTACTACCCCGCTGTCGGTCTGCTGGTGATCATCGGCCTCACGACGCTCTACAAGGTCGCTCTGCCGAAGTCGCTGCCGTGGCATCGGCTGCTCGCGGGCGCCCTGGTCGCCGGTGTGTTCTTCATGGCCGCCAGCACCGGATTGCGCTGGTACCTGGGATTCGTCACCAGCACCGGCTACACGTACGGCGCACTGGCAACGCCGATCGCGTTTCTGCTCTTCACATTCTTCCTCGGTTTTGCCGTCGTCCTCGGCGCCGAGTTCAACGCGACGGTTCAGGAGTTCTGGCCCGCTCGTGCCACTCGGATGGAGCAGATGCGAGAGTGGCTTGCGGCTCAGAACACCGACGAAAAGACCGGTCCGGTCACCAACCTGACCTGGCACCTGGCCACCAGCCCGATCCGCATCTCGGGCGACAAAGCGGACCCGGCCACGGTCCCCTCGTACGGGCGGCCCCGCAGCAGACAAACCGAGAGCAGACAATCGAAGTCGCACCAGAACTCGTGCGTAGACCAAGAACCCTACGACGAACCGCAGGCAGACGCGAAGGGCCCGGCGGCCGACTGCGTCGAGGCTGTCGATCCGCCGAGCTCCGGAAGTACTGCCGCTCGCGTGACCCGAGGTCAGTCGCCCTTGCGGAGTCCTTCGTAAATCTTCTTGCAGTCCGGGCACACCGGTGATCCCGGCTTGGCGGACTTCGTCACGGGAAACACCTCACCGCACAGCGCGACGACATGGGTTCCCATGACGGCGCTCTCGGCGATCTTGTTCTTCTTCACGTAGTGGAAGAACTTCGGGGTGTCGTCGTCGGTCGTTTCGTCGGTGGAGACGTCGGGACGTTCCTTGGTTTGAGTGCTCACCCCTCCAATAATGCCGTCTCCGTCACAGCGGTGCGACCCACGGGTCGTGTGCAATTGTCGGCCGAGAGTGGAACAGTGGAGTCATGGCACGAAATGGCGCGTTCGGCAGGTCCGACGAGGCCGGGACTCCCGACAATCCCGTACTGATCACCGAAGCGCAGCAGTCCGTCGAAGAACAGCACAAAGCCCGAGTGCGCAAGTACATGATCATCATGTCCTTCCGGTTCCCGGCGTTGATCCTCGCGGCGATCGCGTACGGCATCTGGGCCAACGCCTGGATCTCGATGCTCATCATCGGTGCATCCATTCCGCTTCCCTGGATCGCCGTCCTGATCGCCAACGACCGACCACCGCGCACCAAGGACGAACCGAGTCGATACGACGGACGAAAGAAGACCGCAGGCGAGATCGAATCCGCGACGCACCACACCATCGAAGGCTGACAAGTTCCGCCTGCGAGAATGACAGGGTGAGAAGCGAAACGCTCCTGTCCATCACCCCTGCGCTGCGTGAGGCTCTGCTTCGCAATCGATTCGACACCGGAACCATGCTCGAGGCGTTGGGTCCCGAAGTTCACGCTGCTCTCGGTCGAAGTGAGCCGGTGCCCGTGCGCCGCGCCACCCGAGAACTCGGGGACCTGGGCGTTCTCATCAGACTGTTCCTTCTCGCCGATGACTGCCCGGCGGGCGACGTCGCCGCGGCGCTGGCTCCGCTGACAATCGCGCAGTGCGTCGACGCCGGTCTGCTCGAAGGTGAGAACTTCGACAGTGAGAATCCGCTCGTGCGGGCCGCGGTGGATCTTCGCCCCATCGACGTCGGCGAAGGCGATCGTTGGGTGATCTCGGATCTCGACGGCGGAATCCGTCCCAAGAAGGCCACGGCCGATCATGTGCTGGGCGTCGGGCATGCGTCACTGTCCTTGCTGCAGGCCACGCCCACCGCGAGGGTCGGCAGCGTGCTCGACCTCGGTACGGGATGCGGCATCCAAGCCCTGCACGCGAACACGTACGCCGATTCGGTCACCGCAACCGACATCAATCAACGCGCTGTCGACCTCACGGCAGCAACCATGGCCCTCAACGGACTGGACGTCGAACTCCTTCAAGGGTCCTGGTTCGAACCCGTCGAGGGTCGAACCTTCGACCAGGTGGTCGCCAATCCGCCGTTTGTCGTCGGCGAGGCACGCGTCCATCACACGTACCGCGATTCCGGCCTCGATCTCGACGGTGCGAGCGAATTGATGATCTCGCAATCGATCGACTACCTGAACCCCGGCGGCACGGCAGCTCTGCTGGCGTCCTGGGTGCACGTCGAAGGGCAGGACTGGCGGTCGCGGATCGCGTCGTGGCTGCCGGCCCACGGCGTTGATGCCTGGGTGGTCCAGCGCGATGTCGCGGATCCGGCTCTGTACGTCGGCACGTGGCTCAAGGACGGCGGGCAGGATCCTCGAGATCCGGAAACGGCATCGAGAGCAAACGCCTGGCTGGATCACCTCGAAGAAGCCGATGTCGAGGGCGTCGGCTTCGGTTTCGTGTTTCTTCGCCGCACCGACTCCCCCACCGACCTGATGGCCGAGGACCTCATGCACGGCTTCTCGGACCCGCTCGGGGCCGAGGCGCTCGCATACTTCGACCGTCTTGCCTGGTTGCGTGAACACGACGTCCTCGAGGAACGCTTCGTCCTCGATCCGGACACGGCTCTCGAACGCGTCTACCTCCCCGGTGACGAGGGATGGCAACAAGTGGTCACGCGCGTGCACCGCGGCAACGGACCGCACTGGCAGCACGAGATCGACGAGCTCGGTGCTGCGCTGTTGGCCGGACTCCGAGCGGATGGACTGGTGGTCGACGAATTGATCGAACTTCTTGCCGCGGCGAACGGCGAAGACCCGGACCAGCTACGTGAGGCCGTCGTCACAATGATGGTCTCGCTGGTTCGACACGGGTTGGTGCTTCCCGTCACGAACTGAGTTCCCGGTGAGTTGCAGATCTTTGTGTTCTCAGCAACTTCTCAGGACGACTGGGAAATAACTGCAGGTCACGGCGATTTAGCGGAAATCGGCACGGGAACTTTCCCGGAACTCTCACACGTTGAACTGTGTGAGAGACCGCCGATAGGGAGGCAAGTCATGACAAGCCCCAGCACCACTACTCGCATTCGTCCGAGCGCCGCAGATCTGGACGCCCAGAGCCCGGCCGCAGACCTGGTCCGCGTCTACCTGAACGGGATCGGTCGTACCGCACTGCTGACAGCAGCAGACGAGGTCGAACTGGCGAAGCGAATCGAAGCGGGGCTGTACGCCAGCCACGTCCTTGCCACGGGAAAGCGCCTGACAGTCGCCAAGAAGAGGGATCTCGCAACGATCGTTCGCGAGGGACAGTCGGCACGTAGCCACCTCCTGGAAGCGAACCTGCGACTCGTCGTGTCGCTGGCCAAGCGCTACACCGGCCGCGGCATGCCGCTCCTCGATCTGATTCAAGAAGGCAACCTCGGACTCATCCGTGCAATGGAGAAGTTCGACTACGCCAAGGGCTTCAAGTTCTCGACGTACGCCACCTGGTGGATCCGTCAGGCAATCACCCGCGGAATGGCTGATCAGAGCCGCACCATCCGGCTCCCAGTCCACCTCGTGGAGCAGGTCAACAAGCTCGCCCGCATCAAGCGCGAACTGCACCAGCAGCTCGGGCGAGAAGCCACGGACGACGAGTTGGCCGAAGAGTCGGGCATCCCGGCGCACAAGATTGCCGACCTGCTCGACCACAGCCGCGACCCGGTAAGCCTGGACATGCCTGTGGGCAACGACGAAGAAGCGCCCTTGGGCGATTTCATCGAAGATTCCGAGGCGACCTCGGCCGAGAACGCCGTCATCGCCGGTCTGCTGCACAGCGATGTGCGCAGCGTGCTCGGGACGCTCGACGAGCGGGAGCAGCAGGTCATCCGACTTCGCTACGGTCTCGACGACGGCCAGCCCCGCACCCTCGATCAGATCGGCAAGCTCTTCGGCCTCTCGCGTGAGCGGGTTCGTCAGATCGAGCGTGAGGTCATGGGCAAGCTCCGCGTCGGCGATCGCGCCGAGAAACTGCGGTCCTACGCGAGCTGATCAAACAACACAGCACGTGCGTCAGCGCGCCACACCACGCGCGCTGACGCACCGCACAAAGCACCGGCCACCGCTACTTCCCTCCCCCTCGGGAATGTGCGGTGGCCGGTGTTGTTCGCTGTGTCTACCGCAGCCGCCTGGGCCCCAGGTCGATTGCGCTCGGCTCAGGTCCGATTCGGACACGTGAATCGGTGATCTCCGCGCCGGTAGCCGAAGCGAGTACCGGCTCACAGGCCAGTTCGCGGACTTCGGGAATGTCGTCGGCCAGCGCCGAGATGCGCTGGACCAGATCAACCAACGCACCCTTGTTGACCGGAACGGCGTTGCGGTATCCGGAGAGAAGCGGCGCGGCCTTGGGCGCGTCGATCAATTCCGTAGCAGCGTCCTCGGTGAGAGGCAGTACGCGATAGGCACGGTCACCGAGGAGATCGGAGATCACACCGGCAAGCCCGAACGAGATCAGCGAACCGAACGACGGGTCGTCTTGGACACCAACCACACATCCGATGCCCTTGGTTGCCATTTTCTGCACGTGCAGCAGCGGTTCACCCGACGCGGCCGCAAGATCTCGGTAAGCGAGGCGCACCGATTCCGGTCCACTCAGATCCAGCCTGACGCCGCCCAGATCCGGTCGGTGTCGCCACATTTCGCCGGTTGCCTTGACCGCGACCGGGTAGCCGACAGCATCCGCTGCCTCTACTGCTTCGTCTTCGCTCAGGACCGAACGGAATTCGACGACGGCGACCCCGTAACACTCGAGCAGCGCCGCCGCTTCCACATCTGAAAGCCAACGGCCAGGAGAGTTTTCAAGCCAATCAGCCACCATCTTCTGGGCTCGCTCGGAGTCGATACCCACGGGGCGAACCACCTTCGACGCAGGCTTGCTGCGCCACTCCGCGTATCGCCAAGCCCTCGCCAACGCCAGGGCAGCACGCTCCGGCCCCGGGTAGGACGGCACCGAACCGCGGGTCGGGTTACCGACTTCGTCACGAACTGCCAGGACGTCCGGCACACCCTCAGCTGCGAGGAACGTGGTGAGAATCGGCTTGTCCGAGCCTGCGACGGCGTCCTTGAGTGCTTTCGCGAACGGCTCGACCGGAATGGCTACCGGAGGAACGAAGACGGCGATGACGGCATCGACGTCGAACGACGCCAAAGCGTCGCGCACGGCAGTGGCGAACAGTTCCGGACTCGCCTGGGCGCCGAGGTCGACCGGGTCGCTGACCTGCAGACCTTCACTGCGGGCCGCGTCCGCAGCAAGGACACCGAGCGCGGTCGAGTTGCCGATGACCGCAAGCCGGGGGCCGGCGGGCAACGGTTGGTATCCGAAGAGCAAGGCGCAGTCGAACAATTGTGAAATGGACCCGACCTGAATGACGCCCGCCTGTTCGAAGAGGGCGCGGACGATCGAATCGTCGATCTCGACTCCGGTGGCGGCGAGCACCGGCGGAACCGCGTGCCGACCGCTCTTCACTGCGACGATCGGCTTCTTCCGCGCAACTCGACGGGCGATGCGAGAGAACTTCCGTGGGTTGCCGAAGCTCTCCAGGTAGAGAAGGACCACTTCGGTGGACTGGTCGGAATCCCAGTACTGCAGAAGGTCGTTACCCGAGACGTCCGCACGGTTACCGGCGGAAACGAAGGCGGACAATCCGATTCGGCTGCGCGCGGCTTCGTCGAGAATGGCGATACCGAGCGCGCCGGACTGACAGAAGAAGCCGACGTTGCCTGCCACCGGCAAGACCGGCGCGAGCGTCGCATTCAACGAAATCGCCGGGTCGTTGTTCGCGACACCCAGCGCATTCGGGCCGATGAGGCGCATACCGTGAGCGCGCGCTGCATGGACCAGTTTGCGTTCGGACGAGCGCCCGTCCGGACCACTCTCACTGAAGCCCGACGAGACAACCACCAGCGCTTTGACGCCCTTGTCGAGGCAGTCGTCGAGTACCGAATTGATCGATTCTGCAGGTACAGCCACGACGGCGAGATCGACGTCGTCGGGGATGTCACGAACCGTCGGATATGCCCGAACGCCGTGTACCGAACGATGCTCCGCGTTGACGGGATAGACCGGTCCGGTGAATCCGCCGCGCAGCAGGTTGGTCAACACCGCGTTACCCACCTTTGCGGGGTCCGCTGATGCGCCGATCACCGCCACCGATCGCGGACTCAGCACGTTCCCCATGCTGCGGGCCTCAGCTGCCCGCTCACGCGAATTACGCACTGAAACAAGCGCTTCCGTCGGGTCGATCGCGAATTCGAGTCTCAGCACGCCACCGTCGAAAGAGCGACTCACCTGATACCCCGCCTCACGGAACACCGTCACCATGTTGCGGTTCTCGGAGAGGACCTCGGCGACGAACATCGTCAGACCGTTCTCGGCCGCTGCCGCTGCCAGGTACTCGAGCAGGATCGGGCCGAGGCCGCGCCCCTGGTGTGCGTCGGCGACGACGAAGGCGACCTCGGCAGACTTTCCGTCACCGACGTCGAGCAGTCGCTCGTATCGACCCACCGCGATGATCTCGTCGCCGAGCATCATCACGAACGCCACACGGTTGTGGTGGTCGACCGTCGTGAAGTTCTTGACGTCGCGCGCCGACATCGTGGGGTACGGGCCGAAGTAGCGCAGATACCGGGTGCGCTCGGAGAGTTTGCCGTGGAATTCGACGAGCTTGTCCGCGTCTTCAGGAACGATGGGTCGCAACGCCACCGCTCCGCCGTCGGAGGCGAGAACATCGACTACCCAGGAATGGGGATAGGTGTGAGCGGGGTCGGTCTTCGGCGCCTGGCCGCTCGCCTCGCCGCCGGCAGCTTCGGTATCGGACTGTTCAGTCACGGGGATCCTCCGGGTCGAGTCCGAGTAGCGGGAACGAAGCGCGACGTGTCGCGATGATCGCCGAGTCGATACGGGTGAGTGCACGGTCCACCGAGGCGACACCTGTCTCCGGTGTACCACCCGGGCCGTCCCACGGCGTGTAGGCGACATCGCCGCCGTCCCCCATGGTCGGCGGGAGGTCGACGCTCGGCGCTCGCAGCTTCGTCGATTCCTTCCAGTCTTCCGGGACAGCGGTGTCGACGTCGATCTCGCGATCGAGCGCTGCAGCGATCAAGTGAGTCCATGCCCTCGGCACGACGCGCACCAGTCCGTATCCCCCGCCTCCGACTGCCAGCCACCGCCCCTCGGAGTAGCGGTCGGCGAGGTCACGCATCGCCAAAAACGCGGCGCGCTGACCGTCGACGGTGAGGGCGAGATCCGCGAGCGGGTCCTCGCGGTGCGAGTCGACTCCGCACTGGCTGATGATGATCTGCGGGCGGAAGGCTGCAATGGCTCCCGGGACGACGGCGTGAAATGCACGCAGCCACAACGCGTCGACGGTTCCGGGCAGCACCGGGATGTTCACCGCCGTACCTTCGGCGGCCCCGTCGCCGACCTCGCTCGACCATCCGGTGTTCGGCCACAAGGTTGCCGGGTGCTGATGCAGCGAGACCGTGAGCACCCGCGGGTCCCCGAGGAACGCATGTTGCACTCCGTCGCCGTGGTGAGCGTCGACGTCGATGTAGGCGATGCGGTCGTAGCCGTTGTCGAGCAGCCACGAAATCGCAACCGCCGCATCGTTGTAGACGCAGAATCCAGAGGCCCAATCCGCCATCGCGTGGTGCATGCCGCCGCCGATGCTGACCGCGCGCCTCGTACGTCCCGAAGCGATTTCCTGCGCTGCGGCCAGCGAGCCGCCGGCGAGGATCGCACTGGCTTCGTGCATGTGCGGGAAGACCGGGTTGTCCTCGGTACCGAGCCCGTGGGGAACATCCTGGCCGCTCACACCGTTGTTCGCAGAGTTACCCGCGTCTTTGACCGCTGCAAGATATGCCGGTGTGTGGATTCTGAGGAGGTCGGCATCGGACGCGGCACTCGGTTCGAGAAATTCGATGCCCTCGAGAAGTCCGAGGCTTCGCGAGAGTGCCATCGTGAGATCGAGGCGAGTGGGATTCATCGGGTGATCGGCGCTCCACCGATAGCTCAGGTACTCCGGACTCCACACCACGACTCGATTCGCTCGAGACGCCGCGGGGTCCCCGTCAGATCTGATCGACGCGGTCATGGGATCACGCTACTTCCTTCTCGTTTCGTGCTGCACACCACACTCGTGGCCCGCTTCGGAGACCGAGATCGAGTGACACGAATCCAATTCGGACACGCGCTGGACTCGCCGCGGTGGAGGCGGCACCGGAACCACGAACTGAACGGTAGAATGATCAACTGACGAAGGGGTTGAGTGTGAAGGATCTAGTCGACACCACGGAGATGTATCTCCGGACGATCTACGACTTGGAAGAAGAGGGCGTAGTCCCACTCCGGGCGCGGATCGCCGAACGGCTCGAACAGAGCGGACCCACCGTCAGCCAGACTGTTGCGCGTATGGAGCGTGACGGCTTGCTGATGGTCGCCGGCGATCGACATCTGGAACTCACCGACAAGGGTCGCGATCTCGCGATCTCTGTCATGCGTAAGCACCGGTTGGCAGAGCGCCTGCTGGTGGACGTCATCGGTCTCAAATGGGAAGACGTACATGCCGAGGCATGCCGTTGGGAGCACGTGATGAGCGAGGAGGTCGAGCGTCGGCTCGTCGTCGTTCTGAACAACCCCACGACGTCGCCCTACGGCAACCCGATTCCGGGCTTGGACCAGTTGGGACTCGACGGCCCGGTTGCCACCACCGAAACATTGGTGCGCCTGACCGATATTCCGCACGGCGCACAGACAGCTGTGGTCGTTCGGCGACTGGCCGAGCACGTGCAGTCCGATCCCGAGGTGATCGCGCAGCTGCGTGACGCCGGCGTCGTTCCCGACGCCAGGGTGACGGTCGAAACCCGTCCGGGCTCGGTGACGATCATCGTGCCGGGTCACAGCGGGTTCGACCTGTCCGAGGAAATGGCTCACGCCGTTCAGGTCAAGCAGGTCTGAGGAAGTAGATGAAACTCCTGGTCACCGGCGGCGCCGGTTACGTCGGCAGTGTGTGCAGCACTGTGTTGCTCGAGCGTGGACACGAGGTTGTCGTCATCGACGACCTCTCCACCGGAAATGCCGACGCGGTGCCTGCCGGTGCCGAGTTCATCGAAGGGGACGTGGGAGCGCTTGCCACCGACGTCCTCGGCAGTGCGGGTTCACCGATTTTCGACGGTGTGCTTCACTTCGCGGCGCAGTCGCTAGTCGGCGAATCGGTGCTGCACCCCGAAAAGTACTGGCGCGGAAACGTCGTCACGACCATCGAGTTGCTCGAGGCGATCCGTGTCTCCGGTACTCCGCGCCTCGTGTTCTCGTCCACCGCCGCAACGTACGGCGAACCGGAGCAGTCCCCCATCGTGGAGACCGCTCCGACCCGCCCCACCAATCCGTACGGCGCGACCAAGCTCGCGATCGATCATGCGATCACCTCGTACTCGATCGCTCACGGCCTCGGTGCGACGAGCTTGCGCTACTTCAACGTCGCAGGTGCGTACAAGTCCGCCGGCGAGAACCGGGTGATCGAAACCCACCTGATTCCACTCGTCCTGCAGGTCGCGCTCGAACAGCGGGACAAGATCTCGGTCTTCGGAACCGACTGGCCCACGCCGGACGGAACCGCGGTACGCGACTACATCCACGTGCTGGACCTCGCCGAAGCACATCTACTGGCGCTCGAATCTTCGGTTCCCGGCGAGCACCGCATCTACAACCTCGGAAGCGGTGCCGGCTTCAGCGTGCGCGAGGTGATCGCCGCCTGTGCGCGGGTCACCGGCCTGCCGATCAACGTCGAGGACGCGTCACGACGGCTGGGTGATCCGGCAGTACTGATCGCATCGAGCGACAAGGCGATTGCCGAGCTGGGTTGGACGCCCACGCGTACCGATCTCGACGTCATCGTCGCCGACGCATGGCAGTTCCTCCAGGATCTGGGCGACCGCTCACACGCTGCTCGCTAGCTTCCACTCGGCAGTGCCGGCGGCAAGCCGGTGATTCCGAGCGATTCCCCGATGGACAATCCGACGGCCGCGAGGTCACGGATTCCGTCGGGGCGCACACCGGATTGCAGCGATAGATCCAGCAATCCCGCCAAGGTGTGTTCCGAATCGGCCGACAGTGCGGCCGACAGCGCAACGCCTGCCAGAGGGCCGTCGCCACGCACGTATGCAAAGAAGCCGAGAAGTGTTGCCGGCCAAGCTCGTTCGGGCGACGGTACTTCATGGGTGAGCACGAGCCACAATTGCTCAGCATGTGCCGCAACGGACGTGATCGCCAATCCCAGCACCACGTCGCGCACGCGTACGTCCGTCAATGCGACCACCAGATCGGCGCATTCCTGCGGGTCAGGGCGGTGAGCGCCTGCCTCGACACGGCGGACATGTTCCAACACCAGATCGATCCGGCGCTGAACTGCGGTTTCACCGCTCGGTCCCCCTCTGTGCGCGCTCGACTCTCGTCGGCTCGCGATCAGTCGGGCAATCGTGTCGTGATTGCGAGCGGCGCCGTGTACCCACCGGACCAGTTCCTCACGCGAACGGCGAATGACCCTCCCGCCCAACACCTGTGCTGCTGCAACCGACGAAGATGCCGGGTCTGGCAGGGTGCCGCGGTGAATCGAACGCATGACGCTCGTCCACGGCTGGCCAGATTCTATTGCGGCCGTGCACAATACGTCGGCCAGCTCGACGCAGGTTCCGCCGAGCATGTCTTCGAATACCTCGGCCAGCTCGATGGTTTCATCGATCAGAGTTTCAGCTGCCGAGCAATCGGTGATCACCACGAGAACGACCGCACGCGCGCCTTCCCCGTCACAGACGGCGGCGAACTGGCGCAGCGCCGCGCTCATCTGCCTCGCGGGCTTCCCCCTGACACTGGGAAAGTAGTCGTGCCGCATCACTGGTCCGAGCGTCGAGGCGGAGGCGCCCATCAGAGACAGCGCAACCACAGAGTTGGACGGATGGAAGCCCAGGAGTGCGGGTATTGCCGCGATCAATTCGCCTGGATCGGAGACGCGTTCGACGCATCCGAGAAGGGCGGCAAGGTCGTCGTCGGAGAATTCGAATTCTCCCGGAAGAGGTGATGTCGTCATGCACACACCGTCGCTGATCACCCTGACCCGGCCGTCTGCTCGACCAGGGAAAACAGCTGCGTCCAAGTCGTCTGTGGATTACCGCATTTGTTGGGGACCAAGTACCGCGCCGCACCGAGCAGTTCCGCTACTTGTCGGACCTGTGTGCTGCGAAATCACTTGCCTGCTTTGACCTTCTGTACGGCTGCGGTGAACGCTTGATCCAGCGGTGCCGTCGAGGGCGTCGCAGAACCGAACGTCATCAGTGTTGTCGCCACCCGTACGTCGCCGACCTGCGCGATCAAGGTCAGCATCGTCTGATCACCGGCTGTGGCCTTGGGGGACACGACAGTGCGGCGAAGTGACATCGTCTTGTCGGCATCGATCGGCGACGGCGGAAGAATTTCCGTCGTCACTGCCGTAGTGATGCCGTTCGCAGTGACAGTCATGGACGGGCACTGCCGAGTTTGCGCTTCCAACTCGTCCAGTGGTGCATCGACCTTCGTGAGTTCAACCGAAATCGTTGCCCTCGTCGCGTTGTCGGTCCCGACCGCCATCACGGTCCCGTTCGGACCGTAATCCTGTTCCGGTGGCTCACATTCGGACGGATCGACGGTGGCACCGCGCGGGACGCCTACTAGATCCGGTGCTGCCATCGGAACGGCTTGCGGGGGCAGCACAACAGCGCCGAAGGGCTCGGGGAATTCCTCGGGAGTGAGCAGCAGTTCGGACAGCGGTGCCGCCGTTTTCGGAGAGGTGGATTTCGGCGTCGAGGATTTGGGTGCAGCCGTCGTACTCGGCGCCGCCGTGCCGCTGTCGGTCGCACCGGCAGTCGCCGGCGCGGAGTCCGGAACGGGTGCTCCTTGGACCGACCCGGAGCAGCCCGCGAGTAGTGCAACGGCGGCCACCGCAGCAAGTGAGCATGCGGCCACTCGCCTGGACGATCGTGGACACACCCGCATGTAAGCCTCCGCACTCGACCGATACCGACAATCGACCAATCCATTTCGGACAAATCGGCCGTGCCGACCTTGTGTTCCACTCTGCCATGTCCGAAGCCGCGCACCCGACATCTAGCGAACGCCCAGGCCAAGTGTCGAAAGATACCGCTCAGCTTCGCTCTCGGCGAACGCCCGTCTCGTCGGATCGGGAATGATCGGTCACCGACTCGGTGTTCTTACCGATGAACGTCTGATCCAGTGCTGTCGGGCACCTGACTCCGATGCTGTCGAGCGTGCGCCGATAGTGGACACTTGAGATCAAGACCGAAGAGCGAAGGGGACTGCGATGGACGAACAGTCGAGGATGTACGAGCTGGAATTTCCGGCGCCCCAGTTGGCGGCTGCCGACGGCCAGGGACCGATCCTGATTCACGGACTCGAGGGTTACTCCGACGCCGGTCACGCCGTGAAGTTGGCGACGACGCATCTGCGCGAAAGCCTCGAGACCGAGCTTGTCGCGTCGTTTGCTGTCGACGAGCTGATCGACTACCGCTCGCGTCGACCGACGATGACGTTCAAGGCCGATCATTTCTCCGATTACGACGCTCCGGCGCTCAATCTGTACGCACTGCGCGATACGGCCGGCACGCCGTTCCTGCTGCTCGCAGGGATGGAACCGGACCTCAAGTGGGAGCGGTTCACCACAGCTGTTCGACTGTTGTCCGAACAGTTGGGAGTGCGTCGAACCATCGGGCTCAACGCGATTCCGATGGCAATCCCGCACACCCGACCGCTGGGTGTGACAGCACATTCGACCAACAAGGACCTGATCCAGGACCATCAGCGTTGGTCAGGTGAACTGCAGGTTCCCGGCAGCGCATCATCACTGCTCGAGCTTCGTATGTCTCAGCACGGGCACGAGGCGATGGGCTTTTCGGTGCATGTCCCCCACTACCTCGCGCAAACGGACTACCCCGGCGCCGCAGAAACTTTGCTCGAAAACGTTTCCGAGGTTTCGGATCTGGAGTTGCCCTTGGTTGCACTGGGTGAGGCCGCGGCGCGCGTTCGGGAACAGGTTAACGAGCACATAGCCGGGAACGAAGAAGTTCAGACTGTAGTCCACGCTTTGGAGCGTCAATACGACACTTTTGTCGCCGCTCAGGAACAACAGTCGTCCCTTCTGGCCGGCGAGGCCGACCTTCCCAGCGGTGACGAGATCGGCGCAGAGTTCGAAAAGTTCCTGGCCGAACAGGCAGGAAATGACGACTTCGGCTCAGCTGGAGACCTCGATCGAGGCGACAACTGACGAAAATGTGACGGGCGGGGCGCATAATTCGACATTGTGCGCATTCCGCAACCCCTCCGTTACCTGGGCTGTTGTTCAGGACACATCCGTCGGATAGCCTCAAACTCTGTGTGATTTTCGTTGACGGCTCAACAACTGGAGCAGACAGTCAACGTGGTCACACTCCGAGCCAGGAGGCGACATGAGCAGACCACGGAACCGTCAGCTCCGACCGGTCCCCGACGAGGAACCGCGGATGATGTTCCGGACGATTCACGGCTACCGACGCGCATTTCGGATAGCCGGCGAGGGTCCGGCGGTACTGCTCCTGCACGGAATCGGCGACAACTCGTCGACGTGGACCGAGATCATTCCCCACCTCGCCAAGAAGTACACGGTCATCGCACCTGACCTGTTGGGTCACGGCCGTTCCGACAAGCCACGCGCGGATTACTCGGTAGCCGCGTACGCCAACGGCATGCGGGATCTTCTGTCGACGCTCGGCATCGAGCACGTCACCGTCATCGGGCACTCGCTCGGCGGCGGCGTAGCGATGCAGTTCTCCTACCAATTCCCACACATGGTGGATCGCCTCGTGCTGGTCTCGGCCGGTGGCGTCACCAAGGACGTCCATCCGCTGCTGCGCCTCATGTCCGTTCCGGTGGTCAACGAGGTGGTAAAGCTGCTCCGGATACCTGGTGCGATGCCGCTCGTCCGGATGGCCGGGAACCTTGCCGGCGTAGTTCACGGTTCAAATCTGCGTCCCGGCACCATGTTGCATGACACACCGGACCTGATTCGCGTGCTCGCTGATCTCCCCGACCCCACTGCCTACGAGGCCTACCTTCGTACGCTGCGGGCCGTCGTGGACTGGCGCGGACAGGTCGTCACGATGCTCGACCGCTGTTATCTGACCGAGAATCTGCCGGTTCAACTGATCTGGGGCGACGACGACTCCGTCATTCCCGTCTCCCACGCTCATCTCGCGCACGCGGCGATGCCGAACTCACGCCTCGAAGTCTTCCGCGGCTCGGGCCACTTCCCGTTCCGCGACGATCCGATGCGTTTCCTGCAGATCGTCGAAGATTTTCTTTCCAGCACCGCACCACTCGTCTTCGACGAGGCTCGCTGGCGCCACATGCTGATCTCCGGGGTCGGCGAGAACACCATCACCGGAACGTCGTCCACCCGCATGGCGGTGCTCGACGCCATGGGCTCGGACGAGCGAAGCGCAACCTGATCCACGGTTGCGGCTAGCCTGTACGAGTGCTGCTGACGGAACTTCTCCCCGACAACGCGGATCCTGATTCCGTTTTCGACGCCTTCTCTTCGTGGACCATCGAACGAGGTTTGACGCTCTACCCGGCCCAAGAAGAGGCCGTCATGGAGTTGGTCTCGGGTGCAAACGTGATCCTTGCGACGCCGACCGGGTCAGGCAAATCGATGGTGGCGATCGGCGCGCATTTCTATGCGATGTCGCTCGGCAAGCGCACTTACTACACAGCGCCGATCAAGGCCTTGGTGAGCGAGAAGTTCTTTGCACTGTGTGAGGTCTTCGGTGCCGAGAACGTCGGCATGATGACTGGCGACGCCGCCGTGAACTCGTCGGCGCCGATCATTTGTGCGACGGCCGAAATCGTCGCGAATCTTGCACTGCGCGAGGGCCCGAACTCCGATATCGGCCAGGTCGTGATGGACGAGTTCCACTTCTACTCCGAACCCGATCGAGGTTGGGCGTGGCAGGTTCCGCTCATCGAGTTGCCGCACGCCCAGTTCCTGTTGATGTCGGCAACTCTCGGTGAGGTCGACTTCTTCTCCGAAGATCTGACGCGGCGTACCGGGAAACCCACCACCGTCGTCTCCGGCACAGAACGCCCCGTGCCTTTGATGTTCTCCTACGCGACCACGCCGGTCGGCGAAACCATCGAAGATCTGGTGACCACCAACCAGTCCCCCGTCTACATCGTGCATTTCACGCAGGCCGCCGCGCTCGAACGCGCCCAGGCATTGACGAGCGTCAACTTCTGTTCCAAAGAAGAGAAGGAAGCGATCGCCGAGGCGCTGGGTGGTTTCCGCTTCACCACCGGGTTCGGAAAAACACTCTCCCGCCTGGTCCGGCACGGCATCGGCGTTCACCATGCGGGCATGCTGCCCAAGTACCGACGGCTCATCGAAGTTCTCGCACAGGACGGGCTTCTCAAGGTGATCTGCGGTACCGACACCCTCGGCGTCGGCATCAACGTCCCGATCCGCACGGTGCTGCTCACGGGTCTGGCCAAGTACGACGGCGTCCGCACTCGGCATCTGAAAGCCCGCGAGTTCCATCAGATCGCCGGCCGCGCGGGTCGTGCAGGCTACGACACGATGGGCACCGTCGTCGTCCAGGCACCGGAACACGAAGTAGAGAATCTGCGGGCAGTCGCCAAGGCCGGCGACGATCCGAAGAAGATCAAGAAGATTCAACGCAAGAAGGCTCCCGAGGGGTTTGTGTCCTGGAGCGAAGCGACGTTCGATCGCTTGGTCGCCGCCTCGCCCGAGCCGTTGGTGTCGCGATTCTCGGTCAGCAACTCGATGCTGCTCAATGTCATTGCCCGCCCGGGTAACTGCTTCGACGCGATGCGGCACCTGTTGGAGGACAACCACGAATCGCGTCCGGCGCAGCGCAAGCACATCCTCAAAGCGATCTCGCTGTATCGCGGATTGCTCAGCGCCGGCATCGTGGAACGCCTCGACGAACCCGACGAGTACGGCCGCATGGCTCGGTTGACGATGGACCTGCAACGCGACTTCGCCTTGAACCAGCCACTCTCACCGTTCGCCTTGGCGGCATTCGAACTTCTCGACGTCGAATCCGACAGTTACGCACTCGATGTCGTCTCGATCATCGAGTCGACGCTCGACGATCCGCGTCAGGTTCTGATGGCGCAGCAGCACTTCGCTCGTGGCGAAGCGGTGGCACAGATGAAGGCCGACGGCATCGAGTACGAGGAGCGCATGGAACTCCTCGAAGAGGTTACGTGGCCGAAACCGTTGTCGGACTTGCTGTTCCCGGCTTTCGAAATGTACCGGGGTGGCCACCCGTGGATCACCGAGTTCGCCCTCTCCCCCAAGTCCGTGGTGCGCGACATGATCGAACGCGCCATGACGTTTGCCGAGTTGATCAGCCATTACGGACTCACCCGGTCCGAGGGCCTCGTCCTGCGCTACCTCGCCGACGCCTACCGCGCGCTGCGACAGACCGTCCCGACGGAAGCGCGCACCGAGGAACTCGAAGACATCATCGAGTGGTTGGGTGAGCTGATCCGTCAGGTCGACTCGAGCCTGCTCGACGAATGGGAGTCACTCACCGACCCCGGAGCCGAGGCAGACACGGAAGAGGTTGCGTTCGGCGCCGACATTCCCCGTCCCATCTCGGCGAACCCGCGCGCATTCCGCGTCATGGTGCGCAATGCGATGTTCCGACGCATCGACCTCGCGTCGCGTCGGCAGTGGAATGAGCTGGAAAACCTCGAGGACGGTATCGACGCCGCCGAGTGGGAGGAGCAACTACTCCCGTACTTCGAGGAGTACGCAACAATCGGAACCGGGCCATCGGCGCGCGGGCCGGCGCTCTTCCAGGTCACCGAAGAGGGTGAGTTCTGGCGGGTGCGGCAGGTGCTCGAGGATCCGGAGGGCGATCACGGATGGGCACTGCTTGCAGTCGTCGACATCCCGGAATCGGATGCCGCGGGTGAAATCGTGTTCGACGAGCTGAGCGTCGTAGAAGGCTAGCGCCTGTGCGCCTTTCTGGTAGTCGGCGCTACCAAAAAGGCGCACAGGGGGCGTCAGCCCCTACGAGCCTTCCGCGGCTGGTTGCGGCGAGCAGCGCGCTTTTCCTTGATGCGAACGTTCTCGGCCCGCACCTCGGCCTGAACAGCGCGTTCCTTTTCGAGCCATTCGGGCTTCTCTTCGAGGAGTGCGGCGATCTGATCCGTGGTGAGTGCTTCTTCGACGCCGCCGCGGGCCAGGCCGGCGATCGATACGCCCAGCTTGGCTGCGATGACCGGGCGAGGGTGCGGTCCGGTGCGTCGCAGCTCCAGCAGCCACTCCGGCGGATCGGTCTGCAGAGCGGTCAGCTCGTCACGAGTCACGTCGCCTTCCTGGAACTGCGCAGGTGTTGCTTCCAGGTACACACCCAGCTTCTTGGCAGCCGTCGTCGGCTTCATCGTCTGGGGAGTTTTGTTCGACGTCATGCAACAAGAGTAACCAGCCGATACGGGTGCTTTTACCAAGGCGGTAGCCTTGCCTGGTGACAGACGCGGATAGTCAGGCAATTTTTCGACTCGCGTACGCCCCGGGGGTGACGCCCACCAAGTGGGTCCGGGTGTGGCACGAGCGGCTCCCCGAGGTGCGTCTGGAACTTGTTCAGTTCCCGGTTCTCGAACTCGAAGCTGCACTTCGCGCCGGTGAAGCAGATGCAGGTTTGGTTCGACTGCCGATCGACCGGACCGGCATCAGCGCCATCTCGCTGTACGCGGAAACCCCGGTGGTGGTGGTACCGAAAGATCACGTGTTCACTACTGTCGATCAGATTTCCGTCGACGATCTGGCCGACGAGATAGTGCTCGATCCTCTCGACGACAGACTCGACTGGCCGACCCGTCCCGGAAAGACCGCCGCCGAGCGACCCGCGACCATCGCCGACGCCATCGAGTTGGTGGCCGCCGGTGTCGGAGTTGTCGTGGTTCCCCATTCGCTGGCGCGGTTCCACCATCGCAAGGACCTGACCTTCCGTCCGGTGGACGGTGCGCCCGAGGCTCCTGTGGCTTTGGCATGGATGGAGTCCAAGACCACAGATCTGGTCGAGGAACTTATCGGCATCGTGCGGGGCCGAACGGCGCAGAGTTCCCGCGGCCGAAACGGTGAGCCGGCGGAGAAGATCAAGGGCTCCGTCAAGGCCAAGATCGCGGCCCGCGAGCGTCGCGCAGAAGCTGCCAAGAACGGGCAGAAAGCTAAGGGCGCCGGCACCGCAAAGAACATATCCGGACGCAACGCCGGTTCCGGTAAGGCCAAGGCGGGCGGCAAATCAGGCAGCGGCAAGTCCGGTGGGACCAAGAGTTCGGGTGGCCGGTTCTCCGGAAAGCAGAAGGGCCGCTAGGGCTTCAACTGGCAACTCGGAGGATCGCTGCCGGACAATGCTGAACTGATCAGGCGCGACAGACTCGGGCTGTGGTCTCGCGAATTGGCGCATCGTCGAACTCCGTCGAGCATGATGAGAGTATGACTCCCGCGAGTTCTTCAGCCCTCGACGAATTGGTAGCGGCACTCCCCGAGGGAGCCGTCCTGCTGGATCCGGACGTGACCGCGGGCTACCGCCAGGACTGGGCCGCCGATCCGGCCGCCGGCCACCCCGCTGCCGTGGTTCGCGCTACGTGCACCGAAGACATCCAAACCGTGATGCGATGGGCAACCGCCAATCGCGTACCGGTGGTTCCCAGAGGTGCCGGCTCGGGCCTGTCCGGTGGATCCAGCGCCGTCGACGGTTGCATCGTGGTCAGCACCGAGCGAATGCGACAGATCACGATCGACCCGGTCGCCCGGGTGGCGGTTACTCAGCCCGGCTTGATGAATGCGGAGGTCAAGAAAGCCGCCGCAGAGCACGGACTCTGGTACCCACCTGACCCGTCGTCCTTCGAGATCTGTTCCATCGGCGGCAATGCAGCCACCAACGCCGGCGGACTCTGCTGCGTCAAGTACGGAGTTACCACCGACTACGTTCTCGGACTCCGGGTCGTGCTGGCGGACGGTACAGCTGTCAGCCTCGGAGGTCCCCTTCTCAAGGACGTCGCCGGACTCTCACTCACCAAACTGTTCGTGGGCAGCGAGGGTACTCTCGGCATCATCACGGAAATCACGTTGCGTTTGATTCCCGCGCAGCCGCCCGCATCAACCGTCGTCGCGTCGTTCGACTCGGTACAAGAAGCTGCCGACGCGGTCTTGGCGATCACCAGCAACATGCGTCCGGCGATGCTCGAGTTCATGGATCACGCCAGTATCAATGCTGTCGAGGATTCGGTACGCATGGGTCTGAACCGCAAGGCTCACGCACTACTGCTCGCGCAGTCCGACGCACCCGGCGCGGCAGGCGTGCTGGAAATCGAGACGATTGTTCAGGCGTGCGAAAACAACGGAGCCACCGAAGTATTCGCCACCGATGACCAGGCCGAAGGTGACGCTTTTGCGGCGGCACGGCGAGCGGTGTTCCCGGCCGTGCTCGCGATGGGAAGTCTGCTTCTCGAAGACGTGGGCGTTCCCATGCGCGCACTCCCCCAGCTGGTAACCGGGGTCGAAGCCGTCGCAGACGACCTCGACGTCCTGATCTGCACGGTGGCGCACGCCGGAGACGGAAACACCCACCCGCTCATCGTCTTCGACCCCGCAGACCCGGACATGTCCGAACGCGCACAGATCGCATTCGGACGGGTGATGGATCTCGCCATCGCGCTCGGCGGCACGATCACCGGCGAACACGGGGTCGGTCGACTCAAGCGCGACTGGCTGCCGTCACAGTTGGGTGAAGACGTCATGGCCCTCAATCGCAAGGTCAAGGATGCGCTCGACCCGCTGGGAATTCTCAATCCCGGAGCCGTCATTGCCGCGAAAGAAGGCTCTCTCGACTAGCTTTCACGTCGACGTCGAACGAGTCACGTCATCGAGGAACCGTCGGGCTGACCGAACGGACCAGCTCGGCCAGCTGACGGAATCCTTCTGCTCGGCCACTCGACGAGCGGAACACGACGCCGATCGTGCGACCTGGAGCCGGCGAAGCGAAATGCGCCGTCGACAAGTCCCCGCGTCGAACCTCCACGGCAACAGCCGATTCCGGGACCAAAGTCACCCCGAGTCCCCCGGCCACACATTGCACGACTGTCGCGAGAGAGGTAGCCCGCGTGTCGCCGGCAAGCGGATGGGCGTCTACCGAACGGCACAGATCCAACGTCTGGTCGCGCAGGCAGTGGCCGTCGTCGAGCAAGAGCAACGGCAGCGCGTCGAGCACGTCCGCCGTGAGATCGACACGTCCGGCCAAGGAATGATCGTTCGGCACGACCATCACAAAATCCTCTTCGTACACAGGAACTTCCACCAGGCCAGGTGTTCCGGCAGGAAGCGCCAACACCGCGACGTCGAGCGCTCCCGATCGCAGGGCATCAAGCAAGCGCGCCGTTTGATCCTCGACTATTTGCGGCGCCAACGACGGCAGCTTCTCGCGCAGCTCCGGCAACAACCCCGGAAGAATGTAGGGCGCAACGGTCGGGATCAACCCGATGCGTAGCGGTCCGGTCAGAGAGTCGCCGGAGCCGGCCGCGCTCGCGACGAAACCGTCGGCAGCCTCGAGGATTTGCTTGGCCTGACCGAGCAAGCGCTGCCCGTCCGCGGTCACGAGCACGCGCCGCGTACTACGTTCGATCAGTTTGACCCCTAGTCCCGCCTCGAGAGCTGCCAGCGCCTGCGACAGTGTGGGTTGGCTCACACCGGAACGCGCTGCGGCAGTACCGAAGTGCCGGTACTCGGCGACCGACACGAAGGCACGCAGCTGTGACAAGGAAGGTTGATAAGTCTGATCAGACATGCCTATCAGTGTAGTGCCACCCATCACCTTTACCTTTTGAACGGTTTGATGCAGAATGGACTCATACCAAAAAGCGCCGGTCACAACCTCGACACTCCAGTCGAAACCGTCCGACCCGCTGACGGTGACAAACCCTCTCGATCCAGCACGTTCGGCCGTCACAGTCCGAACAGCCGGATCGTGTGCGCAAGAAATTCCTGTTCACGAGACACGTAGGAGAATGAGACACATGGCTCTGCTCACAATCGGCGACCAGTTCCCCGCTTACAACCTCACGGCTGTCATCGGCGGCGACCTGTCCAAGGTCGATGCCCAGCAGCCCGATGACTACTTCACCACCGTCACCAGTGACGACTACGCAGGCAAGTGGCGCATCGTCTTCTTCTGGCCCAAGGACTTCACCTTCGTCTGCCCCACCGAGATTGCTGCATTCGGCAAGCTCAACGAAGAGTTCGCAGACCGTGACGCTCAGGTTCTCGGCGCTTCCGTCGACAACGAGTTCGTGCACTTCCAGTGGCGTGCACAGCACGAAGAGCTCAAGACCCTCCCCTTCCCGATGCTCTCGGACCTCAAGCGCGAGCTTGCCGAGGCCACCGGCGTCCTCAACGCCGACGGCGTTGCAGACCGCGCGACGTTCATCGTCGACCCCAACAACGAGATCCAGTTCGTCTCCGTCACAGCCGGTTCCGTCGGCCGTAACGTCGACGAGGTTCTCCGCGTCCTCGACGCTCTCCAGAGCGACGAGCTGTGCGCATGCAACTGGAAGAAGGGCGACCCGACCATCAACGCCGGCGAGCTCCTGACTGCGAGCGTCTGAGTATGAGCGTCGAGAACCTCAAGAACTCGCTTCCCGAGTACGCGAAGGACCTCAAGCTCAACCTGAGTTCCATTGCGCGCACGACGGTCCTGAACGAGCAGCAGTTGTGGGGAACGCTCCTCGCAACGGCCGCAGCCACCAAGTCTGCGTCCACGCTCAAGGAGATTGCTTCCGAGGCTGCCGACAACCTGTCGGCAGAGGCATACAACGCCGCTCTCGGCGCAGCGTCGATCATGGGCATGAACAACGTCTTCTACCGCACCAAGGGCTACCTCGACGGTAAGTACGACGACCTTCGTGCCGGCCTGCGGATGAACATCATCGGCAACCCGGGCGTCGACAAGGCCGACTTCGAATTGTGGTCGCTTGCAGTGTCCGCGATCAACGGCTGCAACCACTGCCTCGAAGCTCACGAGAACACCCTCCGCCAGGAAGGTGTCGACCGCGAGGTCATCTTCGAAGCGATCCGCGCCGGTTCCATCGTCGCGGGCGTCGCACAGGCTGTCGAAGCCAACGAGATCCTCTCTGCCGCACAGGTCTGATCACTCGGACCTCAGTGCAGTTCGACGAGCCCTCCCCACCGTGAAGGTGGGGAGGGCTTTTCGCGCGCTAGGGTGGACCGATGGGTATCGAGGTGAGTGTGGTCCGGGTCTTCACGGACGAGAACGGCAAGCACGGGAATCCGCTGGGAATCGTCGACGCGTCCACGGTTGCAGAATCGGATCGACAAGCCGTCGCGAAGGAACTCGACTACAGCGAGACCATCTTCATCGACGTTCCGGATGACGGCGCCTCGCGTGCGCGGGTCCAGATCTTCACTCCGGCAGCAGAACTCCCCTTCGCCGGACACCCGACCGTCGGTGCCACGTGGTGGCTGGGCGAACAGGGCCGTCGCGTGAGCGCCCTCGACGTTCCTGCCGGCAGTGTCGACGTCCGCCAATCCGGCGCTTTGACGTGGGTACGCGCGCGTGCCGAATGGGCACCGGAATTCGCGATCTATCCGATGGACACGGTGGACGACGTCATCGACGCAGATCCGTCCGACTACGAGGCGGATCATTCGTATCTGTGGGCATGGCAGGACAAGCTCGAAGCTGCCATCCGCGCACGCATGTTCGCACCGGTGATGGGAATCGCCGAGGACGAGGCGACCGGATCTGCAGCGCTGCGCATCACGGACCGATTGAGGAAATCATTGCTCATCACCCAGGGACGCGGATCGGTCCTTCACACGACCTTCTCTCCGGAAGGTTGGCTCGAAGTCGGCGGCCGCGTCGTCGCCGAGCCGTCACGAACCTTGTGAGTACCCGGCGGGATTGCGTCCGGCCTCGAGGTCACGTGCACTCAGTGATACCGAGATCTCGTCACCGAGCGCAACTCCCGGCGCGAGGGGCAACTGATCTCCACTCCAGAACTTGCCCGGGTCGAACCAGTTGACACGACGATTACCGACGAGCAGACCCATCGCTTCATAGGTCTTGGCAACCACTTCGGCGCAGTAGGCGCTCTCGACGGCTACTGCCGATACGTCGGACTTCTTGCGCAGCTTCGGGATTCGGCCGCCGAACCAGCGCGAAGCAAGCTTGGCCGTCGACGGGAAAGGCGTACCGTCCAGCCGCGCGATCGTCTCGAGCAGAGCGTCTTCCTGCTCCCGGGTGACTTCGTGGTCGAGCTGGCGCAACCATCCACGCTGCCCGTACTTGGCGCCCCAGACCTGAACGGCCGATCGCAGATCGTGCAGTTGGACACCACGCTGGAAGCGTCCGGTCCACATGTCCTGCAGCGAGTGACCGAGTTCCGCATGCCACATCAGCGGCGGGAGGTCGTCGATCACGACCGACATTCCGACGTGGTTGACGGGACTGTTGGTCAGTGTCTGAATGGCCCGGTCCGCCGTCGACTCTCCGCGAAAGATCCAGATGTCGCCCGTGCGGGTGGCGGCGGCGGCCTCGTCGAGACTCACCTGCGAAAGCAATCGTCGGTCCATGCCTCTAGCGTAGAGGGATGAAACTCCGTACTCCTCTACGCGCCTCGCACGTTTGGAAACTGGTCGGCCTCGCCGGTGCAATGGGCGTTGCCGCCACCGGGGTTCTCGTTGCGCGCGGCGAACGCCAGCGTCGGGCCTACTCTCCGGACGAAATTCGCTCGGTACTGCACGAGCGGTACACCCAGGCCTACGCCAAGCAGTCGGAACAAGAGGTTCTGGAACTCGAACCTGCACCCAACGCTGTGCGGCGCCGAATCGAGAAACTCTTTCGGCGCCGCAGCTGACTTCAGCCGAGAGCTGCGAGGATTGCTGCTGCCATCTCCGCGACCTGATCATCGGTCATGACGAACGTCGGCGAAATCTGCATCGCACCCTGACCCGCCGCGCGACCCGAAATACCGTGCTCACGAAGCGTCTTCACGAACGGCAACGCCTCCGCCGGATCAGCCAACTGCACCGCGGCGACCGCACCGAGCCCACTACGAACCTCCGCCACCCGCGGATGCTCCGCCAACGGCTGCAGATGCGTATGCAACGACGCCTCCAGACGCTTCGACTCCGCGAGCAGATTCTCACGCTCGAGAATGTCGAGGTTCGCCATCGCCGCCGCAGCAGCACCGGCATGCCCGCCGTACGTGTAACCATGACGCCACCACGAACCGGCATAGAACGGCTCCGCCACCCGCGGCGCGATGAACACCGCACCCATCGGCACGTAACCCGACGTCAAACCCTTTGCCGTGGTCATCATGTCAGGCTGCAAATCGAAACGAGTGGACGCGAACCACTCACCACCGATCCGGCCGAAACCGGTCACGACCTCGTCGACGACAAAGAGGATGTCGTGCTCACGGCAGATGTCACGCACCTCGGCCAGATACCCCTCCGGCGGCAGATACACCCCACCCGCACCGATGATCGGCTCCGCGAAGAACGCCGCGATCTTGTTCGCACCGATCTTCTCGATCAACTCGAGCAGACTCTTCGCATCATCCCAGCCGACGGTCGCCGCATCCGCCATCAGCTCGCCGTACCCCTCACGGTTCACCGGAATACCAGCGAGAGCCGTTCCGGCAACGTGCATTCCGTGATACGCCTTCTGGCGTCCGACGATGATCGTCTTCTCCGGCTGCCCCACCTCGTGCCAGTACCGGCGAGCCAGCTTCGCCGCAGTGTCCACCGAATCCGAACCACCCGAGGTGAAGAAGATCTTGCTCCCGGCAACCGGCGCGATGGCCGCCAACCGCTCGGCCAACACCTGCGTGGTCTCGGGAACAAAATCACCGAAGTTGGAGAAATGAGCGATCTTCGACAACTGAGCCGCCACCGCATCCGCGATCTCGGTGCGCCCGTGCCCGACATTGGTGAACCACAGGCCCGCCGTCGCATCCAGATACCGAGTGCCCTCGCGGTCCCAGATGTACGCGCCCTCACCGCGAGAGACGACAAACGCGCCGTTCTTCTCCACAGCGCCCATGTCCGCGAACCCGTGCCACAATGCCGAAGCCATCATTGTCCCCTTCGAATACAAACGATGCTGGTGTGCAAACGATGTGCTGCGACTATATCGACACCGGAAATCCGCGCACGACGGCGCTCGCCCGGCACCGGCTTTCACGGGCGCACCCGTAATCTGTCGACCATGACTTTTGCCGACAATCTTGCAGCACTGCCCGCCATCGATCATCTGGCCGCCATCGAGGTACTCGACGCCGACGGAACCGTCCTCGACACCGTCGAGAACAAGCCCGGAAAGTCCGGCTCGGTCAAGGTGTACAACCACCTCGCTCAGGTCTACGGCGCGCTGACACCCGAAGCCGCCTCGGCAGGACTGACGATCTTCGCCGAGCACACCGAGGACGCGCGGGCGAACCCCGGTAAGCATCCGAACGTGGACCGCCTCGAGCAGGTGCTCGCCTCCGGCAATCCCCTAGGACTTCGCAGCGTTCCGTCCGCGTAGCCCGGCTCCCAGCCGTCCGACGGCATTGACTGCCAACGCCATCAGGGCCATCGCGATGCCCAGTACGACGAATCCGATGAACAGGGCCAGATAGCCCTGGTGGCGCGGATCCATGAACGGGTAGGGATACCAGTCGACGATCGAGCCTCGGATCAACGTGTACACGCCGTACACGACCGGGAACAGCAACCACTGCAGTGAACGTGCTTCGGAGATCCTGTGCCTCGAGGCGAAGAACACCCAGTCGAGCAGCATGACCAACGGAAGAATCCGATGCAGTGCCGAGTTGATCCAGGCATCGTTCAAATTGACGTCGATATCTGCCAGGAGGACGGCGTAGATGATGCCGGTGATCACCATGTACAGCGTCACCGCCCCGCGGATCGACTGCCACGCCTGCGATTGTGGATCTCGAATTGCACCGATCAGCAACACGATCACTGCAAGAATGTTGCTCTCGATGGTGAAGTAGCTCAGATAGTTCGACAGAGACAGCTCAGCCGCGTCACGGATCGGGATCCACAGCAAAGCGGCAAGTCCGAACACAGCAAACAACAGTCTCAGGGCTCGCACGGCGATCGGCGTCGACAAGACAGGCACCGATGACTCATTTGCGGTATTTGTCGTCACCGGTCGATATTTGCACATCAAAACGATCTGCGAGCGGTAGTTGTGAACGCGTTCGATAGGCTGTCATCAGCATGTCTACAACACCACCGGCCCCGCTCTCCCCCAAGCGGAGTGACCTGAAGAGCGCGCTGGCGCAGGTCTCACTCCGCGACGAGAGTCGACTCCGTCGCAAACTCGACCGTGCCCGCACACCAGACGCTTTGGTGGCGCTGGCCGAGGAAATCGAAACGGCGCGCACACGGTTGGCGGCACGATCCGCCAATGTTCCCGCAGTCTCGTATCCGGAAGCTCTGCCCGTCAGTCAGCGCAAGGACGACATCGCGACCGCGATCTCGGAGAATCAGGTTGTCATCGTCGCCGGCGAGACCGGCTCGGGTAAGACAACCCAGATCCCGAAGATCTGTCTCGAACTCGGACGTGGCGTCCGCGGTCTGATCGGACACACACAGCCGCGCCGGTTGGCAGCACGCACCGTTGCCGAACGTATCGCCGAAGAACTCGACACCGAACTCGGCGACGCCGTCGGATACACCGTGCGGTTCACCGACCAGGTCTCGGACCGCACCTACGTCAAGCTCATGACCGACGGCATTCTCCTCGCCGAAATTCAGCGCGACCGTATGCTCCGACGCTACGACACGCTGATCATCGACGAAGCGCACGAACGCAGCCTCAACATCGACTTCATCCTCGGTTACCTGGCTCAGCTGCTCCCCCGCCGACCCGATCTCAAGGTCATCATCACGTCGGCGACCATCGATCCCGAGCGCTTCGCCAAGCACTTCGCTGTCGACGGTAAGCCCGCGCCGATCGTCGAGGTTTCCGGGCGAACATTCCCTGTCGAAATGCGTTACCGGCCACTGACCGTCGAATCCGGCGACATCACCTTCGACCGCGATCCCGTCGACGCGGTCTGCGAGGCGGTCGACGAGTTGAGCGCGGAGGGCGAAGGCGACATCTTGGTCTTCCTCTCCGGCGAACGCGAAATTCGCGACACCGCAGATGCTCTACGCGATCGGCGTCTTCGCAACACCGAAATCGTCCCGCTGTACGCGCGGCTGTCTGCCGCCGAGCAACACAAAGTGTTCTCGCCGCACACCGGCCGACGCGTCGTCCTTGCCACCAACGTGGCCGAGACCTCGCTGACCGTTCCCGGCATTCGGTACGTCGTCGATCCGGGAACCGCGCGCATTTCGCGATATTCGGTGCGCACCAAGGTTCAGCGGTTGCCGATCGAGCCCATTTCGCAGGCGTCAGCTCGTCAGCGTTCCGGGCGTTGCGGCCGCGTCGCCGAAGGAATCTGCATCCGCCTGTATTCCGAGGAGGACTTCGAGTCACGGCCGGCATTCACCGAACCGGAGATCCTGCGAACCAACCTCGCATCCGTGATCTTGCAGATGACGGCCCTTGGCCTGGGCGACATCGCGGCATTCCCCTTCGTCGAACCGCCGGACCAGCGCGCCGTGAAGGACGGAATCGGACTCCTCGAGGAACTCGGCGCCATCGCGCGAGGTTCCGAGGCCAGCCACCCCGAACTGACGCCGGTCGGCCGCGAGCTGGCCCAGATTCCGGTGGATCCGCGGATGGCACGGATGCTGGTGGAAGCCAAGAACAACGGTTGCCTTCACGAAACCCTTGTCATCGTCGCGGCGTTGTCCATCCAGGACGTTCGCGAGCGGCCCGCCGAGTTCCAGCAAGCCGCCGACGAAAAGCACGCCCGCTTCAACGTCGAGAACTCCGACTTCCTGGCCTACCTGAAACTGTGGGACTACTTACGCGAACAACGTAACGATCTGTCCTCCAACCAGTTTCGCAAGATGTGCCGGAACGAGTTCCTGCACTGGCTCCGCATCCGCGAATGGCAGGATCTGCACGGGCAACTCCGGCAGATCACCCGCGGTCTCGGCTGGACAGTGGGAGAGACACCGGCAAGCGAGAACGCGATCCATCAGTCGCTCCTTGCCGGGTTGCTCTCGCATATCGGGCTACGCGAGGGCGAGAAGCGGGACTACCTCGGCGCCAGGGGCAGCCACTTCGCGATCTTCCCCGGATCGGGACTGTTCAAGAAGCCACCACGCTGGGTCATGGCCGCCGAACTCGTGGAAACGTCGAGGCTGTGGGCGCGCATGTCCGCGCGTATCGAACCCGAGTGGGCTGAAAAGCTCGCCCCGCACCTGGTGAAACGGACCTATTCCGAACCGCACTGGTCCTCCAAGCGCGGCTCGGCGATGGCATACGAGCGGGTCACTCTCTACGGAGTTCCTCTGGTAACCGGCCGCGCAGTGACGTACTCACGAATCGATCCCGAGGCCTCTCGCGATCTCTTCATCCGCCATGCGCTCGTGCAGGGCGAATGGCAGACGAACCACAAGTTCTTCCACGAAAACCGTGCACTCCTCGACAACGTCGAAGAACTCGAGAACCGCGCGCGCCGACGCGACATCCTCGTCGACGACGAAACTCTCTACGAGTTCTACGACGAACGTATCGGCCAGGAAGCCGTATCCGCCAAGCATTTCGACCAGTGGTGGAAGACCGAGCGGCGCAAGAATCCGAGTCTGCTGACTTTCACACCGGAAACGGTGGTCAACTCCGACGCAGCTGCAGTACTGGGCGGCGAGTACCCGGACGCCTGGCGCCAAGGCGACATGCAGTTTCCACTCACTTACCAATTCGAGCCGGGAAAGGACGACGACGGCGTCAGCGCGCACATCCCGGTCGGCCTGCTCGCGCAACTTCAGCCGGTCGGCTTCGACTGGTTGGTCCCCGGTATGCGCGTCGATTTGGTTACTGCTCTGATCAAGACGTTGCCCAAGAACATCCGACGCGCTGTCGTGCCCGCACCCGACTACGCCGCCGCAGCGTTGGCAGCAGTCAAACCTCGATCCGAGCCGTTGATGACCGCAATGGCCCGCGAACTCTCGCACTTGGGCGGGATCCAGATCGACGCCAAGGACTTCGATCCCGCCGCGCTGCCCGACCATCTTCGGATGACGTTTGTCGTCGAGGACGAATCGGGCAAGGTTCTCGCGAAGGGCAAGGATCTGGCGCAGCTACGACGCACACTCGCCCCGCGCGTGCAGAAGGAAGTGGCCAAGGCGGCAACCGGAACCGAACGGGCAGCGGCAACCGTCTGGACATCCGAAACCCTGGGCGCATTGGAACAGACCATCACTCGCTCCATCGGCGGACAGCAGGTGACCGGCTACCCAGCTCTGGTGCCGGAGAACGGCGGAGTTGCCGTTCGTGTCCTGAGTACGCCGGCCGCGCAGGCGCAGGCGATGAGGGAAGGTACGCGGGCGCTTCTCCTCGCGGCCGTTCCCACCCAACTCAAGGCAGTGACCGCCGGCTTGTCGAACACGCAGCGTCTGGCTCTCGGCCAGAATCCGGACGGCGGCTTGGAGGCCCTCGTCGAAGATTGCCGGGTGGCAGCTGCCAACGAAGTGATTGCGGCCCACGGTGGACCGGTACGCACGCCTGAAGCGTTCGATGCCCTGGTGAAGATCGCACGCTCCGAACTGGCCGGACGCGTTTCCGCGATCCTGCGCATGATTGTTCCGATCCTCGAACAAGCACACCAACTGAGCGTCGTGCTGGACCGCTCGCGCGGCGAGGCAGCCGACGACGTCCGAGAACAGTTGACCTCACTGCTGTTTCCGGGATTTGTCGCCGAACTGGGATCGGCCCGCCTACGCGATTTACCGCGGTATCTTGCCGCAGCAAAATTCCGTCTCGAAGCTCTGCCCGCAAGTGCACAACGAGATCAGCAGGCTATGGATGTCCTCGACCGGGTGTACGCAGCGTACGACCGGTTGTTGAGTTCGCTTCCCGAAGAGCGTCGCACTGCTCGAGATGTCGACGCGATCAGTTGGATGATCGAGGAACTGCGCGTGAGCCTGTTTGCGCAGTCCCTCGGTACACCCACACCGATTTCCGAAAAGCGAGTCCTGAAAGCTATCGAAGCGATCAAGCGTTGATGTTCGGCGAGAATTGCGCGATCAGTAGATTGTCTGAATGTTGACGTTGGTGAGGAAACCGCCAAAGGTGGCAACAGTGTTGGCGAACCCGAGGGTTACCAGGCTGTTCACGACTCCGAGAACTGCAACTAAGTTCATAACGCCTCCGTGAAGATCCGAGATGCGGACGAACGTACCTGGTAGACACTAAGCGAATAACGTGCCCGATTTGTTCGATTGTTCGCTTTGTGTTCTCAGCGTTACCTAAGACCGCTCTGTGCTCTCAGCGTTATCTGAGGCGAAGGCCTCAGTCGACGGAAACGGTCTCGGCGCCGGGAGCCTTCTCGGCGGCACGGGTCTCTGCATGCTCGCGCATGTCGGTGATCTCACGTTCGAAATCCGCAGCCGAGCTGAAGGACTTGTACACCGATGCGAATCGCAGGTAGGCGACTTCGTCGAGATTTCGAAGCGGATCGAGGATCGCGAGCCCTACCTCGTTACTGGGAATTTCGGCAGAACCCGAAGCTCGAACGGCATCTTCGACCTGTTGGGCGAGCAAATTCAGCGAATCGTTGTCCACTTGGCGGCCCTGGCATGCGCGACGCACACCTTTGACAACCTTTTCTCGGCTGAAAGGCTCCGTGACGCCGCTGCGCTTCACGACCGAGAGAACTGCCGTCTCGACCGTGGTGAATCGGCGGCCACACTCGGGGCACGAACGGCGCCGCCTGATCGCCTGGCCCTCGTCGGCCTCGCGCGAATCGACCACTCGGGAATCAGGGTGCCGGCAGAACGGGCAATGCATCGGGGTTCCTTCGTTGTCGCCGAAATGGCCGCAACTCAGATTCGCTACCGACTGCAAATCCTCCGACGATTTACAGAGCAGATCCACGTACTCAACGCGACCACCCGAGGTGGTGGGACTGTCAAGTGGACAGCTTACTCGCTGTGAACGGACTGCTCTCACGCTCGGTACGCCCCCGCCTGGTACGGGGTAGGTCAGCGCCCCGAGGCCGGCACGATCAGCGTTTGTCCCACTGACAGTCCGGAACTCGACATCGCATTGAGATCCATGATCTGCTCGATCACCGAACCGACAGCCTGGCCAGGTGCAACCTTGGCAGCAATATCACTGAGGGATTCACCCGCGGCAACGCGAACCACTTCGGTCGCGCCGTTTGTCGCAGCTACGTCACCACTCGACAAAGCGCCGATCCCCACCAACGCCAACACTGCGAATGCGGTGAATACGGCGCCCAGGAAAACCGTCTTCCAACTGACATCCTCGGCGGCCACTTCATGTTCGACCCGTGACACACCGACCCTGTTTCGGTGCGCGAAACTTCCTCCGTACGGGCGTGACGAATCGTGCTCGCTGTCCCACCGGCGAGGAGATTCGCGCAATGAACGCGAACCTGAAACCGCGCCCACCGCCGGAACCCGGCGAACGACGGCCGCCTGCGGTTCGTTGTCGACATCCCTGGCCACGCCATGCATTTCGGCCGCTCCGCGCCGTTCGAAGGACACAGCGTCTGCATCGGGCCCATAGAACGAGGGGTGGTACTTCAGTGCCGACGTACCGTCGAAACCAAACGCGTCGAAACCAATCGCGTCGTCGAAAACCCTGTTGCTTTTCAGTGCTGCGTTACGCATCGTGACCTCCGCTGGTCGACACCGATCGATGTGTTCGATCATGCGTTCGATGGAACGCATGTTCGAATTTCTACCACGCCTGGCCGACAATGTCTCTACTTGGAGCGACACGAATCGAACAGATGTTTGAAACCGCGAGCAAATCCGGCTAGATTCGTGTCAGACCACACAGCGGGAATTGCGAAAGCCTCCGTGTTTGTCGACAGCTCGAATGTTGGCAGGAGGCACCGACAGGTTTCTGCGCGACTTGCACCAGGCACTTTTGCAGGCAGTTTTCAGACACGACTTCTTCAGACACGACTTCTTCAGACACGGAGGCAACAGGCCATGAAGGACGATCGCTCCAGCACAGCCGCGGAGGCAGGAGCTTCTGCAGTTCCGTCTCCGTCGAGCGAGACGCTCACCGAGCGTCAGCGGCGCGTTCTCGAAGTGATCCGCGATTCGGTGACGGAGCGCGGGTATCCGCCGAGCATTCGCGAAATCGGGGATGCGGTGGGGCTTACCTCCACGTCGTCGGTCGCGCATCAACTGCGAACGTTGGAGCGCAAGGGCTTCCTTCGACGCGATCCCAATCGCCCTCGTGCAGTCGATGTTCGGGGTCTCGACGAGGTTGCGGCCGATACCGCCATCGCGTCGGTGTCGAAGCATTCCGGCGAGTACAACAGTGCCGACCCGCTGCCAGAGCCGGCGTTCGTCCCCATCCTGGGCCGCATCGCTGCCGGCGGACCGATCCTCGCCGAGGAAGCTGTGGAGGATGTGTTTCCACTCCCCCGCGAGCTCGTCGGCCAAGGTTCGCTCTTCATGCTCAAGGTTGTCGGTGAGTCGATGATCGATGCAGCGATCTGCGATGGCGACTGGGTTGTCGTCCGTCAGCAGAACGTCGCCGAGAACGGTGACATCGTGGCCGCAATGATCGACGGCGAAGCCACCGTGAAGACGTTCAAGCGTACGAAGAAGGAGGTGTGGCTGATGCCGCACAACGACCTCTTCGAGCCGATTCCCGGCAACAACGCCGTCATCTTGGGCAAGGTTGTCACGGTCATGCGGAAGATCTGAGTTCGCTCGCACCCTCGATCACAAAACTCTGGGCCCCGGCATCAGCCGGGGCCCAGAGTCTTTTCGTGACGATCAGCGGTCCATCACCCGAATCAGAGATTCAGCGAACGTCCGATGATCTCCTTCATGATCTCGGTTGTGCCCCCGTAGATGGTCTGCACACGAGAGTCCATGTACGCCTTGGCAACCGGGTATTCCTTCATGTAGCCGTAGCCTCCGTGCAGCTGGAGGCAGCGGTCGATGAGCTTGACCTGAGCTTCGGTGGTCCACCACTTCGCCATCGCAGCTTCCTGCACGGTCAGCTTCTCGGCATTGAGCTGCTCGATGAACTTGTCCACCAGGATGCGCACTGCCGTGGTCTCCGTTGCCAATTCGGCCAGTACGAATCGGGTGTTCTGGAAGCTGCCGATCGACTTGCCGAATGCCTTGCGGTCACGGCAGTACTGGATCGTGCTCTCGAGAACCGATTCCATTGCGGCGGCAGCAACGACGGCGATCGAGAGTCGTTCCTGGGGAAGGTTCTTCATCAAGTAGAAGAAGCCCATTCCCTCTTCGCCCAGCAGGTTGGCAGCGGGAACGCGTACGTCGGTGAAGCTGAGTTCGGCGGTGTCCTGAGCCTTCATGCCGATCTTGTCGAGATTGCGTCCTCGCTCGAAGCCGGGCATGTCCCGCTCGACCACGAGGAGGCTGAAGCCCTGAGCACCCTTGTCCGGGTCGGTGCACGCGACAACGATGATGATGTCGGCGTTGATTCCGTTGGTGATGAAGGTCTTCGAACCGTTGAGTACCCAGTGGTCCCCGTCGCGAACTGCTTTCGTCTTGATGCCCTGCAGGTCGCTACCGGTACCCGGTTCGGTCATCGCGATCGCCGAGATCAGCTCACCCGACGCGAATCCGGGTAGCCAACGCTGCTTCTGCTCCTCGTTGGTCAACTCCAGGAGGTACGGCGCCACCACGTCGTTGTGCAGCGTGAAGCCGATACCACTGAAGCCACCCTTGGTGGTTTCCTCGGTGATGATCGCGTTGTAGCGGAAATCCTTGACACCGCCGCCGCCGAATTCCTCAGGTACCGCGGTTCCCAGGAATCCCTGCTTTCCGGCCTCGACCCAGACGTCACGATCGACGATGTTCTGCTCTTCCCACTTCTCGTGGTTCGGTGCCACGTGCTGTGCCAAGAACTTCTGGTACGACTCCCGGAAGAGTTCATGTTCCGGTTCGGACAGGGTGCGCTCCACGCCGACTCCTTGCAATTCGATATACGGCACTTCAGTGATGTACCCGGTGGGGACGATGTACCCGGTCGGGATGTTTTCGCTGAGACTGGGCACGCCGAAGTTCGCGGGCCCACGTCACTGCCTCCGACGGTAGAACCTGTTGCGATACCCGTCGATGACCCGAACGATCACGATTCGTGACTGTAGCGGTTATCTGTTACTCGAAGTACGGAATTTGGCGAGGTATCGCATGATCGGGTAGGCGACCAGGATGCCGATCGACCCCCAAGCGATGCCGCCCAGCTCGACCGAACCAATGGTCAGCGTCAGGTTCCCGATGCCGGCAACCAGTGCGGCAGCGGCGACGGTCAGGTTGACCGGATCGGTGAAGTCCACCTTCGCTTCCATCCAGATGCGCACACCGAGAATGCCGATGAGTCCGTAGAGAACCATCGTCGCACCGCCGATGACGCCGTTCGGAACCGTGAAGACCAGTGCACCGAATTTGGGCGAAAATGCCAGGATCACGGCGGTGGCGGCCGCTACCCAGTACGCCGCGGTCGAGTACACACGCGTCGCTGCCATGACCCCGATGTTCTCGGCATACGTGGTGGTTCCGGATCCGCCGCCGGCGCCCGCCAAGGTCGTGGCGAGACCGTCTGCAAACAGCGCATTGCCGGCCAGATCATCGAGGGACTTACCCGTCATGGCGGACACCGCCTTGACATGTCCGACGTTCTCGGCGACCAGAACGATCACCACGGGCAGCGCGAGCACGATCACCGACCAGTCGAACGACGGTCCGTGCAGACTCGGCAGCCCGAACCAGTCGGCTTCGCGCAGAGCGGACACTCGTTCACTGTCGAGACCACCGATGACCGCGGCGAAGACCCAGCCGATCACTACGCCGACCAGAATGCCCAACCGGCCGAGCAGCCCGGGACCGACGACCGTGACCAGCAGGATCGAAACGAGCGTCACCGTGGCGATCAGCGGCTGCGATTCGAAGGAGCCGACCGCCGTCGGAGCGAGGTTGAGACCGATCAGCGCGACGACGGCGCCTGTCACTACCGGCGGCATGACGGCGTCGATGACCCGGCTGCCGATCAGACGTACGGCGACGCCGATCAACATCAACACGATGCCGACGGCCATGACGGCACCGAGCTGCGCGGCCGGGCCTGACCCTGCTGACGCTGTCAGCGGCGCGATGATCGCGAAGGACGAACCGAGATAGCTGGGGATCCGGCCCCGGGTGATGAGCAGGAACAGCGCGGTGCCGATACCCGAGAACAACAGCGTCGTCGTGACGGGAAAGCCGGTAATGGTCGGAACGAGCAGTGTCGCTCCGAACATCGCGATGACGTGCTGCATCCCGATCCCGATGGTGCGCGGCCAACTCAGTCGTTCGTCCGGCGCCACGACGGCGCCGTCGGCGATCCGCTTGCCGTCTCCGTGGACAGTCCAGCCGATTCCGCCGGTCCCGGTCATTGTTTCTCGTTCGATCACAGGTCGAAATACTAGAGGTCAGGCGCTCGGTCTCCGACCGAGACCGACGAAACCACTTCAGCTGATTGCGTCAGCCGCCGCTTTGCGCGCTGCCACGGGATCACCGGTTGCCAGCACGGCCGCCGCAGCCGCCTCACATTGCGCCATGGTGACGGACCCGACCTTCGCTCCCACACCCGCTACCGATGCCGCAGCGCACGACAGCGAGGAAACGCCGAGACCGGCAAGTACGCAGGCCAACAGTGGATCGGCGGCCGCCTCACCGCAGACGCCGACACGCTTGCCTGCCGCCTGACCGGCCTGGGCCGTACGTGCGACAAGGGCGAGCACCGCGGGCTGCCATGGATCGGTCAGGTCGGCGAGTTCGGAGGACATCCGATCAGCGGCCATCGTGTACTGAGCGAGGTCGTTGGTACCGATCGAGAGGAATTCGACGTGTTCGAGAATCTGGTCGGCCAGCAGCGCCGCCGCCGGGATCTCCACCATGACTCCGGGAACGAGATCGCGTGCCCGCACCGCATCGGCAAAGCGTTTCGCCTCGGCCGGGGTGGCGATCATCGGCGCCATGACCCACGGCGACGAGTTCGTCGACGCCGCTGCTGCGGCGATCGCGTCGAGCTGGCGGTCGAGAATCCCCATGTCCTGCCAGGCGATTCGGACCCCACGAACGCCGAGGGCCGGATTAGCTTCCTCTTGGTGGTTGGCGAATTTGAGCGGCTTGTCCGAACCCGCGTCCAACGTGCGAATGATGACCTTCTTGCCTGCGAAGGCCTCGAGAACTTCGGCGTAGATCGCCGCCTGCTCGTCTACGGTCGGTTCGGTCTCACGGCCGAGGAAGCAGAGTTCGGTCCGGAAGAGCCCGATGCCTCCCGCTGCGGTCAACGCCGCGGCGCGAGCGCCCGCGCCGTCTTGAACATTGGCGAGAACGTCTACCGGCCGACCGTCCGACGTCCGGCCTGGTCCGGTCCACGTGCTGACGCGTTCGCGATCGATCCGGGATTGTTCGACCAGTTCGCGCGCCTGTTCGGGATCCGGCTCCGCGATCACGTCGCCGGTGGTTCCGTCGATCAGAATCGGTGTTCCGGCCGCGATGGATTCCAATTCCTTCGCAGCCACGATGCACGGGATGCCCAACTGCCTCGCGATGATTGCCGTGTGGCTGGTCGGGCCGCCGAAGATGGTCACGAGTCCGATGATCTTGGTTGCATCGAGGCCCGCGGTGTCCGCAGGAGCCAGATCGTCCGCGCACAGCACCGACGGCGTCTCGGGCATCGGAACTCCGGGTTCGGGCAATCCGGAGAGTTCGGCGATCACGCGGTCGCGGATGTCCTCGAGATCGGTGACGCGCTCGGCCATCACACCGCCGACCTTGGTGAACAGCACCACGAACTGCTCCGTCGCCGCGATCGCAGCCTGCACTGGGGGCACTCCGCCGGCGATCGACTTCTTTGCCGCCCCGATCCAGCCGCGATCGGCTGCCATCGCCGCGTTGGCCTGCAAGACCTCGGCGGCCGCGCCTGTGGCTTCGGCAGCCCGTCCGAGAAGGCGGTTCTCGACAGCCTTCGCTGCTGCGACGAAGGCGTCTGCAGCGGCCTCTCGATCGGCCTCGTCGAGTGCGGGCGCATCGGTGACGAGTTCTGGTCGGCTGGACGGCCAGATAGCCGGGCCGTAGGCAATTCCGGGCACGACGGGGGTGCCGTGCACGGTGATTCGGTTGAGCTGTTCGGTCATCTGTCCTCCTTGAGCGATGGGCCCGGTGTCACACCGGATCACCTCGAGCGTGTAAAGCCCTCACCTTCGTTGTGACGAAGATTACTCCCAAGTCTTGACATGTCAACACACTCGGGCGTAAAACAACATAAAGCAACATTCACTGTGATCCACAACGCACCGTCGGATCACATTTCGGAATCGGAGAGCACGTGTACGCGGAAGAACGCCAACAAGCGATCGGCACCATGGTGTCGCAGCGCGGACGCATGTCCGTGGCGGCGCTGTCGGAGACCTTCGGTGTGACCACCGAGACCGTGCGTCGCGATCTGGCCTTCCTCGAGCGGATCGGACAGATCAGGCGTGTACACGGCGGCGCCGTTCCGACCGGATCCCTCCATGTGACCGAACCGGGCATGGCGGAACGCGATCAGACCCGCGCGCAACAGAAGGACCGGATCGCCCGCTGCGCGGTCACCTATCTCCCTCCTACCGGCGGCAGCGTCATCTTCGACGCGGGCACGACTACGGGCCGCATGATCCCCGAACTACCGACCGAGAACGACTTCACGGCCGTGACCAATTCCGTGCCGATCGGCGCACGACTGGCATCGATGAACTCGATTTCCCTGATCCTGCTCGGCGGACGAGTACGCGGGGTGACGCAAGCCGCGGTCGGCGAGGACGCTCTGCGCCTGCTGAGCACGTTGCGGGTCGACGTCGCCTTCGTCGGAACCAACGCGATCAGCGTCGGGCACGGACTCTCCACCCCGGACAGCGAAGAGGCCGCCGTCAAACGAGCGATGGTCAAGGCCGCCAATCACGTTGTCGTGGTGGCCGATTCCAGCAAAGTCGGCCGCGAGCACTTGATCAGCTTCGCACCACTCGACAGCATCGACGTCCTCATCACCGACGAAGAGATCAGTCCCACAGACACATCCGAGTTCCACGACCACGGAATCGAGGTGGTGATCGCATGATCGTCACACTGACAGCCAACCCGAGTATCGATCGGACCGTACAACTCGAGCAACGGCTCGAACGAGGCTCCGTCCTACGCGCCCACTCCACTCGCAGCGACCCCGGCGGCAAGGGGGTCAACGTGGCGCGTGTTCTCGCCGCAGCCGACCTCGACGTGCTCGCGGTGCTACCGGGAAATGGTGGCGATCCCTTGCTCTCGGCGCTCGCAGCCGGTGGGATTCCCCACATCGGCGTCGCCACAACGGGTCCGGCTCGCACCAACATCACCATCGCGGAACCGGACGGGACCACGACGAAGATCAACGAACCCGGCGCAACGCTGTCCGGTTCGACGCTCGACGCCCTGGCACAGGAGTTGATCGCCCGCGCCGATACCGCACTGTGGTTCGCGCTGTCCGGCTCACTGCCTCCCGGCGTTCCGCTGGGGTGGTACGGCGAACTTGTCGCGGCGCTGCGCGATCACCCGTGCAAGGTGGCGGTCGACACCTCGGACGCCCCACTGACAGCACTCGCCGAAGGCTTCCCCGGCTCGGCACCCGACCTGCTCAAACCCAACGGCGAGGAACTCGCGCAACTGACCGGCGTCGACGGCCACGTCCTCGAACGTGCTGCCGAGAACGGTGATCCCGGGCCTGCGATCACGGCGGCGCAGCGATTGGTCGATCGCGGCGTCGGCAGCGTGCTCGCCACGCTCGGCGCAGCCGGTGCCGTCCTCGTCACGGCCGACGGCGCGTGGATCGCCACCGCTCCCCCGATTGTCGCAGTCAGTACCGTCGGCGCAGGCGATTCGTCGCTGGCCGGCTACATCCTCGCCGAAGCGGGCGGCGGCTCGGAATCCGAGCGGCTACGTCACGCGGTCGCCTACGGAAGCGCCGCTGCCTCCCTTCCCGGCACAACCCTTCCCACACCCGAACAGATCGATCTGGCAGCGGTTTCGGTATCTGCAGCAGATGCCGCCTCTCCCATCCCCGTCCCCACCGAACTCGCCTGACGCCCTAAGGAACCTGACATGTCCGATACCACCGCAGCCGGCAGTTCCGGCCCGGAGATCATCAGTCCCGAACTGATCTCACTCGACACCGACCTGGGTTCGACCAAGGAAGATGTCATTCGTTCTCTCGCAGCGCGATTGACTGCAGCAGGACGGGCGAGCGACGCCGCGGGACTGGTCGATGCCGCACTCGCTCGCGAAGCGCAGTCCGCGACCGGACTGCCCGGCGGAATCGCAATTCCCCACTGCCGCGCCGAGGCTGTCTCGTCCGCGTCCCTGGGGTTTGCTCGACTCGATCCGAAGGTCGACTTCGGTGCACCCGACGGCCCCGCCGATCTGGTCTTCCTGATCGCGGCACCCGAAGGCGCCGGGGCCGAGCACATGAAGCTGCTCTCCTCCTTGGCCCGAGCACTCGTCAGGCCCGCGTTCGTCACGTCACTTCGTGAAGCGTCGACGCCGGACGAGATCGTGAGACTGGTCGACGAGGTACTCAATCCCGCACCGAAGGATCCTGCAGCAAAGGCTGCGGCAGCGACACCCCCGGCACCTGTTTCCACCGGGAAACACGCTACCGGGGAGACCCCGGCACCAGCGCCCGCGGAGCGTCACATCGTCGCGGTCACCGCCTGCCCGACCGGAATCGCTCACACCTACATGGCGGCGGACTCACTCGTCGCCGCGGGTGAACGCGCCGGCATCAAGGTTCACGTCGAAACGCAAGGTTCGAGCGGAAGCACCCCCCTTGACCCTTCGGTGATCGCCGGAGCCGCCGCGGTCATCTTCGCCACCGACGTCGGAGTGAAGGGCCGCGAACGATTCGCCGGTAAGCCCGTCGTCGCTTCCGGTGTCAAGCGGGCAATCAACGAGCCGGACAAGATGCTCGCAGAAGCGTTGCGCGCCTCCGAGAATCCCGCCGCCGCCACCGTTGACGGCACCGCCGCAGCGGCCGCGGATTCCGATGCCGGTTCCGTAGGGTTCGGCACCCACCTCCGTCAGGTCCTCCTGACCGGTGTCAGCTACATGATCCCGTTCGTCGCGGCCGGCGGTCTGCTGATCGCACTCGGCTTCCTGCTCGGCGGATACGAGATCTCCGGTCCGGCCAAGGACATCGTTCTCAACAACTCGATCACCAACCTTCCCGACGGTGGTCTGGCCACCTATCTCGGCGCAGTGCTGTTCCAGATCGGTTCGTTGGCATTCAGCTTCCTGGTGCCCGCGTTGGCCGGCTACATCGCCTTCGCCATCGCCGACCGGCCTGGCATCGCTCCCGGCTTCACAGCCGGCGCGGTCGCCGTGTTCGTCGGTGCCGGTTTCATCGGCGGCTTGGTCGGTGGTCTCATCGCCGGTGTCGTCGCGCTCTACATCGGCCGGATCGCCGTCCCGCAGTGGCTGCGAGGCCTGATGCCGGTGGTAATCATCCCGCTGTTCGCGACGCTGGTCGTCGGAGCACTGATGTTCATCGTCCTCGGGCGTCCGCTCGCCGCGATCACCTCCGGTCTCACCGACTGGCTCAACGGACTGTCCGGCAGCTCGGCCATCTTCCTCGGCATCATTCTCGGCCTGATGATGTGCTTCGACCTCGGTGGACCGGTCAACAAGGCGGCTTACGCCTTCGCCGTCGCCGGACTCAACGTCAACGACCCGGCCACTTTGCGCATCATGGCGGCTGTCATGGCTGCCGGTATGGTTCCGCCGCTTGCCATGGCACTTGCCTCGACGGTGCTGCGTCCCAAGCTCTTCAGCGAAGCCGAACGGGAGAACGGAAAGGCTGCCTGGTTGCTGGGTTCGGCATTCATCTCCGAGGGCGCGATTCCGTTCGCCGCTGCCGACCCGCTTCGCGTGATCCCCTCGATGATGGCGGGCGGCGCGGTCACCGGCGCGCTGATCATGGCTTTCGACGTCACTCTCAGCGCCCCGCACGGCGGCATCTTCGTCTTCTTCGCAGTCGGCGGAATCGGCTGGTTCCTGGTCTCGCTCGCCGCGGGAACCGTGGTAGCTGCGCTCGCCGTCGTCGGAGCCAAGGAGTTCTTCCGCAAGGGGCCGTCCGATGCCGAACTCGACCCCGAAATCGTGCCCGCTGCGGCATGATCGACAGCAGGCAACACTGCAGTCACCACCCGAGTCACCAGATCTGCCCGAACACCCCATAACGTCCGCAACGACAGTTCTACAACGAGGAGATCCCATGCCCAGCAAGACAGTTGCCGTCGGTTCCGCAGTCGGCCTCCACGCCCGCCCCGCCGCTCTCATCGCCGAAGCAGTCGGAGCCTCCGGCGCCACGGTCACCCTCGCAGTCGCCGACGGCGAACCCGTGGATGCAGGTTCGGCACTGATGATCATGACGCTCGGAGCCGCCAAGGACACCGAAGTAACCATCGAGTCCGACGACGCCGACGCACTCGCCAAGGTCGCCGAGCTGGTAGCCGCTGATCTCGACGCCTGACCTGATGTCAGTCGGTGCTGTGTAGCGGGCCGGACACTCTCACGGAGTCAGTGCGAGTGTCCGGCCCAGCCAGTCCATTTCGAGTTCCAGAGCAGTGCCCCACACATCACCCGAGTGCCCGCCGGGAAGGGTGTAGTAGTCCACGTTCATGTCGGCGGCGCGTGCAGCCTCGAACATGATCTCCTGCTGAGGGCGGTAGATGTCGTCGTCCTCACCCGCGACAAATACACCAGACAACTGCGGATACCGATTCTGCGCCATCAGGTCTCGGGCGTTGACCGCGTCGAAAGCGTCTTCGTCGCCGTCGAACATCGCAGCCACAGTGTCCTCGTGGTCACCGGTCGACGGTTCGTCCTGGCCGGAGAAGTCCAGGAACGACGGGTATCGGTCCGGGAAGTTCACGGCCATTTCGATCGCGCATGTCCCGCCGTACGAAAACCCACCGATAGCCCATTGCGCAGCGTCCGGATTCACTTGAAGGTTCGATTCGATCCAGTTCGGGACGTCCTGGTCCAGATACGTCGCGACGTTGCCGAGCGCCGAATCCATGCAGCCGGGGTTGGCGTCGTAGTCCCCCAACGCGTCGGGCACCACCACCACGGGAGCAAGCCCGGAATGCCTCGACGCATAGGCGTCGACGGTGGTCGCGAGCCGGCCACTGTCCAGCCAGTCGCTGGGGCTGCCGGGCTCACCCGCCACCAACACCAGTACGGGCAACTCGGCACGCGGATCGGCAAGATAGGCCGGCGGGAGATACAGCGTCGCAGGCCTCGCGTCGAATCCCGAAACGTTTCCTGGAATCGCCGCTTCCGTCACGACACCGTTGCTCGGCATCCGCACCGGAACCTGCCAATGAGTTTCGGTGGGCAGTCCCCGTTGTACCCAAGGTTCGGCCCCGGGGAGCGAATCGAAGGCAACGTTCTCGACCGAGCCCACCGGCCAGTGCCCGACCAGTGAGCCGAGTGTGGGATAGGTGCCGGTCTGCGCGTTGACCTGACCTACTGCGACGATCGCGGCCAGCCCGGCGAATGCCGTCACCGAAAGGCCACGCGCAAGCCCTGGGCGCCGAAGGAGAACGAGTGCGGCGCCGATGACTCCGAACATCGCCAGCGCTATCCAGACAAAATTCGACGCCGGTAGCTGCGCGGGCAGCGGCCGAAAGCTGAGCCACACGAACGTCGCACCGGTGGCTGATCCGAGCACTGACAGAACTAGCGCAACCAACGCGGCCCGACGCGGCAACCACCGAAGCAGAAGCAACGTGCCGACGCCGACGATGACGGAACCCACGAGCAGCACTGCGGTGATGTGTCCGTGCTCGAGTGACATACGCGAGAGCCGCGTCAGGAGTTGATGCCCGTGCATTCGTTCCAGTATCCACATCTACCGGCGGTCTGCGAATTCGTGGAATTATTTGGGAATCAGCGGCGTCGTCGAAATCTCACGAACGCCGCGCCCCCGATCGCACATCCTGCCGCGACCAACCCGGCCCACACGAATGTCCACGGATCGACCCCGACACCGACCGAACCGTCAGACGAGTCAGCCGTCGCTTCTGTCGCGTCCACGAGCGCTCGCATCACGTACACCGGCGGCAACGCTCCGCCGGCAGATTCAGAACCGATCAGAACATCGCCCGCATCGTTGAATGCCACCGCCTCACCCTGAGGCTCCTTCGGGAGCGGGATCCGCAGCGGTTCGGTACCGGTGAGCGTCGCGCCGATTCCGCCGTCCACGACTTCGTACAGGTACAGGTCGGAGTAACTCCGAAGTGCGATCGCCGAACCGTCCGACGACACCGCTCCCCCGGTGAACATCACCGACACGGGCTTCTCCGGTCCGAGGGACACGGCTCCGACGCGCTCGAGCGGCGTCGGGCCGGGCTGCGCCAAGTCACTCAGTTTCTGATCCCCGATCGGTGTGTAGACACTGCTTTCGCCGAACAATTCCTTGGTCACGACAAAAACGTGGCCGTCGGGGTCTAGCAGTATCGACTCGGTGTCGTGCGCACCGTCCGGGTACGTGAGGCGGTGCAACGTACCGTCACCGGAATCGAGGTCCATCGTGATGAACGCCACTGTTTCGCGGGTCCGGAGGTTGTCACCGGTGTCCGACAGAACGAGCGTTCGCCCACTCACCGCAAGATCTTCGACGTCGTAAGGATCTATCGGGACCGGAATCTGTTTCTGGACAACACAGTTCAGGTCCATTTCGAATACGAAGTCGTCACTGCCGCCGTCGCCCATCGCGTAGATCCGATCGTCGACGACGACCATCCCCGACAACTCCTGGAGCGCAGGATCGGTAGGCGTACAGAGTGGGGCGAACTCGCTCGGTTCGAACGACGACGCCTGTGCGAGCGCTCCGGGAAGCAGTGCGGTTGCCGTAGTCGCAGCAATCACCGCGACCACGGCCCCGAAACTACGCACTAGGTGCGTACTCGACCAATGCCGAGGCCAACATCTGTGGCACGCGTGCGTGCACCCGCGTGCCGGCCTCTTCGTGAGTCGATTCCAAAATTGTTCCGTCCGAGTGGATTCGAGCCATCAAGTCACCGCGCGTGTACGGCACCAGCACGTCGACCTCGACCTCCGGCCGAACCAGCACCTCGCTGAGATGTGCTCGTAGTTCGGCGATTCCCTCACCCGTACGCGCCGAGACGAACACGGCACCAGGCAACAGACCACGCAGTTGCGTCAACGTAACCGGATCTGCCGCGTCGATCTTGTTGACCACGATCAACTCCGGCGGAGCCTTCGAATCCGTCTCGCGCAGAACATCGGTGACGACTTCCCGCACAGCCTTGATCTGTTCTGTCGGCAACGGATCCGAACCGTCGACGACGTGCAGCAGCAGATCCGCGTCGGTTACTTCCTCGAGAGTCGAGCGGAATGCCTCGACCAACTGAGTCGGCAGGTGTCGCACGAAGCCGACCGTGTCGGTGAGTACGTACTCGCGGCCGTCGTCGAGTGCTGCGCGGCGAGTGGTCGGGTCCAAGGTGGCGAACAACGCGTTCTCCACGAGCACACCCGATCCGGTGAGCGAATTGAGCAGACTCGATTTGCCCGCGTTGGTGTATCCGACGATGGCGATCGACGGGATGTCGCTCTGCAGTCGACGTGTGCGCTTGGTGTCGCGAGCGGCCTTCATGCCCTTGATCTCGCGGCGTAGTTTTGCCATGCGCTCACGAATACGACGGCGGTCCGTCTCGATTTTCGTTTCACCGGGACCACGCAGACCCACACCGCCGTTACTGCCGGCACGGCCACCGGCCTGGCGCGACATCGACTCGCCCCAACCACGCAGACGCGGGAGCATGTACTCCATCTGAGCAAAAGCGACCTGCGCCTTACCCTCACGCGAAGTGGCGTGCTGAGCAAAGATGTCGAGAATCAGAGCTGTCCGGTCGATGACCTTGACCTTGACGATCTTCTCCAGCGCCGTGAGCTGCGCCGGCGTCAGCTCACCGTCGCAGACGACGGTGTCGGCACCGGTCGCCAGCACAACTTCGCGCAGTTCCTGCGCCTTGCCGGAACCGATGTAGGTGGCAGCGTCAGGTTTGTCGCGACGCTGAACCAGTCCTTCGAGGACCTCGGAGCCGGCCGTCTCGGCAAGTGCGGCCAACTCGGTCATGCTCGCCTCGGCCTGCTCGGCAGTTCCCTGCGTCCAGACGCCGACCAGGACAACTCTTTCGAGTCGAAGCTGGCGGTACTCGACTTCGGTGACGTCCTCGAGCTCGGTCGACAGACCGGCCACGCGGCGCAGGGCGCCGCGATCTGCGAGTTGCATCTCACCGGTCGACGGGTTGCCCGATGCGGACGCTGCCGTGTATTCGGCTTGCGCGTACTCGGACTGCTCGTGAGCGGTGGACTCTTCGTTTTCATGTGTGTTCGTCATACAAGATCCATGGTCCCACGAAACCTGGCCACGGTGCATCCGTATTTCCTGCAGGCGTATTTCCCGCGGGCGATATCACACAAGCGATTGCCACCAGGCATCGCTGATCGTCCCGTTCGCCACCAGAACCGAGGGCCCCCGCAACGACCCTTTGCCGCCTTCGACGGTGACCTGCACCTCGCCACCGAGCACGCGCACCAGTACCGAGCCTTCATCGCGGCCGTCGTACCTCAGCGCCGCGGCCGCCGCTGCGACCGTTCCGGTTCCGCAGGAACGAGTCTCGCCCACACCACGCTCGTGTACGCGCATGTGGACCCCACCGTCGTGGATCGGCGTCACGATCTCGATGTTGACCCCGTGCGGGAAGAACCCGGGATCGAAGCCCGGAGAAACACTCAAATCGAGCGCACTCAAAACTTCTGCCGTCACGTGCTCGTCGACACACGCCAAATGCGGATTACCGACGTCGATCCCGACGCCGGCGAAGACGCGGCCGTCGATTGTTGCCGAGCTGGTGCCGAGGTCCTTGATCGGGCCCATCGCCACGGTCACGTCACCATGCGTGGCGTCGTAGCCGTGCACCACGACCGGACGCGCTCCGGCGCGGCTGCCGACCACGAACTCGTCCTTGCTCTCCAAGCCCGAGGCCTTGAGATAGTGGGCGAATACGCGAACGCCGTTTCCGCACATCTCGGCGATGGAGCCGTCGCTGTTGCGGTAGTCCATGAACCAGTCTTCGGCAGCGACGCCGTCGGGCAGCGCACCGAGCACGCCCGCGTCCGCAAGTGCGCCTGCCCGGGCGACACGAAGGATGCCGTCGGCGCCGAGGCCACGCTGACGATCACACAACGCTGAAACTCGCGTCGGCTCGAGATCGATCCGAACGTCGAGGTCAGGGAGAACAACGAAGTCGTTCTGCGTGCCGTGGCCCTTACTGAAATCCATGGTCGCCATCCTATCCGGACCTACCGAGCGATTTACGCAGGTGACGCGGTGACCACCACGTTCTGTTCGTAGGTGAAGCCGGACGGCAACGAGGGATCCGGCACCGTCGCGCCCCCGCAGGTCACCAGGACAAGCCTGGGCGCACCGGATTCGGAGAAGAACTCCGCAGGCAAAGCCACCTTTTCGTACAACTTCAGGCTCGCTGCGTGATAGGTGAACATCGTTCCGGTGTCGTCACTGACATAGATCGGTGTTCCAGGCTTCATCTGGTGCAGCGCCCACAAGGCGCCGTGCGTGCGGTCACCGTCGTCGACGTGGCCGGCAACAAGATTGGTGCCCTCCGAAGATCCGAACTGCACACCGTTGGTGAAATGCGAAACCTTGTCAGGATGCGGAAGGATCATTCCGCGGTTGGCGCCGAACCCACTGGTCACGATGTCGGCTCGCACATCGAGATCGGGAATCGCGAGCGTGTTCGGCGGCAGATCCGTTGGCGCAGGCGCCCAACGCGCCCCTGGATCGGTTGGAGCTCCCACGTCGAAGGGTGCTTCGGGAACAGGTGCGCTGATGGGCTTCCCGGCCGCACTCACCGCAAAATAGACGAGCACCCCGCCGACCGCGAGAAATGTGACGAGCAGTAGGAGAAGCGGCAGCCGACCCGCGCGTCGGCCTCTCGGTCGCGCGTGTGTCCCGGTCTGCGCCATGTTCGTTGTCCTCCAGTCCGTCGATCGCGAAACGAATGGATCGCGAAAGAGCTAACTGTAAGATAGCTGATCCGCTCGATCGTGTTACAGACCGCGATCTGCGAGCGCCGCGAAGGCGGAGTTGGGCAGCTCCGGATCGGCACCGTCGAGCCAGTGCACGCGTGCGTCACGACGGAACCATGATCGTTGTCGGCGAACATAGCGCCGTGTCCCGATGAACGTCCGTTCGAGTGCTTCGGCCAGATCGTATTCACCGTCGAAATGTGCGAGCACCTGTGCGTAGCCGATGGCTCGCGGCGCGGTGACGCCATCACGCAATCCTTGCTCAACGAGCACGGCAACTTCGTCGACAAGTCCGTCTGAAAACATCAGCTCTGTTCGCAACCGAATCCGGGCGTCGAGTTCTTCCGTATCCCGATCCACGCCGAGAATGCGGGTTCCCCATCGAGGGTCACCGATCTGCGGCGCCGAGGCCGCGAACGGCAGACCTGTCAGCTCGACGACCTCGAGCGCCCGAACCATCCGCCGACCGTCCGTCGGAAGTATCGACGCCGCTGCTACCGGATCAGCAGCAACAAGCGCCGTATGCACCGCACCGACCCCTCCTTCGGCGAGCACCGCCTCCCACTTCGCACGAACCTCGGGATCGGTTGCCGGAAAGGACCATTCGTCGAGCAAAGACTGGACGTACATCATGGATCCGCCGACGATCACCGGAACCTTGCCCGCCACGATCAGATTCTCGGCGATCGCGATCGCGTCGCTTTGATAACGCGCGACGGTGGCGGTCTCCTTCACGTCGAGAACGTCGAGCAGGTGATGCGGAATCCCGCGACGCTCGGCCGGCGTCAGTTTGGCGGTCCCGATATCCATGCCGCGATAGAGCTGCATCGCGTCGATGTTGATGATTTCACCGCCGAATTCCTCGGCCAGTGCCAGCGCGAGATCGGACTTTCCCGACGCTGTCGGACCGACAACTGCGATCGGGCGAAGTTCTTCAGGGACGTTCACGGCCGCCACGTCCCGACGTGGTAACCGACGCCGAACGGCGCATCGCTGTAGTCGACCGTCGCGCGAGGATGGGCTGACCGAGACGAGCCCGTAAAGGCACCGGCCAGGACCTGCCACGCCGCGCGCCCCTGGGCTCCGACACTCCGGCAGAGCTGGGGATCGAGAGCAAGAAGCGCCTCCGGGTCACCGGCCGTCAGGGCGTCGTCGATGGCCGACTGCACACCCGCGGCGCGCTCGTCGAAGCTTCCTGGCGCCTTTGCCGTCAGCGTGGACGCACCGTCAGCAACGATCAGAAGCCCTTGCGGTCGGTTGTCGCTGTCGAGTTGCTTGCGCAGCTGCTGCCCGAATTCACGACATTCATTCGCCGACGCCTTTGCACTGACGACGTGCATGTCGACGGTTATCTCCACGTCTGTTCGGCCACGCAGCCAGCCGGCAACAAGGGCGCACAGTTCGAGAGATGGCACCGGTTCGCCTGCCGCATCCGCGTCCAGTGACGTCCGGACATCGGCGCCGAATCCAGCGAACGTACCGATCTGCCCACGTCCGACGCCCGATCGCCAGTGTTCGCCTGCTGCTTTCTCGGAGTCGACGCCGACGCCCACCCAGTGCACCGCCTCGTGAGCGAGCCGGCGCACAGCGGTTGTCGCTGCAGCACGCACCTGAGCGGACTCGGCCGAATCACCGGACAATTCCGGCACGAGTAACGGCGCCGAGGGGACGAGAACAGCGGAAGTCAACACAGTTGCCACGCTAGTCGACCCCGAGGTGGCGACCTCACACCCTCTTACCTGATTCAATAGTCGGAGAACGTGAGTACCGGGTTCAATGGAACCAGGAATGCGATCAGGCAGCCGTGACGCGCGGCAGAGACGAGGACCGATGACCGAGAACAGTGAACCCACCACCGGCGCCGACAGCAGTTCGGCCAGCCCGAGCCCGGCAGCACCCAAACCCGGCGCTCCCAAACCTGGTGGACCACGCCCCGGTGCGCCCCGCCCCGGAGCACCTCGCCCCGGACCAGCAGCCTCGCATGCCGTCACCGCCGCACCGGCCAGCGACCCGAGCAAGTTCGGACGCGTCGAGGAAGACGGAACCGCCTGGGTGAAGACCGCTGACGGTGAACGTCAGATCGGTTCGTGGCAGGCCGGCGACGCCACCGAGGGCCTCGCCCATTTCGGTCGTCGCTACGACGACCTCGCGACCGAGGTCTCGCTACTCGAGGCGCGACTGACGTCGGGCGCCGGAGACGCCAAGAAGACCAAGGCTGCCGCCATCGCTCTGTCCGAATCCCTCTCGACCGCTGCAGTGATCGGTGACCTCGACGCTTTGGCTCGCCGACTCGACGTGATCGTTGCCGGTTCCGACGAGGCCGCAGCGCACGCGAAGGAAGAGAAGGAACAGTCGCGCGCGGCAAGCACCGCCCGCAAGGAGGCCCTCGCAGTCGAGGCCGAGCAGATCGGCTCGGAGTCGACCCAGTGGAAGACCGCGGGTGATCGACTGCGCGAGATTCTCGACGAGTGGAAGACGATTCGCGGAATCGACCGCAAGGTCGACGACGCACTGTGGAAGCGTTACTCGAAGGCTCGTGAGTCCTTCAACCGACGACGTGGAGCCCACTTCGCCGAACTCGACCGGGATCGTGCGAGCGCCCGTTCGACGAAGGAAGAACTGGTCGAGCGCGCCGAGAAGCTGTCGACCTCCACTGAATGGGGACAGACCGCCGGGGAATTCCGCGATCTGCTCAGCGAGTGGAAGGCTGCCGGCCGCGCACCGCGCGAGGCCGACGACAACCTGTGGAAGCGCTTCAAGGGCGCTCAGGATGTGTTCTTCGCCGCGCGCAACGCTGCTGCATCCGAGCGCGATGCCGAATTCGAGCAGAACGCGGTTGCAAAAGAGGAGCTGCTCGCTGCCAATGCGAACATCGATCCGGCGCACGGACTCGAGAACGCCCGCGCAGCGCTTCGCGACCTGCAGGAGAAGTGGGACGCGATCGGCAAGGTGCCGCGCGACCGAATGCAGGAACTCGAAGCGAAGCTCCGGGCCATCGAAACCAAGGTGCGCGACGCGGTCGACGCCGAGTGGCGTCGCACCGATCCGGAAGCACTTGCCCGGGTCGCGCAGTTCAAGGAGCGGGTGAGCCAGTTCGAGGAGCAGGCCGCCAAGGCTCAGGCTGCCGGCAAGACGAAGGACGCCGAGAAGGCTCTCGCTCAGGCCAAGCAGTGGCGTGAGTGGGCCGAAGCTGCCGAAAGCGCCGTCAACGAGTAATGGACGACGAGCTGTAAAGACAACAAAAACGCCGGCTGACTCCGAAAGGAGTCAGCCGGCGTTGTCTTGTGCTTTGGATGGACGGCCTGCTGTGTCAGCCGACGTTCCATTCCTGATGCTTCTCGGCTTCGGCCGCAGCGATCCGGCGTTGCTCCTCGGCGGCGAGCTGAATGTTGGTTCGTGTCCAGACCACTTTGAGCCAATGGAACGTCAAGAACACGACGGCAAACCATCCGATGATCAGCCCGATCGACGGTCCTGCCACATTGAAACCGGCGGGAATGGTCTGACGCGACCAGACGGCCATCATGCCGAGAGCGCTCGCCACGGCACTGCCGGCGAGTGCGACCCAGGCCAGACTCCAACGCCGCGTGACCAGCGCGAGCATCGAGAATCCGATGCCGAAGATGACGACGAACCACACGAACAAGCGTGAGAACAGTGCAATCCGTTCGGTTTCCGCGTCCTGGTTGTACGCGAGCACATCCCAGCCGTTCGCAACTCCCGCATGGGGCAGTGCAAGGGTGCCGACAAGCACGAGCACCGCAACCGCGACAACCATGGCGCGCACACCCGGATCGATTTCTCCCGCGACCTTGCGTTCCGCGTCGTCGAGATCCTTGCGGTAGCCCTCGAAGGCGTCGTCGCCCGGCTGTGGTGTCGTGTTCTCGTGTTGCGAGGTCATGCGTTGCATCCCATCTGGACGGGTTGTGGGGCCGGGGCACCGATCTTCGGTAGTCCGAGACCTACGCCGATGGGCGGGGTCTTGGGTGTGATGCCCTTTTCGAACGAATCACCGGCGCGGGTCCGACGGTGCGTGAGCACTCCGTCATCTGCCACGAGGTGATGAGGGGCTCCGTGGGTGACGACGACCGTCACCACGTCACCGGGTCGGATTGTGCCGTCGAGGTTTCCCTCGGGGCGGAAATGCACCAGGCGGCCGTCTCGCGCGCGACCACTGAGACGTTGAGTCGCCGCGTTCTTCCGACCCTCCCCCGCTGCCACCAAGAGTTCGACCTCGGTGCCGACGAGCTTGCGATTTTCCTCGATGTTCACTTCTTCCTGAACGGCGAGCAATCGCATGTAGCGTTCCTGGACAACCTCTTTGGGAAGCTGATCGGCCATCTCCGCCGCCGGCGTGCCCGGGCGCTTGGAGTACTGGAAGGTGTAGGCGTTGGAGAATCGCGCCTTACGCACGACGTCCAGCGTCTCCTCGAAATCCTCCTCCGTCTCCCCCGGGAACCCGACGATGATGTCCGTGGTGATGGCGGCGTGCGGCATTGCGGCGCGCACCTTCTCGATGATCCCGAGGTACTTCGACTTGCGGTACGAGCGCTTCATCGCTTTGAGAACCTTGTCCGAACCGGACTGCAACGGCATGTGCAGCTGCGGGCAGACGTTGGGAGTGGTTGCCATCGCTTCGATGACGTCGTCGGTGAATTCTGCCGGGTGCGGCGATGTGAACCTCACCCGTTCGAGGCCGTCGATGTGTCCACATGCCTTCAAGAGGGAGGCGAAGGCTCCGCGATCGCGCGGTTGTTCCGGATCGGCGAACGACACGCCGTAGGCATTGACGTTCTGTCCGAGCAGGGTTACTTCCGAGACACCCTCGTCGACGAGTGCCTGCACCTCGGCCAGGATGTCGCCGGGACGTCGATCCACTTCCTTGCCACGCAGGGCCGGAACGATGCAGAACGTGCACGTGTTGTTGCAGCCCACCGATATGGAAACCCAACCTGCATAAGCAGATTCGCGCTTGGCTGGCAGTGTCGACGGAAACGCCTCGAGTGCGTCGAGGATTTCGACCTCGGCGCGCTGATTGTGACGCGCACGGTCGAGCAGCGCGGGAAGCGAGCCGATGTTGTGAGTGCCGAAGACGACATCGACGAACGGCGCCTTCTTGACGACGGTGTCACGATCCTTCTGCGCCAGGCACCCGCCGACCGCGATCTGCATGTCGGGGTTCGCCTCCTTGTTCGGGGCGAGCTGGCTGAGGTTGCCGTACAACTTGTTGTCCGCGTTCTCGCGGACCGCACACGTGTTGAAGACGACAAGATCAGGATCGGTTCCGGTCTCCGCCTTCGAATACCCGGCGTCCTCGAGCAGACCGGACAGTCGCTCGGAATCGTGGACGTTCATCTGACAGCCGTACGTCCGCACCTCGTAGGTGCGAACAGACTTCGCAGTCGGCTCCGGAACTGCAGTCGGCTCCGGAAGTGCAGGGGACATTTCGTCGATCAGTGACACGCTTCAGCCTAGCTCACGTCCACTACGACGTGTAATAACGCCCTGATAAACAGCCGAAACGCGACATAAACGTCGTCACAGTAAAATTTCCATTACATATGGCAAGAACCATGGCGAAATCACGGGCGTCGACGCAAACTACGCCTAAGGTTCTCGTTTATGACCCAAGCCGACGATGCGACGACGCCGACCACCTCCGGCGATTCCACATCCATGATTTCGATGACCTCGGTGAACAAACACTTCGGGGAACTTCACGTCCTGCAAGAGGTCAATCTCGAGGTACCCAAGGGCCAAGTGGTGATCGTCCTCGGTCCGTCGGGCTCCGGTAAGTCGACTCTGTGCCGCACCATCAATCGCCTCGAACCCATCGACTCGGGCACCATTGCCGTCGACGGCAAGACGCTCCCCGAGGAGGGCAAAGCACTTGCCGCACTTCGTGCCGACGTCGGGATGGTCTTTCAGTCCTTCAACCTGTTCGCACACAAGACGATCCTCGAGAACGTCATGCTCGCACCGATGAAGGTCCGCAAGGCGAAGAAGGACGAAGCCAAGAAGACGGCGCAGGCATTGCTCGAGCGCGTAGGTATCGCCAATCAGGCCGACAAGTACCCGGCGCAGCTTTCCGGCGGTCAGCAACAGCGTGTCGCGATTGCTCGCGCTCTTGCGATGCAGCCGAAGGTGATGTTGTTCGACGAGCCCACCTCCGCTCTCGATCCCGAGATGGTCAACGAGGTCCTCGACGTCATGACTTCCCTCGCCAAGGAAGGCATGACCATGCTCGTGGTCACGCACGAGATGGGATTCGCCCGCAAAGCCGGCGATCGTGTGCTGTTCATGGCTGACGGCCAGGTCGTCGAAGACACCACGCCCGAAGAGTTCTTCACCCATCCCAAGTCGGATCGGGCCAAGGACTTCCTCGGCAAGATCCTCACGCACTGATTACAGTCTCCCCTCCGACAGTCCTGTCCTCGTCCACAAGACAACTTGCTCGACTGCACCGTTCACCTCGGCTGCACCGTTCATCTCGACTGCACCGTTTGCATGTCGACAACTGAGAGGATCTTCATGAAGATCAATCGCTCCGTCCGTTTCGGAATCGGAATCATGGCTATCGCGTTCGCTGCCACGGCTTGTGGTGGAGGAGAAGAAAAGAGCGCATCGCAGAGTGCTGCCGACGGAACGCTCACCGTCGGTATCAAGTTCGATCAGCCCGGCCTCGGTCAGCGCAATCCGGACGGGACGTTCTCCGGCTTCGACGTCGAGGTAGCCCGGTACATCGCGAACGAACTCGGCGTGAAGCCCGAAGGAATCACCTTCAAGGAATCACCGTCAGCCCAACGCGAGACCCTGATCCAGAACGGCGAGGTCGACTACATTGTGGCCACCTACTCGATCACCGACGCACGCAAGGAAAAGGTCGGCTTTGCCGGTCCGTACTTCATCGCCGGCCAATCGCTGCTCGTTCGCTCCGACAACACCGACATCACCGGTCGCGATTCTCTCAGCGGCGGCAAGAAGCTCTGCTCGGTGACTGGCTCCACTCCGGCTCAGAAGGTCAAGGACTCCGTACCTGACGTCCAACTTCAGGAGTTCGACACCTACTCTGCTTGTGTCGAAGCACTGCGCAACGGCGCTGTCGACGCAGTCACCACCGATGACATCATCCTCGCTGGTTTTGCCGCACAGTACCCCGGCCAGTTGAAGGTCGTCGGAGAACCGTTCACAACGGAAAACTACGGCGTCGGCCTGGCCAAGGACGATTCCGAGACCCGCGGCAAGATCAACGACGCCATCGAGAAGATGATCTCCACCGGCGCATGGGAAGAAGCCTTCAACAACACCGTTGGCGCTTCGGGCTACCCCATCCCGGCGCCGCCCACCGTTGATCGTTACTGACCTGCTTTTTTCACCGTCAATCTCGCTGCGGCTCCCACTTCGGGAGCCGCAGCGCGTGACGCCACCAACGGAGATCCCGTGATCTGGGGAGACGGCAAGTGAACCTTCTGAGCAAGTACGGCGACCAGCTTCTGGAAGCCTTCTGGACCACGATCCAGCTGACATTTTTCTCCGCGATCGGCGCTGTCATCATCGGTGTGCTGATCGCGGCGATGCGCGTGTCACCGGTCCCGGTCGCCCGATTCCTGGGCGCCGCGTACGTGACCGTGTTCCGCAATACCCCCCTCACACTGATTCTGTTGTTCTGTCTGTTCGGTCTTTCGCAGACGCTCGGAGTCAACCTCGCCAAGTCGGATTCGCCGACTTTTCTGGTGGACAACAACTTCCGACTCGCCGTCCTCGGCCTCAGTGTCTACACCGCCGCGTTCGTGTGTGAGTCACTTCGATCGGGAATCAATACCGTTCCGGTCGGCCAGGCCGAAGCGGGCCGATCACTCGGTCTGTCGTTTGCACAAAATCTTCGGCTGATCGTCCTGCCTCAGGCATTTCGCGCGGTCACAGCACCGCTGGGTAGCGTGCTGATCGCACTGACCAAGAACTCGACCATCGCCGCGGTGATCGGCGTATCCGAAGCGTCAGCGCTGATGAAGAAGATGATCGAAAACGAAGCGGCGATCTTCGTCGTCGGTGGAATCTTCGCTGTCGGTTTCGTGATCCTGACACTTCCCATGGGCTTGATCTTCGGCAAGCTGAGCAAGCGATTCGAGGTTTCACGATGAGCAACCGCGCAACAGTCCTCTACGACGCGCCAGGTCCGAGAGCGCGAAATCTCTACCGATTCGCGTCCCTTGTCGTCGCTGCACTCATGGTCGCAATCGGTTACGTCATCTACCGCGCACTCGACGAAAAGGGCCAGCTGACAGCAGCGAAGTGGGATCCGTTCCTCGAATCCACGTCGTGGACAACGTATCTGATACCCGGCATCCGGGGAACGCTGATCGCGGCTGCGATGTCCATCGTCTTCGCGCTCATCCTCGGTTCTGCACTGGGTATCGGCCGACTCTCCGAGCACAACATCATTCGGAAGCTTTGCGGCGTCATCGTCGAATTGTTCCGAGCAGTACCGGTTCTGATTCTGATGATCTTCTCGTATCAGGTGTTCGCCGAATACGAGGTTTTCAAGTCCAAGTACCTCGCACTCGCGGCAGTCGTCGTGGGTCTGACTCTGTACAACGGTTCTGTGATCGCCGAGATCGTCCGTGCCGGAATCAACTCACTCCCACGAGGGCAAAGTGAGGCCGCCAAGGCACTTGGTATGCGCAAGACGCAGATCATGGTGACGATCCTGCTCCCCCAGGCGGTTACCGCCATGCTCCCGGCCCTGATTTCACAGATGGTCGTGGCGTTGAAGGACTCCGCCCTCGGTTACCTGATCGGATATGTCGAGCTGGTGCGTCAGGCCCAACAGCTCGGCACCTTCTACGGAAACTTCCTGCCGGCGCTCATCGTGGTCGCCGCGATCATGATCGCTCTCAACTCGGCTCTGACCTTCCTGGCAACCAAGGTGGAGAAGCGCCTGCGGTCCGGGAAGCGAAAGGGCAAGGGCCCCATCGCGGCTCCGTCCGCCGACCCAGCTGTTTCGGTTCCGGGTATGGACCTGACCAAGCCGTGAATCAGATGGAGCCGTGAGTCGAATCCAGCCGCGTTAGCGTGAATACACAACAGGGCGGGGGTACCACCGAATTTCGGTGGTACCCCCGCCCTATTGTTCTGAATGCTGCACTTCGCTACGAGTCGGTGACCGCCGCCATCTCGGCTTTGACCACCTCGTAGGACATCCCCGCTGAATATCCCTTGCGTGCCAGCATCGAGACCAGTCGACGCGTGACCTTGTCGCGATCATCGACGGGCTTGTTCTTCAGCTTCCGCCGAACCAGCTCCGCTGCTCGCTCGCGTTCATCTTCCGGATCGATCTGTGACAACGCTTCGGAAGCGGTGTCCTGGTCGATTCCTTTGAGCCGCAACTCGACTGCAAGCGCACGCTTTCCCTTGCCCGAGTACGTATGCCGCGAATGAACCCACTGGTTCGCGAAGTCTGCGTCGTCGATCAACCCGATTTCCTGGAGTCGATCGAGGACCTTGGTAATGATCTCGGGTTCGAAGCCGCGTCCGCTCAGCTTGGTTTCCAGTTCGGAGCGGCTGCGCGCCCGGTCGGTCAGGAGGCGCAGGCAAGCATCTTTGGCCTGCGCCTCCGTCCCACCTTCTGCGCGTTGCGACGGCTTCTCGGATCGTTGACGGGATCGACGCCGAGGAGCGCCGTACTCTTCACGAGCATTCTCGCCGTTGTCACCGTCGTCGAAGCTCATGACTGAACTCAGAAGTCGGCGGGAGCTTCGTCGGTTGCAGTGACGTCAGCACCGATACCGAGCTTTTCCTTGATCTTCTTCTCGATCTCGTCACGGATATCGGTGTTCTCCAGCAAGAACTTACGAGCATTTTCCTTGCCCTGACCCAACTGGTCACCTTCGTAGGTGTACCAGGAGCCGGACTTGCGGATGAACCCGTGCTCGACACCCATGTCGATGAGCGAGCCTTCCTTGCTGATGCCCTGGCCGTAGAGAATGTCGAACTCGGCCTGCTTGAACGGCGGCGCGACCTTGTTCTTGACGACCTTGACGCGAGTGCGGTTACCCACTGCGTCGGTACCGTCCTTGAGAGTTTCGATACGACGGATGTCGAGGCGGACCGAAGCGTAGAACTTCAGTGCCTTACCACCGGTGGTGGTTTCGGGAGAACCGAACATCACACCGATCTTCTCGCGAAGCTGGTTGATGAAGATGACGGTGGTGCCCGAGTTGTTCATGGCACCGGTGATCTTGCGCAGCGCCTGGCTCATCAGTCGAGCCTGCAAACCGACGTGGCTGTCACCCATCTCGCCTTCGATCTCGGCGCGAGGAACAAGAGCGGCCACGGAGTCGATCACGACGATGTCGAGGGCGCCTGAACGGATCAGCATGTCGGTGATTTCGAGGGCCTGCTCACCCGTATCGGGCTGCGAGACCAGGAGTGCATCGGTATCGACGCCCAGCTTGGCTGCATAGTCGGGATCGAGTGCGTGCTCCGCGTCGATGAACGCCGCGATGCCGCCGTTGGCCTGAGCATTGGCAACTGCGTGCAGTGCCACGGTGGTCTTACCCGAGGACTCCGGGCCGTAGATCTCGATGACGCGGCCACGCGGCAGTCCGCCGATACCCAGCGCGACGTCGAGCGCGATGGAACCGGTGGGAATGACGGCGATGGGCTGGCGGACACCCTCACCCAGGCGCATCACCGAACCCTTGCCGAAGTTCTTGTCGATCTGCGCCAACGCGAGGTCGAGTGCCTTGTCCCGATCAGGTGCCTGTGGTGCCATCGTGATCCCCATCCTTGTTTCAGTCTTCAGTGCCTGCCTGAGCAGACTCCGTCTCTTCAGCGCCTGCCTGAGCCGACCCTGTTGGTGTGTTGCGATCAGAGTAGATCCGGCCACCGACAGACTTTTCGATCTTGCTTTAGCGCTTGTCGATCACCGCGTTTGTAGGTCACCGCGTTTGTAGAACATCGAAAGTTCGCAGTTACCAAAGAAGCGTCACCACCGAACAGGTTCAGCATAGACGAACACGTGTTCGAACAGAAGATGGGAGACGTTCGACACGCCGAAGAATCAGCGGCGGGCGGGTGGTACGTCGAACTCCACACAGAGCGCACGCCACACTTCGCGAGGCTCCCAGCCTGCTTCGACGGCCTCCGCGGCAGTCATTCCGTCGAGACTCTGGAGTACATGGTCGATCAGCATCGAGTCGCCTCGTACCTGCCCGAACTCTTCGCGCACCATTTCATGAAATTCGGTCAACCGCACAGCCGCCACCGTAGTCCACAGAGCGGTGCACCTGCATTCAGGCGCAACGTGCTCACGCCGTCACACCTCCGTTGACCACCTGTCGGCACACCGCCACCGGATCGGTGACCTGCGACGCAGTCGCGGCAGCCGCTCTCGCAGCTTCCGCGAATCGTTTGTCGGAGAGCACCTGCAGTACGGCATCGCGAATCGACTGAGCATCTGCGGGCCGCACGATCACCGACGTCCCTGCCCGCGCAGCGCGATTGGCCAACTCCCACTGGTCCCCGCCCCCGGGAACGACGACCGTCGGCACGCCGGCCAGCAGGGCCTTCGCCAACATGCCGTGCCCGCCGCCACATACCAACACCGACGCGTCACGCAGCATCGCGTCCTGGCGTCCGAGACCTGCACGAACCCAATCAGGATGCTCACCTTCAGCCCCGTCGAGCATCGACGCAATCAGCCGCACACCGGCTCCGCCGAGTCCTTCGACCGTGCCCTCGAACATTCCCACTGCGCCGGTGTGCGCCGTGGAGGGCGCCACCATAACCAGCGGTTCGTCACCTGGCGGTGGATCCAGAATCACCTCGGTCGGCTCCCACAGAAGCGGTCCGACGACGTGAGCGCGCTCCGGCCAGTCGGGGCGAGGCACTTCGAGTGCCGGAAGTGTTGCGATCAGCCGCGCTTGCGGACCGGGATCCAGAGCGGGCAGTCCGACACCGACACGGGCCTGGGATCGCTGGGCCAACCCTTGCTTGATCGAACGTCCCGTCGCTGCGCGCATCAGGGTATCGCGGAGTCGACCACGAATTCCGACGCCGGGCGCGAGCCCACTGCCGATCGGCGGCAACCCCCGTGAAGGTGAGTACAGCGGGTGAGGCGAGAGTTCCACCCAGGGGATGCCAAGTCTTTCGGCGGCCAATCCGCCTCCGGCAGTGAGGATGTCGGAAACGACGAGATCCGGGGAGACGGACTTCAGGTCGGGAAGCAGTTCGGTGGAAATATAGGCGGCGCGCGAATGAATCCGAGCGCCTGCATCAAGATCGTCGTCTCCCGGCCGCGGGGCCAAGCCCTTGAGCGGCTCGGCTTCCACGCCGGCTGCTCGTGCTGCCTCGACCCACCGGGTCCCCGTGTACAGGATCGGTTCGTCGCCGGCCTGGATCAACGCCAGCGACAACGCTATTGCGGGAAAAGCATGACCCGGGTCCGGCCCGGCAACAACGGCTACACGCACCGGATCAGAGTGTCACACCGAGTGAAAGGCCTGTTCCGCCGCACCCAGTGCGCGTTCGCGATCCGAAGCCACCAACCCGATTCTCGTTCTGCGATCGAGGACGTCGTCGACGTCGAGAGCGCCTTCATGCGACACCGCGAAATCGAACTCGGCACCGCAGATCTCCAAGTCCGCAACCGACCGGAGACGATCGCCGCTCGCCGCGGCAACGACCTCGGCCTCGGTGCCGTATCGCGCCACCAATGACGCGGGTGCCTTGATCTTCTTCAATTCCGCCGGTGATGCAGCGCCTACCAGCGGCAACGCGCGTGTCCGACATGCCCCGGCGCTCAGCGACCCGACCTCGACCGCAGCGTCGACGGCGTCTTCGGCCATCTTGCGGTACGTCGTGAGTTTTCCGCCTACCACCGTGACCAAGCCCGAGTCCGAACGGACTACAGCGTGATTGCGCGAGAGGTCGGCCGTCGAGCCTTCACCGGTGTCCAGCAGCGGACGCAGACCCGCGAAGGTCCCCAAGACGTCCCCACGGGTCAGCGGAACTTCCAACGCCGTGTTCACGGTGTCGAGCAGGAAGTCGATCTCGTCCTCTGACGCCGACGGCACGTCTGGCACCGGTCCCGGCGCTGCTTCGTCGGTCAACCCGAGGTAGATCCGGCCGAGCTGGGCGGGCAGGGCGAAGACGAAACGGTTGGTCTCGCCGGGAATCGGCACGGTCAGCGCTGCCGTGGGGTTCCCCAATCGCGCTGCATCGAGCACCAGGTGCGTCCCGCGGCTGGGGCGCAGGGTGATGCTGGAGTCGACCTGATCAGCCCAGACACCGGTCGCATTGACCACGACGCGGGCACGCATCAAGAACTCGGATCCGGTCAACTCGTCGCGCAAGGTGGCCGACGTTCCGGATACGTCGTATGCACCGACGCGGGTCAGGATTCGCGCGCCGTGCGACGCTGCGGTTCTGGCGATACCGACGACGAGGCGGGCGTCGTCGATGAGCTGCCCGTCGAACGCGGTCAAGGCGCCTCGTAGGTTCTCCTGCTTGACCGCGGGAGCCAATTCGCGCGCCCGCGCAGCGCTGACCGTCCGTGATCTGGGCAGCACCGAAGCCGGGGTTCGCGCCGACATGCGCAGAGCGTCACCGGCCAGGAAACCGGTACGCACCAGGGCCTTCCCGAAGAACGACGTTTCGGGCAACAGCGGTACGAGTTGAGGCATGGCGCGAACGAGGTGCGGCGCGGTGCGCGTCATGAGGATGCCGCGCTCGACCGCACTTTCACGCGCTATACCGACATTGCCGGAAGCCAGGTACCGAAGGCCGCCGTGTGCGAGTTTCGAACTCCAGCGGCTGGTGCCGAACGCGAGGTCGTGCTTTTCGACCAGCGCAACACTGAGCCCACGAGTCACGGCGTCGAGAGCGACACCGACACCGGTGATTCCGCCGCCGATCACCAGGACGTCGACCGAATCGCCGTTCGCCAACTGCTCGAGTTCACGAGTACGCCGTTGTGCGTTGAGCGCTGAATCGCTGCCTGCTGAATCTAGGGGGCTCACAGCTATTCTCCCGAATTCTTGACGGGTGCCAGATAAGCAGCGACCGCATATCGAAGTTGCTCGACCGACGCATCGGAGGAAAGCTCCGGCTCGAGAGTCGGCGCAGAAATGACGACGGACTGAGCCATCAGTAGAACCATCGCCGCGATCTCGTTGACGCTTCCCTCGCGAATCGAACCATCCTGTTGGCCGGCCGCGACAACGGATGTGATCAGCTCGAGAATCGACTTCTGGCTCGCGCCGAGCCGGTCCACGATGTAGGTCGTCAGCAATTCTTGATCGGCTTGCCGAATTTTCACGAAGAGCGGATGGTCGCGAATCTGGCCGACGACGTCACCGATCGCCTCCACGAGCAACGTGCCGGCAGACCCGTTGAAGGTCACCTCGGGCAGCACCGATCGGATCTCCCGGGTGAGCAGGTCCGCGACGACAGCTCGCGTGTCCGGCCATCGCCGGTAGACCGTCGGTCGGCTCACGCCGGCCCGACGCGAGATCTCGGCAAGTGTGGTTCGCTGCATTCCGAAATCGAGGACACACGACCTTGCTGCGTCGAGAATCACGTCGTCGATCTCGCGGCTGGGGATGCGCTGACCATCTGCCTTGCGAGGGGCAATTGAGTCATCTGCGTTACGGATTACCATCGTGTGTAACACAATACCGGACAAGTCACCGGTAATCCCGTCGGGACTTGCGATTTCTCTCGCTCAGAGATCATCAGAAATAGTACAACTCGAAACCAACTGCTCGCTCGGCGTCGAAACCAGGCTTCGGTCCGCTGACCATGTCGATCTGTGCGCGCGCCTGTTCCCGGATCGGCGTGGAACTCAGCGCCGCCAGATATCGCGCATGCTCCGCGAGCGAATCCACGGCGCGATCGACCGTCGACGTCACGTCGACGCAGTGTGTGGGAGTCATCGTATTAACCGCAACCCACCGAACACCGGACCACGGCGCCAGTCCCTGCGCTGTCAATGAGGGAAAGATCCATTCGTTCGCTGCGTCGGCAGTTGCGTCGAGAACGCTGATCCCGAGTGCACGGTGATCTGCGCTGTTCAGATAGCCGGGGCCCCAGGTGTGGGAGAAGTTCATCGTCACCACCAATTCCGGACGGTGGCGGCGAATTGCTGCGGCGAGAGTCGAGCGCAACTCCAAGCCTTCCACGAGACGACCGTCGGGCAGGCCGAGGAACTCCACCTCACCGACACCGACGATCGCGGCCGAGCGACGCTCTTCTTCCTCGCGGATCGGGCCGGACTCCTCGGGCGACAGACCGGCGATTCCGGCCTCGCCGCGCGTGGCCAGGACATATCGCACGTCTTTGCCGCGATCGGTCCACTGCGCCACTGCTGCGGCTGCGCCGTATTCGATGTCATCGGGATGCGCCACGATGACAATCGCGCGCTGCCAGTCCTCGGGGAAGTTTTCCATAGGGCAGATCTTGCCCGTCAGAACCGCGAAGCGGGCGAATTGTCGTCACTTCCCGACATCGCCTTCACCAGGAAGTAGATTCCGAAGCCGACAGCGCCGACCACCAGAACCCAGAAAAGCCCCTTGATCAGCGCACCGACCACCGCGAGTGCGACCCACACCAGTACGACGGCCAAAACGATCTTCCAAAACATGCTTACCTCCAACGTGCCGTTGAATAATCAGTCGAATCGGACAGGTGCTGCGTCGTCCGTAGAACCAGCCTGACAGGTCTGGCGTGACAAAGCAGCAGCTCAGCGGCAAGTTCAGGTAAAGATCAGGGTTCACCCCGAGACCGGCCCTCACGCAGGTCAGGGTCCAACCCATGGGAGCTTGCTCCTGGCGTAAACTCGCGAAGTTCGATCCCGTATGCCGAAGGAGCACGTCCGCAGTGTCTACGACCCGTTTCCCCGCTCGCGATCTCGCGCATGTAGCCGTCTTCGCCGCACTCATCATCGCGCTGGGCCTACCCGGGTCGATCAACATCGGCATTTCCGGCGTGCCGATCACCCTTCAGTCCATGGGCGTCATGATGGCCGGCGCTCTACTCGGACCGCGCAAGGGTGTTCTCGCCGTCCTGACGGTCATTGCTCTGGGATTGGTCGGTCTACCGGTCCTTGCCGGCGGTCGCACCGCACTCGTGTCTCTATCGAGCCCGACAGCCGGATTCCTCATCGGTTGGATCCCGACGGCGTTTGTCATCGGATGGCTGACCGCCAAGATGCTGCCCAAGTACCGGATCATCGCGGGCATCGGCATCAACCTTCTCGGCGGCGTCGTCGTTCTCTACGCGTTCGGCATCGTTGGAATGATGGTCCGCGGACACATGAGCTTCGTTGCCGCATGGTCGGCCAACGCCGCCTTCATCCCGCTCGACGCCGCAAAAGCAGTCGTCACCGCGTTGGTCGCGTCCCAGGTTCACCGGGCATACCCGGCACTACTGCGCGACTCGGTGATCTCGTCGAACAAGACCGTGGTGGCGAATTAATCTCCGATGAGTGAGATCGTCTTCGAGAACGTCGGACACAGCTTCGGTGAACGAACGGTCCTGCAGCAGATAGATCTGCGACTGAGCGAGCAGCGAATCGGAATCGTGGGTGCGAACGGAAGCGGCAAGTCGACGCTCGCTCGCATGATCAACGGACTGGTCGTTCCGACGGAAGGACACGTCCACGTCAACGGCTTGGACACGGCGAAGAAGGGCCGCGACGTACGCAAGCAGGTCGGATTCGTCTTCACCGATCCCAACCACCAGATCGTGATGCCGACGGTTGCCGAGGACATCGAATTCTCGCTCCGCCGTAGCGGATTGGGCAAAGCCGAGCGCGCCGCAAAGGTGGCCTCGGTGCTCGAACGCTACGGCCTCGCCGGGCACGCCGACCATCCCACCCACCAGCTTTCGGGCGGGCAGAAACAGCTCCTCGCGCTCGCGGCCATCATGGTGACGGAACCGAACGTACTCGTCGCCGACGAACCCACCACGCTCCTCGATCTTCGCAACTCTCGGCTGATCAGCTCGGTATTCGAGTCACTCGATCAGCAACTGATCGTCGTGACCCACCAACTCGATCTCCTCGAGTCCTTCGAACGGGTGTTGGTCGTCGACCAAGGCCGCGTCGTCGCTGACGGCTCCCCCGCCGACTCCATCGATCACTACCGGTCGTTGGTCTCGTGACCACTCTCGGCGTCTACCGTCCGGGCCGCTCACTCCTGCACCGGATGCCGACGGGAATCAAGCTCTTCGCCTTGGTCGTGGCCATCCTCGCCGTCTCGATCTTCGTGCGTGAGCCGTGGCAACTGGCAGCTCCCACGATCGTCGTTGTGGCCCTGTACGCGATTGCGCGCATTCCTCCGATGACTGCAATCCGGCAGCTGCGTCCGGCGCTGTGGATGTTGCTCTTCATCGGGGCGTTCCAGCTGGTAGTCGCGGGATGGCAGCGAGCGGCCGTCGTTTGCGGGGTTCTGATCATTTCGATCGCCTTCGCGGCGATCATGGGTCTGACCACACGGATCTCCGAGATGCTCGACGCGATCACCAGATTTCTGACACCCTTGCGACGCTTCGGCGTCAATCCCGAACGGATCGCCTTGCTCCTCGCAATGACGATCCGGTGTATCCCGCTGATGTTCGAGGTCATCACACAGGTGTCCGAGGCACGCAAGGCGCGAGGGCTCGGATTCTCGCTGCGATCCTTCGCAGTGCCGGTCATCGTCGGCACCCTGATGACCGCGGACGCAATGGGCGAAGCATTGGCGGCCCGCGGCGCCGACGACTGAGATGTCGAACAGTGTGCATCGATCAGGCGCGAGAGCCGATCAGTTGTACTTGCGGGTGATGTCGTCCACCTCGCCGATGGCGTCGGCAAGCGCCGAGAGCCGCTCGGCGGCCGCGTGCAGCGCCGAAAGCTCTCGGTTGAATCCCACGAGCGCCGACGGGCTGTGAGGCGCTGTCAGAGCAGCTGCCGAAGTCACCAGATCCTCGTACTGATCCAACCCCGACTGCAACTCACGAACTGCGCCGTCGATGGTGGGATCAAGAGGTTCGGTTACCTTCGGCGTCGCGGCCACAGCGCGTTCCATCGCGACGACATCCGAAGACACCGCGAACATCGCTCTCAGTGCCGAATCGGCGGTAACAGTGATTTCGTCCAACTCACCGGGGTCGATGGTGTCGGCGCGTCTGAGCACACTCAAGATCTCGAACAGCGAAGTCTCGGCGCCGATGAGGCGAGACATCGGGATGAACGCGCGAGACGACGACGGTGGCAAGCGCCGGCGAATCGGCGCCGACGGCGGTGGGCCGGAACTCATCGAACGGTAACGGCCGACCGCGATGACGGCGGGAACCGCGAACAGTGCCGCTCCCCCGCCTGCCACGACCACCGACCACTCGGGGGCCGACGCAACAGCAAGGCCGGCCGTGCCGACCACTGATCCGCCGGACATGAAACCCCAACGCTGAGCGCGTCGACGTGCACGGGCACGTTTGCGCTCGAATTTGGCGCGCGGGTCCTGCCACCGCCGAGCGGCATCCGCCGCAGACAGTCCGACCTCGCGCAATGTGTCCGCGGTGCGTCCCAACGCTCCGAAGGCGCCGGATACGGAAACGGGAACGGCCGACCGGGGCTCGCGCCCAGATCGACCGTCTCGTGAAGAAAACATCAGAGCATCACTGCCGACATCGAGGATTCGGCTACTGCCCGGTCTGACCGGCAGCCGGGGGCTGCTTCTCGACGGACGGAGTCGCAGGAGTGGCTGCTGCGCCGCCGGAAGGCAGTGCCTCGCCCTTCATGGAAGCACGAATCTGCTCGAGGCGACTGTGCCCTGCCATCTGGACCGAGGCCTGCTGGACCTCCATCATGCGGCCTTGAACGGAGTTCTGGGCGAGCTCGGCAGAGCCGAGTGCGTCGGCGTAACGCCGCTCGATCTTGTCGCGCACAGCATCGAGGCTGGGTGTGTTGCCGGGAGCCGACAGCGTGCTGTCCATGGACCGAAGGGACTCGCTCACGCGCTCCTGCATCTTGGCCTGCTCCAGCTGGCTGAGCAGCTTGGTGCGCTCGGCAACCTTTGCCTGCAGAGTCATCGCGTTCTGCTCGACAGCCTTCTTGGCCTGAGCGGCGGCCTGCAAGGACTGGTCGTGCAGTGCCTTCAGATCTTCGACGCCCTGCTCGGCCGTCACCAACTGGGCCGCAAAAGCTTCGGCAGCGTTGGTGTACTGGATCGCCTTGTCGTTGTCGCCGGCAGCAGCGGCCTGATCGGCGAGGTTGACGGCCTGGCGCGCGTTGGCGTTGAGCTTTTCGACCTCGTCGAGTTGACGGCTGAGCTTCATCTCGAGTTGACGCTGATTACCGATCACCGACGCAGCCTGCTGGGACAACGCCTGATGCTGGCGCTGTGCGTCCTCGATCGCCTGCTGAATCTGAACCTTTGGATCTGCCTTCTCATCGATCTTCGAATTGAAGAGCGCCATCAGGTACTTCCAGCCCTTGACGAAAGGATTAGCCATTGGTTTGATCCTGCCTCCATCTGATGCGCCGCGCCGAACGCGACCCGGAGCGCGACCGTCGCGCACCGAAACAAGGGCTGCGCCCTATCTGCTCTGACCCCACCTGCTGGAAACCGGCGGTTACGTACAAAATCTATCGGTTACGGCCGGTAGTGGCTACGCCGCCGCCAACCTTCGAGCGTTCGGTGCCGGAATCACGACGCGGGTGTCGCGTGCGATAGTCGGCGAACCAGAAGCCGAGACAGAGCCGGAAGCAGACACGGCAGGTTCGGCAACCTGCCGACCAGCTACCGGAGCGCTCTTCTTCGTGGCCAGGGTCTCGCTCACGTCGACCAGCACGTCGGACAGTGGGACTGCGAGCGCATCACAGATCGCCGCCAACAATTCGCTCGATGCTTCCTTACGCCCACGTTCCACTTCGGACAGATAGCCCAAGCTCACACGCGCGCTGTTCGACACCTCACGTAGCGTGCGGCTCTGCGAAACGCGCGTACGCCGGAGACTGTCACCGATTGCCTCACGCAATAGCAGCGCCATCTCGCTCCTCCTTCATCCGTGACCTCATCGTGCATGGTCGTACGTCTTCACAATCGTCAACGTCCGAACACATCCGATTGGTTCCCGAGCCTATCGTGCCGCACGCTCTGCGACACGATCACGTAACCGCGACACGGCAGTCGCGACCGCGGTTGTCCGAATCTCCCACCGTTCGCCGCCGAGCGCGAGCGGTTCGCATTTGGTTCCGTCAGGGCCGGCGATACCGAGAAACACTGTTCCGACCGGGTGTCCGTCCTGCTCACTCGGACCGGCGACTCCGGTCAGACCGATACCCCAGTCCGCACCGCACTTCGTCCGGGCACCGAGCGCCAATGCCACCGCCGTGCTCTCGGACACGGGGCCGTCCGTTGCCAGGCGGCTTGGATCCACACCGGCCAGTGTTGCTTTCAGGTCGGTCGCGTACACGACCAGGCCCCCACGCAGCACCGCGCTCGACCCTGGCACGGACGCGACCGCAGCCGTGAACAAGCCAGCCGTCAGAGATTCGGCGGCGGCGACAGTCTGCCTCGCGGCGCCAAGGGCGTCGACGAGTTCGACCACTCCGAGTGCGAGCAGCGGGTCCGTCATGACTCGACTGCGCGAACTCCGGCGCGAAGCCTGATCGCCTGCACGATGTATTCGATTCCCGTCGCCACCGTCAGCACGACGGCAGCAGCCATCAGCAATCCGCTGACGATGTCCCAACTGCTCGGCAGCGGGCAGAGGTAGAACCCGATCGCGACGGCCTGCACGAGGGTCTTGAGCTTGCCGCCCTTGCCCGCCGGGATGACCGCGTGCCGCAGTACCGCGAACCGCAACAGCGTGATTCCGAGTTCTCTGGCGATGATCACTCCGGTCACCCACCACGACAGGTCACCGAGAACCGAAAGACCGATCAGCGCGGCGCCGATCAGTGCCTTGTCCGCGATCGGGTCCATGAGTTTGCCGAAATCGGTGACCAGACCGTACTTCCGAGCCAATTGGCCGTCGATCCGATCCGTGATCGCGGCGACGATGAACACGCCCATTGCCCCGAGACGCCACCACGTCGAGTGTCCGCCGTCGACGAACAGAACAACGAGAAAAACCGGAACGAGAACCATTCGGACCATCGTGAGAATGTTCGCGATGTTCAGCAACGGAACCCGGTTGTCCGCGACAGGTGTGCCGTCGGACGGGCCGACGGCGGCGCGATGGGCGTCGGTCTGATCGCGCGGGGTACTCATCGGATCACCGCACAGGCGGTGAGCCGAACCCGGGACAAAGCCGAGCGGCGCGGGAATTGCGTGGGGCGGACAGGCACGCGACTTAGAATATCGGTAGGGCCATTGACTAATGTGCACCACATGACTTCGACCGCGCCGACCTATACCGAGAGCCAGTTGATCGTGCGTCGCGCGCGAACGTCGGACATCCCCGAAATCAAGCGTCTGATCGACATCTACGCCGGCAAGATCCTCCTCGAGAAGAATCTCGTGACGCTGTACGAGGCAGTCCAGGAGTTCTGGGTCGCCGAGCGAGGCGGCCAGGTAATCGCTTGCGGCGCACTGCATGTGCTGTGGGCGGACCTGGGTGAGATCCGCACCGTCGCAGTCGATCCGACTGCCAAAGGCCAGGGCGCAGGTTTCCACGTCGTCGACAAACTCATCGAGGTCGCCAAGGAATTGGAGTTGGAACGGTTGTTCGTTTTGACGTTCGAGACCGAGTTCTTCCACCGTCACGGATTCGCGGAGATCGACGGCACCCCCGTCACCGCCGAGGTCTATGCGGAAATGTGTCGGTCCTACGACGCCGGCGTCGCCGAGTTCCTCGATCTGAGCTATGTGAAACCCAACACACTCGGCAATACTCGCATGCTCCTGACTCTCTGAACCGTTCAGACTCTTCACACACCACCATCTCGATCACCAGCCCCGAAAGCGGTTCACGATGTCGTTGTTCCTCGTCGAATACACCTACGCGCCCGAGAAGAACGCTCAGCGCGACGAAGTCCGTAGCGATCACCGCGCGTGGCTCGCGGATCTGGTTTCCCGCTCGATCGTCTTGTCATCCGGCCCGTTTGCAGATGGAAACGGCGCGCTGATCATCGTCGACGCCGCAGACGCCGACACCGTTTCCCTCCTCTTCACCCACGATCCGTTCGCGATCGCCGATTTGATCGAGAAGGTCCGGATCACCGAGTGGGTTCCGGTGTTGGGTCAGTTCAGCGCCTGAGAGCCCCGGCCCCGGCTTACTCCCCCGCCCGGTCGCGAGTCTTCAACAGGCTCGCGACCGTCGTCACCGCCAATACTCCGATGATCACTCCGAGTGAGAGTGCCGTGGAGATTTCCGGGACGGAGACGTGTTCACCTCCGTTGACGAACGAGAGGGTGTTCTCGTGCAACGCGTGAAGTACCAATTTCACACCGATGAACGCCAGGATTATCGAGAGCCCGTACGAGAGATAGACCAGCCGTTCGAGCAACCCACCGATCAGGAAGTACAGCTGCCGTAGACCCATCAGCGCGAAGGCGTTGGCGGTGAACACCAGATACGGTTCCTGGGTCAGACCGTAGATCGCCGGAATCGAATCGAGCGCGAAGAGCACGTCGGCAAACCCGATTGCGATGAGCGCCAACAACAACGGTGTCACGACGCGCTTGCCGTCGATCCGGGTGATCAGTTTGTCCCCGTCGTATTCCTCGGTTGTCGGCAGCACCCGCTTCACGAGTGAGATGATGCGACTGTCGCGCTTCTCCTCGGCTTCCTTCTCATGCCCGTGATCGCGGATCAGGGTGTACGCGGTGTAGATCAGGAACGCACCGAAGAGGTAGAACACCCAGCTGTACGCATTGATGGCGGCCGCACCGACTCCGATGAAGATTCCGCGCATCACCAATGCGAGGACGATGCCGATCAGCAGGACTTTCTGCTGGAACTCTCGCGGGACGGCGAACGTCGACATGATGATCACGAAGACGAACAGATTGTCGACCGAGAGCGCCTTCTCCGTGACGTAGCCGGCGAAGTACTCACCGCCGTACGTGGTGCCCCAGATCCACATCACGACGAGGCCGAAGACGATGGCGATCGAAATGTAGACCGTCGACCAGAATGCGGACTCCCGGAAGGTCGGCGCATGCGGAGTGCGGACGTGGGCGAAGAAGTCGAAGACGAACAGGCCGAGGATCACCACGATCGTGATTCCCCAAGCCAACGGCGTCACATGCACGGGTTCCTCCGGTCGTCTGTCGACGGCTTCTCCGCCGAGGTGTCCCTACTCGTCTGCAGGTGCCTCATCCGGGTCGCCGCCGCGTATCGACCACAGCAGACCGTCGAGCTCCTCGGGCTTCATGAGCACCTCGCGTGCCTTCGAGCCCTCGCTGGGTCCGACGACGCCGCGGCTTTCCATGAGGTCCATCAGTCTGCCGGCCTTGGCGAACCCGACTCGTAGCTTGCGCTGCAACATCGACGTCGAACCGAATTGACTCGTGATGACCAATTCCACGGCCTGCAGGAGGACATCCATGTCGTCGCCGATGTCGGGGTCGACGTCTTTCTTCTCCCCTGCCTTCTGTGCGGTGACACCTTCGGTGTACTCGGGCTCGGCCTGGTTTTTCGCGAAGTCGACAACCGCCGAGATTTCCTCGTCGGTGATGAACGCGCCCTGCATACGGGTCGGCTTACCCGCGCCCATGGGCAGGAACAGGCCGTCACCCATACCGATGAGCTTCTCGGCGCCGGGCTGATCAAGGATGACTCGCGAGTCCGTCAGTGAAGACGTCGCGAACGCCAGACGCGAAGGCACGTTGGTCTTGATCAGGCCGGTGACGACGTCGACGGACGGGCGCTGCGTTGCCAGCACCAGGTGGATACCGGCAGCACGGGCTTTCTGCGTGATGCGGACGATTGCTTCTTCGACGTCGCGCGGCGCGGTCATCATGAGGTCTGCCAGCTCGTCCACGATCGCGAGGATGTAGGGGTACGGACGGTAGACGCGCTCGCTGCCCAGCGGGGCGGTGATTTCGCCGGACTTGACCTTGGAGTTGAAGTCGTCGATATGACGCACCCGGTTGGCCTGCATGTCCTGGTAGCGCTGTTCCATCTCCTCGACCAACCAGGCCAGCGCTGCCGCTGCCTTCTTCGGCTGAGTGATGATAGGCGTGATCAGGTGCGGGATACCTTCGTACGGCGTGAGCTCGACCATCTTGGGGTCGATGAGGATCATCCGTACTTCTTCCGGCGTTGCTCGGGTGAGCAACGAGACGAGCATCGAGTTCACGAAGCTCGACTTACCCGAGCCGGTCGAGCCTGCCACCAGAAGGTGGGGCATCTTCGCGAGGTTCGCACTGACGAAGTCACCTTCGATGTCCTTACCCAGACCGATCACCAGCGGATGGTGATCGCGTCGGGTGCTCGGCGCGTTCAAAACGTCGGCGAGGCGGACCATTTCGCGGTCGGAGTTCGGTACCTCGATACCCACCGCGGACTTACCCGGAATGGGGGCCAGGAGGCGGACGTTGTCGGTTGCCACGGCGTACGCGATGTTGCGGGCGAGCGCGGTGATCTTCTCGACCTTCACGCCTGGGCCGAGTTCGACCTCGTAGCGCGTCACCGTCGGTCCGCGGGTGAAACCGGTAACAGCGGCATCGATCTTGAACTGTTCGAGGACTTCGCTGATCGCCTCGATCATCGCGTCGTTCGCAGAACTGCGGAGCTTGGGCGGGTCTCCCTCGATCAGCAACGTCGTCGGCGGGAGGTTGTAGTCGCCGTCGGTGACCCGATCGGTGACGAAGTGTTCCTTCTCCTCCGGCTCCGGTTCGGGTTTCGGCACGGGCTTGGCGATGGGGACCGAACGCGCAGGCACCTTGGGGCGCGGCGCCGGAGTCTCCACCACGGGCGCTGCCGCAGCCGCGACGGGCTCGTCGGGTACTGCGGTGTCGTCGGCGTTCCACAGGCCGAGGACTTCGGTCTTCTTGTCGCCCGACTCGAACTCGTCCGTCGGGTAGTTGTCGATCGGTGCGCGTCGGCTGGGCCGCTTGGCGGGCTTGAGCGGCGGCTCGGCGTAGGTGTCGACCGGGTAGCCGTCGGCGTCGAACAGTGAAGGATCGTAAGCAGATTCGCCGTAGTGGTGCTCACCGTCCTCGTCGAATTCGGATCCGTAGTCGCCGTATTCATCCGAGCGATACGAGGCGCCGAAGAAGGACTGGAACTTGCTCGGCACCTCACGCAGAGTCGTTCCGGTCAGAAGGAGGATTCCGAATCCGGCGGCGATGACCAGCAGCGGCGCAGACAGCCAGACGGTGAGCCCGTTGGTGAGCGGGCCGCCCACGACGTATCCGACAAACCCTGCGCCGTTGGAGCGACCGGTGGCGTCTGTCGGTGAACCCGAGATGATGTGCCAGAGGCCGAGCGCCGGCAGACCGACCAGCAACGATCCCATGATCAGTCGGGGCCGGATCTCAGGTTTCGGTTCGGTGCGCATCAACAGGATCGCGAGGCCGACGCCGACGATGGGGAGCACGGCCGAGGCCGCGCCGAAGATCGCCCGCACGAGGGTGTCGATGCCACCGCCGATCGGACCACCGGCCTTGAACCAGACGCCACCGGCGATGACGACGCTGAATGCGATCAGGCCGAGCGCTATTCCGTCGCGGCGGTGGCCGGCTTCGATCTCGCCGACCTTACTGACGGTGCGTGTGGTGGCGCCGACGCCGCGGGCAGCCAGGGACCACCCGGCTCCGATTCCCTTGCCCACAGCGGCCAACGGGCTGGCCCGCTGAGAGGTTTTCGATACCGGGCGGCGCGCGGCCGACGACGTACCGGACGCCTTCTTGGGCGCCGGCTTGGAGCCTTTGCCCGACGCGGGGCGCCCACCAGCCCTGGCCGAAGTCGTGACATTTCGAGGAGTCGATACGGTTCGCGTGGTGCGCGAGGCACGAGGTTTTGCGGTTGCGCGCGCGCTCGGAGTAGAGGCTGACGACCTGGTCGATGCCCTGGACGTAGACGTGCTTGTACTGGATCCCCGGGCGCTCGACTTACCTGCCATGGAGTTCAGGCTAGTCTGTGCGACCCCATCTGGACCATCCGCAACACCAGCAACACTGGTGGCGAGTGCGAAACGTGATCTTCACAACCCGTCTGTCGAGCTCGGCTCCGGCAGAAGGGGGCCATCAGAAACTGCGATCGAGCGCCATCACGGATTGAACGTCGGCCAGTTCACCTTTGGCTTCGATCTTCACCTCGTTGCGACCGAAAGCGTGCAGCAGCAACTCGGCGGGTTCACCCTGCAGGACAACACTGCGAGAGCCGGATTTGTGGACGACCGCACTCTCGCCGGACGGAAGTTCGAAAATGACCTCGACAGCGGCTTTGCGGTAACCCATCTTGCCGATCTGCCGGGCGTACTTCCACAGCTGAGCCTGCCGACCCTCCGACAACGGACGCGGCGCCCAGTTCAGATGTGCGCGTCGTACATCTTCGTGGTGGACGAACATTTCCGTGGTATTCACCTGCGCGTCGAGCCAGTACATCGGCGACCACCGAGGCGGCCCACTCCGAACGTCGTCGAGGATCTCCTCCCACGGACGCGCCGCTGCGGCCTTACGCACGCTCTCGGTGTGACCGGCAAGAGGGCTCAACATGATTCCGGGAGCGGCGTCGAGACGCCGCTCCCGGACTATCAGATGTGCTGCCAGGTCACGATTGGTCCACTCCCCACACAGTGTCGGAGCATCGGGGCCGAATTCGACCATGCTGTCCACCAGGGCGAGTCGTTCGTCATGAGCGAAGGTCACCTTCGCCAAAGTACTCGAACCGGACCGGGTTCGAGCGGAAGCGACCTGCTGTGCCGAATCTACGGAACCGCGATGACCGTCGGAATGATCATCGGACGGCGGCGGTACTTGTCCGCGACCCAGCGTCCGACGACGCGGCGCACCGACTGCGCGATGCGATGAGCGTCGATGACGCCTTCGCTCGCCAACCGGGCCAGGTCCGATTCCACGAGATCCGCGGCAGCCTTGAGCGCTGTCGGATCGTCGGAGAAGCCGCGACCGGACACCTCGGGGGTGCTGACCGCACGGCCCGTCGACTCGTTGATGACGATGGTGATCGCGATGAAGCCGCCCTCACCGAGCACGAGGCGATCGGACAGCGTCGGCTCACCGACGTCGCCGACGGACAGACCGTCGACGTAGACGTGTCCGACCGGTACGCGTCCGACGATCTCGGCGAGACCGTCCACCATGTCGACCACGACGCCGTCCTCGGCCAATACGATGCGCTCTTCCGGCACGCCGGTTGCCTTTGCCAGCGCGGCGTTGGCACGCAGGTGCCGCCATTCACCGTGGACGGGCATGGCATTGGTGGGCCGAACCGCGTTGTACAGGTAGAGCAACTCACCGGCGGACGCGTGGCCCGAGACGTGAACCTTGGCGCTCTGCTGAGTCACGACGGTGGCACCGCGCTTGGCCAAACCGTTGACCACGGCGAAAACGGAGTTCTCGTTGCCCGGGATCAGCGAAGACGCGAGAACGACCAGGTCGTTGGCGCGGATGTTGATCTGACGGTGTTCGCCGCGCGCCATCCGCGAGAGCGCTGCCAACGGCTCACCCTGCGAACCCGTCGAAATGAGTACCAGGCGATCGTCGGGAAGGGTGGCGGCGGTGTCGATGTCTACGACGAGGCCGTCGGGCACCGTCAGGTAGCCCAGATCCTGGGCGATCTGCATGTTGCGGACCATCGAGCGGCCGACGAAGACGATGCGGCGGTTGTACCGAGCGGCTACGTCGACGACCTGCTGGATGCGATGCACATGGCTGGCGAACGATGCCACGATGACACGCTGCTTCGCCTTGCCGATGACGTTGTCGAGCACTCCCCCGATTTCGCGCTCGGGCGTGACGAATCCCGGAACTTCGGCGTTCGTCGAGTCGACGAGGAACAGGTCGACGCCCTCGTCGCCCAGGCGGGAGAATCCGGCGAGGTCGGTCAGGCGGCCGTCGAGAGGCAGCTGATCGAGCTTGATGTCACCGGTGTGCAGTACGACGCCGGCGTCGGTGCGAATCGCGATCGCGAGAGCGTCGGGAATCGAGTGGTTGACCGCGAAGTACTCGCAGTCGAACGGGCCATGAGTGGTGGTGTTTCCCTCGACGACCTCGACCAGGTTCGGACGCAGGCGATGCTCGCGGCACTTGGCGGCAACGAGAGCGAGAGTGAACTTCGCGCCGATGACCGGAATGTCCGCGCGCAGACGCAGCAAGAACGGCAGAGCACCGATGTGGTCCTCGTGTCCGTGAGTCAAGATGACGGCTTCGACGTCGTCCATACGGTCTTCGATGTAGCGGAAGTCCGGGAGGATCAGGTCGACGCCAGGCTGCTGGTCCTCGGGGAACAGCACACCGCAGTCGACGATCAGCAACTTGCCACGGTGCTCGAACACCGTCATGTTGCGACCGATTTCGCCGATGCCGCCCAGCGCGACGATGCGCAGACCCGATGCCGGCGCCTTCGGGGGTGTTCCGAGGCGACCCGTGGGATCGACGGCCGGACGGTTCTCGGGGCGCTTGTTTCCGCGCCCGTTGCCCGACTTCGATGCTGCCGGTCGGTTACCGCCGGAAGATTTGCGCGGCGACCTGTCTTCGGTCGACTTCTTGGGTGCAGCAGATTTGGTGGCAGCGGACTTGGTTGCTGCAGATTTGGTTGCTGCGGCCTTCTTGGGCGGGGCGGCTGCGGCGGGGGCCGCTTCTGCCGCCGGCGCAGCTGGTGCCTCTACCGGTGCGGCCTTTGCGGCCGTTTCGGGAGCCGGAGGCGAAGGCGGACCGGCTTGACGACTGGCACTACGACGTCGGGGGGGACGGGTCATTTACAAAACTCCTGCCGCATGCAGATCGGCGGCAAGACCGTCGATCTGCTCTTTAGTGGGTGCAACCTGCGGAAGGCGTGGTTCTCCGACATCGATTCCGATGAGTCGCAGACCCGCCTTCGAAGCGCTGACACCGCCGAGGCGGGCAACGGAACGAATCACAGGGATCAAACTGAGGTTTATCTCGCGCGCGCGGGCGATGTCGCCGGACACGAACGCGGTGTGAAGGTCGCGGAGACGACCCGGAACAAGGTGGCCGATGACGCTGACGAAGCCGGTGGCGCCCACAGCGAGCCACGGCAGATTCAGCGGGTCGTCGCCGGAGAAGAACTGAAGCTCGGTGGTGCCGATCAACTCTGCGCCGGCGTTGAGGTCGCCCTTGGCGTCCTTGACGGCCTTGATTCGCGGGTGCTCGGCGAGTCGGCGGATCGTCTCGGTCTCGATGGGAACGACGGAGCGGGGCGGAATGTCGTACAACATGACGGGCAGGTCGGTCGCGTTGGCGACGGCGGTGAAGTGTGCAAACAGTCCGGCCTGGGGCGGACGTGAGTAATACGGGGTGACGACGAGCAGACCGTGCGCTCCGGCGCGAGCCGCGTCACGTGCGAGTTCGACGCTGTGAGCGGTGTCGTTGCTGCCGGCGCCTGCAACGATCTTCGCGCGGTTACCGACGGCGTCGATCACTGCGCGGAGCAGGTCGAGCTTCTCGGACTCGGTGGTGGTGGGAGATTCACCGGTGGTACCGGCAAGAACGAGGCCGTCACAGCCGTTGTCGACGAGATGGGCTGCGAGGCGCACTCCCGCGTCGACGTCCAACTTCCCGTCGGCAGTGAACGGGGTCACCATCGCAACGGAAATGGTGCCGAACGGACGCTCGACAAGAGAAGCGGAATCACCGTAGGTCATGGTCAGAAGGTTACCCGGTTCAGCTCTTACTTCTGCACACGAGTCACGACTCGGCCGCAAATGCGCTGACGGCAATTTCCGATCCGTCGCTTCCGCGAAGAATCTCGTAGTCCCCGAACACATTTGGCGCGACATCACGAAGCTGACGCAGGCACTCGACCGCGACTCGCCGGATCTCGACATCCGCATGTTCGGTGGCACGCATCTCGACGAAGTGCCGCCAGGCCCGATAGTTCCCGGTCACGACCAAGCGCGTCTCGGTGGCGTTGGGCAGCACCGAGCGCGCAGCCTGCCTGGCTTGCTTGCCCCGCATCGGGGCACCGGGCACCGATTGCAGTTTCCCTTCGAGGGCAGTCAGCAGTTCCCCGTAAGCGCGACGGCTTTCGTCGGTGGCATTCAGAAACAGTGCTTCGAGCTCGGGATCACCTTCGACAGCAGGAGGCACGACGACGTTTGCATCGTTCTCACGGACGAATCGCTGCGAGAGTTGCGAGTACGAGAAGTGCCGGTGACGAATCAATTCGTGAGTGCACGAGCGCGAGATACCGGTGATGTAGAAGCTCACTGTCGCATGCTCGAGCACCGAAACGTGTCCGACCTCGAGCAGATGCCTCAGATAGCCGGCGTTGGTTGCGGTTCGCGGATTCGGCTTGGACCAACTCTGGTAGCAGGCTCGACCGGAGAACTCGACCAGCGCTTCGCCACCATCCGCGTCCGTCTCCCACGGAATGTCCTCGGGCGGGAAGAACTCGGACTTCGCCACCAACTGCACTTTCAGTGACACCGTGTTCGGCACAACCCACTCCTCGACAAGCACGAAACGACCAGCACGAAACCCGGGCGCCGTTCGCCTCAGGTGCTGGGCAACTCTATAGCGGTCGACCGCCCTCGATACCGAGTGACGTCATCACATCCTTGACTGACGTCACTTTTGACGCCACTGTGGTGTCATGGACATTTCGGAGTACACCGCAAAGCTGCAGAACGACCTCGCCACTGCAGCCGAACTCGGCGACGATCACACGCGCCGGATTGCGGCGTCGTTGTCCGCCGCCATCGAACCCTCGGTCCGCCTGGTCTTGTTGGCCGCGGCGACGGAACTGGCCAAGGAGATCGGGGCGAAGCTGGGCGACCGAGAGGTCAAGGTGAATCTCGACGGAAGCGAATTACTGGTCGACGTCGTTCGCCCGCCGAACTCGACCGGCGGCGAAGGTGCAAACGAGAAGGCAGACGACGAGAAGAAGGACTCAACCTACTCGTTCGACGACGTCAGCGGAGATATCAGCCGGGTGACGTTGAGGATGATGGAACAGATCAAAGCCCGCGCCGAGGAGGCCGCCAATCAGAACGGAGTCTCCCTCAACTCGTGGGTTTCACAAGCCGTCCAGGGCGCATTGCGGGACCAGATGCGCAAGAACGGCATGGACTAGCTCGACGCCAACCCGATCACCGAATGATCTAATTGCGCAACTGCAGTAATCACGAACCGTTGCCGCAAGGCGAGAAGGAGCACGTTCATGGCCGTTTCGGGCGTCAAGGAATTCGAGATCAAGGCTGATCCGGAAACGGTGATGAAGGCCGTAGCAGCCGTCGATCGGCTGCCGGAGTGGTCGTCTGCACACAAGAAGATCACCATCGAGAGCACCCACGACGACGGTCGCCCCCATCGCGTTCGCATGGCCGTGTCCATTCTGGGAATCAACGACGAGCAGGTAGTCGACTACACCTTCGAGGGCGACGAGAAGGTGACCTGGACCCTCGTGGAGAGCGGTCAGCAGAACCAGCAGGACGGCTCGTACGTCTTGACTCCCACCGACGGTGGAACCAAAGTCACCTTCGAACTGACCATCGATCCCAAGATCCCGCTGCCGGGCTTCCTGGTGAAGAAGGCACAGAAGACGGCGCTGGAAACAGCGAGCAAGGGCCTGACGAAGTTCGTCGAAAACTTCTGAGCGCACACGCAATTCAGGCGGCCCTTACTTCCGGCGTTCATCGCCGGGTAGGGGCCGTTTGCCGTGAAGCCGAGCTGTGTTTTCGCGGAAGTCCCTGCCGATGTTGAAGATTCGCCGGTAGCCGGGGACCGCCCGGAGTAACGTCGGCCGCGTGTCCGCCGAGACCGCAGAGCCCAACTCCATGGCACCCGTGCGCATCCTCGTCTACAGCGACGACGCACACACGCGCGAGCAAGTTCGGCTCGCTCTCGGAGAGCGCCCACATCCGTCGATGCCCACCATCGACTACATCGAGGTCGCGACGGCACCGATCGTCGTAGCCAAGCTCGATGCCGGCGGAATCGACCTCGCCATTCTCGACGGCGAGGCGAGTCCGGCGGGCGGCATGGGCGTCGCGAAACAACTCAAGGACGAGATCGCCGACTGTCCACCGATCCTCGTACTGACCGGTCGACCCGACGATGCGTGGCTGGCGTCGTGGTCGAGAGCGGAAGCCTCAGTGCCGCAGCCGATAGATCCGATCGAACTTGCTTCCACCGTCATCGCGCTTCTGCGTCGACAACTGAGCCGGTGAGCACCCGTTGCAGCGGTGATTCGTTGCGGCGCCGACTACTTCGGACTTTCGAGAGCGAAACTCGGCACCCCGAAAACGAACCCAATGTCGGAGGCCTCCCCTAGTGTGAGTGTCGCAGGTCACATAAGTATCGAATTGCTGGCAGTATCGAAATCGAACGGCACCTTCGGGCTGGGCGGACATCCGCACAGCGGAGAGGAGTTCGGGTGACATGAACGCTTACATCCCCATTCTCGTCCTCGGGGTCATCGCGATGGCCTTCGCTGTGGTGTCGGTTGTTCTCGCGTCCGTGGTCGGCCCGAAGCGGTACAACAGGGCGAAACTCGAAGCCTACGAATGCGGAATCGAACCGGCACCCCGTACCGCCGGTGGCGGGCGGTTTCCCGTCAAGTTCTATCTGACGGCAATGCTGTTCATCATCTTCGACATCGAGATCGTTTTCCTCTACCCGTGGGCGGTGCATTTCGATTCGCTCGGCTTGTTCGGCCTCGCGGCGATGGGCCTTTTCATAGTCAACGTCTCGGTGGCATACGCATACGAATGGCGACGAGGCGGTCTCGGTTGGGACTAGGCCAGCGGACACAGGTACAGCACACATACGTCAGACAAAACCGGTCACACCGCAGCTGTTACGACTGAAAAGAGTCGGATATGGGTCTCGAAGAAAAGCTCCCCAGCGGATTTCTACTGACCACTGTCGAGGGCCTGGCAGGGTATGCCCGCAAAGGATCACTGTGGCCTGCCACCTTCGGGCTCGCGTGCTGCGCGATCGAGATGATGGCAACCACATCAGGTCGCTTCGACCTGGCGCGGTTCGGCATGGAGGCATTCCGCGCGTCGCCGCGACAGGCAGACCTTCTGATCGTGGCCGGGCGGGTCAGTCAAAAGATGGGGCCGGTACTTCGTCAGGTCTACGACCAGATGGCCGAGCCGAAATGGGTTCTGGCCATGGGTGTGTGTGCGTCGTCCGGCGGTATGTTCAACAACTACGCAGTGGTACAGGGCGTCGACCACATCGTGCCGGTCGACATCTACTTGCCCGGCTGTCCGCCGCGGCCGGAGATGCTCCTGAACGCGATCATCGAACTGCACCGAAAGATCCAGGAGATGCCCCTCGGCGTGAACCGCGAAGAGGCACGCGCGGCAGCCGAGCGCGCCGCACTGGCATCCACCCCCACCATCGACATGAAGGGGCTTCTGCGATGACCGCGGGCAAAAACGGATCGAGGGGGATGTTCGGGGTCCGCGGCAGTGGTGACACCTCGGGCTACAGCCGGCTCGCCCCGCCGATCTCAGTAGAGGACAAGGCCTCTCGACCGTTCGGTGGATACTTCGACGAAGTTGCGGACTCCTTGGATGCCGCATTGCGCAGCGCGGGCAGCACTTTCACCGATGCAATCGAGCGGGTAGTGATTTTTCGAGACGAGATGACGCTGCATGTCGAACGGTCTCACCTCCCGCAGGTCGCGCGCAGACTGCGCGACGAATCGGAACTGCGCTTCGAACTTTGCCTGGGTGTCGATGGAGTCCACTATCCGCAGGACACCGGTCGCGAGCTCCACGCCGTATATCCATTTGCTTCGATCACGCACAACCGCCGGATCAGACTGGAAGTGTCCGTGCCGGACTCCGATCCACATATTCCGTCCATCGTCGGGATATGCCCCACCAACGATTGGCACGAGCGTGAGACCTACGACTTCTTCGGGATCGTCTTCGACGGTCACCCGGCCCTGACCCGTATCGAGATGCCCGACGACTGGAAGGGCCACCCACAGCGCAAGGACTATCCGCTCGGCGGTATCCCGGTCGAGTACAAGGGCGCCCAGACTCCTCCACCCGACGAGCGTAGGTCGTACAACTGATGAACGAGACGACAGGAAGCAACTCCGGTGCCACGACGGAAACCGTCGTCACAGCATCGGGTCAGGACTGGGACGACATCGTCACCGCGGCCGCCCGCCAGCGAACCGGCGAGGCCGAACGGATCGTGGTCAACATGGGCCCGCAGCATCCGTCCACTCACGGCGTCTTGCGCCTCATTCTCGAAATCGAGGGTGAGACAGTCGTGGAAGCTCGGTGTGGAATCGGCTACCTGCACACCGGAATCGAAAAGAACCTCGAATACCGGAACTGGACGCAGGGCGTCACTTTCGTTACTCGAATGGACTACCTGTCACCGTTCTTCAACGAAACCGCCTACTGCCTCGGAGTCGAAAAACTTCTCGACATCACCGACGACATTCCCGAGCGAGCCACCGTCATTCGCGTGATGATGATGGAGCTCAATCGTATCTCGTCGCACCTTGTCGCCCTGGCAACCGGTGGAATGGAACTGGGCGCCGTGACGGCGATGCTGTTCGGATTCCGCGAACGCGAATTGATTCTGGACGTGTTCGAGACGATCACCGGACTGCGGATGAATCACGCCTACATCAGGCCTGGTGGTCTCGCTCAGGATCTACCCGACGGGTCGGTCGCGAAGGTACGAGAACTGTTGAAGGTCCTACCGAAACGGTTGCGTGACGTCGAACTGATGCTCAGCGACAACTCCATCTGGAAAGCCCGCACCCAGGGAATCGGATATCTCGATCTCACCGGCTGCATGGCGCTCGGCGTGACGGGGCCGGTCCTACGCGCCACGGGTCTCCCCCACGATCAGCGTCGAGCGCAGCCCTACTGCGGCTACGAGAACTACGAGTTCGACGTCGTGACGCACGACGGATCCGATTGCTACGGAAGGTACGTCATCCGTGTCGAGGAGATGAAGGAGTCCCTCAAGATCGTCGAGCAGTGCCTCGACAAACTGCAACCGGGGCCGGTCATGGTGGACGACAAGAAGATCGCCTGGCCTGCCGATCTCGCTGTCGGACCGGATGGCCTCGGCAATTCGCAGAAGCACATCGCCAAGATCATGGAGTCGTCCATGGAGGGTCTGATTCACCATTTCAAACTGGTCACCGAAGGAATCCGCGTGCCGCCCGGCCAGGTGTACGTCGCCGTCGAGTCCCCGCGTGGCGAGTTGGGTGTGCACATGGTCAGCGACGGGGGAACCCGGCCGTACCGCGTCCATTTCCGGGATCCGTCATTCACCAACCTTCAAGCGGTAGCGGCGATGTGCGAGGGAGGCATGGTGTCCGACGTGATCGCCTCGGTTGCCAGTATCGATCCCGTCATGGGCGGAGTGGACCGATGACCGGCCCGAACGGCTCGTCACGGGTGTTCATCGAACTCGGGCCGCGCCCGGACGAGCCCACGCAACTGGTACGCCCTGGCGCACGATCGAGTTATCCGCCTGACGTACTCGCCCGACTCGACGCCGATGCCGAAACCGTCATCGCTCGTTACCGTGAGCCTGACGCCGCGGCGACCACCAGTCGATCAGCCCTCCTGCCGCTCCTTCATCTCGTGCAGTCCGAGGACGGGTACATCACCCCGGCCGGGATCGATTTCTGCAGTGCCAAGCTGGGTTTGACCGGCGCCGAGGTTGCCGCCGTTTCCACCTTCTACTCGATGTATCGCCGTGGTCCGACGGGTGAGTATCTGGTCGGAGTCTGCACCAACACGCTGTGCGCGATCATGGGCGGAGACGACATCCTCGCAGCACTCGAAGAGCATCTCGGGTCAGCAGGCTCCAGAGACGAAGGCGGACACTCCATCTCGACGTCCGACGGCAAGATCACCCTCGAACACATCGAGTGCAATGCGGCGTGCGACTACGCCCCCGTCATGATGATCAACTGGGAGTTCTTCGACAACCAGACTCCGGAATCGGCGCGCTCACTCGTCGATGCGCTCCGCGCCGGCGAGCGCGTGACACCCAGTCGCGGTGCCACACTGTGTTCGTTCCGACAGACCGCACGCACCTTGGCCGGGTTCCCGGATACACGAATCGAAGCAGCCGAAGCACAAACCATCGGCGGGGCAACTCTTGCCGGACTGCGTATCAGCCGATCTCACGACGACAACCCACCCGGCTCGGCCTCAGCAGCCGACGCTCCCGGCGAAGGGAAGTGACATGACACTCGCCCCCGTCCTGAGTCGCTACTGGGATCAACCGAACTCGTGGACCCTCGACAGCTACCTTCGTCACGACGGCTACCAAGCCCTACGCAAAGCGCTAGCCATGTCCCCCGACGCCGTGATCGAAACGGTCAAGGACGCGGGCCTTCGTGGGCGCGGTGGCGCCGGTTTCCCGACGGGCCTCAAGTGGAGTTTCATTCCACAGAGCACCGAAGACAAGCCAGGAGACGGCAAGCCTCACTATCTCGTCGTCAATGCCGACGAGTCCGAACCGGGCACATGCAAGGACATGCCGTTGATGATGGCGACCCCACACACGTTGGTCGAGGGAGTCATCATCGCGGCGTATGCAATTCGAGCGGCCAAGGCGTTCATCTACGTCCGGGGCGAGGTGGTCCCGGTCCTGCGACGTCTGCAGACCGCCGTGGCCGAGGCCTACGCGGCCGGATACCTGGGCCGCAACATCCTCGGTTCGGGATTCGACTTGGATCTCGTCGTGCACGCCGGAGCAGGCGCGTACATCTGTGGTGAGGAGACAGCCCTCCTCGATTCGTTGGAGGGACGACGCGGTCAGCCTCGACTGCGGCCGCCATTCCCCGCCGTCGCCGGCCTCTACGCCTGCCCGACCGTCGTCAACAACGTCGAGTCCATCGCGAGTGTGCCGTCGATCGTCCTGGGCGGCCCGGAGTGGTTCCGGTCGATGGGAAGCGAGAAGTCGCCGGGGTTCACGTTGTACTCGCTCTCTGGTCATGTCACCACTCCCGGCCAGTACGAGGCGCCGCTCGGCATCACGTTGCGAGAACTTCTCGACTACGCGGGCGGCGTTCGCACCGGGCACACCCTCAAGTTCTGGACTCCCGGCGGATCCTCGACTCCAATCTTCACCGACGAACATCTCGATGTCCCACTCGACTACGAGGGTGTCGGCGCGGCGGGATCGATGCTCGGCACCAAGGCACTGCAGATATTCGACGACACAACCTGCATCGTGCGCGCGGTGCTGCGGTGGACCGAGTTCTACGCCCACGAATCTTGCGGTAAATGCACGCCGTGCCGCGAAGGCACGTACTGGCTGGTGCAGATCCTGCGGCGACTCGAAGGCGGAACAGGTACTGAAGCTGATCTCACCAAACTTCTCGACATCTCGGACACCATCCTCGGAAAATCCTTCTGCGCGTTGGGCGACGGAGCGACCAGCCCGATCATGTCCTCCCTGAAGTACTTCCGCGAGGAATACGTAGCGCATTTCGACGGCAACGGATGCCCGTTCGATCCTCGCCGGTCCGTTCTCGCGACAGGAGCGTTCGTCTCATGACTGCAGCCGACGCCACCACTGGAACCGATGCGGCACCGCCGATTGATCTCGTCACCCTCACCATCGACGGCCGGGAACTCCAGGTACCCAAGGGCACGTTGATCATTCGCGCTGCAGAGATGATCGGCACACAGATTCCGCGGTTCTGCGATCATCCTCTTCTGGACCCGGTCGGGGCGTGCCGACAGTGCATCGTGGAGGTCGAAGGTCAACGCAAGCCGGTGGCGTCCTGCACGACACCGGTTGCGGACGGAATGGTCGTCACCACACAGCTCACGTCACCGGTGGCGGAGAAGGCGCAGCGCGGGGTGATGGAACTCCTGCTCATCAACCACCCTCTGGACTGCCCCGTGTGTGACAAGGGCGGCGAGTGTCCGCTTCAAAACCAGGCGATGTCGACCGGTCGCACCGAATCCCGGTTCGGTGAGGAGAAAAGGACCTACCCCAAGCCCATCCCACTCTCGTCCGAAATCCTGCTCGACCGCGAGCGTTGCGTCCTCTGCGCCAGATGCACACGGTTTTCGGGCCAGATCGCCGGCGACCCGTTCATCGATCTCCTCGAGCGCGGCGCGCTTCAACAGGTCGGGATCTACGCCAACGAGCCCTTCGAGTCCTACTTCTCGGGCAACACCATCCAGGTGTGCCCGGTCGGCGCGCTTACCAGTACGGCATACCGATTCCGGGCGCGACCGTTCGATCTGGTGTCCAGCCCCAGCGTGTGTGAACACTGCGCCGACGGATGTGCTCAGCGCACGGACCACCGTCGCGGAAAGGTTCTCCGCCGTCTCGCCGGGGACGACCCCGAAGTCAACGAGGAATGGAACTGCGACAAGGGCCGTTTCGCATTCACGTACACGACCCAAGGTGATCGGATCACCACTCCCCTGATCCGCAACGCTGACGGCGAATTGATTCCGGCGTCGTGGCCCATGGCACTCGACCTCGTTGCGCGATCCTTCGCGCAGGCCCGCGGTGACGCAGGCGTACTCGTCGGCGGACGCTCTACCTTGGAGGACGCCTACGCCTACGGCAAGTTCGCGCGAGTTGCTCTCGCTACCAACAACATCGACTTCCGAATCCGTGCTCATTCTGCCGAAGAGGCAGGTTTCCTCTCAGCACACGTCGCCGGCCGCACACTCGAAGAGTCGGTGACGTACCAGGACCTCGAGTCGGCCCCGGCCGCATTGCTGGTAGCTCTCGAGCCCGAGGAGGAGTCACCGATCATCTTCCTGCGGCTACGCAAGGCCGCACGTTTCGGCAAGACGACGGTGCTCTCCAGCGCGCCATTCGCTACGCGCGGCCTGCAGAAGATGGGCGGCTCTTTGCTTCGGACCGTACCCGGAAGTGAAGCAGCTCTGATGGATTCGTTGTCTCACCCCAGCAGCAAGGAGGGCCAGCTCCTCCGGCAGCCCGGTGCAGTGATCCTGTTGGGCGAACGACTCAGTGAGGTGGCGGGCGGCTTCGCCGCGGCGGTACGTCTCGCCGAAGCGACAGGAGCTTGTTTGGCTTGGGTCCCACGCCGCGCTGGTGATCGCGGCGCCGTCGAGGCCGGCGCACTACCGGGATTGCTTCCCGGCGGACGCCCCGTTGCGGACCCGGCAGCACGTCGGGAGGTGGAATCAGTGTGGGGGGCCTCCATCCCGGCATCCGACGGGCGCGACGCCGCGAGTCTGCTGGATCCGGGGCAGACGACTGCTGCCCTTCTTGTCGGCGGCGTCGAATTGAGTGATCTCCCGAACCCGGCGAAGGCAAGGGCCGCGATCGAAGCAGCAGGTTTCGTGGTGAGTTTGGAGATCCGTCACAGCGGAGTCACCGAACTCGCCGACGTCGTCTTCCCGGTGGCACCGGTCGCCGAGAAGCCCGGAACCTTCCTCGATTGGGAAGGCCGCGAGCGCGTGTTCGACACTGCGTTGAGAACGACAGGAGTGATGCCGGATCAGCGCGTTCTCCACGCGATCGCAGCCGAGATGGGCATCGATCTGGGCCTACCCGACGCAGATTCCGCACGCTCGGAGATACACCGCCTCGGCGATTGGTACGGATCGCGCCCCACCTCGCCTCAGGTCCCGTCAGGCACCATGCCCACACCGGCACTGGGCGAGGCAGTGTTGTCGAGTTGGCGAATGCTGCTCGACAACGGCCGATTGCAAGACGGCGAGCCCAACCTGGCGGGTACGGCACGGCTCCCACTCGTACGTTTGTCTGCCGAGACCGCTGCCGAGATCGGCGCCGACAACGGCGATCACGTTGCGGTGTCGACTGAATCCGGTTCCATCACATTACCGTTGGAGATCACCGAACTCCCGCCTCGAACAGTCTGGCTCCCGCTCAATTCACCGGGTAGCACGATCTACGAAACGCTCTGCGTTACCGCGGGTTCCGTGGTGAAGATTGCGAAGGCGGGAGCGCAATGACCACCCACGAGTACGGGACCGTGTCAGCTCCGGTCGACCTGTCGGCGTTCGGGCACGACCCGTGGTGGTTGGTGATCGGCAAGGCTCTCGCCATTTTCGTGTTCCTCGTACTCACACCGCTGGTGGCAATTTACGCGGAACGAAAGGTCATGGCACGCATGCAGATGCGTGTCGGACCGAACCGCGTCGGCCCCCGTGGGATGCTCCAGAGTCTCGCTGACGGAATCAAGCTCGCCCTCAAGGAGGGCATCACACCGACCGGCGCCGACAAACCGATTTATCTCCTCGCGCCCGTCATCGCAGTCGTGCCCGCGTTCATGGCCTTTGCCGTCATCCCGTTCGGTCCGCAGGTGTCGATCTTCGGAACCCTTTCACCCCTGCAACTGACCGATCTTCCGGTCGGAGTTCTCTACATCCTCGCCGTGACTTCAATCGGTGTGTACGGGATCGTGCTTGCCGGCTGGTCGTCCGGATCGACGTATCCACTACTGGGCGCACTTCGATCGACCGCGCAGGTCATCTCCTACGAGGTAGCAATGGGGCTGTCCTTCGCCGCAGTCTTCCTCTACGCCGGCACGATGTCCACGTCCGGCATCGTCAGCGCCCAACAAGGTGCCTGGTACGTCTTTCTCCTCCTGCCGTCCTTCCTGATCTACGTGACAGCCATGGTCGGCGAAACCAACAGGGCTCCCTTCGACCTTCCCGAGGCCGAGGGTGAACTGGTGGGTGGGTTCCACACCGAGTACTCCTCACTCAAGTTCGCGATGTTCATGCTGGCCGAGTACGTGAACATGGTGACGGTGTCCGCTCTGGCCACGACACTGTTCCTGGGCGGGTGGCACGCACCGTTCCCGTTCAACCTGTGGGACGGCGCCAATTCCGGTTGGTGGCCGGTGCTGTGGTTTGTCGCCAAGGTGTGGGGCTTCCTCTTCGTCTTCATCTGGTTGCGCAGCACGCTTCCTCGATTGCGCTACGACCAGTTCATGAATCTCGGATGGAAGATTCTCATCCCCGCTGCCTTGGTGTGGGTGATGGTGATCGCGACCGTTCGTGCGTTCCGCAACGAGGGTTACAACACCTGGGTCGTACTTCTTTGCGTCGCACTGGTTCTCGGAGCTGCGCTCCTGATCGCGTTGGCCGGGACTTACCGCAGCCGACGCCGAACCGCCGCGTTGGTGCCCGATTCGGGGACCCGGCCTTTCGATGCGATGTCGGGCGGCTTCCCGGTTCCACCCCTACCTGGTCAAACGCTGCCGACCCGAAAACTACCGGGTCAGAAGGTGCCACCGCCGCGGCGGACAGATGTTTCCGACACATCGGAGGACTCCCATGCCTGATTTCCTCGGACCTATCGCGGGTTTCGGAGTGACGCTCTCGACAATGTTCAAGAAGCCCGAGACCGAGTTCTATCCGGAGGAGAAGCGCCCCACCGCGCCCGGATACCACGGTCGCCATCAACTCAACCGGTATGCGGACGGACTCGAGAAGTGCATCGGTTGCGAACTGTGTGCCTGGGCCTGCCCCGCCGACGCGATCTATGTCGAGGGTGCTGACAACACCGAAGAAGAACGGTTCTCCCCCGGCGAGCGTTACGGGCGGGTGTATCAGATCAACTACCTGCGGTGCATCGGCTGTGGCCTCTGCGTCGAGGCTTGCCCCACTCGGGCTCTCACCATGACCAACGAGTACGAGATGACCGACGACAACCGAGCCGGATTGATCTACGAGAAGGACCGCCTTCTTGCGCCCCTGAAACCCGACATGGCAGCGCCACCACACGCGCTGCGTCCCGGCACAACTCAGGACGACTACTACCGCGGCGACATCACAGCAGCTCCCGAACAGCCAGCACCCGAGCAAGAGCCGAACCCGGAGACCGAGAAATGATCGCGTCGGTCACGACCACGATCCTGGCGGAGGGAACGATGACATCGACCTCCACCGGCGAGGCGGTGCAGTTCTGGATCCTCGGAACCCTTGCGGTGATCAGCGCTTTGGGCGTGGTCGCCGCCCCCAAGGCCGTCTACTCTGCGCTCTTCCTTGCAATGACGATGATCATCCTGGCCGTCTTCTACATCGTGCAGGGCGCACTGTTCCTGGGTGTCGTCCAGGTCGTCGTCTATACCGGCGCAGTGATGATGTTGTTCCTGTTCGTCCTGATGCTGGTCGGCGTGGATTCTTCGGACTCCTTGGTCGAAACGCTACGGGGACAACGCGTCAGCGCGATCGTGATCGGCGTCGGATTCGGGCTACTCCTTATCGGCGGCCTCGGAAATGCGTCGATCTCGGGGTTCACCGGATTCACCGGACTCGACCAGGGCAACATCGACGCTCTCGCCGATCTCATCTTCATCCGCTACGTCTGGGCCTTCGAACTGACCGGCGCACTGCTGATCACGGCGACACTTGGCGCAATGATGCTCGCGCATCGGGAGAAGATCGGATCCACGCTCAGCCAACGCGAACTCTCGCAGCAACGATTCGCGTACCTGGGCAGCGATGAGAGCAATCCCGACAAGGGCTCGGCCACTCCCCTCCCCAGTCCCGGCGTGTACGCACGTCACAACGCAGTGGACATGCCGGCACTGTTGCCCGACGGAACGTTCTCGACCCTCTCCGTCAGCAGCGCACTCACTCCGCGTTCCCCGGATCCGAGTACCGGTGAGGAGTCTGCGCGATGAATCCCGAGAATTACCTGTATCTGTCGGTCCTGTTGTTCACCATCGGGGCTGCGGGAGTCCTCCTGCGACGCAACGCCATCGTGGTGTTCATGTGTATCGAATTGATGCTCAACGCCGCCAACCTGGCATTCGTGACCTTCGCGCGCATGCACGGCAATCTGGACGGCCAGATCTTCGCCTTCTTCACGATGGTGGTAGCTGCTGCCGAAGTAGTCGTCGGCCTGGCAATCATCATGATCATCTTCCGATCTCGGCGTTCTGTATCCGTCGACGACGCAGACCTGCTGAAGTACTGACATGTCAGGAGGAATCACGTCCGCCATCTGGTTGCTCCCCGCCCTGCCCCTGTGCGGCGCCGCTGTCCTGTTGCTGGCGGGTCGTCGCACGAACGCGTGGGGCCACCTATTCGCCTGCGTCATGACACTCGCGTCGTTTGTCGTCGCAGTGGTGTTTTTCATCGCCATGCTCGGCCGCGACACCGCCGACCGCACCGTCACCGAGCACCTGTTCAGTTGGGTCCCGGTCGACAGTCTTCAGGTCGAGTTCGGACTGCAGCTTGATCAACTGTCGATCTGTTTCGTCCTGCTCATCACCGGTGTAGGTTCGCTGATCCACATCTACTCGGTCGGCTACATGGCGCACGACCCCGAGCGTCGTAAGTTCTTCGCCTACCTCAATCTCTTCCTCGCTGCGATGCTGCTCCTCGTGCTCGCCGACAACTTCCTCGGGCTCTACGTCGGCTGGGAAGGCGTCGGTTTGGCGTCGTACCTGCTGATCGGTTTCTGGCAGCACAAGCCGTCGGCGGCGACCGCTGCCAAGAAGGCTTTTGTCGTCAATCGGGTGGGCGACATCGGATTGATGATCGCGATGATGTTGATGTTCAGCACGTTCGGCTCGCTCTCGTTCAGCAGCGTCTTCGCCGACGCGTCTGGTGCAAGCGAAGGTGTCCTGACGGCGATCGGCCTGATGCTCCTCCTCGCTGCATGCGCGAAGTCCGCGCAGGTGCCACTGCAGTCGTGGCTCGGCGACGCGATGGAGGGCCCCACCCCCGTCTCGGCTCTGATTCACGCGGCCACGATGGTCACGGCCGGCGTCTACCTGATCGTGCGCTCCAATCCGATCTTCGATCTCGCACCCGACGCTCAGCTCGTGGTTGTCATCGTCGGTGCCGTGACGCTGCTGTTCGGTGCGATCATCGGCTGCGCGAAGGACGACATCAAGAAAGCGCTCGCCGCATCGACCATGAGTCAGATCGGATACATGGTCCTGGCAGCGGGTCTCGGACCAGCTGGATACGCCTTCGCAATCCTTCATCTGATCACCCACGGATTCTTCAAGGCAGGCCTGTTCCTCGGTGCGGGTTCGGTGATGCACGCGATGAACGACGAAACCGACATGCGGCGCTACGGCGGGCTCCGAGCGTTCATGCCACTGACTTTTGTCACGTTCGGGCTCGGATACCTTGCCATCATCGGTGTTCCGCCGTTTGCCGGGTTCTTCTCCAAGGACAAGATCATCGAGGTTGCGATCGGCGAGGGTGGCGTCAAGGGTGTTGTGCTGGGCATCGTCACCCTGTTGGGTGCCGCCCTCACTGCCTTCTACATGAGCCGCGTGATGCTGATGACCTTCTTCGGGAAGGCCCGCTGGGAGAACCAGAAACCTCACGAATCTCCGGCGGTGATGACGTCTCCGATGATCATCCTGGCGGTGGGGTCCGTCGGCGCCGGGATGCTCCTGACCATCGGGTCCAGCTTGCAGAACTGGCTCGAACCGGTTGTCGGCTCACATCACGTCGAACCGCAGATACCCGCATGGTCGATCACCGCGCTGGCGCTGCTCGCAGTTGCCGCCGGCGTCGCGATTGCGTATCGCGAGTACGCCACCCGGGAGATTCCACTTGTGGCACCGACTCCGGTTTCACCGTTGACCGGTGCGGCTCGCCGCGATCTGTACGGTGACGCCTTCAACGAGACGGTGTTCATGAAGCCTGGACAACAACTCATGAAGTCGTTGGAAGTGTTCGACACCAAGGGAATAGGCGGCGTCGTGGGCAGCTTTGCGGTGGTCGTCACCGGGCTGTCCGCGCTCACGCGGAAGCTACAGACCGGGTTTGTTCGCTCGTACGCGCTGGTGATGTTTGTCGGAGCAACACTCGTGGTCGCGACAATGATGGCGGTGACACTGTGGTGATCGAAGCGGCGGTGAGCGACTCTGTGACCAATACCGGCTTCCCCGCGCTGACGGTGCTCTGGTTGCTTCCGCTCATCGGAGCGGGTGTAGTCCTCGCTCTGCCGGCACGGTCGTACCAATTTGCGAAGTCTCTCGCATTGGCTGTGTCCGTGGCAGTCCTGGTGGTCGCCGCCGTTCTCGGAGTTGCGTTCGACCGCGGCGGCGAACAATTTCAATTTGTCGAAAGCCACAGCTGGATACCGGCTTTCGGCACCAGCTACACACTCGGACTCGACGGGATTGCACTCGTTCTGGTTCTTCTCACCGCAGTGCTGGTGCCATTACTACTGATCGCGGGCTGGAACGACGTCCCGGCAGACGCGGAATCACCCAAGAGAATGCCGCACACCTATTTCGCGCTGATCCTTGTTGTCGAGTCCATGGTGATGATTTCGTTCAGCGCCTTGGACATTCTCTTGTTCTACATTTTCTTCGAGGCAATGCTGATACCGATGTATTTCCTCATCGGCGGGTTCGGCGGAGTGGGCAGATCTCGCGCAGCCGTGAAGTTTCTGCTCTACAACCTCCTCGGCGGCCTGGTCATGCTCGCTGCAGTCATCGGCCTGTACGTGGTCACCACGCGCGACGAGAGTCCCTTCGCCAGTGGCACTTTCGACTTCCGGGCGATCGCCTCAGCGGCAAACAGCGGTGAACTCGGTGTTGGACCCGGGGTGCTCAACGCCTTGTTCCTCGGATTCATGTTCGCGTTCGCGGTGAAAGCACCGCTCTGGCCGCTGCACAGTTGGTTGCCGGACTCCGCGGTGGAATCGACTCCGTCGACAGCAGTGTTGATGATGGCGGTCGTGGACAAGGTGGGCACGTTCGCGATGATTCGCTACTGCCTGCAGCTGTTCCCGGAGTCGTCGTCGACTTTTGCACCGTGGATCATCACGCTCGCCGTTATCGGGATCGTCTACGGCGCAATACTGGCGATCGCGCAAACAGACGTCATGAGACTGATCGCCTACACGTCGATTTCGCACTTCGGCTTCATCATTCTCGGAATCTTCGCGATGACCAGCCAGAGCCAGGCGGGTTCCGCGCTGTACATGGTCAATCACGGAGTCTCCACTGCGGCTCTGTTCTTGATTGCGGGATTCCTCGTCTCGCAGCGAGGTACTCGATCGATCGCGGCGTACGGCGGCGTCCAGAAAGTTGCACCCGTACTTGCCGGCACATTCCTCGTTGCGGGGTTGGCAACGCTGTCGCTGCCGGGTCTCGCGCCGTTCGTCAGTGAGTTCCTGGTGCTGATCGGGACGTACTCGCGATACCACGTGGCCGCTGTCGCGGCGACTGCCGCGCTTGTCCTGTCCGCGATCTACATACTCTGGCTCTACCAGCGCATGATGGGCGGACCTGTGAAGGAAGAGCAGGGAACGATCCGCGACCTCGCTCGACGCGAACTCGTGGTGGTCGCCCCTCTGATCGCACTCCTGTTGCTTCTCGGCATCTACCCCAAGCCTGCCTTGGACGTCATCACTCCTGCAGTGAGCCATACGGTCGTCGACGAGGCTCCGACCCCGCTCGTCGCCGACCACGAAGGAGGTGCCCACAAATGAGTTCCTTCAACGACGTGACCATCCTCGGCTCAGCCGGCACGGCGTCACCCAGTGTCGAATACAGCTTGCTCTCGCCAATGTTGATCGTGTTCGGTGTTGCGGTTGTGGGCGTACTCATCGAGGCATTTGCACCCCGGCGTTTTCGATACCCCGTGCAACTCGTCCTCGGTGTCGCAGGCTTGGCGGCCGCATTCGTGGCAGTGCTTCTGCTCGCCGGCACGCGGTCGACGGCGATGATGGGTTCTGTAGCGGTCGACGGTTCGACCCTTTTCCTGCAGGCCACGATCCTTCTCGTGTCGATCCCCGCAGTACTGCTGATCGCCGAGCGAGGCTCGGGCAACACCGCCGAGGTGATCGCGCAACACGACGCGCTCGGCGGTTTCACCCCTCAAGCGTCGAGCGTCCCCGGAAGTGTTGCGGAACAAGAAGCGGTCAAGGTCGGTATCGCCCAGACCGAGGTCTTTCCGCTCACCCTCTTCGCTGTCGGCGGCATGCTCCTCTTTCCCGCGTCCAACGATCTGCTGACGATGTTCGTTGCGCTCGAAGTGTTCTCACTGCCTCTGTATCTGCTGTGTGGTCTGGCACGCCGACGTCGCCTGCTCTCCCAGGAAGCTGCGCTCAAGTACTTTCTGCTCGGGGCATTTTCGTCGGCGTTCTTCGTTTTCGGAATTGCGTTGCTGTACGGCTATGCCGGGACGGTCACGCTCTCCGGTATCGCCGACGCAGCTCGCAGCGGGTCGGGTACCGACGCCTTCCTGTGGCTCGGGACAGCACTCGTGGCCGTGGGATTACTGTTCAAAGTCGGTGCCGTGCCGTTCCATTCGTGGATTCCCGACGTCTATCAAGGGGCGCCGACGCCGATCACCAGTTTCATGGCTACTGCGACCAAGATCGCCGCATTCGGTGCCATCCTTCGTGTCTTCTATGTGGCTCTGCCCAACGAGTACGTGAACTGGCGTCCACTGATGTGGGCGGTCGCGGTTCTCACGATGGTTGTCGGATCGATCGTCGCTGTGACGCAAACCGACATGAAGCGGATGCTCGCGTATTCGGCCATCGCGCACACCGGATTCATTCTGACCGCTGTGGTTGCGGATTCGGACGCCGGCCTGGCCTCGGCGATGTTCTACCTTCTGGCTTACGGATTCAGCACAGTGGGCGCGTTCGCAGTCGTGAGTCTGGTTCGAGACGCAGACGGTGAGGTCGCGACGCTCTCGCGCTGGGCCGGATTGGGCCGGCGCTCACCGCTGGTCGGAGTTGTGTTTGCACTGTTCCTGTTGGCTTTCGCCGGGATCCCTTTGACCAGTGGGTTCATCGGAAAGTTCGCCGTGTTCAGCGCGGCCGCCGAGGGTGGCGCCGCACCTCTCGTGATAGTCGGCGTCCTGTGCAGCGCGATCGCCGCGTACTTCTACGTGCGAGTGATCGTGTTGATGTTCTTCACCGAATCGGCCGCAGACGCTCCGACCGTCGTGGTGCCGAGTGCACTGACCAGCAGTGTGATCGGCCTCGGCGCCGGTGTCACGCTCATCCTCGGCATACTCCCCCAGCCGGCGCTCGACCTCGCCGAGCGTGCAGCGGACTTCCTACACTGAGCCGATGCGTGAATCTGATTGCGACGCCGGACTGCCGAGCACCATCCGGTCGCCATGGTTTGTCGGGTTTTCAGCGGTAGCGATTGTCCATCTGATCCTCAATGCCGCTGATGCTGCGCCCTGGGACGGGATCACCAAGGTCATGCTCGCTCCGATTCTGGCTGCCTGGGTTGTCGCCCGACGCGGACCTCGAGTTGTGGCTGCGGCACTGATTGCCTGTGCTTTCGGAGACCTGTTCCTGATCTGGGACTCCACGTTTGTCATCGGCATGGCAGCCTTCGCGATCGGTCACCTCTGCTTCATCCGATTCTTTCTCTCACACGGCGCTCTTCGGGAGATACGTAGGCGGCCATGGTTTCTGTACGCTTACACCGTCGCTGGGATCGCTCTTGTGTCGTACACCTGGACCGGTCTCGAACCTGAACTTCGAATTGCCGTCCCCGTGTACGCCGCAATCCTGGTGGGAACCGCATCAACCGCACTGACGTACAACTCGATCACCGGTATCGGCGGCGCGCTGTTCCTCACCTCTGACGCCCTCATCCTGCTCGGCCAGGCGAACAAGTGGCAGCCCGCCGCTGCGGGCATCTGGATCATGACGCTGTACATCCTCGCTCTGTTGCTTCTGACAGTGGGGGTTCTCGGCCGGAGTAAGACGCCAAACCGTCCATTAGCTCAGAGGCTGTAAGGATCAGCAACCAGCCGGACATCTCTTCATATGACCCCGAAATCCGAGGAACAACCGCCGCCGAGCGGCGAAGAGCGGTTCACCGCCCTGTGGGACGCCTACGCCGGTCGGGTGTTCGCGTATACCTGTCGCCACGTTGATCATCACAGCGCGCAGGAGGTTGTCTCCGAGACGTTCCTCGTTGCCTGGCGACGCTTGGACGAAGTGCCCGAGCAGGCACTTCCATGGCTGTTGGTGGTGGCTCGAAACACCGTGAACAATAACCGTCGCAGCGTTCGGCGCCTTGACGCGCTCACCGAGAAGACGGGACGCATCGAGCAGATTGCGGCATCGACGCCGGGCGCCGACGTCACTGTCACCGAACGCACGGAACTGCTCGAAGCACTGGCAACACTCACCGTCACCGAACGTGAAGCCCTGCTCCTGACTGCCTGGGACGGGTTGACCGCCACCGAAGCCGCGCGGGTCGCTGGGTGTTCGGTTCCGGCCATGCATGTTCGTCTCTTTCGCGCTCGGCGTCGATTGCGCGCCGGGTTGACTTCAAATTCCGTCACCGTAATCCCGATGAACACCGCCCGACCTTGCGCTGCCGCCGAACACGGGAGTACCCCATGACCAAAGATCTGCTGACCACGCTCGAGAAGCTGCGGCCGAGCGATACGGTTTCCGCCGAACTCTGGCCCGAGAACGTCCAAGATGCCGTACGCACCCGAATCATGGCTACCGAAAACAACATTGGGGCAACCAAGGCTCCACGCCGTCGCGTCGGTGCCATCGTTCTCGTCGCGGCGATCTGCGCAGCAGTGGTGGTGGGCTGCGCCGCTGCCACGGGGATGATGCCGAAAGCGTTCACCGACATGTACTCGGGTTGGCAGACGATGCCGGGAACCAACGGCGGAATAGATCCGTCCACCGCCGAGCGGGTCGGGTCCATTCCCGGACCTGACGGAACCTTGTTCAGCGTCTTTGTCGCCCACGGCGCCAATGGCTGGAGGTGCGTCGCCCCGGTTTTCGAGGCGTCAGCCGACATCGACAAGGTTGGTCCGTCGAAATTCATCGGCCTCGGACACGGCTGCAGATCAATTGACTTGTACGGCGCGGATTCATTCGGGGGCGGCGCCGGGTACGAGGCCGGTCCGCACGAGGCGACCTACGACGCAGGGGCGGGAGGTGCTGTCCGAGCCGAACTTCACACCGCAGACGGCCATATCTATCCGACAATTCTTGCCGAAGACCGCTTCTACGGATGGATTCCCCTGTCGCTCACGTCCCCTCGTCCAACCCTCGTCGGATATGCCGCAGACGGGACGGTCGTCGGCACCCGGTGAGCTGTCGGTACCCTCGAAAGATGACTGCACACGCCCCGAACGAGCGCATCCCCAGCCAGTGGGAAGAGATCACTACAGCCGACTCGACGCATTCCACACGATATGTCGAGCGTTTCCGTTCCATGAGAGCGGACGGCAAGGACATTGTCGGGGAAGCACGTTTGATCGACGCGATGCTCGGACGCGGTGGCCGGGTTCTCGATGCAGGGTGCGGGCCTGGCCGACTCGGCGGTTATCTGCACGACGTCGGGCATGTGGTTGTCGGAGTCGATGTCGACCCGGTTCTCATCGCTGCCGCAGAAGAAGACCACCCCGGACCGACGTGGCTTGTCGGCGATCTCGCCGAACTCGATCTGCCGGCCCGCGGTGTCGAGGCAGATTTCGACGTCATCGTGTCGGCAGGCAACGTGGTGGCGTTTCTCGCTCCGTCCACCAGGCAAGCAGTATTTTCAGGATTTGCTCGTCATCTCGCTCCGAGCGGCCGAGTGGTCATCGGATTCGGTGCCGGCCGTGGCTACGAGTTCCCCGAGTTTCTCGCCGACGCGACCGCGAGTGGCCTCGAGGCTGATCTGCTGCTCTCCACGTGGGATCTTCGCCCGTTCAAGGAGGATTCCGAATTCCTGGTCGCGGTGTTCTCCCGCGCCTGACCCGGCACTTCCCCCGCACTCCCTGCGATCCGTCACACGGCGATCAACTCACCCTGATCACAATGGTGGCGACTGTTGTTCACTACGAACATAATTGGATCAATGCGGGTGTGGCCGAGCGGCAAGGCAGCGGTCTGCAAAACCGTCCACGCAGGTTCGACTCCTGCCATCCGCTCCCCTTGCGAACCAGCGACTCATGTCGCAACCCCCACCTAGGAATGACATTCGGTGCACGCAGCCTGCATCGCTCCGCTCCGTCTCCGCGCACATGGCTCCGGACAGTTACCCTCGATCGATGCACCCTCTCCCCGAGACAGGACAGTTACCTCCCGGACCGATGGCTTTGCAAGTGGAACACCTCTGCATGGCGTTCGGCGCGAAAGTTGCTGTGAACGACCTTTCTCTTGCGGTGCCCTCAGGTTCGTTGTTCGGACTGGTTGGCCCGAATGGTGCGGGAAAAACGACCACATTGTCGATGGCTGTCGGATTGCTTCGCCCGCACTACGGTCGCAGCCTGGTGTACGGCTACGACGTGTGGAACGACCCTGTGGCAGCGAAGAGTCTGCTCGGCGTCCTACCCGACGGTTTGGCGCTACCCGCCCAGTTCACCGGTCATGAACTACTCACCTATTTCGGGCGACTGCGCGGTATGCCAGAGGACGTCATCGCGTCACGACGCGACGAACTGTTGGCCGCGCTCGATCTCGCCGATGCAGGTGGAACGGTCATCGCCGATTATTCAGCGGGCATGACGAAGAAAATCGGGTTGGCCTCGGCCTTGTTGCACGGCCCTCGCTTACTGGTACTGGATGAGCCGTTCGAAGCTGTCGACCCCATTTCTTCGGCCGGAATTCGGAGCATTCTGCTCTCGTTCGTCCACTCAGGTGGCTCGGTCATTCTTTCCAGTCACGTGATGGCCCTTGTCGAACAACTGTGTACTCACATCGGAGTCATCGCAGACGGTCGCGTCGTGGCTTCAGGAACGGTCGACGAGGTGCGCGCAGGCAACACTCTCGACGAGGCATTCGTTCGCCTTGTCGGTAGCCGCAGTCCCAGTCCCGACGGACTGTCATGGATGCGCGCATGACCACCACCAGCTTTTCACCGACACACTGGAACCCGTCGGTCTCTGTGTGGCGCACTGTTCTCCGCATGCGCATGACCCTCTACAAACGTCAGTTCACCGGTGGAAGAGCTGTAATCAAGGTCATTGCAGCGTTGTTCGGGGTTCTGGGGGCAGCGCTACTGTGCCTACGAGCTTCGGGAAAGAACGGTGTTTCCCCCGATCTCGTCAGCGGCACAACCAGTCTCGCACTTTCGGCTATCGGCGTGATGTGGATCTTGATGCCGATCATGTCTGGTCTGTCAGATGACAATCTTCACCCCAGACATTTCCAACTACTCCCCCTGGAACCCGTCCGACTCGCCAGAGCACTGTTCTCGACGTCGCTGGTCGGTATGACCGTGCCGATTACCGCGTTGGCTGCAGCAGCGATTCCAATTTATGCCGCTACACACCACCCTGCCGCACTGCCATTGGCCATTATCGCTTGGCCCGCAACGGTCCTGCTCATTGTCGGCACCTCACGGGTCGCGATGCTGGCGATGTCGCAGCTCCTGCGGAGTCGTCGCAGCCGCGAACTGGGACTGTTGGCATTCGGCACGTTCTTCGGCGGACTGTATCTGCTGCAATTTCCGCTGCAGAGTCGCCTCGGCACGGTCGTGGACGGCGACGTCACGTGGCCGCTCACGGTCGCGCATTCGATCCCGTTCGCGTGGGGAATCACCAGTGTCGACGCAGCAGCAGGAGGCGCCTGGCTCCTCGCCGCCGGAGCAGTCCTCGCCCTGGTGCTGGTCGATCTCGCACTGCTGTGGTCATGGCAACGCCTGGTCGTTCGCTACTTCAACGGGAAGGTCGCAGAATCAGCGGGCGCCACTTCCGTGCAATTGAAGAACCAGGGCCGCGACATTCGAACCGGTTGGCGCGCATCCCGACTGGGCACCGTCATCTCTCGCGAGCTTTCGCTCTGGCACGGAGACATGCGCCGACGAACACAACTGCTCTCCGTTGCCATCATGACCTTGGTCTCCGGCTTCGGACCGCTGATCTCGTCATCGATCCCCTTCTCCGCCGCATGGGGTGCCTGGTTCCTGATCTACCTGGCAATGGCAGCCGGATCGAATCTGTACGGATTCGACGGCGCATCGATCTGGCATCTGGTGATGATCCCCGAAGCCGCTGCCGCTGACGTCCGGGGCCGACAAATCGCGTGGGCGATCGTGATGACACCCTTCGTGGTCGTCGCAACAGCTGCTGTACGGATCTTCGGGGACCTCGGGACCGACCGACTGGCCGTGCCGCTCGCCGTCGGCATTTCGATGATGGGAGTCGGTGCAGGACTGGCAGTAGCGATCTCCGCCAAAGCCCCCTACCCGGTCCCGGAGATGAAGAAGACGTTCTCCCTCAACACCCGCGGATCCTTCAACGGCTCGTCCTTCGGACTGATCATCCTCGCCATCGTCATCTTCGCCGCGACAACGGCGCCCGGCGTGCTACTAGGGGCGCTGCTACCGAACCCGGTGAACTATTCCGCCATCCCTGTCGCTGTTGCGATCGGTGCACTTGGTGCTTGGATCGGGGGCCGCGTCGCGATCACCCGTATGCAACGCGAGCCGGATCGGATTCTGTTCGCGGTTACCACCGCATGATCGTTGCCCAGATAGTCCGAGAATTTCTGGGCGTCAGCGCAGTAGCCGCAACTTGCACCAAAAAACTCAGTCTGGGCAATCGGATTATCAGGGATCCAGGTAGCGCAGCTCAACGGGTTCGGTCCTCGCATATCGCCGCCGGGCTTTCGTGACATAGCTTCCGCTCGAGCCGAACCATTGCCCTGGAAACATCGCACCACCAAGATGTTTGGCATGCCCCCGGAGCACCACGGTTCCGTACGTGTCGCCGAACGTCCCGGCCGATGCGGGAACTGCGCGCACCCCGCCCCTTCGCTGGAGCGTGGGTGGATCGAGCGCTGCCTCAGGTTCGCACCGCAGCCCGCTCGGTGTGCAGAAATCCTGGTGATGGACCACTACACCGGAGCGATGGAATTCTGCCGGTGCCGACATCCGTTCCACGGGTCCTGATCGCGCCGGATCCTCGAGATCCGCTGTCGAGCCGAGTCCCTCGGCGCCCCGGCTCGACAGCGAAATCACACCTGAATCAGCTCAGCGAGCTCAGCAGCGGCTCGAGAAGCTTGTAGAGCTCGAAGATTCCGATGATCGTTGAAATAGAACCCATGATGATCCTCCGTGATTCGTGAACTTTCCGTGACGTCGCGTCACAGGCAGAAAGCTAACAAACCCGGCATTCAAACGGGGACCTTGGATGTGTCCGGCAGATGAACTCCCTGCTCGGAGAAGCATTTTGGTGACCAGCGTCATGCTCATCGAGAAATGAGCCCCATCGTCACATCACCTGACACCGACTGACGGTGGCAGCAAAAGTCTGCCCGTTGCGATCTGGCGATACATGACACCATTTCCACCCCATCCGACTCTTGCTTTGTGCGCTGAATCCGATTACATTTCTCCACAATAACGGTACGCGTAACGAAATAAAGAGACGGTCTACTTCACAGCCCGATATATCCAGTGCCACAACCCTTCCGGGCTCTTGGAGGGGCGGCGTTTCGTCGCGTCCATAAGCTCCTCACTCCCCGATCGAAAGAGAGCACGATGACCACAGAGAGCGTCTCCGGCAATCAGCCGCGACCGGTAGCAACTATCGCAAGCCTGACCCTGCTGATCGCTGCCGTGGCCGCGCTCGAAAGCATCATCGTCCCCGCACTCCCCCTGATACAGAGAGACTTCGGAGTGACGGCCGACGTCGGAGCGCTCGCATCCGTCGCTCTGACGTTGAGCACTGTCCTCGTCACGCCGATGGCCGGGCGAATAGCCGACGTGTACGGCGCCCGCCCCACCTTGCTCGCGATCACGACAATCGTTGTCCTGGGCGGCAGCGTGTCCGCTCTCGCAACGATCTTCCCGCTGTTCGTCCTCGGCCAATTTCTCCAGGGATTCGGACTCGGGTTGCTTCCCGTGAGCTTCGTGGTCCTACGACGCACTTTGTCCTCGGACCGACTGAAGACGGCCACGGGTTTGCTCGGGGCTGTCGTAGTGGCCGGCGGCGCTCTGGGAGTCGTGCTGGCGGGACCGGTGGCGGAAAACGTCTCACGCACCGCGATGTATGCAGTTCCGACCGCGTTCGTTTTGCTCGGCGCAATTGCTTTTGCCGTGAGCACACCACGAGATCACATGTCGAACGTCGGCGGCCGACTTGATTGGCCGGGAGCGGGCGGATTGGCTCTGGGATTGTTGACGCTGACGGCGTGGCTGGCGAGCGCATCGAGCAACGGGTGGGGCGCACCGACGTCGATGCTGCTGCTTCTCGCTTCCGCTGCCGTGTTCGCGATCTGGGCCAGGTATCAGAGCCGGACAACCGAGCCGATGGTCGACCTGACGATGATGCGGCATCGTTCGATGTGGAGCGCCGTGGTCGTCGGCGTGGTTTTCGGGTTCACCTACGGCGCTGTTGTCTATCTACTTCCGCAACAACTCGCCGTGCCGGCAGAGAGCGGATTCGGCCGCGGTGCGTCGACCAGCGCCATCGGCTTCCTGCTGTGCGTCGGCTACGGCGCAACGGTCATCGCGTCGGTGATCTCCGGAAAGCTCGCACAACGGGTCGGCACGAAAGCCATTGCGGTAGCGGGAGTTGCCTTCCTCGGCCTGAGCGGCGCCGTCGGCGTCTTTGCAACAACGATGTGGCAGATCGTTGTGGTGCTGATCCTTGCGGGTACCGGCGTTGCCGCCGCGTCGACGGCAGTGTTCGTCATCTCCGCCGACAGCGCACCGGCAGACCGCGTAGGTGTCACGACGGCAATAGTCACGATCGCCAGATCGCTGGGTTCTGCTGTGGGAACCCAAATTGCCGCCGGGATCATCGCGAGCGCGACTTCATCCGGCGGCCTTCCCCAGCACTCGGCATTCGCCACAGCTTTCGGAGTGGCGGCAATCGTTGCGATTGTCGGACTCGTTGTCGCGGTGACGATGCCGAAACCGGCATCAACCGATGTTCAGTGGTCGTCGTCGTCCTCGTCGAAGTCTGCGACTCCGCGCTTCCAGTAGCCCGTGATCAGGTGGTCGCCCGAACTCAGGCCGAGTTCGTCGCGCACGAATCTGCGAATGGGCTTGAGACTGGTGGCCTCACCGGAGATCCAGGCGTAGACACGCTCACCTTCGGGCACGGTGACCGTCCGTACTGCCTGCTCGAGCAGATCCGAGTGACCGGCTGGGACGTCACCGCGGTGCAGCCATCGCACCTCGACGCCTTCCGGAACAGTGAGTTCGATTTCCTGTGAAGGGTCGGTGATCTCGACGAACACCCACCCGGCGGCAGCAGCGGGCATCATCTCGAGCCAACGAGCAATGGCAGGAAGGGCGGTGATGTCACCGGCCAGCAGATAGCGGTCGTACGTCCACGGAACCACGACGCCACCGGGCGGACCTGCCACGTGCACCCGAGTGCCGACGGTGGCCGCCTGAGCCCAATCAGAGGCGTACCCACCTTCGTGGAGCGCGAAGTCGAGGTCCAGCTCCCCCGCCTCGGCGTCGTATCGACGGACGGTGTACTCACGCGAGATCGGCAATGGACGAGGCCACTTCAGGCTGAATCCGTCGCGTTCGGGTAGACGTAAAGTTCCGTCTGCATCCGGGTAGACCAGGCGAACATGCTCGTCGGGAGCGTGCGATTCGAAGCCCGCCAACTCCGGTCCACCCAAGGTCAGACGCAACAGTCCGGTCCCGACCATTTCGCTGCGAACAACTTCGAGTTCGCGAATGCCGATGGGGTACGGCACTTTTGCGCCGGTGGTTCCCGCCAGAACTTCGGCGATGGTCGCGAGGTGGTCTCCTCGGTTCATGAACTACCTTCCTTTTCCGGCGGAGCATTCCCCACCGGCACAGTGTTTTCGGAGAGATCGACTTCGTTGATCTCCGAAGTTACCCGGCGCACCGAACCCAATGCTGCCAGGAGCACCAGGCCCAGTGTCACACCGGCGAGCCCCAAGACCAGTAGCGCGGCGCCAGGCTCGAGCCACTGCCCGAGGAACCCGGCTGCCATCGAACCGATCGCCGTACCCGTGACGGCTTGCACCATCCACAGACTGGACACGCGTCCGCGCAATTCGTCCGGAGTGTTCTGTTGAAGGACTGCAAATCTCAGAATGTCGTTGAGTGCGCGGCCGAGGCCGAATCCGGCCAGGCCCAGGAACGCGACAATCGCTGCTCCCGACGCACCCAGTACCACCAGGCCGAGAGGCATCAGCGCAACAGAGATCAACATCGCGGCGCCGTTGCGGTGGACTCGTCCGGTCCAACCGCTGGTGAGGGAACCGACCACAGCGCCGACAGCGGGGGCGCCGTAGAGCAGACCGAGCATGGTGGGTCCGCCGCCGAGGACCTGGTCGACGAAGGCAGGCAGCAACACCATCGGCCCGCTGACGAACATGACCAACAGACCGCTGATCAGGATGCCGCGAATGACTGTGTGCGTGCCGGCGAATTTCACGCCGGTCACCAGCGCGCGCATCGGGCTTTCGTGATTCGTGCCCGGTGCAGGGGAAGGGCCGATGGCTTGGAACAACGTGACAGTTGCTGCGGTGGCCACCGCAGCAACAAAGTATGTCGCGGGAATGCCGCCGGAGGCGATGATCACGCCGGCGATTGCCGGCGAGATCATCGTCCCGATGTCGGTGGTCAGCGCTACCAAAGCGCCGGCCGCAGCCATCTTGTTGCGCGGCAACAACGTCGGCATCAAAGCCATCAAGGCCGAGCTGCTGACACCGCCGGCCAAGCCGTCGACAGCTGCCGCGACGTAGATGACCCACATCGACGGGTGTGGCAAGAGCGCATTGCACCCGAGAATGACAAAGCCGAGACCCGCAGCACTGCGGGCCAACTGGATGGTGCGTCGCCGATCGTAACGGTCAGCGAGCACGCCGCCGAACAGGCTGCCGAAGAACATGGCGATGGCCATCGCCGTGGACACTCCGGCAACCTGCAAGGTCGAGCCGGTGAGCTGGTACGTCTGCGCGGGGACGGCTACGACGAGCAGTCCGATCCCGAGCAGCGAGATCAATCGCGCGGAAAAGGCGTACCTGAAGGGACGGCTGGTCCGCAAGGGTGAAACATCGATCACCAGCCCACCGAATCGAGTCATGCGAAGGTCTGGCCGATCAGGTCGAGGGTAGCCATTGCGCCGTCGTAGTCAGGACGGTAGCTGCTGGCGGGGAGCTCGAACGTCGTGCCTGCCTTGAAGGACGGCAACTGCGAGTAAAGCGGATCGGTGGCAAGTTCGGCCATCGGGCGACCGGACACCGGAATCACAAAGGCGACAGGAGCATCGGCGACCTGCGAGAGCAGTTCCGGGCTGACCTCGAACGAGTCACCCGAGCCGAAGAGCTGCGGGTTGCCGGCCTTGGCCATGACGTCGTCGGCCTTGAAACCGAGCTCGGCGAGCATCGCGGGCAGCGCGGCCGTCGGCGGAACGAGGTACGGCTTGTTGCTCGAGACCGAGAGGAAGTAGACGACGTTGCCCTCGGGAACCTTGATCTTGCCCTTGACCTCTTTGACCTTGTCCTCGTATGCGCTCATCAGTGCCGGAACCTGGTCGGAACGGCCCGCCGCGTCGGCGACGATTTCGAGCTGCTTGTCCCACGCGGCGACCGTCTTGGGGACCAAGACGGTGGGTGCGATAGCAGTGAGCTGATCGTAGAGTTCCTCGGACTGAACCGAGGTGATTCCCTGGCCACCGCCGATGATCAGGTCAGGCTCAGCCGCCGCGACGGCTTCGATGTTGAGCTGCTCGCCGGCCGGCAATTCCTTGGTGCCCTGCGCCTTTGCGGCGTCCGCCCAAGCCGGCGGGAATCCACCGTCGAGGTTCGTGACACCGAGGACGCGGGTATCGGTGGCAACCACCGGTGCGTCCAGGGCGTACAGGTATCCGGCGAGACCGCCGCTCAGAACCACGATGCGCTCCGCCGACGCGGGCACGGTGACCGAGCCCTTCTCGGTTTCGATCACGCGGGTCGTCGGCTCTGCAGCCTTGGTCGGTTCGTCGTTCGAATCGCTACTGCAACCGATCATCGCCACGAGTGCGACGATCAGCAACCCTGCGATGGCGACGAATCGTCGCCAACTCCGTATCGCGAGGGGCGGTGTGGACTTCATCATTGAGCTCCCATTGTGTTTCAACTGTGTGGTTTTCGAACTATGTAGCCGTGCGTTTCGACAAATAGCTGTCGAGCAGCGGGGCAATCGCCGCCCACCCGGCTGGGGTCACCAAACCGGCGTGGTCGTACGGCAGATGGTGTACTGCCATGTCCTGGTCCCCGCGGACTCCGCGCCAGCGATCAGCCAGCAGCTGTCCGGACGCCTCGGCGTCGGCGGTGATCAGAGTAACCGGTCCGTCGTAGGTTGTGTCGGTCGAGCTGGCCACGAGCAAACGAGTGGCATCAAAACCCGCCCGAACAGCGTCGACCAGTCCCGGCGCCTGAGTGAGGATCTCGGGTGGCAGGGCGGCGGCCAGATCTCGGTCGTCGGCATCGTCGCGACCGCGATCGTCACGATCTCCCAGTGGATGAGTATCGATCAGACCGGCGAACTCCACTGTCTCGCCGATATCGACCAGCTGAGCAGCCATCGCGGCAACGACGTTGCCACCGAACGAGTAGCCGAGCAGGTGGTACGGCCCGCTCGGTTGCACGCCGCGAATCGTGTCGACGTACATCGCTGCCAGTTGGTCCACGTTCGTCGGTTCGAGTGGCTCCCCGGCAACTGTGGGCAGTTGCAGGCCGAACAGTGGACGGTCGGCCTCGAGAACACCGGTCAAAGGCGCAAAGGGCCAAGCGAATCCACCGGCCGGATGCACGCAGAACAGTGGTTCTCCGCTGCCTTCGGCTCGCAGTGTCAGGAGGCGATCACGACTCAGATCGATTTCGGACGCCGACTCGTCAAGGTGTACTGCAAGTTCTGCAACTGTCGGACGGGCCATCAGCGTTCCCACACCGACGCTCACCGACAGGTCGTGCTCCATCTCCCCCACCAGTCGCATAGCTCGAAGCGAGTCGCCGCCGAGATCGAAGAAACTCTCTTCGGGATCGACTGCCTCGACGCCGAGTACCCGCGCAAAGACCTGGCACAGTTGCCTTTCCATCTCGGTTCGCGGTGCTCGGGCCGCTGCTCGGGCGGGGGGTGCCGGCAACGCACCGCGGTCCAGTTTTCCGTTGGGCGTCAACGGGATCGAATCCACGACGACGATGTCCGACGGAACCAGGTGTGCCGGTACGCTTTCCCGCAACGCAGCTCGCAGATCGACTGGATCAGCGCCGGGTTCTTCGATGACGTAGCCGACCAGTCGCGGCGGCGCACCGCCTTCGCTACGGACTGACGCTGCCGCTCTCAACACTCCCGGCAACGACGCCAGCGCGGATTCGACTTCACCCAATTCGATCCGAATGCCTCGGATCTTGACCTGATGGTCTGCGCGACCCAGATATTCGAGTTCGCCGTCGCGGCGACGCAGTACAACGTCACCCGTGCGGTACATGCGCTTGCCGACGGAGTAGGGATCAGCAACGAACACAGCGGAGGTCAACGCGGTCCCGTGAAGGTAACCCATCGCCGTTCCGTCTCCGGACATGTACAGCTCGCCCGCCGCTCCGATCGGTACCTCCCGCAGACCCGAATCGAGTACCCGCGCAGACGCATTCAGAATCGGACGACCCAAGCAGGGTGTCTCGCTCCCCTGAACCGGGGATCCCATCGCATTGATCGTGAACTCCGTCGGCCCGTAAAGGTCGTACCCGTCGACACCGTCCTGATCGCGCAATCGCGACCACAACTCGGCAGGTACAGCTTCTCCGCCGAGCATCACCAACACCGGCGTCCGCTCACCGTCGAGGAGACCGGCGGCCATCAGTTCCCGTGCATACGAGGGGGTTACATTCACGACGTCGATACCGACCTCGCGGTAATGCTTCACCAGAGACGCGGGGTCCAGTCGCGCCTGCTCGTCGATCACGTGAACTTCGTGCCCCGCGAGCAACCAGAACAGTTCCTCCCACGACATGTCGAACGAGAACGAGACTGTATGCGCGATGCGCAGACGTCGGCCACCCACACTGTTTTCGGTCGGAGTGAATATCTCGGCCTTGTGATTGTGATACATCGTCGTCAACCCGCGGTGACCCACCACGACGCCCTTGGGTTTTCCGGTACTGCCCGAGGTGTAGATGACGTAGGCAGGCTGGTCCGGTGAGGTCGGCCCGCAGACCGCAGCCTCGTCGACAACTGGTGCCGAAGACTGCCCGTCGAGTACCCCGGCCACGTCCGGGTCGTCGAGGACCAGACATGGCTGTCCATCGGGAACAACGAGGTCACGCGTCTGAGTCGTGGTGACTATCAGCGCCGCATCGCTGTCGAGGATGAGTTCGCGCAGGCGTGCCGGCGGGTGAGCCAGATCCAAGGGAAGGTAGGCCGCTCCGGTTCTCATGACGGCGAAGATTGCGACGACGTGATCGGCAGTACGCGGAAGCGCGAGCGCGACAACACGGGTCGGTCCCCCGCCTGGTACCGACTGCCCCAGCGCCGACGCGAGTATCCGTGCCAGTCTGTCCACCCGAGAGTTCATCTCGGCTGCGCTCAGTGCGACGTCTCCGAAGACCAGCGCCGTCTCGTCCGGAGTTGCCGCTGCCCTTTCGCGCAGTAGTGCGTCCACGCTACCGCCGGCCTGGTCCGGCCGTGGCATCACGACGTGCTCCGAAGCGAATTCCGCGGGGGTGCGCGAAAGCGGAACCGCCGTGTCCGCCACCGTGGCGGTATCGGAATTCGCCATCACTTCGAGAATCGTGATGGTGCGGGACAGGATGTCGTGAGCCACGTCGTGCGGAATCAGGTCAGGACGGTTTTCGAGTGTGAGCGCCATCGCCGCGTCCCCGACACCCGGATCCACGTCGAGCGTGAGCGCATAGTGCGTGCCGTCCACCGCATCGAACCCGACGATTCCACTGCGACCGAACGTGTCTCGACGTGCCTGTTCGTCGCGAGGGGTGTTGCGGAAAACGTAGAGCGTGTCGAAGAGCGTGGCGAACCCTGCACTTCGCTGCACGTCGCCGAGCCCGAGATGGTGATGCCCCAGCAGCGAACCTTGTTCACGGAACAGGCGTCCGAGCAACGCCGAGATCTCCTCGCCTGGCCGGACCCGGACACGCACCGGAATGGTGTTGAGCGCCAATCCCACCATGAGGTCGGCGCCCTCGACCTCGGGTGAACGTCCCGAAACCGTCGATCCGAAGACCACGTCGTCACGGCCCGTCACGGCGCGCAATGCCAGACCCCACGCCGCAGAGACGACGGTGGACAGCGTCACTCCGCTACGTCTGGCCAGCTCGCGTACGTGCTCGGTGATGCTCTGTTCGAGCTGAACCCGGGTGAACACCGGCAACGGAGCGCACCCGCCTGATCCCGTACCACCCACGAGTGTGGGTTGCTCGAGATCCGCGAGGTAGTCCTTCCAGGACGAGATGGCGTCCGTGCGATCCGCTTCGGCGATCCATCGCAGGTGATCACGGAAGTCCGCAGGCTTGTCGAGCGCGCCGTCGAGTCCAACCGGGTCCGTGCCGTGTGTGCGGGCAAACTCGTAGAGCGCAAACAACTCCGCGTACATCAAGGTCTGCGACCAACCGTCGGTCAGCAGGTGGTGCTGAGTGAAGACGAGGTGCGCTCCCCCACCTGGCAACCAGACCAGCACCATTCGAATGAGTGGCGGCGCACTCAAGTCGAACAGCCTGCCGAATTCAGCCTCGTCGACGGCGCGGACCTCGATATCCAAGTCCTCGGGTGCGACTGCGCTCAGATCGATTTCGCGGAAAGGCATTTCGGCTGCCCTGGGCACGAACTGCACCGGAGCGTCGAAACCGGCGTGTGTGAAGCCGGCCCGCAGGTTCGGATAGCGCCGCAAGAGCGCATCCCCCGCTGCTCGGATTGAGCGAACGTCGACGGCGGCATCGGCGGAGAACTCGAATCGCGGCTGCATGTGATAGACATCCGTGCCGCCGGCGCCGTCGAGAACCGACTGGAAGTACATGCCTTCCTGCAAGGGACCGAGTGGCAGCACGTCCTGCCAGCCCGGGCTCAGCGACTCGAGCCGTGCCCGACGATCCGCATCGACGGCTACGAGTGGGCTCGGCACACGATCCGGCGCGGTGTCGGGCAATGCCTTCCGGTCCACCTTGCCGTTGAGGGTGAGTGGTAGTGCTTCGAGCACCGTGATGGTCTGCGGCACCATGTGTTCGGGTAGGAGCCGCGCAATCTCCTTGCGCACCAGTACCGAATCGAGCGTGGTTGCACCTTCGGGAACCACATATCCGTGCAGACTTCCGGTACCCGCCGCATCGACGCGAACGGTGGCTGCCGCGCGGAACACACCTGCCACCGATCCGAGCGCGCCTTCGACCTCGCCGAGCTCGATGCGGAAACCACGAACCTTCACCTGATCGTCAGCACGACGAAGGAAGTGCAAAACCCCTCGCCGGCGTCGGACCAGATCGCCGGTGCGGTAGAGGCGTGCCCCCGGCAGAGAAGGATCGGCGACGAACCGAGCGACGGTCAGATCGGGGCGGTTCAGGTATCCGCGGACCACCTGCGCACCGCCCAGATACAGCTCGCCCGCAACGCCTTCCGGAACCTCACGCAGGTCGTCGTCGAGGATTCGCACGTGCACATCGGTCCAGGGCTGACCGATCGTGACTCGGTCGCCGGTCGTGATGACCGAAGATGTCGCCCACACCGTGGCCTCGGTGGGTCCATAGACATTCCGGACCGAAGCAGCGTTGGCCACCAGATCGTCGGCCAGATCCTGCGGGAGGGCTTCCCCTCCCACCAGGGCTCGCACCATGGCGAGTCCGACTGCGTTCTCGTGTTCGGTGACCACTCGCCACAGCGCCGGCGTTGCCTGCATCACTGTCGCATCGCTTGCGATGATCAACGCCGACAACGCATCCGGGTCGCGAACCGTCCTGCGGTCTGCGATCACGACAGTCGCGCCCGCCGCGAGCGGGCACAGCAACTCGAGTGCCGCGATGTCGAACGACACCGTTGTCACCGCGACGATGCGATCGCCCGGCCTGATCCAGCAATCCTCGAGTACCGTGTCCGCGAAGGCTGCGAGGTTGCCCGTCGAGACCATCACGCCCTTGGGGCGACCCGTCGAACCGGAGGTGTGGATCATGTAGGCGAGGTGATCACCCGCCGCGGGCGGCGGAGGAAGCACGACACCCGAGTTGGTGAACTCACCGTCCACGAAGACACTCGTGGCGACCGTCAACGGAAGTTGCCCGGCGCTGTCGATACTGGTCAGGACACACACCGGAGCCGCGTCCTCGATCATGAACTCGAGCCGCTCAGTCGGGTAATGGACGTCGAGTGGCAGGTACGCAGCGCCGATGCGCAGTACCGCGAGCAGTCCGGCCACCAGATCCGCATTTCGATCCAGCGCGACGGCGACTACCTTCTCGGGTCCGGCGCCGACCGCGAGAAGTTCGCGGGCCAGCTCGTCGACGCGCGCCGACAGTTCCCCGTAGGTAATTCCGACCTCGCCGGAGATCACCGCGATGTCGTCGGGGTGGCGGCTGACGTGTCGAGCGAACAACTGCGAGATCCCCGACGGCGGCGTCGCGCGTCGGCCCGGGTCGCGATCCGGCTTGTTTTCCGCCAGTCGCAGATCCGCGACGACAGTGCTGATTTCGTGACCGAGGACCGCGATCACACCGTCGAGCAATGCGTCCGCAGTCGCGGCGTCGAACAGCCCGGCATCAAACGTCAATCGAAGTTCTGTTGCGGTTCGGACGAATTCGAGGTCGACGCTCTTTCCGGGCGAGTGACCGACACGGGCAGCGAACAGGCTGCTCGTCGGACGCCCGAGTAGATCGGCGATTCGGTCGAGGCTGACATCGGAATGCGCAAGTGCCTCGGTGACAGCGTTTTCGACTCGCCGAACGACATCGGCAATTCTCGGCCGACCGGACAGGTCGACCCGAATCAGGGTGTCAGTCCCTTCCGAGACCAGTCCGACCGCAAGGTCCCGACCACCGCCGAAGCTGTTCAGCGTCGCCGCCACGGCGGCCAACAGCACCGCGTCGAATCCTGGTTCGTCACCGAACCGGGCATCGCGTAGCTGACGGAGGTAGGTGTGCGGGCGGTACTCTTCGCCGCGCGGGCGGTCATACGGAAGGTCCGTTTCGAGGGGCAGGTCCGCGAGCGTGCGAACCCAGTAACGCTCGTGATCAGGATTTCCCGCCACCGCCGGGGCGCGGAACGTCGCCACGGTCACAACGGGTCGATCGACGCCAACGACCGAATCCGGCGAGAACTTCGTCCGATCGACGCGTGCGGCCACGGCAAGACCGAGGGGGGTCGGGGTGTCGAAGACATCCGAGACGACGACGCGAATTCCCAGCTTGCGCAGGCTTCCCACCAACCGCATCGCAGTGAGCGAGTGACCGCCGAGAGTGAAGAAATTGTCACCCGGATCGACGTCGGGAATCTCCAACACCGTTGCGACACAGGCGCACACTGCATCCACGACCGCGGGATCGACATCGATCGCAGGATCGGGCGCGGCCACCTTTTTCGTGACAGCGACATTTTTCGCGGCAGACACCGCATCGGCAACGGACGCTGCCTGTCGGACTACCGTGAGCACCGCGGATGCGGGAGCTGTCGGTTCGGTCAGCAACCCACGCAGGATCTCCGCGAGCCGTGTGACCATTCGCTGCGCCGTGGCGTCGGAGACAACTGCCGGATCGTGGTACAGAACCAGATCCAGACCGGTGCTCGGCGGCGCCATCAACGTCATCGGATAGTGTGTGACTCCGCGGTTGGTGAGCCCCTCGACCCGCAGTGTGTGCGATGCAGGCTGTCCCGCACCGGAGTTCGGGAAGTTCTCGAACACCAGGAGCGTGTCGAACAGTTGCCCGATTCCGGCGATGCGTTCGATCTCGGCCAAACTGGTGTGTTCGACGTCCACGATGTCGAATTGGGCGTTCTGGAGATCGACGAACTGATCGAGCAAAGGCCGGTCCGCGACGATGTCGAGGCGGGCCGGAATCGTGTTGCTGAACAACCCGACCATTCCCTCCACCCCCGAGAGTTCGGCAGGTCGGCCGGACACCGTGGCCCCGAACACGACGTCCCACTGTCCTGTCGCTTCGGCGAGCGCTGCTGCCCACGCACCCTGAACCAGGGTGTTGACCGTCAGCGCTCGCGCACGGCCGAGTTCGATCAGCGCCTCGGCGTCCGATGTCGCGAGAGGAACCTCGAGCGCGACGGGCACACTTCGCGGCGCTCCGGCATCGGCAACGAGAGTCGGCGCGGTGAGCCCACGCAAACGCTCGCTCCACGCTGCGCGGGCAGAGTCCTGATCACGGCCGGCGATCCATGCCAAGTAGTCGCGATACGGCGTCGGCGCAGGGAGGCGGCTGTCGCCGTCGTGGTAGACGTTCATCAGCTCGCGCAGGACGATCGGAGTCGACCAACCGTCGGTGAGCAGGTGGTGCGCGTTGAGGACCAAACGGTGCACCCCGCCGGGCAGCCGAACCAGTAGTGCACGCAGCAGAGGCGGTGTACTGACGTCGAAGACATGCTTGGCGGCCTCGTCCTCGAGCTGATCTGCAGAGCGGAATGCAGTGTCAGCTGGAACGGAGGTCAGATCGACCGAACGCCACTCGACTTTTGCGCCGCGCGGAATGATCTGAACGGGCCGTTCGAACTGCTCGTAGTGAAAAGCTGCGCGAAGGTTCGGGTGCCTGTCGATCACGGTCTCGAACGCGTCGGCCAACTTCGCCTCGTCCAGTGGCCCGGAGAGGTCGAAGCGTGCAGTGAGCGTGTAGACGTCTGCGGCTCCGTCACGGACCGCATGGAACAGGAGACCTTCTTGTAGCGGCGAGAGCGGAAGGACGTCGGCAAGCGGTCCGTGGACGGCTTCGAGTTCGTTGATCCCTGCCTGATCGACCACCGCGCCCTGGCCGAAGATCGTCGCCGAGCAATCGGAAGGCGTCAAACCACCCTCGAAGAGCGCGGCATGCGCGGTCAGGGCAGCGAGCGCACGTTCCCAATGCTCTTGCAGCTCGACGATCGTCGCGCCGTCGAGCACTGAACCCGCCGCAGTCCATTCGACTGCCAGCGTCGTCGAGTCGTCCTCTCGGACAAATGCGTTGAGCGCCAGCACTTCCGACATAACCTTCGTCGCCGGCTCGATGACCGCGAATGGATCCTGCTCCGGCAATCGCCATCCGGTTCCGGGCAAGGACGGGAAGCGGCCCAGATAGTTGAGCAGCAGTTCGGGTGTAGCGCACGCGGAAAGGTCAGGTGCGGTGTCGGGATCCAGATGCCGCAGAACTCCATAGCCGACTCCGCCTCCGGGTACGGCGCGTTTTGCCTCCTTCACCGCACGAAGGAGATGTCCCGCAGCTGCTCCGCCGCTCAGTGCGTCGGCAAGATCGTCTGCGGTGAGCAGTGCATCGGTGGGAACCCGGACGGGGAACTCACTGGTGAACCACCCGATGGTTCCGGCGAAGTCGGTGTCGCTGGTGAGCGCGTCGCGGCCATGACCTTCGACGGTAACTGTCTGCGCGGGCAGCCCGATGAGGCCGCGGCCGTGCTGCCATGAGCGCAAGGCAAGCATCAAACCCGAGAGAAGCACTTCGTCGGCCTTGGCTCGATACGCCGCCGGAAGCGTGGTCAACAGCGCGTCGGTGACGGCCGGGGGCGCAATGGTTGTCGTGCGAGAGGCGGTTGCGGTCACGTCGATCTTCGGGTCGAGACGACGACTGCCGATCGGCTCGTCGTCCGCCTGCACCGACGCGGACTTCCAGTACTCGAGCTCTGACGCCCTGCTGCCAGAGGCCCCGAATTCCGCGAGCAACCCTGCGTATCGACGCCACGAACTTCCGCCTGCAGCCAACCGGGCCGACCTACGCTCGCGTGCAGCATCGGTGGCTTCGTGGAGGTCTGGAAGCAGAATTCGCCAGGACACACCGTCGACGATCAAATGGTGAGCTACGACGATCAATTGGTCGGGTCGACCGGCCTCGGTATTGACCAGTACGACTCGCAGGAGTTCACCGGCACGTGGGTCGAGACTCGCCGCCGACGCCTCCGCGAGGTCTCTGATCCGGGACGGCTCGGAGGTGTCGGACACCGCGCGAACGAGTCCCTCGCTGCGCACCGCGCCGGGGTCCCGGACGATCAATTCGGTAGTGCCGCTGTCGTTGTCACGGCGCAGGAGCAGGCGTAGAGCGTCATGGTGATCGAGGATCGTCTGCACGCCGGACTGCAGGTCACCCAGTGAAAGGCTGTCGTCGATGCGCACTGCGGTCCATTGCGCGTAGCCCGCGATTGCCTCGTCTGTCGGATTCTTGTCGATCAGTGCTCGAACGATCGGCGGGGCGATCACGGTGCCGGTCGCCACGTCCGCAACCGAGGCTACGGCGTCGGCGTCATCGGCAATCTCACGCGCCGCAGCGGCGATGGTTCCCAGATCTCGCTGTGCCAGTAGTTCTTTGGGAGCAACGATCAGACCACGCACCCGCAGTCGACTGCTGACACTGATTGCCGTGATGCTGTCACCACCGAGGCCGAAGAAATCCTCGTCCACGCCGACGCGTTCGCGGCCGAGCACCTCGGCCACCACGTCACAGAGGATTTCCTCGCGCGGTGTGGATGCGGCGCGCCCTGCCGATTCGGCAGCCGGGGCAGGTAGTGCCGCACGATCGAGCTTTCCGTTCACCGTGACGGGCAATTCGTCCAGAACGACGATTGCGGCGGGAACGAGATGATCCGGTACGCGACCGGCGAGGTCACGGCGCAATTCTTCCTGCGGCGGAAGCGTCGCGCCGGCGGCGGCTACAACGTAGCCGACGAGGCTGGGCCGTCCCCCATCCGTGCGGATCAACGCAGCAGCCGCGCCGATTCGGGGTACCGATCCGAGAACAGCCTCGACCTCGCTCAACTCGACTCGATGTCCGCGAATCTTCACCTGCTTGTCGCTGCGACCGATGAAGTCGTAGCCCCGCCCCGGCACCCACCGCGCCACGTCCCCGGCGCGGTACATCAGATCTCCCGGAGCCCCGAAAGGATCTGCGACAAAACGCTCGGAGGTCGCGCCGGCGCGGCCGAGGTAGCCCCTGGCCAATTGCGGTCCCGCCAGGTAGAGCTCACCTCGTTCACCGTCGGCGACCGGCTCGAGCGCGCTGTCGAGCAGGTACGCACGGGTACCCGCGAGGGGGTACCCGATACGCGGTCCGGCACCTTCGACCGTGGTCGCGATCGCGTCGACCGTCGTTTCTGTGGGGCCGTACAGGTTTCGAGCCGGAACACCGGATTCGATGATCGCGTCCCACAGTGCGGGCGGTGCCGCCTCGCCACCCACGACGAGGAGCTGCAACCGCTGCGTACGCAGCAACCCGTTGTCCACCATCGCTGCCGCCATCGACGGCGTCGTGTCGACCACGTCGACGCAATCTCGCTCGAACGCCGCGACCAGAGCAACCGCGTCCTTCTGCAGTTCCTCGTCGTATACGTGTACCCGATGACCAGACAGCATCCACAACAGCTGATCGAGAGACGCGTCGAAGGCGAACGACGCCGTGTGCGCGGTGTGCAGTTGACGGTTTCCGACGCGCTCGGCGGTGTCCCGGTAGATGGTGGCGCGATGGTGGTGAAGCAGGTGCGCCAATCCACCGCTTCTGACCAACACGCCCTTGGGCTTGCCGGTCGATCCTGAGGTGTAGATGACGTACGCCAGGTGGTCACCATGCCGCACCGCCGCCAGTTCACCGAGTTCGAGTGGAAGCCCGGAATTGGCACGGAGTTCTTCGCGCACCGCGTCGGAATCGAGGACGAGCGGCTCGGGCCGAGAATCCCCGGCGAGTTGCTCAGCCAGAGCGGAAGTGGTGAGCACGACCTTCGGCTGTGCGTCGTCGATCAGATCCCGCAACCGCTCGGCCGGGTGCTGCGGATCCAGGGACACGTACGCTGCGCCCGCGTCCAATGTCGCGAGCAGCGCCACCACCATCTCGGACGTACGCGGAAGCGCAAGTCCGACAATGTCGTCCGGGCCGACATCGCGGGCCCGAAGCAACCGGGCGAGCTTGCGGACGCGGGCACCGAGTTCTGCGCCTGTCAAACGCTCCTCACCGCACACGAGGACTGTGTCATCCGCGTGCTCGACGACGATGCGATCGAAGACGTCGGGGACGAGGTCGACAGAGCCAGGCACGGGTTCGGTCTCGCGGCCGGCAAGAATCCGGGCAGCTTCGGGCGCCGTCATCATCTCCACCTGACCGACGGCAGGATCTCCCTCCCCGACCATCGCGTTGACGATGCTGACAAAACCGGCGAGGCGACGCTGAACCGAATCCCGAGTATTGGTACGTGCGTCCACTTCGAATCCGAGTAGAACTTCGCCGTCCGCAATGGGGGTCACCGTCAAACCCAGGTCCTCCGGCGGTCCCCCGGCGACGTTACGCAGTACACCAACAGCGCCGGCGAAATCGAGGGCGAAGTCGAAAGCCTTGAGATTGATTCCGATCCCGTGAAGCAGTGCACCGGTGCCGGCGACGCCCAGGTCCCGAGCAAGATTCTCACCACGGTATCGCTGGTGTGCGCGCAGGCTTTTCATCGTGGCGGCCACCTGCTTACTCAGATCACCGAGTCGATCGTGGCTGCGAATTGTCAACCGGAGCGGCAGGACGTTGACTGCCATGGCCGGCGTCTTGAGTGCCGTGCGCCCCACGCGCGCCATCAGTGGCATCGCGATGACAACATCCGTCTCGCCGAGCAGCCGGTGGAGAAACGCGCCGTAGCAGGCGATCAGGGCCTCGGCCCACGTTGTTCCCGTCGCGTCTGCCACCTCTTTGAGGCGGTGGAGAGCGTCGGCGGTAATGACTTCGCGAACCTGGATCGTTCGTTCCGCCGGGCCGGTGACCTGCTGGCCGCGTCCGTCCAACGCGGGCAACGGCGTCAGGACATCACGCCAGTAGTCACGATCTTCCACGAACTGCTCGCCGGACCGGTATGCCTCGTCCTCGGTCACCAGGTCGGTCATCGAACCGAATCGCGTTGGCGCTACGTCGGTTCCCTTCTTCGCAGCCGTGTAGTGCGCGGCGACGCGGCGCGAAATCATGGCCGCGCTGTATCCGTCGACGATCAGGTGGTGATAGAGCTGGATGCACCAGATCTCGCGATCGGAGAGTCTGATCAGCGAGTACGTGTACAGCGGACGCCCCACCATCAATCGGCAGTACTCGGACGCCCGGCTGCGCTCGGCGTCGACCAGGGCGTGCGCCACGGCCACCGGATCACGCTCGTCACGGACGTCGGTGATGGGGATGACGCCAACCGGCTCGCCGGAGATGTGCTGACGCGGTCCGTCCACTGTCTCGATCATCCGCAGCCGCATGGTTTCGGCTTCACCGATCGTCGCCGTGATGGCGGCGGTCAGAAGTTCGGTGTCGATCGGTTCGTCGCCCGAAATTTCGAGCACCTCGCCGACGAGGTAGCTCCGAGATTCGGGATCGAGTCTCTGTGCGTTCCAAATCCCGAGTTGAGCTCCTGTGAGAGCAAACGTAGCTTCGCTCGCCGCTCCGGAGTTCGAACCTGGAAGAACGCTCACACTGATCCCCTCGTCTGTGGACACACGTCACCCAAGGGTGACCTAACGTCATTTTGGGTAGCCTAAACTAAATGTCGACGAATCGGGGAATCCGCCCCGCCCTCGACCTGAAAATCTGCCGAACCGACAGCACCCGACGAATTCGCGGGTCGACACGCACAGCCACAACAAATTGTGGGGCAGGTTCTTTCGTGAATCGGAACGACGAACGCGAGGGCTAGTCCATCAGCGTTGCCGCGACGGTTCCGCCCAGTTCGTAACAACGATCGCGCACCGATTTGTCCACGCTCACAGTCACTTCGAGCGGATCCGCCACCGCGACCAATCCGAGCCCGGTGGCGAGCTTGCGCACCGACGACACAGCACCAGCGGTGTCGTTGTTTCCGTGAACCCACAGTCCGTACGGCCGATCCGAAACCGCACCGAGGCACAACTACGGCACGAGCGGGTTTAGAAACCCGCGCTGGCCCGCTCGATCTCGGGTCGCCGCCAATCCATCATCGAGATCGGTGGCGCGGCGGCGGATTGGTGACGGGCCGAGACCCCAACGGACACAACACCGCGATAGATACTTAATAGCAAGTATCGCATTGCTGCTCAAAGCCAAATAGAGTAGATCACCTGAAGGTCGTCGCATACATTCGCACCTCGACCCGTGACCAGCTCGCCGCGTACGGTCCCGCCCGACAATGCGAGGCAATCACCGACTGGGCCAAGCGGAACCGGCACCGCATTGTCGCCGAGGTCGTCGAAGATGTGTCCGGCACCGTTGCCCCGTCGGGTCGCGAGGCATGGGTCGACGTGGTCACCCGTGTGTGCGGCGGTGAGGCCGACGGTGTGGCCGTCTCCGATCTCTCCCGGCTCACTCGCGACCAGGTCCACCTAGAGCTGACCATCGACGAGATGAGTGCCTGCGGTGCCCGGCTGTTCTCGACCTCGGGCGAGGACCAGTCGATGCTCGACGACCCCGACGACCCCCAACGCAAGCTCATCCGCACGATCATCGCCGCGATCAACGAGTACGACAGGTCGATGATCGTGCAGCGAATGCAGGCAGGGCGTCGGATCAAGAAGGCCAGCGGCGGCTACGCGGGCGGACAACCGCCGTTCGGGTACCGGGCGGCGACACCTCGGGAGAGCTGGTGCCCGACGAGACCGAACATTCTGTGCTCACCCGTATGCGCTCGCTCCGCGCGGACGGCCTCGCAACCCGAGCTATCGCCGATGCCGTCAACGACGAGGGGCTGACGACCCGCAAGGGCGGCCGCTGGTCGTCGGCGTCGGTGGCTCGGCTGCTCCGGCGGGCGGCGTGATCCCCGGGGGTTCGAGTCGGCGAGGTCGGTGGCCTCGGATAACCTGCTGACCATGACCGAGCCCACCTCCAGCCAGGACACCCGCGTCGTCGCGGCGATGCGCCTGAGTGGAGCACGGTTCAATGCACCCGGAATACCAGCCGAATCACTCGTCGAGATTTCCGCCCTCGAAGACATCATGCGATCCCTCGTCAAGCTCTACTGGCACGACAGTTACCCGAACAAGAAGCGAATGCCGAAAGGCTACGACGACCGGATCGCCTTACGCTTGGTCCAGAAGATCGGCGAAGGATCGTGCCGCGCCACGCTGGAATACGATCTCGGCCCAGGCAAGATTGCAATCGACGAAGAGGACGAGATCGAGCAGTACTATGACCGCGCCCTCAACACCGTCGATGAGTTCATCGCGTTCGCGTTGAGCGATGAGGGGCAGCTCCCCGTCGATATGCGCCGCCTCCCGCCGAACAAGGTCAAGAGGCTCGGCCACACGTTGCACACCGGCGACACGATCCAGGTGGCACCCACCGACGTCGTCGAATGGAAGGGCCGCCCCGAGTACACGACGACCGCCCGCAGCAACGCCATCGACAGCCTCGACGTCGAGACCCGCAAGCCCGCCACCGTCAAGGGGCAGGTCATCGACTTCCATGTTCTATCCGGGAAGCTGACAGTCCGCGATCGAGACCACAAGCGCGACATCACCGTCCCCTATCGCGAGTCGGGCGTCACCGTCGAGATCGCCTCCGCTCAGCAGCTATTCGAGTGCGAAGCCGAGGGCATCGGCGAGTTCAACGCTGACGGCCGACTGACCAAGCTCGCCACTGTCACCACGCTCAACGTCGTCGATGTCACCGAGGATGCCCGCGCCGCCCGGGCTGCGGTCGACTCGCTCGCCGACCTCGACGAAGGCTGGCTCGATGGGGAGTGTGGAGAACCGATCACGGCGGCGGTGATCGAGCGGGGCCGAGCGGTGATCGACGCGATGATCTCACTGAGCAACATCACCCGGGTAGTGTTCCCCACCGAGCCCGGCGGCATCCGATTCTTCTGGCCTGAGGTCGAGAACCAACTTTCCATTGAGGTTGAGCCGTCCGGCGCGCTCTACGTCCATGCGACCGACCTGCGCGCCGGGACCTTCGCCGAAGACAACGTCGCTCCCGACGTCGTCGATCTCGTTGCCGCCCTCGACTCCTGGCTCTCGGAGGCGTCCTCGTGAGTGAAGGTGCCGAGAAGTCCCGTGAGCGCATCACCCAACCCGATCAGGTGCTCTACAGGCCGATTGCGCAAGCGTTCGTTGCCGACGGCGTGGTCGCACCCGATGCATTCTTGCTGAACTCTGCCGACGTCAAGGATCACAACCGGCTCTCGATCACGCGCGGGTCGGTTGCGACAGCCGAAGACGCCTATAACGAGCGCGCCGCCACCCTCAAAGCAGGTTGTGAGAAGCGAAGTTCAACCTACCGGCCGCCCGTGGGCGTGCTGGGTGTGACGGTCGAAGAAGTCGAGGCCGTCGAGATCAAGTCCCCCGAAGGTTCCGAGGCGCGGCGGCCGCTGACCGCGTGGGATGACTCGATGAACGAGGGCGTACCCGACGCCCACGGGCACATCGACTACAGCGATGTTCCGTTCTCCGAGAAGGGCGCGCATCTCAACACCGCGAAGGCACTGCTTGCCCGCGCCGTTGACCACGGCTGGAAGTACGGTCCGATCGACGAGTGAGCTGTGCCGAACTTCATCGCGTGATGACCACGGACAGAACGAAATCTCGTAATACCTTCCGGTGTGACCATCCCGCACGGAATCGTGCTATCTCCGGTTAGCACACGCGCTACATCGCTGCCCCCACTCGAACGGCTAATTACGGAGCGGTGCAGCACTTTTCGCAACCATCGTCGTCGCCCCTACGGTCGAGCGCCGAAGCGCTGCACCCCGTTTGATCGACTGATTGCATGACAGCAGCAGTGATCGGTACCGCGTCCGGCGACATGTCGGCGTTGAGCCGGAGCGCCAGGTTCGCCGCCTTCGTGAGCCGTGGCGCACCAGACGACGGTCCCCGCGTCGTCGAGGCACGGCAGGCCGTCGCCTATCACCGGGTGAAGCGCGCCGTCGATCCTGACCGCGACGCCCTAGCGCCTGCTGACGTGACCGCGCTGCACCGTGCCCTCGTCGGAACGGGGGCAGCCATGTCCACCTGACCCTCACCACCGTGCGTGCCACAACCGAGGAGAACACCCCGCAGCACGGACACCACGAGGAGACCCGCACGACCACCACGATCGAAGACCAGCTACTCGAAATCTTGACCCGGCTCACTCCCGACGCCGACGACCCCGACGTCATCGCCTGGAGCCGAATCCGGCGCGAGCTACCCGAGGCCGCCGGCTACTGGGCGGCCGTGAGCGCATCGGTCGCTCTCGCCGGCGCTGGAGAAGTCGTCGCCCTCAAAGATCGGCGGCAAGACCTACCTCCGGCTACCCGACCCGCTCGATACCCCGAGTGTCGGACCCCGACTGATGAGGGTCGTCTGATGACCTCCTCCACCGTTGAGCCCGACGAAATTCGGCCGGCAGATTTGGGCCACAGCCCCATCGGCAGAAGCGATCGACCCCGACTGGATCGGCGAGGTATTCCGCCACGCCGGTTCCGGCAGGCCCGATCTCGCTCTCGAAGCTACCGGCGGCCCCAACAACATCAACAAGGAGCATTCCTCATGACCACCCGAAGCGTCCCGAATAGCGATATTGCCCATGTCGCGCCACGGCTGATCGTCGACACCCCAGCCGGTCCTGCACCGGCCGATCTCGTTGCCGCCGCCGGCCACCTGGAGGCCGAACTCGCCAAGACCACGGGCTTCATCCATACGTCCGCCGGTGTCACGGCGGCTGCCTCGGCCGCAAGCCTGATCGTGCCCTCGGGCTCGACCCTCAGGACACCCCTCGGGCACACGTGGGTGTTCGACTGCGGCTGCGTCGATTGTCTCGGCAAGGCGCGGGCTGTGACCTTTCGTCCCTTCACCACCACCCCGCCGGCACCGACGAGGGTCTGGCTGAGTGTCGCCTCGTCGGTGCCGGCATCACCACCTCCAACAGATAGGACATCCGCGATGGGCAAGCTCCGGCTCCGCGACATCACCCCAGAAGAGAAGCAGCGCTTCGCGATCTGCGCACATGAAGCTGGGCACGCCATCACCGCACGGTGTTCGGCGACACCGTGCGGCACGGTGCCCCTCACGCCTGACGACCCCAAGATCGTCGGTCGCTGCACCCTCGACGCCGCGCAATCCAAAGCTATTAACAGCGCCCGTATCGCCTACGCCAGGCCGTACGCCGAAGCGTATTGGCGGCATGGCGGCCCGCCGACGTCGAGCATGTTGCGCCGGGTGCTCACCGCGTCCGGCCGTGAGGATGAGAAGGTCGTCCGCGGGTTCGGTGACACCCGACCCGAGGACTTCCCTCGCCTGATCTCGAGCTGCTAGGGCTCGATCTCCGGACTCGCTCGACACCTATTCATGCATGGCACCGCCATGCAGGGCGACATCGACAAGGCGTTTGTTCCAACCCGAAGACGAGCCCGACCTGCGAGCGTTCGCCCTCTCGTCGATTCGCTCGGGCCGCGTGCCGGGAAGCTTCAAGGTGACGCCCGCCGCCCTCGCCTGAAAAGATGGATTCGTCGCCTTACGCGGAGCTACTGTATCTCTGTGCCATCAGTCGACGACCCAGCGATAGAACTTCGATCATGCCCACTTGTCTTGACCCATGATCGCGTGTTCGAGTGTCATTTTCAGCTCCACCAGATGATCGCGGCCTACCATCACCCTGCCCCGTTTAGGTACTCAGCCAACGCCTTTCTCGCCAGCTCAAAATCTGTGCTTGAGATGGTTCGGCTGGACATGGAAAAGGAAGGAGAGAACGCGTGGCGGCGCGAGCGGGTCGGCCAGGTGTTAGCCGACGATCTGTTCACTCAGTTCAACACTGCCCGCAACTTCGTAATCCACCGGGGAAGTCTGATTCGCTCCAGCCAGGTCGAATTTGGAATGTTCAGTCATCGACGTCTAAAGCTCGCTCTCGCGACCGAACTCAAAACCGACGAGCCCAGCCACCTTTTGATTGATCGAATCGCAAACAGCAATTCCGCATCAATGTTCGTCCATCCCGACCGGCCGTTCATTGGAGAACAGCTTGGAGTTCGGCGTGAGTACCACGAACCTCTGCTGAGTACCGACCATGACGTTCTTACAGCCTGCGATATGATCCTTCGCCAACTGTGCACCCTCGTCGACGACTGCCACACGCACCTTGAGGTGCCCTTCGACGACGATGCGCACGACTGTTGCACGGCCCACGATCGGGAAGAGCACGCGACCTTGCTGGAAACGGATATTGACCCGTCACTCGCCGAAAAGTGGGGCTGGGACTGAGCGGAGACCCCGCCTACTCCACCAACTGTGCGGCGACCGTCGCACCCAGCTCCCAACACCGCTCCAGGTCCGCCTTCTCGGGCTTGCCCGAGACGGTGACGTAGTCGGCCGCCTTCGCCCAACCGAGACCCGTGGTGATTGAATCCACGGCGCGTTCGGCTCCCTCAGTGCCCTCGTTGCCGTGCAGGTAGAGCCCGAACGGGCGGCCCCGCGTCGAGTCGAGAATCTGGTAGTAACTCTGATCGAACGCGTGCTTGAGGGCACCTGAAATCGACCCGAGGTTCGCCGGGCTGCCTAATAGGTACCCGTCGGCCTCCAAGAAGTCGCTCGCCGACACCGACAACGCCGCCCGGCGGACGACCTCCACGCCCTCGATCTCGGGGTCGGTCGCACCGCTGAGTACCGCCTCGAACATCGCCTGGCAGTACGGCGATGGCGTGTGGTGCACGATCAGCAGACGTGTTGACATTACGCTCCTTTATTCTAAGGACGGAGCATTCCGGGCGGCTCAACGGACCAAGTTCCGTCGTCACGACGACCGATAACACGGAGATCAACATTCTCAGCATATGGCAGGACGGGTCGCCCCGAAATAGACAGACCATCACCATTCCGAGTAGCGAAATGTTCAACTCGAATCGACCGATAAACCTTCGCAACCTGGACAGGGCCCCCGACGCTGTGCAATTCAGGATCGAGAGTTTGCTGGTATAGCGCTTCGAGGGGGTGATAGTCAACGGGCCCAGAAATGTCGCCAACGCCATACTGTTTGGCCACTTGACCAGTGAGATTCCGCCCACCGTCTCCGATTGCGCCGTACAGACGGACACCCCCGGGCTTACGGATCGACGGGGGCGGCGTACGCATCTTGTCGGCCTTGAACTCTGATGCAAGCCTGTCGAACCGGTATCGGTACAACAAAAAGCGCCCTTCCGACCAAGACCAACCACCCAGAAGGAACTCACACTCAGGCGGCGCTGCAGCAGCGGGCCCCTTCGCCTGCTCAAGCACAACGTTCAACACTCGCACTAGATGCCCTGCGTACTTCGGCAAATCCAGGGTACGGAGCAGAGAACCCTCGTATGCCCGAGTAGTTGCCAAAACCTGGAAAATGAGCGGAAGTGCACGCCACGTGTTGCCCGCGAAACCTAACAGTGCGTCGGACCTCCCGATGTCAAAGATTTTGGCACAGGCGTCCCACTCTTCGCCACCCCCCAGACGGCTGTCGCTGGCCATAACCAGTTCGGACAGCACGCCAACATCCCGCTCCCAGGCGACCACACTTGTCATGTCGCACTCCGAAGCAAGGCTGACCTGCGCCGGAACGCAATAGCAGGGTATACGTGACTTACGTGTTTCAGCGCCCCAGACATGTAACCGAAATTGGCGGTGGTACCGAAAAGATATCCGTCAGCAGCGAGTACGACGGGCACTGTCGCAGCCAACGCCGGCATCACCTTCACCTCGACGCCCTCGATCTCGGGATCGCGGGCCCCGGCAAGGACCGCATCCAACAATTCGTGGGTTGTCGGCGAGGGCGAGTGGTGAACCACCAACAAAGTCTTCACACACCTGACAATACGGCGACGGGTGGCGCACCCGTCGCCGTTCACGCCTACGCCGAAACCGTTTCCGCGCTCATCGCCTTGACCAGGTCGTCGGTTCGGGTGACCGAGGCGCAGCGCCCGGCCGCGTACTCGAGCGCGCCGACATGCTCGTCCAGGGAGAAGTCGGCTACCGCGTCGCCCACGAAGAAGATCTGCACGTCTTGCATGAACCCGTCCAAAGCGGTAGTCAGGCAACCGATGTGGGCATAGATTCCGGTGATGATCAGCTGGTCACGCCCACTCTCGCGCAGCCGCTCACGCAGATCTGTCTTGATGAAAGCGCTGTAGCGCCATTTTGTGAGCATCACGTCGTCCGGATGCGGAGCCAACTCGGCGATCACGTCGGTGTGAGCGGGATCTGCCTTCAGACCCGGTCCCCAGAAATCCGACAGCAACGCGCGCTCCTCGGGATCCTGATCACCGGGTTGCGCGGTGTAGACGATCGGGATTCCGGCAGCTCGCGCCGACGAACGAAGCCGGTCGATGTTCGGAACCACGGTTTGGAGCGGGTCGACGCTTCGGTCGTACGCGTTCACGAAATATTCCTGCATGTCGTGCAGAAGCAACAACGCTCGGGAAGGATCGAGAGTCCAGTCGACCCGATTCTGCGGAAACTCGGTGGGCATCTCGTATCGCACTGCTGTGGGTAGCGCCATGATGAATCTCCTCGAAAATGTGGGGGGTGGGAACCGATCAACTCGACAGAGTCTGTGCGGCAATCGATTCGCTGAGAACACGGCGCAAGGCCGCCTTGCTGGTCTTTCCGACGCCGGTGACGGGGAACTCGGTCACGAACTCCACTCGATCCGGAACCTTGTACGCCGCAACGCCTCGGCCTCGTATGTATCGCTTGATCTCGCCGACGGTCGGTGCATCTCCGGAAATCACCAGAACAGCACAGGTTCGTTCGCCCAGGTACTCGTCGGGAACGGCGACGACGGCCGCATCGTGGACAGCCGGATGCGAGAGCAGGTGGTTCTCGATCTCCTCGGCCGCAACCTTCTCACCGCCGCGGTTGATCTGGTCTTTTGCGCGCCCCTCGACTATCAGATGTCCTGAATCGGTGACGCTGACCAGATCGCCGGTGCGATAGAAACCTTCGGCGTCGAAGACCTCGGCATTGTGCGCATCCGCCCGGTAATAGCCACGGATCGTATACGGACCCCGAGTCAGTAAGTGCCCCGTGGTTCCGGGCGCGACGGGCGCGCCTTCGTCGTCGACCACACGAACCTCGTCGTCGGGTGAAATGGGCCGGCCCTGAGTGCTGACGATCAATTCTTGCGTGTCGTCGAGGCGGGTGTAGTTGACCAGCCCCTCGGCCATCCCGAACACCTGCTGGAGGGTGCAGCCCAGCTCCGTGGGTACGCGTGCAGCGGCTTCGGCGCTGAACTTCGCTCCGCCGACGCCGAGAACCCGCAAGCTCGACAGATCGTGATCTGCCTTACTGGGGGCGGCCATCCAGGCCAACGCGATCGGTGGGACCAAGGAAGCGTGCGTGACTCGCTCTGATTCGATCAGACCGAAAGCTGTGGAGGGCATGGTGTCCGGCGCCAGAACCACGGAGCCGCCCGCGTGGAGAACACCCAGGATGCCCGGCGAACTCATCGGAAAATTATGCGCTGCAGGGAGAACCACCAACATGCGCGTCGAGTCGTCGACGCCGCAGATCGGGTTGGACGCTCGCACCGAGTAGAGGTAGTCGGCGTGCGTTCGCGGAATCAGCTTCGGAACACCGGTCGTGCCACCGGAAAGCTGAAGAAAGGCGACCGACAACGGATCGACGTCGGCAAGAACGGGAACCTCGTATCCGCGCAGCGAATCGAAACCGACAAACTCTTCGGGGTCACCGGCCACGATCACAACAGGCGGAGTCTCGAGGCCTTCGTTCACCTCACGCGCCAGCGCGCGGTAGTCGAACCCGCCATGACGGTCGGCGACGATATAGGCAGCGACATCAGCGAACTGGCAGAAGTATCCGATTTCGGTTCGGCGATGCGCCGGCAACCCGAATACCGGCAGGGCGCCGAGCTTCAACACACCGAACAATGCTTCGACGTATTCCACGATGTTCGGCAGCTGCAGAAGCACCCGGTCACCGGCGCGAACACCCAAGCCGAACAGGCCTCCGGCCACGGCCGAGCTGCGACGATCGAGGTCGGAATATGTCAGCCGTGTCTGTGTGCCAGAGGCATCGCTGCCGACCACCGCTTCGTTGTCGGGATGCCGTGCGGCCGCGGCCGTGACGAATCCGGCCAGCGTCTCGTCAGTCCAATAGCCTCGTTCCCGATAATGCGTCACCAAATCGGGTGGATACTGTGCGACGGGTGCCAAGGGCTCGCGAGCGATCCTCGAGGTCATGCAAGTGACTCCTGTTCGAAAGTACTGTCAGCAAATACGTCTCACGCTTTGAGCGTCGCTCCACCGTCGACGTACAGCGCCTGCATGGTGATGTGGGCCGCCCGGTCGGACAGCAGGAAGTGCACCGACTCGGCGATATCGTCTGCGGTGGCCAGTTTTCCGAGCGGAATGCCCAGGCGATAGCTCGCCAGATTGCCTTCGATGACCGCGTCGGCACCCGAATCGTCGGAGGGGTCCGACCACAACGAACGCTGCATTGCGGTGTCGGTGGATCCCGGAGCGACCACGTTGACACGAATCCCGTCGGCGGCCAACTCCAGCCCAGCGGTTCGAACCAACATCGTCGCAGCAGCTTTGGACGAACCGTAAGCACCCATCCCGATACGTGGCACACCGGCTGCGTTGGACGAGACCACCACGATCGATCCGGTCCGCTGACGACGCATTTCCAGTCCCACACTTTGCAGCACGTTGAGCAAACCGAAGACGTTGACGCCGAATATCTTCCGCCACTGGTCTGGATCGGAGTCCAGCACCGATCCGGTGTCGAGAATTCCGGCGACGTGCGCGAGCGCGTCGATCCGGCCGAACGTGTCCATCGTCGAGGCCACTGCAGCGTCGACTGCCTGCCGATCGGTCACGTCCACGACGTGACTCTCGATATCGGCGCCTTCGACGATTGTTTCTGCCAATTCCGCAGTTACCCGCTTCAATTCGACGTCGTCGCGATCGAGCAACGCCAGCGAATACCCGTCGCGCGCAAGCGTACGGGCCACTGCGGCGCCGATCCCCGCCGCAGCACCGGTGACCACGGCGATTCGGCGCTCGCTCACTGCGGGCACAGGACCTGAACCCAGGCATTGATCGTGGGCTCTTCTGCCAACTCCGCGAAGTCGGCATCCGCGCCCGCTCCCCGCCACCGTTCGACGAGCGTCATCAAGCGAACCGAGTCAAGGCCTTCGTCACCCAGGTCCGCGTCGTCGCCGAGTTGTTCTGCCCTCATCGACAGAACCTCGGCGACGTCGCGCACGATCTGGTCACGGTCCACGGTGTTGCTCATCGGTCTCCTCGAGTAGTGGTCGACGCGCTCAGATCGAGCCAACCCAACCCTCGTGTCGACCCCGTCCGCACGCCTTGACTTTAGGCCAGCCTAACCATAACGGTACGGAAGTACACAACCCGGGCGCTCGCAACACAAATTCACCCAAACTAAGGCTAGCCTCAACATAACAAGCAATCTGTCGAACTGGAAGGGTGTCCATGTCAGCACTCGCCGAAGTCTCCGAATTCCCGTTGCGCAACAACCGGACTGACGATGAAACGGACTCCGTTTTCCTGCTCTCACGTAGGCAAACGTCGATCCGCACTTCGGGAGTAGTCGAAGAATTCGACTCGGCCTTCGACGCTGCCGAAGCCCTCAAGACCGGGCGCATCGACTCGGTCGTCGGCGCCCTGCCGTTCTCCCCGGAGACGCCGTCCGCCCTCACCGCGCCACTGAGTTTCACACGAGTCCGCGGTGATCTATATCACTCGAACATCCCGTCACTACCCACTTCGCGGGTAGCCGGATTCGAACCCAGCCCGCAGATCCACACCGACAGGGTCCGCGGAGCCATCGAGCGACTTCGAGCAGGCGAACTCGACAAAGTTGTCCTCGCACGCTCCCTGACCATCGAGGCCGAGTCCACGATCTTCCCCGCCGCTCTGGCCGAGAAACTGATTGCACTCGATCACGCGCACAACGGTTTCTGCGTCGACCTGTCCCCCGCCGGAGGAAAGTACCGCGGGCGATCGCTGGTCGGTTCGACGCCCGAGGTTCTGATCGAAAGGCGAGGCGGCGTCGTCACCTGCCACCCGCTGGCGGGCTCGATTGCACGCCATCCGAATTCGGATCAGGACGAGGCGAATGCCGAGCAACTCCGCGCGTCGACCAAAGATCTGGCCGAACACGCGTTTGTCGTCGACTCCATCAGCGCGATACTCGGACCACTGTGCACGTCCTTCAATGCACCCAGCGCACCGGAAATCCTTCGGACACCGCAACTGTGGCATCTCGGGACCAAGATCGAAGGTGTCCTGATCGACCCGAGCCTGACCTCGCTCGAACTCGCAATGGCGCTGCATCCGACTCCCGCTGTCTGCGGCACACCGACGGTCGCCGCACGCGAGCACATCACCGCAACCGAAGCCGATCGTGGGTTCTATGCCGGTGCCGTGGGCTGGTGCGACCGGACTGGAGACGGCGAGTGGATGGTAGCTATTCGTTGCGCCGAGATCGCAGCAGACGGCCTCTCGGCGCGGGCCTACGCCGGCGGCGGCATCGTCGCTACTTCCGACCCGGAAATCGAATTGAGAGAGACCAGTACAAAATTCCGCACGCTACTCAGTGCGTTCGACCTCGCTGAACATCATCTCTGACAGGGCGTCACTTCTTCGAGGTGTTCAGGGCAATCGCGGCGTGAACGAGTGCCTTGAACGCCTTTTCGTCGACGGCTTGGCCCTCGTGGAAATCGATCGCCCGTCGCGTATTGCCCTCGAGGCTGGAGTTGAAGAGTCCTGAAGCGTCGTCGAGTGATGCGCCTTTGGCAAAGGTCACCTTCACTGCGCTCTTGTAAGTCTCACCGGTACAGATCATTCCGGCGTGGTACCACACGGGAACACCTCGCCACTTCCATTCCTCCACCACATCCGGATCCACTTCTTTGATCAGAGTTCGTATCCGGGCGAGCATCTCGCCCCGCCAGTCTCCGAGTTCCTCGATTCGCTTGTCGATCAACCGAGACGGGGAATCTGCGCCTTGCTTGTCGGACTCACTCTTCGCCATCGCTTCGTCACTTCCTGCTCGTCGCCGCCGATCTCCGGTGAGTCGAGTATCCCCTCCTGCACGCGGATTCACTCGGTGAATCACTGACGCATCACGGCGTCTCGGCAGATGCGATTTCTTGCAGTTTCGGTCAAAGTGAGACGGACGTCCAGTATTCTCTGGGTACTAAGTCCCGATTCTTCGGCCTGGAGGACTGCATCGTGATCTGGAATCGACCGCTCACCCACTCAGTCGCTTGGGCTGCCGGATCGGTTGTTCTCGCCGCCGCGATTGTCGGCGTTCACACCGTTCCTGCGGCGGCGCAACAGGCCCGCGTCTTCGACGTACTGTGCACACCCACCGATGCAGGCCTTTCCGAGCTGTCCGGACTCACCGTCACCGCGGCCGGGATGTACGCAATCGGCGACAGCGGCTCCGACGATCGGGTCGCCGAACTCGATTCGAACTGCCACGTGCAGCGCTGGATCAGCGTGGGCACCCCTCGTGTCGACGTCGAGGATCTGTCGTCGACTCCCGACGGCCATCTGTGGCTGGCAGACATCGGCGACAACAACGCGGTACGAACGTCGGTCGGGCTGATCGAACTCGATCCGGCTTCAGGTGCGGCGACCTCCTACCCCCTGGTCTATCCCGACGGCGCGCACGACGCCGAGACACTACTGATCCAGAGCGACGGGGTTCCCGTCATCGTCACCAAGGACTACCTAGGTGCAAGCGTGGTCTACACAACCGCTGAGCGACAGCAGGTTCAGGATCTGAGTACGGGCTCGCCGACCATGTTGGCCAAAGTAGGTCAGCTCAGATTTACTCCCACCCTCACACCCGGTGGGCCCGTTCCCCACGCCGGAACGATGGCTGTCACCGGCGGCGCCGTGAGCAAGGACGGCACGGTGGTAGCGCTCCGCACGTATACCGACGCTTACCTGTACGCAGCTCCCGACGGCGATATCGTGAAAGCGTTGAACACCAACCCGATTCGCGTCCCCCTTCCCGACGAGCCACAAGGTGAGGCGATCGCGTTCGACGCTGCCGGTGATCTGATCAGTGGCTCCGAGGCATACCGAGGGCCATTACCACCAATCCGAATTCTTCGCGGCGCCAGCGACATCGCACTGTCGGGCGGAGCGAGCGGCTCTCTCGGGTCGTAGTCGATTCGCGTCCCCGGGAAAGCGGACAGGCGCCGCTATCATGGCCGAGTGAACAAACAACTTCGAGCGACAGTGGTGGTCTCGGCAGTTCTCGCACTGGCTTCGTGTGCGAATTCCCTCGAAGGATCACCGCGCCCGGATGCGTTTGTTCCGAGCATCGACAACCCGGATCCGTCCGAAGCCATCGACGGAGTTGTCACGGTCGACTACCCAGCAGCCCAACACGTACGCCCGAACGAACGCGTGGCGTACACATATTCACCGCCCTTCGGAGGCCGTCATGACTCGGTCTGGGCAAACTGCACCGGAGTTGTTTATCCACAAGCGATTCGGACCGAGAATGCGGTCCATTCTCTCGAGCACGGGGCCGTGTGGATCACGTACAACCCCGACCTCGTCTCGAGCGAGGATCAGGCTCGCTTGGCACAGCGAGTCGAGGGCATGAGCTACACGTTGATGTCGCCGTATCCGACCCTGGATTCGCCGATCTCGCTGCAGTCGTGGGGCCGTCAGCTCAAGCTCGACAACGCCGCGGACGCGCGCATCGATCAGTTCGTCTCGGCTCTGCGCGTCAACCCGAACACGTATCCCGAAGTGGGCGCGACCTGTTCGGTGCCGGTGACGAGCTTCGACCCGAACAACCCGCCGCCATTCGACCCCACCACTCCGGATCCGTCATCTCCCACAACCGTTCCGGAGCGGTAGCGTCTCAGCAGGCCCCGCTTCGCGGCGTAGACACCTACTTGCCTCGTGAACGGCGTTCCAGTTCGACTGCCCGTCGCATGGTTTCCCGAGCCCGGCTTCGGTCACCGGCATAGTCGTAGGCGCGAGCGAGTCGGAAGTTCTGCTTCCAGTTGTCCGGGTCTGCTTCCCAGTCGACCTTGATCTGGGCGAACAACTCGTCGGCGGCCGCTCGCTCGATCCGGCCCGAAGGCAATTTCGGAAGCGCAGACGCATCGACAGCGAGGCCCTCGTCGTGAATCTGCTGCGCGAGGCGCTGGTGCGTGAAGCCGGCACGGAGCGTGGCGATGACGAGCCACAGCCCCAGGAACGGCAGGATCAGCACGCCGATCCCGAGACCGATCGCGGCGCCGCCACCGTCCTGGATGAGCTGGATTCCGCGCTGGCCGAGCAGCACGAAGTACACCGCGAGCGCGATGCAAATCGCGACGATCAGTGCGACGGTGCGGGTGGTCTTGTTCATAGATCGAGAAAGGAATCGATACCGACCGTCAGACCCGGACGCGAGCCGATCTGGCGGACACCGAGCAGAACGCCCGGCGCGAACGAATTCCGGTCGATCGAGTCGTGGCGAATGGTCAGTGTCTCGCCCTGAGTTCCGAGAATCACTTCCTGATGCGCGACCAGTCCGGCCATCCGCACGGAGTGAACCCGGACGCCGTCGACGTCGGCTCCGCGCGCACCCTCGAGCTCGGTCGTGGTGGCGTCAGGGCTGCGTCCGACGCCTGCTTCCGCGCGAGCCTCGGCGATCATGGCGGCCGTTCGGTATGCGGTGCCCGAGGGAGCATCTGCCTTGTTGGGGTGATGGAGTTCGATGACCTCGACGGAATCGAAGAAGCGCGCCGCGGCAGCCGAGAAGCGCATCAACAGCACAGCACCGATGGCGAAGTTCGGGGCGATCAGAACACCCGTTGCCGGCTGGGCGTCGAGCCAGGACTGAACAGTCGCAAGCCTGGACTCGTCGAAACCGGTGGTGCCGATCACTGCATGAATTCCGTTGGCCACGAGGAATTCCAGATTTCCCATGACGACGTCGGGGTGCGTGAAATCGACCACTACCTGAGTGCGGGTGTCGACAAACGTCTCGATGCGATCACCGGTGTCGACCTGAGCGACGAGTTCCAGATCGGGAGCAGCTTCCACTGCCTCGCAGATCGCTCGACCGACCTTGCCCTTGGCTCCCAGAACCCCGACCCTGATGGGTGCTGCACTCACGTCTTCCACGCTCCGTCCGATGCATTGTTTGAGGTGAAGCCTACGCAATCACCCCGATGCGCTCACCATCAGTCGGGCGGGAGTTATGTCACCACTGGCACACTGGACGTAGTGAGCAACCGTCCGCAAGTCCGCGAAACCGGCAACCTTCGACCACTCGAGTTGGCAACGGGTGCCGTCATGGCCGGATTCACGGTCGCGTTGTCCGTCATTGCCACGGTCATCCCCATGGCCAGCGCCCTCAACCTCGTGGCCGCCGTTCCGATGGGAATTGTTGCCCAGCGCTTCCGAGTCCGCGCCGTGACGACGGCCGGTATCTCGGCCACGGCAGTCGCCTTTGTCGCGGCGGGTTCGGGATCTGCGGCGGCGGTCGCATTGAGCGCTCTCCTCGGCGGAATCATCGGTACGGTCAAGCGGCGCGGTCTCGGCTTCGTCTCCGCATTGCTGTCGTCATTGGTCATCGGGCCCGCGCTGGCGTTGTTCTCCATAGTCCTGTTGCTTGTTCTCGCTCCGCTGCGCACCTTGTTGTTGACCTCGCTCGAGAACACCGCGTTGGGCGTGGCCGAGATCTTGAAGCGTGCCCCCACACTGGTCGGCGCAGCCGAATGGATCGAGAACAGCATCGGCTCGATCATCGACTACTGGTGGTTGTGGATCGGCGTGTCCATCATCTCCGGAATCGTCCTCAGTACCGTCGTCTCCTATTTCGTCCTCGGCGCCGTCCTCGACCGATTGGCTGCACTCCCTTCGGCCGACCCGCTCCAGACAGCACCCGACGACCGTCCGATCGATCCTCTGCCGGTCACTTTCGATCACGTGGGCTTCACCTATCCGGGTGCAACGACACCGGCCCTCGTCGACGTCAACTTCACCGTGCGACGAGGAGAGTTCGTCACGGTCGTCGGCCACAACGGCTCGGGCAAGTCCACACTCACCCGGTTGCTCGCCGGTCGCGCGCTGACTGTCGGGACGCTGACGAGACCCGGGTCCGCCGGTCTCGGCCGACACGGCGGAACCGCCGTCGTCCTCCAACGACCCGAAAGCCAGATCCTCGGAACCCGCGTCGCGGACGACGTCGTCTGGGGGCTCCCCCCCGAGTCGCATCCCGACGTCGATGCACTGCTGGCCGAGGTGGGACTCGCGGGCATGGGTATGCGTGAGACCTCCGGGCTGTCCGGTGGCGAGATGCAACGTCTGGCTGTTGCAGCCGCGCTGGCGCGGCGCCCCGCTCTGCTGATCGCGGACGAAGCCACCGCGATGGTCGATCAGGCCGGCCGGGAGGAATTGGTCTCGCTCCTTGCCGAACTTCCGCGACGCCACCCGATGGCCGTGGTACTGGTCACCCATCACCACGCCGACACCCGCAACGCAGATCGGGTGATTCAACTACAACGCGGACGGCAGATCGATCACCAACCCGGTTGGATGACGTCGACGTTCGGGGGTCCGCCGTCTGCGCCGTGGCCGGTCAGCACTCGAGCTGTCCTCCAACTCACCGATGTCACCCACACGTACAACGACCGGACTCCGTGGTCGCGGCGCGCACTGTCGGACGTCAACCTCACAATCTGCGACGGCGACGGGCTGCTGGTTCTGGGCGGCAACGGTTCCGGTAAATCGACTCTGGCCTGGATCATGGCGGGCTTGATCGCACCGAGCAAGGGAACCGCAGTCTTCGACGGCAAACCCGTCTCACGCCAACTCGGCACCGTCGGTCTCACGTTCCAGCATTCGCGACTGCAGCTGCAACGCCGAACCGTCGCCGAAGACATCGAGGCCGCCGGAGGTCCGGAGATCGGATCGGTGCAAGTCTCGTGGGCGCTCGACGCCGTCGGACTCGACCGTCACATCGCCGGCCGCAGCATCGACGAGTTGAGCGGCGGACAGATGCGACGCGTCGTCCTGGCCGGTCTCCTCGTGCGCCAACCGCGGGTACTCATCCTCGACGAACCGTTGGCCGGTCTCGATCCACCCGGTCGACACGAAATCCTGAACGTACTCAGGTGGATTCGTCGGAACGGAACCGCAGTAGTCGTCATCTCCCACGATGTCGACGGCATGGACGCCGTGTGCAGCAGAACAATTCGACTGTCGGAGGGTCGCATCCTCGACCCTGCCGCCAGCAGCGCCTTGGAAGGATCGACGACGTGACAACACTTCTGCGCGAAGTCCCGACTTCATCGCCGATCCACCGATTGTGGGCCGGAACGAAGATCGTTGCCGTCGTTCTCGTCAGCATCGTGGTCGTGACCGCTCCGTCCTGGCCGGCGATCGGCGTCGTACTCGGATTGTTGTTGCTGACCGCGGTGATCGGACGCATCCCCCCGACTGCAGTTCCGCGACCTCCGTGGTGGTTGTGGGCGCTGATCCTGCTCGGCGCGTTGATCAATCTTCCGATCGGCCTCGACGCAGTCTTCATCTACCTGCAAGCTGTGACGTTCGGTCTTGTATTGCTCTGCGTCTCACTGATGTTGGCATGGACCACGTCGATGAGCGATGTGGCGCCGGCACTGGCAACGCTCGGTAGACCGCTGCGATTCCTCAAGATCCCGGTCGACGAGTGGGCGATCGCGACGGCCCTCTGCATTCGTTCACTTCCGCTCTTGATCGACGAGATGCTCACCCTGGTGGCGGCGCGACGACTACGCCCGAAAGCTGTGGTGAACAGCGCTGCCGACAATTCGATAGTCGATCTGATCACCACGACCATGTCGGTGGCAATTCGGCGCTCTGCCGAGATGGGTGAAGCGATCTCCGCTCGCGGGGGCACCGGTTTGATCGCGGCGTACCCCAAGCGCCCTCAGCTCGCCGACCTGTTCGCGCTGATCGTCGTCATCGCCGCGTGCGTCAGCGCGGTTGTTTTGACTCTGGTTCTGCGCTGATCGGATCTCCGCTGACAGAATTTCCCTGGGCGATGATCGCAGAACCCATCCAGCGCCGTAGGTATCGCCGCAGTTCCTCGTCGCTCCGCTTCGGGTCGCCGGGCGCGAGGAAAAACGACTGCATCGTCCGCAGGACGTATTCGACCAGTTCCTGAAGTGATGCGTCGTCGTATCCGAAACGCACCCAGTCCACGTCGAAGCGGGTGATCATCGCCATTCCGAAGGCCTGCGCCTCCTGAGAGGTCAGACCTTCGGGATGAAGACTCGAATTCGTGCTGGTGAGCAGAATGCCGAGATGCGGCGTTCGGTGGACCTGGGTCAGGGTGTAGACGACACCCTCGGTCATCGCCTCGACGGGATCTTCGATGCCGCTCACGTGTGTGGTGAGCCGATCGAGGTAGCCGTCGACCGACGCGATTGCAGCTGCCCGCATCAGAGCGTCAGCGCTGGGGAAGTATCGATACACGGTCTGCCGGATCACGCCCAGTGACTCGGCGACGTCGCCGATGCTGATTTCCGAACTCGTCCGTCCGATCAACTCGACCGCGGCCTCGACAATGCGACGAGACGCATCTTCGTCACTGTCCGGTGGATTGCCGCCCCACCCACGCCTTCGTGCCACTGCCCACTTCCTCGCTCGAACGAGGCTCGAACCATGTCTTTGCGCTCGAAGTCCAAGAGCCACAGGCTAACACAGGCAGGTTTTGCATCTGCGCCCCTCGAATTCACTCCCCTCGCCGAAAGTGAACATACAACTGCACACCAATATGTATGATTACCGCCACACGTGGCTTCGAGTGCCAGAGCGGCCACCTGACCAGCCCCTCCGAAAGACGAGGTTCGACAAGTGACCAACCTTCAACCCCGAAAAATGGACTTCGGATTCGAGGATCAGGACGTTCCCTTCCTGTGGAACCCGGAGAATCCGGCCTGGTCGAGCATGTCCAACGCGGTCTCGTTCCTGGCCATCGGTTTCGAGAAGATGATCGTGAAGATGATCATGCAGACCAAGTCGCGGATCAGCGATCCTGAAGTGGCCGAGGAAGCCGTGGCGTTCATGCGTCAGGAAGGCCATCACTCGACCGCGCACCGCCAGCATGTGAAGGCTCTGATCAGGCGCTACCCCGGACTACAGAACACGCTCGACGCTGTGATCGGTGAATTCGATCTACTGACCGAGGCGACCTCGCTGAACTACCGGCTTGCATACACCGCGGACCTGGAGGCGACCTTCACTCCGGTGTTCAAGCTGATGCTCGACAACGAGGCGACCTTGTTCCGCCCGGGAGACGACCGCGTCGCGTCGCTGTTCATCTGGCACTTCGTCGAGGAGGTCGAGCATCGCAGCTCGGCTCTGATCATCTTCAATTCCGTTGTCGGAAGCGAGCTTTACCGGATGCGGATGGCACCGTCGATCTTCGCGCACGTGATGAAGGTGATTCGTATCGCCTGCGCAGGCTTCAACCAGCACGTTCCGCTCTCCGAGCGGCAAGTCGACTCACTGTCGATGTTCGCCACCCACCGCACCAAGCAGAAGATTCTGACGTCGTTCGCTCCGTATCTGACCAAGGGCACGATGCCTCGCGCCTTCGATCACCTTCAACTCGGAGAACAACTCGTTGCACTCGGCGGTGTCTTCCGCAGCCAGATGCCCAATCACAACCCGGACCACGAGAAACTCCCCGCACTCGCCGACCAGTGGTTCAAGCGTTACGACGACGGCTACGACTGCACACGCTGGTACACCGCCGAATCTCAGGCACAAGCCGAGTCGATCACGTCAGGGGCCAACTGATGGCAGAACACTGCTCCCCCACGTTTTCCCAGCTCGCAACAGAACTCGGTTTCTCCTGTCAGGAAGCAGGTGGACTCGTCGAGTTCCGTAACCCGGCGGCGCTGGAGAACTGGACCCTGCCCGTCCTCGAATGGACCATCATCGTCGGCTCGGTGCTCGCACTGGTCCTGGCGATCGTGCGGTTGCGCCGCAACGGCGACCCCACCAATCTGGTTCTCTGGTTCGGCGCCACCGCCTACCTGTTCATCATCGAGCCTCCGCTGTACTTCCCGGCGGCGTTCGGCATCGAAGAACAAGTGGACACGATGTTCGCGCACAACGTGTTCACCGTCGACTTCATGTGGGGTCGACTGCCGCTGTACATCGTTGCCATCTATCCACTGATGGCGACGTTGGCCTTCGAAATAGTCAGAATGCTCGGCGTTTTCCGCAGATACGGTCCACTACTGGGCGCTGTCTGCGTCGGCTTCGTCCACCATGCGTTCTACGAAATCTTCGACCACCTGGGGCCCCAGTTGCGGTGGTGGGAGTGGTCGACGTCGAACCCGATCAACCAACCCATGTTCGACGCGGTTCCACTTCCCAGCGTGGTCGTCTTCGCCGCGCTGTGGCCGATGTCGTTGGCATTCTGCGTCCAGTACTTCGTCGGACGGCACGTCGATGCCGGCAAGCACTTCTCCGGACTTCAATTGGTATGGCGCACCATCGTGATCGGCCTGCTGGCCTCGCTGGGTACGTTCATTCTCCCGCTCCCGGCGACGGTCTTCGGTATAGGAAGCGACACTGTCCGCGGGTTCCTCTACGCCGCTGAACTTGCAGTCCTCACAGTGGTCGCGATCGTGGTTCTCGTCCGCCAATGGACGCACCTGCGCTCGGCAGAATCGAACACTCCTGCACACACCAACAGGTTCGTGCAGATCTACAGCGTGGTGTACCTGGTTGTCATGGCCGTCCTGTGGGCGAGTGCGCTTCCCGACTTCTTCGACGCGGTCGACGGTTCCACCAGCGCTGGAGATCCCATCGGGAACCTCTGGTACACAGTGGCGTGCTTCGTCATCGCAATCCTGTGCGTGAGCGCAACTTTCACCATTCCGAAGCGGAACTCCGGGACGGCCGACGCCGAGCTCCTCGGGGCAAACTCAGCGACTCCGGCTACCTAGGCGACCGGGACGAGACCGCTCGGGTCTCGTCCCGGTTTCTCGGTTTCACGGGACGCGGTGAGTCCACTCTTCGGTTCTGAACTTCGTGTCCACCAGCTTGCGCGCCTGCTCCAACTCCGAGTCCGTGTAATCGCTGTCGTGGGTGTCGTATTGACCTCGAAAGTGCTGCGCAAACGACTCCAGGATTGCTGCACGCGTCATTCCGGTCTGCGAACGCAGCGGATCGACGCGCTTGGCCGCACTCTTGGTTCCCTTGTCCGACATCTTCTCTCGTCCGATTCGCAACACCTGCGTCATCTTCTCAGCGTCGATGTCGTAGGCCATGGTCACGTGATGGAGCACAGTGCCGGACGCGAATCGCTTCTGAGCGGCGCCGGCGATCTTGCCCTTGTCCGAGGCGATATCGTTGAGCGGCACATACCGAGCGTTGATACCGACCTCGGCAAGCGCTCCCATGACCCACTGATCGAGAAACGCGTAGGACTGCTCGAAACTCAAACCCTCGACCAATGACGCCGGTACTGCCAACGAGTACGTGATGCAGTTGCCCGGTTCCATGAACATCGCGCCGCCACCGGAGATTCGGCGCACCACCCCGATGCCGTACCGCGCGGCCGCCTCGGAGTCGACCTCGTTACGCACGGACTGGAACGATCCGATCACGACCAAGGGCGAGTCCCAGTCCCAGAAACGCAATGTCGGCGGACGCTCACCCGATGCGACCTCACGCGCGATGACCTCGTCCAGCGCGACGTGCATCGCGGGATCGAGAACCACCGGCGGGATGAGGTCGAAGGTGTGATCCGCCCAGCTCGTGGCGTGGCCGAGTGCGCGCCGGATCGCGATGCCGACCGACTGCGGCGTGAAGCCGATCATCGAGACGGACTCGTCGAGCGCAGTGGAGATGGCATGCGCCAACTGTTCTGCATCCGAGTCGGCGGGCATTCCGCGCAACGCCGCGTTGATGTCGTCGAGCGCGCTGTCGGGCTCGAGGAAGAAGTCCCCCGAGACTGCGACTTCGGACAGCCGACCGTCCGCCACCTCGACGTCGACCGCGACCAGTTTTCCACCAGGAACCTTGTACTCTCCACGCATCCGTCCAGCCTATCCCTGCGGGATCCTCTGCGGTGAGCGCCGTCGAAGATCACACCCCGCGCGCAGTGCGCATCTGTTCGGAAGGCAGGGCGATCAAGTAACCACACCTGTAAGTCGCTGCGGGGCTGCACAATCGCGCGGACGGGACCGCACGTGTCGACCCCTGGCAATTTGGCCGAGCAACGGCCCTGCTTCTGCCGACAGGCGAGATGATCTCTGTGGTGGGAGGATTGCCGCAACGAGCCAACTCCCTGGCGAGCCACAACGGAGGTAGACATGAAGGTCCCGGCGTTCCACTCGACGGTTCCTTCGGATCTCGACGTCTATCACGACAACGAAAGCTGCATTTTGGCCGCGCGCATCGCAGTGTCCCATCGTGCCCACGGAGTCGACGGCCGACCGTGGTGCACTGCGTGTGCGTCTTTGGACTGACGAGCGACCACCAGCTCACTCACACCCACGTCGCCGATTCGGGGGCAACCCCGTTGGCCCGAGCATTCGCATCGATGACAGCGCGGAGCCACACTGTCAGACCGGTCTCGACCTGCTCGTAGAACGCGGTGAATCCCGGATCGGCCACGTACATCCGTCCCAGACACACCTGCATCGAATGTGTGCAGTCGAAGTAAACCCCGATCGACGCTCGGTGCCGTTCTGCCAGCAAATTCGCCTCGCCGCTTCCCGGTTCGACACCGGATCGGCAGGCCAGCGCCAGATCTTCGTTGAGCGTCTCGACGCAGTCGGCGATCTTCTGCCAATCCTCAGCGGTCCTACCCGCCGACCGTTCCGCGTGCTGCGCCCACTGCGCACTGTCACCCCAACGCTCGTGCGCCTCAGGTCCCCATGACGGCTGCCAGTGTCGGCCGAAGATCGAGACCTGCTCGTGTGCCGGCAACAGCACACCCGACTTCCTGGCATCGATGATGCGATCCAAGGACTCGCCCAGTTCCTCCAAGTCGGCTATCCGTTGCCGCAACTCGGCGCGCTGCCCACGCAGCGTCTCGTCCACGTGGGCTGCGGGCGCATCGAGCAATATCCCGATCTCGTCGAGCGACAAACCCACGTCACGGTAGACAAGCACCCGGCCGATGCGACCGAGGTCCGCGTCGGTGTACAGCCGGTAGCCCCCGTCACTGCGCCCGGACGGACGCACCAAACCGATTGCGTCCCAATGATGGAGGGTACGTACGGTTATGCCTAGTCGTGATGCGGCAGCACCGACAGTGAGAGCACTGTCTGCCTCGTCTCCGAAGAGTTGGTCCGTCACGTGATCCAGTCTGACAGACGCGGTTCGGGAGGCCACAGCGTCAGACCTCGGTTCAGTCGTCGGGTCCGTCAATTCCCATGCCTCGCAGATGCTCGGCCTCGGCACTGTTCGGGTCGTACGGACGAGCGGCCGTCATGATCACGCGCGCGTTCTCCGGTGTCACAATCTCCAACTCCAGTGAATTCCACGGCTTCAGATGTGGACCGCTGGTGCATCCGGGCCGCAATTCCTCACACGCCTGTGCTATCTGGTCCATCTGACTCAGCACACACGCAAAGCTCACACTGACGGACGGTGGTGAATCTGCACATTCGCCGGGCACGAGCAGAACGTCTTGAAATGCCCAGCGTCGCAGGTGCGTCAGTCGATCCGGTACCGAAAAGAGGTCGAAGAAACCGAGCCCACGGATCCAGAAGTCGGCAGATTCGGCCAGATCCGATGTCGGAACCGACACGAACATGGGCATTCCGTAGAGACCTCGGAACTGTTCCGGAGGCACGGCGTCTGTAGCGGGGACAGGGACGGGGCTGATGTCGAATGCCGGGTAAGTATCGGTCATGAAGCCATCGTGAGCCCTCACGCTACGTCAGGGTCAAATCGTGTGAAATCCGATCGAACCAGATTGCGCGATCACACCGTGCGTGCGAATGCGCCGTCGTCTGCGAATACCCGTTGGGCAAAGCGTTCGCCGATGAGACGGTGCGTCGCAGCGTCCGGATGGAGCTGATCGGGAAGCGGCAACTCTTCGTTCTCGGCCGCACCATAGAGATCGCACCCGTCGACGTAATGCAGATTGGGATCATCCGCCGATCGCTGGGTTACGATGCGCGCCAACTCTTCCCGAATAGAGCGCAGCGTCAGCTTTCCGGCTGCGCGCTCGGCGGGATCGCCGGTAGCAACGAATCGCATTTCGCCTCTGGCAAGCGCGTCGAAATCGAATGCACCAGGTCCAGGCGTGTCTTCGTGAATCGGGCAATAGACAGGCGAGACGACCAGCAGTGGAGCCACTGGATGACCGTCGCGGACCGTGTCGAGGAAGCCGTGCATTGCCGACGTGAAGGCCCGCAGGCGCATCACGTCGGAGTTGACCAGATTGATGCCCATCTTGATGCTGATGAGGTCGGCAGGAGTGTCTCGCATAGCGCGGGCGACGTACTGGTCCAGCAGAGCGCTGCCGCTGAACCCGAGGTTGATCAGATCCACGCCGCCGAGGGAGGCTGCGAGAGCAGGCCAAGTGCGGGAGGGACTTTCAGCGCCGGAGCCTTGACTGATCGAGCTTCCGTGATGGAGCCACACATCACGCTTCGTGCCGACTGCGAGTTCGAGCGGGGCGTCGGTTCGCAATGCGACAAGTTCGGTGGTTTCGTTGTGCGGCAACCAGATCTCGACGGTCTTGGATCGCGCGGGCAAGTCCGCGAAGCGGATGGTGCTGACGGGTCCGGATTGTCTCTGAGCGGTACCGGTCGCCATGTCGATCGTCACCGTGTTGCCACCCTCAGCGATTGCGTGCCCGGTTGGTTCGCCGTCGACGATCAGGTCGTACACCCCTTGCGGCCTCGGCGGAGCACCGATGTAGATCATTTTCGTGGGCAGAGTGTCGAGTTCGATGGCCGTAGCGCTGGTTCGGAACACCAGCCGCACTCCGGACGGTTGTGATTGCGCCATTGCCATCTGCCCGTCAGCGAATTGCGTGCGAGCTCTGGCAGGCAGACGGTGTGTCAGCACACCGCGTTCGGTCCGCTCGAGCTCGAGGGCTCCGCGCACGATGTCCTCGGAAATTACGGTAGTAATCCAGCTGCTCTGGCTGTTCATCTCATTCACCTGTAGATAAGTTGCGAAGGTTTTAACTACAGCACACAGTAATTTGCCTATACTATTTAGGCAAGCGGTTTCACTTCTCGACGAACAGGACCAACGGACATGCCTCGCGCAGGACTGACACCCGAACGCCTCGCCGTGGCGGGCGCCGAATTGGCCGACGAGGTGGGCTTCGAGCAGGTGACCGTATCGGCGGTCGCCAGAGCGTTCGACGTCAAGGTCGCAAGCCTGTACTCGCACGTGAAAAGTTCGAACGACCTCAAAACCAGAATCGCGCTGCTTGCCTTGGAAGAGATGGCCGACCAGGCTGCCGACGCCGTGGCCGGTCGGTCCGGCCGCGACGCCTTGACCGCCTTCGCGAACGTGTACCGCAACTACGCGAGGTCACACCCTGGTCGGTACGCCGCGTCACAGATGCGCCTCACCCCGGAGGCCGCGGCCGCGAGCGCGGGTTTCAGACACTCGCAGATGATGCGATCGATTCTGCGCGGGTACAACCTCACCGATCTCGATCAGACCCACGCAGTTCGGTTGCTCGGCAGCGTTTTTCATGGGTACGCCAGCCTCGAGCTGGGTGGATCGTTCAGCCACAGTGCACCGGACAGCGCCGAAAGCTGGGCAAGAATCCTCGAGGCTCTCGATTCGATGCTGACCAATTGGCCAGCGTCGAGTCCATGACCAGTCGTGATTCTTGCGCGCCAAGTTCTTGCGCCACTTGGTGATCGCACACGGCCAAGAAACCTCGGGCCCACCCCAGGAGCGGCGCTACACAATCGCGCGCTCCCGCAACCACAGGTCGCACTGGGACAGAAGAAGGTCCGAGTAGGCAAGAAGCCGGGCGTGGAGCTCCGCTTAGAGGAGAAGCTTGGCGCGCAGAGAGTCGACAGTGCCCTGGTCGACGCCGAGGCCCTCCCGTACGTAAGTATCCATACCGCCGTAGAGCCGGTCCACCTGTGCATACGCCGCATCGAGCCACGACAGGTCCACCGCGTCGTCCCGGCCCAGGTACGTGTTCGACGCCATGAAATCGGCACTGATGAACTCACGCGGGACACCCAGAATGGTCAGCAGGATCGCGGTACCCCAACCGGTGCGGTCCTTCCCTGCACTGCAGTGGTAGACGGTTGCGCCGTCGGAGTTGTTCGCGATCGCAGTCAGCAGGTCACGGAAGGCGACATCGGAACCACGGTAGTTGACCATGAACGGGTAGCCGATGCTCTGGCCGATGTTCGAGGTTCCCTTGACTGCGCCGTCGATCAACGCGCGACCGAGGGTCAGGGGAACGAACTCGTGGAACGCGATGCCGTGTTCGATACTGACGACGTCGGCGACCTGGTAGGTGACCCCGGCGGGGATCCGATCGGGATCCTCCGCACGTTCGGAGGCGTTGCGCAGGTCGACGTCGAGGGTCAGGTTCGCGGCGGTGAGTTTTGCCAGATCAGTCTCATTGAGCGAGCTGAGCTTGTTGGAACGGAACACCAGGCCTGTCCGGACGGTCCTGCCGTCGGTAGTCCGATACCCGCCGATATCGCGGAAGTTCCGCGCCTCGTCGAGCCTGATCTCGGCCGCGGACGGCGGTGGGATCTCCGGCAGCGGCGGTTGCTCCCCGGACGATCCGAACTGACTCGAACCCAATTGCAGGTCGCCGCTCGAAGCGGAGGCGAGTGTGGGGCCTGTCAGGGCCGCACCCATGGCGACCAGCGCAGCGAGGGCGATTCCGAAAGGGCGCGCCCCTCGGCGGCGCGTGTAGACAGTTGTCACCTTCATCCTCTCATTCGCTGTGCGGGATACCCCGCGCCCCGCAAACTCCCGTGCGAGATTACAAGGGTGGCACGCTCCTCGTCCCGACTTTGCTCCAGAAACCGGACATGTGTTCAGGTGCCCGGCCAGCCGCCATCCTGCAGGAAGAAACTCTTGCCCGTCACTGCGTCGCCATCGACCACGCCGGGCCCGATCGAACGACAGACCGCGGCCGCGCCCGTGCTTGTCACTCCGACTCGCCGTCGAGACATTGCCCAAGCCAGGCACCCATATCCGACGCAGCGCGGCGGGCAACAGGCGTTGGATGGTTTGTAAATCCATGCGGGACATCAGGATAGAGACGCAAGTCGACGTCGTTTCCGGCCGCCGACAGTCGCGCCACCATGGCAAGGTTCTCTGCCAGGACCACGTCTTCTGATCCAACGACAACGAGGGTCGGCGGCAGGCCGCTGAGGTCGCCGAATGTCGGAGAAATATCCGGGAGAGTGCGATCATCGACATGGCCGACGTAGGCTTCGATGAAGTATTCGTCGCTGATGGTGCGGCCCGCGGGAGTCTGGGCACTGACGTCGTACGTGCCCGCTTCCAGCACCGCACCCGAAAATGCCTTGGCCAGACCTCGATCACGAAGGCGCAGCAACGTCGTCGTCACCAAGGTTGCTCCCGCCGACATGCCACCGATGGCGAGCCTGGTCGTCCCGAACCGTTCGGCAGCGACATCAAGCAGCCACAAGGCGACTGCCTCACAATCGTCCGGCGCTGCCGGCCAAGGGAATTCCGGTGCAAGCCGGTAATCGACGGTAACCACTACCACCCCGACCTCGTCGGCAAGTCTCATGCTTCGGGCGTCAGCGCTGGCCGCTGAACTCATGTAGAAACCCCCACCCGGAAGATACAGATAGACCCCGTTGACATCGCCGTCTTTCGGAGTGACTACGCGCACCGAAACGGATCGGCCCTCGATTGCTGGGCAGCGTTTTCCATGGATATGCCAGTCTGGAGTTAGGTGGATCGTTCAGCCACAGTGCACCGGACAGCGCCGAAAGCTGGTCCAGGATCCTCGAGGCTCTCGAATTCGATGCTGACCAATTGGCCCGTTCCGCAGAATCGAGTTTCGGTCGAAGCAAACACCTCCGTCAGCGAGACGTAGCGTCCTGCGTTTCCTTCTCCCCAGGCAATCGGCGAGGTTCGGAAGCACTGCGGACGAGCAAGATCGGCGTAATAAGTAGCAGTACACCGGAAATGACGATTGCAGCGTGTGTGCCGGTGAACACCGCCATTACACCCCACCCTGCGGTCAGCAACGCAATGACGGCTTTGTTGGTCACTGACCAAGCCGTCAGAACGCGGGCAACACGATCAGTCGCAACCCTTTCGAGTCGGTAGGTCGCGAAGATCGGATTGAAAACTCCCATGCAAGCGATCAAGAGGAATTCAACTGCGATGACAACCACGAGTCCGCCGACACCTGGGGCGACGAACACAAGTCCAACTGGCCAGCAGGCTCGCAGGACACCGGACACGGTCATAACTCTGCGTCGCCCGTAACGCGCGACTAGCCGCGGAGCCAACCGAGCGCCGATCAAGCCACCGAGGCAGGGAAGGCCGAATGCAAGGCCGTACTGCCAAGGCGAAAACCCGAGTTCGCCCACGAGCAGAACAACCAGTAGTGGTTCGGTCGCCATTATGAGGGCGTTGACCAACACCGTGTTGAAAAAGAGTGGCCGCAGTTCGGAGTCAGCGAGGATGAATTTCCAACCGTCGAACATCGCCTTCAGATTCGGTGTCGGCTCGTCGCGCCGATCGGGGCGAAACTCCTGTCCTCGGATGGCATACAACCCGACTGCCGAGACCAGGAATGAACCGGCGTTGGCGATCACCGTGACAACCGGACCCAACATTCCGATTGCTCCACCACCCAACGGCGGACCAACTGCGGTGGCGGCCCAAGTCGTGGATTCGAACCGCCCGTTGGCGACCAGAAGTTGCGATGGTTTCAGCAGGTGCTTGAGATAGGCGCCGCTCGCTGCCACGAATGCGATATCGGCCGCCACAACAACGATCGAGACCAACAGCAGCAGCGTGAATGTCAACCAACCCATGGCAAATGCCACCGGGACGCAAATCAGTGCACAAAACCGCACAAGGTCCGTCGTGATCATCACTGGCCGCTTGCGGAGGAATTCGACTTTCCCGCCGAGAGGCACTGCAATCACGGCACCGACTGCCAGCCCGGCGGCCGCGAGCATGGACACCTGGAAGGTGCTGACATCGAGAACCTGGATCGCGATGAGGGGTAGAGCACCGAATCCCACCCAGGTGCCGACAGTGCTGGAGACGTACGCGAACCACAACCACCCGAATTCTCGACCAAGTCGCGCGTTTTGAGCTTCCACGTCCACCCCCTGTGACCACCGATATTCGACAACGAGGATCGAATCACAGCTGTGTGACCTGTAGCAATCAACTGCGAGGCGTCCGTGCCACAACCATCGGTGGTGTACATATGATCGGGAGATGGACTTCGACACCGTGCGAACTTTTGTCGTGGCAGCCGATCTCGGGCAGTTTCAAGCAGCAGCAGACGAGCTGTCGATCAGCCAGCAGGCAGCATCCAAGCGGATCATCGCGCTGGAGCGAGAATTGGATGTCCGACTGTTCAATCGCACGCCGAGGGGCGCACAGATCACGATCGATGGGCAGGCGCTTTTGCCCCATGCACGCGAACTCCTTCGAGTTCACGAGCGAGCCGTTGCCTCCGTGCATCCGGGCCGGCGCGCACTCCGGGTCGATGTCCTCAACCGTCGGATCGCGCCCGCCGTTCTGATCCAGGACTTCTACCGCGCCAACCCTGGAATCGACCTCGACGTCGTCACTTTGTCTACCTCGAACGCTGCCGCCGCGATCGCTGCCGTCAGATCCGGCGAGATCGACGCGACCATCCGCGCGGTGACGAAGACGAGCCGTGAAATACCTGACAGCATCAGAATTACCGGCCTACTCGAGGATCCGCTCCAAGTCTTAGTCGGACCTTCACACCCCTTCGCCGGCTCACCGTCCGTGACCCCGACTCAACTCGCCGATCACCGGATCTGGATTCCCGGCATCGTCCCAGGCACCGAGTGGTCCGAGTACTACGACCAACTCTCGTCCACATTCGGTCTCACGATTGATGCGATCGGCCCAAACTTCGGAACCGAGGCACTCCTCGACGCAATCGCCGAATCTGCCGAGTTGGCAACACTTGTCGGCCAAGGAGATCGATACCTCTGGCCCGCCGGTTACGACTTGCGACGCATTCCGCTCCGCAGCCCAACGCCCGTCTACCCACACTCGCTGATCTGGCGCGAGGACAATGCGCATCCGGTGCTCGGCATTCTTCTCGCCTATCTCGAGAGTCAGCACGAAGCCCGTCGGACAACCGACTCATGGATGCCGACGCCTGCTGTCTCACACTGACCGTTGGGCCTCGTCGACGGATTGCGCAAAGGCAGCAAAGACTCGATTAATGTTCTTTCGGTGCTTCCCCCAATCGAGGAACTGCGTACTGAGCGCCGAACTACTCGTGACCGCAACCGCGGACCCACCTGGCGCCGGACGCACCTCGAGCACGACGTGCTCACCCCAACTCGACAAGCTAATCTTCGAGCTTGACTGCAGTGCTGTTGGACCGATCTGCCTCACGTTGCCGAAGATGGCCCTCAAAGTGTTGTACCCCAACGCGAAAGCCGACACGGCCGGAAGGCGAAAAGTGTAGATCTGCGTCCGGGAGAGTGCCACGCGCTCAGTGTAAATCACCGCCAGTCCCGCCCAGGCGACGCCTCGTGGGCCAAATTCCAGGTGGAGCGACTGGCGTACGCGGCAAACTTGCCGATTCAGCACGCTGCAAAGCGGCCCGGAGGAGGCTTTCTCACGCTAGCCTCGACTCGGAATTGGACGTTTGTCTAGAAAGGTCGATGGATGCGTGCGCTGTTGCTTGCCACCCTCGCAATCCTGGTCCTCCAGATTGCAACTCCGGCGGCGAACGCTGCACCACCGGATCCGGGCTGGACTCTCCCCCAACTGACCGTCGCAGATCGAACGATCAAGGACGTCGACGGACGAACGGTGTTGCTCCGCGGCGCGAACGCCAACGGTCTCAATGACTACGCAACCAACGGCACCGGTCTACCCACCGTTACGCCGCTGGGAAGAACGGACTTCGCGCAGATGGCAGCGCTGGGCTTCAACGTCGTCCGGCTCAACGTCGCGTGGTCCCTCCTGGAACCGACCCGCGGTGCATTCGACACTGCGTACGTCGACCGCGTTCGAGTAGCGGTCGAGGATGCAAAAGACCACGGCATCTACACCGTTCTCGACATGCATCAGGATGCATGGGGCCCGTACGTCGGCACCCCGAGCGACCAGTCGTGCCCGTCTTTCATGGAGCAGGGAGTCGGCTGGGACGGCGCACCCGAGTGGGCAACCCTGACCGGCGGATGGACAACCTGCAACATCGGTGGACTCAGGGAAGCCGCACCCGCGATCGCCCATGCCTTCCAGGCGTTCTACGACGACGAGCAAGGAATCCAGAGTCGCCTCGTCGCGACGTGGGCGCGGTTGGCTGCCGAGTTCAAAGACGAACCAGCTGTAGCCGGATACGACCTGTTGAACGAACCGAACCCCGGCCTGCGCGATCCATTCACGGCAGCTGATCAGATCGGGCAGTTCTACAAGCGGGCCACCGACGCCATCAGACAGGCCGAAGCAGGAGGATTTCCACACCTCGTGTTCTTCGAGCCCAGCGCGATCTGGTCGGCTTTCGGCCTCGACGCGCTGCCTCCACGCCATTACCTGACCGATCCCCTGGTGGTCTTCTCGCCCCATCTCTACAGCGAATCGATAACGGTCAGTAGCGAATTTCCCGGAATCGAAGACGGATTCAAGATCGCCGACCTCGCTGCCGCCTGGTACGACGCACCGTTGTGGACAGGTGAATGGGGTTGGTTCGGCGACGCCGACGAGCAGAGAGCAGACGTCGACCGCTTCGTCGATGCCACCGACAAGTACCGGATGGGCGGCGCGTGGTGGTCGTGGACACAAGCGTGCGGTGACCCCCACCCGGTTCGCGACGGCAATACCCACCAGCCACAGGGAAATCTGAATCGCATCGACTGCCCGTCCGGTGAATCACTCGGGCTCGTAGAGGGATTCGCCGCGCCACTCTCGCGAGCGTATCCGCGGGCAGCGCCCGGCACGCTGACGGAGGTATCGCGTGACGGGTTTGACGGGAGCGGCACCGGACGGGTCGAGGCCTGGTACCCCGGCACCGACCGGCCACAGCTCGAGACCACGAATCTCTCCGACGTCCGACTGTCCCCGATCGAGGGCGGATGGCAACTGATCGGCCACGCCGACGGCGACTACGCGGTCAAGCGCGCCTGATCGAACGATCATCCGGGAATCGCGCGTTCACACCACGCGAAAGAGCGGGTATCAGAAGATTCCGCCAATTCCCTTGCCGATCAGAACAACTCCGACGACCAAGATCAACACACTCATCACCGTGGTGTTGTTGTCCTGGAGCCAGACTTTGAGATTGGCCAACGGCTTTCGCAGGCGATCAGCAGCCACCACGTATCCGATGACCGGGATCGCGACAGTTGAACTGGCGATGACCGTGAAGACGAGAATCGAGGTGATCGCTCCGCTGGTCGCCAACGACGCCGAGCCGATCGACACTCCGGCCGCGATGCACATGAGCAGGTTCTTCGGGTTGATCGCGGCGAGCGCGAATCCAAGGCCCAATCCCTTGACCGCGGTCATCTCGTCGACGGCTTGCATCCACTTCGGTGTTTCGTGCTCGCCGCTGCGCCCCCGCCACTGCTTGACCCCGACGGCCAACAGGAGGACACCGAGAGCTAGTTTGATCCACGAAACCGTGGCGGACGGTCCGTCGTCTGACGTGCTGACGGCACTGGACAAGATGACGAAAAGAACTGTAGCGATGAAGATTCCGAGTAACCAGCCCACCGCGAACCCGGCGCTGGTGCTACCCGCTCGCTTGGAGAGCAACATCAAGATAGTGGCGATGACGGCCACCGGCGACACGGCGACACCGACGGCCAATGGGAGAAGTTCTCCGACAACGGAACCCATGTCAAAACTCATTTCTGATTGCGGCAAGCAGGATAGGCAGTAGGCGAGAAAAGCCGCCCCTGTCCGCCACGACGGACAACAGAGCACAGCCGATACCGCTGCGCGACAATGCTGACACTGCGAGCGCCTGCGTAGTTCATGCCTCATTCGAAAGGGATGAGTGCCTGAACCGCAGGCCTCGATTCCCCACCGAAGATCGCGAAAAGACTTGGCCAACGATGATGTCGGCTGCGCTCGCAGCAGAGCGCAGCCGACATCATCGAGGAGGATCACCAGACACAATCTCGAGTAGTGACCTCACGCGTAGGGACGGGTTACTTCGCGCAGCCACTGCCCTCGAACGCGAGCTTGGACGTATATTGCCCGTCCGGCAAATACTCTCCCATCACTGCCTTCTCGTCACCGGGCGTCTTGGTGTCGTGTGCAGCGTGGCTGAAGTCCTTGGCCGGCAGCATGTTCCGCATGATCAAGAGGGAATCGTCGGGATGCCCTGCGCCGTCACCGGCCGGCGAGAGCGAAAGCCATGACACCCCACATTCCTTCGTAGCGTTTGCGGGTCGGTCTTCAGGGAGCGACGCGACAATCGTGTAGCGACCATCCGCATCAGTGGCCATCTGCTCGTCGAACAGACACGTCGCTACCTTCGTCGTTGCCAGCGATTCATTGCTGCACATCGACCAGAACCGCATGTCGACTGCGCTGTCGAGATTCTTTGCGCCGCCTGTCGTCTTCGGAGTCCTCGGCAACTCTCCCCGAAGTACTAGAACTTCGCCGAACCCACGGTTGACTTCGGCTGTAACGTAGCTGTTGTCGATGTTGGAGTACTGCCCGCCCACCCGCTGGGGTGTGCCATCGCATTTGCCGAGATAGGTACAGCCGAGCGTGAACTCGGCGCTGTAGTACGCCCGCCAGACTGGTGTCTGCTCGGAAGGGAATGTCGCAGGCTTGCCCGGTTGGTCACGCAATGCCTTGTACGTGTCCAGCGGCAGCGAAGCCGGCTTCAAGATTCCGTTGTCCGCACCGACCGCTGAACACAGATCCTGCCCGCGCAACACCTGACCACCGGAAAGGTGCAGCTCTGGCTCCGGCAGTCCAACGCCGCCGGTGAGATCACGCCCGTTGTCCGGCAGGTAGATGCGATAAAGCAGGCTTATCCGGTCCTGACCTGGCACACCGGCATACAAGGTGTTGGGTTTCGGCTCAGCAGGCGAGGCCTCGTTGAGGACGGAAGCCGTGTACGACCTGGCACTTTCGTTCGATCGATCGGCACCGGGAAGATAGGTGTTGCGCGAACCTGCGTCGGGAGCTGTCGAAATGTCATTGAGGACGGCGGTCGGCATCGCGGTTGCTGCGTTGTACGAGTTCAACGACTGATAGCGCGCATGCGCATACTGCCCTCGGATAACCAACTCGGCGTTCTCGGGGATTGTGAACTGCGCAGCCCAGTAAATCGCCGCAGTGTCAGGAAAGGCGTAGTTGAGCTGTGGGTCCGCGCGCTCGGGATTGATCGGCACGGACCAGAAGCAGGTCGACACCGGATGCTCGACGTCCGGTCCGCCGGATCCGAAATCGACAGAACCAGATTCGGATCCGCTAGCCGAACCGGTTCCTGATCCGGATCCGCTCGACGAACCGAAATCGACAGATCCGACCGCCGGCGCGGCAACCGCGGACCCAGCCCCGGCAAATACAGTGATCGCGCTCAGCGCCACCGCAGCTACGAGTGTTCTTGATGAATGCATCGCGCTCCTTGTTAGATAGCTGACAAACAGTGATAGAACGATCTAGAGCGAGTACTCCCGGTCCAACGACGAGAGACCGTCACGAGGTCCGCACTCCGCACTACTACTTGGTGGGTTGAAAGTCGTTCGTCAGAGCGCCGCGAATCGCGTCGGTGTCCGACTGAGACCAGTTGTCGGGGTGCAGGATCCGCGCCCACATGTCCGCCGCGTCGGCACCGTAGTTGTGCCCGTGACCTGGCGGAACGTCCGCCGAGAAGACCATGTCGAGTGTCACCTGCCAGAATGTCACGAACGGTATCCACGTCATTCCCGGATCGACATCACGGCCGAGAGGCTCGGCAAGCCAGTCCGGCTTGTTCAGAAGCAGGTCGAAAGACCACCAGACAATTGGGTCGCTGGCGTGCTGCCAGTACACGACGCGTGAGTCGTTCCACGGCGCATCCAGTTCGAGATCCTCCGGATAGGCAGCGAAACGAATCGACTGCCCGTCGTCGATCACCGGCACGGCTTCCCGTGAGCCGGAGTCACGACTGCTGGTGATCTCCTGCCATTGAGCGGTGAAGTTCGGAGTCCCCGACCACAACGCCCCATCCACCCGCGTCGCCATGTCCTGTGCTCCCGCGAACGCGGCCTGTCCCCCGTACGATCCGAGGCTCTCGCCGAAAACGACAAGCTTGGGGCGCTTGTCGAGCGGCAGATCGATCCACTTCGCATAGACAGAGTTGAACAGCGCCCGGCCTGCGGCCATCGGGGTTTCGCGATCGGCGATGAATGCCAAAGGGCTGGGAAGGAACGAGTACTGCATCGCCGCGATGGCGGTATCGCCGCCCTGGACGTATTCGAAAGCGGACGCCACGTCGTCGTTCACCCAGCCGCGGCCGGTGGTGGTCACTACTGCCAGGACGGCACGGTCGAAGCCGCCGGTGCGCTCGAGTTCGTTGACGACCCGCTGCGCGACACCGTCGACGGAATCCGACGACTCACGGCCGGCGTACACGCGGATGGGTTGCTTCGCGTCCCGGCCGGTCAGCGCGGAAATCTGCACCGCAGACGGCCCGCTACCCATGAAGGTGCGACCCTCCTTGCCCAGCGAATCCCATGCCTCCGCAGACATGGGTGAACCACTGCGTTCGGCGATCAGAGGCTGGTCGATACCATCGGGCGTGTCGTTGTCCGCGCCGGAGAAACTCCAGTTCGCAAAAGCGATGAGCCCGTTGTAGAGGGCACCGTTGACGACGAAGATCGCCAACGCGAAGACGACGACCAAGCTCGCGACTTTCGCTGCTTCCTTGGGAACAAACCGCAGAGCAACGGCAGCGAGTCCTCTGGTGAGATGCCGCAGACCGCGACCCGCCTCCAGCAAGATCAACCACACCACTAGCGAAACCAGCAGCACCAGAAGATAGTTCGCCCGGTTCACGCGAGGCGCCTCGACCAGATCACGGACGATCTGCTGCCACCACGAACCCAAGATCAGAAAAAGAGGCACCAATATCACTGCCAGTACGGCGAGTACGGCCCAACCGATCCGCTTGGTCCGGTCCGACCATGTCGGTTCGACTCCGCATTTGCGGATCATCCACGCCACGCTCACACCGATGCCGTACCCGGTGGCGACGGAAATACCGGTTGCCACGCCCTGCAGGTACCACGCGCGCGGTAAGAGGGACGGGCTCATCGAGAGGACGAAAAACACCAGACCGAACGACAACCCGACCGAGTGCAGCGTCTTGCCGTAGCGCCGCACACCTTCCCACACACGTTTCATGCCCGAATCGTAAGTGCGCCAGAAAGATGAAATGCGCCTCTCATCCCTTTCGAATGAGGCGCGAACTACGTCGGTGGAAAGTGTTCGCTATTCCGCGTCATGCACCGAAAAGCTTCGGCCCAACGGCAATCACGGGCGAACACCGGTGGTGCCTTGACAGATTTCACACACGCGATTCCGCGTACACTGTGTGGGGTCAATCCACTCTGCACGTACAAATTCGGCGCGATTCTCATGGCGGCAAAACGAGGAAACCTACCGATCGAACTGAGCAGTTTCGTCGGTCGTCGGTCCGAGGCCAAAGAAGTCCGACGCCTGCTGTCGGACTACCGGCTTGTGACCCTTACGGGCCTGGGTGGGGTCGGCAAAACCCGCTTGGCGCTCCGTGCCGCCGATGATTCCTCCCGTGCGTTCCCCGGGGGCGTCTGGTTCGTCGACTTCAGCGAACTGCGGGAGCCGGCACTTCTCGATCAGACGATTCTTGCCGCACTCGGAGTACAAGACCGATCTACGCGGTCACCGCGATCGGTACTGATCGGCCGTCTCGTCGACGAACGTGTCCTGCTTGTTCTGGACAATTGCGAACACCTCATCGGCTGGGTTGCCGACACCGCCGCCGAACTTCTCCGGTGCTGTGCCCGATTGGCACTTCTGGCGACCAGCCGAGAACCGCTCGACATTCCCGGCGAGATGGTATTACGGGTACCGCCTCTGCGATTTCCCAACGAGGCGCCGTCGCCAACCGACACCCGCGATGGTGATGCGATGATGCTGTTCGAGCAGCGGGCACGTTCCTCCGTGACGGACTTCCGCATCACCAGCGAGAACAGCGCGGCTGTGGAGAAGATCGTCCGCCGGTTGGAAGGACTACCGCTGCCGATCGAGTTGGCGGCTGCCCGACTGAGGGCGATGTCGGTCGATCAGATCCTGCAAAAACTCGACGACCGCTTCCAACTGCTGACGCGGGGCAGCCGGAACGCTCCAGCGCGTCAACAAACGCTTGCACAGAGTATCGACTGGAGCTTCGATCTGTGTACGCCGCCGGAGAAGTCGTTGTGGGCGAACTCGAGCGTATTTGCGGGTAGCTTCGATCTCGGGTCCGTCGAAGGAATTCTCGCCGACGAAGCACAGAACGACGACTTGGGCGATCTCGTGATGTCCCTTGTCGACAAGTCGATCCTCATCCGTGAACAAAACGGCTCGTACGTCCGCTACCGCCTACTCGAGACTCTTCGCGACTACGGGCGTGAACTGGTGTCAGTCGACGAGTGGGTCTCGCTGCAGCGCAGGCACAGTGAGTGGTTCAGGCAACTCGTCTTCCGCGCCGGAGTCGACTGGACGGGGCCGCACCAAATCGATTGGATGACGCGGATCGACCGCGACTTACCCAACGTGCGCACCGCGTTGGAATTCGGTCTGACCGAACCCGACTCGGTCGAAGCCACATTGCGTACCGCAAGTGCCTTGCATGATTACTGGCTTGCACGTGGTCGATTCAACGAAGGTCGCTACTGGTTGGGTCGCGCCCTGGCCGAGGTGCCCGAACTGACCGAGGGCACTCTCGGTGAGGCGATAGTCGAGGCCGCCGCGACAGGCGCACTGCTGGCAGCCCTCCAACGAGATATCGCTTCGGCGACAAGCATTGCCGAAGAGGCTCGGCGACAGGCCGAGATGCAGCGGAACGACGACGGACGCATACTGGCGCGGTACACGCTCGGATTCGTCGCGGTCGCCGACGGCGATCTCGTGCGCGGCGCCGAGTACCTGGAGCAGGCTGTCGCAGCATTCCGGGCAAACGACGACATCGCCCGTCTGGTACCCGCGCTCTACTGGTTCGCCTTCGTCGTCGACGCACTCGGCGAAACCGACCGGGCTGCAAGCATTTACGAGGAGGAGTTGGCCCTCACCGAATCGCGCGGCGAAATCTTGTGGCGGTCGATGACGATGTCGGACTACGGATCCGCCCTGTGGCGTCATGGCAACCACGCTCGCGGTATCGAGCTACTCGAAGATTCTCTCCGATTGCTTCGAGGGCTGGGTAACCAGTTCGGATGTGCATGGTGCCTCGAGGAAATCGCGTGGACGCTTGTCGACCGGGACGCAAAGCTGGCAGCCACACTGATGGGAGCTGCCGACACGCTGTTCACCGCCACGGGCAGCCCGATGGACACCTTCAGGAGCATGGTCCCGTACCACGAAAACAGCGTGACCGAGGCTCGTAACCGGATCGGAGACAGGGTGTTTCAAACAGCATTCGATCATGGACGAGCTCTGACTCTCGACGACGCAGCGGCCCGCGCGCTGAGAGAGCAACCGCCCGGTGGATCACCGAAATCGGCGGCTGACGAAGTGCTGACTCCGCGGGAGCAGCAGGTGGCCGAACTCGTCGCACAGGGCCTCACCAACCGAGCAATCGCGGACAAGCTGGTCATTTCTCAGCGCACTGTCGACGGTCACGTCGATCACATACTGAACAAACTGGGGTACGACTCGCGCACCAGGATTGCGGCCTGGGTGCTCCAGCACACAAACGACTTCCGCAACCCTTCGACCTCGTGACGGTCGGTGTCTTCGATCGATCGCGGCGCGGCGGGTAACCCGGCCGAATCCTGTCGCAAGAATCCGACCGTCGAAAGTTTTCTCAGCCTTCGTGATCAGCGAGAGTCCAGTGTCCCGCACCGCGCAGTTCGAGTTGTCGATTGTGAAAAACGTCGAGGGTGCTGCGATGCCCGACGCTGACAATGATGCTGTCGGGCAGTTCACGGCGAAGGATGTCGTAGAGCGTGTACTCGAGGCCTTCGTCGATTCCGGATGTCGCCTCGTCGAGAAATGCGGTTCGCGGTCGGATCAGGAGGACTCGGGCGAACGCCAACCGTTGTTGTTCGCCCGGCGACAGAATTCGAGTCCAATCAGCCGGCTCGTCGAGCCGACCGATCAAATGTGCGAGATGCACCTCGGCGAGCGCGTCGTGGAGCCTGCGGTCGTCGAAGTTCGAGCGCCCGGTGTTCGGCTGACCTGAGGGCAACTGGTCCGGATATGCCAAACCCGCGCGCAGAGAACCCAATGGTAGGTATGGCCGTTGTGAGAGGAACAGGACGTCTCCGACCGGGGTGGTCACGGAACCGTTTGTGTACGGCCACAACTGCGCGATGCTGCGGAGCAGCGTGGTTTTGCCGCTACCCGACGGACCCTTCACCAGCAGTGCATCGCCGGGCCCCAGTGACATGTCGAGTTCGGAGATCAACGCCTCACCAACCGGCGTGCGCACGTCGAGTCCCCGAACAACCAAATGACTGCCAGCGGAGAACGCGTCGAGCACGGGAAGTGCGCGGGCACGTCGATTGGCATCGGCGAGCCCGGTCAAACGGATCAGTGTGGCCCGGAAACTTGCAAAATCGGCATAAGACTCTCGAAAGAACGACAACGAATTGTGCACCTGGCCGAATGCTTGAGCAGTTTGCATCACGTCGCCGAAAGTGATCTGCCCGCTGAACAATCGAGATCCCTGGACCAGAAACGGAAACACCACCGCTGTCTGATCCACTGCCAGATTGAAGCCACTGAACTTGAGCGTCCGGAAGACGATCGCCCACATATTGCGGATCACTGCAGCAAAACGTAGTCCGAGCGTGCGTCGTTCGACGTTCTCTCCGCGATAGAAGGCGATGCTTTCGCCGTACTCCCGTAGTCGAACCAACGCGTACCGGAAGCTGGCGCCGAGTTTCTCGTTCAAGAAGTTCAGCATGATCAAAGGCCGGCCGATCCAGAATGCGAGTGCCGTGGTCACCAACACGTAGGTGTAGACGAGAAAGATCATCGCTCGCGGAATCTCGGCACCGAAAACAGTCAAGGGACCGGACAGATCCCACAGGATCTTGGTGAAGCTGACGATCGAGACCATTGCGGCGACGGCGCCCATGGACAACGTGCGGGACGACGTCGCGAATGCGGTGATGTCTGCCTGAATACGTTGGTCCGGATTGTCGACCGGGTTCTCCAGGAAGTTTCCGCGATAGTAGGCGCGGCCGTCGAGCCAATCGTCGGTCAATGTGTCATTGAGCCAACTGCGCCAATTGATATCGAGTGTTTGGCCTACCAGGTAGACGACGAGTGAGCTAGCGACGTGGACTGCGGCCAATATCGCGAACACTCGCAGGTAGTGCCAGAAAGCGGTTTCGTCGAGGTTCTGAATGGCGTCGTAGAAATCCTTGTACCAGTACGAGAACAACACCGTCACGCGGACACCGAATATCGTGAGCAGCAGCAGTAACGCGAGAATCGACAGCGGAATGACGGTGCGCCGGGGATCGAAGTAGGGCCAAGCCATTCGCCGAAACTGGTTGCCCCAGACGGTATACCGAGCAAGCAGCAGCGCGGTGACGACGAGAACCACTACCGTGATCGCATATGCCTCTGCCAACCACAGTGCGCTGTCCGTTACCGCGCTACCCCAATTCACCGTAGCCTCCGTCCTGGAGGGGAACTGACGATCACATATCGGTCGACAGCATTCGGTTCGCGATCCGCAATCCCGAGTCTTCCGCGGCATCCAATGCACGTGATTGCTCTGCCGTTATCCTGTCGCACACCCAATCCCAGTGCATCGTCACCACAGCGCCGGGGACGGGCATCGCCGCAAGCGCGTTGCCCTCGACCCTCCACCGCACTCTCTGCGTTGCCGGTCGGCCGCGTGCGAGTTGCTCACCGTCGAACTCGAGCGGGGACGAAACCACCAATGCATGCTCCTCGCCGACGTCCTCGACCACTCCCCATCTGATCCGGCAGTTCTGGAGGACGGACAGTGGGACCGCACCGCGCTTCCGAAGAAGCTTGACCCACGGATACACCAGAAATACGTGAAAACTGTGGTGCGCGAGCGCGCGGTCCCGACCCCCGAGGACGGGGAGGAACCCGGTGTTCTCGCGTTCACCGAATGCCCCCCTCAAGTGCTGTAACAACTTCCCCGAATCGAGAGAGTCGAGGAGATCACCTCCCACCCAATAGGCTTCGATCACTCGCGAATCCAGGGGGTCGTCGATGCCCGCTCCTACAGCCAATGCCTCGAGGTACGGCCACGCACCGTCGAATTGACGAGCGTGATCACGGTCGCCGCTGCCCGAGTTGCCGCTGGCCAGACGAAGCAGCACTGAAGGATCGTCGGGTCCGCAGTAACCCAACTCGTTCGGCGGATACGCGTAGCGGGCAAACAACGCCGGCCCGTTCATACCGACGGCAGTCATCAGCAGATCCGAGGAAGTTGTTCACCTGCCGGCAAATCCACTACCCGATTGCCTCCCAATGCCGTACGCGCCACCACCATTGTGCGATGTTCGGCCACGCACTCCCCGATCACGGCGGCTCCCACACTCAGTGGATTGCCGTGCATCGCTTCCAGAACCAGGGCGGCATCTTCGCGTGGAACGAAAGCGATCAACTTGCCCTCGTTTGCGACGTACAACGGATCCAAGCCGAGTAGCCCACAGGCGTCGCGCACGTCAGCGGGAATCGGCAGATCTCGCTCCACCAGCGCAACCCCGATGTTCGACGCCTGAGCGATCTCGTTGAGGGTCGCGGCGACTCCGCCCCGCGTAGGGTCGCGCAGGACGTGGATGTCGACACCGGTGGCAATCATGTCGGCCACCACGCCGTTCAGGGCCGCACAATCACTGCGCACTTCGGTCCCGAATTCGAGACCTTCGCGACAACTCATCACGGCCACGCCGTGAACGCCGATGTCGCCGCTGACGATCACGACGTCACCCACTTGTGCGCGAGTGGGGCTGATGTCCACCCCGTCTGCGACAATCCCGATTCCTGCGGTGTTGATGAAGACTCCGTCGCCGTGACCGGCATCGACGACCTTGGTATCACCTGTCACCAGCCGAACGCCGGCAACGTGCGCGGCCTCACCGAGCGCCTTCGCAATTCCCGCGATGTCGGTCAGTGCCGTCCCTTCTTCCAGGATGAATGCCGTCGACATCACCAATGGCTGCGCTCCAGTCATCGCCAGGTCGTTCACCGTTCCGTTGACAGCGAGATCGCCGATAGTTCCGCCGGGAAACACCATGGGTTTGACGACATACGAGTCGGTCGAGAACGCGAGCCGCACCCCGCCGACGTCGAATACGGCCGAGTCACCGAGTTCTGCATCGGCAGCGCTTCCGAACGAGGGCAGGAACAGGTGCTCGATGAGCTCGGCGGACATCGCTCCTCCACCACCGTGCCCCATGACGATGTTCGGCGAATCACGCAGCGGCAGTGGGCAGACCCACGCCGACAAGTCCACGACAGCGATCTCCTCAGCCGGCATGACCCGCCTCCTGAAGTTCCAGGCGCCGGTACAGGTAGTACGCGGCGCACGCCCCCTCGGACGACACCATCGTGGCACCGAGTGGATTCCGCGGAGTGCATTCCTTCCCGAAGGCACTGCACTCGTGTGGCTTGATCAAACCTTGCAACACTTCTCCGGAACGGCAGACGCTCGACTCGTCAGTATGGATATCGGTCACCGAAAAACGCTCTTCGGCATCAAAATACGCATACTTCGGTGCCAGCTGCCAACCGCTGTCCGGGATCGATCCGATGCCGCGCCACGTCCGGTCCGACACGGCGAACACATCCTCGAGCATCGCTTTCGCTGCGGTGTTGCCCTGCGCGGTGACGGCACGGGCGTAGGCATTTTCGACCTCGTATCGACCCGATTCCAACTGCAGCACCGTCTTTCGGATGCCCTCCAGCAGATCCAGCGGCTCGAATCCGGTGACGACGATCGGGACCTTGTACTTCTCGGCCCAGCGCCGGGTACTCCGACGTTCCCATCACACTGCACACATGCCCGGCCGCCAGAAATGCCTGCACGCGGCACTCTGGCGAATCCATGATCGCGGCCATCGCCGGCGGGACCAGAACGTGCGAGACGAGTAGCGAGAAGTTCTCGATACCCAGGCGATTGGCCTGATAGACGGTCATGGCGTTGGCCGGCGCGGTGGTCTCGAATCCGATCCCGAAGAACACCACTTGCCGGCCCGGATTCTCCTTGGCGATAGTCAGTGCATCCAACGGTGAGTACACCACCCGCACGTCACCGCCGGCGCTCTTGATGCGGAACAGATCCGACGAACTCCCCGGAACTCGCAACATGTCCCCGAAGGAGCAGAAAATGACATCGGGTCGTGCCGCGATTTCGAGAGCTTTGTCGATGATCTCGAGCGGGGTGACACAGACCGGGCATCCGGGTCCGTGGATCATCTCGATCTGTTGGGGAAGTAATTGATCGATGCCGTGTCTGATGATCGAATGTGTCTGACCACCACACACTTCCATGATCGCCCATCGCCGTGTGGCCAGCGCACGGATCTGATCCAGCAGTTTGCCGGCCAGTTCCGGATCGGAGAACTCGTCCAGATATTTCATGATTCCGTCTCCTTCGGTTCGATCCCCGCGGCCCGGGCAGCCCTTTCGAACCCGTCACCGAATTCCTCTTCGAGTACGCCGAGGTGCTCGAATTCCGCCAGCGTGCTGCGAGCGGATTCCTCGTCGAGTCGCTGGATGGCAAATCCGACGTGCACCACGACGTACTCGCCGACTTGGGCGCCCGGAATGTACTCGAGGCACACTTCTTTTCGGACGCCACCGAAGTTCACCACCGACATCGTCGTTCCGTCGCGTTCCTCCAGGGACTCGATACGTCCCGGTACGGCTAGGCACATGACACAACTCCTGACCTCATGACGAACTCCCCACCAGCACTTGGCCGTAGGCGAGACCGCCGTCGTTCGGCGGCAACTCCAGTCCTGTCAACGGCGTGAATCCAGCGTCTGAGAGCAGAGCACACGCCCGAACGAGCAGTAGAGGGTTCTGAAAGACACCTCCGGTGAGTACTACCTCGTCCACTCCCGCCAGTTCCCGGCCACGAATTGCCCACTCGAGCACCAGGTGCGCTACGGATTCGTGGAAACGGGCGCCGATCACTTCAGCGGGCAACTTCTCCCGGAGATCGCGGACAACAGCCCGAATGACCGACCGCGGATCTGCTGTCCACGAATCGTCGTCCGACTGCGTCCAATCGAAGGTGTACCGCGAACCGGCGCTGTCGACTCCCCTCGACACCCCCTCCAACTCGATGGCAGCCTGCGCTTCGTAGTCGACCCTCTGACGGACCCCGGTCAGCGAGGAGACTGCGTCGAACAACCGCCCCATGCTCGAGGTGTCCACGCACCCGAAACCGGTTTCCATCTGGTGAAGTAGGACCGACTGCTCTCGGGGCGGACAGGCTGCCACGGGCGCGAGGTCGGATTCCCAGTCCAACCCGGCATGCCACAGGTGGGCGAGCGCCATTCGGTACGGCCGTTCCACTCCGGCATCGCCACCGGGCAGCAGTACGTATCCCAGATGCGCGAGACGGCGATAACCCTTGTACGTCGCCAGCAGTAGTTCCCCTCCCCACACTGCGCCGTCCGCCCCGTAGCCGGTGCCGTCGAACGCTATTCCGAGAACTGGTTCGCTCCCGTCCCGGCCGTTCTCCCCCATCACGGAAGCCACATGTGCGTGGTGATGCCCGACGATGCGCACCGGTCGGTCACCACTACGACTGCGAGCCCACGAGGACGAGCGATACCGAGGATGCTCGTCACAGGCGATCTGGTGCGGCACCACCCCCGTGATCGATTCGAAGTGACTCTCCGACGCAGCAAAACTGTCGATGACAGCGAGGTCGCCCATGTCTCCGATGTGCTGACTCGGCCACACATATCCGTCCTCGGCAAGACAGAAGGTGTTCTTCAGGTCGGCCCCGACCGCCAAGGTAGGCGGTACGTCGAACGGCGCGGTGACGGGCAGCGGAGCATATCCGCGCGAGCGACGAAGCAACTGTCTTCCACTGCCGACTATTCGCATCACCGAGTCGTCACACGGCATCAAGATCGGACGGTTGTGGGTCAATACCCCGTCGGCCAGGTCACCCAATCGTTCGAGATCGTTGTCGGAGTACAGAATCGGCTCACCGCCGATGTTCGCCGATGTCATGACCAACACCGCTGGGCCCGCCTCTTCTCCGGCCAAACCCAGAAGAAGATGCTGAATCGGGTTGTAGGCCAGCATGATTCCGATATCCGGAATGCCGGGGGCAATCAAGGGGGAAAGCGCGTATCCAGACGCTTTGGCAACCAGCACAATCGGGCGCTCGCGCGAGGACATGGCATCAGCCTCGGCATCACCGACCACACCCAACTCTCTGGCTTCTGGCACATCGCGCACCATCACCGCCAACGGCTTGCTTGCTCGATGCTTGCGTTCACGCAACTCGTGAACCGCGCGGTCGTCGCGGGCATCACAAGCCAGGTGAAATCCTCCGATTCCCTTGACAGCAAGAATCTTCCCGTCTCGCAGTAGGGATCGGGCTCGTAGCAGTGCACCCTCACCGGTCACGGCGGGCGCGTCCCCTTCCACGAACGATAGCGTTGGACCGCACTGCGGGCAGGCAATCGGTTGCGCATGAAACCGGCGGTCGGCGGGATCCACGTACTCCGCCGCACAGTTCGCGCACAACGGGAATCGCTTCATCGTCGTAGCGGCGCGGTCGTAGGGCAGCGATTCGATGATCGTGAATCGCGGACCGCAGTTGGTGCAGGTGATGAATGGATGACGATATCGCCGATCGCTCGGATCAGTCAGTTCCCGGAGGCAGTCGTCGCAGATCCCGACATCCGCCGGCGCCAAGGTTCGCCCGACCGACCCCGCATCCGTCTCGACTATGCGAAACCCCTCACGACCAACCGGCCGCGAGTCCTCGCGCTCTACCGACTCCACCCGTGCCAGCGGTGGGGGGCGGTTTCGCACCCGAGCGACAAATGCATCGATTGTCTCTCCGTCGCCTTCGACGTCGATCACGACACCGAGAGCAGAATTTCCCACCGAACCCGACAGTCCCAGTTCGGTGGCGGTCGCATGGACGAACGGCCGGAAGCCCACCCCCTGGACTACGCCACGAACGATGACACGGCAGGCGATCTTCATGTCCCGACCTCGCCGTTACCAGTATCGGAGTCGACTATCTCACCGTCGTGGCCACCACGGCCCATCAGTTCGAGGCCGGCCCGAGCGTGGCGAGCTTCCTGCTCGTCGACCTTCTCGACTGCAAAGCCCATGTGGATCACCACCCAGTCACCTGCAGTGACGGTGCCTTCGTCGAGCATTCCGATGTTGACCTTGCGTGGTGCCCCCTCCACGTCGACGAGAGCGAGTTGACCGCCGTATCCGTCCAGTAGTTCGCGTACCCGTCCCGGAATCCCCAGACACATGACTCACACCTCCGGCCCCAGTGTGGTGGCATCACAGTCCACGTCGATGGACCGGACGAGTGCCAGCACCGCCGAAGCGGCTTGCCCTACCGAATCACGCATCTCCGCACTCAATCCGATTCCGTCGCCGATCGATTTCGCATGTGCCCCCACCACGAACGTCCGCGGGAGTGTTCCGCCGAGGGCCTGCAGGCTGGCAAACACCGAACTCGGATGCATCGAGTGCGCGTCGAAACCTCCTTGCGGGCCTTCACTTTCGGGGTCCACTTCGATGATCGCGAGCTTGCCCGGAACTCCGGTCGCCGGTAAGGCATCGATCAGGACCAGGGCGTCCCACGACTCCAACAAGTCGTACGCCAGATGCACGCCCCGAATCCCGTAGTCGACCAGGCGAGCTCCCGATGGGAGATTCTCATGCTGCAGCGCCCGAACAACTTCGGGGCCGAATCCGTCGTCTTCGAGAAAAATGTTTCCGACACCTGCAATCAGCACGCGCACAGCGCTTTACATCTTTCGCATTCGCAGATAGCGCTGGATGTCCGGCATCGACACCACCAGGACGATCGCGGCTGCGATCGCGGTGGCGCCGAGAAGTGCCGTCGACAGCAATCCCATGCTCCTCATGGCGAGTTCTCCTCTCGATAGCTGTGAAGTTCGATAGCTGTGAGTACGTCACGCGCTGTCGCGCGGCATCGGCTCTATCTCGTCCGGCGCGAAGTACAGGTAGCGGCCGTACCAGTTGTGCAGATCGGCGGCCGGATCGTCCAACAGTGTCACCCCAACATGAATGTCGCCGTCCACGTCTTCATGAATGGTGGCGACGTGGGCGATCCGGCCGTCGAAGAACAGGTCCTGAGCATCAGCGCGGCGTGAGGGGTGGAGCCGAACTGTACTTCCACCAGAGACACGGACGCCGTTGATCAGAACTGCGTCGGTGCGTGGTTGGACACTGGTGTCGGCTTCCGGGGTCCACCAGTCCACACCGTCAGGCACCTCGGGTATCAGATCAGAACCGGCGTGCGGATTTCGCAGCACACCGTGCAGGCCGGCTAGATCGTCGTCCGTCAATCGCTCACATCGGTCGATGATGTCGGCAGCTCTGGAGTCGGTAGCTCGCGCCCGCGCCTTTTCCTCGTCGGTCATGGCAAGGATTCTCAGGGTGAGAATTTCGTCGATCTCGGTCGAGTCGAAGAGAGATCCCTCGCTCTGCGGCGCAATCTCGGGAAAGTCGTACAGGATGATCGGTGACACCAGAACGGTGGGAGATGTGCCAGGGTGAGTGGGGTCCTCGGTCCCCGCAAGCACCGGATAACAGCGATTTTGCCGCAACTGCTCCGAGTGATCTGCTTCTTCGAACAACGACAGGAACCTCGAGCCTGTGCAGTTCACAATGACGTGAGTCCCCAGCATCGATTGCGCGGTGGCCGTGCCCTTGTCCCGTGCGTCGACGCTCGTGGCGTTCATGATCTCCACGGAAATCACCGTGCGTCCGTCCCCGGCGGAGGCGCTCACTGCCAAGAGGCCATTCACCGGAAGCCGTGTCCGAACGATCCGTCCGACCACCCTGCCCCGAGAGTCCGACAAAGTCTCTCCTTCGACAACTCCGGCCGCACAGAAGGTTTCTTCGACGCCGGCCTCGAGTTCGTCCAGACCCCACGGACCCAACACGATCTCGGACTCGGTGGCTTCGTCCCACGAGATCGACTCCCGCTCGCCGACTACCAACCGATCGACCGGGATCCACGCCCCGCCGGCGCCGAGTCGTTCAACCGTCCGCGACTGGTGGTGCAGAAATCTCACAGTCGCAGAAACTTCGACGCCGTTCCGCTCGAATTCGCCGAGCAGACATTGCGCGGACATCGACGGTTCCTCGCCGACTCCGACCTCGGCGGCGCCGGGCGGTCCGAGAACCCCGAACTGCCAACGGGATTGATTCTTCGCCGAACCGGCCCGGTAGGGATAGAGAAGATATCCCTCGTACAGGACGGCGTCGGCCACGGCCCGAACGTCGTGATCCATCTCCGTTCGAGTCATCGCGGCACCTGGCTCGCCGTCAGCAACTGCCGCACGGCTGAATCGAGGTCCGTGAGGCCGTGCGCTGCCTTGAACCGCACGAGATCGGCAATCGTCTCATGGTCGAGGCGTACCCAACCAGACGCCGGATAATGCGCAGCCATCAGCTGTTTCCACACGTCGACCGGCAATTCGTAGGCAGCAGATCTGTCCCACGGGATCTGCTGCACGGAGAACCCACGCGGTCCGTCGGTGAATACCGTGCCGCTCAGTAGAACCACGATCGGAATCGTTCCGTCTCCGAGTGCGTGCATGTACTTCGACGCCGTCACCGAGAAGTCGTACGTACACGCCATGGGCAAGGCCGCGACCGTTGTTCCGGTGAATCCTTGAACGACCGTGGAACATTCCATCCACAGGAAGGTGCGCAGCGTACTCGACCAACGCTCCCGCGGACCGAAGAGATCGCGCAGACCTTCGCCTTCGGCGTCGGAGTACGGTCGGCGGTGTGGTTCGATTCGTACCTGCGCGCGCAGAGCCACCGCACGGACGGTCGTGCCGGTGGATTCCGACATTCTCAATCTCACCGTCAGATTCGGCGTAACCGCGTACGGTTCCACCTCCATGTTGTCGACCGAGAAGTCGAGAACAGTCATGCCGACCTGCTTCGCGCCTCGACGCGCCCGAAGAACTCGTCCACTGCGCGTGCGGCATCCTGGCCACCGTCGAATCCGCGCCACACGGTGCGCAATCGTCCCACCAGTTCGTAACAGGCGTCGATGGGAACAACGAAGCATCTCGGCGATTGTCCTGACGTGGGCACCGACACGATCAACGCCTCGACGTCGGCCCGCATCTGCGCGAGCCCCGGATTCTCCTCGAGCACAGTCTCGAACGAGTCGATGGGCAACTCGGATTCGGTAGCTCCGGCCGGTCCCGGATAGAAGACTATGTACTTGTCGAGGAGTGAGTTGCGGAAGAAGAATGCCAGGCCGACGGGGATTTCCAGAGACTCCCACCGGCCAGGGCCGAGGTCGAAGTCCGGAAACTCGAGGTACCGATCGGGAACCGCTTTGTATCGAAGGTCCGCGTCGACCGGTGCAAAGAGTAGATAGCACGGTCGGCACACGCACATCAGGCTCCGGACCTGTACGTCCACGACGTGCTGGTGTTCGTCGCCTATGCCCGCCGCACACATCTCACACCTCGGTCCGGTCGGAACGACACGCGACGAGGCGATTCGTGTGAGCACCTCTCCCACAGTGACTTTCATGACGGGGCTGCGTTCACGGCTAGGTCACCGGTATCACAGACTCGTCAGCAAGCGCGACCGAGAGCACTCCGTCGCGAATCAGCACCGGCACAGGCGCCAGGTGCTCGGAGCCGGTGCCCACCCGCGCTCCCGCCCCGTACACACTGAAGTGGGCAGAGCACGTCGGACAGGTGAGGACAGCGGCGTCTCGGGCAGGACGGCCCATCATGCGTTCGAGCACGGCCCCCGCCATCGAGTGCTCACACACCGGGCAATGGTCGCGATACGCGTACAGATCGTCACCGGAGCGGCAGACCAACAGATCGGTGCCCGACACGCGGAAGCCCGCGACCTCTCCCACCTCGACTTCGGCGAATTCGGGGACCTCCACCCAGTGCGTACCTCCCCCGTCGGCGTGAACGTGCGAGAACAGGGACTCGACCGAAATCACACCCGACTTCAGCTCGTGCGAATCCGGTGTTTCGACGTCGATTCCGGTGGTCTCGGGTGCCGCCGCCTGCACCGCGTCCTGGACCGCGGTTTCGAGGGTCACCGAGGACGAAGGGCAACTGTTACAGCTTCCGAGAAGCCGTAGTCGCACCACGCCGTCCGCCACCTCGATCAGTTCGACGTCGCCTCCGTGCGAACCGAGGTACGGACGCACGCTGTCGAGCGCAGTGCGGACGCGGGTCTCCACGTCGTGCGGGTGAAGTCCGTGCACCAGTAGCAGGCTGGACACCAGATCGTCGCGAACCATCGCATCCATCGTGGCCGGATCTGCCAGAGCGACGGTGCGTTCGAGTGCTGCGCCGTACAACTGCACGACCTCACGCACCAGTTGCTCGGCGCGATCTCTCGCCACCGGGCCTGCGCCGGCGTTGGCCTGCAACAACGTCTCGATGCGCTCACCTGCTCCGCGCCAGTAGTCGGCCGATTGCTCCATCGATCACTCCCCGGTCACGGACTGCGTCGGAGAGTGCAACTTCTCCAGGGTCTTGCCACCGCCGAGATACATGTGAACACCACACGGCAGGCAGGGATCGAAACTACGCACGGTCCGCATGATGTCGATGCCCTTGAAGTGGTCTCGATCGTTCTCCTCGAAGATCGGCTGACCCTGCACGGCATCCTCGTACGGACCCGGGGTTCCGTAGCTGTCGCGCGGGCTCGCATTCCACGGTGTCGGTGGGTACGGGTGATAGTTCGCGATTTTTCCGTCACGAATCACCATGTGGTGTGAGAGAACTCCGCGGACGGCTTCGGTGAATCCGCAACCGATACCCTCGTCCGGGACCTCGAACGACTCCCACGTCTTGGTCCGGCCGGCCCGGATCTCGACAAGCGCCTTCTCGGCGAAATGAAGGGCAGCCGCGGCTGCGTATGCCTGGAAATACGTTCGCGCGCGGTTTCTTTCGAGGGTATTGCTGCCATGTTCGGGAATCTTCCACTCGAGCGAGACAGGACCCTTCAGTGCTGTTTTCGGAAGATTGATCTTCACACTGTGTCCGGTCGACTCCAGGTATCCGATGTCGACCAGGCCGGCCAGAGCGGTGCTCCACAGACGAGCCAATGCTCCCCCGCCCGTGTCCAGAGCAAGGTTGTCTTTTCCGTCGAACCATCGCGGTGACATGACCCAGCTGTACTTGTCCTCGAGGTTCCGCTTCTGCGGGTGGGGGTTGGTGTGCTGATTCCACGGGTGCCTGCGATCGACCGGGTTACCCAGCGGATCGGTTTTGACGAACATCTCCTGATCACTCCAGTCCTCGTAATACGAGGAGCCCAGCATGATTCGGATACCGAGGTTGATGTCCACCAGATCCGTGGTGACCAACTTTCCGTCGACAACCACACCGGGAGTGACAAACATCTTCCGGCCCCAGTCGGTCATGTCCTTGTAGGAGAAATTGCAGTACTCGGGGTCTTGGAACGATCCCCAACAACCCAGCAGGGTCCGCCGCAGGCCAACCTTTTCGTAACCAGGCATCGCCTGGTAGAAGAAGTCGAACAGGTCGTCGTGCATCGGCACGACCTTCTTCATGAATTCGACGTACCGCATCAGCCGCGACATGTAGTCCGTCATCAGTTCGATCGTCGCGACGGTGCCGACGCCGCCGGGATAGAGCGTCGACGGGTGAACGTGCCTGCCCTCCATCAAGCAGAACATTTCGCGAGTCGAACGCGAGACTTGCAACGCTTCGCGATAGAACTCACCCGTGAACGGATTGAGAGTCCGCATGATGTCCGCGATCGTGCGATACCCGTGCTGCTCCTCGTGCGGGCAGCGCGTGTTCTCTGCCTGCGCCAGCACACCGGGATTCGTCTCGGAGACCATCTTCTCGCAGTAGTCGACGGCGACAAGATTCTCTTGAAAGATGTTGTGGTCGAACATGTACTCGGCGGCCTCGCCGAGATTGACGATCCACTCGCCCAGATGCGGCGGCTTGACGCCGTACGCCATGTTCTGTGCGTAGCACGAGCATGTGGCGTGATTGTCACCGCAGATGCCGCAGATACGACTGGTGATGAAATGCGCGTCGCGCGGGTCCTTCCCCTTCATGAACAGGGAATACCCGCGAAAGATCGACGACGTGCTGTGGCACTCCACCACTTCGCGATTGGCGAAGTCGATCTTGGTGTAGATGCCCAGACTGCCGACGATTCGGGTGATGGGGTCCCACGCCATCTCGACAAGACCGTCGCGGTCCGCAGTCGAGGTGGGTTCGGGAACGATGGCCGTCATTGCAGTGCCTCCCAGAGACGTTGCTCACGAACTGATTTGAATGTATCCGGTCGGTCACCACGTACGCGTCGCACCGGTGAGTAATTTCGACCCGCGCTCGCGCCAGTGCGGTTCCTTGTCCAACGTGTTTCCGGTGATCCGGCGGAGACTGTGGATCACGGACCCGTACATTCCCACCGCATTGGTGGAGAGTTTGCCGCCAGGTGGTTCATCCATGAACGGCATGAACTTGTCGGGGAATCCCGGCATCGTGCACCCGATGCAGATCCCGCCGACATTAGGACACCCGCCGACTCCGTTGATCCAACCACGTTTGGGGACATTGCATTTCACGACCGGTCCCCAACATCCGAGTTTGACGATGCACTTCGGTGACCCGTACTCCGTCGCGAACTCACCCTGCTCGTAGTACCCACCACGGTCACAGCCCTCGTGTACGGTGGCACCGAAAAGCCACTGCGGGCGCAGGGATTCGTCCAAGGGAATCATCGGCGCCTGATCAGTGGCCATGTACAGAAGGTAGGTCAGGGTCTCGGAGAGGTTGTCCGGCTGAATGGGACACCCGGGAACGCAGACGATCGGGATGCCCGCCTTCGATTTCCAGGTCCACCCGAGATAGTCCGGCACGCCCATCGCACCGGTCGGATTGCCGGCCATCGCATGTATGCCGCCGTAGGTCGCGCACGTACCGACCGCAACTACCGCAGTGGCTTTCGGTGCCAGCTTGTCGAGCCATTCGCTCGTGGTGACCGGTTGGCCGGTTTCGCGATTGTTCCCGAAGCCGCACCAATACCCCTCGTCGTGAAGTTTCTCGTTCGGTATCGATCCTTCGACGACAAGAACAAAGGGTTCCAGTTCTCCGCGGTCGGCTTTCCAAAACCACTCCAGGAAATCGTCAGCGCCACCCTGCGGTCCGCATTCGAAGTCGATGAGCGGCCAATGAACCGCTACCTGCGGCAGGCCGGGCAAGGCGCCGAGCGCGATCTCCTCGATACTGGGTTGCGTGGCTGCAGTGAGCGCCACCGAATCTCCGTCGCAACTGAGACCGGCATTGATCCACAGCACGTGGATCAGAGTTTCTTCCGCTTTGGCCGCTGCGCTTGCGGGGGTAGCTGCGCTTTCGGAGGCAGGTTCCGCCGTGGTGCCAGCAGTCGATTTTTGTGTGTCCATGTCAGCCGCTTTCACGGGTGCACTTGCGCCTGATTCTCGGCGCCGCCACCGGCCTGACACGATGTGGCCTCGAATTGCCGCGGCACCGAAACGCTGACGCCACCGGAGTCGAACCTCGGCCCACTTGCGTGGCACCCACTCATTTCATTAACTACCCGAGCAGATCAGTTGTCAACGGCCACCGGAGAAATCGCCGAACGACTACCGATCCACTCGTACCACTCGTCCATGCCCTCACCTGTCGTGGTAGACAAAACAGCAACGCGCACAGCAGGATTGAGTATTCTCGCCTGCTCGACGCAGGCATCGACGTCGAACTCGACGTACGGGAGCAAGTCGATCTTGTTGATCACCACGAGGTCCGCGACAGCGAAGATGTGTGGGTACTTTTTCGGCTTGTCTGCCCCCTCCGGCGTCGAAATTAGGACAACCTTGCCTTCCTCGCCGAGGTCGAAGAGCGCGGGGCACACCAGGTTTCCGACGTTTTCGATCAGAAGCAGCGATTCTTCAGCGGGATCCAAGGCGCGCAGTGCGCGGTCGATCATCGCGGCATCGAGGTGACATCCGGCCCCGGTATTCACCTGCACCACCGACGCGCCGGTCTCTCGGATCCGCTCGGCGTCGAGCCGGGTTTCCTGGTCACCTTCGATCACGGCTATCGGTCGCTGACATCCGAGCTCCCGGATAGTTCGCGCCAGCAACGTTGTCTTCCCCGCGCCGGGGGAACTCATGATGTTGAGCGCCGTGATTCGGCGGCTCCGCATCCACTCACGATTGTGAACCGCAATGCCGTCGTTCTTGGCGAGCACCTGTTGCTCGAGAATCACGGTGTGGTCGGGGTGGCCGTGCTCATGGTCATGCTCGTGACCGTGCCCATGACCGTGCCCATGATCGTCGTGTTCCTGCTCGTGTTCTCCGTCTGCGACTACCGACACCCGAGGTCCTGTGGTGTCCCCGCACCCACACGTCTCGCACATGCTCAGCTCACTTCCATCGACAGGATCCGTAACTCTCGGCCGGCAAGCACCTCGACATCAGCACTGCCGCATTCACACAGCAAGAACATGTCGGGCGGCGAGAACATCACGCCGCAGCTTTTGCATCGCGCGCTGGTTGCAATCTCATCGATGTGCAAGCTGGCACCTTCGGCGTGAGTACCCGCGGTGACGACGTCGAAGCAGAACAGCAGAGAGTGTGGAACCACCGCGCAGAGTTGCCCTACTTCAAGCCGCACGCTCGATACTCGTCGCTCGCCGGCACGCTCACACACGGCTTCGACCACACTCTGCGCAATGGACAGCTCGTGCACGGTGAAACCCACGATTCGTGATCCGGAAACCTCCCTTCCACGATAAGCACCAACGGTCGCTGTGCGTAACCCGTACACGAAAACAGGCTGCGATCCGCAACTAATTGCGGATCGCAGCCTGTGACAGCGTTATTCGTGTGACGAACGCCGGCGAGAAGGATTACGGGTTCGGAACCGGCACCTTCGTCGCCGTGGTCGTCGACGTCACTGTCGTAGTCGGGGACGCCGTCGTTGCATCCGTTCCCGCTACCGGTGTGGTCGGAACTGTCGACGTCGGCGTCACTGCCGCCGAACCCGTCGGAGTGGCAACCGCTCCCGATGTGACCGACGCCGATCCTGCCGCAGGCACCTGTGACGTGGTTGCGGGCGCTCCAGCAGATCCCGTGGAGCCAGTGGTCCCGGCCGGTGCCTGACCGGTTCCGGTGCCTTCAGCCACCGCGGCGTCGCCCTCAGCATTGCCGTCAGCCATGTAGGCATCGACAGCAGCACTGATCTGTTCCGGGGTCGGCTTCGCAGTTGTGTCGACGGGCTTTCCTTCCTTCGCCTGCTGGGCGAGGTAGGTGAGCCAGGCCGCTGCGTACTCAGCTGAAGTCAACGGCTTGCCGTTGGCCGCATCCGCATCTCGCCAGTAATCGAAGTGGTGTCCGACGTCTGGAGCGAGTGTCTGCTGGTAGGGGTCGCTCAAGATCACGGGAATCGTGTTCTGGTTGGTAGCAATCAGACCGACAATCTCCTTGAAAAGCTTCTGCGGCAGATATGCCAGCGGAGACACCTTGTCGGTGGACACCGTCTCGCCCTCGGCTACCGGCGCCGGCGCGGGTGTTTTTCCGGGCTTGTACTCCGGATCCGAGACCTTGAGCATCACCTGAAGGAATGTCTCGTCACTCTGCATCCAGTTGGGATTGGACGAAATGTCTGCGAACGCCTCGAAGACGATCTGGCCGAACACCACCGCGACGTCCTGACCGGTGGCCGGGTTCAGACCCTGCGCTTCGAGTTGGTCGATGTTCAACTGCCGACCGACATTTGCCGCCAAGATCAACAGAGAGATGTTGCTGGGAGCCGAGCAGGTGAAGTCACCGTCCGAGCAGAAGGACGCGACCTTGCCGTTCAGCTTGCCGAAACCTCCGGCAGTGCCGGGGAGTACACCTTCGCCAGGTGTCGCGGAGGTGCCGTTCTGGTACTTCGTATTGAAGTTATCCGGGTTCGTGAACGGATTCGTGGCACCGAGGAACGTGCCGTCGCCCGCTTCACGGCCTGCATCCGCCAGCATGACCACACCGACAACCTTGTCCGGGTCGACCCCGAACTCGTTGTTCTCCTGCGTACCGATGTCCATCGCGACGCGACGCACCACATCGGCGCCTTCGCTGTACCCGACGATCGAGAACTGAGTCTTCGGGCATTCCTTGGCGATGGCACTCATCACGGACTGCGTATTTGCAGCGCCGGCAGCGACGGCATCCTCGTAGGACGCCATGTTGGCCGGGTACGCGATGTACACAGCCGCGTACGAGCCGGGCTTGTTCGCGTTGACGGAGCCTGCCGGGTTGATCACCTGGTCGACGCGTTCACTCTTGTAGTCACCGGACAGGGCGGCCGGCAGCGGCTTCCCGTCGGCTCCCAGCAACATCTTCACCGTCGAAGCGTCCGGTGTGTCGTGTCGACCGGCAACCGCGATGCTGACCATGTCGTGACACTCGGTGACCGACGACGTCAATTGTGTCTCGATCGTGCGTGACTCCGGAGAGTCCACAGCGACCGCAACCGCGACCAGTGCGGCCACGCCGAGCGCTGCGGGCGCTACTGCACCCGCCAGTATTCGATGTCGCGAAAAGAACCCACGAACCGGCATATCTTCTCCCCAATCAACTTTTGGAAAACGTACGACCGACCCCCGGGGCGTCACGCAACGTCATTCGAGTAGTCGTCCAGTACGAGAGGAGCGTTACAACGGGTAACGATTTTCCGTGGCGACTCGGGAGGGAATCGGGAGCGCAAACGCCTCATTTCCGCTGCATAACACCGACGTGCACCTACTCCGCGTCGAAGATAATGACCTGTCGGATTGCTTTTCCGTCGGCGAGTTCGTCCATACCCGAATTGATGTCGGCCAATTCGATTCGCGAGGAAATGAGCTTCTCGACCGGCAGCTTCCCGTCGCGCCACAACTGCGCGTAGATCGGGATGTCGCGGGACGGGACCGCAGATCCCAGGTAGCTGCCGATAATGGTCCGCGCTTCGGCGACCAGTCCGAGAGGTGAGATCGACGAGCGCGCGTCAGGCGCCGGCAACCCGACCGTGACGGTCGTGCCACCCGCTGCCGTCGCAGCCACCGCTGTCTCGAAGGCCCGAGCATTTCCCGCGGCCTCGACGACGATGTCTGCGCGAACGCCACTCTCGGACAGGCCGGACGGTGTGAAGACCTCGGTCGCGCCCAGTTCCAGCGCCTGAGCCAGCTTGGATTCCAGTGCGTCGACACCGACGACGTTCTCGACCCCGAGTGCCCTCGCCGTCAGGATTGCGGCCATCCCGACGCCACCCAAGCCGACCACCATCACGGTGTCTGCCGGGCGAGGCTTCGCCGCGTTGAGGAGCGCTCCCCCACCGGTCAACACCGCACAACCGAGTACGGCTGCAATTTCGGCCGGGATGTCGTCGTCGACGGGAACAACCGACTTGGCGTTGACCACAGCATGCGTCGCGAAACCCGAAACACCGAGATGATGTTTGACGTTCTCGCCGGAGCGCCGCAGTCGATGCGCGCCACCGAGCAAACTGCCGTCGTTGTTGGCAGCGCTACCCACCGTGCAAGGCATCCGGCCGTCAGTGGCGCATCCCGCACATTCACCGCACCGTGGAAGAAAAGTCATCACGACGCGGGTGCCCACCGACAACGAATCAACTCCGTCGCCGAGTTCGATGATTCGACCTGCCGCCTCATGGCCCAACAACATCGGCACGGGTCGTACCCGATTGCCGTCGACCACGGAGAGGTCGGAGTGACAAAGCCCGGCAGCTTCGATCTTGACCAGGATCTCACCCGGGCCCGGGGATTCGAGGTCGAGTTCCGAAATCGAAATCGGAGTCGACTCTGCGAAGGGACGCTTCCGGCCGATCTCTTCGAGCACTGCACCACGGATCTTCAACTGCACACCCCGATTTCGATAGTTCGAACTACTTGCCCACGATCCCGCGTACCGACGCGGGGAGGTCACGAACCCGCTTGTACGGACCCACGACGGCGGCTGCAAACGGCCTCGTCAAGAGCACCTGCGCCACCTCGAGCACCTCTTCGGAGGTGACTGCGTCGATGGTCGCGAGCGTCTGCGCAACACTGCGTTGGTTGCCGTAGTTCAGTTCGCTGCGACCGATACGGTTCATGCGTGAGCCTGAATCTTCCAGTGCCAGAACCAATCCGCCGCGCAGCGATCCCTTGGCGCGGGCGATCTCGGCATCGGTGATTCCGTCCGTCGCCACGTTCGCGAGTACCTCGCGGATAACCGTGGCAACCTCCCCGAGGTTCTCCGGCTGGCAACCTGCATACACGGAGAACGCTCCGGTGTCCGCGAAGGTGTCGACGCCGGAATAGACGGAGTACGCAAGCCCGCGCTTCTCCCGAATCTCTTGGAACAGACGAGAACTCAGCCCACCGCCCACTGCGGCGTTGAGCACCGACAGCGCCCAGCGATGGCCCTCGTGCCGGCCGAACGCGCGTACCCCGAGCGCAAGGTGGACCTGCTCGCTGTCGCGGTGGGTCAAGCTCAGTTCAGGCATCGTTCGCAACCGCAGAGTGCCTTCGCGCCGCGGCGCCGGCTTGACCCCGCGCTCGAGATGTCCGGCAAATGCACGGCGAGCGAGCGTCACAACCTGCTTGTGGTCGACGTTTCCCGCTACGGCCAGCACCATCCGCTGCGGTGTGTAACGCCGAACATGGAAGGAATGCAACTGATTGCGCGACATCGACTCGATCGATTCGACGCTACCGATGATCGGACGGCCGACAGGATGATCGCCGAACAACGCGGTCAGGAACGCGTCGCCGAGCAAGTCTTCCGGATCGTCGTCACGCATCGCGATCTCTTCGAGCACTACTTGCCGCTCGACATCGACGTCCGCGGTTCTGCAACGCCCTCGCAGCACGACGTCGGCGACAAGGTCAACCGCCATCGGAAGGTCGTCGTCGATCACGTGCGCGTAGAAACAGGTGTATTCCTTCGACGTGAATGCATTGAGTTCGCCGCCCACACCATCCATGACCTGCGCGATGTCCAACGCCGTCCGTGACGGCGTCGACTTGAACAGCAGGTGCTCGAGAAAATGCGCGGCACCGGCCACACTCGGCTGCTCGTCGCGCGAGCCGACTCCGACCCACACACCGACGGAGGCGGAACGCACACCGGGAATGAACTCGGTGACGACGCGCAGGCCGCCGGGAAGGACCGTGCGCTGTACTCCGGATTCGGGAGTCGCATCGATCGGCGATTTCAGCACAGCGCTGCGGCTGCGCGTGGTGTTGGGAGTGGTCTTTGCCATGAAAAGGTTCAGCAGTCCTCGGTGCAAGTGGTCAATCAGGTATCTACAGGCTCTGTGTCTACAGACAGTACAGATGCGGCCCCGCACGGAAATCCGCGCGGGGCCGCATCAGAGTACGAAGTGAGATCTACTCGGAAGCAGCCTCGTCGGCGGCCGGAGCGGCAGCCTCGTCGTTGCCCTCTTCGACCGGGATCAGCGAGATCTTGCCACGTGCATCGATGTCGGTGATCTCGACGCGGATCTTGGATCCGACGTTGACCACGTCTTCGACCTTGGCAATGCGCTTACCGCTGCCCAGCTTCGAGATGTGCACCAGTCCGTCGCGTCCCGGCAGGAGCGAAACGAAGGCACCGAAGGCGGTGGTCTTGACGACCGTGCCCAGGAACCGCTCGCCGACCTTGGGGAGCTGCGGGTTGGCAATGGCGTTGATCATGTCGATCGCGGCCTGTGCAGACGGTCCATCGGTGGCGCCGACGAACACGGTGCCGTCGTCTTCGATGGAGATGTTGGCACCGGTCTGCTCGGTGATGGAGTTGATCATCTTGCCCTTGGGGCCGATGACCTCACCGATCTTGTCGACGGGGACCTTGATGGCCGTCACGCGGGGAGCGAACGGGCTCATCTCGTCCGGGGTGTCGATGGCTTCCGCCATGACCTCGAGGATCGTGGTCCGTGCGTCCTTGGCCTGCGAGAGTGCACCGGCGAGGACCTGCGACGGGATGCCGTCGAGCTTCGTGTCCAGCTGCAGGGCCGTGACGAAGTCCTTGGTACCTGCGACCTTGAAGTCCATGTCGCCGAAGGCGTCTTCGGCGCCGAGGATGTCGGTCAGCGCGACGTAGCGGGTTTCGCCGTCGACCTGGTCGGAAACCAGACCCATGGCGATACCGGCAACCGGAGCGCGAAGCGGCACACCGGCGTTGAGCAGTGCGAGCGTGGACGCGCACACCGAGCCCATCGAGGTGGAACCGTTGGAGCTCAGGGCCTCGGAGACCTGGCGAATCGCGTAAGGGAACTCTTCGACGCTGGGCAGAACCGGCATGAGAGCGCGCTCGGCGAGTGCACCGTGACCGATTTCGCGACGCTTCGGCGAACCGACGCGGCCCGTCTCACCGGTGGAGTACGGCGGGAAGTTGTAATGATGCATGTAGCGCTTGGTGGTCTCGGGACCGAGCGAGTCGACCTGCTGAGCCATCTTCACCATGTCGAGAGTGGTGACACCCAGGATCTGGGTCTCGCCGCGCTCGAACAGTGCGGAGCCGTGTGCGCGCGGGATGATCGCGACCTCGGCGGACAGCGAACGGATGTCCGTGACGCCGCGGCCGTCGATGCGGAACTGATCGCGCAGGATGCGCTGGCGAACCAGCTTCTTGGTGAGCGAGCGGAACGCTGCTCCCAGTTCCTTCTCGCGGCCTTCGAAGTTGGGTGCAACCTGCTCGAGAACCTCGACCTTGACCTCGTCGGTCTTGTCGTCGCGTTCCTGCTTGCCGGCGATTGTCAGTGCGGCATTGAGCTTTTCGGACGCAGCAGCCTCGACGGCAGCAAAAACGTCGTCCTGGTACGCCGGGAAGACCGGGTAGTCACCCGTGGGCTTTGCAGCCTTGGATGCAAGTGCTGCCTGTGCAGCGCACAGGCGTGCGATGAACGGCTTGGCGGCCTCGAGGCCCTCGGCGACAATGGCCTCGGTCGGTGCCTGAGCGCCGTCGGCGATCTTCGCGATGACGTTGTCGGTGGCCTCGGCCTCGACCATCATGATCGCGACGTCGGCGTTGTCACCGCTACCGGAAACGACGCGGCCGGCGACGACCATGTCGAAGACGGCGTTCTCGAGCTGATCGACCGTCGGGAATGCAACCCACTGGCCGGTCTTGTTCTCGTCCGAGACGATGAGTGCAACGCGCACGCCACCGACGGGTCCGGAGAACGGCAGGCCGGCGATCTGCGTCGACGCGGAAGCGGCGTTGATGGCCACGACGTCGTACAGATCCTGGGGGTTGAGGCTCATGACCGTGACGACGACCTGGATCTCGTTACGGAGACCGTCGACGAAGGACGGGCGCAGCGGCCGGTCGATGAGGCGGCAGGTCAGGATCGCGTCGGTGGAGGGGCGTCCCTCACGACGGAAGAACGAACCGGGGATGCGGCCCGCTGCGTACATGCGCTCTTCGACGTCCACCGTCAGGGGGAAGAAGTCGAAGTGCTCCTTGGGGTGCTTGCTGGCGCTCGTGGCGGACAGCAGCATGGTCTCGTCGTCCAGGTAAGCAACGACGGCGCCGGCGGCCTGCTGAGCAAGGCGTCCGGTCTCGAAACGGATGGTGCGGGTACCGAAGGACCCGTTGTCGATCACGGCGGTGGATTCGAACACGCCTTCGTCGACCTCTACTACGGAATTCTCTGTCATTCTTTTCTCTTCACTTCCCTCTCGTCTTCGCCGTACCCGCGCGGGCGTTTCCACCCTCCTGGTGGAAACTGCGCACCGAGGGACGTCCCCCTCTTGAATTGCAGACGCTCCTTGCGATGCGAGCGATTTCTGCTTCGGGACGTCACGACGTTCGGGCGGCCGTCGATCGAAGTCCGCCGGAGCTTTCGGGCACTTGCCCGGTCCGGAGAACCACTACCGACAACCGACACCACGTTCTCTGGTGCATACGGTGTGCTGGCTGCGCACTGCACAACTGCGCATAAACAACTGCGCCTGGACAACTGTGCATAGCGCCGACAGCGGAAACTGCCTTGCGGCAGCTAACGCCGAAAGCCAGCGAAGCCCAGTATATGCGTGGCTTCGCCGGCTGACGGAGTGTTCGGCAAACCGAAGCATGCCGTGTTGCTTTCGATCAGCGTCGTGAGAAAAATCTAGCGACGCAGGCCGAGACGCTCGATGAGCGTGCGGTAGCGAGCGACGTCGGTCTTTGCCACGTACTTCAGCAGACGACGACGGCGACCGACCATCAAGAGCAGTCCACGACGCGAGTGGTGGTCATGCTTGTGGGTCTTGAGGTGCTCGGTGAGATCGGTGATGCGCTTGGTGAGCATTGCCACCTGAGCTTCAGGCGATCCCGTGTCGGTCTCGTGCAAGCCGTACTCGCCGAGAACGGCCTTCTTTTCTTCCGTGGTCAATGCCACTTGATTCACTCCTGTGATGACGTTTGCGTGAAAGGAACTAGATCGGGCGCGGCCACCGCAAACCGCAGCACGCACCGAGAGAAGATCCTACCAGCAGCAATGAGGCGCTCTCGCCCACCTGGAGCGAATGTGGCGGCCGCCACTGACACAGGAGGAACTCAACCGACGCTGCGCTCTGCATCCTCACTCAGAATCCGGCGTGCGCGTTCGACATCTCGGTTCATTGCCGTGATGAGCGACTCGATCGAGTCGAACTTCTCCATACCGCGAATCCGCGAAACCAGGTCGACCGCGACGTGTTGTCCGTACAGGTCTGCTTCGGTGTCGAGAACGTATGCCTCGACGGTTCGGGTCCGGCCGGAGAAGGTCGGATTGGTACCCACAGACACCGCGGCTTGGTATCGGCGACCGGGAACGACGGTTCCGAGTTCCTCGCCGGCACCGAGCACCGTGAACCACGCCGCGTACACGCCGTCGGCCGGAATCGCCGAAAACATCGGCGGTGCAACGTTGGCCGTCGGGAACCCCAACTCGCGTCCACGCTTGTCACCGTGGACGACCACACCTTCGACACGATGTGGACGGCCCAGAGCTTCGGTAGCCGCTTCCATGTCGCCTGCGTCGACGCACGAGCGGATGTAGGTCGACGAGAACGTCACCGCATGCTCGGCGAGCAGCTGGACGCCGTCGACGGCAAAGCCGAAGCGAGCGCCCATTTCACGAAGAAGATCGACATTGCCGAGCGCCTTCTTGCCGAAGGTGAAGTTGTCCCCCACCACGACCTCGGCGACATGTAGACGTTCGACGAGAATCTCGTGGACGTAGCGCTCCGGCGTCAGCTTCATGAAATCAGCGGTGAACGGCATCACGCAGAACACGTCGATGCCCAGATCCTGAGCCAATTCCGCACGCCGTTGCAGCGTCGTCAACTGGGCTGGATGACTACCCGGCCGCACAACCTCCATGGGATGCGGGTCGAACGTCATCAACACGCTCGGAACACCACGTTTGCGGGCAGCGGTAACCGCTCTCGCTATCAATTGGGCATGCCCACGATGCACACCGTCGAACACACCGATAGTGAGCACACAACGACCCCAATCGGCCGGAACTTCGTCGAGACCACGCCATCTCAGCACGATTGGCAGCCTACGGGTCCACCGGCGGCGGGTCACGTTCGGACCCGCCCAGCGAATCACCGCTGTGCTGCCGCTCACGTACGGAAGTTCCGGATTTCGTAGCCTAAGCTAAGCGTTGTGGCAGCTCACAAGACCGGAACCTCGGAAGCATCATCGACGTCGGATGGCGACAGCACTTCGGCGCAGGACGCGGCAATCGACACGCTCGCACTCTCGTCGGTGGCCCAGGACTACCTCAAGGTCATCTGGACGATCCAGGAGTGGTCCCACGAGCGGGTTTCCACCAAGCTCCTGTCCGAGAAAATGAGCGTCTCGGCCTCGACGGTGTCCGAGGCGATCCGCAAACTCTCGGACCAGGGCCTGGTCGATCACGCCCGCTACGGATCCATCGCCCTGACCGACAGCGGCCGCGCCGCCGCCGTCTCCATGGTCCGGCGCCACCGGTTGATCGAGACCTATCTGGTTCAGGAACTCGGATACGGCTGGGACGAAGTCCACGACGAGGCCGAAGTCCTCGAACACGCCGTTTCCGATCTGATGATCTCGCGGATGGACGCCAAACTGGGCTTCCCCGAACGTGACCCGCACGGTGATCCCATTCCCGCCACCGACGGTTCGGTGCCGACTCCCCCGGCCCGCCAGCTCAGCGACTTCGCCAACGGTGAGCGGGGCCGCGTTGCCCGGATCTCCGATTCCGATCCCGAAATGCTCCGGTACTTCGATTCCGTCGGCGTCAGTCTCGATGTCGAGATCACCGTCGAGGAGCGCCGCGATTTCGCCGGGACAGTGTCCGTTCGACTCGGCGACAGCCCCAACACCATCGACTTGGGAAGTCCAGTCGCTCAAGCAATTTGGCTCGTCTAGCCGAGGTAGTCAAAGCGGCAGTCGGTATCGGCGTTCCACGGGCCGGACGCCGTCGATCCGGGTCCAGTCGGCGAGCCTCTCGTCGACGTACACCCACCCTCGACGCTCGTACAGTGCGATCGCCGGCAGAGCGTCGTCGACGACGGCGAGCACCAGTTCCAACCGACTCTCGGCTGCGAAATCCGTCACGGCATCGAGTAGCGCATCGCTGAGGCCGTTTCCACGTGAGCCAGGATGAACGAACAATCGCGACACGGCTATCGATCCCGCGGTTCTGGGCGCACCTGCGACCTCGCTGTCGACGGCCACATGACCGACAACACGACCGTCACTCTCACCGACCCACGCCTTCACCACCGTGGGCGAACTGAGCCAGCGGCGCGGGTGTTCCGGCCACGTGTTCGGATATCCGTCGCACGCGTGGACCTGTACCAGCGCATCGACGCACCCGTCGAGGTCGCCGTCGACACGCTCACGGACGATCACCCGCGAAGCGTCGCCGGTCGCACGACCATCACCGAACTGGCGCGTCGACCCTTTTCCTGCAGGAGCGCAATCGTGTGACCGGTGGGATCGATCGCCGCACAGATCCCTTTCATCCCGATCGGCTCGAGCCAGCGCCCTTGGCTGATCGCCTCGGCTTCCTCCGCCGTGATCTGCCGATGCGGAAAGGCTGTCTGCGCGGCCTGATCGATGTCGAGGCTCACACCCGGCTGCTGCGCCAGATCTTCGAGCGTGCGCGCATGTTCGAGAGTGAACGGCCCGACGCGGGTGCGGCGCAATGCCGTCAAATGACCGCCGACGCCCAACTCACGACCGAGGTCGCGGGCAAGCGAGCGGATGTACGTACCGGACGAGCACTCCACGTCGACGTCCAGATCGACGAAGCCACCCGGGACATCTCGCCGAGCCAGAACTTCGAAAGTCGACACCGTTACCGGGCGCGGCGCCAGCTCGACGGTTTCTCCCGCACGCACCAGAGCATGTGCGCGCTGACCGTCGACCTTGATAGCGCTCACGCTTGCCGGGATCTGCTTGATGTCCCCGGTCAGCGTCGCCACGATCGCCGCGATCTCCGCGTCCGTCACCTGCGAAGCGTCTGCGGAAGTCAGGACCTCCCCCTCGGCATCGTCCGTGTCCGTCGCTGCCCCGAGGCGAATGGTCGCCGAGTACGCCTTGGTTGTCAGCGCCAGGAGTCCGAGCAACTTGGTCGCACGCTCGACGCCGAGAACGAGAACACCGGTCGCCATGGGATCCAGCGTCCCGGCGTGTCCCACCTTCCGGGTGTTCAACAACTTGCGGCACCGAGCGACCACGTCGTGGCTGGTGATACCCGCCTCTTTGTCGACAATCAGAATTCCGGCGCCGACAAGACCGGAGGAAGGCTTTTCACGAGCTGACACGTGTGCCGATTCTGCCAGTCGCGCTCACTGCACCGAAATTGCCGTCAGGATGAGCCCGTCCGACACCAACCACCTGCCGTCGAAAGAGGTGAGCGGCGGACCGGACGTCGCCTCGCCGGGGACCAGCAGACGCGAGTTGAAAGTGCCGGACGTTTCCGACTCCGCCTCGAACGTGATGTGGGCGTCCTCGAAACCCAACCAGCGCCCGGTGAGCGGAAACCACGCCTTGTACGTGGCTTCCTTCGCGCAGAAGAGCACTCGATCCCAGTGCACCGGACCGCCGGTTTCCTGAGTGTCCAACCACGTTCGTTCCGCCTCGATGCTGACCGCGGGCAATACCCCGTCCGGCAGCGGGCCGTGCGGTTCGGCGTCGATACCGAGTGAGCGGACCTGCATGGAGTACGCCAGGACAGCGCCGCGGTAGCCGTCGCAATGGGCGAGGCTCCCGACCACTCCCTGCGGCCAGAGTGGGGCACCACGCTCGCCGCGCATGACAGCGGCAGACGGAACACCGAGCTTGCCCATCGCCTGACGCGCAAGGTGCCGGGTAGTCACGAACTCGCGACGACGCTTCTCGACCGCGCGGCCGATCAACGCCTCCTCACTGGGGTGCGGAACCAGACCGGGCGGATCCACGAAGGCCTCGGCCGTCGCAACTCCACCGGGAAGAATCTGTTCGATCACGTAGCGATACCTCTCAGCGTCCGGCGCGCATGCGCTCGACTTCGGCTTCCTGCTCCGGCGTGACCTTGAAGTGGCCACCCCACTTGTTGAGCGTTCCCGGCGGGTACTCCGGAACGGGAAGAATCTGACGCAACAACTTCTCCGGCAGTCCACGCCGACGCCACTCGCGCGGGTATCCGAGTGAGACTTCCTCGAAGCGGACGCCGTCGTAGTACGTGGTTCGAGGGATGTGCAGGTGCCCGTACACCGAGCACACCGCGTTGTACTTCACGTGCCAGTCGGCGGTAGCGGTGGTTCCGCACCACAGTGCGAACTCCGGATACATGAGTACGTCCGTCGGCTGCCGGACCATCGGGAAATGGTTCACGAGAACGGTTCTTGTGCCTTCGGGAAGCGCATCCAACCGCGCCTGGGTGTACTCGATCCTCGCCCGGCACCATGCGTCGCGCGTCGCATACGGCTGCGGTGAGAGCAGGAACTCGTCGGTGGCGACGACGTTCTTGTCACGCGCGATCTCGAGCCCGTGTTCCTTGTCTCGCGCACCTTCCGGCAGGAAGGAGTAGTCGTAGAGAAGAAACATCGGGACGACCGTGACCGGTCCCTCGTCTCCCTCCCACACCGGGAACGGGTCCTCGGGTGTGATGACGTCGAGTTCGCGGCACATGTTGACCAGGTACTCGTAGCGCGGCGCTCCGTGAATCTGAACCGGATCCTTGGCGGTCGTCCACAGTTCGTGGTTGCCCGGAATCCAGATGACCTTTGCGAATCGGCTGCGAAGGAGCTTCAACGCCCACCGAATGTCGTCAGTTTTCTCGGAAACATCTCCGGCGAGAATGAGCCAGTCGTCAGGCGAATCCGGAAACAGTTCCTCCGTCATCGGCTTGTTGCCGTTGTGACCGACATGAATGTCGCTCACCGCCATCAGCTTTGCTGCCACGATCCCTCTGCTTCCTCAGTTGAACTTCCGCGCTTCGCCGTCGCCGGACCTGTCACGGCCCACTTGCCGGAAAACGCTCGCCACGACACCGCGACCATCCGAAGTACTACGAACACGGTAAGCCCTGCCCAAATTCCGGCCAGCCCCCAGTCGTAGGCGAGAGAGAGCCAGATCGCGGGCAGAAACCCGAGAACGGCGCACAGCATGGTCGCGTTGCGCAGAAACACCACGTCCCCGGCGCCGAGTAGAACACCGTCGAGTGCGAAGACGATTCCCGCCACCGGCATGATCGCGACGAAGAACCACCATGCAATCGACATCTGACCGAGCACCTCGGCGTCGGACGTGAAGAGTCCGGGGATCACGGAGTGGCCGGCGGCGAAGAAGATCGCGAGCACCACGGCAAATACCGTCGACCATGCGGTGATCCGCCAGGTCATCCTTTTCGCCGCGGCTGCGAATCCACCGCCGAGCGCCGCTCCGATCAGCGTCTGAGCTGCGATCGCCAAGGAATCGAGAAGGAGCGAAACCAGGTTCCACAGTTGGAGGACGACTTGGTGTGCACCGACTACAGCCGCACCGAACCTCGACGCCACTGCAGCCGCGGAAACGAAACACGCTTGGAATGCGAGGCTGCGCAGAATCAGGTCACGGCCCATCAGCATCTGCGCCCGCATGATCGCAAAATGTGGTCGAGCCGAAACCGGTTCACGAAAGAGCGCCCAGGCGAACAGCACACCCGAAATACTCTGGCCCACCAGATTCGCAACAGCTGATCCTTCGAGTTCCAGACGCGGAGCACCGAGCAAGCCATGCACCAGAATCGGACACAACACCGCCGAAATACCCAGGCCGACAAGGACGAACCGCAGCGGTCGCACCGTGTTCTGAACCCCGCGCATCCAGCCGTTGCCGGCCAGGGCCACCAGGATGAGTGGAACACCCAACACCGCTATCCGGAGCCAACTTTCCGCAGCCGCGGCGATGTCGGGAGTCCCGGCCACCGCCGAAGTCAGCGGGCCGGCGATCACCTGCACGATCACGACCAAGGCCAAGCCGATCGCGGCCGCCAGCCAGGTCGCCTGAACACCCTCACCCACCGCGTCGCGCTCGCGGCCCGCCCCGTGAAGCCGTGCGGCCCGCGCCGTGGTGCCGTACGACAAGAAGGTCAGCTGCGTACTCACCAACGACAGGATCAGACCACCGACTGCCAATCCGGCCAGCGGAAGCGCCCCGAGTCGGCCGACCACGGCGATGTCGAACAACAGATAGAGGGGTTCGGCTGCCAGCACCCCGAGTGCCGGAAACGCCAGGGAAAAGATTCGTCGCCCAGTGACGTCGAATTCAGCTGCCGAAGATCCCGCCGAGGTGGCGTCAGATTCGCTCAATGCCGCGGATTCAGCCGAGTGCCGCGACGAGCGCGGCAACAATCTCGTCGCTGGAACTGGTCGACGTGTATCCGGCCGACAGCCGATGTCCGCCGCCACCAAGGCTTTCAGCGACCGCCGACACGTCGATCGCCGACTTTGCACGCAACGAGATCGACCAGCTTCCGGAAACCGACTCTTTGAGTACGGCGGCAACTTCGGCTTCCGATGTGGTTCGCACGATATCGACGACGCTCTCGATCTCCTCGGAGCGAAGATCGCCGATGTCACTGCGTCGGATGACCGCGTACACCAGCCCACGGCCGTCCGCGGCTTCCGGGACCAGCACCGCGGACCCGAGTACCGAAGCCAGCATCGGCAACCACCCGAACGGATGGGTGTCGAGCAGCTTTCGCGCAATCGCGTCGCCGTCGATGCCGGTCGCCAGCAAACGCGCCGCGAGCACGTGCGGAAGCGGACCTCCCCACCGGAAGGAGCCGGTGTCGGTGACCAGTCCGGCATAGAGACAGTGCGCGATATCGCGATCGATCGCGACTCCCCACGCATCGAAGAATCGTGCGATGAGCGCCGTCGTCGAAGCAGCGGTTTCGTCGACGACGTTGATACTTCCGAATTCGGAATTGGAGCGATGGTGATCAAGGACGATCGTGCGATTCGCGCCGGCGAGTCGACTCGACAACTCACCGAGACGGCCCTCGCTGCCGACATCCACCGTCACCAGTACATCGACACTTTCCCGAACATCAGTGGGCGCCACGAGCAAGTGGAGACCGGGGAAATCGCGCATCGACTCGGGCAGCGCCGACGGCCGACTGAACGCGACCTGCACCGAAATGCCCCGACGCTCGAGAACGAGACCGAGCGCAAGTCCGCTGCCGATCGTGTCCGCATCCGGCTGCACATGGCAGAGAATTGTCACCGTGTGTGCCGATTCGAGAACCTCGGCCACCTGAGCGAACTTCGCCTCGCAGGGGTCGACGTCCGAAAGTGCGGTGATCGTCATTCTCGGTGCGCGTCAGTCGGCTTCACGAACATCTGGCGACGCCTCGTCTTCGTCCGAAGCCACTCGCGGCTCCTTGTACGGATCTGCATCTCCGGCCGGTTGTGCATTCTCACGCGCCTTGGCGACCTCGTCGTCGGCGGCCTTGGCACGGGCCAGCAGTTCTTCCATATGACGCGCGGTGTCTGGAACGGTATCGGCGACAAACGTCAGAGTCGGTGTGAAGCGAACTCCGGTTCCGGCACCGACCTTCGAGCGGAGAACACCCTTGGCCTTCTCGAGACCTGCGGCGGCGGCTTCCACATCGGGTGCGGAATCGACCTTCTCGCCCATGACTGTGTAGTACACCGTCGCGTCGTGCAGATCGTTGGTGACCTTGGTGTCCGTGATGGTCACGAATGCGAGTCGCGGATCCTTGATCTCGTGATCGATCGCGGTCGCGACGATGGTTCCGATACGCTTTGCCAACTTGCGTGCCCGGGCTGGATCTACCATGACTGTCAGTCTCCTCTACCTGGCCACTCGAATCGAGGTGACTCGATCGATCAAAGTTCTGGTTAACAAGAATTATTACCGACAACAGTCTCGTCCATCGGCTACCCGGCAACCAAATCACCATCGGTAGAGGTCAGTTGTCGCATGTGTCGAGCGTGAGCACAAACACCGCCACAGTTGGTCCCGAAGCCACCGAATCCCTTGCCGACGAACTCGATTCGTTACGGCGTCTGGAAGAGTGGCTAAGCGACACAGATCGGTGACGCTCAGTCTTCCGGGCCGAAAATTCGCCTTCGCACAGCCAGCAACTGAATCTCCGGACGGTCGGCGACCGCCCGCTCACAATGATCGAGAACGTCGTGCAGGTGATCGACGGACGAACTGACCACACCGACGCCCACGAGCGCACGACGCAGGCGTCCCTGCTCCCCCGCCTCCGCTGCACTCACACCGAATCGACGGAGTTCCGTCAGGATCGGCGACAGCATCGAACGCTTTTCCTTGAGTGAGTGGACATCGCCGAAAAGGATGTCGAACTCCAGTGCCCCTACAAACATTTTCCCCCTAGACAGAGCCGAATGGACTCTCTCGGACTTGTATGTTCAAGTCCGAGAGAGTCCATGTCAGCTAGTACTCACGTGCGTCCGCCCCAACGCCCGTGTCGACATAATCAGTCGCGCGGCTTCTCGCGAAGCTCGTAGCACTCGAGAACGTCACCGATCTTGATATCGGAATAGGTGACGGTCAAACCACATTCGTAGCCTTCGCGAACCTCGGTAGCGTCTTCCTTCTCCCGCTTGAGCGAGGAGATGGTGACCGTCTCGGCGATGACCTTGCTGTCGCGGATGAGACGTGCCTTGGCGTTGCGACGGATGCTGCCCGACGTGACCAAGCAACCGGCAATGTTGCCGATCTTGGACGAACGGAACATGGCGCGGATCTCTGCCTTGCCCAGCTCGACCTCTTCGTACACCGGCTTGAGCAGACCCTTGAGTGCCTTCTCGACCTCGTCGATGGCCTGGTAGATCACCGAGTAGTAGCGAATGTCGACGCCCTCGCGGTTCGCCAGCTCCGTTGCCTTGCCTTCGGCGCGGACGTTGAAGCCGATGATGATCGCGTTGGACGCAGCAGCCAGGTTGACGTTGGTCTCCGTGATGCCACCGACACCGCGGTCGATGACGCGCAACTGCACCTCGTCGTCGATCGGAATTCCGAGGAGAGCCTCTTCGAGGGCCTCCACGGTTCCCGAGTTGTCACCCTTGAGGATCAAGTTCAGCTGTGAATGTTCCTTCAGAGCTGCATCGAGATCGTCGAGGCTGATGCGCTTACGACTCTTCGCTGCAAGCGCGTTGCGCTTACGTGCGTTGCGACGGTCCGCGATCTGACGAGCGATACGGTCCTCGTCGACCACGAGCAGGTTGTCGCCTGCACCGGGGACCGACGTGAAGCCGATGACCTGGACCGGACGTGAAGGCAGTGCCTCGTGGACGTCCTGACCGTGCTCGTCCACCATGCGGCGGACGCGGCCGTAAGCATCGCCGGCAACGATCGAGTCGCCGACCCGCAGCGTTCCGCGCTGAATGAGCACGGTAGCGACGGGGCCGCGGCCACGGTCGAGGTGCGCCTCGATGGCAACACCCTGCGCGTCCATGTCCGGGTTGGCGCGCAGATCCAGGGAAGCGTCGGCCGTCAACAGCACTGCTTCGAGCAGTGCGTCGATGTTGAGACCCTGCTTCGCCGAGATGTCGACGAACATGGTGTCTCCGCCGTATTCCTCGGCCACCAGTCCGTACTCGGTGAGCTGCTGCCGGATCTTGTCCGGGTTCGCGCCTTCCTTGTCGATCTTGTTCACCGCGACCACGATCGGCACGTCGGCCGCCTGGGCGTGGTTGATCGCTTCCACCGTCTGCGGCATGACGCCGTCGTCGGCTGCGACAACAAGGATCGCGAGGTCGGTGGCCTTGGCACCACGAGCACGCATGGCCGTGAAGGCCTCGTGACCGGGGGTGTCGATGAACGTCACGAGACGCTCGTTGCCCTCGAGCTCGGTCAGCACCTGGTAGGCACCGATGTGCTGCGTGATGCCGCCGGCTTCGCCCTCACGGACATTCGCCTTACGGATCACGTCGAGCAGACGGGTCTTACCGTGGTCGACGTGGCCCATGACGGTGACCACAGGCGGACGGGACTCGAGGTCCTCTTCTCCGCCGGCGTCCTCGCCGTAGGTGAGGTCGAAGCTGTCGAGCAGCTCGCGATCCTCGTCCTCCGGGCTGACGACCTGCACGACGTAGTTCATTTCGCCGCCGAGCAGCTCCAGCGTCTCGTCGTTGACCGACTGAGTTGCCGTGACCATCTCACCGAGGTTGAACAACGCCTGCACGAGTGCTGCGGGGTTCGCGTCGATCTTGTCCGCGAAGTCCGACAGAGATGCGCCGCGAGCGAGACGGATGGTCTCGCCGTTGCCGCGTGGCAGCCTGACGCCGCCGACTGCGGGAGCCTGCATGCTTTCGTACTCGGCGCGCTTCGCCCGCTTCGACTTACGTCCACGGCGAACTGCTCCCCCGGGACGACCGAATGCACCTGCCGCTGCGCCGCGCTGACCGGGACGGCCACCGCCGCCGGGACGACCGCGGAATCCACCGGCCGGAGCTGCTCCACCGGGAGCACCTGCACCAGCACCGGCGCCGGGAGCGCCGCCACCGCGGTATCCACCGCCGCCGCCACCCGGACGACCACCGGGAGCGCCACCGGGACGACCCGGACGTCCGCCGCCACCGGGCGCGGGACGAGCGGAACGAGCAGGCATTGCACCCGGGTTCGGGCGAGGAGGCATGGAGCCGGGGCTGGGACGGGGTCCGCCCTGACCTGCAGGCGGACGGGGTCCACCCTGACCGGGAGCCGGACGGGGACCGCCCTGACCCGGAGCCGGACGAGGTCCACCCTGACCGGGAGCCGGACGGGGACCGCCCTGACCCGGAGCCGGACGAGAACCGCCCTGACCTGCGCCCGGACGCGGTGCGCCGGGAGCCGGACGAGGTGCCGGACGCTCGGCGGGTGCCGAGGAGTACGGGTTGTTACCGACGCGAGGTGCCTTCGGTCCCGGACGCGGTCCGCCGGGCTTCGCGCCGGTGGACGGTGCGGCCGGAGCCGCGGGGGCTGCCGGTGCCGACGCTGCGGGAGCAGCCGGAGCCGGACGTGCCGGCTGTGCTGGTTTCGGAGCGTTGAACGTCGGGGTGGGGACCGGCGCTGACGGTGCTGCCGGAGCAGCGGCTGCGGGAGCCGCGGGGGCTGCCGGTGCCGGAGCTGCGGGAGCAGCCGGTGCGGGTGCGGCCGGCTTGGGGCCGGGACGCGGTGCGCCAGGCTTTGCAGCCGACGGCGACGGTGCGCCGGGCTTTGCCGCGGGGCGAGCCACCGGAGCGGCTGCGCCGGTCTCGGACTTGGTTTCTGCTCCGCCTGCCGACGGGAATGACTCCCGCAGACGACGGGCGACGGGCGCCTCCACTGTGGATGACGCAGACTTCACGAACTCGCCTTGCTCCTTGAGCGTTGCGAGTAGTTCCTTGCTGGTGACACCGAGTTCTTTAGCCAACTCGTGCACGCGGGCCTTGCCTGCCACTGCTCTCCTCACTGATGAGGTCGAGCAGGAGGCATCCCACAGATGTGGGTCCCGCACGACCTCGGGTTATCGCCGATGGACGTTCATCGTTGGTGCTTCACGGTGTGCTCATGAGTGCTTGTGCCTGTTCTTCTCGAGAGGTACTGCTTTTGTGTGAACTGCGTCGACCAGCTGGTCGACAGCGGACGTGTCCAGATTTCCGGACACTCGCAGTGCTCTGCTGAATGCTCGGCGCCGCTCTGCCAGGCTCAGACAACTCGGATCCAGGTGCAGCCATGCACCTCGACCGGGGAGTCTTCGCGATACGTCGGGGACGAGCGGGGAACCCTCCGGCCCCTGCTCACCAACCACGACCCTCAACAGATCGACAGCCGACCCTTGTTCCCTGCATCCCACACACGTTCTGACCGGCGAACCGGGTTTCACGCGCGCCGAATCCGAGGACTCACGTCGAACCATTGTCCACTCTACCGCCGAACCGTCTCGATCACTGCATTCCACCGTTATCCGTTGGACGTGGCGGGCCGGTCGGACGCGTCGCCAACGGGTGCCGCATCGCTCCGAATGTCGATACGCCAACCCGTCAACCGCGCAGCCAGGCGGGCATTTTGACCCTCTTTTCCGATGGCCAACGAAAGCTGGAAATCGGGCACGATGACACGGGCCGCACGAGCCTCGGGATCGACGACAGTGACGGAGACCACTTTCGACGGGGAAAGTGCGTTGCCCACAAACGTCGCGGGATCTTCGTCGAAGTCGATGATGTCGATCTTCTCCCCCGCGAGTTCGCTCATGACGTTGCGGACGCGCTGACCCATCGGGCCGATGCATGCACCCTTTGCGTTGAGCCCCTGCACACGTGAGGCAACGGCGATCTTGGAACGATGTCCCGCTTCGCGCGCGACGTTGATGATCTCGACGCTCCCGTCCGCGATCTCTGGAACCTCGAGTGCGAACAACTTGCGAACCAGGTTCGGGTGGGTCCGCGAGAGGGTGATCTGTGGGCCGCGGGCTCCGCGAGCAACCCCGACGACGTAGCACTTGATGCGCTCACCGTGCTCGTAGTTCTCGCCGGGAACCTGTTCTGCAGGCGGCAACAATCCTTCGGCGCCATTGGATTCGCTACCGATTCGGACGACGACCATTCCGCGGGAATTCGCACGCGTGTCACGCTGAATGACACCGCCGACGATTTCACCCTCATGGGTGGAGAACTCACCGAAACTGCGCTCGTGCTCGGCGTCGCGCAGACGCTGCAGGATGACCTGGCGTGCGGTGGTCGCCGCGATGCGTCCGAATCCCTCGGGAGTGTCATCCCACTCCTCACCGATCATGTTGCCGTCGGCATCGGTGTCGTGCGCCATCACTCGCACCGAACCGGTCTTGATGTTGACATCGATCCGAGCGTTCTGCTTGTGCCCCTCGGTGTGGCGGTACGCCGTCAGCAGCGCGGTCTGGATCGTGGCGATCACAGTTTCGATCGAGACACCTTTTTCGGCTTCGATCGCTCGCAACGCTGCAATGTCGATATTCACTTGTCGAACCCTTCTTCGTTTTCTACGTCTTCTAATTCTGCTTCGTCGTCTTCGACACTGTCCACGCCCGAGTCCTCGGTGAGGTCAACCGCATCCGAAGGAACTGCGCGCCCCTCCGGGATGCCGCCCGCGAGTTCCAACTCCGCCTCACTGGGCTTCGAGAACTCCACCTGAACTACAGCCTTCTGAACGGCGCCCAGTGCAATCTCTCGCACGGTCAGTCCGCCACGGCCACCGATGACAACTGCCACGGAATCGTCGTTCAACGTTCCGATACGGCCCACCACGGTCTCGCCGGCCAGATCGATTCGCGCTTTACGTCCGCGAGCCCGACGCCAGTGACGATCGAGCGTCAGTGGGCGATCGATTCCCGGAGAGGTCACCTCGAGGGTGTACGGCGTTTCACCGATTTCCTCGAGGGTGTCGAAAAGTTCCGAAACGAGTCTGCTGATCTCCGCGGCGGCATCGAGCTCGATCCCGGCATCGCTGTCGACCATGATGCGCACCGCGCTGTGCTTGCCCGCACTGGTCACGACAACGTCTTCGACGTCGTAACCCTGGGCGTGCACGAGTTCGGAGATCAGCTCGATCACCCTCTCCCTGGATGGCACCGGCATCTCGCGAACTCCTCATTTCAGTTGTCGTCGATTGTCCGACTTGTGTCGACTGTCGACGTGGGCGGCTGCGAGCATGAAAAGACACCAGGTGCCACATGCTGCAAGCATCCAAGAGTACCGCTCATTGCGCGTCTCCGTGACCAGAGTTCCCGACGCACGTCACACTTGAACACGTGCCGCGGATTCGAACGATCGGCCGACCACCTGGCACGATGGACTGGTGCTGACGCCCATGACTACTACCCCACTCTCCCGGCGGAGTGCGCTCAAGATGACGGGAACAGCAGCGTTGGGCGCTGCTGCCTTCTCGTTGTCCGCCTGCACCGACAACGGCACAGCGGAGGCGGCTGCAGAAGTCGACCAGCTGACGGCCCAGGCCGATCGAGCCCGCTCCGACGCGGCAGCCGCAACCGCCGCCATCGCACTCGCACCGGACAAGTCGGCATCACTGACCACGATCAGCGCCGAACGCACAGCGCATGCACTCGAACTCGACGCCGAGATTGCGCGAGCAGCGGGCAGCGGCGCCGCTACGACCACAGCGCCCCCGTCGACCTCGGTCGCAAACGCTCCTACGGGCGTCGAAACCTTGAGTACCTCGCTGGCCGATTCGGCGCGCAGTGCCGCGGATCTCGCTCGGACGATGTCCGGCTATCGCGCGGGCCTGCTCGGTTCGATCAGCGCGTCGTGCTCGACTCAGGTTGCGGTGTTGCTTCCGTGATCACTTCGCACACCCGTCGATCCGAGAGTTCTGCCTTGCTGACCGCAATCGAATCAGAGAATGCCGCGATCTTCGCTTACGGAGTGGTTGCCGCGTTTTCGAATCCTGCCCGTGTCAACGAGGTTGCCACGCACACAGCAGCGCACCGCGCACGACGTGATGCGCTGGTTGCCCTGTCGACCGACGCGGGCGTGACCCCGCCGACAGCCGCGGCAGCTTACGAGATCCCGTTTCCGGTGACGGACGCCGTTACCGCGGCACAACTGGCAGCACAGATCGAATCCGACACCGCCGTGACCTACAGGGCATTCGTCGAACAGGTCGACACCGACCAACTCCGCACGTTCGGAATCGACGGCCTGACCGATGCGGCAATCCGCGGCGCCGGATGGCGGTCCGCGCTGGGAACCGCTCCGGCCACCTCAGCGTTCCCGGGGGACCCGACTTCGTAACTGCTGTGCGCCTTTATTAACCCCCGGCGGTTAATAAAGGCGCACAGCAGTGCTCAGGCCTTGCGATGCGAGGGCACGAACCACGCCGCGACCACGGCCACCAACACGAAGCAACCGCCGACGCGCAGTGCAGGTGTCAGCGCATCTCCGTACCCGAGTGGCGTGAGGGCACCGCCGGCGGCAAGGAAGACCGCAGTGAGAACCGCGATTCCCAGTGCAACACCGATCTCACGAAGCGTCGAGTTGGTCGAACTGGCCGTTCCGTGATCAGGCTCGTCCATGTCGACGAGTACCGCCGTCGAGCTCGGCGCGAAGGTCAAGCCCATGCCGATTCCCGCCATCAGTAGAGCCGGAACCAGCGACCCGTACGTCACGTCGGGACCGATCAACGCTGCCAACCAGAACAATGCTCCGGCCTGGAGCAACAGACCGGTCAGCAGAAGCGAACGGAGCCCGACCTTCGGCGCCAGAAAACCGGCGAGAGGCGCGAAGATCATCGGCGCTGCCGTCCACGGAAGCGTCCGCAAGCCTGCTTGGAACGGGCTGTAGCCCATCACGATCTGGAGGTACTGCGAGAGCAGGAACACCGCCCCGAAAATTCCGATCGAGAAGGTCAAGCCGATGACGTTCGCCATCGAGAAGCTGCGTGAGCGGAACAGACGTAGGGGCATGACCGGATGCGAGGTCTTCATCTCGCGAAAAACGAACAGTGCCAACGCGACTGCGGAACCGACCAACGACGCAACTACTCCAAGCGATCCCCAGCCGTCGTCGTTGCCGTGAACGATCCCCCACACCGCCAGGAACACACCGAGTCCGGCGAGTGCGACACCGGGAAGGTCGAGAGGTTGTGTGCGACCGGTCGATTCACGCAACGCATACATCGCGAGAGGAACAGCGACGATCGCAACCGGCACGTTGATCCAGAAGATCCCCTGCCACGAGAACCCGTCGACTACCGCTCCACCGACCACGGGACCCATCGCGATCCCCAGGCCGGAGACGCCACCCCACACGCCGATTGCCATGGCACGCTTGGCTTCCGGTACCGCTGCCACGAGGAGAGTGAGTGAGAGCGGCATGATCGCGGCAGCGCCGGCGCCCTGAAAAGCTCGGGCCGCGATCAGCAGGCTTGGTGTCGTCGACAACGCCGAAGCAATCGACGCCGCCGTGAACAGCCCGATCCCGAATACGAACATCTTGCGGCGCCCCCACCGATCGCCGAGCGTCGTCGCCGAAAGCATCAGCGTCGCAAAGCAGAGCGTGTACGCATTCATGAACCACTGAAGTTGCCCGACGGACGCATTCAGCTCCTTCTCGATCACCGGCAGCGCGCTCGTCATCACGAGGTTGTCGAGGGTGGCCATGAACATGGGCAGAGAGGCAGCAACCATCGCTATCGCGATCGGAACCTTACGTCCTCCACTGCTTTCCGACCCGGATGCGGCGTCCGATCCGGACTTCGTCAAAACGGTCATCGTGATTCCTCGAGTGAAGGTGCCTTAAGGCATCGAATGATTACTTAGGTCGAAACTAAGCTATCCGGTGATAACGTGTCAACATGTCGATCGGTGCAGCTGAACCACGTACCCGCAGGATGAGCGCACCGGAACGTCGCGCGTTGGTCCTTGCCGCGGCAACGCGAGCATTCGCAAAGGGTGGATACTCGGGGACCAGTACGGACGCCGTCGCCAAGGAAGCCGGTGTCTCGCAGCCCTACGTCGTGCGCATGTTCGGAACCAAGGCAGATTTGTTCCACGCAGTGTTCACGCGCGCGCTCGACGAAATCGTCCGCACCTTCAACGACAAATTGGATACGGTCACGATCGATCCGAGCAATCCGCAGTTCTGGGCCGAACTCGGATCCGCCTACGGCGAGCTGGTTCTCGACCGAGATCTACTGCTTGTCATGTTGCACGGCTTCGCCACCAGCACCGATGATGTCGCCGCCGTCTCCCGGAACGCCATGTCCGGCATCTACACCTTGCTGCGCGAGCGCACCGGTTGCACACCCGAGCAAGCGCGTTTGTTCATCGCGAACGGGATGCTGATCAACAGTCTGCTCGCAATGATGGCGCCCGAACACGCCGAAGAAGATCCAGCCCTCGGCGAGCTCTGGGGCAGCGTCTTCAGCGACTCGACTGCGATCACGCTCACCGGCGACGAATCCTCGAGCGAAACCGACACCGATTCCTGACCGGTCACTGGGAAAAACTACACACATGTGACTGAGGACACCCTACAGTCGATCCGACATGTCTCCGGGAAACCCAGACGAAAAGGACCGACGTTGGATCTCGCACAACGCCTCGACGCGCTCGAACAGATCGAGGAAATCAAGAAGCTCAAGCACGGCTACTGGCGAGCATGTGATGCCAAGGATCCAGTTGGGTTCCGCAACAGCTTCATCCGTTCCGGAGCGTCGATCGACTACGGCCGCCTCGGCGCCTTCGACGACGCGGGGCCGATGGCGGACATCTTCGAGAAGATCGCTCTTCGCAAGGTCGACGGCCGGTACGCGGTCCTCGACATGCATCACGGATTGCATCCCGACATCACACTGACCTCGGAGACGTCGGCGGTGGGGCGATGGGCTCTGCAGTTCCGCCAGATCGACACCGTCGGGCGCACCGAGAAGTTGATGACCGGCGAATACGACGACAAGTACGTGATCGAGGACGGTATGTGGAAAATGAGTCAATGCCATTTCACGGAGACGTGGTCGATCACCACTCCCCTTTCCCCGGACGCTGACATCGCCGAGGGTTCGTTGGGTGGGCCGCGATGACGACGAACGGAAAAGTTGCGCTCGTAACCGGTGCCAGCCGGAGCGTCGGCAAGGGCATTGCCCTCGCGCTGGGAAGCGACGGATGGACGGTGTACGTGACGGCCCGAGGAACCGTCGGCGACGACGGCCCACTCGATCGCACCGCAGCCGAGATCACCGAGCGCGGTGGTCACGGCATTGCCGTGCAGTGCGATCACGCCGACGATCAACAGATCGTCGACCTGTTTGCACGCATCGCCGAGGAACAGTCAGGCCGCCTCGATCTTCTGGTCAACAACGTCTGGGCAAACCCGGCGGGTTATGCAGGCTTCGCCGATCCGTTCTGGAAGAGGCCGATCGACGATTGGGATTCGCTGATCGGAATCGGACTGCGCGCCCACTACGTTGCTTCGGTGGAAGCGGCGAAGTTGATGGTTCCCCGGGGCAGTGGAGTGATCGGCAACATCTCGTCGTTCGGCACCCGCGGGTACCTGCACTCTGTGCTGTACGGGATGTCGAAGGCAGGTTTGGACAAGATGGCCGCGGACATGGCTGTCGAATTGAAGGGGACCGGCGTCACCGCACTTTCCTTCTGGCTCGGGTTGATCCGCAACGAGCGGATGGAGGCGAGTGGGATCGAGAGCTTCGAAGGCTTCTCACTGGCCGAGGCCGAAACCCCGGAATTCGTCGGCCAAGTCATCACTGCATTGGCCAACGATCCAGAAGTGAACGCGCGCAGCGGTCACACACTGATCACCGCCGAGACGGCCGTCGAGTACGGAATCACCGACGCCAACGGGAAACAACCGGCGTCACACCGCAGTGCCTTCGGTGGCGGCCCGCTTTTCTGATTCATCAGTAGCAGTGGTCGCGTCGCGTGCCGGCACAGCACGCGGCGCTGCCACTCGCGCCTTCAGGGCAAGCCAGGCACACCCGATGACGACGACACCGCCGGCCACGATCGAGGGTGACAACGTCTCACCGAGTATCAGCGCCGACCAGGCAATGCTGAGCACCGGTTGAACCAACTGTGTTTGGCTCACAGTGGAAATGGGACCGATCGCCAGACCCCGGTACCAAGGAAAGAACCCGAGAAACATACTCACGCATCCCAGGTAGGCAAACGAAAGCCACGAATTCACATCGGCAGAGACCGGAGCCTGGGCCATGGACGCCACCGTCAACGCAATCGTGACCGGCAGTCCGAGAATCAACGCCCAGGCAATCGTCTGCCACGACCCGATCTCGCGGGCCAGCAACGCACCTTCCGAATATGCCAGCGCTGCACACACCACCGCGGCGAACAGAAGAAGATCAGCGAGATGAAACGAGCCGAGTCCGCCGTTTGCAATCGCCACGAACCCTACGACCGATACCGCGCCGGCGGCGCTTGCCCACCAGAATCCCTTACTGGGACGCTCTTTTCCTCGGACGACCGCAAATACCGCGGTCGCAGCGGGAAGTAGCCCGATCACGACTGCCGCGTGACTCGCCGGCGATGTCTGCAACGCAAACGTGGTGAACAGTGAAAACCCCAGTACCGCACCAACAGTCACGAGTGCGATGCGCAACCACTGCCGAAGCGTCGGAAGCGTCGCGCGAGTAACCGACAGCATCACAATCGCAAGGGCCCCGGCAACGACGGCGCGGCCCGCACCGACGAACAGGGGGTCGAGATCCGCGACGGCGACCCGCGCGAGCGGAACGGTGAACGAGAACGCCAGCACACCGAGCAAGCCCCACCACAAACCGGATCGAGACGATGGCATCGGTAGCGGTTCCTGCGGCGCGACGATAGCGCTACTCTTCATACTCATGTTTTACGATAGCAGTAGCACGCCAACCAGCGAAACTGGTATTTCAGATGCGCACCCGTGTGCAGGAGATCGAAATTGCTCCGAGCAGTCCGACGAGCGCGAAAGCGTAGAAGCCCCACGGCACGGCGTAACCCGCACCCAGGAGGACTCCGCCCAGGATCGGGCCACAGATCGCACCGACCCGGCCGACACCTGCCGACCATCCGAGCGCGGTCGCGCGAATCTGAGGTGGGTGATTGGCGCTCGTGAAGGCGTAGACCAGTACCTGCGCACTGAACACGAAGCATCCGGCGAGGAAGACCATCACGTAGATTCCGAACGACACCTTCACACTCAGAAGCGCCAGGAACAGTGCAGCTCCGGCGAACCACACGATGGCTGCAGTCCGCGGGCCGATCTTGTTCGCGACGCCCCCGGCGATCAACAGCCCGACGACGGCGCCGGCATTGAGGATCAGAAGGAACGTCAACGACGCCCCGAGGTTGTAACCGGCCTCACGCATGATCGTCGGAAGCCATGTGTTCAATCCGTAGACGAGCAGCAAGCCCATGAAACTGGTGATCCAGATGGCGATGCTGTTGCGCAGGAACTTCGAAGAGAACAGTGCGCGAACGGGATTGGCGGCTTCGGCGCGCTCAACTTCGGACGTGGGCGCAATCTCGAGTTCGACTCCGTAACGGGCAGCGATTTCCTCGGCTTCGGCACGCTTTCCGTGAGCGAGAAGGTACGACGGGGATTCCGGCAGATACCGCAACATGAGTGGAATCAGGGCGACGGCAGGAAGTGCGCCGACAACGAACATCGCTCGCCAACCGAAAGGTTCGATCACGACGAGCGCCAGCGCTGCGGTGGCAACGGCGCCGACGTGGTAGCCGGTCATCAGCATGGTCGACGCAGATCCACCGCCTTGTTTCTTCGAGAATTCGTTGACCAGAGCCAATGCCGTCGGTAGGGCGCCACCCAGCCCCACACCGGCAAGGAAGCGCAGCAGCCCGAAGATGAACGGATTGGGCGCAATTGCGCACAACAGAGTCAGAATCGAGAATGCGGCAACGGCGTACAGCAGCGCGCGGCGTCGACCGATGACGTCGGTGAGAGTGCCGATGACGAGGGCGCCGATGGTCATGCCGATGAGCCCGAAGGTCGAGATCATCGTGATCGTGCCGGTACTCAAACCCCACGCGTCGTAGTCGAGAAGCGAAGGAATGACCGCGCCGAGTACGACCAGGTCGAATCCGTCCAGAAGCACTGCGATCCAACACAACGGTGCTACCCACATTGCGGCACGCGCCCCAGGCGAACCGGTGGTTGAACTCGACTGCGTATGCGGTGCGGTCATCAATCCTCGACATTCACTGCTTGTGGGCGTTCGCGACCGGTTGGGATCCAGTAGTTCGGATCGAAACGTGTTCGCATTGCGAACGCCTGTTCATAATGAGCACATCGATTGTGTACGGAGTCACAACGCCATGTCAAACGTCGCGGTAATCTCGAGGAATGGCACTCTCCGAAAATGAGCGTGAACAGTTCCTGGCCGAACCCCACATCGGGGCGCTGTCCGTGGCGGACGGCACCGAGCGCGGTCCGTTGACCGTCCCGATCTGGTACCTGTACTCACCCGGTGGCAAACCATGGATCCTCACGGGCAAGGATTCGCGAAAGGCACGACTCATCGAGTCGGCCGGGCATTTCTCGTTGATGGCCGAAAGGCTCGATCCGACAATCCGTTACGTCAGCGTCAGCGGATCCGTCGACAAGATCGTTCCGGGCACCGACGAGATGCTGGTCGAAGTCTCGCGGCGTTACCTGGCTCCGGACAAGGTCGACGGGTATCTCGAATTCGCGCGATCGCAGTTGGGCGAACAGGTAGCGATCTACATGAATCCGCAGCACTGGCTGTCTGCGGATCTCGGGGCGATCTGACAATTCTCAGAAAAGCGAAGGCTCGGCGCGCCGGAGTGGCGCGCCGAGCCTGACCTGCATGTGGAGGGCTCTATGTCAGCTCTCGGTGAAGAAACGCACCCGATTGAGTCGATGACCGCTCGCCTCGAAGCCGAATAATGCGATGGCCGGTTCCCCGCACACGATGACGCTCGCCGTCACGGTGCGACCGGCAACCAGCATCTTGCTCTTCGTCACGCCGGTGAGCAGAGCGTTGACATCAGCGTTGGACAACTGCGTCCCCGCCGGAAGCTCGACGGGTACCGGCGGCGTTCGGCCGACAGCGGCCGCATCGAGGAACCGCGACGCTGCCTTCTTGCCTTTGTCTCCGACGCCGAAGATGCCGCGCGAGAACCCGAGCGCCCCGCCGATCCCCTGGTTCGAGAGCAACTGCGGCGTCAACTTCGCGGCCGCCTTCACCCCCGCCACACCAGCAGTCGCGAGCTGGCTCAACATCGTCGCCAATTCCCAATGCGCATAGAGGGTTCCGATCCGCAAGGAATCGGGCTCCCCCACCAAGTCGTAGCGCAAGTGCATCGGAACGTCGAGAACGACTCCGGTCGACATCTCGGTAGCGAGGCTCAGATCGCGCCACACCGTCCGGCCGCACACGATGTCGCGCTCGACATGGAAGGTGATCGAATTGGGGGCGATGAACGTGTCGTAGAAACTCTCGATCGCCGCCTGACCGTTGTGCGGACGTGAACCTACAGGGTCGTTGACCTGTCCGTCGCCGGCAAACAGGGCCACCCAGGTCGAGCGGTCATGCGCGCCGACGGCTTTCGGGGATCCCTCCACGACGGCCATCAACTGCTCGCGCGTAACCGGCGCGGTCATGCGCGCATCTCGTATGCACCGTCGTACGCCTTGACCTGCTGCCACACCCGGTCGAAGCGTTCACTGTCGACAACAGGCTTCCGCACCGCGGCCAGGGCCCATTTCTGCTGCTCGGGTGTCGACGACGGCTTTCCGTGCAGCGCGATCGCGTATCCCGAGAAGTCACGAATCTGGAAGTCGAAGATCTGATCGACAACGTCGGCGTCGAGCCCGCTGATCTCGGCCTGTTCGAGAATCAGATGACCGTAGACGACGAGAGAGAACAGGTGCCCGACGTTGAGCATGAAATCGAGGTCCTTCTGCTGCTGCGCGTCCGGCGCTGCAGCAGTGAGCAATTCGGTGAGCGCGATCGCCTGCTCGTAAAAACGGGCGACGTTCGGAATCGAAGAGTGCTTCTCGTAGACGGGCTTCCACTCGTGGAACTGAATCTTCGCAGCGCCGCGGGTAGGCCCCTGGTTCCAGAAGAACTCGTCGTCGGCGGCGTCGTCGCGCGTGACGATCTCCGGGAACTGCGCCGAGTTGAACAGATAGTTCGGCAAGAACTTGAGAATCAGGCCGACGTTGACGTGGACGGTGCCCTCGAGCTTGGGCAGCGTGCCGATCATCTGCGCTGCCTCGCGGAAGTACGTGGACTTCTCGTATCCCTTGGCTGCGATCACATCGTGCAGCAACCCGACCACCTTCTCACCTTCGGAGGTGACCTTGGCCTTGGTCATGGGATTGAACAGCAGGTAGCGACGGTCCTCGAGGCTGGCGCTGCGGAAGTAGTCGACCGCCCGCGCACTGAACTGCTTCATCGCGATCAGACGTGAGTACGCGTCGACGAAGGCGGCGCGAACGTGGGCGAAATCCGTGACGGGATTGCCGTACAGAATTCGATTCTGCGCGTGAGTGATTGCCTCGAAGAACGCATGCTCGGTGATGCCGATGGAGCCGGTGCAGAGGTTGAACTTTCCGACGTTGACCGTGTTGAGCGCGGCCTCGAATGCGGCGACGCCGGTGTGCAGAATGTCTTCCTCGCGCACCGGGTAATCGTCGAGGCGGAAATTGCTGACATACATCTGCCCGCGCAGGACGTTGTCCACGAGCTGATAGTTCGGATGTGCACTGTCGGCGACAAAGAACACGTAGCCTTCGGGGCCCTCGACGTCGGTACGACGCCCGAACACAGACACCATTCCGGCTACGTTGCCGTTTCCGATGTAGTACTTCTCGCCGCTCGCGCGGAAGGCGACGTCGCCGTCGGTGGGAGTGAGGAGCATGTCGGTGGAGTACACGTCGGCGCCGTGGTCGCGCTCGGACAGCCCGAACGCCATGACACCACCGTCGGCAAGTTCCTGCGCTGCACGCTTCTTCGCAGCGTCGTTGTCACTCATCCAGATCGGTCCGAGTCCGAGGATCGTGACCTGCCAGGCGTACCAGTAAGCGAGTCCGTAAAAACCGAAGATCTCACTCAAGGCCGCGTTGCGGGCACCGTCCCAACGACGGTTCTCGTCACCGTCGGCGAATGCCGCCGGAGTCTGGAACGTCGCGAACAACTTCTCCTTGCCGACGAATTCGAGAAAGTCGGAGACCCACACGGCGTCGAGGTCGTCCTGAAGCAGTTGCTTCTTACCGCGGCTCTCGAACCATTCGATGGTGGCTCGCAGCAAACGGCGGGTCTCCGGATCGAACTGAGCGGGGTCGTAAGTATGGGGGTTGAAGAGCAATCCATCGGTGCCAGACACGTCATTACCTTTCGTCGATGACGCTAAACTACCAGCGGGTAACTTTCCGCGGTGCGATTCATGGAAGACCTGCGATTCTTCGCGAATGCCACAGGTCCATCGGATTCCACGTGCCCGCCCGAGCACGCGTGATCGGGTAGCACGCCAACCCGAGCAACAACGCAGACATGTGGCCGATGGCGGTGAAATTGGTGGCGAAAATCAGAGGTACACCGTAGAAGAGCAACAGCCCCGCGAGATAGACGTATCGCCACGGATCGACGATGCGGTACACCAGAATCCCCATGATGCCCGCCAGACCGTAGCTCACACCCACGTCGAGAGTGTTGACCGCCGACTCCGCCACGTATCCGTGCCGAATACCTTCGTACAGAACACCTTCGCTGATGTACGTGGCTCCGACGTGGGCGATGACGACAACACACAGCCACCGCCACGTCCCGAGCCAACGCTCAGCCGTTGCATGAAAGATGGTGAAGAGAACCAGGTATCCCAACCAACCGCCACCTTCGAGCCAGAAGGCACTCGAGAACAGGACTCGCAGCGGGTCTTCGGCCAGGTGATGCAGATTGGTCGAGCGCTTGCCGAGAAAACGCTCCTCGACATTGTCGGGCAGATGCCGAAGGAAGAGCGTGGTGAACAGCAGGGCCAGCAACCAGACGTAGGTACCGGGAGCACTGCGCACCCATCGCCATGCCGCCTTTGCTACCCCCAGCATCCTCACCGCTTCGAGTCTGCGCTCACTCGTTCACTACTGCAACGGCAAACCCGTCCCATCCCTTCGAACCCACGGTTTGAATGGCGGTGCCGTCGAGTTTCGGCTCGGCCGCGATCATCTCCAACACCGCTCGACTCGCTTTGACGCGCTCGTCGTCGATATCCGGGTTGGACACATGTCCCCCACGCACCACGTTGTCCACGATGATGACGGTTCCGGGATGCGAAAGGGCCAACGCCCACCGCACGTACTCGGTGTTGTTCTCCTTGTCGGCGTCGATGAAGACCAAGTCGAAAGGTCCCAACTCTTCTTTCGCGATCAACGGGAGACTGTCGAGCGCAGCGCCGACGCGGATGTCGACACGGTCAGCCAGTTCGGCACGCTCGATATTCGCCCGAGCGACATCCGCATGGGTGGGATCGAATTCCAGCGTGATGACCTGGCCCGAGGGACCGACCGCGCGAGCGAGCCAGATCGTGCTGTATCCGCCGAGCGTTCCGATCTCGAGAACATTGCGCGCCAAGCACATTCGCGCCAGAAGGTTGAGGAGCTTGCCCTGGTTCGGCGCCACGTCGATGGGCGGGAGACCTGCCTCGGAATTGGCGGCGAGTGCCGCGTCGAGAACCGGATCTTCACCTACCAACGTGGAAACGAGATAGCCGTCGACTTCTGCCCAATCCGGTTCGCGTTCCATAGCCACGATTGTGGCAGAAAAGAAGGGCCGCCGCAGACACCTCGGAAGGTGACTGCGGCGGCCCGGACAGCTATTCGAATCAGCCGCGAACTGCGGCGATGATCTCCTCGATCGCTGAATTGGCGTCGATCTCACGGCTCTCGCCGGTGAAGCGGTCGCGAATCTCGACCTTGCCGTCTGCCCAACCACGGCCGACGACAACGATCAGCGGAACACCGATCAGCTCGGAGTCCTTGAACTTCACGCCCGGCGATGCCTTGCGGTCGTCGAGGATCACTTCGAGTCCCGCGCGGTCGAGCTGCGCGGCGAGGCCTTCGGCGCCTTCGCGAGCGGTCTCGTCCTTGTTCGCAATGACGAGGTAAACGTCGGCCGGTGAGACCTCAGCGGGCCAACGCAGACCCTTCTCGTCATGGTGCTGCTCGGCAATGACGGCCACCAGACGCGAGACGCCGACGCCGTACGAACCCATGGTCGGGCGGACGGGCTTGCCGTTCTCGGCGAGGACATCGACGGTGAAGACGTCGGTGTACTTACGGCCGAGCTGGAAGACGTGCCCGATCTCGATACCGCGAGCCGAGACCAGCGTGCCGGCTCCATCCGGAGAGGCGTCACCGTCACGAACCTCGGCGGCTTCGATGGTTCCGTCGGGGGTGAAGTCCCGACCGGCAACGAGGCCGACCACGTGCTTGCCGTCTTCGTCGGCGCCGGTGATCCAGCTGGTGCCGTCGACGACACGCGGGTCGACAAGGTAGCGAACGCCGTTGGCCTGCAGCGCCTTCGGGCCGATATAACCCTTGGCCAGGAACGGGTTGTTCTTGAAGTCGGTCTCGGTGATCATCACGAACTCGGCCGGCTCCAGCGAAGCCTCGAGGCGCTTTTCGTCGACCTCACGGTCGCCGGGGATGCCGATACCGAGCAGTTCCCACTCGCCGCCGGGCAGGCGGGTCTTGACCATGATGTTCTTGAGAGTGTCGGCGGCGGTGACGGTACGGCCGAGATCAGCGCCGTTCGCCCAGTCCACCAGGGTGTCGATGGTGGGTGTGTTCGCGGTGTCGTACACCTTGGCTTCGGGCAGCCCGTCGAACGGAATCGAATCGGGAACAACAGTCTTGACGGCCTCGACGTTGGCGGCGTAGCCGGATTCGAGGCAGCGGACGTAGGTGTCTTCGCCGATCTCGCTCTCGGCAAGGAACTCCTCGGACGCGCTGCCGCCCATCGCACCGGAGGTGGCCGAGACGATGACGTACTTGACGCCCAGACGCGTGAAGATCTTCTCGTAGGCGCCGCGATGCGCCTGGTACGACTCCGTCAGGCCTTCGTCGGTCAGGTCGAAGGAGTAGGAATCCTTCATGAGGAACTCGCGGCCACGCAGAATGCCGGCACGCGGACGCTCTTCGTCGCGGTACTTGGTCTGCACCTGGTACAGGGTGACCGGGAAGTCCTTGTAGGAGTTGTACTCGCCCTTGACCGTCAGAGCAAAGAGCTCCTCGTGGGTCGGGCCGAGCATGTAGTCGTTGCCCTTGCGGTCCTTGAGGCGGAACAGGTTGGGGCCGTACTCGGTCCAGCGGTTCGACGCTTCGTAGGGGTCGCGCGGGAGCAGCGCAGGCAGCAGGATTTCCTGTCCGCCAATTGCATTCATTTCTTCACGGACGACACGCTCTACCTCGCGCAGCACCCGCAATCCCAGCGGCAACCACGAGTAGACGCCTGGAGCGATACGACGCACGTAGCCGGCACGAACCAGCAGTTTGTGGCTGGCAACTTCGGCGTCCGAGGGATCGTCACGCAGGGTACGCAGGAACAGGTGGGACAGACGGGTAATCACGAGGTGTAAGGATAGTCGCCGCAGTCGGCCGAGCGGGCCTCGGTACGGTTACAGCGTGCTTGTACTGCTGCCTCCCTCAGAAACCAAGTCCGACGGCGGCAAGGATGCGCCCCTCGATCTGGCCGAACTGTCGATGCCACAGTTGACCGAAACGCGCGAATTGCTGGTTCAGACGCTGGTCGATCTGGCCGCTGACGTCGAGGCGTCGTGCTCAGCGCTCGGGCTCGGCCCGACGCAAGCAGACGAAGTGGAGCGCAATGCCAAGCTGTGGGTGTCCGCGACGCGGCCCGCACTACAGCGCTACACCGGCGTGCTCTTCGACGCCCTCGACGCAAAGTCGTTCACCCGCGCCCAGAAGGCGAAGGCGCTCGATCGGATCGCCATTGGTTCCGCTCTGTTCGGTGCTGTCCGCGCAGGAGATCTGATCCCCGCCTACCGCCTCTCTGGCGGGTCCAAGCTGCCGGGGATGGGGACGCTGCGCTCGCTGTGGAAGCCGGAGCTGCCGAAGGCCCTGGCCGCCGAAGCCGACGGCCTTGTCATCGATCTACGATCGGGTACCTACCAAGACCTCGGACCTGTTCCGGACGCCTTGATCGCAACGGTCCTCACCGAGAAGCCGGACGGCAGTCGCACGGTGGTCAGTCATTTCAACAAGCACCACAAGGGTCTGCTCGCCCGTGCGCTGGTGGTCTCGCGCGCCGAACCGACCGACATCAAGGGTGTCGCGCGGGTGGCGTCGAAGGCCGGCCTGCGGGTGGAAATCGCGTCGGAGCGTGAACTGATCATCCTGACGGATTGATGGCTTCGTCTGTCAAGTGCCGCAGAAGGTTTGGAACGTCTCGCTGAAAGACCGCGGAGCCGCCTCGGTGTAGTCAGCCCACTCGTCGCGTCGGTCGAATGGATGCGTGACAACCTCCAGCAGCTTCTCGAATGGAGCGAGGTCGCCGTCGGTCGCGGCGCGCAGGGCAGCGTCGAGCCGATGATTACGCGGAATGTACAGCGGGTTGACGCGATCCATCGCGCTCGCGGTCTCCGCGGCCCCACGCCCCTGGTCCGTCAGGGCCCTGTGCCACCGCTGCAACCAGGACGCGATGTGGTCCCGTGGCACGAGGTCGTCGAGGGGCGCCGAATTTCCACGCAATTCGTCGGCGAGTGCGCGGAAACTGCCCGTCCAATCAGCACCGTGTTCCGCCAACAACGTCAGCAGATCGTCGACGAGCGCCCGATCGACAAACGGCTGGGCCAGACCGAGCTTTTCCGCGAAACCGGCAGCATAGTGTCCCTCGTAGCGCTCGTCGAAGGTCTCGAGAACTGCCGACGCCGCGGAAATCGCATTGTCGGGTGCGGAATCGATCAGCGGCAACAGTGTTTCTGCCAAGCGCGCAAGATTCCACTTCAGTACAGCGGGCTGATTGCCGAACGCATAGCGGCCCCCGTGGTCGATCGAGCTGAACACTGCCGCCGGATCGAATGCGTCGAGGAAGGCGCACGGACCGTAATCGATGGTCTCTCCCGAAATTGTCGTGTTGTCGGTGTTCATGACCCCGTGCACGAAACCGATGAGCATCCACCTCGCCACCAGTGACGCCTGCGCCTCGACGACCGCCTCGAGGAACCTCAGATAGCGATTGTGTGTACCCGTTGACGGAAGTTCGGTCAGCTCCGGGTAGTGCCGGGCGATCGCGTAGTCGGTGAGCGGCTGCAAGACCTCGCCCTGCCGGGCCGCGAACTCGAAGGTCCCAACGCGTAGGTGACTCGACGCGATCCGTGCAAGCACGGCACCGGGTTCTGCGCCGTTGCGGCGAACGTCCCGTCCCGTCGCCACGACAGACAGCGCGCGCGTAGTGGGGACACCGAGGGCATACATCGCCTCACTGACCAGATATTCGCGCAGCATCGGCCCGACAACCGCGTACCCGTCGCCGCCCCGAGAGAACGGTGTGCGCCCGGAGCCTTTCAGATGCAAGTCCACTCGCTGCCCGGCACTGCTGACGAGTTCGCCGAGTAACAACGCCCGACCGTCCCCGAGAATCGGTGCGTACCCACCGAACTGATGACCCGCATACGCCATCGCCACCGGTGTGGCCCCGACCGGCACCGTCGACCCGGACAGGACGCCGATCCCGTCCACACTTCGCAGCGCTGCTACGTCCAATCTCAACGACGCAGCCAGCTGCTCGTTCACCACGAGCAACTGCGGGTCAGGGGCGGCAGCACCTTGCCACGGCACCGTCAGAGCGCCGAGTTCGTCGGCGAACGTGCTCTCGAGGCCGGCCACGATGGTGACCGTGTCTGCTGTCGATTCCTGGAATGCGGCCATCACACGAGAGTAGTCACCGTGCGACAACCTATCGATCAGCCCTGATCGATGTACGACTCGAGCTGATCGCGTTCGCTCTTGAGCTCGTCGATGCGGCTCTTCACCACGTCACCGATACTGACGATGCCGAGGAGGTTGCCGTCCTCGATCACCGGCAGATGCCGGATTCGACGCTCGGTCATGATCGCGGCAATGCTGTCCACCGCGTCTGCCGGAACGCACGTGTACATCAGAGCGGTCATGACCTCGGAAACCTGGATCCCGAGAAGGTCCGGGCCACGCTCGTGCAGGCGTCGAACGACATCGCGTTCGGAGATGATGCCGACCACCGCGTCGTCGTCGACCACCACCATGGCTCCGATGTTGTGGCGGGCAAGATCGCACAGCAGCCCGTTGACCGTCGTGTGGGCGTCGATCGTGACGATGCTGTTGCCCTTGTTTCGCAATATGTCCGCGATCCGCATCACGGCACCCCGATCCGTCGAGACTCTCGGCACGTCCTGCAACGATCGTATCGGCTAGCGAAGCGGAAAAACAGGACTGATCAGGCGATTCCCTGAGCTGCCTTCTCCGCAGCCTGTGCCTGGGCTACCTGAGAAGGTGTGAACCTGATGCACAGCGCCGCGATACCGGCGAACACGGCGCAGACCGCGCAGCCCACAAGTGCGAAGGTGTACCCCTCTCCGAGTGCAATCAATTGCGCCGGATTCATGTCCGCTGCCTTGCCCGAAGTGCCGCCGAGCGAGAGCGTCTTGGACGTCGCCATTGCACCGATCACCGACAGCGCCAATGGTCCACCGAGCGTCTGGGCAACTTGGGAGATTGCGGTCAGCGGGCCGATCTCGGTCTCCGGGACACCGGCGATCGCGCACAGTGGCAAGGGCACCATCGCGAGGCCGATACCGAATCCGATCCCGATCACGGGCGCGAACAAGTTGGCCAGGTAGGTGGAGTCGGAATCGAGAGTAGAGCCGTAGAGGAGTCCGACGATCATGATCACGACGCCGGTGAGGACCAGCCAGCGGGGTTGAACCTTCACGGCGAGCTTGGAAGCAACCGACGCGGCGGCGCCCAATCCGAACGCGAACGGAATGAACGCGATACCGGCACGCAACGGCGAATACTGCATGATGTCCTGCACGAACAGTGCGACGAAGGCCGTCATGCTGAACATCGCGCCACCGACGAAGAAGATGGCGAGGAACGTCGCGACACGGTTGCGATCGGCGAACAACGAGAAGGGCAAGAGCGGGTTGTCTGCAGTTCGCTCGACAAAGAGGAAGGCGGCGAGGGCGACCAATCCGGCCGCCAATGCACCGATGACGGCGATGCTCCCCCATCCCATTTCCGGGCCTTCGGTGAGAGCAAAAACAACACCGGTACAACCGAGGGTCGCGAGGATCGCGCCGGGGACATCCAAAGCCAGACGCGTCTGATTCGTCTCGCGAAGGGCGCGGAACGCCATGCCGACGAGCGCGATGCCGATCGGGACGTTGATGAGGAAGATCAGACGCCACGACACCTCGGTCAATGCGCCGCCGATGATCAGACCGGCGATCGATCCGACGCCCGTCATGGCGGCAAAAATCGCGATGGCCTGATTACGAGCCGGACCCGCGGCGAAAGTCGTGGCAACAAGGGCGAAGGCAGTGGGCGACGCCACGGCTGCGCCGACACCTTGAAGCGCCCGCGCTGCGATCAACATGCCCTCGTTCAGGGCGAGTCCACAGAGCAACGACGCCACCGTGAACAGCGAGACTCCCGCGATGAACATCTTCTTGCGTCCGAACGCGTCGCCGAGCCGACCACCGAGGAGCATGAGCCCACCAAACGCAAGCGCGTACGAGGTCAACACCCAGTTGCGACCACTGTCGCTCAGCCCGAGGTCTGCCTGCAATGGCGCCAGCGCGAGGTTCGCGACGGTGCCGTCGAGCACCACCATCATCTGCAAACCACTCAGGACGATGATGGCGAGCCCGATGACTCGAGTCGCTACCGGGGCATTCGCCGAAGCGGTTTCAGATGTTGGGGAATCAGACACAAGACTTCACGTTACCCAGCGTCGACGGAAAAGCCCGCGACCGGCCCGATCACGATGATCGCCGGAGGCTTGATCTCCTCGTCCTTGACGCGCTGAGCAACGGTCGCCAGATCGGCCCGAAGTTCACGCTGAGTGCGCAGCGTGCCCTCTTGGATGACGGTGACCGGCGTGGTTGCCGGGCGTCCACCGTCGACGAGTGCCTTCGCGAACTGATCGATGCGCTCGACCGCCATGAGCAGCACGATCGTGCCGCGCAACTTGGCCAGCGCCGACCAGTCGACCAGCGAATCCGGATGATCCGGAGGCACGTGCCCACTGACGACGACGAACTCGTGGGTGACGCCGCGGTGGGTGACCGGGATGCCTGCGGCCGACGGGACCGAGATCGCGCTCGTGATTCCGGGCACTACGGTCACCGGAACGCCGGCAGCGGCACACGCTTCGAGTTCTTCGTATCCCCGTCCGAAGACGTACGGGTCCCCGCCCTTGAGGCGGACCACGAACTTGCCTGCCTTCGCGTTGTCGATCAGCGCGGCGTTGATGGCCTCCTGAGCCATGGCACGGCCGTACGGGATCTTCGCGGCGTCGATCACCTCTACGTCCGGACCCAGTTCGGCGAGCAACTCCGGCGGAGCCAATCGGTCGGCCACGACGACGTCGGCGCGGGCGAGCAAACGGCGTCCGCGCACGGTGATCAGATCGGGATCACCGGGGCCACCACCGACGAGAGCAACACTCGCAGCGGCAGGCTCGGCCGTATCGGCGAGCACGCCCGACTGAAGACCTTCGACGACGGCGGTGCGGACCGCTGCCGAACGACGGTGATCGCCGCCCGCCAGAATTCCGATGCTCATACCGTCGTACTCGGCGCTGGCGGGAGTGACGGCGGTGCCGTGCTTCGCGTTGTCGGCGCGCACGCAGAAGATGTGGCGACGCTCCGCTTCGGCGACGATCGCCGCATTGGTTTCCGGCTCGTCGGTCGAGGCGATGGCGTACCACGCACCTTCGAGGTCGCCGTCGGCGTACGGACGCTCTTCGACCGTGATCTGACCGGCAGTGGCCATACCTTCGACGGCTGGAGTGAACGCGCGACTGATGACGTGAACGCGGGCACCAGAGGCGACCAGCAGTCCGAGTCGGCGCTGAGCCACAGTGCCGCCACCGAACACGACCACGCGTCGATCGGTCAGGTTGAGGCCGACCAGGTAGTTGGTCTCGTCTGCGGTGGACTCGCTCACTCGCACTCCGTTTCGTTGTCAGAATTGGTCAAGCTGGAGGGAACTTTACGGGCCGCGGCCACGGTCACTCCATCCCTGGCAGTCTTGGCCAGCACAAGTCGGCCGCCCCCGGACGCGAGGATCGCAGCCGCTTCCGCGACGCTTGCCGTTCCGACGGCGTTCTCGACGCGAGGCGATGGTGACGGAACTTGAACTCGCGCAAGTACGTCCGGGGCGAAACTCACAATCGGGACGTTCAGTTCATGGGCCGCTGTCAGAAGAGCCGAAGACTCAGCTTTTGCCGCCACAGTGGCGAGTACCACGATCTTCCCTTGCGCCGCGGGCACAGCCTTCACCGCAGCGACGATGTCCTTCGCGGTGACACTCGTCGTGAATCCCACGCCTATACAGAGGTCATCGCCGTGCGGCATCGACGAACTTCGCGATCGATTCGGGCTGCCCCACCGGATGAGTGTGGAGATACGACGCGTGGACGCCACCGCGAACAAACCCTTCGCGGACACTGCCGCCGTCCCAGGGCCGCCACCCCCACGCACTTCCGCAACCGTCCGCGTCTGCCGAGACGAGAGACGTTCGGTGGAACTCGTGACCGGTGACGCGGGAGCCTGCGCCGAAGAGGCTGGAGTCGCTGATCGCGACTGCTTCGCGATACCCGAGGGTCAGGCGTTTCCCGAACGTCGCATCCACTCCGACCACACCGGCCATGCTGTGACCGTCCAAGCTGCGAGCGAGGTAGAGCAGACCGGCACACTCTGCATGGATCGGTGCACCGCCGTCCGCCAGATCGCGAACCTGCTGCAGCAGTACGGTATTGGCCGCAAGGTCTACCGCGTGTTCTTCCGGGAAGCCACCGGGAAGGACCAGAGCGGCAGTTCCCGCAGGAAGCTCGTCCCGCAACGGGTCGAACACCTGCACGTCCGCGCCGGCAGCAGTCAACAGCTCCCGGTGCTCGGCGTAGCCGAAGGTGAAGGCCGGGCCACCCGCCATGGCAACCACAGGCCGAGACTCTGCGTGTGCGCCGACCTCGGCAACCGGATCCCATGCAGCTGCACTCACGTTCGAGGCGGCGAGTGCGCGAACAGCACCCAGATCGACGTGCGAGGCAATCAAATCGGACATCGCGTCCACTGCGGCCACAGCGGCGGCGCCGTGCTCGGCCGCCGGAATCAGGCCGAGATGCCGGGAGGGAACTTCGAGTTCCGTCAACCGTGGCACAACCCCGAGCACTGCGACGCCGACCTTGTCGCACGCATGACGCAACACCTGCTCGTGACGAGCGCTCCCGACGCGATTGAGAATGACGCCGCCGATGCGCACACCTGCGTCGTAGGTCGCGAAGCCGTGGAGTACGGCGGCCAGACTCTGACTGTGCCCACGGGCGTCGATCACGAGGACTACCGGCGAACCGAGGATCGACGCGACCTGCGCCGTCGATCCCTCCGCCGACGGCTGCGAGTTTGCCTCGTCGATCTTCCCGTCGAACAGACCCATGACGCCTTCGACCACGGCGATGTCGCAACCAGCGGTTCCATGCCGGTAGAGCGGTCCGATGCGATCCGGGCCCACCAGAACAGTGTCGAGGTTGCGTCCGGGCCGCCCTGCCGCGAGTCCGTGATAACCCGGGTCGATGTAGTCCGGCCCCACCTTGAAGGGTGCAACGCTGCTACCGGACCGTCGCAGCGCGCCGATCAATCCCGTTGCCACCGTGGTCTTTCCGCTACCCGAGGCAGGAGCGGCGATCACCACGGCCGGAGTGGAAGGACTTACCATTCGATGCCCCGTTGGCCCTTTCGGCCGGCATCCATCGGGTGCTTGATCTTGGTCATCTCGGTCACGAGGTCGGCGGCGTCGATCAACGCCTGCGGGGCGTCGCGTCCCGTGATGACAACGTGCTGGTTGCCCGGACGATCGCGCAGTGTCTGCACGACCTCGTCGACGTCGACCCAGCCCCACTTGAGCGGATAGGTGAACTCGTCGAGGACATAGAATCGATGTTCCTCGCTCGCAAGCCTTCTCGCGATCTCCTGCCAACCCTCCGCAGCGGCAGCAGCATGATCTTCCTCGCTACCGGCCTTGCGTGTCCATGACCAACCTTCGCCCATCTTGTGCCACTGCACCGGCCCACCGACGCCGGTTTCGTCGTGCAGGTTTCCGAGCGCGCGGAACGCGGCTTCCTCTCCGACCTTCCACTTGGCACTCTTCACGAACTGGAACACGCCGATGTCGAACCCCTGATTCCAGGCACGCAGCGCCATGCCGAAAGCGGCGGTGGACTTACCCTTTCCCGGGCCGGTGTGCACGGCAAGTACCGGCGCGTTACGACGCTGACGCGTGGTCAGACCGTCGTCGGGAACTGTCTCGGGAACACCCTTGGGCATCGTGAACTCCTGAGCTGGGATCTAGGCTGCGGCGCGGACGACACCCGCGACCTGCTGCGCTGACAATTCGGCGAGGCGGACGTATCCGCCACGTAGTTCTCGCGCCAACTCGGCCGCCAGCCCCAGACGCACGAGGCCGGTCTCGCAGTCGACGACGATGGACGCGACGGACGCGTCGGCGAGAAGATGCGCGGCGACGCGGGCGCGGTGCAGCGCGTCCTTGCCGCCGGTTGCCCGGCCGTCGGTGAGTGTGACGACGAGGGCGCGACGCTGCGGGTCACGAAGTCGTTCACGCAGAACCACTTCGCGAGCACGCAGGAATCCCTCTGCGAGTGGGGATTTGCCGCCGGTACGCATCGACTGCAAGCGACGGACAGCGATGTCCACCGAAGATGTCGGCGGCAGTACGAGCTCCGCTTCACGACCACGGACGGTGATGACGGCGACCTTGTCGCGGCGCTGATAGGCGTCGCGAAGCAACGAGACAACCGCACCGGTGACCGCGGAGAGGCGGTCGCGTGCTGCCATCGACCCCGACGCGTCGACAACGAAGACGATCAGATTGCCTTCTCGCCCTTCACGTATCGCGCCGCGGAGATCAGCGGGTGCCAGCCGCAACCGTCCAGCAGTGCGACCACGGGCAACTTGAGACTCGGCTGCGGCAAACACCGTGCTCGTCAGATGCAATCCGTGCCCACGCTCCCGCGTGGACCGCACAACTCGTCCACGGGACGACATGGACCGCGAGCGTCGTCCCGGTGCACCTTCACCGACTCCCGGAACTTCGAGGAGCTTGGCCTTGAATTCGCCGGCCGGTGGAGCCGAGGGGCGATCGGTGGCGCGTACTCCCCCACCAGGTCCGTCAGGGTCGTCCGGGCCGTCGTCGTCAGGCCCGTCGTCGTCCGGCCCTTCGTGTCCGGGACCGCCGTCATCGGAGCCGCCATCTTCCGGGCCACGGTCTTCGTGATTCTCGGGAGGTTCGGGCTCTCCGTCGCGCGCGTCGTCCTCTACCTGCGACTGAGCATCCTGGTCGGCCTGCTCGAGCGCATCGTCCAACTGCTGCTGATCCAAGCCGGGCTCGTCGAACGGATCGCGGCGGCGGCGATGCGGCAGCGTCAGTTCCGCCGCTACTCGTACGTCCTCCGCAGTGACTTCACTGTCGCCGCGCCAGGCAGCGTGGGCCGTCGCGGTGCGCGCCAGCACCAAGTCCGCGCGCATACCGTCGACGTCGAACGACGCACACAGCGAGGCGATACGACGCAGTTCGCGGTTGCTCAGCTCGACCGAGTCCAATTTCTCACGCGCCGTGAGGATTTCGGACGCCAACTCCTCATCGGCGGATACGTACCGAGCGACAAATGCATCGGGGTCACGCTCGTAGTCGAGTCGGCGACGCACCACTTCCATGCGAATGTCGACGTCGCGGGACGCGGCGACGTCGACAGCCAGACCGAAACGGTCCAGAAGTTGCGGACGCAGTTCTCCCTCTTCGGGATTCATCGTGCCGACGAGTACGAACTTGGCCGGATGCGAATGGGAGATGCCGTCACGCTCGATGTGAACCCGGCCCATCGCCGCGGCGTCGAGAAGCACGTCGACCAGGTGGTCGTGAAGCAGATTCACCTCGTCGACGTACAGAACACCCTGGTGAGCGGCGGCGAGCAGTCCAGGTTGGAATGCGCGCTCACCGTCACGCAGAACCTTCTCCAGGTCGATCGAACCGATCACCCGGTCTTCGGTGGCGCCTACGGGCAGTTCGACCAAGCGGGCCGGTCGTGTCGTTCCGGCGTCGTCGACCGCGGGCAGCAGCGCAGTCAGCGCGCGCACGACCGTCGACTTGGCAGTTCCCTTCTCACCGCGGACCAAGACCCCGCCGATCCCTGGATGCACCGCACACAGGATCAGCGCCAATCGCAATTGATCCTGGCCGACCACAGCACTGAACGGGAAGCCCGCCACTGGTCGATCTTCTTCACTTCGCACGTCGATATCCCTCCACCTCTCGGTTTCCTCGCCGAGAATTTGGCTGCACTCGAATGTCGCGGCAACCTGGCTGAGATCTCCCGGTTTATCGGTAGAGGAGAGATCTTTCACAGTGGCGGGACCGCGCCTGGATCGAACAGGACTTCCCCGCGAACATTCGGTATCGAAAAAACCCTAGTCGGCTCGCTTTCCCACGAGCCGACCAGGGTCAATTCTCCGACAAACTAGCTGACGGCCACGAAAGGCTCTCCCCCACCACGACGCATCGGGGTGTGCGGGATGCCGTCTTCGATGAACTCTTCGCCGTCAGCCTTGAATCCGTGCTTGGCGTACATCTCGACCAAGTAGGTCTGGGCGTTGATCCGACACGGCGCTTCGCCGACCTCGGCCAGTGCGGCCTGCAGGAGGCGGGTCGTGTGGCCCTGGCCGCGAGCCTGACGCGACGTGCACAGGCGTCCGATTCGGAAGCTCTTGTTTCCGTCGTCGTGCTCTTCGAGCAGCCGGAGCGTGCACACCACCTGGCCGTCCTGCTCGAGCCAGAAGTGGCGTGTTTCCGTCAGCAGGTCCCGCCCGTCCAACTCGGGATACGGGCAAGCCTGCTCGACGACAAAGACCTCCACTCGAAGCTTCAACAACTCGTAGAACGTCTTGTTGTCGAGATCGAGTGCCCATGAACGCTTCAAAGCTGCTGTTGCCGTCATGGGTTGGACTATCACACAGTCGCGGCGGTATCCGCGACCGGAGCCGATTCGGAAGCACCGGCGGAATCGAGCTCGAGAACCTTCGAGGACCAATCCCAGACCTGGTTGAACAGGCCTTCGTTGTCGGTGAGCTTGACGCCGATGGACGGAACCATCTCGCGGAGCTTGCCCTTCCAACCCTGGAACTCGGTCGGGAAGCAGCGCTCGAGTACGTCCAGCATCGCCGGGACGGCCGTGGACGCACCGGGCGAAGCACCGAGCAGGCCGGCGATGGAACCGTCCTCAGCGGCGACCACAGCGGTACCGAATTCGAGGACACCACCCTTGCCCTTGGCACGGCGGATCACCTGGACGCGCTGGCCCGCGGTGATGAGTTCCCAGTCCTGGGCCTGCGCCTTGGGCGCGAACTCACGCAGATCCCAGATGCGACCGGCTTCGTTCTTGGCAAGCTCGCTGACCAGGTACTTGACCAGGCCGAGCTCGCTGACACCGACACCGAGCATCGAGAGGATGTTGTTCGGCTTGACCGAGCCGGGCAGGTCCGTGACGCGACCCTGCTTGAGGAACTTCGGCGACCAACCAGCGTAGGGACCGAACAGCAGACCCGGCTTGTTGCCGATGACACGGGTGTCCAGGTGAGGCACCGACATGGGCGGGGCGCCAACGGCAGCCTTGCCGTAGACCTTGGCGCTGTGCTGGTCGATGAGTTCGGGGTTGGTGCATCGCAGGAAGGCACCGCTGACCGGGAAGCCACCGAAGCCCTTGGCTTCCTTGATGCCCGACTTCTGCAGCAGGTGCAGGGCGCCGCCACCGGCACCGACGAACACGAAGCGCGAGCGAACGGTGCGCTTTTCACCGGTGCGACGGTTGGTGACCTTGACGGTCCAGGACTTGTCCGAGTTCTGGGTCAGGTTGGTGACCTCGTGGCCGAAGTACATCTTGCCGCCGGTCTTGCCGATGTAGCCGATGAGCTGCTTGGTGAGCGCTCCGAAATCGACGTCGGTGCCGTCCTGGCTCCAGTTCAGGGCGATGGGATCGGAGAAGTCGCGTCCCTTGGCCATGAGCGGCAAACGCTTGCTGAACTCGGCCGGATCGTCGATGTACTCCATACCGCGGAAGAGCGTGTGGCCGGCAAGTGCGTCGTAACGAGCACGGAGGTACTTGGCGTTGGCCTCACCGTGAACGAAGCTCACGTGCGCGATGGGGTTGATGAATTCCTTGGGCTGTGTCAGGATGCCCTGCTCTACCGCGTGTGCCCAGAACTGGCGTGACACCTGGAACTGCTCGTTGACGTTGACGGCCTTCTTGATGTCGACCGTGCCGTCCGAGTTCTCAGGTGTGTAATTGAGCTCACACAGGGCTGAGTGACCGGTTCCCGCGTTGTTCCAGGGGTCGCTGCTCTCGGCTGCGACGGCATCGAGCCGCTCGAAGGTCGAGATCGACCAATCGGGCTGCAGCTGGCGCAGCAATGCACCCAGCGTGGCGCTCATGATGCCTGCGCCCACGAGCACTACATCCGTCTTCGTCTCTACCGCGTTCTGATTCGACACTGGAGAATCGACTTCCTTGTCATTAGCCGTGCGCGCATCCGCCTGCTGTGTTACGCCGAATAGGTTACCCGTGCGTACACGCGCGGTTCACCACCCCCAATTGTGCTCTACAACGCGCACTCGAAACGACGATTAGATTGTGATTTGTGACTACTTGGGTTCCAGACGTCCTCGGTGACGGATATCAGCAGCTGACGATCCCGCTCGGAACGGATCCGGACGGCGAAGGCGAGGTGGACGCAACACTGGTCCGCTACCAACCACAGAAGGAGGCGGTGAAGACACACCGTGCCGTTTTGTACGTGCACGGCTTCACCGATTACTTCTTCCAGAAGCACCTCGCCGAGCACTTTGCCGAGCAGGGTTACGCCTTCTTCGCACTCGACCTGCGTAAGTGCGGCCGCTCCCTCAAACCGGGGCACACAGCTCATTACGTCTCCGACCTTGCGCTCTACGACGCCGAACTGAACGAAGCGCTGCGCATCGTCCGCAGCGAGACCGAGGGCAGCGAGGTGCTGCTCATGGCGCACTCCACCGGCGGTCTGATCGTTCCGCTCTGGCTGAACCGTTTGCAGCGCAAGCCCGGTGGCAGCGACGGCGCCGGAATCTGCGGGCTGGTACTCAACAGCCCCTGGTTCGACCTTCAGGGTCCCTCAGTGGTGCGCAACGTCGGTACTACGGCGATCGATGCGCTCGGACGGGTATCGGCGAAGACGGTGATCCCGGGAACTGGGCTACCGACTTACGGTTCCAGTCTTCATGTTTCGGCCAACGGCGTCTGGGATTACAACCTCGACTGGAAGCCACTGGCAGGCTGCCCCGTTACCTTCGGCTGGATGCGGGCCGTCCGAGCGGGTCACGCAAAACTTCACCGCGGCCTAGACATCGGAGTGCCCGCGCTGATTCTGCGCTCGAAGAAGTCGCAGTTCGCGAAGGCGTACAACCCGAGCGTCGACCTCGCCGATTCCGTGCTCGACGTCAAGCAGATCGCACGTTGGGCCGGTTGCCTCGGCGATCGCACCACCATCGTCCCGATCGACGGCGCCCGTCACGACGTGTTCCTTTCGACCGAGAAGCCCTTGGCCACAGCCTTTTCCGAACTCGACCTGTGGTTGGAGTGGCTCGACGGCCACCTCACGCCGGCCGCAGAAAGTCCGGCAAGCACAGCAAGCAACACACAGGAGATCGCGCAGTGACGCACTACGACCTTGCAATCATCGGCAGCGGATCCGGAAACTCGCTGCCAGACGAGCGGTTCGACGGCAAGAAGATCGCAATCCTCGAAGAGGGCACCTTCGGCGGAACGTGCCTCAATGTCGGGTGTATCCCGACCAAGATGTTCGTCTACGCCGCCGAGGTGGCACGCACCGTCACCACTGCCGAGAAGTACGGCGTCGACGCCACGCTCGACGGCGTTCGTTGGTCCGACATCGTCAAGCGTGTCTTCGGCCGCATCGATCCCATTTCTGCAGGTGGTGAGCGGTACCGCAGCGAAGACAGTCCCAACACCACCGTCTACCGCGGCCACGCCACGTTCACCGGCGACAAGACGATCGACACCGGAACCGGCGAGACGATCACCGCTGACCAGGTGGTCATCGCAGCCGGTTCGCGTCCGATCATCCCGGACGAGATCGCGTCGAGTGGTGTGAAGTACTACACCAACGAAGACATCATGCGACTGCCCGAACTTCCCGAGCACCTCGTGATCGTCGGCTCCGGATTCATCGCCACCGAGTTCGCACACGTGTTCTCCGCGTTGGGTTCTCGCGTGTCGATCATCGGTCGCAGCCAGCGACTGCTGCGGCACCTCGACGACGAGATCTCCGAGCGCTTCACCGAGTTGGCCGAACAGAAGTGGGACGTCCATCTGGGCGCCCCCCTCACGTCGGTACGCGGCGACGGCGACAACATCGCCGTCGAACTGGCAAACGGCACAGTCGTTTCCGGTGACGTTCTCCTCGTCGCGGTGGGTCGTCAGCCGAACGGTGACCTACTCGGTCTCGACAAGGCCGGCGTCGAACTCGACGACAAGGGCTCGATCGTGGTCGACGAATACCAACGCACCACCGCCGAGGGCGTCTTCGCACTCGGTGACGTCTCCTCGCCGTACCAGCTCAAGCACGTCGCCAACCATGAAGCGCGCGTTGTTCAGCACAACCTGCTCCAGGACGCGTGGAAGGACACGTCCGGGCTTCGCAGCACCGATCACCGCTTCGTACCGGCAGCCGTGTTCACCGACCCGCAGATCGCCGACGTCGGAATGACGGAGAAGCAGGCTCGCGACGCCGGGCTCGACATCACCGTCAAGGTGCAGGCTTACGGCGACGTCGCGTACGGCTGGGCGATGGAGGATCAGGAGGGCATCTGCAAGGTGATCGCCGAGCGCGGCACCGGACGCATCCTCGGCGCCCACGTCATGGGTACGCAGGCTCCGACCGTCATCCAGCCGCTCATTCAGGCGATGAGCTTCGGTTTGTCAGCTCAGGACATGGCGCGCGGCCAGTACTGGATCCACCCGGCCCTGGCCGAAGTGGTCGAGAACGCGCTGCTCGGCCTCGACATCTGAGCCCCGCAGCCCTTATGACGCCGAAAAAGCGGGCACTCCTCGCAATGGGAGTGCCCGCCTTTTCGTCGGTCAGAGTTTCACCAGGGGCTGGTACGCAGCACGATCTCGGTTGCGAGTTCGGCCGGTGCCGACTTGACGACGTCGTCGACACCCGGAAGTTCCGTCACGCGAAAGTCGGAGTACACGAAACGACCGCTGGCGTCGGCGATGGCCCGACCTCCACTGCCCACGACTACGGTGGTCGGAACCTCGACCGGCGGTACGCCGGCAATATCGCTGGCCGACGGATGTCCACGGTCCACGGCGATCAAACTCGCGAAGCGGCCGAACTGACGTGCAGCCAACAGCCACGCGAGATCGGCGCCCTCCCGGTGACCGACCAGGTTCACCCAGGCGATGTTCAACTCGTCCAGAAGTACCACTGCCGAGGTCTCGTCGAGATTCTCGATCGATTCCACCGCGACGGTCCGCAGATCCGAATGGTGCAGTCGCTCACACACATCGTCGTACAAGTCGACGGGGTCGCCCTTGCCGGGAAGCAGGAGTACCGCATGCTTGCTGACCGGCCCGTCGATCCGAACGGTGCACGAACCACTGCCCACCGCTACTCGAGTCAATTCCATGTCTGGAAACGGTACGCGATCCACACAGTGGAGGACCCTGGAGTCGACAGAAGTATGACCACTCATACATTCACGCGCCGCTACGAGCCCGAATTGTTCGCTCTGTACCGCCTCCACTCGGAGCGAAAGTGGCTTTCGGCGCATCTGAGGCGACGGACGTACCGTTCGCTCGAAAGTGGGGGTGGGCCGAACTCCAGTGGGGCGCGGCTCTAGGTACCGGACGGCTTGGGGAGCCTCGTCATTCCGTAGACGTGATCAGCGCGCACCGTGAGGATCTGTCGACGCTCTGCCACCATCGCTTCGCGGTACTCCTCCCAATCGGGATGCTCCTGGCCGCTGATGTCCCGGTACAGCTCGACCAGGGCGTCCGACACTTCGTCGTGAGGATCGGCCGCTGCGGGTGTCACCACAGCAAGCCCTTCGATCACGCCGTAGCTCCAGAAGTCGGGCGCGCTGACGTGGAGGGAAACCCGCGGATCACGGATCGCATTTTTACTCTTGGCGCGATCGGCTGTGATGGACACGGAAGCCGTCGTCGACTCGTCATCCCAGCGGTAAATGATGTTGGACAACTGTGGGCGGCCGTCACGCTTGACGGTTGCCAGCACACCTTGTTTTCCCTCGGCCACGAGTGCGAACAACGCGTCGTCGGTGTCTGTGTCATTGCTCATGTCTGCACCAACGACGCCGTGCGGCCGGTTTGTTCCGGAGGCAGTCCAGTTCGAAGATCGCGGACCGCAATCGCGCGATGTCTCTTCCCCCGATGGACGACAGCGGACAAAGATGGTCGACATGGCAACTTCTCACGACATCCTCCGACTGACTGCGTTCAGTTCGGATCCGGCCGGCGGTAATCCCGCCGGCGTGCTGCTCGACGCGCGTGGACTCGACGACTCCGAATTACAATCCGTTGCAGCCGAAGTCGGGTATGCCGAGACGGCGTTCCTCATCGAACCGGAACTCGGAGGCAACCCGCGCCACAGCCGGATCCGGTACTTCTCCCCTATCGCCGAAGTACCGTTCTGCGGTCATGCCACTATTGCGACGGCCATCGCTCTCACCGAGCGAGACGGTGAGGGAACCTTCACATTCGAAACACCGATCGGACCGGTATCCATCGACACGGCGACCGACGAGGACGGAAGGTCCACCGCGACCTTCACCAGCGTCGAACCGTCGGTCTCGCCGATCGATCACGCCGTGCTGACAGCGCTGCTCGGGCTCATCGGCGTCGATTCGTCTGCGCTCGACGCGCGGTATCCCGCAATGCTTTCGTACGCCGGCAACACTCACCCGATCGTCGTACTTCGTGATCAGTCGACATTCGACGAGTTCACCTTCGATCCATCCGCAATGCGAATTCTGATGGACGCGCAGGGGTGGGCCGGCACGGTGACGATCCTGCATCCCCTCGACGACAACACCTTCGAAGCCCGAAATCTGTTTCCGGTGGGAAACATCGTCGAGGATCCCGCAACCGGGTCCGCAGCGGCATCGACCGGCGGTTACCTGCGCAAACTCGAACCCGCGGCCACTCCGCGGCGGATCACCATCCACCAGGGCCGACACGTCGGGCGTCCCAGTGCGCTCGAAGTCGACATCCCAGTCGACGGCGGTATCTCGGTCACCGGCACCGCAGTGCCCGTCGTCGACGGGCAATAGTCAACCTCAGCGATGAGTTTCTCCCCGCCGGCGGGTCTATTCACCAGAGCGACGTCACAAGACCATCGCATCGAGCCGGGAGAACACCATGTCTGCAATCACGTCAACCGCACACAACCTCCACCTCACCAAGCCACGTGCCGTACTCGGCGCCACGGTAATTGCTCTCGTCGTCAATCTGATCCTGTGGTTGATCGGCCTCGCATTGGGCGGATCCTTCGAGATGACAGATCAGGGAAAGCCGGCGAGCGTCGCGCCTGGTGGGGTCATCACATTGACGGTGGTGCCACTGCTGGTCGGTTTGTCGCTCGCAATGTTGATCTCACTGAAGTGGGAGCCGATCATCCGCATCGCCCAGATCGTGGGTGCAGTCGTGGCGCTCGGCACCATCGCTTTGACCATTGCCGCGGACTTCGACGCCGCCAGCACGGTCACGCTCGCGCTGATGCACGTGGTTGTCGCCGCGAGCGTGGTCGTCGCGCTCGAGGCCGTACGTCGGTCTCCGTCGAACTAGACCGCGGTGGGCGGCGCGGAATACGTCTCGACGATCTCGGCTGCCACGTCACGCAACTTGGTGTTCGTGGTCTGAGACTGCCTGCGCAGCATGTGAAATGCGGTGTCGGCATCGATCCGATGGATGGCCATCAGCATGCCTTTGACCTGTTCGATCGGCGCCCGAGTCTCGAGCGCGCGTTGCAAGGCGTCAGCTACCGCCTTGGCAGATTTGAAACGGGAGAAGTCTCCGATCGCGCGTGAGACTGTTGTCGTGAGAATCTCCATGACTTCCGCATCGACGCTGTCGAAGGCCGCTGGGGCACGTCCGTACAGGTTGAACGAACCGAGTCGCTGATCCGGCGTGAAGAGCGGCGCCGCGAGAAAGGACTTGATCCCTTCGTCCTTCGCGGCAGCCGCGAACCGCGGCCAGCGTTCTGCGCTGGTCTCGGCATCGACGACTACGGTTTCACCGGTTCGAGCCGCGTGCAGACATGGTCCGTCGCCGGCGTCGTATTGCTCGATGTCGACGCGCAGGGTCCGCGAATCGGTATGAACGGCGGTGTAGGTCTGCCCGGCAAGATCGATGGTGACGCCGATGCTGTCGGCGCCGTCGATGGGGTCGTTCGCGATTTCGACGGCGCGCTGGAGCAGAACCACGAGTTCGTCCTCGTCGCCGATACTTCCCCCGAGCGCTGCCAGCAACTCTCTGACTGCACGTGCCGTCAGCCGAGTTTCCGCAGCCTCGACGGCGACGTCAGCACCCGTTGCCGTCGCATCGTCCGGCAGTACCGACGGCACCGAATCCTCGGTTCTCGGGTCGAAGCCTCTGGGGTCGAAAGCGGTATCCACGACGAAGCATTCTTCCAGCTTCACGAGCACCAAGGAGAGTGAGTTCGGTGACAGAACCCGGCAAACCGCCGAGTCGTCATCGCCATCGATCGAGTGCGACACCGAGATTCCGCCTCGCCCGAGTGTGCTGGCCACGAACCGCGTCCGGACTCAGTTCCAGGACAACAGCGATCTGTGGATACGTCATGCCCTCCACTTCTCGCAAGACCCAGGCAGCACGCTGACGCAGTGGCAGGCGATCGAGTTCGGATTCCAGGGCGTCGAGAAATGCTGTGCCGCAGACTTCTTCGCTCGGATCACGCAAACGGGGATCAGCTTCTTCCCGGAGTTCGTCCATATCGGCGGCGCAGGAGCCGACTTTTCGATAGAAATCCGAGATCTTGCGAGAACAGATCGCGAACAACCAGGTCTTGGTGCTCGAGCGCCGCTGAAACCCCGGAAGTTGGCGCCACGCAGCGACGCAGGTTTCCTGGACGATGTCGTCGACGTCACTCTCGCTCGCGAGCAGTCGACGGGCAAATCGATACAAGTGCGGGCCGTATCGGCGGACGATGACGTCGAAGGCCGCGTGATCGCCGAGCATTGCCGAGTCGACCAGCACCTCGTCACTGAAGTCGGTCAGCAAGCCGTCGAATTGATCTGTCACCGCGCACACTCCTACTAGGGAGCCGTCGCGGGAGTGAGGCCTGGCTATTCTACCGCGTCCACGTCGACACCCGCAGGAGCGCTCTCAGGCTTCGAGTGCGGAAGCAATGACGGGGAGCCCGATAGGCGCCCCACCGTTGATCAGTTTCTCGAGTAGATCCTGATCGAGGTGCTGCTCGACGAGATCAGCGAGAAGGTCGAGTTGTTGTTCTCGCACCGCGGCAACCGCGGTGTCGGGTGCAGCAACAAAACCGGGAACCGCGAGCTCACGCAGCAGGCTGCGCCGAAAGTCGTCACTTTCCAGGAGACCGTGCCAGTGTGTCCCTCGAACAGGCCCTCGCACACTGCCTTCCGGCATACCGCTCGAGTCCGCCAGCAATGGGTGGTCCCCGTTGCGCACGACGCGTCCGTGATGAATCTCGTACCCGGACACCGAGATACCGTCTGCCGTACCGGTCATCTGCGCCAGCACCTTGTCCGGAGCGAACTCGACATCGAGGTCCAGCAGACCCAGTCCCGCGGTGGTCCCTGATCCTGATTCGACGTCGTCGACGATGGAATTACCCAGCATCTGGTAACCGCCGCAGATTCCCAGGACTGCTTGCCCGCGACCTGCTCGCGCGACGATCTCGTCGGCCAGGCCGGTACTTCGCAACCACTCGAGGTCACTCACGGTGGACTTACTACCGGGGATCACCACGAGGTCCGCGTCGCGAATCCGCGACGGATCGGTCACCCACGAAACTGCCACGCCCGGTTCACATGCCAGTGCCTCGACGTCCGTGGAGTTGGAGATGCGCGGGAGCCGAACCGCAGCAACGGTGAGCCAGGCCGAACCGACGGGTGGGCCCGGGCGCCATACCGGGGCATTGCCGGTGACGCCAAGCGAATCCTCGGCGTCGAGCCAAAGATCGTCGGCAAACGGGATCACTCCGAGAGTGGGTCGACCGGTGAGGCTGCGCAGTTGTTCCAGTCCGGGTTCCAACAGTGCAACGTCACCGCGGAATTTGTTGATCACAAATCCCGCGATCAATGCCTGGTCGCTCGGCGAGAGCACAGCAACGGTCCCGAACAGATGGGCCAGGACGCCGCCGCGATCGATGTCACCGACGACGACGACCGGAATCCGCGCAGCCTCAGCCAATCCCATGTTGGCAAGATCCGTTGCGCGCAAGTTGATTTCGGCCGGTGAACCGGCGCCTTCACAGATCACTACGTCGAACTCGGATCGAAGCGATTCGAGATCTTCGGCCACGACGGCGCGAAGCCACTGCCGATGCTGCATGTAGTCGCGAGCACCCACTGTGGTCATCGCCTTGCCCCGAACGACCAATTGCGAAGTGCGGTCACTTCCAGGCTTGAGCAGCACCGGATTGAATCGAACACTCGGCTCCAGACCGCATGCACGCGCCTGAAGTGCCTGCGCACGGCCGATCTCTCCGCCGTCCAGCGTGACCACGGAGTTGTTCGACATGTTCTGCGCCTTGAACGGCGCCACTCGGACGCCTCGACGCGCCAACATGCGACACAATCCGGCCACCAGAACGCTCTTGCCTGCGTCGGAAGTAGTGCCGGCTACCAGCAGAGCGCCGCGCATCTCCGAACTCAAGGCAGGGTGAGAATCTCTGCACCGGTCTCGGTGACCACCAAGGTGTGCTCGAACTGCGCCGTCCACTTACGGTCCTTGGTGACGACGGTCCAACCGTCCTCCCAGATCTCGTAGTCGATACCACCGAGGTTGATCATCGGTTCGATCGTGAAGACCATGCCCGGTTCGATGATCGTCTCGACCGCGGGCTCGTCGTAGTGCAGGATCACGAGGCCGTTGTGGAAGGTCTCGCCGATTCCGTGTCCGGTGAAGTCCCGGACGACGCCGTACCCGAACCGATGGGCGTAGGACTCGATGACACGTCCGATCACGTTGAGCGCGCGGCCGGGCTTGACGGCTTTGATGGCCCGCATCGTTGCCTCGTGTGTGCGCTCGACGAGCAAGCGGTTCTCTTCGGACACGTCACCGGCGAGGAATGTCGCATTGGTGTCGCCGTGTACCCCGTTGATGTACGCGGTGACGTCGATATTGACGATGTCGCCGTCCTGGATCACAGTCGAGTCGGGGATTCCGTGGCAGATCACCTCGTTGAGAGACGTGCAGCACGACTTGGGAAAGCTCTTGTAGCCCAACGTCGACGGGTATGCACCGTGGTCGAGCATGAACTCGTGTGCGATGCGGTCGAGTTCGTCGGTCGTGACACCGGGAGCGACAGCCTTGCCGGCTTCCTGCAGCGCGCCTGCAGCGATCTTGCTGGCGATGCGCATCGCCTCGATCGTTTCCGGCGTCTGAACCCAGGGCTCGTTGCCCTCTTTGGCGGTCGGCTTCCACGCGTACTCGGGCCGTTCGATCTTCGAGGGCACAGCGAGGACGGGAGAGACGGTTCCAGGGACCAATGGGGTACGCACAGACATGCAGAACAGCCTAGACCTCGCGTCGCGCGTCAGCCGGATGCACTCCAGTTCCGGAAAACCGGGTCGACGAGAATTCTGACGAGGGTCGACATCGTCTGTCCGAATTCCTCGAAGAGCACGTCGCGAGATTCGAAGGTGCCCAGATCGCGGTCGACGAATTCGGAGAAGTCCAAGCAATCACACGAAACAGACTTGCCCCAACTGATCGGAGCGCGTCCGATCGCGTCGAACAGTGTCTCCTCGCCGGTATTCGTGAACGGTTCGAGCGCTGAGACCACCGCAGGTGAAACGATCTCGGAGACGTCCTGCCAGCGTCCGTCGACCAGAAATTCCGGCCACGCCAGCAGCACTGACTTCGGAATCACCGCATGTAGACGCCGAAATCTTGGGTACCAGAACTCCCCACGAAGTACGAGACCGCGAACTCGGGTGGCGATACCTCGGCGGCGAGCCAACGCTTCGACGATAGCCAGTCTCTGACTGCAGGATCCGCGCTCTCGACTCAATGTCACCGAGACGGGTTGCCGGTCGTCGAGGCCGTACACCGGCCGAATATTTGCAGCGACGCTGCGATGCGCCGACACCAGGAACTCCTGCGCCGACCGGATCGCACCTTCTGCAATGTCCTCGTAGAGGCGGGCCACGTCGTCGTGGCCCCAGTCGAGGATCGGAGTTGCGGCCACATCGCCACCCGACGCGTCGTGGCGGATGTCACCTTTGCGGATTCCACCGAGCAGTACGCACGTCATGTCTCAACCGTAGTGCGCGACCGGAATCGGTGGAGCCTGACAGAATCCCAACCGTGAAGAAATGGCTGTTGTTGATCACCGCGATCCTCACCGAGGTGTCTGCGACGCTGTCGTTGCGCGCCGCCCTCGATCACCCGGCTTGGTACATCGTGGTCGTCGGCGGATATCTCGCAGCATTCACCGCCTTGTCGTTCGTCCTGCGGGAGGGCATGGGACTCGGTGTTGCATACGGAATCTGGGGCGCAACCGGAGTTGTCCTGACCGCAGTATTCGCAACTTTCCTTTTCGGAGATCCTCTGACGGCCACCATGGGCATCGGGATTGCACTGGTCATCGGCGGAGTGCTGTGCGTCGAACTCGGCTCTCAGGCTGCCGCCGACAGCGGGCCGGCGGACCCAGCATGACCTTCGTATTTCTGATCGCTGCAATTATTTCCGAGGTCACCGCGACGTTGTCACTACGGATGGCGTCGCAGGACGGCAGCGACAAACGATGGCTCGCGGTTGTCACCGTGGGGTATCTCGCCGCTTTCGCCTTCCTGACCCTTGCGCTCGACGCGGGCCTCACCATCGGCGTCGCCTACGGAATCTGGACCGCATGCGGAGTGGCGTTGACGGCAATCGCATCCCGTATTCTCTTTCGCGAACCGCTGACCAGGCTCATGATGGTCGGGATCGGCCTCATCGCGGCAGGCGTGCTTCTCATCGAACTCGGTGCGAGTCACTGATCGCTGCCCACATCAGTGTAAGGTTTACCTAACTTTGCTCTGGAGGTAGTCCACGGTGCTGATCCCTGCCCTTCGTGAAATCGACGACGGTCCACAGCTGGACGACGATTCCCACTTACGGGAATCCGACCGCCACACTCCGATGGCGCGCGCCGTCCCGGCGCCGTTCCAACTCACGACGTACATCGTCGAGACCGACCACATCACCCGGTGGCCAGAGCACGCTCACATCGAGCACGAACTGATCTGGTCCGACCGCGGTGTCGTCAACATGATCATCGACAATCAACTCTGGACCGTCACGCCCGGCGTCGGCCTGTGGATCCCCCGCGGGGTCCTCCACGAAGGTCAGGCAAATCCCCACGTCGCATTCCGCGCCACGCTCTTCACCCCCGAGCTGTGGACCCCCCGCCTGGAACGAACCGTGCATCGTGACACTGAGTGAGGCAGCCCGGGCACTGCTGATACACCTCGCCCACACCGGAATGCCTGCAGAACAACGCCTTCGGGCACAGCAGGTTTGTGTCGATCTCCTCACCCCGGCATCAGCACCTCACTTCGACGTACCGATCCCCCGAGATCCGCGGCTACGGATGCTCGTCGACAAAGTGCTGTCGGATCCCGCCGACGATCGATCACTCGATCAGTGGGCTCACGTTCTCAATCTCAGCCGACGTACGGTCACCCGGATTTTTGCCGCGGAACTCGCCTTGAGCTTTGCGCAGTGGCGCACTCTGGTTCGTATGAGCACGGCCCTCGGCATGCTCGGGACCGGAATGAGTGTGAACGCCGTCAGCCGCCGTGTCGGTTACGGGACGTCGAGTTCCTTCATCGCCGCTTTTCGCAAGACGGTCGGCTACACCCCCGGCAATGCGCTCGCCGCTGTCAACTGACTCGAGCCTGACCTGTTGTCGACATCGGCTGGCCCCTTCGCTACACGCACGCGCCCTACATTCACTTAGGTAAGCCTGCTCTCATGCGCGTACTGCGCTGAGTCGTGCAAGCACTTCCCTGATCAATCCCGAGGAGTTTCGCGTGTTCAGATCTGCCCGTCAGAGAATTCGTCCCCAGCGGAGGCGACGAATCGTTGTTGCGCTCATGCTGGCGGCGGCACTGCCTCTGACCGCCTGCACACAGTCGTCATCGGACGCCCAGGAAAACAATTCATCGGCATCCGCCGTCGAGGACGGCGCCTATCCCGTGACGATCAAGCACGCTTTCGGCGGGACCACCATCGACAAGGAGCCGACACGGATCCTCACCCTCGATTCCGCAGCGGCAGACACGGTCATCGCCCTGGGTGTCACTCCGATCGCGATGCAGAAGGACTCTTGGGCCGGCGACGCCGACGGGTTCCTGCCGTGGACCCGCGCCGAACTCGAAAAGTCGGGCCAGACGCTGCCCACGCCTGCGCCGTACTACTCCGACAGCGGCGAGCTACTGTTCGAGCAGATTCTCAATGCCGCGCCTGATCTGATTCTTGCCCCGTACTCGGGCTTCTCCGAGCAGGATTACCAGCGCCTGAGCTCGATCGCCCCGACCCTCCCGTACGACACCAAGCCGTATCAGCCCAGCTCGTGGCAAAACCTCGCCACCGATGTCGGCAAGGCACTCGGGCGTCCCGCTCAAACCGCGGCGCTGATCAAGTCGGTTGAGGAATCGGTCCAGGAATCGAAGGCGAGTCATCCCGAATTCAACGGAGTCACTTTCGCCTTCGGTTCCTACATCCGTGAAGGAGAAACCGAAACCGCCATCTACGGTCCGGACGATCCGCGCGTCAAGTTTGTCGAAAACCTCGGGCTCACAGTCGCTCCCGACGTGGTGAACGGCGCCAAGAACTTTGCCGGCGACTCGTTCCTTTTCGGCATCAGTATGGAAAAGCTCGACACGATCGACACCGACGTGTATCTCGGTTGGGCAAGCGATCAGTCGGAAGTCGACAGCACATTGGCCAACACTCTGTTCTCGCGGTGGCCGGTCATCGCCAACGGCAAGGACCTGTGGATCACCGACAATCGCCTGACTGCAGCGACAATGTACGTCAGCCTTCTGAGTGTTCCGTGGGCGACCGACGAACTCGTGCCACAGTTGACCGAACTGGTCGCAAAATAGCAGCCCGCTCGGTCTGATCAAGCAACTGAAGGCCACTCACCGCGAAGTGTCGCGAAAACCACGGTGTCGGTCCACTCGTTCTTGATCCACGCGTTCTGCCGAAAATGTCCCTCTCGCCTCATACCGATCCGCTGCGCGAGTCGCGCCGAGGATTCGTTTCTCGAATCCATTCGCGCGATAACGCGGCGCAATCGGGGTGTCGCGAACGCGAGGTCGATCAGAGCGGTCACTGCTTCCGTCGCGAATCCTCGGCCGCCGAACTCGGGCGAAAATGCCCACCCGAGTTCGGCGGTGTGCTCGACTTCGGCTGTGCAATCAGATTCTTCGACTCGCCAAGCACTCACGCTTCCGACAACCCGGCCCCCGTACTCGACAACAAGTGCCACCGCGCCCGATGCCAGGTCGCGGCGAGACATTCTGGTCTGCACGGCCTCCCGAGCCTCCGCGAGACTCCAGGGTTCGTTGAGCAAATATCGGCATACGTCGCTGCGCCCGTAGAAGGTGAGAAGATCCCGGTGATCGCCTGGGCGGTAGGTACGGAGCACCAGCCGGTCCGTCCGGATCACACCCGGTGCAGGCCTCATCGCCACACCTACGTCCGCCATATCCATGCCGTCACGGTAGGTTCTTTCGAATTCGTAGGCGAATGAATATCGCAATGCTGTGCAGCGCTCAATGTTTGATTTGCCCTCCGACGGGCTACTTCACCACCGTAAAAGGTCGGGACAGGGAAATATGCCAGGCTATTTCGCGCTTGAAATCTAGGGGCGGTCATGTCCGAGGATTCACTGGTAAAGCAGGGTGTGGCAAAAGGAAGCGCGCTGGGCGGAGCCGTTCTCCTCATCACAGTCGGCGTGCTCGAAATCCTCCAAGGCATCTCGGCGATATCGGAGGACGACGTGACAGTCGTCGGCCCGGAATACACGTACCAATTCGACCTCACTTCGTGGGGATGGATCCACCTCGTACTCGGTGTGCTCGTCACCGCTGTCGGAATCATGCTCTTCACCGGCGCGACGTGGGCACGGGTAGGCGCGATAGTCATCTGTTCTCTGTCGATCCTCGCGAATTTCCTGTGGCTACCCCACTCGCCGTGGTGGTCGATCATCATCATCGCGCTCGACGTATTCGTCATCTGGGCCGTCGCGACCTGGAATCCCGAGGTCATCTGAGGTCACCCGCCGAATCATCTTCGCAGTTCAGCATTTCAACTGTGCGCCAGTAGTTTCCGTCCCGGGAGGACCATCATGGCAAACGGCACGAGCGACGGACCACTCCAGGAGGACGAACGTGCCGAACTAGCCCGGTTGCGCGAAGAGGTAGCAACACTTCGCGAGCAGACTCCCAGCGCCCGCGAAACGACCGTCGAGAAAGTCTCCCGACCACCTCGACATGGGCTGCGGTGGACCGCGGTGACAATCCTGCTGGTGCTGGTCGCACTGCTCGCAGTCTTGTCGGTAACCACCCGCTTCGTACGAAGTCAGATCCTCGACACGGACCGCTACGTCAGCACGGTAGCGCCACTGGGTGAGAATCCAGCCGTGCAAGCGGAGATCACGAATCAAGTCACGGACGAGATCTTCGATCGCGTCGACGTCGAAGGGCTCACCACCGAGGCACTCACAGCATTGACGGACGTGTCGAATCTCGAAGCCAACGCCCCTCGCGTGGACCAGGCGTTGGTGGGTTTGGCACCGGTGATCGCCGGCCAGGCGAAGAGTTTCGTCCACGACACAGTGGCCTCGCTCGTTCGGACGCAGCAGTTCGAAGACCTTTGGATTCAGGCGAACCGAGCGGCGCACAACTCCCTCGTCGCCGTCATGACCGGAAACTACGGACCCGACTCGGTCGAGGTCGACCAGAGCGGAACGGTCAGCATTTCACTGAGCACGATCATCGACCGGGTGAAAACGGCGCTGACCGACCGCGGCTTCGCTTTCGCAGACAAAATCCCGTCCGTGGACAAGGAGTTTGTTCTCTTCCAGTCCCCCGAGCTGGTGAAGGCGCAGCGAGCCGTCTCGGCACTCGACAAGGTCTCGGCGGTGCTGCCGTGGTTGGGAATCGCTTGCGCAGCAGCCGCTGTCGCCGTTGCGCCAACCGGTCGCAGGCTTCGTACGCTGTCCCTGGTCGGTCTGTCGATTGCGTTGGGAATGCTTGTTCTTGCGATCGGAATTCTGATCGGACGTGCAATCTACCTCGACAGTGTCCCTACCGATATCCTCTCGCCAGACGCCGCCACCGCTGTCATCGACACAGTTCTGGTTCCGCTTCGGACGAGCCTTCGCGCGGTTGCGCTCCTCGGTGTGGTGGTGGGGCTCGGCGCCTACCTGATCGGTGGGTCGTCGTCGGCGATCGCCGTTCGTCGAGGCTACGGGCAGGCGTTGGACTTCGTCCGGCATTCTGCAAGCGGCCGAACGCCGAATCAGGTGGAGCGGTGGGCCAATCAGCTTCGTGTCCCACTGCGCTGTGCCATCATCGGCATCGCCGCCCTGTTGCTGCTCTTCTGGCGCTACCCCACCGGATTGGTCGTTGGTTGGATCGTCGTCATTGCGCTCGTTGCTCTCGTCGCACTGGAAGTATTGGTTCGTCCCGCACGCGCCGCCGCGCAGGACGCCGGGCCTGACGACGGCGGAACCGACGACGCCAGGCCCGGGGCAGAAGATACGAAAACTACGCCAGCGCCTTTGCCTTGATGGCCTGGAATTCCTCTTCGTTGATCGCGCCTGAGTCGAGAAGCTCTCTGGCGTCGGCGATCTGCTGAGTCGGCGATTTCCCGGCGACCTTTCGAATGTAATCACTCTGCGCGTGTATGTGCTGTTGAGCGGCTTCCATCGACCGCCTCGTCATTCCGTCATTCTTGACGACCACGTAGATCATCGCGGACAGGAATGGAATGACGAAGAGGAATATCATCCACAACGCCTTGGCCCAGCCCGAAGTCTCGTGATCACGGAACAAGTCGGTGATGATCGAGAACAACACGCTCAAGTACGCCACAAAGGCAAAGCAGACGAAGATGAACCAGAAGAATTCCCAGAAGCCTTCCATGTCAACGCTCCCTGTACTCGGTTTTACACATCAGGAGTTCGGGAGGCTGACGTTCCGCGCCTGAGCTCCTGCATTCGGCCAGAACTCCCTGGTCCAAGGTCATTTCAGTATGCGCCGACGATCCCCGTTCCGGCTACAGTTCGAGAGAGTTCAGACTCGCCGACCGCTCATCCATTATCGGAATCACGATTCTCCGATCCGAGATCTCTTGTCTGGCCGCTTTTTCGACCAGAAGAGGCACGAAGTCGCGGATCCGACATCCCGCAAAACGCTGGTGAATTGTTCGCACTCTGTTTTCGATCTCCGGTGGAGGAACGGCGGGATAGCGGGAAATCAGGCGAGTGATCACCCGCTCGACGTGGAGCAACTCTTCGTCGCCAGTCATCCATTAATGGTCGTCCGTCCAGCCGAGCACGTCAATACTCGGAAAGGGTTCGAAAACAACACGATTCGGGTCTCGATTGCGAAGAGAATAGGTTCACCGAATATGGGGCATACACATAAGGGCGGACGGTTCCCCGCGCGCTCGCGTTGCGCTCATGATGCCAGGGAGTGGAAGTGGGAAAGAACGCTCGGATTCTTCACGACGACACCCCGTCGACCCTTACCGACGACGCGCCGCCCGTGGCAGAAAAGCCGATGAAGAACAAGGTGTACCGCCGCAAACTCAAGCCGTTGCACGGCGAACTCGTGGCTTTGCAGGAGTGGGTCAAATCGTCTGGAGCCAAGGTCTGCATCGTATTCGAAGGTCGAGATACCGCGGGGAAGGGCGGTGTCATCAAAGCCATCACCGAGCGAGTGAGTCCGCGAGTGTTCCGGGTCGTTGCGTTACCCGCCCCGACCGAGCGAGAGCATTCGCAGATGTATGTCCAGCGCTACGTCCCGCATCTTCCGGCTGCCGGTGAGATCGTCATCTTCGACCGAAGTTGGTACAACCGTGCCGGTGTAGAACGAGTAATGGGCTTTTGCACCGAAGAACAAGCACATCAATTTCTCCAGCTCATTCCGACCGTCGAACGCGCGATCGTCGAATCGGGAGTCATTCTGCTCAAGTACTGGCTCGAGGTCAGCGAAGAACAGCAGCTCTTACGTCTGCAGAGCCGGATCGACGACCCTCGAAAGATCTGGAAGCTGTCGAATCTCGATCTGAAGTCGTTCAGTCATTGGTACGACTACTCGCGTGCCCGCGACGAGATGTTTCGCTTCACCGACACCGGCTGGGCGCCATGGTATGTCGCAAACAACAATGACAAGAAACGCGGACGACTCAACATCATCAGCCACATTCTGAGTCAGATCCCCTACGAGCCCGTGCAATCCACGGACATCACCCTGCCGAAACGGCAGAAGGCTCACGGCTACCAGACGCCCAAACAACCGCTGCACTGGATTCCGACCCGGTATTGACGATCGCCAAGGAAAGGATGTGCGGTCATGAGCCCCACGCCGTGGCATGCGCAGAGTGGCGAATCAGTCGTGTCCATACTGCAGTCGGACCCGGAGCGCGGACTGCAGTCGGATGAGGCCGACCAACGGCGACGACGCTACGGGTCGAACGAAATCACCTCGACGCCACCGCCGTCGACGTGGTCGATCGCGCTGTTGCAGCTGAAAGATCCGATGAACTTGATGCTCGTCGCCGTGGCCGCGGTCAGCATCGCCATCGGTGAAGTGCCGACAGCAATCGTGGTGGCGGTGCTCGTCGTGCTCAACATCGTCCTCGGAACTCGACAGGAGTTGAAGGCACGGGCGAGCGTCGACGCCCTCGCCAAGATGCAGACGCCCCAAGCACGGGTCATTCGTGACGGGAACCTGATACAACTCGACGCTACCGAACTGGTGCCGGGTGACATCGTCCAAGTCGAGGCAGGAGACATCATCGCTGCCGACGGACGGTTGCTCGCCACCACCACCCTGGAGACGCAGGAAGCCGCATTGACCGGGGAAAGCGCGCCGATACCGAAGGACCCGAATACGCTGAACAACGAGGATATTCCGCTCGGAGACCGCAGCAATCTGGTCTTCCAGAACACCTCGGTCACCCGCGGCACGGCGACCATGGTGGTCACCGAGACCGGGATGCAGACGCAGATAGGCCAGATCGCGTCGATGTTGTCGGCGGTCGCCCCTGGCAAGTCGCCACTTCAACGTGAATTGGACTCTCTCACCAAACTTCTCGGAATCATCGCGTGGACGGCAGTGATCGTCATCGTCGTCATCGAGCTCCTTCGTGGGCAGGACCTGACTACGCTTCTGCTCCTTGGTATCGCAATGGGAGTGTCCGCGATTCCGACCGGCCTGCCAACATTCGTCCAGGCGATGCTGGCCTACGGTGCCCGTCAACTGGCCGACGCCAAGGCCGTCGTGAAGAACCTGACCGACGTCGAAACACTCGGCGCGACCAGTGCAATCAACTCGGACAAGACCGGCACGCTGACCATGAACCAGATGACCGTCCGATCGCTGTACGTCCACGGCCGTTGGTACACGGTCGAGGGCGAAGGCTATGCCAAAGCGGGAAGGATAACGCAGGTTGCCGGCGAGGCGCCGCCCGACTTCACCCTTCTCGCATACGGACTGTGTCTCGACAGCGATGCCACGGTTTCCGATTCCGGGGAAGTTGTCGGCGACCCGACCGAGGCCGCGCTCGTGGTGCTCGCGGCAAAGATCGGTGCCGACGCCCCACTGACCAGACGGACCTACCCGCGGGTGGCAACGGTTCCGTTCGATTCCGCGTACAAGTTCATGGCCACGTACCACCACCTCGAAGTCGACGGCGAAAGCCAGTTCGTCGGATTGGTCAAAGGCGGACCCGATGTCGTCCTCGCTCGGTGTTCTTCGGCCTTCCTCCCCGGCCGCCGACCGGTACCGATCGAGGAAGTCCGAGAGGAACTCACGGCCGCCAATCAGTCGATGTCCGAAAAGGGTCTTCGGGTGCTTGCATTCGCTGTGAGGCGACTCGACGGACGGGAAGACGCTGTCGTGGCCGACCCCATGTCCTGCGTCGAGGACCTGACGTTTGTCGGTATCGCAGGCATCATCGACCCGCTACGCCCGGAGGCGGTCGATTCGGTGCGCACCGCACACCGGGCCGGCATCGAGGTCCGCATGATCACCGGCGACCATGCCATCACCGCCGCAGCGATCGGTGCCGAACTCGGACTCGGCCCGGGCTCGGTGGGCGGAGGCGAGTTGCAAGCGATGACCGATGAAGAACTGTCGACCGCGTTGCCGAACCTGCACGTGTTCGGCCGCGTCACTCCGCAGGACAAACTTCGCTTGGTCGATGTCATGCAGAGCGGTGGCGCCGTCGTCGCGATGACCGGAGACGCGGTCAACGACGCCGCCGCGTTGAAGAAGGCAGACATCGGCGTCGCCATGGGCTCGGGCAGTGAGGTGACCAAACAGGCGGGCAAGATGGTGCTCACCGACGACAACTTCGGCACCCTCATCACCGCGATCACTTTGGGCCGCAACATCTACGGAAAAATCGTCTCGTACATCCGCTACCAGATGTCGAAACTCTTCTCCTTGGTTCTCCTCTTCCTCGCTGCGAGCATCTTCACCATCAACGAGGGTGTGGCACTGACGCCACTGATGGTGCTGTTCCAGCACTTCTTCATCACACTGTTCCCCGTCGCCGTGATCATGCTCGACCCGCCGCCACCGGATCTGATGAACAAGCCTCCGCGCGATCCCAAGATGCCGATCGCACATCGAAGCGCAGTCGCTCAGTGGCTCGCGTACGGTGTCCTGCAATTTGCCGTGACACTCGCGGCGATGCTTCTCGCACCCGGTGAAATGAGTACTTCCGAGGCGAATGTTCCCATGACCACAGCATTCGTAGTGCTCTCTCTCGGTTCGATTCTCGCGGGGCTTACCATGCGGCGTGATCCCGAGTCCGGCGTGGTTCCACCGGTTCTCGGTGCCATCAAGATCTTGACGATCCCCACGGTCGTGACCGTATTCGCCGTCGAGGCGGGCGTCCTCCAGGACCTCCTCATGACAACCTCACTGACCGGCGCCCAGTGGCTCGCCTGCCTGGGTTGGTCGCTGATCATCCCGGTTGTCGTCGAGTTGGACAAGGCTATTCGACGCCGCCGCCTCGCACAGGCACCTGCGCCCCTCCCTGCGACCACCGCGGTTGCCCCCGAGCGCGCCCGTTCGCTCCACTGAGGGAGGACAATCAAACGATGATGTGGGCGGAGAGTCTAGGTCGGCTACCGGGCGTCGCGACTGCCCGTGGGTATCGCCGCGAGTGGTTGCGAACAGACGTCACTGCCGGACTCGTCTTGACTGCCCTGCTCATCCCGGCAGGCATGGGCTACGCCGAGGCCGCCGGGTTGCCTGCGTACGCCGGGCTGTACGCCACCATCGTGCCTTTGCTCGCCTACGCGGTAGTCGGGCCCTCGAAAATCCTTGTACTCGGACCTGATTCGTCACTGGCGCCGCTGATTGCCGCCGCGGTCATACCGCTGGCAGTGGTCGGCGATTCGGAGAATGCGCTTGCACTAGCCGGTGTTCTCGCCATTCTTGTCGGACTCATCCTCGTGATCGGCGGAATCCTTCGTCTCGGCTTCGTGACCGAACTCCTCTCGAAACCGATCCGCCTCGGCTACCTCAACGCCATTGCACTCGTCGTCGTAGTTGGTCAGATTCCCAAGCTGCTCGGATTCTCCGTCGACGCGTCCGGTCTACTCGGTGAAATCGGCGGGATCTCAAAGGCCCTGGTGGGTGGCGACGTCGACCCCCTCGCTGCCGCCATCGGTGTCGGTTCGCTAGTCGTCATAGTCGCCTTCCGGCTCTGGGTACCTGTTGTTCCCGGCGTTCTGGTGGCCGTTGTCGCGGCCATAGTCTTGTCCGCTGCCGCCGGTCTCACCGATGACATCGGCATGGTCGGCGCACTGCCGGAAGGACTCCCCCTCCCTTCCGTCGGTGGAGTCACCTGGCAGGACGTCGGCCATCTGATCGGGCCCGCCGCCGGTATCGCATTGATTGCCTTCGCCGACACCGGCGTTCTCTCGCGCACCTTCGCCGCCCGCCACGGCGAGGACGTGAACGGCAGTACCGAAATGAAGGCGATCGGTGTCGCGAACGTGGCCGGCGGGCTGTTCGGCGGGTTTCCGATCTCGGCGAGCGGGTCACGAACTCCGGTAGCCGAACAGAGTGGGGCGCACACACAATTGGCCGGCGTCGTCGGGGCGCTCGCGGTCCTGGTGTTCGTCCTCGTCGCTCCCGGACTCACGGCATATCTGCCCGATGCAACACTGGCCGCCGTCGTCATCGTCGCCGCGTGTGCACTGATCGACGTGGGCGGCATGGTCCGCATGTGGCGCATGAGCACCGTGGAATTCGGCCTCGCCGTCGCGGCGTTTCTGGGCGTCGCCCTGGTCGGTGTGCTACAAGGCATCCTTGTAGCGATCGGACTGTCCTTCGCAGCGGTCATCGCGCAGGTATGGCAGCCACATCGAACCGAACTCGTCGAGACGGGCGAACCCGCCGGATTCCACGACATCGAACGCCATCCAGATGGGCATCGCATCCCCGGCCTGGTGTTGGTGAGGTTTGACGCGCCACTGTTTTTCGCGAACGGCGAGATCTTCGACGAGTACGTTCGCTCCGTCGTCGCCAAGGCGCCAGATCCGGTCGACTGGGTGGTTATAGCCGCCGAACCGATCACCGGACTCGATACAACGGCAGTCGACGAACTCGTCGATCTGGATACATTCCTCGAAGGCAAAGGAATTCGGTTGGCATTCGCAGAGATGAAAGGTCCGATCAAGGATCGACTCATCCGATTCGGAGTCGGGGATCGATTCGATTCGACGCACTTCTACCCGACCGTCGAAGCCGCCGTGAACGCATTCCGCACCCGAACCGACGACTGACAAACGCCAGGCAGTCGGGAGCCGTGGCTGCATTGGGTACCGTTTGGTATGGGATTCACGACGGACAATGTTCCGGCACGCCGTATCGCTCAGGTCGCCGGCGTGGGCGGTATCGCCGTCGGCGTTGTCGCGCTGATCGCGTTGTACTCCACCAAGCCGATCAACCCGTTGATCGCCGTGGCCTCCTTCGTCCCGATACTGCTTGCGGTCACACTCGCAGCGTCCCTGATATGCCTGGTCTTTCGCCGCTGGATCCTGCTGGCGATCTCGGTGGTACTGATTGCGGTGGGCGCGTCGGTGATCAGTCCACTGTATGTGGCAAACAGTTCCGAAATCGACGGGCCGACTCTGCGCGTAATGCAAGCAAACCTTCTCTTCGGGCAGGCAGATCCCGCCAGTTTGACTGCGACGGTGCGCGAGAAGGCAGTCGACGTCCTGACGGTTCAGGAACTGACCACATCACTCGAAGGCTCTCTCAGAGATAAAGGACTCGAGCAACTGCTGCCGCATCACTACTTGGTACCGGACGAGGCCGGCGGGGGTGGCGCCGGTATTTACAGCCGTTATCCGCTGACGGACACTCAGGAATTGAACGGATTCGGACCGACCAATCTTGTTGCCGAAGTGGGCTTCTCGACTCCGTTCACCCTTCTGGCGGTTCACCCCGGACCGGCGTACGTGACCCCGCCCGACGTGTGGACTGCCGAGCTGAGCACTTTGCGAAACGCGCTCGACGCTGCTGCCGCCGAGGAAACCGTCATCGTCAGTGGTGACTTCAACACCACATTCACGCACAAGCAATTCCGTGACCTCCTCGATGTCGGCTACTCCGATGCCGCAGACCAATTGGGGGTAGGCATCGTGCGCACCTATCCGGCGGACAAGAAATTTCCCGCGATCGTCGGCATCGACCATGTACTTCTGCGGGGCGGTCAGGCGAAGTCACTCGAGCGGATCGAGATCGAAGGTTCCGATCACTTCGGCTTGATCGTCGACGTGGCGATCCCCAACTAGTCGGAGAGCACCCGACCCGAGCGAACGCGTTGCGGATCACCCGTGCTTCGGCATGCTTCGACCCGACACATCGATCGTCCGATGCAGGTGATGCGGCGTACGCAGGACGATCGACCGGTCCACCACGGATACGCCCGGAAACTGGTCGGCGAGATAACCTTCCAGACGCTGCACGTCGTCGATCGAGCGCAGCCACACCGCCAATGCGATGTCGTAGCTGCCGATCGTAGAAGCAACAAGCCTCGCCTCACGCAGGTGCGAAAGACGCTGAGCAATTGCCTCCTTTCGCCCGTCGAGACGTAAGAAGTACCAGGCGTAGACCGGCCAGCCGGAGTAGGGCCGAGCAATCTCCGTGCGGACGACCAGTCGCCCCGTCGACAGCTCGTGAGAAAGGAGCGCCCCAGCGCGAGCCGGCGTGACTCCGAGGGCCGCAGCGAGTGCCGAGACGGTGACACGTGGTTCGCGAGAAAGAATGTCGAACAGCTGCGACTGTTCCTCTTCGCCGGCGCGTACACCACGAATCTTTCCCGCCGGGGCCGACTCGAGCGCGGCGATTTCTTCCGCATCGAGAGCACGTAGACGCCAGTTCCTCGCGTCGGAGTTCGCCGAGGACACGATCTGAGTTCGCATCGCGGTGATCATCGGCAGGGATTGTGTTCGCTCCAACACGTACCTGGACAATTGATCGAGGTCAGTGCAGGTGAGCGTGACGAGCAGATCCCGATTGCCGGTTGTGAGATCGACTGTGAGAACTTCGGGATCGTGCGCGATCTGTTCGGCAACGCTCATGGTCTGTGCCGGTGCGCATTCGATCTCGAGAAGTGCGGTCGCCGACACGATGGGTCCACCACGGTACGCAGCGATCCACGCTATTCCTTGCGAGTGCAGACGCTCCCAACGCCTGGTCAGGGTGACCGGGTCGGAACCGATCGCGCGTGAAAGCTCGGACCACGACGCTCGCGGCCTGATCTGCAGTGCGTTCAACAGCCGAAGATCGTCGTCCTTGAGCATCTGATCCTGCACCGAGGACCTCACTTTCAAAAGAATGCTGCACCGAAACAGGATCGAAACGCGTCGATCCTAACTTCATCACATCAATAGTCCACCAAATCCTGAGCCTCGAGAACGCTTACATCTTGCGTTCGTTCGCCCCCTCGAGAAAGACACCGACATGACCGAAGCATTCCCTGTCTCGCATGACGATTCTCCGGTCAGCGATCAAACCGCGACGCAAAAAGTCGTTTTCGCCATGCGGTCGCCACGCCTGTGGATCGTGGTGACTCTGCTCCTCGGGCTTGCGGCAGGCGCGCAACTGATCGGCCCCGCAGTGATTCCCGTCGGCGCTGCCGCCATCACGATCCTGCCCATGGTGTGGGGACTGATTGCCGGCGGTGTCGTCTCGAGCCAGAAGTGGAAACCACTCGGCCTCGACCTACAGGCTGCAGCCTCGGCAATCATGGGCCTGGCTGTTCTCTTGCTTTGTGCAAGGTTGTCTTTCACCATCGGCCCGAACATCCAATTGTTGTTCGAGGCGGGCCCCGCACTGCTACTGCAGGAATTGGGGCACTTGTTCGGCACTATCGCTCTCGCACTCCCGCTGGCGGTACTCCTTCGGATGGGGCCGGCCACCGTCGGAGCAACCTTCTCCATCGACCGCGAGGGTTCCTTCGCGATGGTCAGCGAACGCTACGGCCCCGATTCCGACCAGTACCGTGGAGTCCTGTCGATGTACGTCTTCGGCACTCTGTTCGGTGCCGTGCTGATCAGCCTGATTGCGTCACTGGCTACATCCTTCAACATCTTCGACCCCCTCGCGTTGGCGATGGGTGCCGGCGTCGGATCCGGCTCGATGATGGCTGCCGCTGCCGCCAGCGTCGTTTCGGCGCACCCCGAGATGGCCGACCAGGTACTCGCCGTGGCGGCCACATCCAACATCATCACCGGCCTCCTCGGCGTGTATGTCGGCATGTATGTCGCACTCCCCCTTGCTGATCGAATCTACGGCGCACTCACCAAGCGCTCGAAGACGACCAGCGAACGGAAAGCCGACACTGCCCCACGAGCGGTTGCGCCGAGCGTCACCGTGCCGCTGACCACCATCGTTCCGATTCTGTTCGTCGGTGGGGTCATCGTCTCTTCGATCGCAGCGGGTGGCGTATCTCGATCGATCATCGTCGGTTACTTGATCCTCACCGGATTGTTGCTCCTGGGCGTCGGCGTGGCCCGCCTGACCCGCGGCAAGATCGCGGCGATGATCGCAATCATCACCATCGGTGCCTTGGCGACAACACCGTGGTCCCCCATCGGTGATTTCGTCTCGAGCACCGTCGGGACTGTCGACTTTCTCTCGATCTGCACCCTCACCTTGACTGTCGCAGGTCTCAGCCTCGGCAAGGACCTTCCCTTGCTCAAGACGATCGGCTGGAAGATCGTGCCCGTCGGAATCGTCGCGATCCTCGCCTCTTACCTACTTTCCGTGGTCGTCGCGGAGTTCGCGCTGGGCCTCTGGCACTAGAACTGCACCCGAAAACGCTGAGAACCAAAGATGTTGAAAGGAACCAATACCCATGTCCATCGCTGACACCCGCACCCGCACAGACTCGGTTTCGAGCACGATCGAGAAGTGGGCATCACGCCTCATCGACGTCAGCCACACCATCCATGCTCACCCAGAATTGGCATTCGAAGAGCATCATGCGTCGGCCCTCTTGGCGGACGCCGCGCAGGAAGCCGGCTTCACGGTTACTCGCGCCGCCTACGGCCTCGAGACGGCATTCGAAGCGGTGCGGGGCTCCGGCCCTTTCCGCGTCGTCGTCTGCGCCGAGTACGACGCCCTTCCCGACATCGGTCATGCGTGTGGACACAATGTCATCGCCGCTGCCGGACTGGGAGCAGCGATCGCGCTCGGAGAGGTCGCGGAGGAACACGGCCTGACCGTCGTCCTTCTCGGTACGCCGGCCGAAGAACATGGCGGCGGGAAAGTCTTGCTGCTCGAACGTGGCGCATGGGAGGGCGCGGCGATGTCGATCATGGTCCACGGCGCTGCAGGTGAAGACGTCAGTTGCACCGTCACCGGAACGCAGGCAGTCGACCGGTTCGACGTGACCTACACCGGAAGAGCCGCACACGCGGCCGCTGCGCCACACAAGGGCATCAACGCAGGCGACGCCGCCACGATCGCCTTGGTCGCCATCGGACTCCTCCGTCAACAACTTCCTTCCGACGTCAGGCTGAACGCCTACGTCGAGCACGGCGGCGAAGCAACAAACATCATTCCGGCCTCGACATTGGTGCGAGCGGAAGTTCGGGCCGCAGAACTCGAGGTGCTGTTGGACGCCAAGCGTCGTATGCTCGCCTGCTTCGAGGGCGCAGCTGTGGCCAGCGACTGCTCTTGGTCGACCGAACGCGCCGAACCTCGGTACGAGGAGCTTGTTCAACATCGCGTGCTGGCGACGATCTGGGACGAGGAGATCGCGAGCCTGGGCCGCACCGCGGCCGCCCGAACTCCCCTGACCGGCGGCTCGACAGACATGGGCAACGTGTCGAAGGTGGTTCCCTCGATCCACCCGATGATCGCGTTACGCGGCGTTACCGGAGTTCCTCACACGATCGAGTTTGCCGCTGATGCCCGCTCCGCAGCGGGCGACGAAGCTGTTCTGCACGGAGCAATTGCAATGGCACGCACTGTGATCCGAGCCGCCACCGGGGACTCGCGCTCCAACCTCCTGACGATTGCGGCCCAGCGCGAGTCAGGAGCGACTACCGTCACGAGCGCCGAATGAGCACCACCGGCGTCTATGTTTCCGCGCTCGAATTCTTCTCCATCGGGATCGGGCCCTCCAGTTCACACACGGTCGGTCCGATGCGAGCCGCCCGCACTTTTGTCGGCGAGCTCTCCGACGCCGGCTTGACCGCGTCGGTCGACCGAATTCGCTGCAATCTGCACGGCTCTCTCGCCGCCACCGGAATAGGGCACTGCACTCCCGACGCGGTGATCGCGGGACTTCGTGGGTTGGATCCTGAAACGTGCGAGCCGAACGACGTTCACGGGCATTGGGCCGAGCTCTCGGACGGCGGATCGGTGAAGCTCGTCGGCGGCTCACTCGGGCACGTTGTGTTCACTCACGAGGACATGGTGTTCGAGCCGCTCGTTCGCCGTCACGGGCACCCCAACTCGATGACACTGACCGCCTTCAGCGGTCGCGAAATCGTCTGTACGAGTATATATCTGTCGATCGGTGGCGGATTCGTACTGCGCGCCGGAACGGAGACGCAAGCAAGCGCGCATTCGATCAACTCACGCTATCGAACCGCGAAAGAGCTACTGGCGGAATGCGGCTCCGGAACTATCGCCGAACTGGCACTGTCGGACGAAATCGCGATGCACGGCCAGGATCGAGCATTCACCGGCATCGACGCGATCTGGTCCGCGATGCGCGCATGCATCGAACGCGGCACCCAGACCGAAGGTGTATTGCCCGGGCGTCTCGGAGTTCGCCGAAGAGCACGGTCTGCGAACATTCAACTGGAACAACGTAACTGCGCACCCTCCTCACGCGAGTGGCTGACCGTCTACGCCATGGCGGTCAACGAAGAAAATGCAGCAGGTGGCCGCGTGGTAACGGCTCCGACGAACGGTGCCGCAGGAATCGTGCCGGCAGTGCTATACCACCACATACGTGCGGCGGGCGCCGGTGTTCACGACGTTCGAACCTTTCTCCTCACCGCTGCCGCAATCGGATCGATCATCAAGGCGAATGCCTCGATCTCGGGCGCGGAGGCGGGGTGCCAAGGCGAGGTCGGAGCTGCCTGCGCGATGGCGGCAGCCGGCTTGTGCGCTGTCATGGGCGGATCGCCACGACAAATCGAGAATGCCGCTGAGATTGCCATGGAACACCATCTGGGGCTGACCTGCGATCCGGTTGGTGGCCTGGTCCAAATCCCATGCATCGAACGAAATGCCGTAGCCGCCTCGACTGCAGTCACCGCAGCTCAGCTCGCATACCTCGGTGACGGGACGCATGTGGTGAGCCTCGATACCGTCATCGAAACCATGCGCCAAACCGGAAACGACATGTCCGTGCGTTACAAGGAAACAAGTGAAGGCGGGCTCGCCGTCAATGTCGTCGAGTGCTGAGGAGGATGTCGACGGCAGCGGCGAGGGCGGGCGGACGCCGTCGCAGGAAATATCATCCTCTCGAACGATGAAGTCCGGTGTACCGATTTCTACACTCGGTGACATGACTTTGTGGACGGTGACCAGATGATCGCTCATCACGCTGGAGGAATCCCACTGCACAATTCTTCACGGCACAACACTGCGGGGCCGTCGCGCTCGACGCAGTCCTCCGGTCGCAAGATCGCCGCGTTGATCGCGTTGGTCGCCGGTTTCTCCGCTGCCTTCGTTCTCGCCCCGGGCATGCTGACGAGTAGGCCGGGTGATGGGTACGCAGACCAGGGAGAACTCGTCGACACGGTCCGCGCCGCGTTCGTCGAATACTGGAGTTCCGGTGTCCAAGCCTTCTCGCCGAGCTTGGAGCCCGCTGTCGACTACTGGCTGCGGTACCACGTGGCCAAGGCCGTGATCGCGGTAATCCTGCTGACGGTTCTACTCGCACTCGGCCGGATGCTCAAGGCGTCGTTCGTGAACGCCGGCCCTCTGACGGCTGGAAAGAAACTCGCATTCGTCTCGGCGGGAGCGCTGGTCACGCTCCTCGCGATGTTTTCTTCGGTACTCGTGATGGCAAATATCCAAGGTGTCGTTGCACCCTTCTCTTCGCTGATCTCGATGTTGCCCGTGGCCCAGGCGGATGGGGCACTTGGCGACACTGTCGGGCAGGTCCGACAACAGCTCGCTCAGTCGACGGGCACCGGAAATCAGCAAAGTCCCGCCCTCGAACTGATGATCAGCGACTTCGCGCGGTATCACTTGGCCATGGCGGTGATCGCGCTGATCGCGGCAGCAATATCACTGGCCGTGACTGTGGTCGTGTGGGCACGCTTCGCGAGAACGGCACGATCCGAGCGACGGACGAGATTCATGTCGGGGTCGATAGGTCTTCTCACTGCACTGTTCACGCTGGGATTGATCGTTGTCGGCGTAGCAAATATGGGCACCGCGGCAGACCCCGCGCTGGCCCTGGCGGCGTTCTTCGACGGCGGGCTCTGACCCAAGTCAAGGGTTCAGGCCAGGGTTCCGTAGTCCCCCGGTACCGGTTGAGGAGGTACCTGGGGACTGCGTCTGCCGTACCCGGGGTCGATGTGTGAGTGCCCTCGGACGGGCAGAGTTCGACTCATGAAAACCGGAGCAAGACGCATCCTGCTTGTCTGCCTGTGCAGCGCCATGGTTGGAGCTGTAATCAGCTGCAGCACGGACAAATCCACAGACACATCCGACAAGATCATGGACTCGACCATCACCGACCAGCTCGATTCGATCGTCGACGCAGCGGTGAATTCGACCGGGATTCCCGGTGCGATGGTGGGCATTTGGGGGCCCGACGGCAACTACGTCAAGGTTGCAGGAGTCTCGGATACGGCAACCAAAGCGCCGATGGAAACCGACTTCTACCACCGGATCGGCAGCGTCACCAAAACATTTACCGTGACCGCCCTGCTGCAATTGGTCGACGAGGGAAAGATCGGTCTCGATGATCCGATCTCCAAGTACGTCGACGGCGTCATGGAAGGTGATGCGATCAGCTTGCGTCACCTGGCAGGAATGCGCAGCGGCCTCGTGGACTACACGACGTCCGAACAGTTTGTGATGGAATATCTTTCGGATCCCCGCCGAACTTTCACACCGGAGGAACTCGTCGGGTACGTCAAGGACCTCCCACTCCAACTTCGACCAGGGACCACCGTCGACTATTCGAACACCAACACTGTTCTGCTGGGCATGGTGATCGAAAAGGTCTCCGGCTCAAAACTGTCGGAAGTCATCGACACCAAGATCACGACACCACTCGGAATGGAGCACACCAGCTTTCCCACCACCAACGCGTTCCCGACACCACACGCTCAGGGGTACACCAACCAAACGCTCGACGAATCCGTGACCGCGGCGACGGACTGGAATCCGTCGTGGGGCGGCGCCGCGGGTGCAATGATCTCGTCGTTGGACGACATGCGCATCTGGGTTCCGGCGCTGGCCAAAGGCGATCTCCTGACCGACGCCACTCAGAAGCAGCGCCTGCAAACCGTGAGCTTGAGCGAAGGGGACGACAGCTCCGGCTACGGACTCGGTTTGTTCAACAGCGGCGGCTGGATCGGTCACAACGGAAGCCTGCCCGGCTACAAGACAGTCTCGGTCTACTTGCCCGAGAAGGACACAACCCTGGTCGTCTTCATCAACACCGACATCGACGGAGAGACCGACCTGACCAGTGCTTTGATGGTGCCGATCACCAAGTTGATCAGCCCGGGCAACGTCTACGGCTGATCACCTCGGGTCCGATCCACAATTCGGACGAAAGTGACATCTCGGGTTTCGATCTGTCGATAGGCTCGACCGTCGACAGATCGAAACCCGAAAGAGGCACTCATGGGATCGTTGAACGACTGGCTTCTCGACAGCGACAGCCCGCTCGTGGGGATTGTGGGTGGCATCCTACTGACGATCGCAATGCTCTCCGGCGGTACAGGCATGTAACCCACCGCTCCCGATATGGCTCCGCACAGCGGTGGACGTTCAGTGCGTGATCCAACGAACATGTTCGTTACGAACATGTTCGTGTACGGTGAAATCATGCCCACTCAGCCAACAAGTCCGTCGAGCCGTCGCAATCGTCCGGCCAAACCCGCTCTGACACGCGAGAGCATCGTCAGTACCGCGGTGGAAATCTTGCGGTCGGAGGGCTTGCAGAAATTGACGATGCGTCGACTCGCCCTCGAACTCGACACCGGTCCGGCATCGATGTACGTGTACGTGCGCAATACCGCCGAATTGCACGCCGCCGTTCTGGACACACTTCTCGGAGTGGTCGACCTCGCCGAAAATTCCTCCGGCACTTGGCAAGCTCGCCTTGAACGGGTGTTGACCTCGTACACGGCCGTGCTGTTCGATCATCCCGGTCTCGCCCAGTCGGCACTCGTTTCCCGACCCAGCGGAGTTCACTACGTACGCCTGCTCGAGCGCCTGCTGGCATTGCTCGACGAAGGCGAAGTCCCTCCAGGTCAAGCCGCGTGGGGCGTGGACTTGCTACTGCAGTACGCGACGTCCACTGCTGCCGAACACTCGGCGCCGAACAATTCCGCCGACGCGGATGCCCGATGGAGCGCGTTGACCGACGCAATCCAGAACGCAAACCCGCAGACGCACCCACTCGTCGCAAGACATGCAACAGCTCTACTTGCCGGTGAACCCTCGGCGCGCCTCTCCTGGGGATTCCGCACGCTCATCACGGGCATCGAGAACACCCCACTCACTTCTTAGGAACCCACCATGAACCAGTACCCCATCGCAATCATCGGCGCCGGCCTCGGTGGCCTCACCCTCGCCCGAGTCCTCCATCTCCGCGGAATCGATTCGGCGGTATTCGATCTCGAATCCGGACCGACAGCCAGAACTCAAGGCGGGATGCTCGACATCCACGAAGACTCGGGTCAGATCGCGCTTCGTGCCGCCGGCCTCTATGAGGAGTTCCGCGCCCTCGTTCATCAAGGCGGGGAAGAGACACGCGTCCTCGATCGAAATGCCGTCGTGCACCTGAGCGAGCAGGACACCGGAGACGGCGACCGCCCGGAAATCGACCGCGGCCAGCTGCGTGACCTACTGCTCAGCTCAATTCCGAAGGAAACAATCCACTGGGGAGCCAAGGTCCGCAGTGCTCATCCGTTGCCGGATGGTCGACACGAAGTTCACCTCGCGGATGGAACCCACTTCACCACCGATCTCCTGGTCGGCGCCGACGGTGCGTGGTCGAAAATCCGTCCATTGGTTTCAAACGACACTCCTGCGTACACCGGAATATCTTTCGTGGAGTTCGACCTCGACGCCGCCGACAACCAGCACGTGGATGCCGCTGAAACCGTCGGCGGCGGAATGATGTTCGCACTCAGTGCCGACAAGGGCTTCCTTGCCCACCGTGAGACCGACAACAGTCTGCACATCTATGCCGCCCTGCGAGTTCCCGAGAGCTGGGCAGCGAGTGTCGACTTCTCCGACGATCACATCGCGAAGAAGGTTCTGCTGGAACACTTCTCGGACTGGGACGAGTCACTGCGTTCACTGATCGTCGAAGCCGACAGCTCGCTGACCCCTCGCCCCATCCATGCCCTTCCCATCGGCCACAGTTGGAGCCGTACTCCCGGGGTCACTCTGCTCGGGGACGCGGCACACGTCATGTCGCCGTTTGCCGGAGAGGGTGCGAACCTGGCAATGCTCGACGGCGCGGAACTCGGCCAGGCGATCGCGTCGCACAGCAGCACGGAGGAAGGGCTAGCTGTCTACGAAGAGCGCCTATTCCCACGCAGCGCCGCGGCGGCACAACAGTCCGCTGATGGACTGGACATGTGCTTCGGCGAGAACGCACCCCAGGGGCTCGTGGACATGTTCACCTCACTCCCGTGACCTGACAAACTCGGATCAGGTCGTCACGTCCACGTGGGCAAGCGACGAGGACAAACCGCGATGGGCTTCAACTTGATCGAGTAGTTGGTGGGCTTTCTGCTCAACCACGGACACTGCATCGGCACCGGCGACCCAACGACGTGGGGGTAGCGGCGAATCGACAAGTGCCACAAGTGCCGCGGCAAGTTTCACCGGATCCCCGCCCTGGGCACCGTTCATACTCTTCCACGCTTCGACGGTCTCGCCGGTCCGAGCGTCGTAATCGTCTATCGACAATTCCGGCCAGACCGACGACGCACCCTCGACAAGCAGTTCGGTCCGGAAGAATCCCGGCTCCACGATCATCGTCCCGATTCCGTACGGTTCGACATCGAATTGCAATGATTCCATCCAACCCTCCAGCGCAAACTTCGACGCCGCGTAGGCTGCGCAAAACTCCTGACCAACCAGGCCCGCAAGCGAGCTGACAGTCACGACACGTCCACTCCGTTGCCTACGCATTACCGGCAACACCGCCCGTGTCACATTGATCGGCCCGAAAAAGTTGGTCTCCATCTGAGCGCGAAGTTGCGCCGGACTGACAACCTCGAAGAACCCGGCGTAGAAGTTTCCGGCGTTGTTCACCAGTACATCGATTCCACCAAATCGTGCAACTGCCGTGTCCACCGCAGCATATGCGGCTTGATCGTCGGTGATGTCCAAGGCAACCACCAACAGGTCGTCATGCGCACCGATCGCTGCAGAAACACGGTCCGCATCACGCCCCGTTGCCACCACCGCGTGCCCGGCGGCAAGAGCCGCCTGAGCAATATCGACTCCCATCCCCCGGCCTGCGCCGGTTACGAACCAGACCTTCTTGTCACCCATGTTCACTGTCCTCCCGTTTGATGGAGTCCAGTACAGAACAGATTCCACGGGCCTGGGAGTGCCTATCGTTCCCGGTAACAGCAGACCCCCTCGACGCCCCTCCTACTCGCGAAGAGTCGTCAAGAAGGCAATACGGTCGCCGCGGTAGAGCGAACGAACGCGCTCGATCGGCACACCGTCCGGGTCGACAGACGTCCGGTGCAATAGAAGCATCGGCATCGAGGTGGTGGACTCGACGAGGGTTGCCTCCCGCGGTGAAGCGAGCACCGTCTCGATCCGTTCGGTTGCGGAGGCAAAGACCACGCCGATGGAACGGATAGCCGCGTACAGCGACGTCGTCGCATCGAAAGCGTCGAGCATCTCACCGAACCTGCTGTCCGGCAGGAACGTTGATTCGAGTCCGATCTTCTCTCCGTCGGCGAAGAGAACACGCTCGAGATGAACGACGCTGTCACCTGGTTCGATACCCAATTCCGTGGCGAGACCGTCGTCGGCCGACATTCGTTCGAAGGTCACAACCTTACGACTGGGTACTCGCCCAGCGCTCAGAGCACCTTCGGTATAGGAACGAATCGATAGCGGCTGAACCAACTTCGGACTCGCGACGACAGTGCCCCGCCCCCGCCGCTCGATTCGCCCTTCGACAAGAAGATCACGAAGCGCTTGACGGACCGTCTCGCGAGCGACTGTGAACCGCGCCGCCAATTCCCGCTCGGACGGGACTGCGTCGCCCTCCTCGAGCCCACTGAGAATGGTCTCGATCTCGGTGCGCACCCGGTAGTACTTCAACTCCGGTTCGATCACGACGCTCGAGGTCCCCGGCCCGGTGGACGTCTGCTGATTCATGGCGCAAGCGTACAAGAATTCGGTCTATACCAATTGTTAACCTGGAGTTCGTCTCGATTCCCCCTATTGGTCTAGACCAAACGTCACTATTTCTACATGCGAATTTTGATTGTGGGCGGAGGGATCCTCGGAACGGCGCACGCCGACGAGGCAATCCGTCGGGGACACGACGTCATCCATCTCGAACGTGAGCCCGAAGCCCGCGGTGCCACGGTACGGAACTTCGGCCTCGTCTGGGTATCCGGGCGAGCCCCGCACGAACTCGAAGCTGCGCTGCGCTCGCGCGAACTGTGGGCAGACCTTGCCGCCCGTGTCCCCGGCGTCGGATACCGCCCAGCCGGCTCCATCACCCTCATGCGCACCGAGGAGGAGGTCGCGGTCGCGCAGGAAGCGTTCTCTCGGCCGGACGCCGACAACCGAGGGTTCGCGCTTCTGGATCCCGACGCCGTTCGCGTCGTCAACCCCGCGCTCCGGGGCAAGTTTCTCGGCGGACTGCACTGCACGCTGGACGCCGCTGTCGAGTCACGGCAAGCGCTCCCCGCCATCCGTTCTTACCTCGAATCCACCGGCCGTTACACCTTCCACGCCGGAACGGAAGCCCGCGAGATCACGACGACCACCTCCGGCGCACACATCCGCGACGACCACGGTCGCAGCTTCGACGCCGATCTCGTGATCGTCTGCCCCGGAGCAACACTCGGCGGATTTGCTCGCGATCTCGCCGGCGATCTCCCATTGCGCCGTGTGCGCCTGCAGATGATGCAGAGCGCCCCCCTCGGCGAAAAGCTCACCACCGCAATCGCTGACGGTGACAGCTTCCGCTACTACCCGGGTTTCGCCGGATCTGCCCTCGATCACCTCCGTACAGTACAGCCGCAGGAACCGACTGCCGAGGAGCACCGCATGCAACTCCTGTGCGTGCAGCGCTTGCACGGCGGGCTGACCATCGGCGACACCCACGAATACGAGGAACCCTTCGACTTCGATGTCGACGAGGCGCCCTATCGCCATCTGTCCGGAGTCGTGGAAACACTTCTGGGACGCGATCTTCCGCCAATCGTCAAGCGTTGGGCGGGCGTCTACAGCCAGTGCATCGACCCCTCACAACTTGTTCACCGCGCACAAGCCGCCGACAACGTCTGGGTGGTTGCCGGCCCCGGTGGCCGCGGTATGACGCTCGGCCCGGCACTGGCGGAACAAACCGCCGACCAGCTCGGTCTCTGAATCTCTCCGACAAGAAAGACTTCTCATGTCTCCGATCACCCTTGCCGTTCTCGACATGGCCGGCACCACCGTCGCCGACGACGGACTGGTTCTTCGCGCCTTCGCTGCCGCCGCTGAAGCCGGCGGACTGCCCGCCGAAGGCCCGGAAGCCGACGCCGCTCGCCAGTACGTCCTCGACACGATGGGCCAGTCGAAGATCGTCGTGTTCCGGGCGATCTTCGGTGACGAAGACCGCGCCCAGGCCGCGAACGCCGCCTTCGAAACCACGTACGACTCCCTCATCGACCAGGGCCTGGCCGAACCGATCCCCGGCGCCGAGAAAGCCATCACCACTTTGCGCGAGGCCGGCATCAAAGTTGCCTTGACCACCGGGTTCAGCCGATCGACCCAGGACAAACTCCTCGTCGCGCTCGGCTGGAAAACCCTCGCCGATCTCACCCTCTCCCCCGCCGAGGCCGGTCGCGGTCGACCGTACCCCGACCTGATTCTGACTGCCCTGCTCAAACTTTCGATCGACGACGTCCACCAGATCGCCGTACTCGGCGACACGTCCAACGACGTGCTCAGCGGCATTCGTTCCGGCGCATCCGTCGTCGCCGGAACTCTGACCGGCGCACACGACGAGCAACAGCTTCGCGACGCCGGAGCCACCCACATCGTCCCGTCCGTGACGGAGTTCGCCGAACTCCTCACCCACTCCTGATCTCACCTCCGAAAAAGGAATCGTCATGCGTCTACGCCCGAGCATCGCTGCGGCCGCTCTCGCCGTGTCCGTCCTTTCGTTCACCACTGCCTGCGGTGGCACCGGCACTGCTGCCGGATCAGACACCGAGACCGTCACCGTCTACAGCGCCGACGGTCTGTCCGGTTGGTACAAGGGAAGATTCGACGCCTTCACCGCGCAGACCGGTATCGCCGTCAACCTCGTGGAAGCCGGATCCGGCGAGGTCGTCTCCCGCGTCGAAAAGGAGCAGTCCAACCCACAGGCAGACGTGATCATCACGCTGCCCCCGTTCATCCAGAAGGCCGACGCCCAAGGTCTGCTCGAGCCCAGCGGAATCGACACCTCCGCCGTTCCTGCCGACGAGAAGGACGACGCCGGCAAGTACGTGCCCGTCGTCGAGAATTACCTCTCGTTCATCGCCAATCCGACTGCATCACCCGCCCCACAATCTTGGGACGATCTGCTCACTGACCAGTTCAAGGGCAAGTTGCAGTACTCCACGCCCGGCCAGGCCGGCGACGGCACCGCGGTGCTCTTGCTGCTCCAGCACCTGATGGGTAAGGAAGGAGCACTCGACTACCTCGGAAAGCTCCAGGCCAACAACGTCGGACCCTCGTCTTCCACCGGAAAGCTCCAGCCCAAGGTCAGTAACGGAGAGCTGCTGGTCGCCAACGGTGACGTCCAGATGAACCTCGCCTCCATCGCCGACGACGGATCGAAGTTCGACATCTTCTTCCCCGCTGGAGCCGACGGCACTCGCACCACCATTGCACTGCCCTACGTGATGGGCCTCGCCAAGAGCGCACCGAGCAGCGAACAAGCCAAGAAGTTGATGGAGTTCCTGCTCTCCGAAGAATCCCAGAAGACCGTCGCCACCGATGCACTCGGCGTATCGGTCCGCGAGGACGTCCGAAGCGCTGCCGGTGAATCCACCGACAAGAACACGCCTTCCGGAGTTCTGCAGGGCGTCAACGTGTGGACCCCGAACTGGAACGACGTCCTTAGCTCGCTCGACGCCGACATCGCCGCATACCAGAAAGCCACCGGGAGCTGATCATGGCAAGAACCAGACTAGGGCGGACGCTCCCCGAGACCGTCGGTGTTCACGGAGCGATCGAACATTCTGCTCCGGCCATCACCTTCGATCGCGTCAACGTCGCCTACGGCCGCGGGAAGACCGCAACCCATGCACTCGTCGATTTCAATCTGCGAGTGGCACCCGGTGAAACTGTGGCACTGCTGGGGTCCAGTGGATCCGGCAAGTCGACCGCCCTGAAGGCCCTCGCGGGATTTGTCCGCCCCACGTCCGGTTCCGTCAAGCTCGGCACCCGAGACATCACCAATCTGCCTCCCGCACAACGCGGTATCGGCGTCGTCGTCCAGTCGTACGCTCTCTTCCCGCACATGCGTGTATCCGAAAACGTAGCCTTCGGACTCCGAGCCCATCGCGTGCCGCGGTCGGAGATCGGCCCTCGCGTGGCCGAAGCCCTGGACATGGTCGGGATGTCGGCGTACGGAAAGCGGCTTCCCCGTGAACTTTCCGGCGGTCAACAGCAGCGAATCGCCATTGCCCGAGCGTTGGCAATTCGCCCTGGAGTACTCCTCCTCGACGAACCGTTGGCCGCCCTGGATGCTCAACTTCGCGAGAGCATGCTCGGTGAACTGGCGAGACTGCGCGCAGCACTACCTGACACAGCCATGCTCTATGTGACGCACGATCAGAGTGAAGCCCTGGCGCTCGCAGACCGAATCGCAGTGATGCGCAACGCCAGACTCGCGGACATCGACACCGCTGAGGCCTTGTGGAAACGTCCGCCGTCCAGCTTCACCGCGGCGTTCCTCGGGGGTGCCAACCTACTGCCCTGCACCGTCACACGCGTCATCGGCACCTCCGCGCTGGTCTCGATCGGTGGCACGCCGTTCACTGCTCACGCCCCGCAGCCCGAGATCGGGCACATCGAATGGGAGTCCGACATGGACGCCTACCTGTGTGTTCGTCCACACGCGGTAGCCGTAACCGGCCTCGGCGCACGAGGATCATTCCCGGCGCGCATCGTCTCGAGCGTCTGGCGCGGTTCCACGACGCGTCTGACGCTGGCTGTACGTGGCCTCGACGATGTCCGCGTCGACGCGGATGTTCCAGGGCACGACGAACGACCGGTCGACACCGAAGTGGGCGTCGTCCTGCCCACGGACGGCAGTGTCCTGGTTCCGGCGGATCGCCACCCATGACGACAACCCTGGAACGCCCCGAAACCGCTGCGCCCCAGCACAAAGACCCGATCGCGTGGCGCCGGATCGGCTGGACGCTGCCACCACTGCTTCTTGTCCTCGTGTTTGCTGTCTATCCCACTGCGCGTGTCCTCACGGAATCTCTGAGCACCGCAGATGGCACCGGGTTGTCCACGTGGTCTTCGGTGCTCGGTTCGGAACTGTTCAGAACCGCGCTCTGGCGGACCATCCAAATCGCCGTGGCGTCGACCCTGGGTTGCCTGATCCTGGGAACCTTCCTCGCCTTGGTGCTGGCCTTCGTTCCGTTCGCCGGATCCAAGGTGGTGGGGCGATTGATCGACACGGTGCTCGCCCTGCCGTCTTTCCTGATCACGCTGGCGTTCACGTTCCTGTACGGGACAGCCGGCGCCGTCAACGCCTTGATCGTCCGCATCACCGGCGATGCGAGCGGCCCACTGAATTTCCTCAACACTCCGTTCGGTGTGATCGCGGCCGAAATCACTTTCTTCACACCCTTTGTCGTGCGTCCGCTATTGGCAGCGTTCACCCAGATTCCGCGTGAACAACTCGACGTGGCAGCCAGTCTCGGCGCGTCACCCGTCCGAGTTCTGCGACAGGTGGTGATGCCGGAAGCGTGGCCGGCCCTACTGGCCGGTGGATCGCTCGTGCTTCTGATGACGCTGAATGAATTCGGCATCGTGCTCTTCACCGGGGCTAAAGACGTCGTAACTCTGCCGGTCCTCATCTACACCCGCGGCATTGTCACCTTCGACTTGCCCGGCGCGGCAGTGATCGCGACGGTCCAGGTCGCACTCTCACTCGGCCTGTACTGCCTCTACCGATTCACCTTCAACAGATTGATGGGAGGCAGCCGTGCTGCTGTGGACACGAAGCTCTAGGGCCCTCGTACTCGGATTCTTCACCCTGGTCGTCGCGGTGGTTTTCGTCGCGCCCATCGCCACCGTCGTCGCGGCTGCCTTGGCCGGATCGTGGACCGGACCACTCCCGTCGAATCTCGGCGGCAAGAACTTCTCCACGGCGCTGTCCGACGAGAACTTCGCCAGCCTGATCGTCAGTTTGCAGACTGCATTCATCGCGGGGGCATTGGCATTGATCGTCGGAACGTGGGCCGCGCTGGCCTCGCGTGAGGCACCGATGTGGCTGCGGCGCATCACCGATGCCGTATTCCATTTACCGATTGCGGTTCCGTCGGTCGCGATCGGCTTGGGTCTGCTCATCACTTTCAACGAGCGCCCGCTACTGCTCGGCGGCACCAAGTGGATCGTGATTCTCGCTCACACGGTTTTGGTGCTTGCCTTTGCCTTCAGTTCCGTATCGGCCGCGCTCGAACGGCTCGATCCCGCCTACCGTCAAGCTGCCGAATCACTCGGCGCCGGCCCGGTGCGGGTGCTGACACGGGTAACGCTACCGCTGCTGCTCCCAGCGTTGGGTGCGGCCGCCGGGCTTTCCATCGCACTGTCGATGGGTGAGCTGGGCGCAACGGTCATGGTCTACCCGGCGACATGGAAGACCTTGCCGGTCAGCATCTTCGGACTCACCGACCGTGGCCAGGTATTTCTTGCCGCAGCAAATACGACACTGCTGCTTGCAGTCACCCTGGTCGCCCTCATGGTGGTCGGCAGAATTCGTCGGCGCTGACCTTGCTGTGCGCCTTTATTAACCGCCGGGGGTTAATAAAGGCGCACAGCAGGGGTTTATCCCTTCCTCAAGATGTACCGCTGAACCTTGCCACTCGGGGTCTTGGGCAGGTTCGGAACAAAGTGCACCGTGCGTGGGTATGCGTGCGCTGCAAACTTCTTCTTCACCAGTGTTTGCAGTTCCTTCTCGAGTTCGTCGTCACCGTCGACACCTTCGCGAAGAACGACGAACGCCTCGAGAACCTCACCACGCAACTCGTCGGGCATGCCCACCACGGCGGCCTCGATGACGTGCTCGTGCATGACCAGCACGCTCTCGACGTCGAAGGGACCGATGCGGTAGCCCGCCATGATGATGACGTCGTCGTCGCGCGAGGAGAAGAAGAAGAATCCGTCCTCGTCCGTCATTCCCGCATCACCGGTGATGTACCAGCGGCCGTCTTCGCTGAATCGCTGCTTCGTCTTCTCCGGCGCATCGACGTACCCGGTGAACCACATCAACGGGCTGTTGTGAGTATCGATCGCCACGCGTCCCTGAGTGCGGGCCGGTGCAATGTCATCCGAATTGTCTTCCAGCACAGCGGCAGACCAACCCGGCAACGGACGACCCATGGATCCGGGACGGACATCGTCGCGAAGTCCGTCGGCCCAGGCGTTGACGATGAACATGCCGTGCTCGGTCTGGCCGTAGTGATCACGGACCTCGACGCCCAACGAGTTCTTCGACCACGCAACAACATCCGGAGTCAAGGGCTCACCGGCCGAGGACGCGCGGCGCAGCGAGATGCCTTCCGGAACGGGAGCCTTGTCGGCACGCAGACTGCGGTAGACGGTCGGAGCGGCGGCAAAATTGGTGACACCGAACTTCTCGATGATCTGCCACGTCAGCGGCGCGGAGAACCCGGCGTGCAGCAGCAAGCTTCGCGTGCCGGCGGCAAGCGGGCCGAGCAACGCGTAGTACAACCCGTACGCCCAGCCCGGGTCTGCGGCGTTCCAGAACACGTCGTCCTCTCGGACGTCGAGGCCGAACTCCTGGTAGGCGTGGAACGAGGCGAGCGCGCGCACCGGAACCGGCACGCCCTTGGGTGTTCCCGTGGTGCCACTGGTGAACAACTGCACCATCGGTGCGTTGCCGCCGACTGCCTGAGCAGCGCCCTTCGGGTCTTCGGCATCCTGAGCTGCGACAAGTGCGTCGAAGTCCAACTCGTCACCGGCCGCGCCGCCCGCGACGATGACCTGCCATGCTGCGTCGGCGGGGATGTCCTCTCCCGGCGCGAGCTTCTCGAGCTGATTGGCGTCGGAAATGACCACCTTCGCGCCGCTGGCGGTCAAGCGGAAAGCGATGGCCGGCGAAGCGAACGCCGTGAACAAGGGCACGTGGACTGCTCCGCGGCGCCAGATTCCGAGGAGCGCGACCACCAGGTCCGCAGACTTACCCATCAAGGTCGCGACGTTGTCACCCGGCTCGACTCCGAGGTCGGCCAGAGCTGCCGCGAAACGCGCCGACTGCTCACGTAGATGACCGTAAGTGAGGTCCACCGAGCTAAGGTCTGCCTCGACGACGGTGAATGCAACGCCATCCGCGGGATGCCGATCGCAGAGCAATTCTGCGGCGCTGGCATGCGGGGTGTCGTACTGGTCCAGCAGCTCGCGCACCCGTGCGGTGGGATCGGTGCTCATCAACTTGCTCCTTATCGATCGTCGTATGGTTGGCCCGACCGGTTACGTTTGGCGGCTCGTCATACGTACTGTTCACCCCCTATGATCTAGCTCACAAGAGAACTTCACTACCCCCAGAAAGGGGTACCTGCGTGAACCGACATGCTTCGTCACTTCTGCGCCCCCGCGACGGGGACGCAATGCGAGGTGAACTCCGCACAATCGCAGCTCAGGGCGTTGTTCCCGTGCTGTTCGGAGGCGAGGTCCAGGACGGAACCCTGCACCTGAGCGAATTCGTCGGCACCCGCACCAACAACCTCAAGGGCTTGGCCATCCCGCCGCGCTCGGGCATGGGCGGACGCGTCGTAGCCCAGGGTTCACCGATCACCGTCAACGATTACGGCAATTCGCAGTCCATCACTCATCACTTCGACCGTCCTGTTCTCAGCGAGGGCCTGCATTCGATCATCGCCGTTCCGGTCATGGTTTCGGGAAAATCGCGCGCTGTGCTCTACGCCGCGATCCGAGATTCCGCTCCGTTGGGTGACCGCACAGCAGACGTCATGGTCGGCGCATCCCGGCGTCTCGGGATGGAGTTCGCCATCCGCGACGAAGTCGATCGTCGCCTGCAACTACTGCAGGCCGCCGCCGCGACTACCGCCGACGGTATGTCTTCGGAAGAGATCCGCGGAGTCCACGCCGAACTACGCAGTGTCGCCCAGACCGTCACCGACACCGACTTGCAGACCAAACTCCGCGGACTCTCCCAGCGTTTGGCCAACCTGCTCCGTCCCACCGCCGACGCCGAATCCGACGTCACGCTCACCCCGCGTGAAGTGGATGTTCTCTCTCAGGTCGCACTCGGCTGCACCAACATCGAAGCCGGCCAACGGCTTTCCCTTCGCCCTGAAACAGTCAAGAGCTATCTGCGAAGCGCGATGGGAAAGCTGGACGCGAGCTCACGCCACGAAGCCGTGGTGACCGCCCGGAGGTTGGGACTGCTCCCCTGACGGGTCAGTAGCCTTCAGGCAGGGCGGTGAGCATGTCGCGGGTGACTGCGACGGCGTTGTCCGAACTTCCGCCCCGCACAACCAGAGTCGCGAAGGCCAGGTTCCCGCGATAGCCGACGAACCACGCGTGCGATCCCCCTTCGACCTCGGCTTCCCCGGTCTTGCCGTACACCTCACCCTGATCTTCGACGCGTTCTGCAGTACCGCTGGTGACCACGAGTCGCATCATGCCGCGCAGGCCGTCGACCATGGCGGGCGAGATCGCCGGGCGCTCACCGTCGATGGTGGTTTCGCGCCCTGAAATCAGTTGCGGCACCGGAGTCGAACCGTTCGCGACCGTCGCCGCTGCCATCGCCATTCCGAACGGACTGACCACGACCTTTCCCTGACCGAACCCGTCTTCGGTCCGCTGCACCAGGTCCGACGCCGGCGGCACCGAACCGGAATCGATCGGCAATCCCACCACGTTGTAGTCCTGGCCGATGCCGAACTGCGCTGCGGCAGTGGTCAACGTGTCTGGTTGCATCTCGCTGGCCAGCTTGGCGAAGGACGTGTTGCACGAACGCGCGAAGGCCGTTGCCATCGGCACCGTGCCGAGTGAGAACTCGTTGTAGTTGGGGACGCTGCGCTCACCGATCTCGATCCGGCCCGGGCAGGGCACCATCGTGTCGGGGGTCGCCTGACCGGTCGAAATTGCGGCGCCTGCCGTGATGATCTTGAACGTCGAACCGGGCGGGTACTGACCCATCGTCGCGACCGGTCCGTCGCGGTCTGCTGCCTTGTTCTGTGCGACAGCCAGGATCGCCCCACTCGACGGTTCGATGACTACCATCATCGCCTGATCCTTGTTCACGTTCACGGCACGCTGAGCAGCGATCTGAATGTTGCGGTCCAAACTGATACTGAACGACGGAACAGGTTGCGGCGCAGTCTCGGTCAGCACATCGGTGTCGACGCCGTTCTGGTTGACCGTGACGACACTCCAGCCGGCTTTGCCGTCGACCTCGTCGATGATCGTCTTCTTGATCTGCCCGAGAAGGTCGGGCGCGAACTCCGGGTCCGTCGAGACGAGATCCGATTCGTCCGAGACAGAGACTCCCGAGATGGCTCCCAGTTGCGCCGATACCTGGTCGTAGTCGTCACTGCGCAGGCGGGTCACCAGATAGTCGCCCTTGACGGCCGTCGAGGATTCGGCGATCGATTGACCCGTCAGCGAAGAATCGAACCGACCGAGAACACTTGCGAGATTGTTTGCGGAACCAATGATGTCGTTGCTCTTGGAGCGATCGAACTTCACTCGGTAGACAATTCCCGGCACCAGGACATCCGTGCCCGAATGCTCGTTGACCCGCGCTCGCGGCGCCGCGGTTGCCCGCAACGACATCGTCTGCTTGTCACCGAGGCGCGGGTGAACGTCCGTCGAACTCCACCGGACGGACCAGTCGCCGTCCTTGCGTCCCATCTGCAGCTCGCCGTCGTACGTCCACACACGGTCTTTCGGAAGGTGCCACTCGTAGGTGTAGCCGACCGTCGCAGTGTCACCGTTCATCTTCACCGACGTGGTCTCGGCAGTCATCGACTCGGCCTGGAGCGCATCCCAGGTGTCACTCAATACAGGACCCGCGGAATCAGGCCGGTCCGTCAGTTTTGCTGCCTCGTCGATATCCCTGTCACCGAACGCACTCAGGAACTGCTGCGCGACGGGCTCGGGGCCGGCGGGTTTCGGAGTACACGAACTGATCCCCACCGCCAAGAAAATCACGGTGCAGGAGGCCAACAGTTGGGCCGAGCGACTACGAGAGAAATGCCGAGTGTTCATCGAGCCCCATAGTAGGGCGACAAATGCTCCACCCAGCGTAGGCGCGACCATTGCACGCAGCTTGTACGGTCAGTCGAGCAGCACCGTCGAGAAGGTCGCGACCTGTCGGAACCCCACCCGCGAATAGGTCGACCGCGCAATCGTATTGAAGCTGTTGACGTACAGGCTCGCAATGCGACCGGTCGCCATGATCGACTCCGCTACAGCCGCTGTACCGGTCACGCCGAAGCCCTGCCCACGAAATTCCGGGTTGACCCACACACCCTGGATCTGGCCACAGCGAGCAGACATCGAACCGACCTCCGCCTTGAAAACGACCTGGCCGTCCTCGATGTGCGCCCACGCTCGACCAGCGGCGATCAGGCTGGCGACACGGTGCCGGTATCCGCGCCCACCGTCGTTGGCACGCGGGTCGACTCCGACCTCTTCGATGAACATCGCGATCGCGGCAGGCAGATAGATCTCGAGTTCGTCCGAGCGAACCTGCCGGACCAGCGGATCCGACGGACACGCCAACGGCTCGGAAACCGCGAGCAACGGCTGTTCGGGGCGAACCTCCCGCGCAGTTCCCCAATCGAGCTCGAGCATCTCCCACAGCGGCAACGCCAATTCGGCGCGGCCGACCACTGACGAGCACATGCGCGGAATCCGACAGGCACGGTCGGCGAATGCCCGAATGTCATCCGGATCGCCTCGAAGCGGAACCAGATTCGCCCCGGCAAAGCACAGTGAGGACAACGGCCCGCCTCGACTCCACAGCTCGCCGTGAATCATTCGTGGGTCGACGCCGCATTCTTCGACGCGCGCGGCAATCATGCAGGCCGCCACCGGATCGGCGTCGAGTACCCGTCGGACGTCTTCGAGATCTCGACTTCCGACCTGCTTGGCTCCGAGGAGTTTGAGCATCCGTCAACCCCCTCGACTCGACTGCGCGTCCACGAATATCACTACCCGATCATGATGCACTCAGATTGCCACGAACCTGACACCGACGGGGAAGATTCATCCGGCAATCACTCAACTCACGGTAACGACCGGCGCACCCTCCGAAGCGTCACCCTCCATGCTTTCGGCAATTTTCATCGCCTCTTCGATCAACGTCTCGACGATCTGCGCCTCGGGCACCGTCTTGATGACCTTGCCCTTGACGAAGATCTGGCCCTTGCCGTTGCCGGACGCCACACCGAGGTCGGCCTCACGCGCTTCACCCGGTCCGTTCACGACGCAACCCATGACTGCCACGCGCAGCGGAATCTCCATGCCTTCGAGGCCGGCGGAGACCTCGTCGGCAAGCGTGTAGACATCGACCTGTGCACGGCCACACGAGGGGCAAGAGACGATCTCGAGCTTGCGGGGACGCAGGTTCAGAGACTGCAGAATCTGGTTACCGACCTTGATTTCCTCGGCCGGCGGGGCCGAGAGCGAAACCCGGATCGTGTCGCCGATACCCTCCGCGAGCAGCGCACCGAAGGCGACCGCGGACTTGATCGTGCCCTGAAACGCCGGCCCTGCCTCCGTGACGCCGAGGTGCAACGGGTAATCGCATTTGGCGGCGAGTTGGCGGTAAGCCTCGACCATTATCACCGGATCGTTGTGCTTGACGGAGATCTTGATGTCACCGAAGCCGTGCTCTTCGAACAACCCGGCCTCCCACAGCGCGGACTCGACCAACGCTTCGGGCGTCGCCTTGCCGTACTTCTCCATCAACCGAGGATCGAGCGATCCCGCGTTGACACCGATACGGATCGGAATGCCTGCGTCACCGGCAGCCTTGGCCACCTCTTTGACACGGCCGTCGAATTCCTTGATGTTGCCCGGATTGACGCGCACCGCAGCGCATCCCGCATCGATTGCCGCGAAGATGTAGCGCGGCTGGAAGTGGATGTCGGCGATAACCGGGATCTGGCTCTTCTTCGCAATGATCGACAACGCGTCCGCGTCTTCCTGACGCGGGCAGGCGACACGAACGATGTCGCAACCGGACGCGGTCAGTTCCGCGATCTGCTGCAGCGTTGCATTGACGTCGTGCGTCTTCGTGGTGCACATGGACTGCACCGAGATGGGGAAATCGCTGCCCACACCTACCGTGCCGACCTGCAGCTGCCGTGTCTTGCGTCGAGGAGCAAGAATCGCTGCGGGTGCCGAGGGCATTCCCAGTCCGATAGGGATGGTCACGTCTGTGCCTTCTTTCATAGCTTCACTGCAAGTTTAGCCGGGCGATCGCCGCACTACCGCGCGGCAACCGTCACCCTTCTCACACGGTCAGAAGATCTTGATCGGATTGACGATGTCAGCCGTGAGTGTCAGCAACATGAACGCGCCACCGATCACGATGAATACGTAAGTAATCGGAAGGAGTCGCGTGTAGTCGACCGGGCCGCCGGGAATCAAGCCTCGGCGGGCGCGGAACCAATCACGGATCTTCTCGTAGAAGACCACCGCGATGTGACCGCCGTCGAGCGGCAACAGCGGCAGGATGTTGAAAACACCGAGGAAGAAGTTGATCGATGCGAGCAGTCCGACGAACGTCGCCCACTGTGCACGGTCCGCCGCTTCACCGCCGATAACGCTTGCACCGACCACGCTGATCGGTGTGTCCTGGGCGCGTTCGCCGCCTGTCACCGATTCCCACAACGCACCGACCTTTGCCGGCAGATCAGCCATGGCCTTGACCGATTCGACCAGAGTGAAGCCGGTGAAACTCAGGGTGCCCGGAACTGCGCTGAAAGCGTTGAACTGGAGCAGGGGTGGCGACACGGTACCCAGGCTCATTCCGACCGCGCCCACAGTCGCCGAACGCAAATCACCTGTTGCCGGATCCGTCACCCACCGCTGCGCTTGTTCTACGACGACTGGAATCGTTAGATCCTGCCCGTCGCGTTCGACGCTGAGCACTGCAGTACCGGTGACCGGCTGCAATTTGGCCACCACATCGGCCGATGTCGACACCGGTTGCCCATTAACGGCTGTGATCACATCCGACGGCTCCAACCCAGCCCGTTGCGCCGGACCGTCACCGGAGCAGGTCGCCAGAGTTCCGTCTTCGGACTGCGTCGGTGCGACGCACGACAGACTGCCCACCTTCGCCAACGTATCCCCGCTGCGATCCGGCAGGCCCCAGCCGAGAGCCAGCCCGTACAGCAGCGCAAAGCCGAGAATGAAGTTCATCGCGATACCGCCGGACATGACGACGACGCGCTTCCACGCCGCCTTCTTGTACATCGCGTGCGGCTCTTCTTCAGGCGTCATCTCGTCGAGGGCCGTCATGCCCGCGATGTCGCAGAATCCGCCCAGCGGCAGCGCCTTGAGGCCGTACTCGGTCTCACCTCGACGGAACGAGAAGATTTTCGGTCCGAAGCCGATGTAGTAGCGGCGAACCTTCATTCCCAAAGCCTTGGCCGTCCACATGTGACCGGCTTCGTGCAGGGCGATGGACACGCCGATGCCGAGGGCAAACAGCACTACGCCCAGTGCAAAAACCATGAAAGCTCTAGCCCTCCTGCTTCACGAGCTGACGCGCTCGTGTGCGTGCCCAGCCGTCTGCGGCCAGAACGTCGTCCACGGTAACCGGTTCCGCGGACCATTGACCTGCATCGTCGAGAACAGCGGCCACCGTGCGGACGATCGCCGGGAAGGAAAGGACACCGTCGAGGAATGCCTGAGCCGCCACTTCGTTGGCCGCGTTGTAGATCGCGGTGAAGCAACCGCCGGATTTGCCCGCGCTTCGCGCCAGATCGACGGCGGGGAACACCGACGAATCGAGCGGCTCGAATTCCCAGGTGGAGGCGGTGGTGAAGTCGCATGCCGACGCAGCACCTTCGATGCGGTCCGGCCAGCCTAGAGCGAGAGCGATCGGGAGCTTCATGTCCGGCGGGCTTGCCTGCGCCAGCGTCGACCCGTCGAAGAAGGTGACCATGGAATGCACGATCGACTGCGGGTGCACGGTGACGTCGATGCGGTCGTAGTCGATCCCGAACAGCAGGTTCGTCTCGATCAGCTCGAGGCCCTTGTTGACCAGAGTTGCCGAATTGAGGGTGTTCATGGGCCCCATCGACCAGGTGGGGTGCGCTTTTGCCTGAGCTGGATTCACACTTTCGAGATCCTCGGCGCTCCAGCCACGGAACGGCCCACCCGAAGCGGTGAGAACCAACCGGGCCACCTCGTCGCCTGTTCCACCACGTAGGCACTGGGCAAGCGCCGAATGCTCCGAGTCGACCGGCACGATCTGACCGGGGGCGGCGGCTTTCGTCACCAGCGCTCCGCCGGCGACAAGCGATTCCTTGTTCGCCAGCGCCAGGCGCGCTCCCGAGTTCAAAGCCGCCAGTGTCGGTTCGAGTCCCAACGAACCGACGAGCGCATTGAGGACAACATCGGCACCGCTGTCCCGAACCAGTTCTGTCACGGCGCTCGGTCCCGAACGGGCGGTTACCGATTCCAGCGCCGATGCCGCTGCAGGATCGGCGACGGCGACGTCCGTGACGCCGGTTGCACGAATCTGTTCGGCCAACAACTCGACGTTGTTGCCGCCCGCTGCAAGACCGACTACTTCGAAACGGTCGGGGTTGGCAGCGATGACCTCCAGCGCTTGGGTACCGATCGAACCGGTACTGCCGAGGAGGAGGACGCGGGTACGTGTGGTTTCCTGCACTCGCCCATTGTTCCTGATAACACCTGAGAACAACCTTATCGACGCCCAACTACGTACGACAGGCAGTCGTATGTCACCATATTGGGCAGTAGTGCAACCGAATGAGCAGGAGGATCGACCGTGGCCGATACCCAGTTGGACGTCAAGTCCAGCGCCCCCGTCGTGGTCTCGCACGTCGATGAGGCCGAGGTTCCCTCTGCCGCATGGGGGTGGAGTGGTGAAGGACTCAAGTTTTTCCGTTTCCTCGGATGGTTCTTCGCAATATTCCTGCTTCTGATGATGATCGGAAACCATCACGGCAAGGTCGAGGATCTGTGGCTCATCGGCACCGCCGGATTGATGATCTTCATTCTGGTCCGCGACATCGTCATCCGTCGCCGCCCGCGCTAGAAACCTGACAAAGAGAAGGCCTCCACGAACGAAAGTTCGTGGAGGCCTTCTCTTTACGTGTTTCAGGCCTGGAACGTTTCAGTTCTCGGCTGCCAGCTGGCCACAGGCTGCGGCGATTTCCTGACCGCGCGTATCGCGCACCGTGCACGAGACGCCCTGGGCGATGACCCGACGCACGAACTCACGCTCGACGTCCTTGGGGCTCGCGTCCCACTCGCTGCCCGGAGTCGGGTTGAGCGGAATCAGGTTGACGTGCACCAACCCGCCAAGTGCTTTCTTCAGCTTCTTGCCCAGCATGTCCGCGCGCCACGGCTGATCGTTGACGTTCTTGATCATCGCGTACTCGATGGACACACGGCGACCGGTCTTGTCTGCGTAGTACCGGGCAGCCTGAAGTACCTCCGACACTGACCAGCGATTGTTGACCGGGACAAGAGTGTCGCGCAGTTCGTCGTCCGGTGTGTGCAGCGATACCGCCAGCGTGACGCTCAGGCCTTCGTCAGCGAGCTTGCGGATAGCGGGAGCGAGGCCGACGGTCGAGACCGTGACGGACCGCTGAGACAGGCCGAGGCCGTCGGGTGCAGGCGAGGTGATCCGTCGTACCGCTGCCACCACACGCTTGTAGTTCGCCAAAGGCTCGCCCATACCCATGAACACGACGTTCGAGAGGCGTCCGGGGCCGCCGGCGACTTCACCGTCGCGCATGGCGGCCGCTGCCTCGCGAACCTGATCGACGATCTCGGCGGTCGAGAGGTTGCGGTCGAGGCCGCCCTGACCCGTCGCACAGAACGGGCAGGCCATTCCGCAGCCTGCCTGACTCGAGATGCAAAGTGTTGCCCGGTCGGGATAGCGCATCAAGACGCTTTCGAGCAGCGTTCCGTCATGTGCCTTCCACAGGGTCTTGCGAGTGTCGCCCGAATCGCACGCGAGGTGCTTGATCGGGGTCAACAAGGTCGGGAACAGCGACTCCCCCACCTTCTCGCGCACCGATGCGGGGAGATCGGTCATCTTCTCCGGATCGGCTTCCAGCCGCGCGTAGTACTGACGCGCCAGCTGATCGGCCCGGAAAGCCGGAAGGCCGAGCTCTTTCACCGCTTCTTTGCGCTCGGCGGAATCGAGATCGGCGAGGTGCCGTGGAGGCATTCCGCGCTTGGGTGCAGTGAAAACGAGGGGAAGAGAGGCAGCCATAGTTACACCATTGTCCCATTGTTTTGGGGTGCTACCCCACTGCCACCCGATTGTGGCCGGATTACCCGTGCAACTTCGCGCAGGTTGAGTGATGATCATGTCATGTCAACCACACCAGAGGATCCGTCGAATTCCCCCGTGTACGGCCCAGCCGACGGTTTCGGCCCCGATCCGGAACTTCCGAAGGTGGACGAGAACAAGGCAGTGGAAAAACACGATCCGGAACCGACACTGACGCCTGAACCGGTGCCGACCGGAACGTCGGTCACCGACCGAACCAGAGCCGCCACGACCTGGGTTGGCCTGGTCATAGGTGCAATCGTGTTGATCTTACTGCTGGTGTTCATCCTGCAGAACCTCGAGAGCGTCTCCGTCAAGATCCTCGCCTGGCAGATCGACTTTCCGCTCGGAATCACGATCCTGCTTTCCGCCATCGCGGGCGCATTGATCATGGCGTTGGCAGGCGGCGTTCGCATCATTCAGATCCGGCGCGCAGCGAAGCGGCAGATGTGACTGAAATCTAGTTACGCAATTGGGTCGATCGATGGGCCAGCAGGCATCATTGATGTCGTGGAAATCACCGGAAAGGCCCTGATGTGACTACTCACATGGAGAGACCTGTGACCTCGCGAATTGCCCCGCAGCAGGCAAGATCCTGGCTCCTCGTCCCCGCGTCCAAACCGGACACCTTCGACGCCGCACTCGCGAGTGCGGCCGACGCCGTCATTCTCGACCTCGAGGATGCCGTCACCGCACCCGACAAACCAGCTGCCCGCCGCGATGTCGCCGCATTCCTGAGCGAACACAATCACGCCTGGGTTCGGATCAACGACGCCACGACACCGTTCTGGGAAGAGGATCTGGCCGTACTCGCGGGCCTCCCCGGACTCGAGGGTGTCATGCTCGCAAAGACCGAAAGCGGTCAGCAGGCCGACGCCACGGCCGAGCGACTTCCCGACGGCACCAAGATTCTTGCTCTCGTCGAATCCGCGGTGGGACTCGAGGCTGCGCCCGAGATCGCACGCACTGACGGCATCTTCCGTCTCGCATTCGGCAGCGGCGACTTCCGGCGCGACACTGGGATGGACGACTCCCCCACGTCGATGTCGTACCCGCGTTCGCGGCTCACCATCGCCAGCCGCGCGGCACGCATCGCTCCGCCGATCGACGGTCCCACGCTCGGCCCCGATCTGGATCTGCTCGCCCGAGACTGTGCGATCACCTTGTCACTCGGCATGGCCGGCAAACTCTGCATGACCACCGCGCAGACTGCCCCCGTCAACGCAGGACTGAGTCCCTCTGTAGCCGACGCGATCTGGGCTCAGAATGTCATCGACGATCTCGGCGAAGACGGCTCACGCGTGCGCGACGGCAGCGACTTGCCCAAGCTCGCCAAGGCGAAGAAGATTCACAAGCTCGCCACCCTGTTCCACATCCCCACCGATCACTGATTTTTTTACTACTGAATCGGTGCAGAAAACGTCAGGCGCTCAAGTCGGAGCGCCTGACGTTCGTCTTTTGAGCCCGCCTTCACGCAAGTTCGAGTGATCGTGGTTTGGACCGAACATGGATCCGGTATCGCACCGTGAAGCCCAATCCCGTTACTTGCGAGAACGCACGCTCGGCAGTCTTCTCGGTGAACTCGATTCCGAGTACCCGCCGCATATCGTCTCGATTCTCGAACTCCCACCGGGTCTCGACGCGCGTGAGCGAGAATCCTTGAGCCTCGAAGAACGCTTCGACCGCCGCGGGATCGTATTTGGGCAGATCCGCCCTCATCCACTCCCCGTACGGGCCGGCGCTCACATCGAGATCCACGATCAGCAAGACTCCCCCGGGCCTCAGGATGCGCATGGCCTCACGAATTCCCGGGCCGCAGCCTTTTCCGAAGAAGTACGCCGTACGGGCATGAACGAGATCGACTGAAGCATCCACCAGACCCGTGGACTCTGCTGAACCCTGGACTACGTCGATCGACGCCGAATCGCGGGTTCGTTCCCGCGCGGCCCTCACCAGCGGTGCGTGCGGCTCCACTCCGACAACACGACGGGCAGTACGAGCGAACTCCGGTAGATGGAACCCCGCCCCACAGCCGACATCGACGACATCGCGTCCAGACCAGTCGACCTGGGCTCGCATCGCGGCCCAGAGGGAACCGTCGACGTCCTGCGCACGGTTCTCGATTTCGTACACGTCCGGCCAATGCCAGATGTTCGGACTGGGGATCGGCTTGGAACGGCCTGAGAAGAAATCACGCACGAGAAATCAGACGAGTGCGTACAGAATCAGCCAGGTGACAAATGCCGACGGCAGGAGTGAATCCAGGCGGTCCATGATTCCGCCGTGGCCGGGAAGCAAGGTTCCCATGTCCTTGATGCCGAGTTCACGCTTGATCTGCGATTCGATCAGGTCGCCGACCGTCGCGACTACCACCAGGACGACACCGAGCAGGACGCCGATCATCGAATTCGCGTCGAGTATCAACGTCACCGAAAGCAGACTGCCGATGACGCAGAAAATGAGGGAGCCGACGAATCCTTCCCAGGACTTCTTCGGGCTCACAGCCGGCACCATCGGGTGCTTCCCGAACAGCACTCCAGCCGCGTAGCCGCCGATGTCGGAGCACACGACACCGATCATCAGGACGAAGACGCGACCGGGGCCGTCGTCTTCGAGCACCATCAACGCACCGAATGACGCCAACAGCGGGATCCACGCCAGAACGAACACCGTGATGGATGTGTCTCTCAGGAAGTTCTTCGGGGTCGCCTTGAGGCCGTGGTCGAACAACCGCCACACCATGCATACCAGGACGGTCGCGGTGAATCCGCTGAGCACCCCGACCGGTCCCCACGGCCAGCCGAGCCAGATCGTGGCTTGCCCGCCGACGAGAAGCGGAATTCGCGGCACCTCGATGTCGGCTTCACGAAGCCGCGTGGTGACCTCCCACGTCGCGATGAACATCGCGATCGCAACGACGGCGATCCATCCGGGGGGCAGGAAGATCAAAGTGCCGATGACCAAGGCGCCGAGGCCAGCTCCGACGCCGATGGCGGCAGGTAGGTTCCTGCCCGCCTTCGACTTCGGCGGTTGCGCGCCCTCAGCGCCGCCCGTAGGCCCGTCCGTGACGGGACCACCGGCGGTTCCCTCTTGTGCGTGCACCCAAACTCCCTGATCTACTCCCGACGACAAACACTGCAAATGAGGAGGCTATACCTCCATCAACTCTGCTTCCTTGTGCTTGACGAGTTCCTCGACCGTGTGCACGTACTTCGCCGTGGTCTTGTCGAGTTCTTTCTCTGCGCGACCGACCTCGTCCTCGCCGGCTTCACCGTCCTTCTGGATCCGGCTGAGTTCGTCCATCGCCTTGCGGCGGATGTTGCGCAGCGTGACCTTCGAATCCTCGCCCTTGGACTTGGCCTGCTTCACCAGTTCACGTCGACGCTCTTCCGTGAGCTGCGGAACCGAAATGCGGATGATGCTGCCGTCGTTGGACGGATTCACACCGAGATCCGAGTTGCGGATCGCCGTCTCGATCGCGTTGAGCTGCGAAGCCTCGTACGGCTTGACGATGACCATGCGGGCCTCGGGGACGTTGATGCTCGCGAGCTGCGTGATCGGCGTGATCGAACCGTAGTAGTCGATCACGATGCGCGAGAACATACCGGGGTTCGCGCGTCCGGTGCGAACCGAGCCGAGATCGTCCTTGGCTACCGTGACAGCCTTTTCCATCTTCTCTTCTGCCTCGAAGAGCGCTTCATCGATCACGGCTGTTCCTCCATGTTGTTCTGCATCATTTTTTGGGTGTCACTCACGACTTGATCAGGGTGCCGATCTTCTCACCGGACACCGCGCGAGCGATGTTTCCTTCGGTGAGGAGGTTGAACACCATCATCGGCATCGAGTTGTCCATGCACAGGCTGAATGCCGTCGCGTCCGCGACCTTGAGCTCACGTTCGATGACCTCACGGTGCGTGATCTGTTCGTACATCGTCGCGTCCGGGTCGAGACGCGGGTCGGCCGAGTAGACGCCGTCGACAGCCTTGGCCATCAGCACTACCTCGGCACCGATCTCCAGCGCGCGCTGCGCAGCAGTGGTGTCAGTCGAGAAGTAGGGCATACCCATCCCGGCACCGAAAATGACTACGCGCCCCTTCTCGAGGTGCCTGCGTGCGCGAAGGGGGAGGTACGGCTCGGCGACCTGGCCCATGGTGATGGCCGTCTGCACGCGAGAATCGACGCCCGCCTTCTCCAGGAAATCCTGCAGAGCGAGGCAGTTCATGACGGTGCCTAGCATGCCCATGTAGTCGGAGCGCGCGCGATCGAGGCCACGCTGCTGCAGTTCCGCTCCGCGGAAGAAGTTTCCGCCGCCGATGACCACTGCAACCTGTACGCCCGATCGAACGACCTCTGCGATCTGCTCAGCCACCTTGGTGACCACGTCGGGATCGAGACCGACTTTGCCGCCTCCGAACATTTCGCCGCCGAGTTTGAGCAGGACCCGCTTGAATCCTGGACGTTCGTTGGCTGGTTCGGACATTGTTCTCCTCAGTTCGATACAAGACCTTGTAGGTCCTTCATTCTTCTTCTGCCGCCGAATCGGACACCGCGGCATAGGAAAGCCCCCGGGACTCGTCCCGAGGCACTCTCATCCTGCCTCATCGGAGGCCCCAGGTACACGTAGACCCCGCCGGTAGAGCAAATGCTCTTCAGGCGGGGTCCATGTGTGCGGGCTCCGAATTAAGCGGAGGCGCCGACCTCGAAACGCACGAAGCGCTTGATGGTCACGCCTGCCTCGTCGAGGATCGCCTTGACGGTCTTCTTGGAGTCCGTGACCGAAGACTGCTCGGTCAGAACGACGTCCTTGAAGTAACCGTTGACGCGGCCTTCGATGATCTTCGGCAGTGCCTGCTCGGGCTTGCCTTCTGCGCGGGCGGTCTCTTCGGCGATGTGACGCTCGGAAGCGACGATCTCCTCGGGAACCTCGTCACGCGTGACGTACTTCGCCTTGAGTGCTGCGACCTGCATTGCAGCGCCGCGAGCGGCCTCAGCAGCAGCATCGCCTTCACCGGTGTACTCGACGAGAACGCCGACAGCGGGCGGCAAGTCGGAGCTGCGCTTGTGCAGGTAAACGGCAACGGGGCCGTCGAAGGAAGCGACGCGGCTCAGTTCGAGCTTCTCACCGATCTTCGCGGACTGCTCCGCAATGACGGTGTCGATGGTCTTGCCGTCGAGCTCGAGCGCCTTGAGAGCGTCGAGGTCAGCAGGCTTACCAGCAGCAGCGACGGTCACGATCTCGTCGGCCAGCTTGATGAACTCGTCGTTCTTGGCGACGAAGTCGGTCTCGCAGTTGATCTCGATCATGACGCCGTCCTTGGCGACGACGAGACCCTCAGCGGTGGTGCGCTCTGCGCGCTTTCCGACATCCTTCGCGCCCTTGATGCGCAGCTGCTCGACGGCCTTGTCGAAATCGCCGTCTGCATCTGCGAGTGCGTTCTTACATGCCATCATTCCGGAGCCGGTGAGCTCACGGAGCCGCTTGACGTCAGCGGCGGTGTAGTTCGCCATGATTAGCGAGCCTCCTCATGTGTCTGTTTCGGACCTAGGACTAACGGTGAAGCACGGCCTGACGGTGGTGCTCGGGCCTAACGGTGAAACGGCCCTGACCAAAAGAACTCTTGGTCAGGGCCGGTTTCAACGAATCAGGCCTCGGTGGCCGGTGCCTCTGCGGCGGGGGCTGCCTCAGCCTCTGCAGCCGGAGCTGCCTCAGCCTCTGCGGCCGGAGCTGCCTGCGAGAGCAGTTCCTGCTCCCACTCGGCGAGGGGCTCGCCTGCGCCGGCTTCGGGCTTCGCGTCCTTGTCGGCGCTCAGTCCTGCACGTGCCTGCACACCTTCGGCAACCGCGGAAGCGACAACCTTGGTCAGCAGTGCTGCGGAACGGATGGCGTCGTCGTTGCCCGGGATCGGGTAGTCGACGAGGTCGGGGTCGCAGTTGGTGTCCAGGATCGCGATGACCGGGATGTTCAGCTTGCGAGCCTCGGCAACTGCCAGGTGCTCCTTGTTGGTGTCGACGATCCACACCGCGGAAGGAACCTTGGCCATGTCGCGGATACCACCGAGGGTGCGATCCAGCTTGGTCATCTCACGCGTGAGCATGAGGATTTCCTTCTTGGTGCGACCTTCGAATCCACCGGTCTGCTCCATTGCCTCGAGCTCCTTGAGGCGAAGCAGACGCTTGTGAACGGTGGTGAAGTTGGTGAGCATGCCGCCGAGCCAACGCTGGTTGACGTAGGGCATTCCGACGCGAGTCGCTTCGGAAGCGATGGACTCCTGCGCCTGCTTCTTGGTACCGACGAAGAGAACGGTGCCGCCGTGGGCAACGGTCTCCTTGACGAACTCGTACGCCTTGTCGATGTACGTCAGCGTCTGCTGGAGGTCGATGATGTAGATGCCGTTGCGGTCGGTCAAGATGAATCGCTTCATCTTCGGGTTCCAGCGACGGGTCTGATGTCCGAAGTGGGTTCCACTATCGAGCATCTGCTTCATGGTTACGACAGCCATGGCTGTGTACCTCAAACTTTCAATCCGGTTGATGCAGGCGATCGGGTGATCCCTGCCCTGGCACCCGCACGGCCGTCGGACCTGTTTCGTGAGAACCAGGACCAGCCGAGGCCGGAAAACGTGCGCGGGCGCGCGAAGTCGGACTGTGCGAGCACAGACCGCTCGACAAGTGTACGTCCTCGTCCCCCGATGCCATAACCACCCCGGAAGCAACAGACCGAACCGGCGGTTGTGGATCGGCGGCTACCTTGTGGATTACCCGTCTGATCTGCATTGAAGCGTGCGCTACTCCACGCAAGATCAAGGAATGACGATGTTGCACGGAGCTCGACGAGGCGTGGTCTTTGCCGTGATCTCCTGCTGTGTCGCCGTAGGCACGGCGTCAGCAGACACGCGATTCGACTGGCCGCTCGCTCCTCGGCCGCACGTGGAACGGGCTTTCGACAAACCGGCTGAGAACTGGCTGCCGGGTCATCGCGGGGTCGATCTCGGCGGCAGTGCCGGCCAATCCGTCCTCGCGGCCGGCGACGGCATCGTGGTGTTCGCGGGAGTGGTCGCCGGAAAGCCGACGGTGTCGATAGATCATTCCGGCGGCCTACGCACGACCTACGAACCCGTCACCGCAGTCGTTCGCACAGGTGAACGCGTCGCAGACAGGTCCGTGATCGGAACCCTCGAAACCGGGCACGAAGGGTGCGCTGTCGAAGCATGTTTGCACTGGGGCTTGCGCAGAGGACGCGAGTATCTCGATCCACTCGGACTGGTTCGGTCGCAACCGCTCAGGCTCAAGCCATTGAAAGGAGGCTGATCGGTCGCAGAAATCGGTCGCAGAATCAGTGCCACTCGGAAACGGCGTGCCGACCCACAGCGTCCGCGAAGTCGTCGGCCACCATCGCTGCCAGTTCCATGAACGCTCGTCTGGTGGCCGGTCGCATCAATTCGAGGTCCATCACCGACCCCTCCGCGAGATGCTCGTCGAAAGGAATGACCTCGACGGCGCGGCATCGACGCATGAAATAGTCCACCAACGCGTCCATGTCGATGACGCTCGACCCGGGTCTGGCGGCGCTGATGACGACGACGGTCCGCTCGACCAGATGGCCGTATCCGTGCAACTGAAGCCAATCGAGCGTTGCCGCTGCACTGCGCGCTCCGTCGATTGCCGGCGAACTGACGAGAACCAACGAATTGGCAAGATCCAGAACGCCGTTCATCGCCGAGTGCATGATCCCGGTACCGCAATCAGTGAGGATGATGTTGTAGTAGACCTGCAAGATGTCGATGACCTGGCGATAGTCGGCCTCGCTGAATGCCTCCGAAATCGCCGGATCCTGCTCACTCGCCAGCACCTCGAGACGACTCGACGACTGGGATGTGTGCACTCGAACGTCCGAATAGCTCTTTATGTCCGGTCTAGCAGCAATCAGATCGCGCACTGTCGAATTGGTCTGCAGCGGAACACGTTGTGCCAAAGTCCCGAAATCGGGATTGGCGTCAACCGCCACGACGCAGTCACCACGCAGCGAAGCAAACGTCGCACCGAGTCCGACCGTGACCGTCGTCTTGCCCACGCCGCCTTTGAGCGAGAGCAGAGCGACTCGGTAGTCGTTGCGGATCGGCTGCTCGATTCGGGCGGCCAGTGCACGGTTGCGCTGTTCGTTGGTCGAATCCCCCAGATTGACCACACCTCCGGTCGCACGATGCAATCCCCTACGCCAGCCGCCACGCGGCGTCCGTTTCGGGCGTTTCAGTAAAGCTTCGGCAACCAGATCCTGGTTTGTCACCTGCTGTTGGCTCGACGGTGGCGGTGGCGTGGACCAGACCTCTTGCAGTCGCGCCACAGGCTCCGGCGTCGGCGCCGGCTCGGGAGCCGGTTGCGGCGATTCGGACAGCCAGGCTGGTTGGCCGCTGTTCGGCAGGTGCTTCACATCTTGGCGGTTCACGAATCCCCCGGATATCGCATGTAATCGAGTGTCTCGATACGACGATCGAACTTTGCCGATTGTTCACTCTTCTGAGCTGCGACGCTACCAAATACCAGCCGAGAACTCGCGTCGCTCCACAAATCAGGCGCGCGGATGGGCCTGATCGTGGACGGATCGAAGCCGTTCGACCGACACGTGCGTGTACAGCTGAGTGGTCGCCAAACTCGCATGACCGAGGAGTTCTTGGACCACACGAAGGTCCGCACCACCCTCCAGCAAATGTGTCGCAGCCGAGTGCCGAAGCCCGTGCGGACCCATGTCGGGAGCCCCTGGAATTGCAGCCATGGTTTCGTGGACCACCGAACGCGCCTGACGCTGATCGAGCCGGCCGCCTCGAACTCCGAGGAGCAACGCTCGCCCGGACCGATCCGAACACAGCGCGGGTCGTCCGTGCTCCAGCCAGCCGTTCAGTGCCGATTCTGCGGGCAGGCCGTATGGCACCGACCGCTCCTTGTTCCCCTTGCCGAGAACACGAAGCAATCGTCGATCGGCATCGACCGACTCGACGTCCAGTCCACACAACTCGCCGACGCGAATTCCGGTGGAGTACAACAATTCCACGATGAGTCGGTCTCGCAGGGCGAGCGGCTCTTGTTGCTGCGCACCGCTTTCCGCCGCATCCATTGCGTCGAGGGCCTGGCTCTGACGCAGCACCGTCGGCAGCGTCCGGCGAGCTGGTGGAGCCGCCAGACGTGTGCCCGGGTCGACGGAAATGCGTCCGGTCTGCGCGAGCCACGCAGTGAACCCACGCGCCGAAGAAGCCCGTCGAGCTACCGTCGTACGGGCTGTTCCTACGGCATTCTGGGCGGCCAACCACGAACGCATGACACTTAGGTCGAGGCGGTCGAGATCTGCATTCTCCGAACCCGCGGAGAAATGGGTCAGCAATGCCCGCGCGTCACCGACGTAGGCGCGGATCGTGTGTTCCGACCGGCCTCGGCTCAGTCGGAGGTGCTCGGCATACGCATCGAGGTGAACGCTCAAGCTCGCCGGCAATGCGTCAGTCATGAACACACGCTCGCTCGCCGCGATTGAAACTGCAAGCTCCCTCGCCGATAGGGTTGATCGGTGAATCGAGCAATTCCTCTGAAGATGTTGTGCGTACTGGCACTGATTTCCGCAATCGCTCCACTGTCCATCGACATGTACCTGCCCGGCCTACCGTTGATGGCGGATGCACTCGACACTACTGCGGCCAGCGTTCAGCTCACGCTGACCACCTTCATGGCAGGCCTCGGAATCGGCCAGCTGATCATCGGTCCGATCTCCGACGGACTTGGCAGGCGACGAATACTGCTGGCCGCGACAATCATCACGGCACTGAGCGGCGCGGCATGCGCGGTGGCGCCGAACATCGAGTTTCTCATCGGTGCACGACTCGTCCAGGGCTTGAGTGGAGGCGCTGCCATCGTTCTTGCCCGCGCTTGTATTGCCGACCGAGCGCGCGGCGACGACGCAGCGAAGCTCTTCAGCATCATGATGATCATCGGCGGTATCGCTCCCGTCGTCGCGCCACTGATCGGCGGCGCACTTCTCGGCCCCGTCGGATGGCGCGGAATCTTCTGGGTCCTGGCTGTCGCGGGCGCCGTGATGGTGGCTGGTGTCGTTTTGCTCGTTCCCGAGACACTTCCGCCCGAGCGACGCCACGGCGGCGGATTGAAGGCCCTGATCTCGAATCTGCGATACGTGGTCCGCAATCGGCACTACCTCGGATATGCGCTCGCATTCGTCTTCGGATTCGGCGCCTTGTTCGCGTACATCTCCGCGTCACCGTTCGTCGTTCAGAACGTTCTCGGGCTGAGTCCGTCACAATTCTCGATCGCGTTCGCAGTGAACGCCACCGGAATGGTCACGGCAGCGATGATCACCACTCGCCTGCTCGGTCGCGTCGGAGCACGCACGCTGCTGCGTTTCGGGGTGTGCCTACTCCTCATGGGCGGCGCCGTATTGTTCTGCACCAGCGTGGTTTTCAGTTCCACGAATACCTGGTTGATCTTGGTCCCACTGTTCGTGGCAATTTCGAGCATCGGGTTCATCATGGGCAATGCGACCGCTCTCGCCCAAGGAGAGGTCACCAACGCGGCCGGGACCGGTTCAGCGCTGATGGGAGCGGGCCAGTTCGGCTTGGCGGCGCTGGTTTCGCCGTTGGTGGGAATTGCGGGAGAAGACACGGCAGTTCCGATGGCAATCGCAATTCCCACCTTCGGAGTTCTCGCGGCCGTTGCGCTCGTGTTGCTGACTCGCGGCACGGCCGCCGCGAGTTAGTTTTCGGCCGCGGCGAGTTCGGACTTCCAGACCCGGAAGCCCTCTTCGGTGCGACCACGACGCCAATAGCCGGAAATAGAAGCAGCCGACGCCGGGACATTTCGTTCCTTGCGAATGTACGGTCGGAGGTTGTGCATGACGGCTTGTGCTTCACCGTGAATGAACACGTGCGGTTCGCCCGGCAACCATTCGAGTGCCTTGACCGCGGCGACAACCGGAGCGTTGTCGCCCGCTAATTCTTCGCCGACCGCATCGGACGATGCCCCGCGATGTAGCCAGGTCACGGCAATACCTTCTGGGGCATCGAGCGCGATTTCGTCTTCCGGTCCCCCGACTTCGACAACGGCGTAGCCGACCGCATTCGGCGCCAATCGCGCTATCGACGCGGAAATAGCGGGTATTGCGGTCTCGTCTCCGACGAAGAGATACCAATCAGCGGTTGGTGACGGCAAAAACGCGCCACCAGGTCCCCGCAGAGTAATCTCAGCGCCCGGCTGAACTGACGCGGCCCACGGACCTGCGACACCCATGTCGCCGTGGACGACAAAATCGATTGCAATCTCTTTGGCATCAAGATCGTACGAACGAATCGTGTAGGTGCGCAGTGTCGGCTGATCAGGAGTGCCGAATTCGATCTTTACATAGGAATCGCTGTATTCGCTGGGAGTGAACGACTCGAAGCCTGGTCCCCCGAGAAACACTCGTACCATATGGGGGGTCAATTGTTCGGTCCGCAGAACCGTCAATGCAGTTGTCGGCTTGGCCACAGAAAGATCCTTCCGAAAGTTAGTGTTACCTAACTAATGTACACGACAATTGCAGCACGAGGGCGAAATACCTCGCCGACGACTCCACACAGCGCTCTGTCGACCTTTGTACAGAGCGAAAGAAACCGACCAATCTGCTGGGTAAATTCGGTGCTGTTTAGACGAATTATTTGATCTGCTTCACACGGACGACCTGTCGGACAAAGCTGTCCGAGAACTCGGCAAAGCAACAGTAAAATACACCTCTGGCTCCCGGCGAGTTCGCCGAGAGCCAGAGGTGTATTTAATTCAATCTAGTGTGCAGCGTCGAAAGCGTCGATGATTTCCGCTTTGATACGCCCACGCGGAGCAACTTCGTAACCGTTCTTACCTGCCCAGTCACGGATGGCCTGGAGCGTCTCCTTGGAGCGTCCGGAACCTGATGTGGCCTGCGGAGATGCAGCCTGAGCCTTCTTGCCGCGCTTCCCGCTCACCTTCGCAGCAGCCTCGACGAACGGCTTCACCGCAGCGTCGAACTTCTCTGCATTGGTGGCGCGCAGATCGATCACGTAATCCGTTCCCTGGTAAGAGAACTCAATTCGATCACCGAATCCATCGTCAATCGGCTTACCATCAAGGTCGTCGATGAGTTGCCGAATCAGCTTCTCAGCCATTGCACTCCTCTTTCAATGATCGATTCAATTCTCCTTCACAATACACAGATAGAGCGTTGATGAACAAAAGAAGTTCGAAAGCCTTCACCGTTTCCGAACAGACTCAATGGTCCGAATTAGCAGCGGGTTAGCGGCATTGCCTCGACCGAACACGACCCTGAAAATTCTGCACATTCATCCCTCGGATGCCGGGTGTCAATCAATGCCCGCCGTCATCGTGATCCAGACTAATCGGACTTCCATGCACATTGACCTGAGGCTTTCCTGAGACCCGTCGAACTTGCAGGTCGGGTCGGCGAAACGCATCGAGAATTACGTTGCACACAGTCGAGCAAATTCGTGAAAAATAGCCCTGACGTGCCATTTCCGATGCGCTGCGGGTATTGACGATTCACGGTCTTCGCAAACGATTAGTGAGCATCGCCACGCATGGTCTGACGGGCGCAGAAGTAGTTCACGTACTACCGCGTCCGAAACCAACCACTGGAATCAGAACTTGCAAATCCCTCCAGTTCGAGCAGAGGAAGAGTGGCACGAACCTGAGCTATGAGCAATCCCGATTCCTCGGACAACTCACGCGTACTGCGAGACCCCGTTCCCGGCAATGCTTCGTATACCAATCGAGAATTGCCTCGCAATGCGTCGATGTCACGCGTCGCGGCCGCATCCTCCGCGGAATCCCCGACACCAAATGGGCCTGACGCTTCGACTACATCCACGGCATTGGACACGAGTTGCGCTTCACCTTCTCGGATCATCCGGTGGCATCCGGTCGACGATGCCGAGGTAACCGGTCCGGGCACCGCCATCACGGGACGGCCTAACTTCCGAGCCCAATTGGCGGTATTGCGTGCACCACTGCGCCAACCCGCCTCGACCACCACTACTCCGTCCGACAACGCAGCTACCAGTCGATTCCTTGCCAGAAACCGGAACTTTGCAGGTGTTGTGCCCGGCGGATATTCACTTATCACTGCACCCGAACTCGCTATCTGTTTGAGTAGTCGCGCATGCCCTGACGGATACGCTCGATCCACGCCACAGGCCAAGACAGCCAGTGTGTTTCCACCTACGCCCAATGCAGCGCGGTGCGCGGCCCCGTCGATACCGAAGGCCGCCCCGGAAATCACGGTCCATCCGTCGACAGCGAGGTCACCGGCAATCTCTGCCGTCACGTGTTCGCCGTACGCAGTCGATGCCCGCGTGCCCACAATTCCAACCGATCTCTCGGTCAGATCAACCAAATCCCCGGACCCCAACACCCACAACACAAATGGCGCCGTCTCACCCCCGGAGGGATCGAGTCCGTCAAAGGAAAGCATTCGCCACGCCGGCCAATCGGCGCAGTTCGGTGTTACGAGTCTGCCACCCATCGCCTCCATCAGGTCGAGGTCTCGTTGGGCTGTGTCGATGTGAGCGCGGGCTCGCGTCTTCTCCTCGATCGCGGGTGGCAGATCGCCGTTGCGAACCGCCCTCGCAGTTTCTTCGACCCCGAGCTCGCCGATCAACATGGACATATATGCGCTAGGGCCCTGCACGACGCGGGACAGATATGCCCAAGCGAGTAGTCGTGGATCGTGTGCAGTCATTGGAATCCCCTGTCTCGAAAGTCGAGTGCGGTGACAACTTGGTCTGGTCCGGGCATCGCTTCACCTGCCAGATCGGCGACACTCCAGGCAACCCGCAACGCTCGGTCCGCCCCACGAGCAGTGATGACACCTTTACGCAGCGCCCGTTCCACCGGCGCCAGCGCTGCACGCGAGAGTCTGAACTTCTGTCTCAACGCCGGCCCTGGTACCTCCGCGTTGGTCCGCCACCCGTACTCACTCCACCGCTGGGCTGCAGTGTCCCGAGCCGCCGCCACGCGCGCACGAACATCGCTGGTGCTTTCCCCCACTTCGTCGATCAGCGCTCCGGTTGCTACCGCCTGCATCCGGACCCTGATGTCGACTCGGTCCAACAACGGGCCAGACAATTTCCCCAGGTAACGGCGACGCGCCGCGGGTGCGCAGACGCAGTCCGCGTCTCGCGGCGGCGCGCATGGGCACGGATTCGCGGCCAGGATCAGCTGGAACCGCGCCGGGTACCGAGCAACTCCGTCCCGCCGGGCGATTCGCACTTCCCCGTCTTCGAGTGGTGTGCGTAGCGCTTCGAGCACCTTCACCCCGATCTCGGCACATTCGTCGAGAAACAGCACGCCGCGATGGGCGCGGCTGACCGCACCAGGACGAGCCATCCCACTACCACCACCCACCAGCGAACTGACCGACGAACTGTGATGCGGCGCAATGAAAGGCGGCATATCGATCAACGGCCGATCCTCCGGCAACACCCCCGCCACCGAATGAATCGCCGTCACCTCCAACGACTCCCCCTCCGTCAACGGCGGAAGAATCCCCGGAAGCCTCTGCGCCAACATCGTTTTCCCGATCCCCGGCGGACCCGTCAACATCAAATGATGCGCACCCGCCGCAGCAACCTCGATCGCCCACCGAGCATCCGTCTGCCCGACAACCTCACTCAAATCCCGCACCGCCACCACACCAGCACGCTCGAAAACATCAGGAACAGCAAGCGCCAACTCCCCACGCAACCACCCGATCACCGCGGACAGATCGTCAGCGCCCAGCACCTCGATCCCCTTCACCAAGCCCGCCTCAGCCAACGCCCGAGCCGGAACCACCACAGTCCCCCACCCCGCCCGCTTCGCCGCAAGCACCGCAGGCAACACACCACGCACCGTCCGCAAACGACCGTCGAGCGCCAACTCCCCCAAAAACACAGTCTCCCGCAACAACTTCCGCGGCAACTTCTTCGCCGCATCGAGAACTGACAACGACAAAGCCAAATCGTAAACACTGCCCACCTTCGGCAACGTCGCCGGCGACAACGCCAAAATCACCTTGCTGTCCGGCCACTCCTCACCAGAATTGGTCACCGCCGCTCGAATCCGATCACGCGACTCGTGCAACGCCGTATCAGGCAGCCCCACCAAATGCACCGCAGGCAACCCGCGCCCGATATCCGCCTCGATCTCCACTATCTGCCCGTCCACACCACTGACCGCAACAGAATGCGCCCGCCCCAACGCCATCAGAACGCATCCACAAAATGCTCGACCGAAGGCACGCCGTCCCGGCCGATCAACACCGCCACCACATCGAAACGGACCCTCGACCACGACCGGCCCGAATCAGTGAGCCAGTGCATCGCCAACACCCGAATCCGACGCTGCTTCGCGAACGTCACCGACTCCGCCGGACTCCCGTACCCGGCACCCGAGCGAGTCTTCACCTCCACGAACACAATTCGATCACCGGACGTCGCAACAACATCCAACTCGCCGTACCGACAACGCCAATTGCGTTCGACAATCTCCAAACCCGCATCAATCAGGAACTCGACAGCCACATCCTCGCCCCGAGCCCCCAACGCCATATTCCTCGCCATCGCAGCCCCCACCACTCACACCCCGCGCCCGCCCATACGAAACGCGTCCCAACCACCACCCTCAACCCACCACCACAAAACCAAGCCATCCGAAAACAACCTGTTCACAACTCGGAACCTGTGGAATTCGGCAGCGCGACACACCAACGGCGACCCGAAACCTGACAATTTTCTGAAACCAGCCACATCTTGGACGAAAGTCCAGTAGAACTAGTTACAGTTTTGCTCAAACCGTCACGCACCCCGCTGAATGGAGTTCTACATGGCCCGCCGCTCACTTCGCCACGCAGTAGCAACCACTACATCCCTCGTTCTCATCGCCGCCGGCGTCACTGTTGGACTTGGAGCCTCGGTGGCGCAAGCAGCACCGGCATGCGCGCTCAACCAGTCGGTCACCGACAGTTGGGCCGGTTCCCTCGGGACGCCGTACACCGTCAGCAAGGAGGTTGTCGGCGACGGCAAGGTCGCCCCGGGACAGACGGTCACCTACCTGACAAAGGTTTCCGGTTCGGGAGCACTCGTCAATCAGATCCGCGATTTCCACCCGGCAGGATTCCAGCTGGTCAAGGCTCGCCTGAACGTCAAATGGCTTATCGGCGACCAGAAGTGGGACGACGTCACCAAGACCGTCGTCGTCGGCAACAACTCCGTGGTGGCAAAGGGCGGCGGATGGACCACTGCTGGTGGCGGCATCATCGCATTGGAGACCACCTACAAGGTTCCCGATAACGCAGTTGTCGGCTCTCAGCTCGACAGCGGCGCCGGCACCAACATTGTGCTGGCGGCGGGCGACTGGAACATCAATCCGATGGGCGTGTGCGTCACCATCCGGCAGCCGAACCCCGTCGAGGCGGGCGCCGGAAGCCTAGAGGACATGGGCTTCGGCTCACTCAACTCCGGATCGGGCCAGGTATTCGGTTCCCTCACCGATCCGCAGGGGTCGATGACCAATGTCATCAGCGGTGTCCTGGGCAATGTGCTCGGCAACATGAGCTGACTCAGTTCGAATTAGAAATGGGCCGAGCCACCAGCACATGCTGGTAGCTCGGCCCATTTCTACGTTGCCGAACAAAGCTTTGCCGTCAACCGAGTTCAAGAAATCATCAGCAAATCACCGCGTCAGCTTTCCGCCGTACCGGGCCGGCGTCGTACCGAAGGTTTCCCGAAATGCGGCGATGAACCCGCTACTGGTTCGGTAACCCACCTGCGGGGCAACGTCGTTGACACCCTCACCCCGCGCGAGCATCTCGAGCGACGCATACATTCGGGCGCGAGTCCTCCACTGTCCGAAGGTAATCCCGGTATCGGCGACAAAGGCACGCATCAAAGTCTTGGAACTGACCCCGAGTTCACCCGCCCACTCCCCTAATGTTCGCGAGTCTGCCGGATCGGCAAGGATGCGGGCAGAAACCGAACTCGCCGCAGCATTGCGAGGAACCGCGAGGACGTCGTGCCGTTCGGGCGCGGCAGCAAGAATGTCGTAGAGCAACTCCTGACTCATCAACCGCCGAGCATCGTCGATGGTCCGATCTGCGAGATGGCGCAGCAATTGAGCGGACAGAGCATCGACTTCGAGAACCAGTGGCTGAGTCCACCTGGGCCCGCCAGGGCGTAGATCCGGACGCGCATAGGCCGCGATCATGCATCCCGCCGACAGAAGCGTCATGTCGTGGAGAACGGTGCCCGGCAACCAGACCAAGTGCTCGCTGTGCAGGTGCCACACGTTGCCCCCGGCAGCAATCTGCATCGTCCCTTCACTCATCCAGGCGATCTGATGCTCCGGGTGGCGGTGAGCCCCGTACGCGGTCACGCCCTCGACGACGTTGGTGTAGACCTGAAAATCTTTGAATGTCCGTCCGCGACTATCGGGCAGCGCTAGCAAGGACTTTGGGCGAGTCGAGTACTCGATAGTGGACATTTTGCGTCTTTCTGGGCGTATCCGAGTCCATCCTGAAGGATGGACCGACGATCCTGCAAAGGTTAGCCTCACTTTATTGCTGACGCGACCAGCTCAGCACTTCACGCGGACCTCAGATCACTTCGCCCACCACTTCGAAGGAGCATGCACGTGCCCTCACATAGCACCCGAATCCTCGCCGCCTTATTCACGACGGCCGCGATCATCGGGTTCTCGACCGCCTGTGGAACCTCGCAAGGCGTCGACACCGCATCAGCGACCCAGAGCAACGACGCATTCCCCGTGACGATCGAGCACGCACAGGGTTCGACGACAATCGATGCCGAACCGCAGCGGGTAGTGACACTCGGATACACCGATCACGAACCACTGCTCGCCTTGGGAGTCGAACCCGTAGGCATGGCCGAATGGTGGGGGTCCGGCATGGATGAAAGCTGGCCGTGGACGAAGAATTACTGGAAGGGGAAAACTCCGACCTACATCAACAGCGGCGGAGACTTCAACTTCGAGCAAATCGCCTCCCTCGCACCAGATCTGATCCTCGCGCTGTACGCCGACATCGACACGGAAACCTACAAGAAGCTGACCTCGATTGCGCCGACTGTCGCGCAGAGCAAGGACTACGACGCGTACACAACGCCGTGGACCGACATGACGCTCACCGCCGGGCGCGCCCTCGGCAAAGGACCACAAGCTCAGCAACTGATCACGGATACCGAAAACGCGTTTGCCGCCGCCCGCGCTGCACACCCGGAGTTCGCCGGGCAAACCGCAACGATCGTCAACCTCGACACTCCCGAGGGATACGTGTTCTCGTCGCACGACCCACGCGGCATTTTCCTCTCGTCACTCGGGTTCACCCTCCCTGCGACGGTCGACGCATTCGTCGGCGACCAGTTCGGCGACTGGCTGCCGAACGAGCGATACGACATCCTCGAACCCGTTGATCGTTTGATCGTGATGGCCGATCCGGAGGGAGAGAAGGCCCTCCCCGGCAACACTCTCTACCAGCGGCTACCCGCTGTGAAGAACGGAAATGCGATAGTCGTGCGGTACACCGCAGATCCACCCGTCGGCGCGGCGATGTCCGGCAATACCGTCCTGAGCATTCCGTATGCCATCGACCAACTGACAGCCACGTTGTCGAAGTAAACAACAGGGCAGGTATCGAAAATATGTTCGAAGAGTGTTAGCCTCGGGGTCAGGAAGCACTCACGGACATCGAGGATCACCATGGACGAGGTACCGGACACCGCGTTAGATCTGGCTCGACTGGTCGACGAGCTGACGGTTCTCGACCAGCGACGCGTCGACATCGGCGAGAGTTTGGTTCATCTCGAGTACCTCTACTCCCAGATGGGCGCACGGCAACAAGCAGATGCTGCCCGAAAAGCCTTCCAGGAGAAGTACGTCGGACGAATCTACGAACTCGCAGACGGCCTGCGAACCTGAAAAGGGGTTGCACACAACCACTGACCGAGCGCATGGTCATTCCTGCACGACACACCGGACCGATCGGTTCGGCTGTGAACTATGTGGGAGAAATCTGATGGAGAAGATCACCAAGAGGTTGTGGAACTGGGCATCGATACTCGACGAGAACACTCGCGAGCAAGCGCTGCGTACGTCCCAGATGCCTTTTGTCCGTCCACATCTGGCGCTTATGCCGGATGCGCACCTCGGTGCGGGAGCGACGGTGGGTTCGGTCATTCCGACGGAAGGCGCAATCATGCCCGCCGCCGTCGGAGTCGATATCGGCTGCGGAATGATCGCGGTCAAAACCCAGTTCAACGCACGCGACCTTCAAGGCCGCGACCTGAGCGTACTTCGCCACAGCATCGAACGCTCCGTTCCGCTCTCGGCAGGTGTCTACAACAAGACGCTGAGCGACACGGCGAAAATCCGCATCGCAGAACTCGAGGCAATGGCGGGCGATCGCCTGGCCTTCTACGACAAGTTCAAGAACAACTGGAGGTTTCAGCTCGGAACGCTGGGCTCTGGTAACCACTTCATCGAGGTGACACTCGATGAAAGCGACGGCGTCTGGCTGTTCCTGCACTCGGGAAGCCGCGGTATCGGAAACAAGCTCGCGCAGCATCACATCAAGATCGCCAAGGACTTGTGCGAGCGGTGGTACATCAACCTTCCCGATCCGGATCTTGCCTACCTGGTCGAGAAGACACCCGAATTCGACTCGTACATCACCGATCTCAACTGGGCTCAGCACTTCGCTCTGCTCAACCGCGAAGAGATGATGGACCGCGTCGTGAAGGACTTCGCGCATTTCATGGGAGACGGCAAGCCCGCGATCATCGACGAAGTCGAGCGGATCAACTGCCACCACAACTTCACCCAGAAGGAGTTCCACATGGGCAGGGGTGTGTGGCTGAGCCGTAAGGGTGCGATCAAGGCAGACGAGGGCACGCCCGGGCTCATCCCCGGTTCGATGGGGACGGCGAGTTACGTCGTCGTCGGAAAGGGAAACGTACCGTCGTTCAAGTCCAGCCCCCACGGCGCGGGTCGGGTGTACGGACGTAACCAGGCACGCAAGACCTTCACCATCGAAGATCTCGACAAGGCAATGGTCGGAATCGAATACAAGCGTTCCGCGGCGTTCCTCGACGAGATCCCGGGTGCGTACAAGGACATCGACGTCGTGATGGACGACGCGAAGGACTTGGTCGAGATTCGACACACGCTGCGTCAGATCGTGAATGTCAAGGGCAACTGACCCCGCACAACTCCGCGAAATACGAAGTGCCCCGCCGATATCGGCGGGGCACTTCGTTGTCGAGATCAGTCCGGCAAGCGCAGATCAGTCAGGAAGGCGCAGATCCGGCTTGTCCAGCTCTTCGATGTTGACGTCCTTGAAGGTCACGACGCGTACGTATTTCACGAATCGCGCCGGGCGGTACATGTCCCACACCCAGGCGTCGGACATCCGCAGCTCGAAGTAGATCTCCCCGTCTGAATTGTGGGGCAGCAACTCGACCGTGTTGGCCAGGTAGAAACGTCGTTCGGTCTCCACGACGTAGGAGAACTGTCCGACGATGTCCCGGTATTCACGGTAGAGCGACAGCTCCATCTCGGTTTCGTACTTCTCGAGATCCTCGGCACTCATCGGTTTAGCCAGTCCTCCCAGTTCGTCTGAACGTCCATCATCCCGTACGGCCCGCGCGTTGTTCCAACCGGACTCCCGCAGCCACCACGTTGGCATAGGTCATGCGGTGCTCAGGGCACGGCCCCAGCTCGTCGAGTGCGTCCATGTGCAGTGGCGTGCTGTATCCCTTGTGAATCGCGAAGCCGTATCCCGGATGAGTGTCGTCCATCTCGGTCATCACACGATCTCGGGTCACCTTCGCGAGAACGCTCGCCGCGGCGATGCATGCAGCGGCGCCGTCACCGCCGATGACCGGTAGCGACGGAGCCGTCAGACCCGGAACCCGGAATCCGTCGGTGAGAACGTAGCCCGGTTCGAGGTCGAGGCCCGCAACTGCTCGTCGCATCCCCTCGATGTTGGCGACGTGGATGCCGATCTGATCGACTTCCGCAGCGGGAACAGAGATGACACTCCACGCCAAAGCCAAGCGCTTGATCGCCGGGAAAAGCTCCTCGCGCGCACGTTCGGTCAGCTTCTTCGAATCGTCGAGCCGCGCGAGGGCTGCTTGCGGTTTCGGCGCCAGGACACACGCTGCAATGACAAGTGGACCAGCGCACGCTCCGCGCCCGGCCTCGTCGACGCCGGCCACCGGACCGAGTCCGGTTCGCGCCAACGCAGACTCCATCGTCCGCAGACCTGCCGATCTGCGAATGACAACGCGAGGGGGCCAACTACTCACTGTCTCTGCCTACTCGGAACTACGCGAATCCATGTGTGCGGTCCGACAACTCAGTTGCCCTGAATATCAGGCGCATCGATGCCGCCCATTCGCGACGGGGGAAGAACGATGAAACGAGCTTGACCGATGATGTTGTCGATCGGGACGGTTCCCTGGAACTCGTCGTCGACGTGGTAGCGCGAGTCGGCGGAATTGCTGCGGTTGTCACCCATGACCCACACGTGGCCCTCGGGAACGGTGATCGGTCCGAAGCAGCGGCCCGACTTCAATTCGGTGTCACACGTTTGCGTTCCCGGAGTGAACGGGAAATCCATCTTGATGTACGGCTCGTCGAGCGGCTTGCCGTCGACCAGGACTCGGCCCTGCTCGTCGCAGCATTCGACGGTCTGGCCGCCGGTAGCGATCACTCGCTTGACCAAGTCGTTCTCGTCCGGCGGAACGAGGCCGACCCACGAACCGACCTCTTGAATGCCGCGGACGACAACGTTGTCGGACCGATTGGACACATATTTCGTGTTCCACGAATCGGGTCCCTTGAAGACGACGACGTCGCCGGGTTCCGGATCGCCGAAGCGGTATCCGATCTTCTCCACCACGATGCGGTCACCGGTACATCCCGCACAGCCGTGCAGTGTCGGTTCCATCGACTCGGATGGGATGAGAAAAACTCTGAAGACAAATGCCTGAAGGACGATGCTGAGTACCAGCGCTACGCCGATCAGAACAGGGAGTTCTCGCAGAAACGATCGCTGTTTCTTCTGCGGCCGATGTGAGGTCGGTTCCGCGGAACCGCTTGATCCCTCGTGATTCTCGGGTCCGGACGACAATGCCTGCTCCTTCGAAGAATCTGCCACAGAAACCAGATTAGCCCGACACCGCGCGTACGCGGTGCCGGGCTCATCGGAAAGATCAGCGCTTTTCCTTGATCTTCGCCTTCTTGCCACGAAGCTCACGGAGGTAGTACAGCTTGGCGCGACGGACGTCACCGCGGGTCAGAACCTCGATGGAGGCCAGCGTGGGGCTGTGAACCGGGAAGGTGCGCTCGACGCCGACGCCGAAGGAGACCTTACGGACGGTGAAGGTCTCGCGAACGCCGCCGCCCTGGCGACGAATAACGACGCCCTTGAAGACCTGCACGCGCTCCTTGGAGCCTTCGATAACCTTGACGTTCACGTTGAGCGTGTCGCCGGGACGGAACTCGGGGATGTCGTCGCGGAGCGACTTTTTGTCCAGGAAGTCCAGGGTGTTCATATGTCATCCTTGTATTTCGCAGGAGCAGAGGAACCGAGCGGCACGCGTTTCGGTCTCCCGAAACGGCGCTCGTCTGGTTCGTGCCCAGATCAAGTGCTGCTGCCTGGTCCAGGCAACCCGTCCATTGTGCCAGACGCGGATACCAGCGGGGAAATCGGTGGCGGCGGAGCTGCGTGGATGGTGTGGTCCAGTTCCTGCTCGGCCGCGGTCATCGCATGTTCGACGCTCGGCGATCCGGCTATCAGATCCTGGACGTAGATCTTGGCCCGGATGACGGGCCGACGCCATTTCCGTTCGCGTTCGAGCGCGCGGTTCATCCGTTTCGGCTTGCGCGTGTACCGCCAGCGAGCCCACGGTGCACCCGGCCGGCTCAGGCGGACCGCTCCGATTACCAGCAACGGGAAAACGAACAGACCGACGAGCCCCGTCCAGATCTTCCCCTTGAGAATCACGATGGCTGCCAAGGCGAAGTTGATCAACGCGACGAAAACGAAGACCAACTTGATCCACGGATCGCGTTCTTCACGGAATCCGGCGACGTCGAGAAGTTCGAGCGGGCGGAAACCCAGCAGCACCAGGCCGGTCACGGCGATCGCGACGAAGACCGCATCCACCGAGGTCCGACCTTGTTCGGACCAGTACACATCCTTCAGATAGAAGATCAGTGCGAACTCGTCGAGCACCAACGCAGCACCCATACCGAAGATCGCCGCCAGGACGGCACCGGTGGTCTGCGAACCATCGACGTAGACCGCGATCAACGCACCACCGGAGATCATCATGGCGATCACACCGAACACGACGTGATGCACATGCTGGCCTCCGGGCGCGATGTTGCCCGGCCACCATTTCACTTGCGCGCGAATCATCCGGACGCTGAGGCGGATGAAAAGGAAGGCGGACAGGAACCCGAGCAGGAAGAACAGCAACGGCAATCGGCCATGGGCGATGATCTCGCGCTCGAGCCACTCCCGCATCACTGTCCTCCCTTCACCGAATTCATGATCCGACCCTGATCGGATTCATACCGCCAACCGACTCGATTGTGACGATACGGACTTCGAAAACCCGGCGGACGGATTTACTTGCCGAAGCCCGCCTTGCGCAGAGCGTCGGCCATCGACCCGGCAGCAGGCGCGCGGTTGTCCGGTCGCTGCTCGCGTCCGCCCTGGCGTCCGCCATTTCCTCGTTGCTGACCCTGCCCCTGACGCTGGCCCTGCGGCTGGCCCTGCCGCTGAGGTTGCCCACCTCGCTGGCCTTCGGACTTGCGGGGCGCTCCCACCTCGTCGTCGAGACGAAGCGTCAGCCCGATGCGTTGGCGTGCCTCGTCCACTTCGAGGACCTTCACCTTGACGACGTCACCTGACTTGACGACCTCGCGTGGGTCCTTGACGAAGTTGTGCGACATCGCCGAGACGTGAACCAGACCGTCCTGATGAACTCCGATGTCGACGAAGGCACCGAAGGCTGCGACGTTGGTGACCACGCCTTCGAGGGTCATGCCGGGCTTGAGATGCGCGACCTTCTCGATACCTGCGGCAAAAGTCGCGGTCTTGAATTCGGGTCGTGGATCTCGTCCCGGCTTCTCCAACTCGGAGATGATGTCGGTGACGGTCGGTAGACCAAATCGCTCGTCGACGTAGTCGGACGCCTTGACCGATCGAAGTGCCTGCGAGTTTCCGATCACGGTGCGCACGTCCCCGCCTGCACTCGCGACGATCTTGCGAACCACCGGATATGCCTCCGGGTGGACGCTCGACGCGTCGAGAGGGTCGTCGCCGTCGGTGATCCGCAGGAAGCCTGCGCACTGCTCGAATGCCTTGGGTCCCAGTCGGGAGACATCCTTGAGACCCTTGCGGGATTTGAACGGACCGTTCTGGTCCCGATGCGCGACGATGCTCTCTGCAAGGGATCCTGCAATTCCGGACACCCGAGCAAGCAGCGGCACGGACGCGGTGTTGACGTCGACGCCGACCGAGTTGACGGCATCCTCGACGACGGCGTCGAGGGAACGCGAGAGCAGCGATTCGGTGATGTCGTGCTGGTACTGACCGACGCCGATGGACTTGGGATCGATCTTGACCAACTCCGCCAACGGATCCTGCAAGCGACGCGCAATGGACACCGCACCGCGAATCGAGACGTCGAGGTCGGGAAGTTCCTGCGACGCGTAGGCCGAAGCCGAGTACACCGATGCGCCTGCCTCGGAGACGACGATCTTGGTCAGGTTGGGCGCGCCGGTCTTCTTGATCAGTTCGGTAGCGAGCGTGTCGGTCTCGCGTGAGGCCGTGCCGTTGCCGATGGCGATCAGTTCGACGCCGTGTTCGGCGACCAGTCCGGCAAGCGTCGCGAGAGCCGCGTCCCACTTGTTCTGCGGCTGGTGCGGGTAAATCGTCTCGTAGGCAACAACTTTGCCGGTTCCGTCGACGAGGGCAACCTTCGTTCCGGTGCGGAATCCGGGGTCGAGTCCCATGGTGGGTCGGGCGCCGGCGGGAGCTGCGAGGAGTAGATCCTTGAGGTTGGTGGCGAAGACGTCGACGGCGTCCTTTTCGGCCGACTGCCGCAGACGCATCCGAGTGTCGATACCGAGCGTGACGGCGAACTTCGTCTTCCACGCCCACTTGACGGTGTCGAGAAGCCACCCGTCGGCGGCCCGACCACGGTCGGCGATCTCGAACCGCGACGCGATGCGGCCTTCGTAGACCGTGCGCTCCCCCGGCGCGAGTTCTTCGGTGTCTGCCGCCATGTTGAGCGACAGCACTTCTTCCTTCTCGCCGCGCAGGACGGCGAGGATGCGGTGCGAGGGCAATTTGGAGAACGGTTCCGAGAACTCGAAGTAGTCAGCAAACTTCGAGCCATCGGTTTCCTTGCCCTTGCGGACCGAGGAGACGACCTGGCCGCGATTCCACATCAGCTCACGCAATTCACCGACCAGATCGGCGTCCTCGGCGAAGCGCTCGACGAGGATCGACCGGGCACCGTCGAGTTGCTCGTCCGAATACTGCGCGGGATCGGTGGTGGGATCTCCGATGAGAGCATCGGCGACGGGCTCGTGGCCGGCCTCGCGGGCGATCTGCGCCTTGGTGCGCCGCTTCGGCTTGAAGGGGAGGTAGATGTCCTCCAGCCGCGCTTTCGTCTCGGCCAGCATGATCTGACCGCGCAGTTGATCGTCGAGTTTGCCCTGAGAGTCGATCTCCGTGAGCACGGCGTCACGACGGTCGTCGAGCTCGCGGAGATACCGCAGCCGCTCGTCCAGGAGTCGCAGCTGGGCGTCGTCGAGCGTGCCGGTGACTTCCTTGCGGTACCGGGCGATGAAGGGCACCGTGGCTCCGCCGTCGAGAAGGTCGACTGCTGCTGCAACCTGGCCTTCGCGGACGTCGAGTTCCTCGGCAATGCGCTGGTTCACGGTCTTGAGAATCACGAGATCCGACCCTACCGCTATCCTGAGACAAGAAGATCGGCAACAGTGCCGTGTCAGGGCTACCGGGGGAAACAAATGAGTACGCGGTACGTCCGGATTGCCGCAATGGTGGCCGCAGTTACTTTTGCGGCTTCGTGCAGCGGTGGGCAGAACCCGGATGATCCGATGCAGACCCCCGCCTTTCCCGACACCAATGTTCCGGTAGCCGAGACCCTCGACGGCCGTCTGGGACAGGCTCAGGTGGCTGCGCTCGGGCGTGGTGCGGACGTCTCCATCGCCATCCTCGACCGCTCCTCGGACAAGTACCTCGACGTCGCCGGTGACCAGCAGATCGAAACAGCCTCGGTGGCAAAACTTTTCATCGCCGAGGATCTACTTCATCAGGATGCGCGCGGTGAGCGACCCATCACGGACGACGATCGCACCCTCATGGCGGCGATGCTCGAATCCTCCGACGACACCGCAGCCAACCTCCTGTGGGACGAGGTCGGCGGCCAAGAGGTGATCACCCGCGTCGCCGAGCGTTACGCACTGACCGCGACGACGCCGCCCTGGGACGGAATGTGGTGGAACACCGAGACCACGACACGTGACCTGGTCACCTTCTACAGCGGTGTCCTCGACGACTCCGATCAACTCGGACCTGAACGGGTCGAGCAGTTCGTCGAGTACCTGCGGCAATCCACTCCCGAAGGAACCGACGGTTACGACCAGAGATTCGGCCTGCCCGAGGCCTTGTTCGGCGAGCCCGTCATAGGAGTCAAACAGGGCTGGATGTGCTGTGTCGAGGACAAGTGGATCCATCTGTCCACCGGCATCGTCGGTGACGACAACCGATACATCATCGCGATCGGTTCGCGAGAAGACGTCCAGTACACGGACGAGGACAGCTTCTATCCCGACACCTCGTTCACCGATGCCGTCGACGACGAAAGTGCATTGCACGCTCGCGACACGGTCACCGGCGTCACGCAGATTCTCTTCCCGAGCGGAAGCATCGACGACTGGGCAGCGGCATCCACGACCGCGGATTCGGCGATGCCCGAAGCTTCCGGGCCCTGATTCGATCCAACGCGGTCGTGTTCGTCCTCAAGCCTGCTTGTACTCGAGCACCGAACCGATGACACGGTCCTGTTGTTCGAACGTGAGCATGGGCCACAGCGGCAGTCGAAGGATCGACGCGGAGAACTCGGCACTACGCACGCACGGCTGCGGTGTTCGTCCGTAGCGCACACCGGCCGCACTCGTATCGAGCGGAACGTAGTGGAACGGCGCCACGATTCCGTCACCGGCAAGGTGCCGAATCAAGCCGTCACGGCTCTCTTCGGTCGGCATCTTGAGATAGAACAGGTGCGCAGTGTGCTCGCGATCATCGGGCACCGCCATGGGCACGACACCGTTCGCGGCCGCCCACTCGCCCAGACTCACGCTGTAGGCATCCCAGACGCGATGCCTGGCCGCCTGAATCGCGTCGAACTCGGAGAGTTGTGCGTCGAGGACGGCGGCATTGAGTTCACTGGGCAGATAACTCGACCCGATGTCCTGCCACGAATACTTGTCGACCTGCCCGCGCAGGAAACGCGCACGGTCGGTCCCCTTCTCACGGATGATTTCGGCGCGAGTCATCAACTGATCGTCGGAGAGCAACAGCGCGCCGCCCTCACCGCAGTGAACGTTCTTGGTGTCGTGAAAACTCTGCGTTCCGATAGTTCCGATGGTGCCGAGCGAGCGCCCGCGCCACTTTCCGCCGAGTCCGTGAGCGTTGTCTTCGATCAACGCAACGCCGTGGAGTTCCGCGAGGTCGAGGAGAGGTTCCATGTCCGCGGCGACTCCGCCGTAATGCATGACCAGTACAGCTTTGGTGCGTTCGGTGATCGCCGCCGCGACGCACGCAGGGTCGATGTTGCCGGTACTCGGATCGATGTCGACGAAAACAACAGTGGCCCCGCGCAACGCGACGGCGGTCGCCGCCGAACTGAACGCGAAGCTCGGAACTATTACCTCGTCGCCCGGGCCCAATTCGAGCAGCAGCGCACCCAATTCGAGTGCATGCGTGCACGAGGTGGTCAGCAGAGCATGCGTGGATCCGGTGATCGCCTTGAGCGCTGCAGTCGCGGACTTGGTGAAACGTCCGTCACCGTGAATGTGGTCGGACTCCAGAACCGTTGCCAGATTCGACAATTCGTTCGATGCCCGATAGGGGCGGGAGAAGATGATGCGATCAGTGCTCACGACTACGCCGATCGATCGAGGTTCCGGGCCGCGGGGAGTCGACAGTCAGATACAGCGGCTTTCCGACAAGGACGTGCAGTGCCACACCGAGATATTCGGCAATGAGCCCGAGCGAGAACAGAATCGCACCCGAACAGACCAGCAGCGCCATGATGATCGACGCCCATCCTTCGGGATCATTGTTGTCGCCGGTCATGGCCCCGATGAAGATCACCGCGGCCATGATCACGCCGGCCGACGCCAGGGTGACTCCGAGCAGGCTGACCAGCCGCAGACCGCGTGTTCCGCTACACAACACCATCTTCCAGAACAACGAGAACAAACGGCGGTAGTTGTACCCGGATTCTTCGCGGCCTTCGGCTCGAAGTGTCACCGGCGCCGTGGCCGTGTTACCGACAACCCACGTCAGCGCAACGTCCAGATACACGCCGTTGGCCGCGACGCCGGCCAACTGTCGGCCGATGTCACCGCGGATCAGGCGGTAACTTTCGAATCTCGTCGAATCAGGGAACGCGAATACCGTCGCCAAGACGATCTTTGCGCCGCGCGAGGTCAGGTTCCGCAAGAATCCGTGCGGGCGTGTGTTCGTGGGTTTGGAATACACGAGATCGGATCGCTCCGTCAGCGCGGTGTCGAGGAAAGCCCCGATGTGCACCGGGTCGTGCTGGCCGTCCTCGTCCATCGTCACGATCCACTGTCCAGTTGCAGCGGCCATGCCAGCGATGGTCGCCGCGTCCTGGCCGTAGTTGCGGCTGAGCCACACGACACGCACCTGCTCGAAACGGCGCTCCAATTCGAGTAACACGACGTCGGAGCGGTCCGGGCCGTTGTCGTGAACCAGCACGATCTCGTCGACGGAGAACTGCGCACCACCGGGCGTCGCACTCGGTGTGCCCAGGCCGTCCAACTCCTCGACGAGCGCCGTGATCGTCTTTTCGCCCTGATAAACGGGCACTACGACGGAAATCGAGTGCACTCGCTTCCACTCCCTTCAGGGGGCTCGACTGGCGCCGAGAGACAGGCACGATCGGGCCCACACCGTCGCGAACTTTAACACGCAGAGATGTCTTGACTTCGGATGCCGGCGGCGCGTGACGCGCTCGCGTCTCCGTACGCCCCACCTGCCCTGTTAAGGTCTGGAACTCGTGGTGGAAACTCGCACTCTCGCCCGGGCAGACGTGTACAAGTGGGGCGCCGTCACGGCGATCGGTGTCATCGCCGGTTATCTGGCCGTGGTGCTCGCGAATGCTCGTCACTTCTACACCGACGACACCGAGTCCCAATACGCGCCGCTGTGGGTCATGCTCGGCCGCAGTCTGCGAGAAGGACACCTCCCGGTGCTCGTCCCCGAGAACTGGATGGCGGGCAACTACGCGATCGAGGAAGCAGGCCTTCTCAATCCACCGCAACTCCTGATCGACCTGATCGCACCGTCCTTCGACAACCTGGCGTTGTACGCGACGATCGTGAAGTTGATCTTCGCGATCATCCTTGCACTCGGCGTCTATCGGATCTGCCTCGAGTACGGCTCGAAGCCCACGTGGGCTGCCGTCGCCGGCGTCTCGATTCCGTTCACCGGTTTCCTGCTGTTCTTCGACTCGGCCAGTTGGATGACTGCCTTCACCGGCACTGCCTGGATGGTTCAGGCGTGGGCGTCGGCAATCCGCTACGCCCGAGGTAAGAGCGGTCCGATCCCGACCTTCGTGTTCTTGTATCTCGCGATGTCGGTCCAATATGTTTTCCCCGCAGTCGAATCCGGCTTGATGATCGGCGCGGTCGCAATCGGCGAAGTTGTCTATCAGCGGCGTTGGCTGCCGTCACTGCGGCTTCTGGCGGTGTCCGCGTGTGCCGCTCTGGCCGGTCTCGCGACGTATCTGCCGAGCCTGCTCACCGCGGACGTCACCTGGCGCGGTGCATCCGAAGTCAAGAACGATGCATTCCTCGCCGTCCCGTGGTCGGAATCGCTGAACGCGAGCCTGCCGAGCACGATGCCCGCGTTCACCTCGTGGTGGGGATACATCCAGACCATGCCCATGGTCTACATCGCCTGGTTCCTCATACCCGCCCTGGCATTCATCGACTGGGGCAAGGCACGCGCCGCGGCACGCGAATTGACCGCCGTCGGGATCTTCACGGTCGCCGTCCTCATGTGGACTGCCGGGCCGAGCACGATCGGCCCACTGCGGTGGCCCGCGCGCGTACTTCCGATGGTGGCCATCGGACTCCTGCTTCTGGTGTGCATCCTGCTCGGGCGTTACGCCACGACCGACAAGTTGCGCGGGCGCTGCGTTGCAGCGGGAATCCTCGTGGGCCTGCTTCTGATTCGGTCAGCCTCGGCAGCTCCCGGGCTCGCGAAATGGCATGTGATCTCGGCCCTGCTCGTTGCCGCACTCGGCGCCGCGATGGTCTGGCTCGGCCGTACCAAGGGCACTGCTTTCGCATGCCTCGTAGCGATCGTCGCGGTCTCCCCCATCGCGTACGCCCAGGTTCGGGCCGCGCAACCAACCCCGATGAGCTGGAACCTGCCCGAATCCCGCTCGGAGATGAAAGACGCCTTCCCCGACTTCGAAGGCACGACACTGCAACTGGGCGACCGTGCGCTCATCGCCCCCGGGGACAAGACCCTCGACGGAGCGTACGGTTCCCTGGCTTTCGGCAACTACCCCAAAGACCTCGAACTGACCTACACCAGCGGCTACACCCCCAACGGGCACTTCTACTTCGGTGATCTGCTCTGCATGCGCTGGGACATGAGTGTCTGCCCCGACGCCTTCCGACGCGCATTCACCGTCGAACCCACCACCGGCCGCACCATCGTCGACCTGATGAACGTGGACCGCGTCGTACTTCAGAACGCTCTCTACCCCGATGCACGCAAGAACCCGGCTCCCGACGGATGGAAATGGGTCGACTACCCCGGACACGAGAACTACATCTCGGTACTCGAACGCGTCGACGGCCCCGTCTCGACACGCAACGGACGCATCGCCGACGCCCACGGCGTCGAGGCTACGTCGATCGCGGAATCGAACATGTCGAGCACCCTTCGTGTCAGTTCGGAGACCGGCGGCAAGGTTGTGTTCGCACGGCTCGGCTGGCCCGGATATCGGGCGAGCATCGACGGTCAGCCTGTCCCGATCGACGTCGTCGCGAAGTCCTTTGTCACCGTGGACGTTCCAGCCGGTACGAAAGACGCGGAACTTGTCCTGACGTGGCGTCCCCCGGGATGGAAGGTCGGCGGCGCTTCGATGGTCGCCGGAGTCCTCGGACTCGGCGTGCTCGAGTGGATGTATCTGCGGAACCGACGCAAGGACGGGATCAACACCGTGAAAACCGAGTCTTCATGACCGAAGACATCGCATCACCCGAGAACCCCGGCCCACTGCTTCGGGTGGTCAAGCATCAGCCCATCGCATTTGCCATTGTCGGAGTGGCTAATACGGCGATCGGATACGCGCTCTTCGTGGTCTGGTCACTGATCCTCGACAACAAGGATCTGTATCAAGTGGCTGTGATCGGCGCGTACTCCATCAGCGTCCTCATCGCTTTCGTTCTGCATCGGACTCTCGTTTTCCGCGTCCGCGGACATGTGGCACGCGACCTGGGAGCGTTCATCGTCGTCAATTCCGGTGGCCTGGTGCTGAATCTGATACTCGGAACAATCGCGGTGTCGATTCTGCATGCCCCGCCGCTTCCCGCCCAGGCGGTTGTCATGTTGATCGTTGCCGGTGTGAGCTTCTTCGGTCATCGATACTTCTCGTTCCGCCGCAAACCTGCCGAACGGCACTGACCTTCTACGATTCGCGGGGTAGCGCTCGATCCACTGCCGCCTCGACGATCGTCCGAATATCTTCCTCTCCGAACAGGTTCGGCAATGTGAGTCGATCCAGTGCGAGCCAGTTCAGCGACAAATAGAGCAGGCGAACGGTCATCGCATCACCCGGCACGCCCGACGCCAGATGATTGGCTACGTTCAGATCGAAGTCTTCTCGGATGCGGACGGTCAGTACCGCACGCAGGTCCGGTCGACGCGTCGCCTCCAGTCGCAACTCCATGAGCGCGAGGAAACCCGTTCCGAACGAGGTGACGCGCTCGACCACGTCGAGCATGAGCGTCACCAGGCGCTCACGATCGGTGCCGTTGACGGGATCGATCATCCCTTCGAGGTCCTCCGGAATCAGTCGCTCGTAGATCCGGCCACCCGCTTGAGTGAGCAGGTCGTCGCGATTGGAGAAGTAGTTCGACGCTGTCCCGTTCGGCACTGCTGCCTGGGCGTCAACGGCTCGAAACGTCAAGCCTCGAGCACCCTCTCGGGCCAACACCTCGATTGCCGCGTCGATCAGGGCAAGCCGGCGTTCCGGGTTCTTTCGCACTTGACATCACTCCTGACACGACCCTAAGTTAAACCACTACAAACATAGTACTACGAACGGAGCGTTATATGCGAAAGCTTGTGTACTACGTGGGAGCTTCCCTCGACGGATACATCGCGGGGCCTGGTGGCGAATTCGATTTCCTCCCGGTCTCCGAACAGATCACGGCCTGGATATGCGATCGATATCCTGAAACCGTGCCAACGCATGTGCGGCCCGCTCTCGGAATCGAGGACGCGCCCAACAAGACCTTCGACACGGTCGTCATGGGCCGCGGCTCCTACGAGCCCGGGCTGGCCGCCGGAGTGAAAAGCCCCTTCGCGCACCTGCGTCAGTTCGTCGTCTCCACAACCATCCCTGACGCCGAGGATCCCCCCGTCACCATCGTTCGCGCCCATCCGCTTGGGGTAGTCAGATCTCTCAAAGAGGAAGAAGGACAAGATATCTGGCTGTGTGGCGGCGGAACTCTCGCCGGCGAACTACTACCGGAGATCGACGAGTTGATCATCAAGAGGTATCCGGTAGTCGCCGGCGCAGGCATACCGATGATCAGAGGTAACTTCGAGCCGACACCGTTCACACCGACTGCAACCGAATCGCTCGACGACGGCGCAAGCATCACCTGGTTGAAGCGAAATACCTAAGGAAGAAGATCCGGTCGACGCTCGGCCGTGCGCTGCAGCGACTGCTCATGGCGCCACGCTTTGATCTTCGCGTGATCACCGGAGAGAAGCACCGGCGGAACTTCGAGGTCGCGCCACACAGCCGGGCGAGTGTAGCTAGGCCCTTCGAGAAGGCCGTCGGAAAACGAATCCTCTTGGTGTGAAAGCTGATTGCCGAGAACGCCGGGCATCAGTCGCACGACAGCCTCGACCATCACCAGCACCGCTGCTTCGCCGCCGATCAGGACGTAATCGCCGATGCTGACTTCTTCGACTCTGACCCGCTTGGCGGCGTCGTCGAAAACCCGTTGATCGATACCTTCGTATCGGCCGCAGGCAAACACAAGGTGCTTGGCGTTGGACCAGCGGTGCGCGGTCTCCTGGGTGAACGGAACGCCGGCGGGAGTGGGCACCACCAGAATGGTCTCGGCATCATCGGGGCCGGAAGAATCGGAGCGCCCGATCACGTCGTCCAGTGCCGGGCCCCAGACGGTGGGTTTCATGACCATGCCGGGTCCGCCGCCATACGGGGAATCGTCGACGGCTTTGTGCACGTCATGGGTCCACGACCGAAGATCGTGGACGTCGACCGAGATCAAGCCACGTTCGATTGCCTTGCCCAGCAAGGCAGCACGAAGCGGTTCGAGATACTCGGGAAAGATGGTGACGACGTCGAGACGCATAACAAACGATCAGTCGTTGTCTGAGTTCGAATTGTCGCTGTTCGACTTGTCGCCGAAGTCCGGGTCGAGCAGTCCCTCGGGAGGCTCGATCACCACGACACCGTCGGCGATCGACACCGAGGTGACGATGGCGGCGACAAACGGGATCAGCAATTCGCCGGATGCCTCACCGGTACGGCGAATCGAAAGCAATTCGCCTGCGGCGGAATGCAATACCTCGATGACCGAACCGACCTCGGCACCGTCCGTGAGGACGACCTTCAGTCCTTCGAGTTCGTGATCGTAGAACTCGTCCGGATCATCCGAAGGCTCGAGTTCGGAACTGTCGATGACAAACAGTGTGCCGCGCAACGCATCTGCGTCGCCACGGTCACTGACGCCTTCGAGGCGCAGCAGAAGCCGCCCGGAATGATCCCGGGCGGCTTCCACTGTGTACGACTTCAGTGTGGACTCGCGCGGCTTGCGCCCACGCAGCACGGAACCTACGGCAAAACGATCCTCGGGCTCGTCTGTACGAACCTCGACTACCAATTCACCTTTGATGCCATGCGACTTCGCGACACGACCGACTACGAGTTCCACCTGTTTACTGCCGTCTACTGATCGGTGTCGACGACATCAACACGGATACCGCGGCCACCGATGCCGGAGACCAAGGTCCGCAGAGCGGTCGCAGTGCGACCACCCCGACCGATGACCTTGCCGAGATCGTCTGGGTGCACGTGCACCTCGACGGTCCGTCCCCGACGTCCGGTGATCAGCTCGACGCGCACATCGTCGGGATTGGCGACGATGCCACGCACGAGATGCTCTACCGCATCAGCGACGACGGCACTCACTTGTCAGCAGCCTCGGCGTCTGCAGCGGGAGCCTCGGCGTCAGCCGCGGTGTCTTCTGCCTTGGCCTCGTCAGCCTTTGCAGCCTTCTTCTTCTTGGGGGTGATTGCTTCTGCAACCGGCTCGTTCTCGGCCTGCGCGAGCGCAGCCTGGAAGAGCTCGAGCTTGGTGGGCTTGGCTTCCTTGACGCGCAGGGTGCCTTCGGTGCCCGGCAGGCCCTTGAACTTCTGCCAGTCACCGGTGATCTTGAGGAGTGCCTCGACGGGCTCGGTGGGCTGTGCGCCCACGGACAGCCAGTACTGAGCGCGCTCGGAATCGATGTCGATCAGCGAGGGCTCTTCCTTGGGGTGGTACTTGCCGATGGTCTCGATCGCACGGCCGTCACGACGGGTGCGCGAGTCGGCGATGACAACGCGGTACTGAGCGTTGCGGATCTTGCCGAGGCGGGTGAGCTTGATTTTGACAGCCACAGCTGCAGTTCTCCTTCAGCGCGCACAACAGTGCTGCGCATGTCACGTGCAATTCAGCGACCCACACGATTTGTGAGCCCGGTTTTGCCTCTATCCTGTGACCGTCGCAGCGGTACGTAACCGGTTGCGACGAACAATGGTCCATTGTGCCAGATGGGTGGGCTCGTTCGGAAACCACCCTGTGCGCGCTTCGAGAGTGCGGGGACTCCCTAACCACTCACGGGGGTTCCGCGGAGGATCACACGCATCGGCTTCGCGAGCACAGCGGGGTTTCCGCGCGGATCTTCGGAATAAACCACCAGGTCGGCGGGCGCTCCTTCTTCGATCCCCTGCGCACCCAGCCAACTCCGCGCGTCCCAGCAGGCTGCGCCCAGCGCCTGATGCGCCGTCAAACCGGCAACTTCGAGTTCGGCGATCTCGTCGGCGATCCGCCCGTGCCTGATCGATCCGCCGGCATCCGTTCCGGCATAGATCGGAATCCCGGCCTCGTGAGCGGCACCGATCGTCCGATGTCGACGAGCGTGCAGATCCCGCATGTGCGCCGCGTAGATCGGATACCGCGTGGCAGAGTCCGCGATCTCGGGGAAAGTTGCGATGTTGATCAGCGTCGGAACCAAGGCCGTGCCGTGCGCGACCATCAACTCGATGGTCGCGTCCGTCAATCCGGTGCCGTGCTCGATGCAGTCGATGCCGGCGTTGATCAGGCCGGGCAGAGCATCCTCGGCAAAGACGTGAGCGGTGACCCTTGCGCCTTTGGCATGGGCGGCAGCGATGGCCTCGACCAGAATCTCGTCGCTCCACAACGGGGCGAGGTCACCGATGGAACGATCGATCCAGTCCCCGACGAGCTTGACCCAACCGTCACCGGCGCGTGCCTGACGCACCACCTCGGCCGGCAACTGAGATTCGTCGTCCAGGTCGACCGGCAGGCCCGGGATGTACCGCTTCGGTGCTGCGATGTGCTGACCTGCGCGAATGATCCGCGGCAGATCGAGGCGCTCGTCGATGAACCTGGTGTCGACCGGCGATCCGGCGTCGCGGAGCAACAGCACGCCCGCGTCACGTTCGGTCTTCGCCTGCCCCAGCAAGCCGTCGACGGTTTCGCCGCCGCCACCGCCGTAGCGGATACCGACGTGACAGTGCGCATCCACGAGACCCGGTGTGATCCAACCCGATTCGACGATCGTCTCCGCACCGGACACCGGCTCGAAGGAAATCAGCCCGTCGACGATCCACAATTCGATCGGCTCGGCATCGGGCAGACCGATACCCCGCAGATGAAGCGCAGCCACCGACTACTTCTTGGGCAGCTTGAGCTGGGAGAGATCGATGCCTTCCAGTCCGGGCGGCAACTGATCGAGACCCTTGGGCATGTTCGACAGGTCGGGCATACCGGCCGGCATTCCGCCGGGCATACCCGGGAATCCGCCCATGCCGGGGAATCCTCCGCGCATCTTGGGCTGCGTCGGGCCCTTGCCGCCCTTCTTGCCCTTCTTGCCCTTCTTGCTGCGAACCTGCTTACGCGCGCCGGGCATACCCATACGGCCGGCCATGGCAGCCATCATCTTGCGGGCTTCGAAGAAACGGTCCACCAACTGGTTGACGTCGGAAACCTTGACGCCCGAACCGTTCGCGATGCGCAGTCGGCGTGAGGCGTTGATGATCTTCGGATCGTCGCGCTCGGCCGGCGTCATACCGCGGATGATGGCCTGAATGCGATCGAGTTGCTTCTCGTCGACGTTGGCCAGCGCGTCCTTCATGCCGCCGGCACCCGGCAACATACCGAGGAGGTTGCCGATCGGGCCCATCTTGCGGACGGCCATCATCTGATCGAGGAAGTCTTCGAGGGTGAGCTGACCGGAACCGATCTTCGCTGCGGTCGCTTCGGCCTGATCGGCGTCGAACACCTGCTCGGCCTGCTCGATGAGGCTCAGGACATCGCCCATGCCGAGGATCCGGCTGGCCATGCGATCGGGATGGAAGACGTCGAAGTCTTCGAGCTTCTCGCCGGTGGACGCGAAGAGGATCGGCTGGCCGGTGACCTCGCGGACGCTCAGCGCGGCACCACCGCGGGCGTCGCCGTCGAGCTTGGTGAGGACGACACCGGTGATGCCGACTCCCTCACGGAAAGCGTCGGCCGTGCTGACCGCGTCCTGACCGATCATGGCGTCGAGGACGAAGATGGTCTCGTCCGGGTTGACGGCGTCACGGATACCGACGGCCTGCGCCATCAGCTCCGAGTCGATACCGAGGCGACCGGCGGTGTCGACGATCACGACGTCGTAATGCTTGTTGCGTGCTTCTTCGACGCCGGCGCGGGCGACCTCGACGGGGTCGGCTGCGGACACGCCCAGTGCGTTCTCGCCGCCGCCGATGGAGGTACCGGGATGCGGCGCGAAGACTGCGGCGCCTGCACGCTCACCGACGATCTGAAGCTGAGTGACGGCGCCGGGACGCTGAAGGTCACAGGCGACGAGGAGGGGCGTGTGCCCCTGATCCTTGAGCCACTTGGCCAACTTTCCGGCCAGCGTGGTCTTACCGGAACCCTGCAGACCGGCCAACATGATGACCGTCGGCGGAGTCTTGGCGAACTGCAGTCGACGAGTTTCGCCGCCGAGAACCTCGACCAGCTCTTCGTTGACGATCTTGACGACCTGCTGAGCCGGGTTCAGTGCACCCGAGACCTCGGCGCCCTTGGCGCGTTCCTTGATCTTGGCGATGAAGCTGCGCACTACGGGAAGCGCGACGTCGGCCTCGAGCAGGGCAAGGCGGATCTCGCGGGCCGTAGCGTCGATGTCGGCGCCGGACAGACGACCCTTGCCACGCAGATCCTTGAGAGATCCGGTCAATCTGTCGGAAAGGGATTCGAACACCGAGTGCGCTCCTGAAGGTCGTGCGAGTTAGCCGTGGATATTCTCGGGCACCAGCCTAGCCGCTACGCCCGCACCGATCCCAGCCGATGCGGGCGTAACTGCCGAAACCGGTCCGTCAATCCTCTTTCTTCTTGGGTTGTGGCACCGGAACCACCGCCAGCACCGCCTCCTCGACGCGCTCTCGCGCCGCGCGGGTATCGGCCTCACCGAAGTCGAGGCAGAACGCGTCGACCACCGAGGAACCCAAGGTGGCGACCTTCGCCCACCGGATGTCGGCTCCACTGTGTTCGAGTGCTGCGGCCAGTCGGCAGAGCAGGCCGACGCGGTCCTCGGTACGCAATTCGAGGATCGCCTGACCGTCACCGGGCGCGTCGAACCAGATGACCCGCGGTGGCGCCTGCGCATAGAGCACCGGAACCGCGGAATCCTTGTTGGTCTGGATCGGGTCGTCCCACTGCTCTGCCCGTGCCTCCTCGTCCTTCGCGTCGAGAAGTTCGAGCAAATTCAGTTCACCGGCCGAAGCCCGGATCAATTCCTGCCGGAGCAGCACCGCCTGCGGGGGTGTGCCGAACCTCGGCGTCACGACAAACGAGTTGACCGCCGAACCTGCATGCGACCCCAGCGATGCGGAATGCACCCGCAACGACTGCAGCGCCAGAACTCCGGCAGCCCGAGACAGCAGCCCGGGAGCGTCGGGCGCGATGACGGTCACGACGTAGGTGTGCGCATTCTCGGCCGGAACGAGCGAGACGTGAACCCCGCCCTCCTCGGCGATGGCCAATTGCTCGGGAGCGAGTGGATCGGGTTGCGGGAGCTCCTCCCCTGCCATCAGCAAACGACAACGACGCACCAGCTCGCCGATCAACGACGACTTCCAGTCGCCCCAGACACCAGGCCCGGTGGCCAGCGAATCCGCTTCCGCCAACGAATGCAGGAGATCGAGAAGGGTCCCGTCTCCCTCGAGTGCGTCGACCACTCGCTGCACCGTTGCCGGATCGTCGAGGTCGCGACGGGTGGCGGTTTCCGGCAACAGCAAGTGGTAGCGCACCATCGCCGTCAACGTCGCGACGTCGGAAGGCCAGAGTCCCAAGCGATTTCCGATCGCGGTGGCCAATTCGGCACCGACGACGCTGTGGTCTCCCCCTCGCCCCTTCCCGATGTCGTGGATCAACGCACCGAGCATGAGCAGATCCGGCCGGGCGACGCGAGTGGTGAATCCGCTTGCATACGCGGCGGTTTCGACCAGGTGCCGATCCACCGTCCACGTATGGACGGCGTCGCGCGGCGGAAGATCGCGAATGGTCCCCCACTCCGGCAGGAGTCGACCCCAGAGCCCGGTCCGGTCCATCGCCTCGATCACCGGAACCGCACGCGATCCCGAACCCAGCACGACCAAGAGATCGTTGACTGCATTTTTCGGCCACGGTTCACGCAATTCGGGGGCATTGTCCGCCAGGCGATTGAGCGTCGACGCGGAGATCGGCATGCCGTTGGTGGCCGCCGCTGCCGCGACCCGCATCACCAGACCGGGATCCTTCTTCGGTCTCGCATCGCGCGCCAGAACTACTTCGCCGGCATGCTCGACGACACCCTCGTCCAGTGGTCGTCGCACCGGCGCGCGACGCAGCCGCGACAAACCACGCCGGGGCAAGGAGTTTCCGGCGGTACGGATACCGACGTCGACCGAATAGCTGATGGTGCGCGCCGATTCGCTGAGAAGGCGGGCCAGATCGAAGCGATCACCGATCCGTAGCGCCGCACCGATCTCGTCGGCGTCCTGTGCTCGCAGTTGGTCGCGGGCGCGACCGGCAACGCGGTGAAGTTCGGTGCGCACGTCGAGCAACCGCCTGTGCGCAAGTGCCAGACCGCCGCCGGGCGAGTTGGGTCCCAGCCCTGGCATCCCGTCGGTCAATTGCGCGATGGACAGGGCGTTGAGCAGTTGGACGTCTCGCAGCCCGCCACGACCGCTCTTGAGATCCGGTTCGGCGCGATGGGCGATCTCGCCGCTGCGCTCCCACCTCGTACGGGTCTGGGTGATCAATTCGTCGAATCGGCTGCGGATGTCCATGCGCCACTGTCGTCGGACACCACTGATCAACAGGTTGCTCAGCTCCACGTCGCCGGCAATGTGGCGTGCTTCGAGCATTCCGAGTGCTGCCGTCATGTCGGTGGCCGCAACCTGAAGCGCCTGCGGAAGCGTCCGCACGCTGTGGTCGAGTTTGATGTGCGCGTCCCACAGCGGGTACCACAGGCTGTCCGCAACCTGGGCCACGACCGCCGGGTCCATGTCGTCGTGCAGCAGAATCAGATCGAGATCGGAATACGGCAACAGTTCGCGTCGGCCGAGACCACCCACGGCGACGATGGCAAACCCACAATCCGGTTTGATGCCCAGTTCGGTCCCCTTGGTGGTCAACCAGAATTCGTGCAGATCGACCAGTGCATGTCGCAGCGCGGGGGCGTCGAGCCTCCTGTTCTTGACGCCTCCGGTGAGTAGGGCCTTGCGTGCGCGGGCCAGGTCCGCAGCTTCGTCGGATCCCCCTGACGAGACCGGCCCTGGCCCCGTCGCTTTCGCGACGGAACCAGGGCCGAAGTTCTCGGACCCTTTCGGGTCAGAGTGCATCGCCACCGCGTTCCCCGGTGCGAACCCGGATGACCGACTCGACTGGCGAGACCCACACCTTGCCGTCACCGATCTTGCCGGTTCGAGCGGCCTCGACGATCACCTCGACCACCTTGTCCACGGCCGCGTCGTCGACGACGACCTCGACCCGGACCTTGGGTACGAAGTCCACGGAGTACTCCGCGCCTCGGTACACCTCGGTGTGGCCCTTCTGTCGGCCGTAGCCCTGAACTTCGCTGACTGTCATACCCAGCACTCCGGCCTGCTCGAGTCCGGTCTTGACGTCCTCGAGCGTGAACGGCTTGACGATTGCTGTGATCAGCTTCATGTGCTCATCCCTTTCCAAACTCTGAAGTGCCTGAATTCACTTTAATCACGTGCTGATCACGCGAGGTCGTATGCGGTCTCTGCGTGTTCGGTCTCATCGATGCCGCGTGCCTCGTCCTCGGCCGAGATTCGCCAGCCCAGGGGCTTGAGTGCGAAGCCGATGATCGTCGTCAGAACGCCGGTGAAGACGAGGGCTGCGAGTGCGATCACGATCTGAACCACCAGTTGCTTGTAGTCGCCGCCGTAGAAGAGTCCGGTTGCGGTGCCGAAGAATCCGATACCGATCGTGCCCCACAGGCCGGAGACAAGGTGAACACCGACGACGTCGAGCGAGTCGTCGAAGCCGAAGCGGAACTTCAGGCCTACTGCGAGAGCGGACAGGATGCCGGCAACAGCGCCGAGGAAGATGGAACCGACCGGGTTGAGCGCACCGGCAGCAGGGGTGATGGCGACCAGACCGGCGACCGCACCGGACGCTGCGCCGAGGCTGGTGGCGTGGCCGTCACGAATACGCTCGGTAGCGAGCCAGGCCAGGACTGCGGCACACGTCGCGGTGGTCGTGTTGACCCAGGCGAGACCGGCGTTACCGTCGGCGGCGAATGCCGAGCCTGCGTTGAAGCCGAACCAACCGAACCAGAGGAGTGCGGCGCCGAGCATCACGAAGGGCAGGTTGTGCGGACGGAAGGCGGTCTTGCCGAAGCCGAGACGCTTGCCGACGATGAGTGCGAGGACCAGACCGGCCATACCCGCGTTGATGTGAACGACTGTGCCACCGGCGAAGTCGATCGGAGCGACGTTGGCGACGGTGACTCCGTCGTCGTTGACCGTGGTGCCGAAGAGCTTTGCCGCGATGCCGTCCTCGGAGCCCGAGAGGAGTCCGCCGCCCCACACCATGTGTGCGAGCGGGAAGTAGACGACGGTGACCCAGATACCCGAGAACAGGAGCCAGGTGCCGAACTTGACCCGCTCGGCCAGGGCACCACTGATGAGGGCGGTGGTGATGATCGCGAACGTCACCTGGAACGCGATGTCGATGACGTTGGGGTAGCCCCAGGCGCCGGCGATGAAGTTGCCGTCAGCATCGGTGATGCTGTTCTTGAGGCCGAAGAACTCGAACGGGTTGGCAAAAATGCCCCCGATGTTCTCGGTGCCGTAGGACATCGACCATCCCCACAGAACGTAGATGACGCCGATGACGGCCATGGCCCCGAAGGACATCATCATCATGTTCAGGACGGACTTGGACCGAGACATCCCGCCGTAGAAGAAAGCGAGGCCGGGTGTCATCAGCAAGACCAGAGATGCAGCCATCAGCATCCATGCGGCGTTACCGGAGTTCGCCAACAAATCGTCGGTACTCACTTACTACCTCCTAGTCGCACGTGCCGGGCAGCACGTCGTTAAGGAGAAGAGTGCTGGGCTGGTGTTTCGTCCATGGCGCTGTCGCGTTTCGCAGACGTGAACCAATTGCCCAACTTTGTTGCAAACAGGTTTCGCCAGGGGGTTCTACCGACCCTGTGCGCCTTTTTGGTAGTTCGCGCTACCGAAAAGGCGCACGGGGGCGTCAGCCCAGGAGGGCGTCGACGAACGCACCCGGCTCGAAGGGCGCCAGGTCGTCGGCACCTTCACCGAGACCGACCAACTTCACCGGCACACCCAGTTCATGCTGAACCTGGAAGACGATTCCGCCCTTGGCGGTTCCGTCCAGCTTGGTCAGTACGACGCCGGTGATGTCCACGACCTCCGCGAACACTCGAGCCTGCGCCAGTCCGTTCTGGCCGACCGTCGCATCGAGAACCAGCAGAACGTCGTCGACCGAGGCCTTCTTCTCGATAACCCGCTTGACCTTGCCGAGCTCGTCCATCAGACCGGTCTTGGTGTGCAGACGGCCGGCGGTGTCGATCAGGACCACGTCGACGCCGTCCGCGATGCCCCGTGAGACCGCGTCGAAGGCAATCGCAGCGGGATCGCCACCCTCCTTGCCACGAACAACTTCAGCGCCGACACGCTCGGCCCACGTCTGGAGCTGATCGGCGGCGGCGGCGCGGAACGTGTCCGCGGCACCGAGCACGACGCGACGACCGTCGGCGACGAGCACGCGAGCCAGCTTGCCGGTGGTCGTTGTCTTGCCGGTCCCGTTGACGCCGACGACGAGCAGAACAGCCGGGTGATCATCGTGCGGCAATGCGCGGATGGAGCGGTCCAGTTCGGGACGCAGTTCGGCGATCAACACCTCGCGCAGAAGGGCGCGGGCGGCAGCCTCGGTCCGGACGCTGCGGGCCGCCATCTGCTCACGAAGCTTCGTGACGACTTTTTCCGTGGTCGCGGAGCCGAGGTCTGCGATGAGGAGGGTGTCCTCGACTTCTTCCCACGAGTCCTCGTCCAGATCGCCGCCACCGAGCAGACCCAGCAAGCTCTTGCCGACTGCTGACTGCGAGCGGGAAAGGCGCCCGCGCAGTCGGTCCAACCGACCCTCGGTCGGGTCGATCTCGTCCAGCACGCGCGGTGCAGGCTCGACTGGCGCGGGAACGACGACAGGTTCGGGAACGACAGGTTCTTCGACAACAGGTTCTGCTACCGCTGGTTCTTCTACGACCGGCTTTTCGATTACCGGCTCTTCGACAACCGGTTCCTCGACAACAGCGGGTTCTTCGACAACCGGCTCCTCGACAACGGCCGGCTTCTCCGCAACCGGTTCTTCGACGATCGGTTTTTCGACGACAGGTTCTTCGACGACGGGCGGCATCTCGGCGACCGGCGGTGTCGGAACCACCGGAGGTGGCGCCGTTGCCGTCGACCCCTGACTGAAGTTGAACCCGCCACCGGCCTTGTAGCCGCCTGACTTGTCCTTCTCGGGGGCGCCGAGCTCCGGCTTCGTCTCGGGCGCCTTCAGCGATACCTGCCCCTTGCGGTAGCGCAGGAATCCGGCAACGAGAACGACGAGTAGTACGGCCGCTACAGCCGCGATGATGATCCAAGCCTGGGTAGTCACCGGCCCATTGTTTCAGGCTCCGACCCGGAAAGTGAGCAGGGCTTACGTCGAGGCCATGTCTTGACCGCGAAGTCGCTGCGAAATCACGGTGGTGATGCCGTCGCCGCGCATGCTGACGCCGTACAACGCATCGGCGATTTCCATCGTCGGTTTCTGGTGAGTGATCACGATCAACTGCGACTTCTCCCGCAATTGTTCGAAGAGTCCGATCAGCCGCCGCAGGTTGGTGTCGTCCAACGCCGCCTCGACTTCGTCCATCACGTAGAACGGGGACGGGCGTGCCCGGAAGATCGCGACCAGCATGGCCACCGCGGTCAACGACTTCTCGCCGCCCGACAGCAACGACAACCGTTTGACCTTCTTACCGGGCGGACGCGCCTCGACTTCGATGCCGGTGGTGAGCATGTCCGAGGGATCGGTGAGGACCAGCCGCCCTTCTCCCCCGGGAAACAATTTCTCGAACACTCCCACGAACTCACGCTCGACGTCGGCATAGGCCTCGGTGAACACCTGCAGAATTCGTGCGTCGACGTCTGCGACCACAGCAAGAAGGTCCTTGCGTGCGGTCTTGACGTCCTCGAGCTGAGTGGAGAGGAAGGTGTACCGCTCCTCGAGAGCTGCGAATTCCTCGAGCGCCAGCGGATTGACCTTGCCGAGGGTGGCGAGGTCCTTCTCGGCCCGCTTGGCGCGCCGTTCCTGAGTCGCGCGGTCGTACGGAAGCGGAGCGGGGGCGGTGACCTGCTCCCCACGCTCCTTGGCCTGCTCGTACTCCTCGATTTCGAGAGCGGTCCGCGGCAGTTCGACCTCGGGCCCGTACTCGGCGATCAGATCGTCGAGGCCGATACCGTACTGATCGAGGATCGACTCCTCGAGTTGTTCGATGCGCAGCGCTGCCTGTGCCTTCGCTACCTCGTCGCGGTGGACGGCGTCGGTGAGCGAAGCGAGTTGTCCAGTCAGTGCTCGGACTGTCTCGCGGACCTGATCCAGCTTGGCCGTGCACTCGGTGCGGGCCCGAGCCAACTCGTCACGGTGAGCAAGAGCCGCGGCGACGACGGTCTCGAGTTCGGCCGCCACACGCTGTCCCGATTCGGCCACGGCAGCTGCGACCTCCGCAGCGTGCGCCCTGGCGCGCAGAGCCCGTTCGGCGCGGATCCGCGCTTCTCGTTCGGCGGCCGCGGCGCGGCGAAGCGAATCAGCCTTTCCGCGTACGGATTCCGCACGCTCTTCGGCGGTGCGCACGGCAAGGCGAGCATCCATTTCGACGATGCGCACTTCCGCGAGCGCTGCTGCGGCCATTTCGCGATCGGCAGCGGTCGATTCCGCACCGTGTCCCGGTGCACTGCCGTCGGTTTCGGCGACGCGCAGACGTTCCTCCAGATCCGCGAGCTTTGTCAGCGACTCACCGCGGCCCTCCTCGGCACGCACTCGCTGGGCGGTCAACCGCTCGGATTCCGCGTGGGCGACTCGTGCTGCCTGCCCCAATCTGCCCAACTGCTCGTAGATGGCGGACATGGCGGCGTCCGACTCGTTGAGCGCGGCCAAAGTTTGCTCCGCGGTCTCGCGTCGAGCGGCTTGTTCGGCCAGAGCGCCGGACAGCGCAGCGTCGAGTTCCTCGGATCGGCTCTCCGTTGCCGCCAGTTCCGCTGCTGACGCGTCGATCGCCGCCTGCACCTCGAGCGTGCTCGGTTGCCGATCCGAGCCACCGATCATCCACCCCGAACCGTGCAGATCGCCGGAACGCGTCACTGCGCGAATTCCCTTGCGGTCAGCAACAACTCGAATCGCGTCATCGAGAGTCTCGACCAGGACGACGCCATCGAGGATGGCGGTCAATCCGGCACGCAACTCGTCAGGGCAGTCGATGACGTCGACGGCCGGACGACTACCCGGCGCGATCTCGGCCTCGCGCTTGATCGCCGGTTCACCGCTCACGATCAGTGATGCACGTCCACCGTCCTGATCGGCCAGTGCTGTGACAGCGGAGCGAGCCGAGTCCAGCGACTGCGCCACGACGGCGTCCGCCGCCGGCCCCATCGCGGCAGCGATCGCAGCTTCGTAGCCGGGTTCGACGTGAATCAATCCGACCAGCGAGGTGATGCCGTCGTCGCCGCGGTGTTCGAGCAGCCAGCCGCCACCGTCCTTGCGCTGCAAACCCATCGACAGTGCCTCGATGCGCGCCCGGAGCGAAGCGATGCGTTGCCCGCTCGTTTTTTCTTCCTCACGAAGCTCTTCGACGCGCGCGTCGATCATCTCGAGAGCCTCGATGGCGCGTTCGTGATTGGTATCGAGGCCGACTTCACCGGCGTCGAGGTCCCCGATGCTTTCTTGCACCGTGTCGAACTCGGCCTGTGCGGCATCGCCACGCAGACGAGCCTCGTCGATCGCCTCGGTCAGCCGAGACACTTCCGCGTCGACGGATTCGACGCGGGTACGCAGAGTGTCGACCTGACCGGAGAGTCGAGCAAGACCTTCACGGCGGTCGGCGACGGCACGAACTTCCGCCATGTGCGCCCGTTCCGCTTCTGCTGCAGCATCTTCGGTGGCTGCGAGCTGGTCCCGAGCAGCGTCCGACGCCGCTCGCGCGATTTCGACGCCTTCGAGGAGTTCGGCCTCCTCGGCAGCAAGACGTTCGGCGCGCGCCTCCATCTCGTCCGGGTCCTGGCCGCGGTTGCCGACGGGTTCGGAGTCGAGATGACGCGCACGCTCGCGGGCGATGCGCACGGTGGCGTTGACGCGTTCGGCAAGCGCGGAAAGCTGGAACCAACTCTGCGCAGCCGCTTCCGATCCCGGAGTCAGACGAGCGAGAGCTTGCTCCTGGCGCCCGAGTTCGAGGTTGGCCTCGTCGAGCGCAGCCGCCACCTGGTTGTGCTGTTCACGGGCCGCTTTCTCGTCCTGCGCCTGGTCGTTCAACTGGTTTCGACGGGTCACCAGATCGTCAGCGGCCAGACGCATCTTTGCATCACGCAGGTCAGCCTGGACCGTCTGTGCTCGCCGAGCGACCTCGGCTTGGCGTCCCAGCGGTTTGAGTTGCCGACGCAGTTCCGCGGTGAGGTCACTGAGGCGAGCGAGATTGGCCTGCATGGAATCGAGTTTGCGCACCGCTTTTTCCTTGCGGCGGCGATGTTTGAGGACTCCCGCGGCTTCTTCGATGAAGGCGCGTCGATCTTCGGGACGGGATTCGAGGATCGCGGCGAGCCGTCCCTGCCCGACGATGACATGCATTTCGCGGCCGATGCCGGAGTCGCTGAGCAGTTCCTGGACGTCCATCAGACGGCAGGACGAGCCGTTGATCTCGTACTCCCCCGCACCGTCGCGGAACATCCGGCGCGTGATCGACACCTCGGAGTACTCGATCGGGAGCGCCCCGTCGGCGTTGTCGATGGTCAAGGTCACCTCGGCGCGGCCCAGCGGCGCGCGGCCGGAGGTGCCGGCAAAGATGACATCTTCCATCTTGCCGCCGCGCAGGGCCTTGGCGCCCTGCTCGCCCATCACCCAGGTCAACGCATCGACGACGTTGGATTTACCCGAGCCGTTCGGGCCGACCACACAGGTAATTCCCGGCTCGAACCGAAGAGTCGTTGCCGACGCAAAGGATTTGAATCCCTTGAGTGTCAGACTCTTGAGGTGCATGGGGGGAAACTTTACCGCCAAACCGGTCAGCGTTCGACGAACCCTGTCAGGTCGCCCCTGGCGGTGTCCCAGCTGTCGACCACGAGATCCACCGTGCCCGGGGTAGTGCCGGAGCGCAGCATCTCCACCAATCGCTCGAGCTGCGTGCGTTGGCCTTCCGCCACGACGAGCACTCGACCGTCACGCTGATTGGACGCATATCCGATCAATCCGAGTTCGAGAGCGCGGGCCCTGGTCCACCACCGGAACCCGACGCCTTGAACGTATCCGTGAACCCACGCCGTCAACCGCACGGGCGCTGCTTCAGCCATGACGCTCAGCCCGCCACACGTTCGAGACGGTGAACGTCACCCAGGAATCCGGTGGTGTAGAGCGCGTTGGGATCCCAGCCCGGTCCGGCGCCGAACTTGACCGCAGATGTGAACGGCAGACCCGAGGCGATCTCACACGAAGATCCCGAATCCGGATCGACGCGAACAACTTTGCCGCCTGCATTGAATGCGACGTACAACGCGCCGTCCGGTCCGACGGTCAGATCGTCCGCCATGTTTGCCGGACCGAACCCGGGGAGCGTGATCGTTCGCACCGGCCCGCCCAGATCGTTTGCGTCGAGGATGTGGACGGCGGTGACCATGTCGAAGGTCGTGCTCACGTAGATCGTCGAACCGGAGCGTGCGAGGCCGTCGACGGTGCCGAGGTCTTCACGAACGATCGAACTGCTTCCGTCACTGTTGACGACCGTGAGCCCCGGCCTGGTGAGTGTGCGGGCAGTGAGGAAACGGTTATCGTCCAGCTGCACAAGCCCGTTCGGCATCACCAGACCGTCGGCGATCGTTGTCACCGACCCGTCTGCGACGTCGACCTTGCGGAGGCTGCCGTCGGCGATTCCGAACAGTCCCGAGACAGTCGAGTTGCCCGTGGTGAAGTACACGGATCCCTCACGCGCGACCAGACCGCCAGGTCCGGTGACGTCACCGACCAAAGTTGTCCGTGTTCCGTCCGGCGCCACTTTCAGCAGTGCACCCGGCCCGATCAGAGCCGACTGCGACAACACCATCGATCCGTTGCCGTCGAATTCGAGGTTCTCGAGCATTCCGGCACCAGTCGTCACGACGCTCGACGTCCATGTGCCGCAACTACCGGCCGAGCCGTCGGCCGGGACCGAGGCCTGCGCTGGAGCACTCAGCGCCACAACGGAACCCAGTGCGATCGCAGCGACAACGCTGCCGGCGCGGAACATCAGGCTTCCGTGTCGAACGACAGAGTGACCTTGGTTCCGGCCTTGAGCGTGCGCCCGACCGTGCATACCTTGTCCACGGAACGCTCGACGAGAGTGATGAGGCGCTGCTGTGCCTCGGCATCCAACTCGCTGAGATCGAGCTCGAGGACCTCGTCGAGCTGCGGGTAGACCTCGTTTTCACGATCGGCGGCTCCGGACACTCGGACCGTCGCGTCGTAGTTGTCACCGAGCCGGCGCGAGATCGGGAAGTCGGAGCTCATCCCGGTGCATGCGGCCAGTGCAATTTTGAGGAGTTCGCCGGGCGTGAAGACTCCTGGCACCGATTCGGAGCCGATGAGAACCTCTGCGCCGCGCGAACTCTTGCCGGTGTAGAGGCGGGTTCCGGTTCGTTCGACCCAAAGCTCCGTGTGAGCCGGGGCGGTTGCAGTGGTGTCGGGAGTCTGTTCAGCCATGACGCAATCTTGCCACTCCGCCGAACCGAAGGGGCGGGAGACCTAGGCGATTCGCCGTGCCCTCGGGGTCGGCTGGCACCGCGGGCAACTGAACGACGATCGATTCATGAACTTCTCACGCTTGATCGGCGCGCCGCATCGCGGGCACGGGAGGTTTTCCTGCCCGTACGCCGACAGCGACCGGTCGAAGTAGCCCGATTCCCCGTTGACGTTCACGTACAGCGCGTCGAAGGACGTACCGCCCTGATCGAGCGCTTCACCCATCACCGAGTGTGCCGCGGTCAACAGTTCTCGAAGTTTGGGCCTGGTAAGCGTTTCGGCGATTCGGTTGCCGTGAATCTTGGCGCGCCACAATGATTCGTCGGCGTAGATGTTTCCGATTCCGGAGACCACCGTCTGGTCGAGAATCGCGCGCTTGATCTCGGTGTGCTTGCCCCGCAGGACTTTCACGACGGATTCGAGATCGAACGCCGCATCCATGGGATCGCGGGCGATGTGCGCCACCGACTCGGGCAGCATCGTTCCGTCGACCTCGACGAGGGGTGAAATCGACCAGCCACCGAAGGTCCGCTGATCGACGAATCGAAGATCGGCCCCGGAATCGAGGGCCAACCGAATGCGTAGGTGCTTTTCCCAGTCGACTGTCGGGGGTTGGACCAGCATCTGTCCGCTCATCCCGAGATGAACCACCAGTCCGACACCGGCAGGCTCGAGAACCAGCCACAGGTACTTGCCGCGACGCTCTGCCGAAGCGATGGTCTGCCCGGTGAGTTGGCCGATCAAGTCCTCGGAACCGAGAATGTGGCGCCTGATCGCGCGGGGATGGAGTACCTCGACGGCCTCGATCGCCGCACCTACAGCATGAGACTGTAGGCCGCGGCGAACGACTTCGACTTCGGGAAGCTCAGGCAAGAGTGAACTCAGCCGGCAAGATCAGGCGTGTCGTCAGCAGCGACTGCGGTAGCAGCGGCATTCTCCGACATCGTCTTCCATGCCGAACTTGCTGCCTTCTGCTCGGCTTCCTTCTTGGAACGACCGACACCGACACCCAAGGGTTTGCCACTGATGAGAACGGTGGCCGTGAATTCCTTGTCGTGATCGGGTCCTGTGGCGGTGATCTCGTAAACGGGAACTCCGGCACCGTGTTCTGCGGTCAGTTCCTGCAGACTCGTCTTCCAATCCAGACCCGCGCCCAGAAGCGGTGCGCGAGTGAGGAGATCGTCGAACAGATCGAGGACGACGCGTCGCGCAGTCTCGATGCCGTGCTGCAGGTGGATGGCGCCGAGAATCGACTCCATACCGTCGGCGAGAATGGACGGCTTGTCACGGCCGCCCGTCATTTCCTCGCCCTTACCCAGCAGCAGGTGTGCTCCGAGTCCACCTTCACCCAGAGTCCTGGCAACCTCGGCGAGTGCATGCATGTTGACCACGCTGGCACGGATCTTCGCCAGATCACCTTCGGATTTGTCCGGGTGGGACAGGTAGAGATTTTCGGTCACCGTGACGCCGAGAACGGAATCCCCGAGGAACTCGAGGCGCTCGTTCGTGGGCAGTCCGCCGTTCTCGTACGCGTACGAGCGGTGCGTGAGAGCCAGGGTCAGAAGACCGGGCTCTATATCTACGCCGACAGCGGCGAGGAGCTTGTCGTGATTGCCCTCGCCGCCGGCGGCTGAAACTGTATTTTCGCTCGTCATAGTCTTTCTCCGGGGAGAACTAGACAGCAGCGGTTACCTGGCGGCCCTTGTAAGTACCGCATGACGGGCATGCGATGTGGGGAAGGGTCTGCTCGCCACAGCCACGGTTGGGGCAGGTAACGAGGGTGGGCACAGTGGTCTTCCACTGGCTACGACGCGACCGCGTGTTGGATCGCGACATTTTGCGCTTGGGGACAGCCACTTCTACTTCTCCTCGGCTTCGGTGATCACAAGATTTTCGCTGGTGTTTGATTCCACGCCAAATTTGGCCGCGAGACCAGCCCAGCGAGGATCAAGTATGTCATGCCCATGCCCAGATTCCGCAATCGCCAGGCGAATGCCACATTCTGAGCACAATCCCAGGCAATCGTCACTGCACAGAGGCTGGAGCGGAAGCGCCAGCCCGACTGCATCGACGATGACCGGTTCGAGGTCGATTTCGTCGTCTTCGACCGCGTAGACCTCTCCCTCTTCCGTCGTCTCCTCGGTGGTGCTGTCCGGGTAAGCGAACAACTCCGTGAGATAGATGTCCACGGTGTCGGTGAAAGGTTCAAGGCACCGCGAGCATTCACCCTTGGTGGGTGCGTGCACGTTTCCGGTGACGAGAACGCCTTCGGACACTGCTTCGAGACGAAGATCGAGATCTATGTCCGCGCCCGCTTCGATCGCGATCAGATCGAGACCGATACGGTTCGGGGACTGAATTGTTCTCTCGACGGTACGCATCGACCCTGGACGACGACCGAGCTTGACCGTGTCCAGCAAAAATCCCGCATCACTTGACTGATGCGACGAACTACGACGATGCGTTGACAAAGAGAACTCACCTAACTGTTGAAACTGGTATGGGCAACCACTCCACAATACGGCAGCTACAAGGCAAATCCCAATTCGATCCACGAAAAAGTGGGCCGCCCCATATCGGACGACCCACCCTCGACTGACTTGTCTGCTCTATCGGCGCCGCTCGGAACGACGATCGTCGTCCTGGTAGTCGGGAACCCCCGAACCCGTTCGAAGCTGTTGACGACCACGCCCGACCGATCGAACCGTTCCGGTGAGGAACTCTTCGAACTCGGCCAACTTGGTGTCCACGTACAGGTCACACTCCGAACGCATCCTGTCGGACTCGGCATGAGCGGCGTCGATCACTCGCGCGGATTCCGCGTGAGCTGACTGGACAACCTCGGTCTGCGACACCAGACGAGCCTGCTCCGCCGTTCCCTCCGCCACCGAATGTTCGTACGAGGCCTGGCCGGACTCGATCATCCGATCGGCCTCGGCACGCGCCCGCCCGGTGACGGCCTCGTACTCACGACGGCCGTCGGTGACGGTCCGTTCCGCTTCTGCTTCGGCGTCCTCGACCAACTGATCGGCGTGCGCACGCGCTTCGGCAACCATGCGATCGGCCTGAGCCTTGGCATCGGACAGAATCCGGTCGGCGTCGTCGCGTGCGTTCTCCACAGTCGAGGTTGCCTCGGCATTGGCGCTGCTGACCGTCTTCTCGGCGTTTGCTCGCGCGTCACCGACCAATTTGTCGCGATGATCGAGGACGTCCTGAGCGTCGTCCAGCTCGCTCGGAATTGCGTCCCGGACGTCGTCGAGTAGCTCGAGTACGTCACCGCGAGGCACAACACACCCTGCGGTCATGGGAACACCGCGCGCCTCTTCGACAATTGCGACCAGTTCGTCCAGTGCCTCGAATACGCGGTACACAAGCAACCCCAATCTCTACCGGCCGAAATCGGCCCACATCGTCACCGGTCCACTCGGACCTGTGCCCGTTCCTGTCCAAGTTTGCCGGAAGAACGGCCAACGGGGTGTCGTCGTGGTCGGTGTGTCGGGGATCAGCTGTTTTCGGCTGCTCGCTCGGCGATACGTGCGAGTAGCCGAGAATGCACTTTGGCCGGCAACATGTCGGAGACGTCGCCGCCGAAAGTCGCGACTTCCTTCACCAGAGAACTCGACAGGTAGCTGTACGTCGGATTCGTGGCGACGAACAGTGTGTCGACGCCCGTGAGCTTCTGATTCATCTGAGCCATCTGCAGCTCGTAATCGAAGTCGTTCGCGCCGCGCAGACCCTTGACGATCGCGCTGAGACCTTCTTGTTTCGCGTAGTCGACCAACAATCCGTGCCACGACGTGACGCGAACATTCGGCAGGTGACTCGTCGCGTCTTCGAGCATCTCGATCCGCTCGTCGATCGTGAACATGCCACGCTTGCTCTTGTTGATCAGCACGGTGACCACGACCTCGTCGAATTGCGCAGCAACTCTTCCGATTACGTCGAGGTGACCGTTGGTCACAGGGTCGAAGGATCCGGGGCAGACGGCGCCAGTCATGAGTCCAGACCGTAGCAGGTGGCCAGCTCGATGCGGGCTTCACCGTAGTTCTTGGCCTTGATCGGCTCGTAGCCCTGAGGCCACACGGTCTCCGGCGAGCGCGACGATCGTTCGAGTACCACGATCGTGCCCTCCCCCACCCATTTGTTGGCCTGCAGATCGGTGAGCATGGACACGACGGCCTCGTCGGTCACCGCATACGGTGGGTCCGCGATCACGATGTCGTATTCACGCGCGCTCGGACCCGAGACCACGGCCGCAACCGGAGCGGCGCGAACCGTCGCCCCAGGCAACGCGACAGTGCCGATGTTCGCCTTGATGACGGCAGCAGCCTTGGCATCCGATTCCACGAGAACAACGTGCTCGGCTCCCCGCGAGAGCGCCTCGAGGCCGAGAGCACCCGAACCCGCAAAGAGGTCGAGAACCGCGCACCCTTCGAGATCGATGCGCGCTTCGAGAGCACTGAACAGCGCCTCACGAACCCGATCCGACGTCGGACGGGTGCCGCTCGGCGGGACTCGCAGGCGTCGACCGCCCGCGAGTCCCGAGATGATGCGTGTCACTCTGCGGCGCTCTCCCCCGTCGAGACGACTACCAGCAGGTCTCCGCCCTCGACCTGTTGGACGGCGCTGATCGCGATCCGAGAGACGACGCCGGCGCGCGGCGAGGTGATCGCCGCTTCCATCTTCATTGCTTCGATCGTGGCCACGGTGTCGCCGGCCTCGATCTTCTGGCCTTCCTTCACCGCGAGCGTCACGACGCCCGCGAACGGTGCAGCCACGTGGCCCGGGTTGTTCTTGTCGGCCTTCTCCGCCACCGGTACGTCACTGGCAATGGAGCGATCGCGGATCGAGACCGGGCGCAATTGGCCGTTCAGGATGCACATGACAGTGCGGTAGCCGCGCTCGTCGGGCTCGGAGATCGCTTCGAGACCGATGATCAGCTCAACGCCGGGAGCCAACTCGACGCGGTGTTCGTCGCCGCGCCGCAAACCGTAGAAGAACTGGTTCGCCGAAAGCCGCGACGTGTCACCGTACTTCTCGCGGTGTTCGAGGAATTCCTTTGTCGGGCCGGGGAACAGCAGACGATTCAGCGTCGCCTGACGGTCCTTCGACGAGCCCTCGAGCAGCACCTCGTCCTCAGCGGACAACGTCGCTTCGGGCTTGGCCTGGCCACGTCCTTCGAGTGCCTTGCTGCGGAACGGTTCCGGCCAACCACCGGGAGGCGTACCGAGTTCACCGCGCAGGAAGCCCACCACGGAGTCGGGAATGTCGAACTTCGCCGGATCTGCGGCAAACTCCTCCGAAGGCACGCCGGCGCCGACAAGGTGGAGGGCGAGGTCGCCGACGACCTTCGACGACGGCGTCACCTTCACGAGATGCCCGAGCATGCGGTCCGCGTCGGCGTACTTGGCTTCGACCTCTTCGAACCGGTCGCCGAGACCGAGAGCAACGGCCTGGGTCCGGAGATTGGAGAGCTGGCCGCCCGGCATCTCGTGCGTGTACACACGTCCCGTCGGCGCCGGCAGTCCGGATTCGAACGGCGCGTACACCTTTCGCAGCGCCTCCCAGTACGGTTCGAGGTCGCACACGTTCTGCAGGTTCAGTCCGGTGTCGAACTCGGAGTGCGCAGCGGCGGCAACGATGGCCGAGAGCGCAGGCTGACTGGTGGTTCCGGCCAGTGCCGCCGAAGCACCGTCGACTGCGTCGGCGCCCGCCTGCCACGCGGCGAAATACGTGGCCAACTGTCCACCGGGGGTGTCATGCGTGTGGACGTGAACCGGAAGATCGAAGTTGCTGCGTAGCGCCGTCACGAGCTTGGTGGCCGCCGGAGCGCGCAGCAGGCCCGCCATGTCCTTGATCGCGAGCACGTGAGCGCCCGCATCGACGATCTCTTCTGCCAACTTCAGGTAGTAGTCGAGCGTGTACAGCGTTTCGTTCGGATCCGACAGATCGCCGGTGTAGCTCAACGCCACCTCGGCGAGGGCCGTTCCGGTCTCACGCACCGCGTCGATGGCAGGGCGCATCTGGTCGACGTTGTTGAGCGCGTCGAAGATTCGGAAGATGTCGATGCCGGTGTCGGTGGCTTCCTGAACGAATGCGCGCGTGACCTTTTCGGGATACGGCGTGTAGCCCACCGTGTTTCGACCGCGAAGAAGCATCTGGAGGCAGATGTTGGGAATCGCCTCGCGCAATGCGGCAAGCCGGTACCACGGATCCTCGTGCAGGAAGCGAAGTCCCACATCGTAGGTCGCGCCGCCCCAGGCTTCGATCGAGAGCAGTTCCGGCGTCAACCGCGCAACGTGCCCGGCAACTCCGAGCAGTCCGCTGGTTCGAACTCGCGTGGCCAACAACGACTGGTGCGCGTCACGGAAGGTGGTGTCGGTGACGCCGACGGCCTTCTGCTCACGCAGTGCCTTCGCGAAACCTTCGGGTCCGAGTTCGAGCAGGCGCTGACGGCTACCGGCAGGAGGGGGTGTCGAAAGATCGATCTTGGGCAGCTTGTCCTGCGGGTACACCGCCGAGGGACGCTCCCCGTGCGGCTTGTTGACAGTCACATCCGCGAGGTAGGTCAGGATCTTCGTGCCGCGGTCTGCCGAAGAACGCAGAGTCAACAACTGAGGACGTTCCTCGATGAAGGAGGTTGTCACGCGTCCGGCCCGGAAGTCCGGGTCGTCGAGAACCGCCTGCAGGAACGGAATGTTGGTCGAGACACCACGAATGCGGAACTCGGTGACCGCGCGGCGAGCTCGCGCCACAGCGGCTTCTAGGTCGCGACCGCGACAAGTGAGTTTGACCAGCATGGAATCGAAGTACGCTCCGACCTCGGCGCCGAGTGTGGCGCCACCGTCCAAGCGGATACCGGCTCCGCCCGGGGTGCGGTACGCGGTGATACGGCCGGTGTCCGGGCGGAATCCGTTTGCCGGATCCTCGGTCGTGATGCGGCACTGCAGCGCCGCGCCGCGAAGCTTGATCGTCTCTTGTGACAGACCAAGTTCTGCAAGCGTCGAACCGGACGCGATCTTGAGCTGCGACTGGACCAGGTCCACGTCCGTCACTTCTTCGGTGACGGTGTGCTCGACCTGAATTCGCGGGTTCATCTCGATGAAGACGTGGTTGCCGCGCTTGTCGAGAAGGAACTCGACGGTGCCCGCGCACGTGTATCCGATCTCCTTCGCGAAGGCGACGGCGTCGGCACAGATCTTGGCGCGCAACTCTTCCGAGAGATTGGGCGCCGGAGCGAGCTCGATCACCTTCTGGTGGCGACGTTGCAGCGAGCAGTCACGCTCGAAGAGGTGGATGACGTTGCCCTGCTCGTCGGCGAGGATCTGCACTTCGATGTGCCGGGGGTCGATGACGGCCTGCTCGAGGAAGACCGTCGAATCGCCGAAGGCCGATTCCGCTTCGCGTGCTGCGGCTTCGATCGATTCCTTGAGCTGTGAGCGCTCCGCAACGCGGCGCATTCCGCGCCCACCGCCGCCTGCGACAGCCTTGACGAAGAGCGGGAAGGTCATGTCCTCGGCGGCTGCGAGCAACTCGTCGATGTCCGCTGACGGCTCCGAAGACGCGAGCACCGGGAGACCGGCGGCCTTTGCCGCTGCGATGGCCCGAGCCTTGTTTCCGGTCAACTCGAGGATCTCGGCGGACGGGCCGACGAACTTGATGCCTGCCTCGGCACACGCCGCCGACAAGTCCGGGTTCTCGGAGAGGAAGCCGTAACCGGGGTAGATGGCGTCGGCTCCGGCGCTCTTGGCGGCGGCGACGATTTCCTCGACCGAGAGATACGCGCGAACGGGGTGACCCTTCTCCCCGATCTGGTAGCTCTCGTCTGCCTTGAGACGGTGGATCGAATTCCGATCCTCGTACGGGAACACCGCGACGGTTCCGGCACCTAGTTCGTAGGCGGCGCGGAAGGCACGGATCGCAATTTCGCCGCGGTTCGCGACGAGCACTTTGGAGAACATTCGAGAAAACTACCCCGATTTCATCTTGCGTCTACATGCGGAGTCTCATATTTCGGACTGAATCGAGAAACCAACCCGGCGGTCCTCGTGCTATTCGATTTCAGCTTGTCGTCATACCCTTCACGACTTCTCGAGGTACTCGATCCGGTCGGAGTCCAGGGCAGCGGTCACCATGGAAGCGAGGGCGGGATGACCGTCGAGCGACGGATCGGAGTCGACGATTCCCTGAGCGAACTCCCTGGCGGACTCGAGGATGTCTCCATGGGCCATGAGGGAAAGCAGCCGCAGATTCGAGGTTGTGCCCGACTGCGCCGCACCGAGGATGTCTCCTTCACGTCTGGTCGCGAGGTCGAGTTGAGCCAGTTCGAACCCGTCGTTGGTCGCTGCCACCGCCGAGAGCCGCTCGTACGCCGGTCCCCCGGGATTGCTTCCGGTGACGAGGATGCACAGTCCCTGATGTTTCCCTCGACCGACGCGGCCACGCAACTGATGGAGCTGACTGACGCCGAACCTCTCGGCGTCGACGATCACCATCACCGTCGCGTTCGGAACGTCGACACCGACTTCGACAACGGTCGTACAGACGAGGACGTCGATGTCACCGACGTTGAACGCGCTCATCACCACGTCCTTTTCGTCGGAAGGCAGTCGACCGTGCAGCAACCCGACTCGCAGATCGGCCAGCGGACCACTCGACAGCTCTTCGAAGACGTCAACCGCCGACTTGGTCTCGGGCTGCTTCTCCTCGGTGAACTGATCTTCGCCTGCACCCTGCTCGCCGTCACCGATCCGCGAGCACACGACATACGCCTGACGGCCGTCGGCGACGTCCTCACGGATTCGTTCCCATGCGCGATCGACCCACTGCGGCTTCTGCTTCGCGGGCACGACACTGCTCTTGATCGGGGTTCGCCCACGTGGAAGCTCTCGCAGGGTCGAGACCTCGAGGTCGCCGAGCACGGTCATGGCGATGGTTCGCGGAATCGGCGTTGCCGTCATCACCAGCAGATGCGGACTCAGTCCTTCACGGGCACGTGATCGCAACTGATCACGTTGCTCGACGCCGAAGCGGTGTTGCTCGTCGACGACAACCATGCCGAGGTTGAAGAACTCGACGTTGTCCTGAATGAGCGCATGGGTACCGATGACGATCCCGGCGTCGCCGGTCACGGCTTCGAGCAGAGCTGCGCGCTTCGCAGCGACTGGCAGCGAGCCGGTAAGAAGGGCGATACGGGTGGAATGTTCGGCAGAACCGAGTTCACCACCTGCAGCCAGCGAGCCCATCATCTTGCGCAGTGATCGCGCGTGCTGATTTGCCAGGACCTCGGTGGGTGCGAGCAACGCGCACTGATAACCCGCATCGACGACCTGCAGCATCGCGCGCAGAGCCACGATCGTCTTGCCTGACCCGACCTCGCCCTGAAGAAGGCGGCTCATCGGGTGTGGGCGGGCAAGGTCGGTGGAGATCTCCTCCGCGACTGCTTGCTGTCCCTCCGTCAGAGTGAACGGGAGCATCTCCTCGAACTGGTCCGCGATCCCGCCGGCGACCGGAGCGCAGGCCGGAGCCACACGCTCGGAATTGTCGTGACGACGCATCGCGAGGACCAACTGCAGAGACAGCGCCTCGTCGAAACGCAGACGATCCTGTGCTCGTTCGATGTCTTCCTTGGTATCTGGCAGGTGAACGGTGCGCAGCGCCTCGTCCAAACCGATGAATCCGTGCTCGGCCCGAGTCTCGGCGGGCAACGGCTCCTCGATCGGATCGAGTTGGTCGAGCACTTGCCGCACGCACCGCATGATGGTCCAGCTCTCGACCTCGCGGGTCGCCGGGTACAGCGGGATCAATGCGCGGTCGAAGACGGACAGATCGAGTTCGGCGCCGGGATCCTGATTTGCGCGAGCCAGGCCCGCAAGGTCACCGGCTCCCTTGATGGACGCAAGCGGAACTACCGAATCCTCTTCGCCGACACGAGGTTCCGGGAGAATCAGGTAGCTCGGATGAGTGAGAGACCACTTGCCGCGGAAGTACTTCACCGTCCCGGAGAACATCGCCCGAACGCCGGGCTTGATGACGTGCCGCACCTTCTGCGGGTTGAAGAACGTGACGTCCACGGTCTGCGAATCAGTCGCCAGCGATACTCGCAACATCTGCCCCGGACGGTTCTTCATCTTCACGACGGCGGCCGACGCCACACGCGCGATGATGGTGATGTGCTCACCCTCGGGCGGCTCCTTCTCGGCAAGTTCCTTGCCTGCCGACGCGTACCGGTGTGGGTAGTGACGCAGCAGGTCCTCGACGGTGCGGATCTCGAATGCCTCGTCGAGCGCGTCCGCGGTCTTCTTTCCCAGCAGCCGATCGAGTGGGTCGGCGAGCGTCGCCATCAGTTCCTCCAGCACAGTGTCGCGGTAAGCACATGTGTTCGTATATCAGCAGTCACCGACAGACCCGGTTCGATCACTCCACACCCAACTGGAACAGGTCACCCGGCTGATCACCCTGATAGACGAGCACGTCGACGCCCGGGTGGTGCGCGATGACGTGCGCCTCGAGCTGCCCGGCCAGGTCGTCCGGCGCGTCTGCGCCCATGAGTAGGGTCACGAGTTCGCCACCGGATCCGAGCGCAAGGTCGACCAGTCGCGCACTCGACTCCGCGACGTCGGGACCGATGAGCACCACCTCGTGCCCCATCAGACCGATCGCGTCACCCGGATCACATGTCCCGACGTAGGTCAGCGAACGCTCGACCGCGATCCGCAACGATCCCCAGCGCGTGGCGGCCGCCGCCTCGGACATCGTGAAGCCGTCGTCGGCGACGTTGCGCTGAGGGTCGTGAACGGCAAGTGCTGCCAAGCCCTGGACCATCGACGACGTCGACAGCAGCAGAACCTGGTGAAGCGGATCGCGTGCAGCGGCACTGACTGCGACGAGTTCCTGAGCGGTCAAAGCTCCGTTCGGAAGCACCAGAACTTCGCTGCGTTCCATCTGACGAATGCGGCCGAGCAGTTGTGCGCGTGTCACCGGCGCATCGTCGCACCGAAGAACCGTCGCACCCTCACTCTCGAACAACGCCGCCGCGCTGTCACCGGCAACGACGGCCAGTACGCCGCGCGCGCCGGCCCCGGGGAATCGCCTCTCCGCCCGTGCCACCAACTGGTCGCGTTCGTCGACGAGAAAACTGCTGATGCGAATACCGTGCACCTTCCCGGCCTCGAGGCCGGCTTCCACGGCTGCACCGGCATCGCAGCAATGCACGTGCACCGACCAGCCGCCGAAACCGTCGCTGACGATGACCGTCGAATCTCCGAGGACGGACAGCCGCGTGCGCAGCGCCGTCATGCGATCGTCGTCGGAGTCGTCGACGAGGTACATGACCTCGAAATCCTGTTCCGAGTGATCACCACATTCGATCGGGCTCTTGTGAGCCCAATCGTGATCGAATGCGCTGACGTCGACAACTGCGCTCGACCTCGGGTCCGGCGTCCCCAGATCTTCGCGAACCTGCGGCTTCCCGGTCAGCACCTCGACAAAAGCGTCGAGGATCAGAACCAGACCGAATCCCCCGGCATCGACCACCCCGGCGGACGCGAGAACGTCCAGTTGCTCCGGCGTCTTGTTCAGTGCGACCGCAGCGGCGTCGGCAGCGGCGGCAACCACGGATGCAAGATCCTCGCCGCTCGGTGTCCTGGTGTCGACGCACTCCTGCGCTGCTTCTCCCGATGCGCGCAATACCGTGACGATGGTGCCTTCCACCAGATCGGAGACAGCCCGAGAGGCCAGCGTCGTCGCCGTGGTCAGCGAGTTCGCGAAGCTACGGCCGTCGATGTGCTCACCTTGAACGCTCTCGGCGATGCCCCGGATCACCTGGGAGAGGATCACTCCGGAATTACCGCGAGCACCGGACACGGCGCCCCGAGCCAGAGCGTTGGCGACGCGGCCCGCACTGCGGACGTCGTCCTCGATCGTCTCGGCGGAATCGAGTGCAGCCCGCATCGTGAACAGCAGATTGGTGCCGGTATCCGAATCAGGGATGGGAAAGACGTTGAGGCTGTTGATCTCACCGCGACGTTTCTGGAGGCTGTCGACCGCCCGGCGGGCCCAGCGCCGCAGCAGATGTCCGTCCGCGACGGATTCCGCTTCCTCGGCGACGCGTTGCACTTCCCCCACTGACGGTTCCCCTCGACGATGGAAAGACTGACGATGAAAAAGAGATCGGTGATCGGTGCAGTCGAGGGTAGTCCGACGCTTCTGCGCAACCGTCATTACCGGGCGGTTTGGCCATTCGGGCCGGAAGCGGTTACTCTTACACGGTTGCCTCGAACGGGCTACACGAAATAATGCTGCACTTTGTTTGTTGCTGATTGACTGTTTTCACGTTCGACTGCACAGTGAGCGGTCAAGGATCGGTTCGAAGTCGAGTATATTCGGATTGTAATTCTGGCTGCCCTACCGTGTAGGGTAACCACTTCAATATTCATTTCTAACAAGGAGTTCGCGACTATGGCTGCCGTCTGCGACGTATGCGCCAAGGGGCCCGGCTTCGGTAAGTCGGTCTCGCACTCGCACCGGCGTACCAATCGTCGCTGGAACCCGAACATTCAGTCTGTTCGTACCGAGGTTGCCCCGGGTAACACCCGTAAGGTCAACGTGTGCACCTCCTGCCTGAAGGCAGGCAAGGTCGCTCGGGGCTGATTGCCCGAGCACAAACTATTGCAGGCTCTGCCCCCGTCACTTCGGTGACGGGGGCAGAGCTGTATCTATGTGGCTGTATCTATGTGGCTGTATCTATGTGGCTGTATCTATGTGTCCCCGTGTTTCGCATGGCTGTCCGACACCCGTAATGTGCGTTGAGTGACTTCCATCGATGACCTGAGCAAAGTGACCCTCGACGAGGGCGTACTCCGCATCACCATTTCCACCGCCGCCAACGGCACCTCCCTCGACGACGAAGGACTGGTTCAGGGCGCGCAGGCGCTCGAGACAGTCGGAAACGACATCGGGAGCATCCTTCTGGTCGGCGAAGGCGCAAACTTCTGTGCCGGCGGCAACGTCCGTGCGTTCGCCGCAGCCCCTGACCGCGGCGAGTACGTCGCCGAGGTTGCCCGCGTCTTCCACGTGTTCGTTCGCGCGCTCGACGCTGCGACCGCTCCAGTGGTGGCCGGGGTCCACGGATGGGCTGCCGGCGCCGGAATGAGCCTGGTCTGCCTCGCCGACGTCGCAATCGGCGGCACCGGCACCAAGCTTCGCCCCGCGTACCCCTCCATCGGTTTCACCCCGGACGGCGGAATGTCGTGGACGCTTCCACGCATCGTCGGCGTGGCACGCGCTCGCGAGATTCTTCTCAACGATTCGGTGATCGGTGGCGACGAAGCCGTCCGCCTGGGGATCCTCACCCGACTCGTCGGCGACGACGAGGTCCAAGAAGAGGCAGCTCGCCTCGCCCGCGCTCTGGCCAACGGACCGAGTACGTCGTACTCGGGAATCAAAGCACTGCTGCGTTCGTCGCGGACGAACTCGCTCGCCGAGCAACTCGACGCCGAAGCCGCGTCCATCGCCATCGCAGCGAACAGCCCGATCGGACGCGAGGGCGTCGACGCGTTCGTCGACAAGCGTCGGCCCGATTTCACTTCCGCAAAGCAGGGCTAGTCGAACTGCCGTGCCGAACGTCGCGACTCGACGTTCGGCAGGCCGGTTCGTGCAGACACCGTTCGATCAGCCCAGATTCCAGTCGACCGGATCGGCTCCGAGTCCGGTCAAGAGTTCGTTCGCACGACTGAAGGGGCGCGAACCGAAGAAGCCACGCGAGGCCGAAAGCGGTGACGGGTGCGCGGATTCGATGATCGGTGTGTCGCCGAGCATCGGCGCGAGAGTGGCCGCGTCACGACCCCACAAGATCGCCACCATCGGCGACGACCGCGCGACCAGAGCGCGGATAGCCTGCTCGGTCACCGGCTCCCAGCCCTTCTTACGATGAGAAGCGGCTTGACCCGGCTGCACGGTGAGAACGCGATTGAGAAGCAGCACACCTTGTTTCGACCACGGCGTCAGATCGCCGTTCGGCGGTATCGGCAACCCGAGATCCTGGTGATACTCCTTGTAGATGTTGCCGAGACTTCGCGGAACCGGCCGCACGTCCGGTGCAACCGAAAAGCTCAACCCGACAGCGTGACCGGGCGTCGGATAAGGGTCCTGACCGACGATGAGCACTCGAACGTCCTCGAAAGGGTTCGTGAACGCACGCAAGACGTTCTCCCCCGCCGGTAGGTACTCCCGTCCCGCAGCGATCTCTTCGCGCAAGAACTTACCCATCGCGGTGATCTGCTCCGACACCGGTTCGAGTGCTCGCGCCCACCCTGGGTCGACGATCTCTGCAAGCGGCGCCATCAGTCGAGCCTGCGCAACGCGTCGCGGTAGTACGCCGCATTGGCTGCGTACATCTTGACGTTGCCGTCGAGGTGACCGAGCGGAACCTCGTATCCCGCACGGACCTTGGCGGGGACACCGAGTGCCATGCTGCGCGGCGGAACCTGCATCTTGTTGGCCACCACCGCACCAGCGGCGACGATCGACCCCGTCCCGATCACCGTTCCGTTGAGAACAACTGACCCCGACGCGATCAGGCAATGGTCCTCGATGGTCGATCCCTCGATGTGCGCGTTGTGGCCCACGACGCAACCGGAACCGATGACAGTCGCATCGACGGCGGTGCAATGGATGACGGTTCCGTCCTGGATGTTCGATCCGATTCCCACCGAAATGGTTCCGTAGTCACCACGCAATACCGCTTGCGGCCAGATCGAGGTACCCGATGCGAGAGTCACGGCGCCGATCACCACCGCGTCCGGGTGGACGTATGCGTCCGGATGAATGTCCGGAACTCTGTCTCCAAGTGCGTATACAGCCATGAAAGCAACCTATACCGCGGTGGTACCGGTGGTCGAAAAGCTGTGCCAGCCCCCGCCGCTCTCGCGAAGCGAACCGTCGACGCTCACGCCCGAACCGGCGGCAACCTCACCGATCACGATCCAACCCGACGGAATCTCGACCTCAGGCCCGAAAGTTGCTGCAAATCCGTGATCTTCACCACCGGAGAGGATCCAGTCCAGCGGATCGACGTCGAGCGCCTCGGCCGCCGATGCGACATCCGGTGAGGTCGGAACCGCAGCCGAGAAGATGTCGAACCGCACGTGCGAGGCCTCTGCGAGATGTCGAAGGTCCGCGATCAATCCGTCGGACACGTCCGTCATGGAATGTGCTGATTCTGCGGCGTCCCATGCCGATTGATACGGCGGATTCGGAACGCGATGGGAGGCAAGCAAATCTGGAAAGTTTGCGGGCTTGTCGAGCAGTACGGCTTCGTCGAGCAGTAGTGCCAACCCTGCTGCCGAGCAACCGAACAACCCGGCGACCGCGATCTTGTCACCGATCTTTGCTCCCGAACGCAGAACTGCCGCACGGCCACCGAGATCGCCGAGCACGGTCACCGACACCACGATCACCGGTGACTGGACCAGGTCACCGCCGACCACACCGGCACCCAGATCGGTTGCCGCGTCCCAGATTCCCGCGGAGATTGCGTCGACCACGTCGACGGGTGTCGAAGGCGGGCACCCCAGAGACACCGTGAAGGCCGTCGGCCGCGCTCCCATCGAGACCACATCAGCAGCGTTCTGTGCCACTGCCTTCCGGCCGATGTCGCGTGGTGAAGACCAATCCATTCGGAAATGTCGACCTTCGACCAACATGTCGGACGAGACAACCACACGGCCGTCTCCGGAAGTCACGATGGCGGCATCGTCACCCGGCCCCAATTCAGTGGTGACCGGTTGGATTCGGCCGAGAAGAGATCGCGCGATCACGTCGAACTCCCCCACCTGCTCGACAGTGGGCTCCGACCCGAACTCCGATGATGCAGTGAACTCCGATGATGCAGTGAACTCCGATGATGCGATGAGTCTCTCCAATGCCGACGCAATTCGCTCGTAAGCGGCCTGCGGTACCTTCTAGCTGTGGTCGTGAATGCTTCTGCAAGCTCACGCGTGTGTCGGCAATCCTACCGATTCACCGACATGCTCTCAGAAGTGACAAGACCGCTGATCGACTGGACCAGGACCCGAGCGAAGAACTGAGCATGGCAGAAAACACCTCCACCGCAGACAACGCCGACATCGACCCCGACGGCGACGACGATCCGTCAGAGCGCCGCAGTCCGGCGCTGATCGCCACCGCCATCGCACTCCCGGTAGCCCTGATCGTCGGAGTAGTGATCGCGGCCGTCGTCGCGGGAAACAACCCTGAACTCTCGCCGGTTGCATTGGGACCCGTGCCGGCACCGGCAGCGGAGTCGCCGGCCTGCGTTTCCCTTCTCGGCGCGCTCCCCGACAAGATCGACGACTTCACGAAAGCCGAATTGGTAGAACCTGCTCCGGCCGGTGCGGCAGCGTGGCAGCGCAGCGAAGGAGAGCCGATCGTCTTGCGCTGCGGACTCGACCGTCCGTCCGAGTTCGACCAGGCTGCAGCACTACAGGTCGTGAACGGTGTCCAGTGGTTCCAGGTCTCGGGAACCGACATCGGTTTGGCGGCGAGCACTTGGTTTGCCGTAGACCGCGGTGAATACATCGGTATCACGATCCCCGACGGGACCGGTCCGACGCCGATTCAGGAAATCTCCGACACCATCACGGCGACTCTCGAACAGAAGCCTCTCGACCCGGCGCCGGTCGCGGTTCCCTGATCAGCGAAGGCCGGTGCCGCGAGCGACGGCGGTGTCGACCAGAGTCGAAATCAAAGTGCGGTAATCGATTCCGGTGGCGTTCCACATCTTCGGGTACATCGAGATGGAAGTGAACCCGGGCATCGTGTTGATCTCGTTGATCACCGGGCCGTCAGCCGTGACGAAGAAATCGACCCGCGAGAGTCCCTGGCAATCGAGTGCCTTGAACGCGCGGACAGCAAGCTCCCTGATCTGGTCGCTCACCGACTCGTCGAGTTTCGCGGGGATGTCGAATTCACAGACGTCGTCGAGGTACTTGGTGTCGAAGTCGTAGAACGCGTCCGAATCGGCGTCGGAATCCGGCATCCGGATCTCGGCGACCACACTCGCCTTGACGTCGCCGTTCGGGAATTCGAGGACGCCGCATTCCACCTCGCGGCCGATGATCGCGCCTTCGACGATCACCTTGGGATCATGCAGGCGTGCATGAGCGATCGCCCCGTCCAGACCGTCCCAATTGCTCACCCGAGTGATGCCGATGGACGAGCCTCCACGAGCGGGCTTGACGAAAACCGGAAGGCCCAATTCCGCCTTCTGCTCTTCGGTCAGCGTTGCGGTTCCCGGTCGAAGCACGACCTGCACTCCAACGGGAAGTCCTTCAGCAGCAAGAAGCTTCTTCGTGAACTCTTTGTCCATGCCGGCGGCGCTGGCCAGAACTCCGGGTCCGACGTACGGAACCCCGGCAAGTTCGAGCAGACCCTGAATCGTGCCGTCTTCGCCGTAAGCCCCATGAAGAACGGGGAACACGACGTCGACCGACGCGAGCACAGCACCGGCGTCGGAGCCGTCGAAGGAGATGACCTCGCCCTCGCGGGTGGGGTCCGCGCTGAGGACCACCGACGTTCCGTCTTTGTCGACCGACGGCAGCGCGCGCCCGCTGATCGCGAGGGAGCTGGGGTCGCTCGAACCGAGCACCCAGGAACCGTCGACGGTGATGCCGATCGGTACGACGTCGTACCGATCGGGGTCGAGGTTGCTCAGGACGCTTCCGGCGGAAACACAGGACACTGAATGCTCATTGCTCCGGCCACCGAAGATCACGGCCACGCGGGTACGACTGCTGTTCACGCGTCAAACCGTACCGCCGAATCGACTGCGGCACGCGATCGGGCCGGACCGATTTCGTCGACCCGGCCCGTTTACGCGTCGAGTGCGCTCTCGATGTCGGCCAGGAGATCGGCGGTGTCCTCGATGCCACAAGCGATTCGGACAAACCCCGCACTGACCGGATCGCCCCAGCGCGCACGGCGATCCGCCGTCGTGTGGATCCCGCCGAAGCTGGTAGCAGCCGTGACGAGAGCGCTCGCTTCGACGAACGAGTGGAATGCCTGAGCCGAATCCAACTCGACGCTCACCAATCCACCGAATCGATTCATCTGACCGGATGCCGTTGCATAGGACGGGTCACCGCGAAGGCCGGGGTAACGAACGGACCGGACTGCTTTGTGATCCACCAACATCTCGGCAAGCGCCAGCGCGTTGTCGCACTGACGCCCGAATCGCAGGCCTGCCGTGCCGAGACTCCGGTGCGCAAGCCACGTCTCGAAGGGGCCGAGCACCGTTCCCGAGAGAAGTCGCTCACGCTCGATTTGCCGACTCACCGCCGTATCGGAGGTGGCGACGTAACCCATCAGGAGGTCACTGTGCCCGCTGAGAGCCTTGGTACCGCTGGCCACCACGACGTCGGCACCCAATTCGAGCGGGCGCTGACCCAGCGGTGTCGCGGTCGTGTTGTCGACGATCAGCAGCGCACCCGAACGGTGGCACACGTCGGCGAGCACGCGAAGGTCGACCACGTCCAGCACCGGGTTGGACGGCGTCTCGGCGACGACGACCACGCGGCCCGGTGACGCGTCGAGCAGATCTATGAAGCTCGCGTCGCCCATCTGCAGAGTCGAAACCTCGCGAACGGTGATTCCCAACGGCGCGAGGCGCTCGTTCGCGTACAACCGCACTTGGTAATACCCGTCCGAGGGCACGACGACGGTATCCCCCGCGACGAGGACGCTGCGCAAGGTAGCGGTGATCGCGGACATCCCCGATCCCATGACGAGGGCGTGGTCCGCTCTCTCGAGCGCCGCGAGCGCGGATTCGAGTCCGCGCCAACCCGGGTTCGATGCACGTGCATAGGTATCGGACTCGGAACCTTCGTCCGCCGAAAGTTGGTACGGCGCAGCGAATATCGGGCCCAGTTGCATGGGCTGACCCGCGGCGTGTTCGCGCGCGACGGCGCTCACGCTGCGCGTCGAATCCCCGTAATCCTCGAAGCGACCCACACCGATTTCACTCATTCCGGCTTCGTCCGGCGTCCGAGCAACTGACCGATCGCATCGCTGACGGCCATGCCTTCGTGGCACACCCGGTGGACCGCGTCGGTCAACGGCATCTCCACGTCGTATCCGGCAGCGAGTGCGCGTACCGACGTGCACGACTTCACGCCCTCGGCGACCTGACCGTTGGTTGCCTTCTGTGCCGACTCCATCGACCCGCCTCGTCCGAGCCGCTCTCCGAACGTCCGGTTTCGCGACAACTCGGACGTGCAGGTCGCTACCAGGTCACCGACGCCCGCCAAGCCTGCAAGAGTCGACGCCTTGGCGCCGAGCGCAACGCCGAGACGAATCGTCTCGGCGAGCCCACGGGTGATGATGCTGGCAACCGTGTTGTCGCCGAATCCACTGCCGGCGGCCATGCCGCAGGCCAGCGCGATCACGTTCTTACACGCACCACCGATCTCGCATCCGATGACGTCGGAGTTGGTGTACGGCCTGAAATAGCCGGTAGCACAAGCATCCTGGAGAGCGAGGGCACGCGAGGAATCCGAACAGGCGATCACCGTCGCCGCGGGCTGCCCGCCGGCGATCTCGTGTGCAAGGTTCGGGCCCGAGAGCACCGCGACGCGCCCCGGTTCCACGCCGGTCACCGACACGATGACCTGGCTCATGCGCATGAGCGTCCCGGTCTCGATTCCCTTGGCCAGACTCAGCAGAGTCGCATCGGGTCCGATCGAGCCTTTCCACTGCTCCAGGTTTGCTCGTAGCGACTGCGAGGGAACCGCCAGCACGATGAAGTCAGCACCTGCCATCGCCTCCTCGTGGTGGTGGGTCGCGCGAATCGACGAAGGCAAAGCAATGCCTGGCAGATAGTCGCTGTTCTCGTGCGTGGTGTCGATGCGCTTCGCGACCTCTTCACGCCTGGCCCACATCGTCACGTCGGTTCCGGCCTCGGCCATCACCTTCGCCAACGCCGTTCCCCACGAACCTGCGCCCAATACAGCTGCCTTACTCACACGCTCACCCCGTCTACCCGGCGAAGCGGGTCGCCGCCAGAAAAATCGTCTGCACAGAGTATCGCCTGTGGTGCACTGCGGTGGGCAGCCGCGGACACCGAGCGTGATGACTGGCAAGATCGAGGGATGGACAGCGCGGAACCCCCGTACCCACACGCCGTGGAGACACCGCATGCGCGCACGGAGATCGAACGCCCCATGCATGCGATAGTGGCCGTCAAGTCCTTGAGATCGGCCAAGTCCCGCCTCGCGGGCGAACTCGACTCGGACGCGCGTGCAGACCTCGTGTTGGCCATGCTTCACGACACCCTCGCCACAGTTGCAGCCGTCTCGGCCATCGACAGCGTCACAGTGGTCACCCCAGACCCCACCGTTGCCGCCCTTGCATATTCCGTCGGCGTGACGGTCTACGCCGATCCAGCTCCCGACGGCGCCCGAACCAACGGCGCAACACCGCGCACGGAGGAAACCCTCAACGCGGCGTTGAGTGCAGCGGCCGCCGATATCCGAGCCAAGCGCGGAGTGGTCGACCTCGTTGTGCTGCAAGCCGACTTGCCCGCCATGCAACCGAGCGAACTGACGGAGGCCGTGGCCGCGGCCCGAAGCGGCGGACGTTCAGTCGTCGTCGATCACCACGGCACCGGCACTTCCGCATTGTTTGCGTGCGGCGAAAGCGCACTCGACCCTCGGTTCGGGCCGGAATCCGCACTTGGACATGCCAATTCAGGTGCTCGTCCACTCAATGGCCAATGGCCGGGACTGCGCACCGACGTCGACACCCATGCCGATCTCGGCACTGTGAGAGCACTGGGAGTAGGCCCCGCGACATCGGCTTCGTTGACCAGACTCAAGGCCACGCCGTCGAACAGTCGATGAATTTTCTTTCATCGATTGTCGGACCGCGCGATTGTGGGGGATGATCGACGAGTGAGCAATGGCGAAGCACTCGAAAACCGTATTTCCGAAGACCAGTCGGACGGAGACCACAGCTCCGGCCGCCACGAGAACGGCGCGGCCACCTCGCCGCGATCTCAGGCCGTCGCGGTCGCCACCAACATCCCGGGCGCTCCCCCTGCAGCTACCAAGGCAGAGCTACCCGAATTGCTCGTCGGACTTCCCGAGGATCGTTACCTCAACCGCGAACTCAGCTGGCTCGATTTCAATGCCCGTGTTCTCGCATTGGCCGCCGACGAGTCACTGCCGTTGCTCGAACGCGCAAAGTTCCTCGCCATCTTCGCTTCCAATCTCGACGAATTTTTCATGGTCCGGGTCGCCGGACTCAAGCGCCGCGACGAGACGGGACTGTCGGTCAGGTCCGCCGACGGCCTCTCCCCACGCGAACAATTGGCGCTCATCGCGCGTCGCACCCAGGAACTCGCCGACAAGCACGCGCACGTGTTTCTCGACTCGGTCCGCCCTGCCCTGGCGGCAGAAGGCATTTCAATCGTTCGATGGGCCGACCTCAGCGCCGACGATCACGGCCGACTCTCGGCGCATTTCCACGAGCAGGTCTTCCCGGTACTGACGCCGTTGGCAGTCGATCACGCTCACCCGTTTCCCTACATCAGCGGACTGAGCCTCAACCTCGCCGTGACGGTGAAGGACTCCGTCACCCGCGGCGAACACTTCGCTCGCGTCAAGGTTCCCGACAACGTCGGCCGGTTCGTGCGAGTCAAGAGCACGACATCTTCGTCCACCATCGATTCTTTCCTCCCGATGGAAGAACTGATTTCGGCTCATCTGGACGTGCTGTTCCCTGGAATGGAAATCGTCGAACATCACGCTTTCCGAATCACACGCAACGCCGATTTCGAGGTCGAAGAAGATCGGGACGAGGATCTGCTGCAGGCACTCGAACGTGAATTGGCGCGTCGTCGTTTCGGTTCACCCGTTCGCCTCGAAGTTGCCGACGACATGACCGAGCACATGCTCGAACTGCTTCTGCGTGAACTCGACGTCGATCCGGCCGACGTGATCGAGGTTTCCGGTCTCCTCGACTTGTCCTGCCTCTGGCAGGTTTACGCCGTCGACCGCCCCGCTCTCAAAGACGCTCCGTTCGTCCCGGCGACGCATCCTGCGTTCGGTGAACGCGAGACTCCGAAGAGCGTGTTCTCGACCCTGCGCGAAGGCGACGTGCTCGTCCACCACCCATACGACTCGTTTTCCACAAGCGTTCAACGCTTCATCGAACAGGCCGCCGCCGACCCGCAGGTGCTCGCGATCAAGCAGACCCTGTACCGCACTTCCGGCGACTCCCCCATCGTCAATGCACTGATCGACGCCGCCGAAGCGGGCAAGCAGGTTGTCGCGCTGGTGGAGATCAAGGCCCGCTTCGACGAGCAGGCCAACATCAAGTGGGCACGCAAACTCGAGCAGGCCGGCGTTCACGTCGTCTACGGTCTCGTCGGTCTCAAGACTCACTGCAAGACGTGCCTCGTCGTCAGACGAGAGGGCTCGACCATTCTTCGTTACTGCCACATCGGCACGGGCAACTACAACCCGAAGACCGCGCGCATGTACGAGGACGTCGGATTGCTCACCGCAGCACCGGAGATCGGTGCAGACCTCACCGACCTCTTCAACTCGCTGACCGGATACTCCCGAAAGACGAGCTACCGCAACCTTCTCGTAGCGCCGTACGGGGTTCGCCGCGGGATCATCGAGCGGATCGACAACGAGATCGCTCACAAGCTCGCAGGCCGCGATGCCGGTATCCGCTTGAAGGCCAACGCATTGGTCGACGAGCAGGTCATCGACGCGTTGTACCGCGCATCCAAGGCCGGTATCCCCGTCGAGATCGTGGTTCGCGGAATCTGCGCGCTCAAGCCGGGCGTTCCCGGCCTCAGCGAAAACATCGAAGTACGTTCCATTCTCGGACGCTTCCTCGAACACTCGCGAATGTTCCATTTCCGCTCGGCCGACGAATTCTGGATCGGCAGCGCAGACATGATGCACCGCAACCTCGATCGCCGCGTCGAGGTCATGGTGCAGGTCAAGGACCCGAAACTGTCGAAGCAACTCGGTGACATCTTCGACTCCGCGCTCGATCCCCGAACTCGCTGCTGGGTACTGCATCCGGACGGGAGTTGGGTCGCTGCCCCCGAACGCGGTGAGGACGTACGTGAGCATCAACAGTCGTTGATGCGCAGCCGCACCGCCAGCGGGTCTTGACGGGCTCGGATCACACAATGAGCGACAAGCCGGTCAAAGCCAACATCTTTGCCGCAGGCGCGGTTCTGTGGCGGAGGGCTCCTCAGGATCCTTCCGCCATCGAGATCGCCGTCGTACATCGACCGAAGTACGACGACTGGTCATTCCCCAAAGGAAAGCTCGATCCCGGCGAGACCTTCTTGACCGCAGCAGTTCGCGAGGTCCGCGAAGAGACCTCGATCACCGGACGTTTCGGAAGGCACCTCGGTGGCGTGACGTACCCGATCCCGGGACATCGCAAACTCAAACGGGTCGAATACTGGTCGGCCGAAGCAGTGGACGGAGATTTCGGGCCGAATAGCGAAGTGGATGTTCTCTATTGGCTTCCGGTCACCGAGGTAGCCGATCATCTTTCCTACCCGATGGATCGAATGATTCTTCGCCGCTTCGTTTCCCTTCGGCCTGACACGAAAACGGTATTACTCGTCCGCCACGCAAAAGCTGGAAGCCGTAAGCGATACAAGGGCGACGACAATGTGCGTCCACTCGACGCCAAGGGCAAAGAGCAATCCGCCGCCTTGGTCGAACAGCTGAAAATCTTCGGAGCCGATTCGGTTTTCGCGGCTGACCGTACGCGCTGCATCGACACTGTGATGCCATTGGCGGAGGCATTGGGTGTAGAGATTTCGACGGAACCTCTTCTGACCGAAGAAGGTTACGAGGCCGATCCCGACGCCGCCAGGGCGCGTGCGCTGCAGATCGCCGCACTGGAGGGCACTCCCGTAATCTGCAGCCAAGGAGGCGTCATCCCCGATTTGATGCGCTGGTGGGCTGATACGGCCGGTGTAACACTGCCCTCGGCGCGCAACCGTAAGGCGAGCACTTGGGTGCTCTCGTTCCTCGACGGCCGTCTGGTAGCCGCGGATCACCTCGACAGCCCGCTCCCCAAAGTCGCCACCTCCTGAGGGATTTGGACCAACCAACACCCAGCTCGATTCGGTAGTTTTGCAAAGCACTGAAACACAGGAGAATTCACACTTCTCCCAGACAGCAAAAAGAGGTGCAGCCGCGGATCTGATCCGCGGCTGCACCTCTTTGTCTTACGGCATCGGGTTTTTCACCCGAACGCGACTACTTTGCGCGCTTGGCCGGAGCCTTCTTGGCCGGAGCCTTCTTGGCTGCGGTCTTGGTGGGGGCCTTCTTGGCCGGAGCCTTCTTGGCCGGAGCCTTGGCTGCGGTCTTGGCCGGAGCCTTCTTGGCGGGAGCCTTGGTGGCAACCGTCTTCTTGGCTGCGGTCTTGGCCGGAGCCTTCTTGGCGGGAGCCTTGGTGGCAACCGTCTTCTTGGCTGCGGTCTTGGCCGGAGCCTTCTTGGCGGGAGCCTTCTTGGCGGGAGCCTTCGCGGCAACCGTCTTCTTGGCTGTGGTCTTGGCCGGAGCCTTCTTGGCCGGAGCCTTCTTGGCTGCGGTCTTCTTGGCAGCAGCCTTCTTGGCTGCAGCCTTGGTGGCCGGTGCTGCTACGCCACGCTTGACTGCCGGGCCGGTGGCCGGAAGCTTCTGTCCACCAGCGATAACAGCCTTGAACTGCGCACCCGGACGGAAAGCCGGAACCGACGTCGGCTTGACCTTGACGGTCTCGCCCGTACGCGGGTTGCGTGCAACACGTGCTGCACGACGACGCTGCTCGAAGACTCCGAAGCCGGTGATGGTCACGCTCTCGCCACGGTGGACGGCGCGGACGATGGTGTCCACGACGTGCTCCACTGCGTCGGTCGCTGTGCGCCTGTCCGAACCCAGCTTTTCAGTCAGAACATCGATGAGCTCTGCCTTGTTCATTGAAATTCCTCCGCTAATTGTGGTCCACCGTCGGACCGACTGAGAACCACGGTAAACCTGATAACGGCAAGAGTCTATGTGCCACGCCAATTCTCATTCAACGTGACTGCGAAATGGTGACCTATTTCTCTTCCCGCGCGGAGTTGCGGATTTCGGTTCAGCCCTGTGAAATTCGGGCTGGAAGGGTAGTCGGTTTCCATGAAGGCCTTGACTTTTCGAACTCGGAAATCGCGTCTACCTGCCGCAATGTCAGTCCGATGTCGTCGAGACCCTCCAGCAGACGCCACCGTGTGTAGTCGTCAATATTGAACGGCACCACCGTAGTTCCGGCGCTGACGGTCCGATTCTCGAGATCTACTGTCAATTCCAGTCCGGGCTGCTCTTCGAGCAACTTCCAGAGCAATTCGACGTCGCTCTGCTCGACCTGTGCCGCTACGAGACCGGCTTTTCCGGCGTTTCCGCGGAAGATGTCGGCGAACCGGGAAGCGATGACGACCCGAAATCCGAAGTCGGAGAGAGCCCACACGGCATGCTCACGCGAAGAGCCCGTGCCGAAATCGGGACCGGCCACGAGGACACTTCCCTTGTCGTACGGAGCCAGATTGAGAATGAAGTTGGGGTCGGTACGCCAGCCTGCGAACAGCCCGTCCTCGAATCCGGTGCGCGTCACCCGTTTCAGGTACACGGCAGGGATGATCTGGTCGGTATCGACATTCGAGCGTCGCAGCGGGACGCCGATACCCTTGTGCGTGGTAAAGGATTCCATCGAAATTCTCCTCGAGATGGTAAGTGGGTCAGACCAGATCGGCCGGTGCCGAGAGCGTTCCGCGGACCGCCGTGGCAGCCGCGACGAGCGGGGAAACCAGATGGGTCCGGCCGCCTTTACCCTGTCGGCCTTCGAAATTCCGGTTGGACGTCGATGCCGAACGCTCGCCGGGAGCAAGCTGGTCAGGGTTCATTCCCAAGCACATCGAGCAACCGGCCTGGCGCCATTCAGCCCCTGCCGCTGTGAAGATTTCACCGAGACCTTCGCTTTCGGCTTGAGCCCGCACCCGCATCGAGCCGGGAACGATGAGCATCCGAACGCCCTCTGCGACATGGCGACCCTCGAGCACCTCCGCCACTGCGCGCAGGTCTTCGATGCGTCCGTTGGTGCACGAACCGACGAACACGGTGTCGACAGAAACATCCCGAAGCGGCATACCGGCGTCGAGACCCATGTAGGTGAGCGCCTTCTCGGCTGCCTGACGCTCGCTCTCGTCGACGATCAGTTCGGGATCAGGCACACGGTCGCCGAGCGGCGCACCCTGACCCGGATTGGTTCCCCACGTGACGAAAGGCGTCAATGCGCTTGCGTCTATGTGAACCTCGTTGTCGAATTCCGCGCCCTCGTCGGTCTTGAGCAACTCCCACGCGGCGACGGCTTCGTCCCACTCTGCGCCGGACGGTGCATGCGGACGGCCCTTGATGAACTCGTAAGTGGTCTCGTCCGGTGCGATCATGCCCGCGCGGGCTCCGGCCTCGATCGACATGTTGCAGATGGTCATACGAGCTTCCATCGACAGTTTGCGAATGGCCTCGCCGCGGTACTCCAGTACGTAGCCCTGGCCGCCGCCGGTGCCGATCTTGGCGATGACTGCGAGGATCAAGTCCTTGCTCGTGACGCCGGGAGGCAGCTCGCCGTCGACCGTGATCGCCATGGTCTTGAAGGGGCGCAACGACAATGTCTGCGTTGCCATCACATGCTCGACCTCGCTGGTGCCGATTCCCATTGCGAGCGCACCGAATGCGCCGTGCGTCGACGTATGACTGTCGCCGCACACCACGGTGGTTCCGGGCTGCGTCAGGCCGAGCTGCGGTCCGACCACATGCACGATGCCTTGGTCGAGATCGCCCATGCGGTGCAAGCGAACTCCGAACTCCTCGCAATTTCGGCGCAAGGTGTCGACCTGAGTCTTGGACACAGGATCTGCGATCGGCTTGTCGATGTCGATCGTCGGAACGTTGTGGTCCTCGGTGGCAATCGTCAGGTCGGGACGGCGCAACTGGCGTCCCGCCAGGCGAAGTCCGTCGAATGCCTGGGGGCTCGTCACTTCGTGAACGAGGTGGAGATCGATGTAGATGAGGTCGGGATCCTGCCCCTCCCCTTTCACGACAACGTGGTCGTCCCACACCTTCTCGGCGAGAGTGCGTGCTTTCTGTGCCATGTCTTCCACCTCTGTACGTAGCCTCGCGTCGGCGGACTACGGGCTGGCCCGCCGCGCGTGAAGTAGGTCCCCAGCCTTCACAGCAGATGCAGACTGTCCCGAGGAAATGCGCTATCCCTCCAGGAAATGCGGTAGCATCCCACTATGCGAGAATCTGGTATCGACCTATGAGACAGCATAGCGGCATCGGCGTCCTGGACAAAGCAATGGGCGTGCTTCATGCAGTAGCTGAGGAACCGTGCAGCCTCACCGAACTCTGTGCACGAACCGGTTTGCCGCGCGCGACCGCCCATAGACTCGCCGTCGGTCTCGAAGTCCATCGACTCCTCACTCGCGACTCGGACGGTCAGTGGTGCCCAGGGCCCGGACTCGCCGAACTCGCTGCCACCGCTAATGATCCACTCATTGCTGCGGCCGGACTCATCCTCCCCCGCCTTCGCGAAATCACCGGCGAAAGCGTCCAGCTGTACCGTCGCGAAGGCACACAACGCATCTGCGTCGCGTCGATGGAACCACCGACGGGCCTGCGTGACACGGTGCTCGTCGGAGCCCGACTGCCGATGAACGCCGGATCCGGCGCCAAGGTCCTTCTCGCATGGGCAGATCCACAAACCCAACGGACCGTCCTCGCCGATGCGTCCTTCGGCGAACGAGTGCTCCTCGAGGTTCGCCGGCGCGGCTGGGCACAGAGCGCGGCCGAACGTGAGCCCGGTGTCGCCAGCGTCGCGGCTCCCGTCCGCGACTCGGCAGGCGCTGTCATTGCCGCGATTTCGGTCTCCGGCCCCATCGATCGGATGGGTAGACGACCGGGAGCCCGCTGGGCGGCGGACCTTCTCGCAGCTGCCGAAGCGCTCCACAAGCGTCTGTAATTCGTGACACAGTAAGGCCTTCAGATCCTCGAGCACGTAGGAGTACGACGCGACCATGGCAGGAAAGCAGCGTAGTCAGATCACGATGACCGAGGCCGAAATCTCGAGCTTCGTCGAAAAGAGCCGTACGGCAACGATGGCGACGTTGAGCGCCGACGGAATGCCTCACCTGATCGCGATGTGGTTCGCGATAGTCGAGGGCGAAATCTGGTTCGAGACCAAAGCCAAGTCTCAGAAGGCCGTCAATCTTCGCCGGGACGCCCGAATGTCCGTCCTGATCGAAGACGGTCAGACGTACGACACGCTCCGAGGAGTCTCGATGGAGGGTACCGGGGTCATCGTCGAAGATCCGGAAGCCCTCTTCGCTGTGGGAATCAGCGTCTGGGAGCGATACACGGGCCCGTACACCGACGATCTCCGCCCGGCCGTCGACGCGATGCTCCACAAGCGCGTCGCGGTACGGTTCGTTCCCGATCGAACTCGTTCGTGGGATCACCGCAAGCTCGGGATGCCTGCGATGCCTCTTTCCGGCTCTACCGCACCGCCGCCGCAGCCCTGAGATTCGTGAGCGGAAAAATCACGAGCAATCGAATTCGGGCCGGCGTAGTTTCACCAACAGGCCCAACAACAAGGAGTGAGCATATGAGCGATCTCGACAGCAACACCCCGTCCGAACCCGAATCCCAATCGGAGGAAACCAAACGAAAGTTCCGTGAGGCCCTCGAACGGAAGAATCATCAGAACGCCAAATCGACCGACCATCGCGACGGACAGTCCAAGGTCCACAACACGCATGGCCCCGCCGATCACAAGCGAGAGTTCCGCCGTAAGAGCGGATAACCGATCGCGGACAACAGAGTGAGATGACGATCACCCCCAGTCGAATTCGACTGGGGGTGATCGTTTTTCGCATCGCCGGAAACATTTCCCGCACACACGAAAAGACCCCCCGATCAATGATCGGAGGGTCTTTCCTTTGTAGCCCCGACGGGATTCGAACCCGCGCTACCGCCTTGAGAGGGCGGCGTCCTAGGCCGCTAGACGACGGGGCCAGGACACGCTTTTAAACGTGGTATTTCAGTCTTGCTCTTGGATGCTCAGCAAGCTTAGCTTGTCTGAGTCCGGCCACAAAATCGACCGGATTTCCGCTGGGGTACCAGGACTCGAACCTAGAATGGCGGTACCAGAAACCGCTGTGTTGCCAATTACACCATACCCCAAGGTCTTGCTCACCAGCCTTGCTCGATCCGCTTCGCTGTTGTGCTCGGCGGCTCGTCTCCGGCCGAAAAGAAGATTACCAGTACCCCTGCCCCAAATACCAAATCGTATGGTCACAGGAGGTTTTTGCTTCATTTTCGGCCGGAAGACCGTCCGATCTAGGCGGTTACCGCTGCCCTACCGGCGCGCAACCGAGCGAGCGAGACCTCACGACCGAGCAATTCCATCGACTCGTACAGCGGAGGGCTGATGTGAGAGCCCGTGATCGCGACCCGAACCGGAGCGAAGGCCTTACGCGGTTTGAGCTCCAGATCCTCGATGAGGGCCTTCTTGAGTGCTTCCTCGATACTGGCCGCCGACCACTCTGAGATGGCATCGAGCGCCGCAAGAGACGCGTCCAGAACCGGACCGGCATCTTCCTTCAAGTTCTTTGCCGTCGCGGCCGGATCGAGAGCAAACGACGCCTCGTCGACGAACAGGAATTTCAGCAGATCCCACGCGTCGGACAGGACGACGATGCGCGTCTGCACGAGGTCCGCCGCAACAGTGAACGTCGCTTCGTCGACGTCGGCGCCGATGTGTCCGTGCTCCACCAGGAACGACTTCAGACGACCGGCGAAGTCGGCCGGCTCGAGCAGACGAATGTGCTCGGCATTGATCGCGTCGGCCTTCTTCTGGTCGAAGCGGGCAGGATTGGAGTTGACCTTGGAGACGTCGAAGGCCGCAACCATCTCGTCGAGCGAGAAGACATCGTGATCGTCGGCGATGCTCCACCCGAGCAGAGCCAGGTAGTTCAGCAATCCCTCGGGAATGAAGCCCCGATCGCGGTGGATGAAGAGGTTGGACTCGGGATCGCGCTTGGAAAGCTTCTTGTTGCCCTGACCCATCACGAAAGGCAAGTGCCCGAACGACGGTGTGAAATCGGCGACACCGATACGAATCAATGCCTCGTACAACGCGAGCTGACGCGGAGTCGAGGACAGCAGATCTTCGCCGCGCAGTACATGGGTGATCTTCATCAACGCGTCGTCGACCGGGTTGACCAAGGTGTACAGCGGAATGCCGTTGCCGCGAGTCAGCGCGAAGTCCGGAACGGTGCCTGCCTTGAACGTGGTCTCGCCCCGCACCAGGTCGTTCCAGGTCAGATCATGATCGGGCATCCGGAGGCGGACGACGGGCTTGCGCCCCTCGGCGATGTAGGCAGCGCGCTGCTCGTCGCTGAGCTCGCGATCGAAGTTGTCGTATCCGAGCTTCGGATCGCGTCCTGCCGCCTTGTGTCGCGCTTCGACCTCCTCGTTGGTCGAGTAGGACTCGTAGGCCTCGCCCGCGGCCAGCAACTTGGCAACAACGTCGAGATGCAGGTCGCGACGCTCGGACTGGCGATACGGTGCGTGCGGCCCACCGACCTCCGGGCCTTCGTCCCAATTGAGCCCCAACCAGCGGAGGGCGTCGAGGATGGCCTGGTAGGACTCTTCACTGTCGCGCTGCGCATCGGTGTCTTCGATACGGAACACGAATGTGCCGCCGTGGTGTCGTGCGAATGCCCAGTTGAACAAGGCGGTGCGCACCAAACCCACGTGCGGGGTTCCGGTGGGTGACGGACAGAAACGGACGCGTACTTCGCTGTTGGTCATGGCTCACTTGGCTCGGCGATGATGGATGGTCGTACTACAGGTTAGTCCGGCAGCCCTTCCTCCATCCGGCCGATCACTTACCCGGCAGGACGTTGATGCGTGTCATGTCGCCGTCGTAGTAGGCCAGCAGTCGCTTGTCCATGACCTTTCGCCACAGCGGCGGCACCCACGCGCAGACGATCATGACTGCGTAACCCGCTGGAAGTTGCGGCGCTTCGGCCGCACTTCGCAGGCTCTGGTACCGCAGACGCGGATTCGCGTGATGGTCGCTGTGACGCTGAAGTTGATAGAGGAACAGATTGCTGACGACGTGGTCGCTGTTCCAGCTGTCCTCGGGCGAGCACCGGACGTACGAGCCGTCAGGCCGCTTCGCACGTAGCAAGCCGTAGTGCTCGAGATAGTTGGCGGTCTCGAGGAACGTGAAGCCTGCAATTGCCTGAACGGCGAGCCACGGCGCAATTTCCCAGCCGAACGCGGCGATCAGACTGCCGAACAGAACCACACTCATCGCCCACGCGTTCAGGATGTTGTTGCGGTAACTCCACGTCCGTCTCCCCTGACGCCTCAGACGAGCGCTTTCGATCCGCCATCCCGAGCGCAGGCCGCCGATGACGCTGCGAGGCAAGAAGAACCAGAAGTTTTCCTTGTACCGCGAGCTGGCCGGATCCTCCGGCGTCGCGACGCGGACGTGATGACCATGGTTGTGTTCGACGTAGAAATGGCCGTAGAAGGACTGCGCGAGCGCTACTTTCGCGAGCCACTTCTCGAGCTTCTCACTCTTGTGCCCCAATTCATGCGCCGCGTTGATCCCCACACCGGCAACCACGCCGGCAGTCATCGCGAGCGCGAACTTCTCCCCCGCCGCCATCGGCGCGTTCACCCAACACCACGCGACGAACACCAGCCCGACGTATTGGAGGGGCAGGAACAAGTACGTGCACCAGCGGTAGAAACGATCCTCTTGCAATTCAGGGATCGCTTCGTCCGGTGGGCTGTTACCGTCCTCGCCCGCCAGGAGATCGATCAGGGGAATGACGATGACGATCAGCCACGCCCCGATGGCCCAGAAGAGCCCGAGACTGAATTTGTCGACCAGGAACCACGCAGCGAACGGGCTGAGAGGAACCAGCAAACCCAGTGGCCACAGGTAGCGCTTCTTGTCTCGCCACACCGGCCGCTGCCCGTTCCGCGCTTGCCCTGCCGCTGTCCGGGAGGCTTCCGCGAAGGTCGTCATGTATCACCACGTTTCTGCGCAATCCACTCGATTGCCCCATCGGCTTCTATCCAGTTATCGGTCACCCTACTGCTCAGCGTTACATTTCAGGGAATTTGGTCTGTTACGGGCCGCGACAGCAAACCGTATGGCGAACTCTCCCAACCTGGCCAAATCCGACATAACGCCAGGAGGATCAGAGGCGAAGCTTCGCCTGGGTCATGAAACCCGCAGGTCAGTCCCGGAGCCTGATTTCTTCGAGTCGGTTGGCAATCCCGATCAATCCACTGGCGATAGTTACCATCTTGCAACTTTTCTGCGACAGACACCTCTCGACCTCACACCACGACAGAGGCCCCATCCGGTTGGATGGGGCCTCCGTAGTCGCGTGACTGAACGAACCGGGTCAGATCAGCTCTTGGCGGTCACCGGGTTCGTGAGCGTGCCGATCCCCGAGACCGTGACCGACACGGAATCGCCGTCGACGATCGGGCCTACTCCGGCGGGGGTGCCGGTGAGGATGACGTCGCCAGGCAAGAGAGTCATCACCGCCGAGATCCACTCGATGATCTTCGGAATGTCGTGGAGGAGAAAAGCCGTGCTGCTGTCCTGCTTGACCTGGCCGTTCACCTCGGTCTTGATATCGACGTCGGACGCATCCAGACTGGTTTCGATCCAGGGGCCGAGTGGGCAGAAAGTGTCGTGGCCCTTCGCGCGCGTCCACTGCCCGTCGTGACGCTGATGATCTCGCGCCGACACGTCGTTGGCGATCGTGTAACCGAGGACCACGCTCAACGCCTTCGCCGCCGGAACGTCCTTGCACGGTTGACCGATGACGACCGCGAGTTCACCCTCGAAGTGCACCTCGTTCGAGGTGGGAGGCAAGACGATCGGGGCACCCGGGCCAACTATGGACGTGTTTGGCTTGAGGAAGATCACGGGGTCCGCGGGAGCCTCTCCGCCCATCTCCGCGATGTGATCTGCATAATTCTTGCCGATGCAGATCACCTTGCTGGCGAGAATCGGAGCCAGCAGACGAACATCGGCGAGCGGCCAACTTCGGCCGGTAAATGTGGGGTTCCCGAACGGGTGCTCCGCAATTTCCTTGGCGACGAGGGCATCCTCTTCACCTTCGATACTGACGAACGCAACACCATCGGGACTGGCAATTCGACCAAGACGCATGCCGGCCAGTCTATCGGGGTGCCGGAAACGACTGACGCGCGCAAGCCGAAAGGCTCACGCGCGTCAGTCTCGTGAAAGAATTCCTTACAGCGCTGCAGTGATCCGGTCGCCGATCTCCGTTGTGGAGATGGGACCTTCGCCGCGGGTAGCCAGGTCGGCAGCGACCACAGCCTCGACCCGAGCGGCGTCGTCCTCGCGTCCGAGATGGCGAAGAAGCAGTGCGGCCGAGAGGATCGCGGCGGTGGGATCAGCGATTCCCTTGCCGGCGATGTCCGGAGCACTGCCGTGAACGGGCTCGAACATCGACGGGTTGGTACCCGAGGCATCGATGTTTCCGCTTGCGGCCAAACCGATGCCACCGGTTACGGCGCCGGCGAGGTCGGTGATGATGTCACCGAAGAGGTTGTCCGTGACGATCACGTCGAAGCGCGACGGGTCGGTGACCATGTAGATCGTGGCCGCATCGATGTGGCAGTACGCGGTTTCGACGTCCGGGAACTCGGCACCGACGGTCTCGATTGCACGCGTCCAGATTGCGCCCGCGTTGGAGAGCACGTTGGTCTTGTGAATCAAGGTGAGGTGCTTGGACCGGGTCTGCGCCAAGGCAAATGCGTAACGCACCACGCGCTCGGCCCCGAACCAGGTGTTGATCGACACCTCGGTTGCGATCTCGTGATCGGTGCCGACGCGGATCGCTCCACCGTTTCCGGTGTACGGACCCTCGGTGCCTTCACGAACCACGACGAAGTCGATCTCCGGCTGGGCCGCCAACGGCGACAGCGCACCCGGATACAGCTGTGCGGGGCGAAGATTCACGTGATGATCGAGCTGGAAGCGCATGTTCAGCAGCAGACCACGCTCGAGGATGCCGGGTGCGACGATCCGCGGATCACCGATGGCGCCCAACAGGATTGCGTCGTGCTGACGAATCTGGTCCAGCTCGTCCGCCGGGAGCAACTCGCCGGTGGCGTTGTAGCGACGGGCACCGAGATCGTATTCGGTGGTTTCCAGATCCGGAACCAACTTGCCGAGCACCTTGAGCGCCTCGGCAGTGACCTCGACGCCGATTCCGTCACCCGGAATGACCGCAAGCTTCATGGAGTCCTCATCTCAGTAGAACTGTGCGCCTTTATCAACCGCGGGCGGTTGATAAAGGCGCACAGCAAAAACAATCAGGAAAGGTCGACCTGGGCGACGCGAGCGTCGAGCTGCGAGACGATTGCCTCGACCTCGGCGTCACCGACGACGCGATCGACGCGCAAGATGACAGTTGCGCCTTCGCCTTCGGCATCCTGGCTCAGTGCTGCTGCGAGGATGTCGACGCCCGCGTTTCCGAGGACGGTGCCGAGGACACCGAGAACGCCCGGGCGATCGCTGTAGTGAACGACGATGTTGTGGCCCTCGGCGCGCAGGTCGAAGCTGCGTCCGTTGATGTTGACGATCTTCTCGACCTGCTGCAGACCGGTGAGTGCGCCCGTGACCGACGTGACCGTGCCGTCGGCGGCAACTGCACGCACCTCGACCGCGCTGCGGTGAGCAAGAGCCTCGGAGTGCTTCTCGACCGACACGGTCACGCCGCGCTGCTCGGCCAGTGCCGGAGCGTTGACGAACGTGACGGCCTCATCGCTGCTGGCGGAGAACACGCCGCGTAGTGCAGCCAGGCCGAGGATGTCGACGGTTTCGGCAGACAGCTCGCCGGTGGCGACAACCTGCACGGTCTGCACAGCTTCGGGCGACAACGTCGCAGCGAGGAGACCGAGCTTGCGGACGAGCTCGAGCCACGGAGCAACTTCTTCGCCCACGGGGCCGCCGGAGACGTTGACAGCCTCGGGAACGAATTCGCCTGCCAGAGCGAGGAGAACACTCTTGGCCACGTCGATGCCTGCGCGGTCCTGAGCCTCGGACGTCGATGCTCCGAGGTGCGGGGTGACAACGACGTTGTCGAGCTCGAAAAGCTTGGAATCGGTGCACGGCTCGGTGCTGAACACGTCGAGACCGGCGCCTCGGACCTTGCCGGAGACGAGTGCGTCGTAGAGCGCATCTTCGTCGATCAGACCACCGCGAGCGGCGTTGACGATGATGACGCCGTCCTTGGCCTTGGCGAGGCGCTCGGCGTTGATCAGGCCGGCCGTTTCCTTGGTCTTGGGCAGGTGCACGGAGATGAAGTCGGCGCGCTCGACGAGCTCGTCGATGGTGACCAGTTCGATGCCGAGCTGCGCTGCGCGCGCTGCGGGCAGGTAGGGGTCGTACGCGATGATCGTGGTCTCGAACGCAGCGAGACGCTGCGCGAAGAGCTGGCCGATGCGGCCGAGTCCGACGACACCGACGGTCTTGCCGAGGATCTCGACACCGTTGAACTTGCTTCGCTTCCAGGTGTTCTCACGCAGGGTCTTGTCTGCTGCGGGAATCTGGCGAGCGGTCGACATGAGGAGCGCGACAGCGTGCTCGGCAGCGGAGTGAATGTTGGAGGTCGGTGCGTTGACGACCATCACGCCGCGCTCGGTGGCCGCGGGGATCTCGACGTTGTCCAGGCCGACACCGGCGCGGCCGATGATCTTCAGCTTGGTGCCGGCAGCCAGAACCTCGGCGTCGACGGTAGTGGCGGAACGGACGAGAATCGCGTCGGCCTCGGGTACCGCGGCGAGCAGCGCCGGGCGGTCGGGTCCGTCGACCCAACGCACCTCCACACCGTCACCGAGCGCCTCGACTGTGGACGGCGCGAGCTTGTCGGCGATCAGAACAACGGGACGGCCAGGCTGGCTCACGTGCAAACTCCCTGATTAGGTGGGTGTGAAGGTGGTTTAACCACCGATAGTTTAGTGCGCGCTCACTTGGAATCCACAACGCGGTAGGCAATACCACATAGTGGACACTTTCGCGGGCAAATTCTCGACGGAATATGAATCCGGACTCAGACGACCCGGAAAACGACTCCGGCCCAATGCCGCGCTGGTTCAACGTAATTGAACCGGCGCGGCATCAGGCCAGTGGAGACGTGGAGCGTGAAACTGCGAATTACGCGGTTTCGGTGATCGGACGATCGACCCAGCTCATCAGGTCGCGCAGCTTCTTGCCGGTGACCTCGATGGGGTGCTCGGCGTTGGCCTTGCGCAGGCCCTCGAGCTCGGTGTTGCCGTTCTCGACGTTGGCAACCAGACGACGGGTGAACTCGCCGGACTGGATGTCGGCCAGGATCGCCTTCATGCGCTCCTTGGTGTCGGCGTCGATGACGCGCGGGCCGGAGAGGTATCCACCGAACTCAGCGGTGTCGGACACCGAGTAGTTCATGCGGGCGATGCCACCCTCGTACATGAGGTCGACGATGAGCTTGAGCTCGTGCAGAACCTCGAAGTACGCCATCTCGGGTGCGTAGCCGGCCTCGACCATGACCTCGAAACCGGTCTTGACCAGTTCCTCGGTGCCGCCGCAGAGCACGGCCTGCTCGCCGAAGAGGTCCGTCTCGGTCTCTTCCTTGAACGTGGTCTTGATGACGCCTGCGCGGGTTCCGCCGATGCCCTTGGCGTAGGACAGAGCGAGAGCCTGTCCTTCACCCTTGGGATCCTGGTCGATGGCGATGAGCGCGGGAACGCCCTTGCCGTCGACGAACTGACGACGCACCAGGTGGCCGGGGCCCTTGGGGGCGACCATGCCGACGGTGACGAACTCCGGAGCCTTGATCAGGTCGAAGTGAATGTTCAGGCCGTGACCGAAGAACAGCGCGTCGCCGTCCTTGAGGTTCGGCTCGATGTCATTGGTGAAAATGCTCGCCTGCGCGGTGTCAGGTGCGAGCACCATGATGACGTCGGCCCACTCGGAAACCTCGGCCGGCGTACCGACCGTCAGCCCCTGCTCTTCAGCCTTCTCACGCGACTTCGAGCCTTCCTTGAGGCCGATGCGCACATCGACGCCCGAGTCACGCAGGCTCAGCGAATGGGCGTGGCCCTGGCTTCCGTAGCCGATCACAGCAACCTTGCGGCCCTGAATGATCGACAGATCGGCATCGTCGTCGTAGAACATCTCGACTGCCACAGTTCTCAACCTCTCCTTGGATTTTTACGTGTCTAAAAGTACTAACGGGTGGCCGTGATCGACTTCGGCCCTCGACCGACTGCCACGACCCCGGACTGAACGATCTCCCGGATACCGTACGGATCAAGCATCCGCAGCAGTGCATCCAGCTTGGACCGAGTACCGGTCGCCTCGATGGTGACGGACTCCGGAGAGACGTCGATCACCTTGGCGCGGAACAGGTTCACCGTTTCGATGACCTGCGTGCGCACGCTTGCATCAGCGCGCACCTTGATGAGCACGAGCTCGCGAGCGACGGATGCTTCACCGTCCTGCTCGACGATCTTGATGACGTTGATCAGCTTGTTGAGCTGCTTCGTCACCTGCTCGAGAGGGAACTCGTCGACCGTGACGACGATGGTCATACGTGAGATCTCGGGGATCTCGGTTCCGCCCACCGCAAGGGATTCGATGTTGAATCCGCGGCGGGAGAAAAGTGCGGAGACGCGAGCCAGCACGCCTGGCTTGTCCTCGACGAGAACACTGAGGGTGTGACTGGTGCTCACTTCTGATCCTCCCCTGTGCCCGCGGCGGGTCCGGCTTGCTCGCGTGACATGGCTTCGTGGATGACGGCGGGCTCGGCAACTGCCTCGTCGTCGTCGAACAGCGGCCGGATGCCCCGGGCCGCCATGATTTCGTCGTTGCTCGTTCCGGCAGCGACCATCGGCCACACCTGTGCGTCGGCGGTGACGATGAAGTCGATCACGACAGGCTTGTCGTTGATGGACTGCGCCTCACGGATCGCAGCTTCGACATCTTCTTCACGCTCGACACGAATTCCGTGGCAGCCCAATGCTTCTGCGAGCTTCACGAAGTCCGGGATGCGGATGGCGCCGTGCGTTCCGAGGTTAGTGTTGGAGTAGCGCTCTTCATAGAAGAGTGTCTGCCACTGGCGCACCATGCCGAGGTTGCCGTTGTTGATGAGGGCAACCTTGATCGGAATACCTTCGAGTGCGCAGGTTGCGAGTTCCTGATTGGTCATCTGGAAGCAGCCGTCGCCGTCGATCGCCCACACCTCGGTGTCGGGCATACCCATCTTGGCGCCCATGGCTGCGGGAACCGCGTACCCCATGGTGCCGAGCCCGCCCGAGTTGAGCCACGTGCGCGGCTTCTCGTAGCCGACGAACTGCGCGGCCCACATCTGGTGCTGACCGACGCCGGCGCAGTAGATGGCATCCGGTCCGGCGAGCTTGCCGACGGTCTGGATCACGTACTCCGGGCTCAGCTGACCGTCGGTGGGACGGTCGTAGCTCAGCGGGTACGTACGACGGATGTCGTTCAGGTACGCCCACCACTCGGTGAGGTCGAACGTGGTGCCCGTGGCCATGTCGGCACGGATCGCCTCGATGAGTTCGGTGATGACCTCTTTGCAGTCGCCCACGATCGGGACGTCCGCGTAGCGGTTCTTGCCGATCTCGGCCGGGTCGATGTCGGCATGGATGACCTTGGCGTCGGGCGCGAAGGAATTCAGCTGACCGGTCACGCGGTCGTCGAAACGCGCACCGAGGGTGATCAGTAGATCGCTACGCTGCAGAGCGGCGACTGCGGCAACGGTGCCGTGCATTCCCGGCATACCGCAGTTGAGGTCGTGACTGTCCGGGAACGCGCCGCGGGCCATCAGCGTGGTGACGACGGGGATACCGGTCAGCTCGGCCAATTCGAGCAGCTCCGGCGAGGAGTCGGACTTGATGACGCCGCCACCGACGTACAGAACCGGCGACTTGGCGTCGGCGATCAGACGTGCAGCTTCACGAACCTGCTTGCCGTGCGGCTTGGTCACCGGGCGGTAGCCCGGCAGACGCATCTCCGGCGGCCACGAGAACGTGGTCTGCGACTGCAGGATGTCCTTGGGGATATCGACCAGGACGGCGCCGGGGCGACCGCTGGCCGCGAGGTAGAAGGCCTCGGCCATGATGCGCGGGATGTCGATCGCGTCGGTGATCAGGAAGTTGTGCTTGGTGACCGGCATCGTGATGCCTGAGATGTCGGCTTCCTGGAAGCCGTCGGTACCGATCAGCGAGCGCGCCACCTGTCCGGTGATCGCCACGATCGGAACGGAGTCCATCTGCGCGTCGGCCAGCGGCGTGACCAGGTTGGTCGCACCGGGACCCGAGGTAGCCATGCAGACGCCGACCTTGCCGGTCGCCTGGGCGTAACCGGTGGCAGCGTGGCCTGCACCCTGCTCGTGGCGCACGAGCACGTGGCGAACCTTGACCGAATCGAAGAGTGGGTCGTAAACCGGGAGCACGGCACCGCCGGGAATGCCGAATACCGTGTCGACCTCGAGCTCTTCGAGGGCTCGAACCACAGACTGCGCGCCGGTTACCCGCTCAGGCGGGAGCTGGCGACGGTTGGCCGTCTGGGTTGCGGCAGCCGCGGTTGTCGGGCTCGGTGTCCCTGACTTGCGCGGCGTGGGTTGAGGCCGTGCTGTTGGTGCGCTCACTGGGAAATCCTCTGATTCTGGCTCCGGGCAACAAAAAACCCCCGTCAGCATCTGCTGAGCGAGGGTGGCGCGTCGTTATCTGGTGAGTTGAAAAATCGACTCAGGCGACGACGCGCCGGCCGATTACGAGCAACTCATTCTGTTTCACGCACTCGACAGTAGAGGCGCTAGTCGCGAACGGCAAACTTGGTGAGTCGACCGTCCCAGAATCTGAGATACATCGGCTGCAATGCGAAGATGTAGAGGTGTCAACTTCGCAGCAGCCCGTGCCACCGGCTCAATCATCCCACACGCCGAAACCACTTCGGCACGTCATCCGCATTTCGCAGCTCGCTTACATGGCGTGCGCGTTCCTTCTGTTCGCGGTCAGCTTCCCGATCTTCGGGTGGCCCGTCGCCTTCAGCTGGTTGCTGATCCTTCCGATCATCGCCGTCTATCTCGTCGCGCGACTGCGCACCACCGTCAGCCCTGACGGCCTCGAGGTCCGCTCGACGTTCTCCAAGCGCACCCTCGCCTGGGACGACGTCAAGGGTTTCCGCTTCCCGAAGCGGAGTTGGGCGCGCGCGGAACTCACCGACGGAACCGAGGTGACCCTGCCTGCGGTCAGCTTCGTCAGGCTTCCCGAGATCGCGATCGCCAGCGGTGGCCGCATTACCGATCCCTACGCATCCGCCGCAGAAGCCTTCGCCGCCAAGGAAGCCGAAGAGGAAGAAGCAGCTGCAGAAGCAGAAGCAGAATCCGAGCTCGTCGAGAACACACAGGACCAGCCCGAAGAGAAGCGCCCGTAGCACGCGAGTAGCGTTGAAAGGCCCTCGCTTCTATTTGAGTGGACCAGCAACGATCACATAAGGAACACGCCCATGCCCCCGTTGAGGTCACGCACCACCACCATCGGACGTAATGCTGCCGGAGCCCGATCCCTGTGGCGCGCCACAGGAATGACGGATTCCGACTTCGGAAAGCCGATCGTCGCCGTAGCGAACTCGTACACCCAGTTCGTACCCGGCCACGTGCATCTCAAGAACGTGGGCGAGATCGTTGCCGAGGCCATCAGTGCGGCCGGCGGCGTCGCTCGTGAGTTCCACACCATCGCAGTCGACGACGGCATCGCAATGGGCCACGGCGGAATGCTCTACTCGCTCCCGAGCCGCGAGATCATCGCCGACTCGGTCGAGTACATGGCAAACGCCCACACAGCCGACGCACTGGTGTGTATCTCCAACTGCGACAAGATCACTCCCGGCATGCTCAACGCTGCAATGCGTCTCAACATCCCGACCGTCTTCGTCTCCGGCGGTCCGATGGAGGCCGGTAAGGCAGTGGTCGTCGGCGGCGTGGCCCAAGCCCCCACCGACCTCATCACCGCGATCTCCGCCTCTGCCAACGATGCCGTGTCCGACGAGGGCCTCGACGAGGTCGAGCGCAGCGCGTGCCCGACATGCGGGTCCTGCTCCGGAATGTTCACCGCCAATTCCATGAACTGCCTGACGGAGGCCCTCGGCCTCGCATTGCCGGGCAACGGCTCCACGCTGGCAACTCACAAGGCTCGTCACGCACTCTTCTCTCGTGCGGGCACCACCGTGGTCGAGGCTGCCCTCAAGTACTACCGCGACGGCGACGAGTCGGTGCTGCCACGCAACATCGCGACCCCGGCAGCGTTCCGCAACGCGATGGCTCTCGACGTCGCCATGGGCGGTTCCACCAACACCGTCTTGCACACGCTGGCTGCGGCGCAGGAAGGCGAGGTCGACTTCGACCTCGACACCATCGACGCGATCAGCCGAAAGGTTCCGTGCCTGTCCAAGGTCTCTCCCAACTCGGACTACCACATGGAAGACGTCCACCGCGCCGGCGGAATCCCCGCCCTGCTCGGTGAGCTTCGCCGCGGCGGACTCCTCGAAACCGACGTGTCCACCGTGCACACCAAGAGCTTCGACCAGTGGCTCGACGACTGGGACATCCGCTCCGGCAAGGCAACCGACGAGGCAATCGAACTCTTCCACGCGGCTCCCGGCGGCGTGCGCACCATCGAACCGTTCTCCACGGACAACCGTTGGTCTGCCCTCGACACCGATGCGGCCGGCGGCTGTATCCGCGACGTCGAGAACGCCTACACCGTCGAAGGCGGCTTGGTTGTCCTGCGTGGCAACATCGCACTCGACGGCGCAATACTCAAAACGGCCGGCATCGACGAGGAACTGTTCTCCTTCCAGGGCCCGGCGCTCGTCGTCGAATCCCAAGAAGAAGCCGTCTCGGTCATCTTGCAGAAGAAGATCAAGGCCGGCGACGTTCTCGTCGTGCGCTACGAAGGCCCCAAGGGTGGCCCCGGCATGCAGGAAATGCTGCACCCCACTGCCTTCCTCAAGGGCGCAGGCCTCGGTAAGGAATGCGCGCTGATCACCGACGGTCGTTTCTCGGGCGGAACCTCCGGGCTGTCCATCGGTCACATCTCCCCCGAGGCTGCCGCAGGCGGAATCATCGGTCTCGTCCAGAACGGCGATCAGGTTCGCATCGACGTCGCCTCGCGCACGCTCGAGATCCTGGTCGACGACGACGTCCTCGCCGAGCGACGCGCGAAGATGGAGGCCTCGGAGCGCCCGTGGCAGCCGGTCGATCGTCAGCGCACCGTGACGACAGCACTGCGCGCCTACGCCGCTCTGGCGACGTCCGCCGACAAGGGCGCGGTTCGCTACGTTCCGTAAGTTCTGCCACGAATCGAAATAATCCCCGGCCGCTTTTCGGCCGGGGATTATTTCTGTCAGCGTGCGTGCGGCTCGAGACGCGCGTAGCCGATGTGACAGTCACACAAGGTTTTCGGGCAGCCGCACGTGCGGCAACCAACTCAGCTCCACGAGAATGCTCGCCAACGGGCCACGACAGAGGGTCGACAGAGTCGGGTTCATGTCACCTCGGAGAAGAACGCGGGACCGACTGAGTCAGAACACGCCATACTTCCTCCGGTGTTGTATGAGCTTGAACCACAACCTAATCCGATCATCCCGTCGCCGACACACTCTGCCACGACGCGTGATCGACGCTCGAGTGCATCCAGGTACGCGGTGGTCCTCTCGCCTACCGCCCCGATACGGGTGAAATGGGACGTGCTGGCACAGCGACAGTGCAACTCATCGACAGCAAGACCGACCGACAGGTACCGAATAACCGGGCGACACGCGGAGCACCAACGGAACGATATGAGCTATCAGACATTTCAGACCGAATCGCGCGTCCGGCTCGTGAGCGAATTCACTTGGACGTAGGGTTTCAGACACCAGCTGATCAATTCAGATACATGAGGGGGGATGACTTTCAGTCAGGTGATCATTTCGGTCAGTTCGAGCGAGCCGACTTGCACACGGCGCTCACCAGTGGTTCCCTCATCAGGTCGCTGAGACGCACATCACAACGACGACAGTCAGCCACCGCCCGTCACCCACAAGGTCGACGGGAAACAACCAAGGAGCAATACATGCCCGGAGTCGGCATATGGCGCACCAAATCCGTCGAGCAATCGATCGCGGACACCGACGAGCCTGAGACAAAGCTCAAGAAGGAACTGACCGCGAAGGACCTCACGGTATTCGGAGTCGCCGTCGTCATCGGCGCAGGCATCTTCACGCTGACTGCTCGAACCGCAGGCAATGTCGCAGGACCCTCCATTTCACTGGCATTCGTTCTCGCTGCCATCGCCTGTGGCCTCGCCGCGCTGTGTTACGCGGAGTTCGCCTCCACCGTCCCCGTCGCAGGCAGCGCATACACGTTCTCCTACGCCACGTTCGGGGAGTTCGCCGCCTGGATCATCGGCTGGGACCTCATTCTCGAGTTCGCTCTCGCCTCCGCCGTCGTCGGCAAGGGCTGGTCGCTGTACCTCGGCAACGTCATCGGGGCCAGCGGAAGCACCACCGCCCACATCGGTTCGATCAGCTTCGACTGGGGCGCTCTGCTCATCATCGGCGCGATCACGCTGATCCTCGCGATCGGCACCAAGGTTTCCTCGCGAGTCTCCGCAATCATCACCGCGATCAAGATCGCAGTAGTCCTGCTCGTCATCGTCGTGGGCGCGTTCTACATCAAGAAGGAGAACTACTCCCCCTTCATCCCGCCGTCCGAAGGAACCGAGAGTTCTGCAAGCGGAATCCATCAGACCCTGTTCTCCTGGCTGACCGGCGCAGGCGGAAGTAGCTACGGCGCTTACGGATTGCTCGCCGCAGCCAGCCTCGTGTTCTTTGCCTTCATCGGTTTCGACGTCGTCGCCACCACCGCCGAGGAAACCAAGAACCCGCAGAAGTCGTTGCCGCGAGGAATCTTCGGCTCGCTCGCCATCGTCACGGTTCTCTACGTTGCCGTCACGCTCGTACTGACCGGCATGGTCAAGTACACCGAACTCAAGGACGGCAGTCCGTTGGTCGGCGATTCCAGCGCCACCCTCGCAACCGCATTCGAGGCCAACGGCATTGGTTGGGCACAAACCGCCATCAACTTCGGTGGCCTGGCCGGCCTCACGACAGTTGTCATGGTCATGATGCTCGGTCAGACCCGCGTCCTCTTCGCCATGTCCCGTGACGGCCTCATGCCGCGCAGCCTGGCCAAGACCAACGCCAAGGGCATCCCGATGCGCATCACGTTGATCGTCGGTGGCATCGTTGCCGTCCTGGCAGCGTTCTTCCCCATGGGCACGCTCGAAGAGATGGTCAACATCGGAACGCTGTTCGCCTTCGTCCTGGTTTGTGTCGGTGTCATCGTCCTTCGCCGCACCCGCCCCGACCTGCCGCGCGGATTCCGCGTCCCGCTGGTGCCGTTCGTTCCGATCGTCGCCGTGCTCGCCTGCGGTTGGCTGATGCTCAACCTCTCGGTCGAGACCTGGATCCGGTTCCTCGTCTGGATGGCCATCGGTGTGCTCGTGTACTTCGCCTACGGTCACCGCAAGTCGGTCCTCGGTCGCAAGCTCAAGGACGGAACGGCCATCCCGTCCGCGAACGCCGACCCGGTACTCGTCAAGGACTGATCCTTCACCAACGAACCGCCGCTCTCCGATTCGGAGAGCGGCGGTTCGTTGGTTCGACGGCGCGAGTTTCAGATGAGCGGATTGGCACCGTTCAGGAAGATCCAGGTGCAGACGCCGGCAGCGATACCGAGGATCAAAACCACGAGCGATCCGATAAACGGACGAGTTGCCCAGCCACGACGACCGTCGAGCGCAATACGACCTGGTCCCGTCAAAATGATGACGCCCGCACAGATTCCGAGCAGCATCTCGTACTCGGTCCCGGCCGGGGCGAAGTACTCCAGGCCGGGTGCGCTCGCCTGACGCAGCGCCCACGCATTGATCATCACCGCCAGAACCGACGCTGCCGCAACGGGAGTCAGCAACCCGAGGATCAGGAGGGCGCCACCTGCGACTTCACCGACGGCGCCGAGTATCGCCATCCACTTCGCCTGCTGGAACCCGGCGTCCGCCAGCATCGACTCGAACCCGTTCAGCCCCGGCCCGTTCCAGATACCGGTCAACTTCTGCAGACCGTGCACCAACGCAGTTCCACCGACGGCCAATCGCAGTGCAAGCAACCCGAGGTCGAGAGTGCCTCGGCCCCGCGGAGACTCAGTTGTACCTGCCACGGCTTCGGCGGTGGGAACGGCGGCGATCGGAGCGTCGTACGCCGTCTCACGCTCGAGAGCCACGGTCGGCTGATCCGCGCCAGGTGCTCGGTATGTCGGTATCTGTTCGGTCAGGGAGTTGGCGTTCGTGGAACCGAAATCGAGATCGTCGTCGGTCCGCGGCAACGGATTCTTGGCGCTCACCGTCGGAAATTGTTCGGTGGGCGAATCATACGGACTGGACACATTGCCCGTCGGCTTGTCCGCATCCGACAACTCGCTGGGATCTTTTCGCTCGTCAGTCACGTAGGTGAGCCTATGACCGATTCACGAACTCGACGGGGAACCTTGGTCCGGCGTGGCGGCATCTGCCGTGCATTACGTAACGTCTTGGGCATGACTACGGGTAGGCATGCAGCGCTGGGCGCACTGGCGCTGGTGCTCGGGACATCGTTGCTCGCAGGTTGCGCCGACTTCGACGAATCGACTGCCTCGCCGTTCACACCCGAACCGACCAACCAGGCCAGCGCGGAAGTGCAGCCGGAGAACCCGCCGCCGTCGACCACGCCGCCGGCGCCGCGGACCGGCCCCCTCGGACCGTGTCAGGATGCCGACACCGCCGTGATCGCAACCTGTCTCGACACCACGGGTGGGCTCGTCACACTCCCGGACGGGAACTCCGGACTGGTTGCCGAACGGCGGACCGGCCGGATCATGCAGGTAGCTCCCAACACGACACCGGTCGAGGTAGCCAAGATCGACGTCGACGGCAGCGGTGACGGCGGCCTGCTCGACATCGCACTCTCCCCCACGTTTGTCGAAGACAACCTGATCTATGCCTACGTCACCACCGGAACGGACAACCGGGTGGTCCGCATCGCTCCGGGTGACACCGCCAAGGAAGTACTCGGTGGAATCCCGCGCGGCGCGAGCGGCAACGGCGGGTCACTGGAGTTCGCGGCCCCGGACCAGCTCATGGTTCTGACAGGCGATACCGGAAACCCCGCGGTTGCTCAGGATCCCGCCTCGTTGGCGGGGAAACTCTTGCGGGTCCGATCGCTGACACCCAACGCTGCGCCGCCTCGCCCGGAAGTAGTTCTGTCCGGAATCGGAAACGGCGGCGGCGTGTGCGTCGATCCGGGAATCGCGACGTGGGTCACGGACCGAACCACTCTCGAGGATCGCCTCCAACGCGTCGGCGCCGACGGCACGGTGACATCCCCCGCGTGGACGTGGCCCGACCGACCCGGAGTCGGCGGGTGCATCGCGGCGCAGGGAGTGGTAGCTGTCGCGCTGGGGGCCGGCAAAGCGATCTCGGCGCTGGCCGCAGATCCAGGAACAGGTGCCGTCACGACCGCGCCGTCGGCAGTGGCGAAAGACACGTACGGCCAGCTGGGCGGTTTGGCACTCGGATCCGACGGTTTGATGTGGGCGAGCACGATAAACAAAACCGCGGGCGAGCCGGGTCCGAACGACGACAAGGTGGTCAAGATCCCGATGCCGAGTGGCAGCGGCGGGATCGACTGAGCCGCCATGTCTGTTCGGTCACGGATCCCGTGACCGAACATGCACAGATGCGTACTCTTTTGTTAGCGGGGCTAAACACCACGCATTTGCCAGGACCGGTTGGCCCAACCACGACAAAGGAGTCGGTATGAAGGCAATCCAGTACACGAGAATCGGCGCAGAACCCGAACTCACGGAGATTCCCAAACCCGAGCCCGGTCCAGGTGAAGTGCTCCTGGAAGTCACCGCTGCCGGCGTCTGCCACTCGGACGACTTCATCATGAGCCTGCCCGAGGTGCAGTACACCTACGGCCTTCCTCTCACGCTCGGCCACGAGGGCGCCGGCCGGGTCGCCGCCGTCGGCGAGGGCGTCGAAGGGCTCGACATCGGAACCAATGTCGTCGTCTACGGACCCTGGGGCTGTGGCAGCTGTTGGCACTGCTCGCAAGGACTCGAAAACTACTGTTCTCGAGCAAAAGAACTCGGCATCAATCCTCCTGGTCTCGGTGCACCCGGCGCGTTGGCCGAATTCATGATCGTCGATTCACCTCGCCACCTCGTCCCGATCGGCGACCTCGATCCGGTCAAGACGGTGCCGCTGACCGACGCCGGTCTGACTCCGTATCACGCGATCAAGCGTTCACTGCCGAAACTTCGCGGTGGCTCGTACGCCGTCGTCATCGGTACCGGCGGTCTCGGCCATGTCGCCATCCAACTCCTCCGCCACCTCTCGGCAGCAACCGTCATCGCACTCGACCTGAGCGCGGACAAGCTCGAACTGGCAACCAAGGTAGGCGCTCACGAAGTGGTTCTGTCCGACAAGGACGCGGCCGAGAACGTCCGCAGGATCACCGGAAGTCAGGGCGCCGCACTGGTTCTCGACTTCGTCGGCTATCAGCCCACCATCGACACCGCGATGGCTGTCGCCGGCGTCGGATCGGACGTCACGATCGTCGGGATCGGCGACGGGCAGGCCCATGCCAAAGTCGGGTTCTTCCAAAGTCCTTACGAGGCTTCTGTGACAGTTCCGTACTGGGGTGCCCGCAACGAGCTGATCGAATTGATCGACCTGGCGCACGCCGGCATCTTCGACATCGCGGTGGAGACCTTCAGTCTCGACAACGGCGCCGAAGCGTATCGACGACTGGCCGCCGGAACGCTCAGCGGCCGCGCGGTTGTGGTCCCTGGTCTGTAGACCGACAGCGGCAAAACGACAGCGAAAAACACTGATGCCCGGCCGAATTCGATTCGGCCGGGCATCAGTGTCAGAAATTCAGTGTGCGCTAGCTGCACGCCTCGATGACAAGTTCCTTCACACGAGCCGCGTCTGCCTGTCCACGAGTGGCCTTCATGACGTCGCCGACGATCTTTCCGGCGGCCTGCACCTTGCCACTGCGAATCTTGTCCGCGATGTCGGGGTTCGCTGCGAGCGCTTCGTCGACGGCTGCCTTGAGCTTGGTTTCGTCACGTTCGACGACCAACTCCGGGTGGGCCGCGACAACCTGCTCCGGGTCACCCTCGCCGTCGAGGACGTGATCGACGACCTGGCGAGCCACTTTGTTGTTGAGCTTGCCGCTGTCGATGAGAGCTACGACCTGGGCAACCTGCGCCGGGGTGATCGGCAGAGCGCCGAGTTCGACGCCACGGGTGTTCGCCTGCTGTGACAGGTAGGACAGCCACCAGGAGCGCGCTGCCTCGGGCGAAGCACCGGCCTCGGTGGTCGCGATCACCAGATCGATGGCACCGGCGTTGACGAGGTCGCGCATGACCTCGTCGGAGATTCCCCAGTCCTTCTGGATCCGCGCACGGCGAATCCAGGGAAGCTCCGGCAAGGTACCGCGCAGTTCTTCGACCCACTCGGCGCTCGGAGCGACGGGCTCGAGATCCGGTTCCGGGAAGTAGCGGTAGTCCTCGGCCGTTTCCTTCCGGCGTCCCGCTGCGGTGGTGCCGTCGCCTTCCTGGAAATGGCGGGTCTCCTGGATGACCTCACCGCCGGCGTCGAGAACTGCTGCCTGACGGCGCATTTCGTAGCGAACTGCGACCTCGACGCTCTTGAGGGAGTTGACGTTCTTGGTCTCGGTGCGGGTCCCCAGTTCGGTGGAACCGATCGGCATGAGGGAGATGTTGGCGTCGCAGCGCATCGATCCCTGATCCATGCGGACGTCGGAGACGTCGAGGGACTTCAGCAGATCACGAAGCGCCGTGACGTACGCGCGAGCAACCTCGGGGGCGCGCTCACCGGCACCGTGGATGGTCTTGGTGACGATCTCCACCAAGGGAACGCCCGCACGGTTGTAGTCGAGCAGCGAATGGCTGGCACCGTGGATACGACCGGTAGCGCCACCCACGTGGAGGGACTTACCGGTGTCCTCCTCCATGTGGGCGCGCTCGATCTCGACGCGCCACGTCGTGCCGTCGTCGAGGATCACGTCGAGGTAACCCTCGGTTGCGATCGGCTCGTCGTACTGGGAGATCTGGTAGTTCTTCGGCTGATCCGGGTAGAAGTAGTTCTTGCGTGCGAATCGGCCCCACGGCGTGATGGAGCAGTTGAGCGCAAGGCCGATCCGGATCGCGGACTCGACAGCGGCTGCGTTCACCACCGGCAACGAACCGGGCATGCCCAGACAGACCGGGCACACCTGGGTATTGGGTTCGGCACCGAACTCGGTGGGGCACGGGCAGAACATCTTGGTCGCGGTGCCGAGTTCTACGTGCACCTCCATACCCATCACAGGCTCGTACTTGGTCAGTACTTCGTCGTAATCGAGGATGTCGGGCGCATCGACAGCAGTCATGGTGATCAGTTTATGCGTCTGCGGCTCAGCCGAAGAATGCGGCTGCCTCCTCGTAGCGCTCCTTGGGCACCGTCTTGAGTTTGCGGGTCGCCTCGGCGAGCGGAACGAGGTCGATGGACGTTCCGTGCAACGCGACCATCTGACCGAAATCTCCGCGGTGAGCTGCGTCGGTGGCATGAACGCCGAAGCGAGTGGCGAGGATGCGGTCGTGCGGCGTCGGGGTGCCACCGCGCTGAATGTGCCCGAGGACGGTGGTGCGAACTTCCTTGCCGATCCGGCGCTCGATCTCGTTTCCGAGTTGCTGCGCGACACCGGTGAAGATCTTGTGGCCGAACTCGTCTATGCCACCTTCGCGCAGGGTCATCGACGCGGGATCGGGCATCGCACCTTCAGCCACGACGCAGATGAAGTGGGAGTCGCCACGCTGGAAGCGCTTCTTGACCATCGCGCACACCTCGTCGACGTCGAACGGCTGTTCCGGAACCAGAGTCAGGTGTGCCCCCGACGCCAGCCCGGCCTGCAGCGCGATCCAGCCCGCATGCCGGCCCATGACCTCGACGAGCATGACGCGCTGGTGCGATTCGGCCGTGGTATGGAGCCTGTCGATGGCGTCGGTGGCGACAGCCAATGCGGTGTCGAAACCGAAAGTCACGTCAGTGCAATCGATGTCGTTGTCGATCGTCTTGGGCACACCGATCACGGGTACGCCGCTCTCGGAAAGCCAACTGGCCGCGGTGAGTGTGCCTTCGCCGCCGATCGGGATCAGGACGTCGATCCCGTTGTCGTCGAGAGTCTGCTTGATCTGATCGAGGCCCGCACGGAGTTTGTCTGGGTTCACGCGAGCGGTGCCGAGGATCGTGCCGCCGCGGGTGAGGATGCGGTTGATGCGGTCATCGGAGTCGAGCGGGACCTTGCGGTCCTCGAGCAATCCTCGCCAGCCGTCCCGGAATCCGACCACGGTACTGCCGTAACGACCGGCCGACGTACGTACGACGGCGCGGATGACCGCGTTCAAGCCCGGGCAGTCGCCGCCGCCCGTGAGGATTCCGATTCGCATAGTGCAGCACCTCTCGTGACCGGATTGTGGATCTTGGTGTCCATCTTCCCCCAGTCACCGTATTGCCGCAGGATAGCGGCGTTGCCGAGCCACAACGCCGCGCCGTACGGGATCACTAACCTGGCGTGACGAGCCCGCTTTCGTACGCCAACACGACTGCCTGGGCGCGATCGCGCAGATCGAGCTTCGACAGCACCTTCCCGACATGGGTCTTGACGGTCTGCTCGGCGACGAACAGCCGCTCGGCGATCTCGACGTTGGACAATCCGCGGGCGATCAGTTCGAGTACCTCGCGCTCACGCGGGGTCAGGGCGTCCAGCGCTGCAGGCCGTGCGCGCGGGGCCGCCCGCCGGCTGGTCACATCGGCAATCAGACGCCGAGTCACCGTCGGCGCCAGCAAAGCCTGCCCTTCGGCAACGACGCGTACCGCCCGAATCAGTTCCTCAGCCGGTGCGTCCTTGAGCATGAAACCGCTCGCTCCGACGCTCAGGGCCTCGTAGACGTAGTCGTCGATGTCGAAAGTGGTGAGCATGAGGACTCGCACCGGCGGTTCCCATCCGGCGGACAGAATCTGGCGGGCAGCGTCGAGTCCGTTCATCTCGGGCATACGAACATCCATCAACACCACGTCCGGACGCAATCGCGCGACCTCGGCGACGGCGATCTTGCCGTCCGGCGCATCGCCGATCACGCTGATGTCGGACTGGGCGGAGAGTAGGGCTCCGAACCCTTGTCGAACCATCGCCTGGTCGTCTGCGATGAATACTGTGATGGGCACTCGGACAGCCTAGGCGGGCATCGACGGCAACTCGGCCCGGACCTCGAACCCTCCGTCCTGTCGCCGGTTTGCCAGCAGCATGCCGCCCACCGCCGAAGCCCGCTCTCGCATTCCGCGGATTCCGTTGCCACCAGTGGTTTCCGACGCCGAGTGCTGATTGCCACCCAATGGCGAAGGTCCGTTGTTCACGAGCGCGCTCACCGATTGCGGACCGAAGGCCACGGCGACCTCGATGGGTCCGCCTGGCGAATGCCTGGCCGCGTTGGTGATCGACTCCTGAATGATCCGGTAGAGCGCAAGGCCCGTGGATTCCGAGACCGACGCTCGATCACCGTCGACTCGCCACGATACCGGCAAACCGGCACGGGTACTGCCGAGCAACAGTTCGTCCAACTGGTCGACGCCCGGTTGTGGAGCCGTCACCACGGTGTCCCCGTCGCTGCGCAGGACTCCGAGGAGGCCGCGGATCTCGTTGAGCGCTGCTCGCCCTGTCTCACTTATCGATTCGAATTCGGTTCGGATCTCCGGAGTGACTGCATCGAGTCTGTACGGCGCACTCTGAGCTTGAACGACCACCATCGACATGTGGTGGGCCACGATGTCGTGCAAGTCGCGGGCGATCCGCGCCTTCTCCTCGAGGATCGTGCGTCGAGTGCGTTCGAGTTCACTGACTTCCTCCTGCTTGGCCAACTGGCGGCGCGAGAGAACCAACCAGCGGATCAACAGGCAGAAGACGACCAGGGCACTCAGCCCGACAGCCCAACCGGCGCCGTCGCTTCCCGGGGCGTTGCCGAGAAAGAGCAGCACTGTGGCGATCCAGGCGACACCGACAACCTGAATGGGCGCCCGCAGACTCACTGCGGCCAGCAACGACATCAGCACGATGATGTGGACGACCTGCCACGGGTAGTCGTAACCGGGAGTGTTGTCGAACACCAACGGGATGATCAGTGCCGACACCGCCGACACCGCCCACCCCAACGGAGCGTTGATCCGGATCAGGACGAACGGAAATGCAGCCAACGCGGCGACGAAGGGCATGATCGGCGGCGAAACATGATGCGTCAGTTGCAGTGTCGGCCAGGCAATCGAATAGAGGATCAGGGTGATCGCTACGGTGACGATGTTCCAGAACTGACCGCGGGCCACGAAACTGGTTGCCCGACGCACTTTCTCCGAATGAACGACCGCCCCGTCGAGGCCGGACAGCATCGACCCGGCGGTGGCGTATGTCGGCGCGGGCACATCCGGTGCACCCTTGTTCTTCCTACGGACCTTGATCACTCGTCAAGCCTATGAAGGCGAACCCCGAAAGTCCTCATACTGCAGAGTGAGATCCCCCTACCTCCGAGGTATCACAGGGGAGGGAATTCTCACCCGAATGCGCGTCGGAGAACCCCTCCACAGAGCGATGACCGTCAGGATTGTCCGTTCATAGCGTGAACGGCATGCGGATCACACGGGTGAAAGACCTCTCTCGAAGCGCCGGCACCTGGGCTGCCCTGGCGCTGGCTGCAACGGCAGCGATCACGGTCACTGCCGGAGCGAGCGGAGCCCAGTCGCCCCGCACCGAGAATTCGAACGCATCCAGGGCGATCGCCACCGTGACTACTGCGGATGCCGCTGACGCTGCGACCACCATCCCGGCGGACTTTGCGGCATTCGCCGGTTACACCCCCGCCGTCGTCGACGGATACCTCGCCAATCCCCACGGCGACTGCTCGTCGCCGGTCCCACTTCCCGACGAATTCGACTCGGCCTGCAAAGCGCACGATCTCGGCTACGACCTACTCCGCTACGCGCATTCGCACGGAACGGAACTGGGGCCGTGGGCACGTCAGGTCCTCGACGGTCAGCTCGACCAGCGAATGCATGCCGCGTGTGAAGACCGCACGTCCTTTCTCTCACGAGGGTATTGCTTCGCGATGGCCGATGTAGCCGTCACGGCTGTGAACGGAAATTCTTGGCGCCAAAGCTATCTGACGCCGGTCACGGAATCGGGATTCGGTTACGGCACGGCCGGTGTTCTGGCAGTTTCCGCCTTGGGCTTCACCCTGATGCGATCGCGGCGCCTCGATCCGTCGAACGAGTTCTCCTACTCCCCGAAAGCGATTGCAGCATGAGCGTTCTGAATGCGTCACGGACCCCCGTCCTCGCCCGAGTCGGGGCGCTCGCACTCCCCCGCGTGTCCACGAGCGTCGCCGTGGCAGCGATGTCCGCCATCTCGCTGGCTCCCGGACTCCTGCCGCGATCAGCCGTACTACAAGGGGTGTTCAGCGGTCTGCTCGTCGCGGCCGGACTACTGGCGATGTGGGCGTTCTCCGCGGTAGCCCGTCGGCTCGTCCCCGACCGGGTCAAGGCCCGATTCGACGAACGTCATTGGCGCATCACCGCGTTCGGGTTGTCGACTGCCGGCACCGCAGTTGCGATGTTCGCCGCCGCCGGTTGGCAGAACTCGTTGCGAGCGGCGATGGGCGCACCGTCTGCCGGACTTCTCCACTGGGCGGAGGCGGGTTGCATTGCAGCACTGACCGCCCTTTCACTCTGGGGCCTCGGGGTCGGACTTTCGAAGGCGCTGCGGTGGATGGGTTTCGCGCGGAGTGTTGGCGCACTGGTCATGGGTGTTCTCGGAGTGCAGTTGGTAGTCGGTCCCGCCGTGTGGAACGGTCTTTCCGATTCGTTCGACAAGTCCAACGCGTACATCGACACCGCTCTGACACAGCCACTTTCGGCCTCCGCGACAGGCAGCTCCGAATCGCTCATCTCGTGGACCTCGATGGGTGCCGAGGGACGCAAGTTCGTCGCAGCAGGCGAAGACTCGGTGCGCGTCTACGCCGGTTTGGATTCGGCACCCGACACTGCATCACGTGCCGCGCTCGCGGTGAGCGAACTCGATCGCGTCGGCGGCTTTACCCGCAACAGCGTCGTAGTGGCCGTTCCGACCGGATCGGGGTGGATCGACACGCATGCAGTCGACGGTATCGAGCAACGGTTCGGCGGCGACGTCGCAATAGTCGGGCAGCAATACTCCGACGCACCCAGTTGGGCGACATTCCTGTTCAGCCGCGACGACGCCGAAGAATCGGCAACCGCTCTGTTCACCGCCGTCGGCAGCCACATTGCCGCTATGCCCGCCGAGGATCGACCGGACCTGTTCCTCTACGGACAGAGCCTCGGCGCCGTCGGCGGCAGCGCCGCACTGTCCGAGGGCAGTCCCATCGTCCCGTGCGACGTGTTGTGGGCAGGTCCCCCGGCCGGCGCGACACGGACGGACGGCGCAACCGTCCTAGCGAACACGTCTGACCCGGTGGTGTGGTGGTCCCCCGCCCTCGCGACGCAGAAGCCGGATCTGAGCCGTGCCGTGCAAGATGCACCGATCCCGCAGTGGATCCCGGGTGTCACGTTCTTGCAGACCACCGTCGACATGCTCGGTTCGCTCGGTGTCCCCGCCGGTCACGGCCATCGCTACGGAACCGATCAGGGGACGGCCCTGAGAACTTGCTCCTGAAACTGCTGTGCGCCTTTATTAACCGCGGGGGGTTGATAAAGGCGCACAGCAAACAGGTCAGACTGCAGTCGCTATCGGGCCGCGTGCAGCTTCGTAGGCCGCACCGACACGGTAGAGGCGCTCGTCAGCCATGGCGGGCGCCATGATCTGCAAGCCCACCGGCAGGTTGTCGTCCGCGGACAGGCCCGAGGGCACCGACATCGCGCAGTGTCCGGCCAGGTTGGTCGGCAGCGTGCACAGGTCGGAGAGGTACATGGCCAACGGATCGCCGACCTTCTCCCCCAACTTCCACGGCGTGAACGGACTGGTCGGCGAGACCAGTACGTCCACCTTCTCGTAGGCCTTGTCGAAATCGCGCGCGATGAGCGTACGGACCTTGAGCGCCGAACCGTAGTAGGCGTCGTAGTATCCCGAGGACAGTGCGTAGGTACCGATCATGATGCGGCGCTTGACCTCCGGACCGAAACCGGCGGCGCGGGTTGCCGCCATGACCTGGTCGGCACTCATGTTGCCGTCGTCGACACGCAGTCCGTAGCGCATGGCGTCGAAGCGGGCCAGGTTGGACGAGACCTCACTGGGCAGCACCAGGTAGTACGACGCGAGCGCGTGCTCGAAGCTCGGGCACGAGACCTCGACAACCTCGGCACCGAGTGCCTTGAGCTGCTCGACGGCAGCATCGAAGGAAGCGATGACGCCGGGCTGGTAGCTGTCGGAGTGAAGTTCCTTGACCACACCGACTTTGACGCCGCGCAGGTCGCCGTTTGCACCTTCGCGTGCGGCGGCGACGACCGGACGCACGGGGGCGTCGATGGACGTGGAGTCACGCGGATCGTGTCCGGCGATGACCTCGTGCAGCAGAGCGGTGTCGAGCACGGTGCGACCACAGGGGCCGCCCTGATCGAGCGAGGACGCGCACGCGACGAGTCCGAAGCGCGAGACGGTTCCGTAGGTCGGCTTGGTTCCGACTGTCGCGGTGACCGCAGCGGGCTGACGGATCGAACCGCCGGTGTCAGTGCCGATGGCCAGCGGGGCCTGACGGGACGCGAGCGCAGCCGCACTGCCGCCGCCCGAACCACCGGGGATGCGGGTGACGTCCCACGGGTTACGCGTCGGGCCGAAGGCCGAGTTCTCGGTCGAAGAGCCCATCGCGAACTCGTCGAGGTTCGTCTTGCCGAGGATCGGGATGCCGGCAGCGCGCAGCTTGGAGGTCAGAGTCGCGTCGTACGGCGCGACCCAGCCTTCGAGAATCTTCGACGCACAGGTGGTCGGCATGTCCGTCGTGGTGAAGATGTCCTTCAACGCGATCGGAACGCCGGCGAGTGCCGAAGCAGGTTCGTTTCCGCCTGCGAGCGAGTTGTCCACTGCTGCGGCGGCTTCGAGAGCCTGTTCGCCTGCAACGTGCAGGAAGGCGTGGTACTCGGTGTCGACGGCCGCGATGCGGTCGAGATGCGCCTGCGTGACCTCTACGGAGGACACCTCACGCGAGTGGATCTTGCCGGCCAGCTCAGCGGCGTCCAGCGTGGTCAGATCGGTCATTCGCCCTCTCCAAGGATCTGCGGAACCGCAAAGCGATCCTGTTCGACTGCGGGTGCTCCGGACAATGCCTGCTCGGGGGTCAACCCGGGCACGATCACGTCGGGGCGCGTCACGTTGGTGACGGCATTGGGATTCGCCATGGGCGGGACGTCGTCGGCCGCAACCTCGGTGACCACCTTGACGTGGTTGAGAATCGAATCCAACTGACCGGCGAACTCGTCGAGTTCGGCATCGGACAGGGCGAGTCTGGACAGCCGCGCGAGGTGCGCGACCTCGTCACGGGAGATGGCAGGCACCGCGGGGCCCCTTTCGGAAGAGGACGTGAACATTGCCGGTCCAGCCTAGTTGCTCGCCGCGACAGACCTGTAAGCACGCCTGCTGTATCGAACGACGAGCACGCTCACTGTGTCGATCGCCACGCCGGATGCCCGCGGTGTGTTTCGCTCGTGTGACAAGCATGTGCATCCGGCGTGACGCCGCCGCGGCGCCCACCATCGCAGGTTGGGCAAGTGCAAAGATGAGTCAGGCCCGGGTCGACGTGATCCGGGCGAGAACCGATCAGCGAAAGGCACGCACGTGTCGTACCTGCTTCGCGTCCAACTGCCCGATCGACCAGGCAGCCTCGGCGCGCTCGCCGTAGCTCTCGGATCCGTGGGCGCAGACATCCTCTCCCTCGACGTCGTGGAACGAGGTGACGGTTTTGCCATCGACGACCTCGTGGTCGACGTCGAACCGGGCGCGCTGCCCGACACCTTGATCACCGCTGCCGAGCATCTACCGGACGTGCTGGTCGATTCGATCCGCCCCTACGCCGGGATTCTCGACACTCACCGCGAGCTCGAACTCATAGATTCCGTTGCGACGGCCCGAAACGATCGACTACAGGTCCTCGTCGACGGCGCGCCGCGTGTACTGCGAGTCGGCTGGTGCGTCGTCGCGGACATCGGCAAGCACGGTGCGTACCGCGTCGTCGGTAGCGCCGGCGCGCCGGAAACCCACGCCACCGACATTCCGTGGATGCCACTGGACAAGCCCACCGCCCTCGACGGCGAGGCCGACTGGGTTCCGGACGTATGGCGCGACATGAACACCAGCCTCGCTGCCGCACCTCTCGGCTCCGGCAATCGAGTCCTCATGCTCGGTCGTCCCGGTGGGCCCGAATTCCGCCCTTCGGAGATAGCCCGCCTCGGCTACCTCGCAGGAATCGTGGCGACGGTACTGGGTTGACCAGGCTGGCTGATCAGGCCAGGCCGCGAACCATGACGGTCAGTTCCATACCGCGAATCGGCTCCCACGCCCGCTCGGGATCGGGGACGAAACCGTTGCGGTCGTAGATACGACGGGCATCGACCATCTCGGGCTGCGTCGAGATGACCACCGAGTGATCGCCGCGGTCGTAGGCTTCGGCGATCACTGCGCGAACCAATGCGGTTCCGGCGCCCGATCCCCGAGCTTGCGGCGAGACTGCGAGCATGCGGAACTCGAGTTCGCCCTTCTGCGCAACATCCGCGAAGGGCGTGCCGGGTTCTGCGATCGTCAACGAGCCCACGACTTCGTCACCGAGAACCGCAACCAGCACCCGCCCCTGCTCCACCCGAGTTGCGGTGTCGCGCAGGCGCTCCGCGTACGGCGATCCGCCGGTGACAAATCCGCCACCCACGTACGACTCCACAGTCAGCTCCCCGACGGTCTCGAACTCAGCCGGTAGAACTTCACGAATCTCGATCATGGCGTCACTATCGCACCCAGCACACCAATCTCAGAAATCGGACAAAGTCACTCTGATTCGTCCAAATCGGTGGGAGCGACCGCATCCGGGCCATCTTCGAGCAACCGCCGGAAGCCGTCTTCGTCGAGCACCGGCACACCCAATTCGACCGCCTTGTCGTGCTTGGAACCGGGCGCTTCACCGACGACGACAAACGCAGTCTTCTTCGAGACCGACCCTGCCGCCTTGCCGCCGCGCACCAGAATCGCTTCCTTCGCCTGATCACGCGAGTAGGTCTCGAGCGAACCGGTGACGACGATCGAGAGACCCTCGAGATTGCGCGGAATCGAATCGTCGCGTTCGTCCTCCATGCGTACTCCGGCCGACGCCCACTTGTCGACGATCTGCTGGTGCCAGTCGACGGAGAACCACTCCACGACGGCGGCGGCGATAGTCGATCCGACGCCGTCGACTGCAGCCAACTGGTCGACCGAAGCTTCCCGAATGCGTTGCAGCGAGCCGAATTCGCCGGCCAACGCCCTCGCGGCAGTGGGGCCGACGTGCCGAATCGACAGTGCCACAAGCACTCTCCACAGCGGCTTGTCCTTTGCCGAATCCAGGTTGGCCAGCAAGCGTTTTCCGTTGGCGGACAGGGATCCCGCATTGGTGCGGAAGATCGGAACTTCGATCAGTTTCTCGGCGTCGAGTGAGAAGAGATCACCCTCGTCACCGATGACCTTCGCCTCCAACAGCCCGGTCGCGGCCTCGTACCCGAGCACCTCGATGTCGAATGCACCGCGCCCCGAGACGTGGAACACGCGCTCGCGCAACTGCGCCGGACAGTACTGCTGATTGGGGCATCGCACGTCGACGTCGCCCTCTTTCGCGGGTGCCAACAACGTGCCGCACTCGGGACAATGCGTCGGCATGACGAACTCGCGCTCGGTACCGTCACGAACGTCTGCCACGGGCCCGAGGACCTCGGGGATAACGTCTCCGGCCTTACGCAACACCACGGTGTCGCCGATCAGCACACCCTTGCGCTTGACCTCGGATCCGTTGTGCAGCGTGGCCAAGGACACAGTGGAACCCGCCACCGTGACGGGTTCCATGTACGCGAACGGCGTCACACGACCCGTACGTCCGACACTGACCCGGATGTCGAGGAGCTTGGTCGTGACCTCTTCCGGCGGGTACTTGTACGCGATAGCCCACCGTGGTGCGCGCGACGTGGTGCCCAGACGTCGATGTAACGACATCTCGTCTACCTTGACCACCAATCCGTCGATCTCGTGCTCGACGTCGTGGCGGTGTTCTCCCCAGTACTTCATCTTCTCGACCACGGCGTCGGCGCCGACCACCCGTGAGGTGTGCGTGGACACCGGCAGACCCCAGGCGGCGAGGGCCGCGTAGGCGTCGTACTGCGAGGCCGGCTCGAAACCTTCCATGCGCCCGAACCCGTGGCAGATCATTCCGAGGCGGCGACGCGCGGTGACGGCAGGATTCTTCTGACGCAGGGAGCCCGCCGCGGAGTTGCGCGGATTGGCGAACGGCGCCTTCCCCTCCTCCACCAGGGAGGCATTGAGTGCTGCGAAGTCCTCGAGGCGGAAGAACACCTCGCCACGCACCTCGAGCAGGCTCGGAATCGGGTACTCGTCCGTGGCGGTAAGGCGCTCCGGGATGTCGTTGATCGTCAGAGCGTTGAGCGTGACCAGCTCGCCCGTACGACCGTCACCGCGGGTTGCGGCACGAACGAGTTTGCCGTTCTCGTAGACGAGATTGAGGGCGACACCATCGATTTTCACTTCACAGAGATAGTGCAGTTCCGGCCCGGTTTCCTGCTCGACCTTGGCGATCCATGCTCGGAGCTCCGACTCGTCGAAGACGTTGTCGAGGCTGAGCATCCGCTCGAGGTGGTCGACGGACGTGAAGTCCGTCGCGAATCCGCCACCGACGAGTTGCGTCGGAGAGTCGGGAGTTCGCAGATCCGGGTACTGCTCTTCGAGAGCATTGAGCTGCCCGAGCAATGTGTCGAATGCACCGTCCGAAATGACGGGCGCATCACGAACGTAGTAGCGGAACTGATGCTGGCGTACCTCTTCGGCCAGCTCCGTCCACTGCTCGCGCGCCTCGTTGGGCGCTGGCTGCATTGCATCCGCGGTTTCAGTCACAGCTAGAAGATTATCGGTTCACACCGACACACCACACGACTCCACATCGGAACGCACACACTAGAACGCCGACGGATCGTCCACCAATGCCTTGCCGACGTCTGTACACAGCCGAAGGGCGGCACGAGCCCAGTCGAGGTTCGCACCCGAAAGACCGCAACGCGGAGTGATCGCGACCTGGGTCTGCAGGAGTTCACGAGAGAAGCCGAGACGATCTACCAGTGTGACGGCGGGCATCGCACACTCTTTCCACGTCACCGGCTTTTCCGGCGGGGCGGACGGAACCAGACCGAGCGCCAATTCCTTGCCGGCGTCGAACAACTGGCCGATACCGTCGAGATCGCGTGAGCCGATGAGCGACATGTCGAAGCTCACGCCGAACGCCTGGCTTCGCCTCAGTAGATCCCACGGCATGTCTGTGCCGCAACTGTGGACGATTGTGGGCAGTCCGCAACCGCTGATCGTCGAGTCGAGTACGGCGAGTGCCTCGGGTTCCGGCAGTGCCGGAACGCTCTCCATCTTGGTGCGCCCAGGCAGCGAACCGGCCAGAACTGCCGCGATCTGCGGCTCGTCCAACTGGATCACCACTGCGGCGCCGGTGCGGCGAGTGACCTCTGCCGCATGACGCGCGAGACCCTCACCGAGTGATTCTGCGATGTCGCGGAGCGCACCGCGGTCGACGAGAACTCGCGAACCGTTTGCGACTTCGATCTCGGCGCCGAGTGTCAGCGGGCCGGCGACTTGAAGCTTGACGACGTGGTCTCCGCCGACCAAGCGCGCCGACTCCCAGGCTTCCTCGAGCGCATCGAGATCCTGATTCAGAAAGTCCTCGGCTCGCTTCGCGACATTGCCCCGCCGAGGCACGACTCGATAGGCACGGGTCGAGGCGTCGAGGTTGATGTCGACCAGAATTGCCCCCGCCCGGCCGACCATGTCAGCGCCGAGACCGCGGCTCGGCAACTCCACCAGATGCGGGAAACCACCCAGCTCACCGAGGATGGTTGCGGCACTTTCGCGGGCATCCGTGCCCGGCCAGGATCCGATTCCGGTGACGAGACCACCGATGGAAACCTGCTGCGTCACAGTGTGTTCGGCTCGGATTCGGTGCCCGAGATGGTGCCACTGCCGAGAACCTGGTCGCCCAGTTCTCGGTCGGGGCGATACAACACGACGGCCTGTCCCTTTGCGACGCCGGTCAGTGGTTCGCGCAACGAGATCGAGATACCGCCGCTCGAAGTACCGTCGTCGACGGCCTCCGCAACGGCCTGCGCCAGTCCACCGTGCGCACGAACCTGCACCATGCATTCGACGGGGCCCTCCGGCGCCTGGCCCGAGGTCCAGATCGCACGCTGCGCCGAGATGGCCCAGACGTCGAGATTCTTGGCCGAACCCACTCGGACCGTTCCGGTTTCGGGCTCGATCGCGGTCACGTACCGCGGACGGCCGTCACCCGCCGGACCTTCGACGCCGAGACCCTTGCGCTGTCCGATCGTGAAGCCGTGTACGCCGTCGTGTGCAGCGAGGACTTCACCCGAATCGGCGTCGACGACGCTTCCCGGACGAACGCCGATGCGCGCACCCAGGAATGCTCGTGTGTCGCCGGTCGGGATGAAGCAGATGTCGTGACTGTCAGGCTTGTTCGCCACAGCCAGACCGCGCTCGGCGGCTTCCTCGCGGATCTGTTCTTTCGGTGTGTCACCGATCGGGAACATCGCTCGCGAAAGCTGCTCAGCCGTCAGCACACCGAGGACATACGACTGGTCCTTGTCAGCGTCGACCGCCCGGCGCAGGACGCCGTCTTCGAGGCGCGCGTAGTGACCGGTCGCCACGGCGTCGAAGCCGAGAGCGACTGCACGGTCGGCGAGTGCGGTGAACTTGATCTTCTCGTTGCAGCGCAGGCACGGATTGGGGGTCTCACCCGCTGCGTACGACGCCACGAAGTCGTCGATCACGTCTTCCTTGAAGCGATCGGCGAAATCCCAGACGTAGAAGGGTATTCCGAGAACGTCGGCGGCGCGCCTGGCGTCGCCGGCATCTTCCTTCGAGCAGCATCCACGCGAACCCGTCCGCAATGCGCCCGGCGCCGTGGACAAAGCAAGATGAACGCCGACGACGTCGTGTCCGGCGGCGACAGCGCGGGCGGCGGCGACAGCGGAGTCGACACCTCCGCTCATGGCTGCGAGTACTCGCATCAGCGATCCCCTCCACGCGAACCGGCACCGGCAAGACCGGCGGCCCGAGCGCGCTCTACTACTTGTGGAAGCGCAGCGATGAGCGCGTCCACATCGGTGACACTCGACGTATGTCCGAGCGAAAATCTCAGTGAGCCACGCGCGACGGGCGATTCGACGCCCATCGCAATCAAGACGTGGCTGGCCCTGGCCACACCGGCGGTGCAGGCCGAACCGGTGGAACATTCAATACCGGCAGCGTCGAGCAGCATCAACAACGAATCGCCCTCGCAACCGGGGAAGGTGAAGTGCGCGTTACCGGGAAGCCGATCGGAACCGGTCGGGCCGTTGAGCACCGACTCGGGAAGGATCTCCAGGACCCCGCCGATCAAACGGTCACGCAGCTTCGCCAATTCCCTTGTGCTCGAATCGAAGTTCGCGACATTCGCGCGCAGCGCCGCAGCCATCCCGACAACTCCCGCGGTGTCCGGCGTCCCCGAACGCAGATCACGTTCGTGTCCGCCGCCGTGAAGGAGCGGCACACAGGGAACCTGGCGTCCGAGCAGAAGCGCGCCGACGCCGTGCGGACCACCGAACTTGTGCGCCGCGATGCTCAGCGCGGCCAATTTGCTCGCCGCGAAATCGACCGGCAATTGTGCAACTGCCTGAACCGCGTCGCTGTGCATCGGAATCTCGAACTCAGCCGAAATCTCCGCCAACTCCACGATCGGCATGATCGAGCCGACCTCGTTGTTGGCCCACATCACCGTCACGAGTGCTACCTCGTCGGCGTGGACGGAAAGCTCGTCACGCAAGGTCTGCGGGTCGACGACACCGTTCTCGTCGACCGGCAACCACGTCACGCGCGCGCCCTCGTGCTGCTCGAGCCACTCGACGGCGTCGAGCACAGCATGATGCTCGACGGAGCTGGCCAGGATGCGAGTGCGTCGCGGGTCTGCGTCACGGCGAGCCCAGTAGATGCCCTTGACCGCGAGATTATCGCTCTCGGTGCCTCCGGAGGTGAAGATGACCTCCGACGGCCGCGCACCCAGGCTGGCGGCGATCGATTCGCGCGATTCCTCGACGCGGCGCCGGGCCGCACGGCCGGAGCCGTGCAGCGAGGACGCGTTGCCCACGGTTTTGAAGGTATCGGTCATCGCCTCGATAGCGGCTGCCGACATCGGAGTCGTGGCGGCATGATCGAGGTACACCGGAAATCCGGCGTGGGCACTGTGTGCAGGCAGAGTCATGGCTTGACAAGGATAGCCCAGCACGAGAGTTCGACCAGCCTCGCTCAGCAGGCTAAGCGCTCATCGCCGGGGAAGGATCGATTTGTCCCATGGCTTGTGTCACGAGTTCCGGTGCGGGGTCGAAGATGTCGTGAGCTGCCAGATCGATGATGTCGACGCCGCGTACGGCGCTCTCGCATCGCTGCGCGAGATCGGCTCGACACTCCCCTGCCTCCTCGAGCGGAGCCAGCCTGACCTTCACCTCGACGTTCTTCTGACGCAGGATCCGACGGATGGACTGACCGATCGTTTCGGTGCCGACAAAGCAGGGTCCGGTGCACAGGGAACCGTCGGCGTTCTCGTAGCGGATCGCCATCGGCTGAACCGGGCATTCGGCGTCGACGGCTGCTTGGAACATCGCCGGACGAAAACCGCCGTACGCCCGCCCGCACCAGGTCGTCCCCTCGGGAAACACCATCACCCGGACACCTCGCTGCAGGCGTTCGCGAACGACGTCGACGGTTCCGGGGAGTTCACGCAGGCGAGCGCGGTCGATGGGGACGACGCGCATCCGGCGCGCGAGACCGCCGAGCACTGCCCAGTCGAGCAGGTCGGCGCGGGCGACGAAGTTGGCCGGAGCAACGGCGCTCGCGACGAGGACGTCGGTCCAGGACACGTGACCGGCGACAACCATGACCCCGTCAGGTTCCGCGCGCCCCAACCGCTGATCGTCGACCGTCAGCTTCATCCCCAGACAACGAAGCAACGCGCGCGAGTATCCGCGTTGCATCTCAGTACGCCAGGTGCGCGGGAGCAGCCAGCCGGCCGAAAGCACAGGCGCAGTCAACAGTGCGGCACCGACCATGACCCCGCGGGCCATCACGGTGATACTCGACACACCGGGTGCGTCCGCGGGTAGGCACCCGTCGCCGCAGGGGCTCGTCGGCACCCAGTACGGCACCGCCGCGGTCATCAGCCGATCCCCGACTCGTGTGCGGCGGCCGCCGATCGCAGCCGTTCGAGGTACCGCTTGTTGGCGGAGTGAAGGCCTTGCAGCGCAACAAAATCGGCCACACCGAACTCGGGATCGTGGGCGGGCTCCCCGCAGATCATCGCGCCCATCCGCAAGTAACCACGGAGCAACGGCGGCATCGTCACGCGTTCCGGTGCGGCGATCTCGTCGAGCGTCAGACCCCCGAGGACCACCGGGTTTCGTGGGATCACCCGCCGCGACCCCGGACTGGCGTGCTTGTTCATCACGAAGTCACGGACGCCGCGGACATCGGCGCCGGCGATTGAATCGGGGCTCGGCAAGACGGGCACGGAGACGCAGCCCATCACCCACTCGTATCCGGTCAATTCGAGATAGTGCAGGATGCCCGACCACATCAGGCTCAGGACGGATCCGGTGCGGTGCGCGGGATCGACGCACGCGCGACCCATTTCGACGATCCTGTTCGACACCGGATCGAGCGCGGAGATGTCGAATTCGGTTGCGGTGTAATACCCACCCGCCGCCGCGGCGGAATCCGGCGGCAGCATTCGGTAGCAGCCGACGTACTCCTCGGTGATGTTGTCACGAACGAGTAGATGATCACAGAATTCGTCGAAGGCGTCGGCGTCGAGTTCGAACACCCCGGCCGAAGCGGGGAGGGAGAAGCCTGGCTCGGAGGCGAACACTCGGTATCGAAGGCGCTGCGCAGCGACACGATGCTCGCGGTCGGAGGAGACGATCAGGGAATATCTCGGCTGGGCGACCTCACGGCCGAGATTGTCACTCGCGGAGCGAAGGACTGACGTAATTGTCATGCGCAAGGTTTATCGAGCGCGAACGGCGTCTCGGTATCGACGAAGTGACATGCCGATGCAGGCCGGGTGAATAAAGCACTGTGCGCCTTTATCAACCGCGGGGGGTTGATAAAGGCGCACAGCAGTTTGTGCTTTTCAGCCCTTGTGGGACTTCACAGCTTCGGTGAGCTGCGGTGCGACGTTGAACAGGTCGCCCACGATGCCGAAGTCGGCGATCTCGAAGATGGGTGCCTCTTCGTCCTTGTTGACCGCGACGATGGTCTTGGACGTCTGCATGCCGGCACGGTGCTGGATGGCACCGGAAATGCCGAGCGCGATGTACAGCTGCGGCGAGACCGTCTTACCGGTCTGACCGACCTGGAACTGTCCGGGGTAGTAACCCGAGTCCACAGCGGCACGCGAAGCACCGACTGCAGCGCCGAGGGAGTCGGCCAGCTCTTCTACGACGGAGAACTTGTCCGCGCTGCCGACACCACGTCCACCGGAGACGACAACCGACGCCTCGGTGAGCTCGGGGCGGTCGCCGCCGACGATGGGCTCACGCGAGGTGACCTTGACGGCACTCTCGTCCTGGGCCGGAACCTCGACGGTGATCTGCTCGCCTGCGCCGGCCTGCGGAGCAGCCTCGACTGCGCCCGGACGAACCGAGTAGACGGGAACGTCGCCGTTGGCCTTGGCCTCGACGGTGAACGCGCCACCGAAGATGGAGTGGACGCCGGTGCCGTCAGCCTTGATCTCGATGACGTCGGTCAGCAATCCGGAGCCCAGACGTGCAGCCAGACGACCGGCAACCTCTTTGCCCTCGGTGCCGGCTGCGGTGATGACTGCTGCCGGGCTGGTGGACTCGACCAGAGCGGCGAGAACGTCGACCTTGGGGGTGACGAGGTAGCCGTCGATGTCGTCGGACTCGGCGACGTAGATCTTCTCGGCGCCGGCTGCTGCCAGAGCGTCGGCGAGCTTTGCTGCGGTGCCCGCGGGGCCGGCGACAACTGCCGACGGCTCACCGAGTGCGCGTGCAGCGGTGATGAGTTCGGTGCTGACCTTCTTCAGCGCACCCTCTGCGTGCTCTACGAGCACAAGTACTTCTGCCATGACTTAACTCTCCCTGAGTTCTTCTGCTGGATGTCTAGAAGGGCGCGATCAGATGACCTTGTTGCTGACGAGGTACGCGGCAATCTTGGTGCCACCGTCTCCCTCGTCGACGATGCGCTCACCAGCGGTACGGGGGGGCTTGGGGGTGGAGGACGTCACGGTGGTGCCGGCGTTGGCAACTCCGACGGTCTCCGGGTCGACTCCGAGGTCGGCCAGCGTGTAGACGAGAACTTCCTTCTTCTTCGCGGCCATGATGCCCTTGAAGGACGGGAAGCGCGGCTCGTTGATCTTCTCGGTGACCGAGACGATCGCGGGCAGCGAAGCCTCGAGGCCGAAGACGCCCTCGTCGGTCTCGCGCTCACCGGTGATCTTGCCGTCGGCGACGACGACCTTGCGCAGCTGCGTGAGCTGCGGGATGCCCAGATACTCGGCGATGATGGCCGGAACAGCGCCGACGCGGCCGTCGGTGGCCTCGTTGCCGGCGATGATCAGGTCGGCAGGCTCGTCGTTCTCGAAGGTGATCTGTCCGAGAGCAGCAGCGAGCGTCCATGCGGTCTGGATCGCGTCGGAGCCGTGCAGTGCCGGGTCGTTGATGTGGACGGCCTTGTCGGCGCCCATCGAGAGAGCCTTGCGGATCGCGTCGGTGGCGCGGTCGGGACCTGCGGACAGCACCGTTACCTCACCGCCCTGAGCTTCCTTGATAAGGAGTGCTTCTTCGACGGAGCGCTCGTTGATCTCGTCGAGGACTGCGTCGGCGGCTTCACGGTCAAGCGTGTAGTCGCCGTCGGTCAGCTTGCGCTCGGACCATGTGTCGGGGACCTGCTTGATCAAAACAACGATATTCGTCATGGGTCTTCGTCGACCTCCTGTGTGTAATTCACCTGATAAATCGTCTGTGGTGCTCGCGCAGTCCGAGCGTCCGATAAGAGAGTCCGACAGGTCTCCCTACGGGCGAATTTCTCGGTTCACGTCGGCTGTGCGTTAGATTACCCCACGTTAAGTTACCGGTGGGTAACTTAACGTGGAACCTCGTCCACCATAACGGCACGAACAGGAATTGACAGCAGTGATCTGGACCACGGCGAACACGTTCTACTCGGATGGCACTAATCTCGCACGGGTGAGTGAAACGAGTGTCAGCAACCACGAGGACGCACCCCTGCCCTTGACGGGCGAACGAACCGTGCCAGGAATCCCCGAGGAGAACTACTGGTTCCGACGCCACGAAGTGGTGTACCGCGCACTTCTGGAGCGCTGCACGGACCGCCGAGTCCTCGAGGCCGGTTCCGGAGAAGGCTACGGCGCCAACATGATTGCGGACGTCGCAACAAAGGTTACCGGCCTCGACTACGACATCTCCGCGGTCGAGCACGTCCGTGCCCGCTACCCCCGCGTCGAGATGCTCCACGGCAACCTCGCCGAGCTTCCACTGGCGGACAACTCGGTTGACGTCGTCGTCAATTTCCAGGTGATCGAGCACCTGTGGGATCAGGGTCAGTTCCTGCGCGAATGCTTCCGAGTTCTCGCTCCCGGCGGTGAACTTCTCATCAGCACCCCCAACCGGATCACCTTCTCCCCCGGCCGCGACACGCCGCTCAACCCTTTCCACACTCGTGAGCTCAACGCCTCCGAAATGACCGAATTGCTCGAAGACGCCGGATTCCGCGTTCAGTTGATGACCGGCGTCCACCACGGTTCGCGCCTGAAGGAACTCGACGCCAAGCACGGCGGATCGTTCATCAATGCGCAGATCGACCGCGCGTTGGCCGGCGAGCCCTGGCCGGAAGATCTCACCCGCGACGTCGAGGGCATCACCGTCGACGACTTCAGCATCAGCGAACCCGACATCGACGACAGCCTCGACCTCGTCGCTATTGCCGTGAAGGAAACCGGCGAGTGAGTAACGCAACACCCGTCACCGAACCGGGGATGTTCGCCCTGGTTCTGCACTCCCATCTGCCGTGGCTCGCCAACCACGGCAGATGGCCAGTCGGCGAGGAATGGATCTACCAGTCCTGGGCTGCGTCGTACATTCCGCTCGCCGCCGCGCTACGACGCCTGGCCGACGAGGGCCGATCGCACCTGCTGACGCTGGGAATCACGCCCGTACTCGCGGCCCAGTTGGACGATCCCCACTGCCTCGCCGGGATGCATCACTGGCTCGGCAACTGGCAGATCCGCGCCCACGAGGCTGCCGGCATGCCGGACGCGGCGCACCGCGAACTCGGCGCGCGCGAACACCGGGCGTCAGCTGCCGCTCTCGCAGATTTCGAGACTCACTGGCAGCACGGCGCCTCACCGGTGTTCCGCGACCTCATCGATCGCGAGGCCTTCGAGCTTCTCGGCGGGCCGCTGGCCCACCCGTTCCAACCGCTGCTCGATCCTCGCTTGCGGGCGTTCTCCCTCCGCGAAGGTCTCGCCGATGCGCATGCCCGGTGGAATCACACTCCGACCGGGATCTGGGGACCCGAGTGCGGGTACACCCCGGGCATGGAGCGCGGGTACGCCGAAGCGGGCGTCACCCACTTCATGGTCGACGGCCCCGCCTTGCGCGGCGACACGTCCCTCGGCCGCCCGGTTCGAGAATCCGACGTAGTTGCATTCGGCCGCGACCTGCAGGTCAGCTACCGCGTCTGGTCCCCCAAGTCCGGATATCCGGGTCACGCCGCCTACCGCGACTTCCACACCTACGACCACGAGACGGGTCTCAAGCCGTCGCGAGTCACCGGACGGACCGTCGACTCCGCCGACAAGTTGCCGTACGACCCCGAACTCGCTGCGGCCGCCGTCGACAAGCATGTTGCCGACTTCGTCGAAACCGTTCGCGCGCGTCTGCGCAGTGAATCCACCCGCATCGGCCGCGACGCCCTCGTGGTCGCAGCTTTCGACACCGAACTGTTCGGGCACTGGTGGCACGAAGGTCCGCAGTGGCTCGAAAAACTCCTGCGCGCGCTTCCCGAGGCCGGAATTCGCGTCGGCACCCTCGCCGACGCCAAGGCATCGGGATACGTCGGCGAACCCGTTCAACTCGAGGATTCGTCCTGGGGATCGGGTAAGGACTGGCGTGTCTGGGCTGGCGATCAGGTGTCCGACCTGGTGCAACTGAACTCCGAAGTGGTGGAGACCGCGCTCGGCACCGTGGACAAGTCTCGCGGACGCAACAACGCACCCGGACGACCGGAACTGCGAAACCGGGTCAACGATCAGGTACTTCGCGAGACACTGATGACAGTTTCGAGCGATTGGGCATTCATGGTGAGCAAGGATTCGGCCGCGGGGTACGCCCGCGAACGCGCACACAAGCACGCCCACGCGACCAGGGAAATCTCCGAAGCGCTCGTTTCCGGCCGCGATGCCGTCGCCGAGCGACTCGCCGAAGGCTGGAATCGCGCCGACGGGTTGTTCCCGGGACTGGATGCTCGCCGTCTACCTGACACAGAACTGAGTCCGTCGTGAAAATTCTCATCGTCTCGTGGGAGTACCCACCGGTCGTCGTCGGCGGCCTCGGCCGACACGTCCACCATCTCGCCACCGAGTTGGCGGCTGCAGGCCACGAGGTCGTTGTTCTCTCGCGTCGCCCCTCCGGCACGGATGCGTCGACGCACCCGACGATCACGCACATTTCCGAGGGCGTCCTTGTCGTCGCAGTGGCCGAGGACCCCGCGCACTTCGTCTTCGGCGAGGACATGCTCGCGTGGACCCTCGCGATGGGTCACGCGATGGTCCGTGCCGGGATGGCGCTGCACAAGCCAGGAGTGGGCGAGGGCTGGCAGCCCGACGTCGTGCACGCGCACGACTGGCTGGTCGCACATCCGGCGATCGCCCTGGCCGAATTCTATGACGTCCCACTGGTTTCCACACTTCACGCCACCGAGGCGGGTCGCCACAGCGGCTGGATCTCCGGACGCATCAACCGCCAGGTCCACTCCGTCGAGTGGTGGCTGGCAAACGAATCCGACTCTCTCATAACTTGTTCGGCGTCCATGCAGGAAGAAGTGACCGAGCTCTACGGCCCGACGCTGCCGCCGATCACCGTCATCCGCAACGGAATCGACGTGACCACGTGGAACTTTCGCGAACGTGGACCGCGATCCGGACCGCCGAAACTCCTCTTTGTCGGCCGCCTGGAATACGAGAAGGGCGTGCAGGACGCCATCGCAGCACTCCCCCGAATCCGTCGTAGCCACCCCGGCACGACCCTCGCGATCGCGGGCGAAGGCACCCAGTTCACCTGGCTCTACCAACAGGCACGCACGCATCGCGTCGCGCGAGCGGTGGACTTTCTCGGCAACCTCGATCACACGGAACTGCTCAGCTGGCTGCACGGAGCGGACGCCATCGTCCTGCCGTCGCGCTACGAGCCGTTCGGAATCATCGCCCTCGAAGCGGCGGCGGCCGGCACTCCGCTGATCACGTCCACCGCAGGCGGACTGGGCGAAGCCGTCGTCGACGGGGTGACGGGGATGTCCTTCCAACCGGGCGACATCGCCGGGCTCACCTCGGCTGTCCGCGAGGTACTCGACGATCCCGCCGGGGCGCAGGAACGGGCAGTGGCCGCCCGCGCACGCCTGACATCGGACTTCGACTGGCATCAGGTCGCCGAGGAGACTGCTCACGTCTACGCGGGCGCGAAGCGTCGGGTGCGGCAGCCGTTGGCACGGCCACAGATTCCCGAGCGGCCGCTCCCTGGTCGCTGACGCGCTGACCTCAGCGGGTCGGGAGGGGCGCGGTGAAACGAGAACTCGCATCCCCGAGCAGATGGCCTGGTGGCATCATCCGGCCGCACAGCACGAGCAGGAGATCCTGCGCCGCCCCGTGAACCTCGGCGCCGGCACCGTACGTCCAGTCTCGGTCGTCGGCGCGCAGCCGAGCGCCGTCGAGGTCCGTCCCGAAATACTTCAGGGTTTTGGGCGAGAGTCCGCTGAGCACGCGAGTGAGCCGGTCTTCGGGCACCACGTAGTCGTCGCCGAGTGCCACGCGAATGTCCTGACCGTGGATCACGTCGTGCGAGAGCGCACCCTCGAAGCCGCCGCCTGGAGGCTTCCACGGGTGTGCAACGTTGTCGCGAAGCGAGGCAAGCAGTTGTCGCTCACCGACTTCGGACGCATCGGCGAGCGCTCGCCGGTTCGACATCTTGTTGAAGTTTCCGCGTGACTTGACCATTTCCACGACGAATCGCGGCGCCGAGTATCGGTAGGGCATGGTGATGTGCGCGATCACTTCGCGGACCCGCCACCCCTCGCACAGGGTCGGCGCGTTCCACTGCTCCGTGCTCAGGCCTTCGAGAAATCCCACCAGTTCGCGGCGCTGCGCCACGACCCATTCGGGTGTCTGTTCGCTCATGTCGGCACTCCTTTCACCGGCGCAGACTTTCGGCGCCGATACCGATACAGACCGGTTGCGGCGCCGAAAGTAATCGCTGGTTCTGCCAAAAAGTGAGCTACGACGTCGACGACGCGTCGGCAGCGTCTGCGGCGGCCTTCTTGCGCGCGATGTCTTCGAGCGCCGCGATGTACTTCGCGCGATCGGCAGCGCCGGCTTCCCAATCGGACTTGCGGTTCTTGACCGCCTTCGCGGGCGAGCCGACCGCGATGCTGTAGTCCGGGATGTCGCCTTTGACGACGGCGTGCGCCCCGAGGACACAACCGCGTCCGACGCGGGTATTTCGCAGCACGGTGACCTTCGCTGCCACCCACGTGTCCGGGCCGATACGGACGGGGCCCTTGACGATGCCCTGGTCCTTGATCGGTGTGTTGATGTCGTCCATGCGGTGGTCGAAGTCGCAGATGTAGCACCAGTCGGCTACGAGCGTCGACGCACCGATTTCGATGTCGAGGTACGTGTTGACGACGTTGTCCTTGCCGAAGACGACCTTGTCGCCGATGCGCAGCGAGCCTTCGTGGCAGCGGATCGCGTTGCCGTCACCGATGTGCACCCAGCGCCCGATCTCGAGGCGGGACAGGTCGGGGGTGGAATGGATTTCGACGTTCTTGCCGAGGAACACCATGCCGCGCAGGATCACGTGCGGGTTGGCCATCTTGAACTTGGCGAGACGGTAGTACCGCACCAGATACCAGGGTGTGTACGCCTTGTTCGCCAGAACCCATTTGAGGGAATCGACCGTCAAGAACTTGGCCTGATCGCTGTCGCCTCGGCGTGATCCCCGCCATCGAGTGCGCAACGGTGCGCCCCACATGCTCGTCATGAGTGTTCAGCCTACGTGGGGCCGACTCACCGACCCTCGGGGTGTGCCCCGTCACGTTGCCCCGGTCGGGATAGTCTCTGGTCCGGGCTTGTGCAGTTACCGAGGGCTCTTGATCAAGTGAAGGCAGGGAGATTGTGATGCGGCGGGTCCTACGGTCGTCCGTGATGGTGTCGACGGCGATCGCTGCGGCCCTGATCGCCGGTTGCGGCAGCGACGACGGACGGGTGGACCGGTACGCGTCGGCGGGTTGGCCGGCCATGCATGCCGACGCCCGCAACAGCGACACGAGCCCGGTCACCGGATCACGCAATGTCGAGTTCGCATGGTCACGCCCTCTCGGCGGTCCGGTTGCCGCGTACGCCTCGGTGGCCGCGAACGGCCAGAGCTTCGTCACCGCCCGCACCGAGAACGGCTGCAATCTCTTCTCGTTCCAGATGGATTCGGGTCGCAAGAAGTGGTGCGCTCGACTCAACGACGGAGTAGTCGCCTCGACGCCCATCGTCGACACTGCCACCAATGTCTACGTCGGCGAGAGCGGCGCGATGATGTCCTTCACCGAGACTGGTCAATTGCGTTGGCGCACGCTCGTTGTGGGCACTCCTCTCTCGTCACAGTTCACCGGCGACGGAAACCTGTTGTTCATCACCCAATTGGGTCAGATCAACGTGCTCAACCCGCAGACCGGCGCAAAAGTGGTTCCGTCGTTCGACCTGATCCCACCGCCGTCGATCGACCAGGGCGCGAATGCAGAACTCATTCCCGACAACAAGGGTTTGAACGAGTGCTTCCTCGGCACGTCCGGCTGCCCGGTGGCCAATACCCCGGCAGTGGACCTGGGCACCGGCAAGTTCTACTTCACCTTCTACGGACCCAGTTCTCGGGCAGCCGATCTGGTCGCCATGAAGTACACGGGCGGCGACAATCCGTCCATCACCCGCGAGTGGTCCACCGACGCGCTTCCCGGTGGAACGGCGTCGAGCCCGGACCTGTCGAAGGACGGCAAGACCGTCTACGCCACCGACAACAACGGATCTCTCTGGGCAGTGAACGCTGAAACCGGTGACACCAGGTGGAGTTACGACATCGGCTTCAACTCGGCCGGTAGTGCCTCGACGTCCGACGACGGTTTGATCATTCCCGCCGGCGGCGACAAGGGCCACCTCCTTGCCGTGCGCGACGAGGGAGATCACGCCGAACTGGCCTGGGAACGTAAAGACCTTCTGCAACTGGGCGTTCCGGCGCAGACCGCCGGCAACACCGGATACACCGTCGTACGCGAGGGTGAGAACGGACTGAGCCTGATCACCTTCGACACCGAAACCGGTGAGACGGTGGATCAGGACACGTTGCCGGGAGCAGTCGGCTTCACCGTCGGCACCTCGATCGGCCCCAAGGGCGAAGTGTTGACGCCCAGCGCAATCGGTGAGCTGTTCGTCTTCAAGTGAGCTAGCGGGATGCCTCACAGATGAAGGCCGACGCCGATCGCCCGATCCGTACGATCACGACGCTCAGCGCAAGCGAGCCCTTGAGCTTGAGCCGTGGACGCAGCACTGCCGGGTCCACGTCGACTCCTCGCACCAGGATTTCGGCCACACCGCAGTCCCGCTTGGACAGTGTCTGTTTGAGCAGTTTCTCGGAGTACTTGATCTGCTCGAGGATCCGGAATCCGCGAACTCCCTCAGGGACGCTGTCACCGGTCAGATAAGCGATGCGTGGATCGAGCTGCCAGAGGCCATGTCTGGCCGCGTAGTGGCGCACGAGGCCCGCGCGCACTACCGCTCCGTCCGGGTCGATGATCCACTCCCCCGGCGCTTGCTCCGGAATCACGTCGTCCTCGGCGTCGGTGATCGCCCACCCGCTCCCGTCGGAGCGAAGCACCGAAGCTCGACGCGTGACGCCGGACTCGGCCAGCCCCGTCGACCACAGGCAGGCTTCCTTGACGCCGCCGTCGAGCGAGACGACCTCGACTTCCCCGTCCCAGCCCAGCTTGTCGAAATCGAGTCCCGGAGCGCACTTCACCGCGAGATCACGGCCGGAGTACGCCTCGATGAGGTCCGGCAACGGTGGCATCAACGCTGCCGGATCGTGAGTGCGGCGACCGCCCGATCGCCGTGCGGGGTCTGCCAGTACGACGGTGTCGCGTGTCGTCGGGCGGAGCGCGTCGGCCCGCAGCAACGCTGCGCTCGGCACATTGCGCTGCGCCATCGCCAGGCGAACGGAATCGATGTCGCTGCCGATCACGCGATGCGCAACTCCGGTCAAGGCATGCAGTTCGGCGCCGATGGAGCACGTCACGTCGTGGACGTCGCGCCCGATCAGACGCTGCGCGCGGTGGGCCGCGACAACGCCGGGAGTGGCTTGTTGCATCGCGTCGTCCGTGAACAACCATTGCTCACTGCCCGGCAGTTTGGCGGCGGCTTTACGTCGAAGCAGGACGGTGTCCACGAGCGCAGGCATGTGATCACCGAAACGCGTACGCGCCCGGCCGATGTCGGCCAGACGCGTACGCGTGGACAGTTCGAGCTGATCCACCTCGGCCAAGGCAGCTACGCCGGAATCACTTCCGAGATAGTCGACGTCGCCGAGGGTGAAGTCATAACCCAATTCAGTTGCCGGGCTTCACGCCGGTGATCATGACGTTGTAGAAGAATCCGCGAGGAACGACGTGGCGGAGCACCTTCTCGTCGACCCAGCTGAGTGTCTTCCAACCACCGAAAGCGAAACGCCCCCAGCCCCAACCGAGCTTCTCCGGCGGAACAGCCGCTTCGAAGGTACGGACAGGCCAGCCGAGAAGCGCCGCGGCGAATTCCTCGGTGACAGCGTGGACCTGATCGGCGCCCGCAGACTTCGCCATGTTCTCGAGGTCGGTGGGGTCGAACGTGTGGATGTCGACGACAGCTTCGAGAGCTGCTGCACGAGAAGACTCGTCGAGTTCCTCTTGCGGACGACGCCAGTCTGCGAGGAACGGCAGCTTGGTCACGCGTGTGGTTGCTTCCCACGTCGCGCGGCCGAGCCAGCGGGCGTAGAAGTTGCCGACAGTGGTGGGCTCACCGGCGAAGACGAAACGTCCGCCGGGCTTGAGGACACGAAGGACCTCACGCAGCGACTTCTCGACGTCCGGAATGTGGTGCAGCACGGCGTGGCCGACCACCAGGTCGAAGGTGTTGTCCTCGTACGGAATGGTCTCGGCATCGGCAACACGGCCGTCGACCGGAAGGCCGAGGCTTTCGGCATTGCGCAGTGCGACCTTGACCATGCCGGGCGAGAGGTCGGTGACCGAACCGGTCTTGGCGACTCCACCCTGCATCAGGTTCAGGAGGAAGAATCCGGTGCCGCAACCGAGTTCGAGCGCGCGCTCGTACGGGAGCGGCTGATCGCCCGCGACGGCGTCGAAACGACCACGTGCGTAGTCGATGCAGCGCTCGTCGTACGAGATGGACCACTTGTCGTCGTAGGTTTCGGCTTCCCAGTCGTGGTAGAGCACCTGGGCGAGCTTGGTGTCCTTACGAGCGGCCTCGACCTCTTCGGCCGTGGCGTGCGGCCGCGGCGCGGGGTCGACTACCGAGGTGTCGGTAGCGGCGGGCGGCGTGACGGTTGCGTCGTCATTCGGGCTGGCTGTCATGGCGGCTATCCTACTCGCTGGTAAGAGATGAACAAGTTCTAGTTTAGGGGAGCCTACTCGCCCGTGAACTCGGCCTTGCCCGGACCGTTGGCGATGAACGACTCCATGCCGATCGCCTGATCCTTGGTCGCGAACAATCCGGCGAACAGATGCTGCTCGATCTTGAGCCCGGATTCCAGGTCGGTGTTCAGACCCTCGTCGATGGCCGCCTTGGCAGCAGCCAACGCACGTGACGCTCCCCCGACGAACTGCGAGGCCCATGTCCGGGCCGCGGTGTACACGTCGTCGGGAGCGACGACCTCGTCGACCAAACCGATGGCCAACGCCTCGTCAGCCCCGACGAAACGGCCGGTGAAGACCAAATCCTTGGCCTTGGCCGGACCGATCAGGCGAGCCAGGCGCTGCGTTCCGCCGCCACCGGGAATGATTCCGAGCAGAATCTCCGGAACTCCGAGCTTGGCGTTGTCTCCGACGATCCGGCGATCGGCCGAGAGTGCAACTTCGAGTCCACCACCGAGTGCGTATCCGGTGATCGCGGCAACGGTCGGCTTCGGGATGGACGCCACGGCGCCGAGTCCGGCCTGCATGCCGCCGATCGCGTCACGGATCTGGCCGTAGTCCATCTCGGCCATTTCCTTGACGTCGGCACCGGCTGCGAAGACTTTCTCGCCGCCGTAGACGATGACGGCCTTGACTGCCTTGTCGACGGTCGCAGCGTGTGCGGCAGCAGCCAACTCGTCCTGAACCTGACGGTTCAGAGCGTTCATGGGCGGACGCGCCAGACGGATGGTGCCGATGCCTTCGGAAACCTCGAGAGTCACAAATTCAGCCATGGTCGAGAGGTTACTTTGCCGCCTTGACCGACCACGGATGCGGCCCGGCGACGTAGTAACCGTCCTGGTTCGGGAACTCGACGCGCAGCGTTTCCTCGTCGGTGATCAACGTAGGCAGGATGACGGGAATCTCCGGCTCGGCTGCGAGTATCTCCGCCACCGAACTGAACTTGGCCAATTCGGTCAGCTGACTCCACGTCGGCGGCAACAGGATGCTGCCACCCTCCCGCCAATGCGCGAGCGCGTCCTGCGGGCTCTGCCAACGCACCTCGGCGGCCTCGGAGGTGACCCCGTCCGCGATCTGTCCGGTCGGTGACGCTGCGACGAAGAAGCGCGTGTCGTAGCGGCGGGTCTCGCCCACCGGCGTGATCCAGTTCGCCCACGGCCGCAGCAGATCCGTGCGCAGGACCAGGTTCTCCTTCTTCAGGAAATCGCTGAACGACAGCTCGTGCTTTTCGAGAGCTACTCGGTCCTGTGCATAGCCGGCCGTGTCCGCGACGACCGTGTCAGCCGTGGGGCCGGCCAGCAGGACACCGCACTCCTCGAAAGTTTCCCGCACCGCAGCCAAGACGAGAGCCTTCGCCCGAGCAACATCCGTGCTGAACCGCTCGGCCCACCACTCGACCGACGGTCCGGCCCACTCGACCTCGGCCGTCGCATCGGACTTGTCGACGCCGCCGCCGGGGAAGACCGTCATGCCCCCGGCAAACGCCATCCCCTGTACTCGTTGAAGCAGGAAGATCTCGATCCCGGATTCGGCATCGCGCACCAAGATGACGGTCGACGCATCCTTGGGCTCGGGGACAGCGTTTGTATTCTCGTTAGCCATGCTTCGCGAACCTACGCGATCTGTGATCTGGGACGCATTTCAGGTCCCACTGAAGCTCACGCGCGATGAGCTCCGGACGGTCTCGCGCGGCGCGCGAAGTATCGGCCGTCCGCCTTGTCGAGGCTGATGGACTGGCTGAATGCCGCGCTCAGATTTTCGGCGGTGATGACGTCGTCCAGAAGCCCCTGGGAGACGACCTCCCCTTCCTTGAGAAGGAGTGCGTGGGTGAATCCCGGCGGGATTTCCTCGACGTGATGGGTGATCAGGACGGTTGCCGGGGCGTCCGGATCGGCAGCCAGTTCGGCGAGTCTGGCCACAAGTTCCTCACGGCCACCGAGGTCGAGCCCGGCGGCGGGCTCGTCCAGGAGAAGAAGTTCGGGATCGGTCATCAAGGCTCGCGCGATGAGGACGCGCTTGCGCTCGCCTTCGGAAAGCGTCCCGTACGTCCGATCCGCCAGGTGCTCGGCGCCGAGGCTTTCGAGCATCTCCACAGCGCGCGAGGTGTCCATGGATTCGTACTCCTCGCGCCACCGACCGAGAACGGCGTAGCCCGCCGACACGACGAGGTCGCTGACCTTCTCGTCGCCGGGCACGCGGTTCGCCAACGACGACGAGGACAAACCGATTCGCGGGCGCAACTCGTTGACGTCGACCTTGCCGAGAACTTCGCCAAGGAGGTGGGCAGAACCACTGGTCGGGAAAGTCTCACCGGCCGCGATGCGCAGCAGCGAGGTCTTGCCGGCACCATTGGGTCCGAGCACCACCCATCGCTCGTCCAGCTCCACTTTCCAGGTGACGGGCCCCACGAGAGTGGACCCTCCCCGACGGATGAGTACGTTGTCGAAATCGATGAGCAGATCTGGATCAGGTAGCGGCACCCGAACATCTTCCCGCACATTCTCCGGCCGTTCACGGCAGGATCATCTTGCGTGTCGCCTCTCATCGAAACTCACACCCCGACGCCAGGGTCTCCGTTCCCACTCGGCGCCAACATCGTGGACTCCGGAACCCAGTTCGCGGTCCACGCCCCAGCTGCGTCGAGCGTCCACATCTGCCTGATCGACCAGGACGGAAACGAAGATCGCGTCGAACTTCGGCAACACACGTACGGAATCTGGCATGGAATCATCTCCGGGATCGGTGCGGGGCAGCGTTACGGAATTCGGGCGTCCGGCCCGTGGAATCCGCGCGCCGGGCTGAGACTTAATCCACACAAGCTGCTCGTCGATCCGTGGGCGCGCCGCATCGAGGGGGATCTCGGTGATCACCGTGCCCTCCTGTCGTACGCCGACGATCCCTTCGGCGACCCGTCGACGGTCGACTCGCTCGGCCACGTGCCGCTGTCCGTGGTGACTCCCGGCCTCGCGCCCGCCGGAGCCCGCCTCGAGACGCCGTGGGAGGAAAGCGTCATCTACGAACTGCATGTGGGCGCGTACACCGCCAGTCATCCAGGAGTACCCGCCGCCCACCGCGGAACGTACCTCGGCCTGACGGCACCGGCCGTGATCGATCACCTCGTCTCACTCGGCGTCACTGCCGTGGAACTGCTTCCCGTACAGGCATTTCTGACCGAACACAGCGTCCGCGAGCGAGGGATGCGCAACCACTGGGGATACTCGACGGCGTCGTACTTCGCCCCGCATCCCGGATACGCGGCAACTCCGGGCGGCGAAGTCACCGAGTTCCGGATCATGGTCGACGCACTACACGCGGCAGGCATCGAGGTCGTCCTCGACGTCGTCTACAACCACACCTGCGAGCAGAGTGTCGACGGAATCAGTGTCAGCTGGCGAGGTTTGGACGGCCCCGGCTATTACCTTCTCGACGGCGACGGCCGCGACATCGACCTGACCGGGTGCGGCAACACGGTCGACGCCTGCTCCCCCATCGCCGTCCGCATGATCACCGACAGCCTCCGTTACTGGGCCACCGAAATGGGTGTCGACGGCTTCCGATTCGATCTTGCGAGCGCGTTGGGTAGGCCGCGCGGCGGAGGCTTCGACCAGCGGGCGTCCATCCTGTCCGCCATCTCCTCCGATCCGGTACTGACTCGGTGCAAGCTCATCGCCGAACCGTGGGATGCCACTGCCGACGGTTACCAGGTCGGAAACTTCGGACTCCAGTGGTCCGAATGGAACGACAAGTACCGCAGCACCATTCGCCAGTTCTGGAACGGCGGATCCAGCGTCCGGAAGGTCGCGTCGCGCCTCGCCGGTTCCGAGGACATCTTTGCCGGCAGCGGCCGTCGCCCCTGGGCGTCGATCAACTTCGTCACAGCGCACGACGGGTTCACCGCCGCCGATCTCGTGGCATACAACCGCAAACACAACGAGGCCAACGGTGAAGACAATCGTGACGGCGCCGATCACAACGATTCGTTCAACCACGGAATCGAAGGCCCGAGCACCGATCCCGAGATTCAGGACGCCAGGGCACGTCACGTACGGGCGCTACTGGCCACACTCGTGCTGTCGACAGGTACCCCGATGATCACCGCCGGTGACGAGTTCGGCCACAGCCTCGGCGGGAACAACAACGCGTATTGTGTTCCAGCAGTTGCCTCCCCAGCCGAGTCGTGGGCACTGGACTGGACTACGGCCGATCAGTCGTTGATGCAGTTCGTCTCCCGAGCGTTCGGACTACGCCGAGCAGCACCGGCGTTGCGTCAGCCCGAATTCTTCGAAGGCAGAAGAAGACTGGAGCACCCGGACCTCGTCTGGTTCGACGCTGCCGGCGTCGAGTTCGACGACACCGCATGGTACGACGAGAGTCACCGAACGCTGCAGGCCTGGATCGACGGAGCCGACGTTCGGTCTCACACTCGAACCGGGCGCCCACTCGGTGACGACAGTTGGCTCCTGATCCTGCATTCCGGTGGACCGGTTCAGGTCACCGTCGGCACTCCGGAATGGTTCGACGGCACCTTGACTGCATCGTTCGATTCGGCGTCACCGACCGGCGAACCTGCCTCCACGGCCGAAGTTCCCGTCGGCACCGAGATTTCACTGACCGGACCCACGGTCTTGGCCTTACGTTCCGTGACACGTCCTCCGGTAACCGCTGCTGTCATGGAATCCGGCAGCAACTTGATCAGGAATTGAATGGTCGGCCCGATCCCGAAGGCGTACAACACGGTTCCGATGCCAACCGTTCCACCGAGGAGCCATCCGGTAGCGAGGACCGCGATCTCGATGCTGGTACGCACGAGCCTGACCGACAGACCTGTGCGAGCGACCAGTCCGGTCATCAATCCGTCGCGGGGGCCCGGCCCCATGCCCGCGCCGATGTAGAGAACGCTGGCCAGTCCGTTGAGGAGGATTCCCGCGACCATGATCACGGCTCGAACTGGCATGGAATCAAAGACGGGCAAGAAGGCCAGTGAGGTATCCACCGAGATGGCAATGACAACGACATTGGCGACCGTTCCGAATCCCGGCCGCTGACGGATCGGAATCCAGAGCAGCAGTACCACCGCACCGGTAATCGCAGTGATCACGCCGAAACTGAGCGAAACGTGCTCGGCCACACCCTGATGAAAAACGTCCCAGGGATCCAGACCAAGACCGGCTGTGATCATCATGGCCATCGAGAAGCCGTACAACCACAGACCAACGAACAGCGAGGCGAATCTCCGTATCAACACTCGACCATCTTGATGGCCACTGGACTGTTCATCCATAGCCAAGTTACCGATACTGGACTGGTCGGTTGCGTCTCTACGGAACCGCGATGACTGTCATGGAGCCTGGTGCCACTTCCGTGAAACCAGCGTCACGAACCGCGACGGCCTCCGACTTCTTCAGCCGAACTACTGCTTCGGCCCACTGTTCCGGGCTCGCGTCGCGCACCGAGCAGCGAAAGTCGTTCTGCGTCCAGGCCCAGCACTGTTTCTCGGACATGGCCGCCGCCAACAACATCGAGGCATGCCCGACCTGTGCCGAAGCCTTGCCAACCGTCATCTCGAGCGCCGAGTCGATCCACAGCACCGGAAGACCAGGCTCCGGCGGGCCAGGCTCGTCGTGCTCGAGATCGGTCCCACCGATCTGCAACTTCTTGATTCGCGGGTCCAGTTCTCCGACCGGCCCGGGAACCAGAGCCCGCGCCTGCGCGCCATCCACATCGACGGTGATTCCCGGTACCTCCTGCGCGGCGAGCCACTGCGCTCCTCGCGCTCGACGAGACACCTTCCGAATCCGGGCACCCACCCACGCCGAATAGTCCTCGTGCCAGGGGCCGGGTTCCCCGTCTTCGGTGAACCCGACGCGTTCGTCCAGACACAGCGCCACAGCCGCCGTTGCCGCAGCCTCGAGCAGTGCGGTGCGCTTGGGCGGGTCTGCCTTCGGAATGTGCAGAACGATCGGCATCGCCAACACCAGCGCCGGATCCGCGGGATCGTCTCGCCCTCCGTACCCAGCAGCCAGCACCGCGTGGCGCTCGCGCCAGCGCGAATCGGGGCCGGACATCACAGCTGGATCGGAACTGAATGCTGGATCGGAACTCATGGAATCGGTACGCGTCGCACGCCACCGTCGACGGCGTCCGCAGCCTCGACCTCGTCGCGGGTCACACCGAGAATGAACAGCACAGCGTCGAGGAAGGGATGCGACAACGCAGCATCTGCGACCTCCCGCAACGCAGGCTTGGCGTTGAACGCCACGCCCAGGCCCGCGGCGTTGAGCATGTCGATGTCGTTGGCACCGTCACCGACGGCGACGGTCTGTTCCATCGGCACACCGACCTGATCGGCGAACTTGCGCAGCGCAACGGCCTTCGCGGCGCGGTCGACGATTTCACCGATCACACGTCCGGTCAGCTTGCCGTCGACGATTTCGAGGGTGTTGGCGTGCACGAAGTCCAGTTCGAGTTCGTGTGCGAGGCCTTCGATGACCTGCCGGAAGCCACCCGACACCACGCCGCAGTGGAATCCGAGACGGCGCAGGGTGCGAATCGTGGTTCGCGCACCCGGCGTCAGTTCGATGCTCTCTGCCACCTCGTCGATGACGGAGGCGTCGAGACCGGCGAGTGTCGCCACACGCTGGTGCAGTGATTCGGTGAAGTCGATCTCGCCGCGCATCGCAGCTTCGGTGACGGCGCGGACCTCGTCCTCGACGCCGGCCTTCGCGGCCAGCATCTCGATGACCTCGCCCTGGACGAGCGTCGAGTCCACGTCGAACACGATCAGACGCTTGGCCCGTCGAGCGAGACCTGCGCGCTCGACCGCGATGTCGACGTTTTCGAGTGCGGCGACCTCGGCGAGTCCGGTGCGCAGCTTCGCGTCGCCGTCGGTCGTATCGGCCGCGCTGACGCTGAGTTCGAGGCCGGTGACCGGATAGTCGGCGACACCACGGATGGAATCGATGTTTGCGCCCTGCTTCGCGAGTTCGCGTGCCACCGATCGCATTGCGCGAGCATTGACCGGGCTACCGAGAACAACGACCGCGTGGGTGGACACCGCGGGCCGTCCGGGATCGGCACCGATTTCGATGTCGACGTTCATTCCGACCGTCGCCATCGCCTGTTCGAGTTCTTCCTGAAGCGCTTCGGGATCGTTCGGGCAGGCAACCATGACACCGAGTGTCAGTCGACCTCGAATCACCACCTGCTCCACGTCGAGTAGACGCACATCGTGCCGCGACAGCGCCGCAAACAGTACCGAGGTGACGCCAGGGCGGTCCGGCCCGGTCACAGTCACCAGAACAGTGGTGTCAGAGGCACCCACCGAAAACTCCGATCGTTTCTTCGTTCGCGTCTTGATCGTCACTATTGTGCCAAGCGAAAGGCCCCACCCGTTACTCGGGCGGGGCCTTCGCTGATTACTTCAGTGTGTTACTTCGCTCAGGAGCGGCTGTCGGTTCCGGGGTCGCCTTCGTCCCCGACCGTGAGCGGCTCGTGACGAGCATCTTCGAGCACGGTGCTGGCGTTCTTCCCGCCGTGGCCGGGGCCGACGTGCGCTTCCGCGCGCATCCGCTCCACCATGTGCGGGTAGTGCAGCTCGAACGCCGGACGCTCGCTGCGGATGCGCGGCAACTCGGTGAAGTTGTGACGCGGCGGCGGGCAGGTGGTTGCCCACTCCAGCGAGTTTCCGTAACCCCACGGATCGTCGACGGTGACCACCTCGCCGTAGCGGTAGCTCTTGAAGACGTTCCAGATGAACGGAAGCGTCGAGGCACCGAGTACGAAGGCAAAGATCGTGGACACCGAGTTCAGAACCGTGAACCCGTCCGAGGGCAGGTAGTCGGCGTAACGACGCGGCATACCTTCGGCACCGAGCCAGTGCTGAACGAGGAACGTGCCGTGGAAACCGACGAACGTGGTCCAGAAGTGCCACTTGCCGAGACGCTCGTCCATCATGCGACCGGTCATCTTCGGGAACCAGAAGTAGATACCGGCGTACGTGGCGAACACGACCGTGCCGAAGACCACGTAGTGGAAGTGGGCGACGACGAAGTAGCTGTCGGTGACGTGGAAGTCGAGCGGCGGGCTCGCGAGGATGACACCCGACAGACCACCGAAAAGGAAGGTGATCAGGAAGCCGATCGAGAACAACATCGGCGATTCGAAGGTCAACTGCCCCTTCCACATCGTGCCGATCCAGTTGAAGATCTTCACACCTGTCGGCACAGCGATCAGGAACGTCATGAACGAGAAGTACGGCAGGAGAACAGCGCCGGTTGCGTACATGTGGTGGGCCCACACTGCGATCGACAGAGCGGCGATGGCCAACGTTGCGTACACCAGGCCGCTGTAGCCGAAGATCGGCTTACGGCTGAAGACCGGGAAGATCTCCGAGACGATGCCGAAGAACGGCAGCGCGATGATGTACACCTCGGGGTGACCGAAGAACCAGAACAGGTGCTGCCACAGGAGCACACCGCCCGTTGCCGGGTCGAAGATGTGCCCACCGAGATGGCGGTCGACGAACAAGCCCATGAATGCAGCGGTCAGCAGCGGGAACGCCAGCAGGATCAGGATGCTGGTGATGAAGATGTTCCAGGTGAAGATCGGCATGCGGAACATGGTCATACCGGGTGCGCGCAGGCAGATCACGGTGGTGACCATGTTGACGCCACCGAGGATGGTGCCGAGGCCGGCGACGGCCAGACCCAAGACCCACAGGTCGGCGCCGACGCCGGGGCTGTGCAGCGCGCTGGTCAGCGGCGTGTATGCCGTCCAACCGAAGTCTGCTGCGCCACCGGGCGTGACGAATCCGGCCGTCGTGATGATCGCACCGAACAGGTACAGCCAGTAGCTGAACGCGTTCAGGCGCGGGAACGCGACGTCGGGTGCACCGATCTGGAGCGGAAGAATGTAGTTCGCGAAGCCGAAGACGATCGGGGTCGCGTACAGCAGCAGCATGATCGTGCCGTGCATGGTGAACAGCTGGTTGAACTGTTCGTTGGAAAGGAACTGCATGCCGGGTACAGCAAGTTCGGCACGCATCATCAGTGCCATGAGGCCACCGATGAGGAAGAAGGCGATGGAAGTCGCCAAGTACATGATTCCGAGCACCTTGGGATCGGTGGTCGTGATCATCTTGAAAATGAATGAGCCCTTGGGTCCCTGCCGCGGCGGGTAAGGCCTGGCCGGCGCTATCGTGGGGACTGGCTGGGGCGCTACGGCAGTCACTGATCCTCCTGAATGTGCCTTTGGTCGCTCCGCAGACTCCGTCAAAGAGCCCTTGGTTGCGCCCGCAGGGTCCGTCGCCCGGGCTGCGGACAACGGCTTCTGGCTTGCGCTCATCGAATCGTAGACCGTGACTCCGAGGCACCGCGACCCGGTCCTACTCTGCGTCGTACTCGAGCATCCGTTTTTCACGGCACCGAACGAACGACCTGCGGTTTATGTTCCCCCGGGAGTCCGAACCCACTTCCGAATCGGCGTGTCGTGCGCGTCGAAGAATTCGGTCGGTGTCCGTTTTCGGCCAACCCCTCCACTGATAAGGTCACCCTCGCCTAACTCATCTCAGGAGCCAATCAGTGAAATTCTTTCCCCGCCGCGCCGCGCTGGTAGCCGTCGCAGCCTCGATCGCCTTGGTCGTTCCAGCCTGCTCGAGTAACGACGAGCCCGCTGCAACCACCACCTCGACCGAGTCGGGCGCATTCCCCCGCACGATCGAACACTTCCGTGGAAGCACCGAAATCCCGGCAGCACCCCAGCGGATCGTCGCGCTCGACAACAGCTTCACCGACGCCGTCCTTCTCCTCGAATCCCCGCTCGTCGGCTACGTCGACTACCGCGAGCCCGGTCTTCCCGACTACCTCGGATCCTCGCGGGAGGAATTCGCCGCGGACGCCGTCTCGGTCGGCACGGTCAGCAGTGCAAGCCTCGAGAAGATCGCCGCACTGCAGCCAGACCTCATCATCTCCGCCGAGGTCCGCGACGGGAAGAACTACGAGCAGCTCTCCGCAATCGCACCCACCGTCTTCACTCAGACGACCGGCCCGACGTGGAAGGACAACATCCGCCTGGTCGGTCAAGCGCTGGGCAAGGAGTCACTGGCCGAGGCGAAGATCACCGAGTACGAAACCCGCGCAGCCACCGTCGGCAAGGAAATCAACGAGAAGGCGAACAACCCGGTCATCTCGGTAGTCCGATTCGCCGGTGAACCGACGGCACGCCTCTACCGCACCACCTCGTTCAGCGGCATCGTCCTTCAGGACGCCGGATTGAAGCGCCCGGACAACCAGGGACCTGACCCCGCCGATGCCGGAAACATCATGATGAAGATCAGCCCCGAGCTGATCAACGAAGCCGACGCGGACGTCATCTTCATCAGCACCTGGCAAGACGCCGAGGGCAAGAGCGCCGAAGCTGCGAAGCCGTTCCTCGAGAGCCCGCTGTGGCAGACCCTTCGAGGACGCAAGGTCGACGTGGACGATTCACGTTGGATGTCGCCGGTCAGCATCCAGGGCGCCCACATGATCCTCGACGACCTCTCGGACACGTTCGAGGTGGACAAGCAGAACAGCTGAGTCGAACAGCTAACCTGAACGGCGCCCGCTCACACAGGAAGCCGTCGACTTGTCTGTTCTCTCACGCACGTCTGTTCTCTCACGCACGACCGCCCGCACGTCCGTTCGTCGTGTCTCGATCCTGGGGATCGCCGCCACGATGCTCGTCCTCGGTGGTTGCTCGTCCGACTCGTCGGACGATCCCGCGAGCACCATCGTCCGGACCACTACGTCGATCGCCGGTGCCGGCGTGATGGGTATCGAACGCGACACCGCCACCGCGTGCCCGACGCCGACGCAAGCCGACCCGGGAGCGGGCCCCGGGGTGAAGCGTCGAGTCGTACACACTGCGGGTGAAACCGAGGTTCCTTCCGATCCCCAACGGATCGTGGTCCTCGACAGCGTCTCGATGGACGCCGTGTGCGCCCTCGGCCTGTGGGAGCGGGTAGTGGGCGCCGCGACCGGTGTCGACTCACCTCAACCGTCGTACCTGGGTTTCGGCATCTCGGAGATTCCGAGTGTCGGCCCCGTGAGCGCACCTGACGTCAACGCCGTGAAGGCCGCCGCGCCGGACTTGATCCTCGGGTCCAGTCCGGCGTCCGACGGCTTGTACGGGCAACTCGACGCCATCGCCCCCACCGTGTTCGCGGGCTCGGATCCCGTGTACTGGAAAGCGCAGTTCGCCCTCGCCGGCCAGGCACTGGGCCGTTCGTCCGCGGCTGCAACGGAGCTGGACCGCTACCAGCAGGACGTCGTGCAGCTCGGCGACGCATTGAATGCATCGCAGACGCAGGCATCAGTGGTTCGGTTCGGTTCGAAGGACCTGCAGATCGAGGGCCCTGCATCCTTCGCCGGACAGATCCTCAGCGACGTCGGCGTCCGGCGCCCACCGGCGCAGCGATTGACCGATGCGACCACGGCACCGATTCCGGCCGACGATCTCAGCGCCGCCGAAGGGGACTTGATCTACGTCCTCTTCGACGGGCCGAACGGCCGTACCTACGGCACCGAGATCATGAAGAGCGACCAGTGGCAGGACCTCGCCGCCGCCACCGACCGGCGTGTGTTCGTCGCTGAAGACGAAATCTGGAACGGAAACGGGATGACTGCCGCCCGTGCCGTATTGGCGGACTTGGAGGGAACCTTGAACGGATATGCGAGCTGACTGGAACGAACCACTACTCCCACATTCGAGGCGGCTCGCCACAACTGTGACGGTCGGGTTCTGATCATGCCGATCCCGGAATTCATTGTCGCTTTGCGCGAGAAGGTCGGTCATGCGCCGCTCTGGCTGTCCGGCGTGAGCGTCGTGATCCGCGACGACGACGGCCGGGTCCTTCTCACCCGCCGCGCCGACAACGGTCAGTGGGCCGTCGTGTCCGGCGTTCTCGAGCCCGGAGAGGAACCGTCGGCGGCGGCGGTGCGGGAGGCGAAGGAAGAAACCGGCGTCGACGCCGAATTGATTCGGATCACGAGTGTCGATGTCACAGAACCCATTACGTACCCCAATGGTGACGTGACTCAGTACCTCGACGTCTGCTTCCTGGCCAGGTGGACCGGCGGAGATGCACACGTGGCGGACGACGAAAACCTCGAGGTCGCGTGGTTCGCGCCGAGCGGATTGCCTTCGGACATGACGGAAACCTCGCGTCTGCGCCTCGCAAAAGCATTGCTGGACAAGCCGGAAGCGTGGTTTCAGCGCTGACCCACTCCCCCATCGACGACCGAAGCCCGATTCCCGCGTGTGCAGGAGTCGGGCCTCGTTGGGTGCAGGGTCGCTCTAGAAATCCCAGTCGTCGTCTTCGGTGTTGACTGCCTTGCCGATGACGTAGGAGCTACCCGAGCCGGAGAAGAAGTCGTGATTCTCGTCCGCATTCGGTGAAAGTGCCGACAGGATAGCCGGATTGACGTCCGTCTCGTCCTTCGGGAAGAGGCCTTCGTAGCCGAGATTGTTGAGCGCCTTGTTGGCGTTGTAGCGCAGGAACTTCTTGACATCCTCGGTCAGACCGACGCCGTCGTAGAGGTCCTGGGTGTAGTCGACCTCGTTCTCGTAGAGCTCGAAGAGCAACTCGAACGTGTAGTTCTTGAGCTCTTCACGCTCGGCCTCGGTGAGCTGTTCGAGGCCCTTCTGGTACTTGTAGCCGATGTAGTACCCGTGCACGGCCTCGTCGCGGATGATGAGGCGGATGAGGTCTGCGGTGTTGGTGAGCTTGGCTCGCGAGGACCAGTACATCGGCAGGTAGAAGCCGGAGTAGAAGAGGAAGCTCTCGAGGAGCGTCGATGCGACCTTGCGCTTGAGCGGCGACTCGCCGTTGTAGTAGTCGAGAACGATCTGCGCCTTGCGCTGCAGGTTGGGGTTCTCCTCCGACCAGCGGAACGCGTCGTCGATGTCGGGGGTGGAGCACAGCGTCGAGAAGATAGAGCTGTAGCTCTTCGCGTGCACCGATTCCATGAAGGCGATGTTGGTGTACACCGCTTCTTCGTGGGGAGTGATCGCGTCCGGGATGAGGCTGACGGCGCCGACGGTTCCCTGGACGGTGTCGAGCAGCGTCAGGCCCGTGAAGACGCGCATGGTGAGCTGCTGCTCCTGCGCGGTCAGCGTTCCCCAGGACGGGATGTCGTTGGAGACCGGCACCTTTTCGGGCAGCCAGAAGTTGCTGACGAGGCGATCCCATACCTCGGCGTCCTTCTCGTCCTGGACGCGATTCCAGTTGATGGCGGAAACGCGACTGACCAGCTTGACCATAATTCCTACCTAGCGAGAGAGATACTGCCGAATGTTGGCTTGCCTGAACACTACCCGTTGTGTCGGGTCCGCGATGCCAACACAACAACATGTGTCGCACGCGCCCCTCCACGAGTACAAAAAATGTGATATCAATTAAATATCACTTACCGATGGAAAGCGAGTCTCGCATGACCAGCACACCCACCGTGGCCGAGAAACCGACCGGTGTCGCCACCACAACGATCGCCGAACGCCCAGGCTGGGACCTGTCCGGCAGCTGGATGCTCCTCGGCGGCGTCCTTCTCTTCCTGGCCGGAATCGCGCTGTCCGTCGTTGGCGGAGTTCTGGGACTCTTCGCCCTGATTCCGGTCGGAGTGGTGCTGTTCATCGCGTCACTCCCCCTCCTGATGGGCCTGACCTTGGTGCAACCGAATCAAGCCCGAGTTCTGCAACTTCTCGGAAGCTCGTACAGCGGCACCTTGCGCACGCCGGGACTGCGATGGACAAATCCGCTGACGGTCCGTCGATCGATCTCGACGCGCATCCGAAACCATGAGACCGGTCAGGCGAAAGTGAACGACGCCGACGGCAATCCCATCGAGATCTCGGCGGTGGTCGTCTGGCAGGTGGCCGACACAGCGCTCGCCTCGTTCCAGGTGGACGATTACGAGGAGTTCGTCTCCGTACAGACCGAGGCGGCCGTCCGCCATATCGCCGGTAGCTACCCGTACGACGCCGAAGGCCGAGTCTCGTTGCGCGAGAACGCCGATATCATCACCACCACCTTGTCGGAGGAGGTTCACGCCCGCGTGCGTGCGGCGGGTGTCGAAGTTATCGAGACACGCATCAACAGGCTCTCGTATGCACCGGAGATCGCCAGCGCGATGCTTCGGCGCCAGCAAGCGGGTGCTGTGATAGCCGCCCGCAAGCAAATCGTCGAAGGCGCGGTGTCCATGGTCGACATGGCACTCAAGCAGCTCGAGGAAAAGCACGTCGTCGAACTCGACGAGGAACGCAAGGCCACGATGATCAGTAACCTTCTGGTCGTGCTGTGCGGCGACCGCGACGCACAACCGGTGCTCAACACCGGTTCGCTCTACCAGTAAAGGAAAGGCCACATGGCCACGGATCCAGCTCCGCGATCCGAGCGTAAGAAGATCCTTCTTCGGTTGGACCCAGCGGTACACGACGCCCTCGCCCGCTGGGCCGCCGACGATCTCCGAAGTACCAACGCCCAGATCGAGTTTCTCCTTCGGCGCGCACTCACCGAGCACGGTCGAATGCCGAAGAATGCCGGCAAGATGCACGGTCCCGGCCGTCCGCCGGCCTGATACCCCTGTGCGCCTTTTTGGTAGTAACCACTACCGAAAAGGCGCACGGGGGCGGAGCCCTCTACAGCATGCAGGAAACGCAGCCCTCGACCTCGGTGCCTTCGAGTGCCATCTGACGCAGACGGATGTAGTACAGCGTCTTGATGCCCTTACGCCACGCGTAGATCTGCGCCTTGTTGATGTCGCGGGTGGTTGCGGTGTCCTTGAAGAACAGCGTCAGCGACAGGCCCTGGTCGACGTGTTGCGTTGCGGCAGCATAGGTGTCGACGATCTTCTCGTACCCGATTTCGTAGGCATCCTGGTAGTACTCCAGGTTGTCGTTGGTCAGGTAGGGCGCCGGGTAGTAGACGCGGCCGATCTTGCCTTCCTTGCGGATCTCGATCTTCGACGCCACCGGGTGGATGGAGCTGGTGGAGTAGTTGATGTACGAGATCGAGCCGGTCGGCGGGACGGCCTGAAGGTTCTGGTTGTAGATACCGTGCTTCTGAACCGAAGCCTTCAGCTCACGCCAGTCGTCCTGGGTGGGGATGTGCAGCTTCGCATCGGCGAAGAGTCCGCGAACCTTGTCGGTTGCAGGCTCCCAGGCCTGGTCGGTGTACTTGTCGAAGAATTCACCCGAGGCGTACTTCGACTCCGGGAAACCCTTGAAGTACGAGCCGCGCTCGATGGCGATCTTGTTCGACGCACGCAGTGCGTGGAAGAGCACGGTGTAGAAGTAGATGTTCGTGAAGTCGATGCCTTCTTCGCTGCCGTAGAAGATCCGCTCACGAGCAAGGTATCCGTGCAGGTTCATCTGACCGAGGCCGATGGCGTGAGAGTCGTTGTTGCCCTGCTCGATCGACGGCACCGAGTAGATGTGCGTCTGATCGGACACCGCCGTCAATCCGCGGATCGACACTTCGATGGTCTTGGCGAAGTCGGGCGAGTCCATGGTCTTCGCGATGTTCAGCGAACCCAGGTTGCAGGAGATGTCCTTGCCGACCTTCGAGTAGGACAGGTCGTCGTTGAACAGTGAAGGCGTCGAAACCTGCAGGATCTCCGAGCACAGGTTCGAGTGCGTGATCTTGCCCTCGATCGGGTTTGCCCGGTTCACCGTGTCCTCGAACATGATGTAGGGGTAGCCCGATTCGAACTGCAATTCGGCGACGGTCTGGAAGAACTCGCGAGCTTTGATCTTGGACTTGCGAATTCGCTTGTCGTCGACCATCTCGTAGTACTTCTCGGAGACGTTGATGTCGGAGAACGGAACTCCGTAGATGCGCTCGACGTCGTACGGCGAGAACAAGTACATGTCCTCGTTCTTCTTCGCCAGTTCGAACGTGATGTCCGGGATCACGACGCCGAGTGAGAGCGTCTTGATACGGATCTTCTCGTCGGCGTTCTCACGCTTGGTGTCGAGGAACCGGTAGATGTCGGGGTGGTGCGCATGCAGGTACACAGCACCGGCGCCCTGACGCGCACCCAACTGGTTGGCGTAGGAGAACGAGTCCTCGAGAAGCTTCATGATCGGGATGACACCCGAACTCTGGTTCTCGATCTTCTTGATCGGTGCGCCGTGCTCACGAACGTTGGTGAGCAGCAAGGCAACTCCGCCACCGCGCTTGGACAGCTGCAGTGCCGAGTTGATGGAGCGACCGATGGACTCCATGTTGTCTTCGATACGAAGCAGGAAGCAGGACACGGGCTCACCGCGCTGCTTCTTGCCCGAGTTCAGGAACGTCGGGGTGGCGGGCTGGAAGCGTCCGGCGATGATCTCGTCGACGAGTTCGACGGCCAGGTCTTCGTTGCCTGCGGCCAGGGTGAGCGCAACCATGCAGACACGATCTTCGAAACGCTCCAGGTAGCGCTTACCGTCGAAGGTCTTGAGCGTGTAGGAGGTGTAGTACTTGAATGCACCCAGGAACGTCGGGAAGCGGAACTTCTTGGCGTACGCGTGATCGATCAGGAACTTCACGAAAGTACGTGAGTACTGATCGAGAACCTCGGGCTCGTAATAGTTTTCCTCGACGAGGTAGTCCAGCTTCTCGTCGAGGTTGTGGAAGAACACGGTGTTCTGGTTGACGTGCTGCAAGAAGTACTGACGGGCTGCAGCGACATCCATCTCGAACTGGATCTCACCGTTGGCGCCGTACAGGTTGAGCATGGCGTTGAGTGCGTGGTAGTCGAGACCGTTGGTGGAATCGCCGCCGCGCGCATCACGCTCTACGCTTCCTGCCGCGATCGTGTCAGTGATGGTTGGCGCCACTGCCCGTGCTCCTTCTCTGTTTCGAGATGATTCCAGAACTCCCCCAAGCCTTCTCGTACCCGGTCGACGTCCTCGGCAGTGCCCATGAGTTCGAACCGGTACAGAAAAGGAACGTGGCATTTCTGGGAAATGATGTTTCCTGCATAGCAAAAGGACTCACCGAAATTGGTGTTTCCCGCCGCGATCACTGCTCTGATCAACGACCTGTTGTGTGGATTGTTCAAAAAACGAATGACCGGCTTCGGTACATAACTGGTGTCGCGCCCTGTCACGGTGACCCCGCCACCATAGGTGGGCAGAATCAGCACATAGGGCTCGTGTACACGAAATGAGCCGTCACGGTCATGGATAGGTATACGTGTCGCAGGCAGGCCGAGACGTTGAACGAATCGGTGGGTGTTCTCCGACACGCTGGAAAAGTAGACCAGCGAAGTCATCGGTTGTCACCATTTTCTTGTACGGTGCCCGGAACTACTCAGATGTGTCGGCGGAGGTGTCCACCGCCGACACTGCGGCGCTTCAAGCAGCGACGGTCAGGGTCTTGATGCGATCGGGACGGAAGCCCGACCAGTGATCTTCACCGGCAACCACGATGGGTGCCTGGAGGTACCCGAGAGCCATGACGTAGTCGCGGGCTTCGGCATCCTCGGTGATGTCGATGACGTTGTATTCGAGACCGGCCTTGTCCAGGGCGCGGTAGGTGGCATTGCACTGAACGCAAGCGGGCTTGGTGTAGACGGTGATGCTCATGAGAGTCCCTCTTTCGCTTAGCCAACAAAGGCCGATGTAGTGATGTTCAGCACCGATACGACCGATTGCCGGAGTCTCGCTCGAAGCGTTCCGCGTTGTGGTCTCTCAGTGCTCAAGACACTACACCTAGTGGCCGACAGAAACACATAACGCGAGATGTTGTGAGTCACATCGTTGGAATTCCCAGGTCGCCCCTGTTCAGCGCCTTCATTTCCCGGCGCGTCGGCGTGTCGCGCGTCACAGTCTATTTTTTTGCTCGCCGGCCTCTCGGAGCCGCGCCACGGACCTACCATGAGCGTCGTGGAAACACCCCCGAAGGACGAGGCTCCACGCCACCAGGCAACCGTGACGAGAACACAGCAGGTGACACCGTTGATGCGCAGAATCACCTTCGGTGGGGAGGGTCTGAGCGACTTCGAGACGAGTGGTAGCCCGGACGAACGGGTGCTCGTCAGATTCCCTCTCATTCCCCCTCACGCCCGCAGTTACACGGTCCGGCGCTGGCAGCCGTCGAAGAACGAACTGGAGATCGACTTCGTTCTCCACGGCCACGGCGGCGCGGCACTCTGGGCCGCGACTGCGCAACCGGGCGAGACCGTTCACCTCTCGACGGCGACCGGGTGGTTCACGCCGCCGGCAGGTTGCGACTGGCTGCTGATGGTCGCCGATCACGCCGCTCTGCCCGCGATCGGGCGAATTCTCGAAGAAGCACCCGACGGTCTACCGATCCACGTCATCACGCAGGTACCCGCGCCGAGCGAACAGCAGACGTTCACGACGCGCGCCGACGCTCACTACCGATGGATCGAGGAATCGGACTCGCTGCTCGCCGAATTGGCCGGCGCTGCCCTGCCTCCCGGCGAGGGCTACATCTGGTGTGCAGTCGAGGCCGCGGCCGCCAGACGCATCCGCACCCACCTGCGTCGAACATGGGAAATCCCGGCAAACCGCATGCACGTCATGGGTTACTGGCGGGAGGACAAGGAGAACTGGGAGCGTCGGTACGCCGCCGTCGCCGACCGTATCGATGCTGCGATGGGCGAAGCGATGATGGCCGGCAAGGATTTCGAGTCGGTTCGCGACGCGGTCGACGACGCGATGGAACGCGAAGGGCTCTAGCGCGCATACGAGTGAGGACCACACCTTCCGGCATGGCCCTCATTCGTGAAACGGATTACGCGTTGACGAGCTGCTTGCCGGCGTCGACGAGGTCGGAGACGACCTTGGAGACCTGAGCGAGCACCTCTGCGTTCTCACGCGGGTGCAGCTCACCGAACAGTGCGCCGGTTCCACCGATGCTCAGTGCAGTGTCCTCGACGACCTTGCCGCCGGCGATACGGACCGCCTTGGTGGTGTCTTCGTGTGCCCACTTGGCGCCGTTGCCGCTGGGCGAAGCGCTGATGACTGCGACAGCCTTGTCCTTGACTGCACCGACACCGTACGGACGCGAGATCCAGTCGATGGCGTTCTTCAGAACTGCGGGAATGGTGCCGTTGTACTCGGGGGTGACGAGCAGGAACGCGTCCGCGTCGCTCGCAGCGGAGCGCAGTGCGTCGACAGCGGGGATGGAAGCACCCTCGACGTCGATGTCTTCGTTGTAGAAGGGGACGTCGGCGAGGCCTTCGAAGACCGTCAGCGTGGCACCCTCGGGTGCGGCGGACACAGCCGTCTCGGCAAGCTGGCGGTTGACGGATCCGGCGCGCAGGCTGCCGACGAGAACGAGAACATTGGTCTGTGACATAGCGAGTTTCCTTCGAGAGTGGTGCGGTTGGTGGCTCCGGTTGAAAGTTATATCAACTAAACGGACCGCGGTCCACTTACATTCCCCGGCCCTGTAACCTGATCCCGTGAGCGCAATCCCCCTCCCCCAGATCGGCGCCGCGCCGGTCGAGCGCGGTGACGCAGCACGTAACCGCGTACTTCTGCTCGACGCCGCAGCCCTCCTCGTTGCCGAGCGAGGTGTCGACGCGGTGACGATGGATGCTGTCGCGTGCCGGGCCGGTGTGGGCAAGGGCACAGTTTTTCGGCGCTTCGGCAATCGATCGGGACTGATGCAGGCACTGCTCGATCACACCGAGCGAGAACTGCAGCAGGCATTCATGTTCGGCCCCCCACCGTTGGGTCCGGGCGCGCCGCCGATCGAGCGCCTCATCGCGTTCGGACGAGCCCGGATTGCCATGGTGGAAGTACAGGGCGAAGTCCTCCGAGCGGCGGAAAACGCTCCTGAATACCGCTTCGGCGGTCCGGCCCGGGCTCTCGGCATCGCTCACGTCATCGGGCTTCTTCGAGGAGCCGGCGTCGAGGGCGACCTCGATCTGCTCGCTTCAGCACTGTTGGCACCGCTCGAAGCGTCGCTCGTCCTTCATCAGGTGCGCGATCTCGGGATGACCACCGAGCGCCTGGCGGCCGGCTGGGAAGACCTTGCCCGGCGCGTTACTCGATGTTGACTCCCCAGATCCGTCCCACCACTTAATGTGAGCCCATGCGCATCGCTGCAGCCGTCATCGGCCTCCTGACCATCGCCGCGGTAAGTGGTTGCTCCGCTTCGTCCGACTCCCCCGAGGACAAGACGGATCCCTCCGGTCGTGTGTTCATCTCGACCTCCGTGGATGGAACACAAATTCCCGGCGGCGGCCCGCTGACTCTCGACTTCAGCCAGGCCGGTCGAGTGTCCGCGAGCGCCGGATGCAACACGGCAAACGGTTCGGTCGAGTTCAACGACGGCACGCTGACCACCGGCACCATGGCGTCGACCATGATGGGCTGCCCTCCCGGCATCGCCGAGTCCGACTCCTGGACAACAACATTGCTGACCGCCGCGCCGGCGTGGAGCCTCGATGGCGACACCCTCGTCCTGACATCGAAGGACGCCACAGTCACCCTGCAGGACAAGAAAATCGTCACGCCGGATCGACCGCTGCAGGGCACGACGTGGACTGTCACGTCCCTCATCAGTCCCGATGCGATCAGTACGAGCCTGGCTCTGGAGACGTCAGCTCCCGAACTGACGATTGCCGCAGACGGTTCGGTCAGCGGGAGCACCGGATGCAATCGCATGACCGGAAGCGCCCAGACGTCCGACACCACAGTCACGTTCACGCCGATGGCAACCACGCGTATGGCTTGCCCCGAGGAGAACATGGACATCGAGCGCCAGATCCTGGCGGTGCTCGACGGCGAAGTGAGCTACACCGTCGACGCCGACACGCTGACCCTGCGCAAGCCCGACGACACCGGATTGATACTGACTGCGCAGGCTTGACCAGACGCTGCAGGCTCGATCAGACGTTGTCGAGCAGCCAGCGCCCCAATTCGCGGGCGCTGGCATCGATCATCGCGGGCCAGTCCAAGGCCGAGTCGTCCGCGTGATCGCTGACATGTTTGACGAGTCGGCAGGTAGCACCCGCAGCTTGTGCGGCGAATGCGATGGCAAACCCCTCCATGTCGACCAGATCGGCTCGCTGCGCAAGGGCGTCCCGGGTTGCAGCGTCGGCGATGAATGCGTCGCCGGTCGCCAACACCGAGTCGTCACCGCCGGCGAGCTCCAAACGGTCCGCGACGTCGTGCCCCAGCGCTCGGATCGCGGTGCTGCTGATGTCGTGATTGATGACGACGCCGGGAATATAGAGGCCGCCGTGGTGCGCGTGCAGCGCACCGGCTGTCCCGATGTTGACGACCAGCGGCAGATCATCCCGCTCGTACCGCGCGAGAGCAGAGGCGACTGCTGTTGCAGCACTGACCTTTCCAATCCCCGTGATCAGCAGTTCGTATCCTTGCGGCACGTATGCCGCTTCCGACTTCGTCGCACTGACCACCAGAACGTTGTTCGCACTCATGTGCGCGACCGTACCGCCCTGGATACGGTGGCACTGCACGCGCCTGCTCACATCGCTAGAGTCCATTCATGGCCACACTGCGTGAAAGCATCATCGAAGAACTCGGCACAAAGCCGACAATCGACGCCGCAGCGGAGGTTCGCGCGCGAGTCCAGTTCCTGAAGGACTACGTGCGCTCGACCCCCGCCAAAGGGTTCGTTCTGGGAATCAGCGGCGGTCAGGACAGCACGCTCGCCGGAGCCCTCGCCCAACGCGCGGTCACGGAACTTCGTGAAGAAGGCCACGAGGCCGAGTTCGTCGCCGTTCGACTCCCCTACGGCGCGCAGGCCGACGAATCCGACGCTCAGATCGCGCTCGGCTTCATCAAGCCGGACCGCTCTCTCACGGTCAACGTCAAGCCTGGCGCCGACGCCACGGCCCGTGAGGCCTCCGAGGCGCTGGGAAACGGCGAACTACGCGACTTCGTCCGCGGCAACATCAAGGCGCGCGAACGAATGGTCATCCAGTATGCGATTGCCGGTCAGCTCGGCTACCTCGTGATCGGTACCGACCACGCCGCAGAAGCGATTACCGGCTTCTTCACGAAATTCGGTGACGGCGGTGTCGACATCACGCCGCTCACCGGCTTGAGCAAACGCCAGGGCGCTGCATTGCTGCAGGAATTGGGCGCACCCGAGAGCACGTGGCGCAAGGTGCCGACCGCCGACCTCGAGGACGACCGACCCGCGCTACCCGACGAAGTTGCCCTCGGCGTCACGTACTCACAGATAGACGACTACCTCGAAGGAAAGGACGTTTCCTCCGAGGTAGCCGAGAAGCTCGAGAAGATGTTCACCAACACTCGTCACAAGCGCACGGTGCCGGTCACACCCCTCGATGACTGGTGGAAGTAACTCCTACCAGAGCTCTTACAAGCGACTAGCTACCGAACAGGCTGCCGAAGACGTCGCCCAGCGAACCCGTTCCCGAAGCCGGATCCTTCTTCGCGAAGTTGGTGGTGCATCCGTTGAACTGCACTGCATCGACCAGCGTCGACGTGGCGGCGGAACCGGTGCCCACGCTGACGCCGTAGTGGTCGACTACCGCGTTCGGGTTCGCGGCGACGATGTCAGCCAAAGGCACTGACACGCGGTCCTTGGCGCCGTCGATGTTCTGAGTGCTCCACCACACGCCCTTCTGGAGATCCGCGTGAACGCCGCCGTCAGCCGTCGGCGTGGCGTCGGGTCCCGGGACCCACACCAGGGTGGTGAATCCGTTCTCGAACTTTCCGCCGGTCGTTCCGGTGAGGCGGAGCTGGAACGCCGCAGTCGGCGTGGCGGCGCGCTCGGCAAAGCCGATCGCCTTGTCGACTGCGTCGGACAACTTGATACCGCCGGCCGAATGGTAGGAAACCGAACGATCGCCGGTACCGTCGACGGCCAGCTTCAGTGAACCGTCCTTGTCGAGAACGTTGTCGGCCGAGTACGACGCGGTCTGATCCTTCTCGTCGGTGAACGGGATGCCCCACCCGTTCGGCGTCGCTGCGGTGGACAGGGTCGAGCACGAGGCTTCCGGCGCAGACGAGCCGAGAGAACCGGTGGACGGAAGCGCAGTAGCAATTGCCGGAGCGGTGAGTGCAGCTGCCCCGAGGAGCGCTACGACGACTCCGACACGGCGCGTGGAATTAATCGACATTGAAATACCTTTCACATATCCCGAGTGGAATTGCGCCAAATTAACACATGTCGACAATTACCAACAGCGAAGGTATTTCTTTTGTCATCCAAACAGATGACAATTCACCTTGGCAATTCGAAGTGCATTCGCTCCCCCAAAAGTAGGAGAAACTAAACAAAACGACCAATGCTGGGCAATTGACCAACAATGGAGAAAACGGAGATAGATGCCACTTGAGCTGGAGTGATCAAGATATGAATATTTGGACCGGCAAACCGAAAAAGGATAATACGTCGGCAGCCCACAAATAGCTACGCCGGCAATTCTCGGACTAGCCTCCAGCGAAAGGCGGAAGAATATCGACAGCGCTACCGGAGGCTCGAGAGACGTCGCGGGTCAACTCGTCACCGACGAGGAAAGCCGAGACCGACAGCACTCGCTCCATCTCCGGTCCGTATCGCCCGACCAGCACCGCCACCAACTCGGCAAGTGTGTTGTCAGGCGAGATGGCGACTACCTCGCTACGGCAACCGGATACATCCGCTGCAGCAGCAAAGTAACGAACCGAGATCGAATGCGGATCAGCCACCAATCGCTCCCATACTTCTTTCCGGCGGAACGAAGTCCGCGGCGTCGATGCCGTGCCCAGCCCACTTGTTCCACATCGCACCGCGCCACAAATCCGCTAGTTCGTCGTCACTTGCTCCGGCCCTGAGCGCGGCACGCAGATCAACTTCACGGTCACTGAACAGACATGACCGAATTGTTCCCTCTGCGGTCATTCGCGTCCGATCGCATTCACTGCAGAACGAGCGGGTCACGGAAGCGATGATCCCTACCGTCATCGTGGTCCCGTCGACACGCCATTCTTCGGCAGGAGCCGACGGATCTTCACGGCCGATTGCTTCCAATTCGAAACGGCTTCCCAAAACGGACAATAATTCAGCCGCGGTCACCATGTTCTCGCGTGCCCATGCATGGTCTGCGTCCAGAGGCATTTGCTCGATAAAGCGCAATTCGACGCCGGCTTCGAGGCACCACTGCAAAAGATCCGCCGCGCCGTGGAGCGTTTCACGCATCAGCACCGCATTGATCTTCAGTGGCGCGAGCCCGGCCGCAGCTGCCGCTCGAATTCCCGCGAGAACGGACGGCAACCTGTCTCGACGCGTCAATTCAGCGAAATGGGCGCGATCAACCGAATCCAGGGAAACATTCACGCGAGTCAAACCAGCTGCAGCCAGCTTTGCGGCACGATGTTCGAGCCCAACGGCGTTGGTAGTCATGGAAAGTGGAATTCCTGGCACGCGCGCGGCGCACCCCCCGATGATCTTTTCGAGGTCACTACGCATCAGCGGTTCGCCGCCGGTGAATCTCACCTCGCGAATACCGACTCGTTCGACGCCGATTCCGACTACTCGAATGATCTCGTCGGCACTCAGAAGATCTTCCGCAGCGATGGCCGGCAAGCCTTCCTCCGGCATGCAATACGTGCAACGAAGTGAACACTTCTCGGTGATCGAGACTCGCAGATCTCTGGCAACACGCCCGAACCTGTCGACCAGGAGATCCGTCTCGGGACGACCGGCGAGGGAGGCAGCGTCGAACCGCACGGTGGGAATTCCCATCGAGACCACTGTCATCACTTCACCAACTTCCGTATTGCTCCAGTATGACCGAAAGCCGTACTCCGTGTGTCGGACGGACCACACCGCCTAGGATCAAAACATGTCGAGGTTGTCGAGGTTACTGTCATGAGCGCGCGTTCGGTCGAGGAACACGCGTCGCACATCTCCGGATTGCTCACCGGCCTGCACACCCTCTCTCCGACGGCAGTTCCGACGGCAGAAGCGTTGGGGCGCATAACTTGCTCGGATATCGCATCGCCGGTAGACCTGCCACTCTTCCGCAACTCGCAGATGGACGGGTATGCCGTCGATGCTGCTTCTGTGGCCTCGGTTCCGACCACACTGACGGTTCGAGGCGTGATCGCCGCTGGAAGCGGAAAACCACCGAAACACCTTCCAGGATCGGCATTTCGCATCATGACCGGTGCTCCGCTCCCCGAGGGTGCCGACGCCGTTGTTCCGGTCGAGGACACAACGGGTGTCACCGAGCACGTCGTCACGATCGAACGGGGCAGGTCGGTAGGCGAATTCGTACGCGAACGTGGCAGCGACATCACCGCCGGAATGCTACTGGTCACGGCCGGAACGCACTTGGAACCTCGCCATATCGCCGCGCTGAGTGCTGTGGGCCTGGCCTCGCTCGACACCTACACGAAGCCACGGGTCGCGATAATTACGACGGGCGCCGAACTGAAAAGTGCCGGAACAACTCTCGAACCCGGTGAGATCTACGATTCCAACGGTCCAGCTTTGGCAACATTGGCCGAAGCCAACGGCGCCGATGTCGTATCCGTCGCCCGAAGCAGCGACGACCCCGCCGAGTTCCGCGAATTGCTCTCGTACGCAACCTCGGTCGCTGATCTGGTGTTCACCTCCGGCGGAGTGTCCATGGGCGACTTCGAGGTGGTGAAGGAAACTCTCACGCCTCTGGGAGCACACTTCGGCCACGTCGCAATGCAGCCGGGCGGTCCGCAAGGCACTGCAGTGGTGAACGAAGTGCCGGTACTGAGCTTCCCGGGCAACCCGGTGAGCACGATGGTCTCCTTCGAGGTCTTCGCACGGGGCGAACTGCGCCGGGCCGCGGGCCTGCCCGAGATCCCACGCGAGCGACTCCCGTTGACTGCACCGCTGCGTTCGGTGGACGGCAAGCGGCAGTTCCTGCGGGCACGCAGAACTGCGGACGGAATCGAACTCGTTGCCGGACCCGGATCGCACCTTGTTGCAGCCATGGCGTGGGCCGACGTCCTGATCGACATCCCCGCCGCCGTGACCGAGCTCGGCGCGGGCGATCTCGTCGACGTCGTCCCGCTCTCGACTTCCTCGATCTGATTCACTCGATCTGATTCAAAGGACACTGATGACCGAATTGACACACGTCGACAGCGAGGGCCGAGCGCGCATGGTCGACGTCAGCGCCAAGGCCGAGACGACGCGTATCGCCGTCGCTGCCGGCGAACTCGTCACGACCGCCGAGGTAGTTCGCCTCGTCCGCGCCGACGGCATGCCCAAGGCTGATGTCCTCACAACCGCGCGCATCGCCGGAATCGCCGGTGCGAAGAAGACCTCCGAACTGATCCCGCTGTGTCATCAACTCGCGCTCTCGTCGGTCAAGGTGGAATTCGGGTTCACCGAAACATCGATCACCGTCGAGGCGACGGCGAAGACTCGCGGACAGACCGGCGTCGAGATGGAAGCACTCACCGCCGTCGCGGTAGCCGGCCTGACCTTGCACGACATGGTCAAAGCGGTGGACCCCGGAGCTACCATGAACGGTGTTCGTCTGCTCACCAAAGACGGTGGTAAGCGCGGACATTGGACCCGCGACACTCAGAACGCACAGACAGCTCCGGCGCACACCTTCACCTCGGCACGGTCCGCGACCGTCCTCGTGGCTTCCACCGGCGGTGCGAACGGCACCAGACCCGACACCACCGGACCCACGATCGCGACCTGGCTACGTGAACGGGACTTCGAGGTACGTGGACCGCTTGTGTACGCCGACGCAGACATCGCGGCGGGCATCGCTGACGCCAAGGAGGGCTCCCCGTCACTCGTCATCAGTACCGGCGGCACCGGGGCTTCCCCCACGGATGCCACCCCGGAAGCTACCCGGGCAGTCTTGACCCGTGAGTTGCCCGGCGTCGCAGAAGCGATCCGGACCAAGGGCCTCGAGAAGACACCACACGCGTCGCTGAGCCGTGGTGTGGCAGGTCTCACAGGTACGACGGTCGTCGTCAATCTTCCGGGTTCTCCCGGTGGAGTGAAGGACGGTCTCGCCGTCCTCGGACCCATCATCGATCACCTGCTCGCGCAGGTCGCAGGCGGAGGAGCGCACGATGAGTGAGCTATTGGCTCGGATCTCCGAGCAACCGATTCACGCAGACACCGTCGACGCCGCCGTTGCCGGTCCGAAGAACGGCGCTGTTGTGGTGTTCACGGGAACGGTGCGCAATCACGATGGAGGTCAAGCGGTTTCGGCGTTGGAGTACCAAGCGCATCCGGATGCCGAACGCTTCCTCGAGACGTGCTGCCAAGAGGTTGCGGCCTCGACCGGCCTGCCGGTTGCTGCGATCCATCGCGTCGGTCACCTCGAGATCGGTGATCTCGCACTGGTCGCCGCCGTCGCCGCGCCGCATCGAGCGGAGGCGTTTGCCGCGTGCGCCGAACTGGTGGAGCGCATCAAGCACGAGGTACCGATCTGGAAGCGGCAACACTTCGCGAACGGCGTCTCCGAATGGGTCGGGTTGTAGGTCGAACGCTCCGGGAAGGTAGAGTTGCGATCACTAGGTGCCTGAAATCGGGCATCCAGCGTCGTAGAACGCAAATTTTCTTGCTGAGTGCTCAATGCACCCGCTCTTCTTACGGCGAAGAAGCCTGCCGACCGGCAGCGCCGCCACCACTGTGCTTGATTGTTCGACCGGTTAATTCCCGTGTCGGCATCCGGGCACGAACACGTGCCCGAAAGGCTCTGAACACACTTGTCTGACATCTCTACGCCCGCTACCACCTTCGCAGCCCTCGGTGTGCGCGCACCGCTGGTGAAAGCTCTCGAAGACGGCGGAATCACTTCTCCGTTCCCGATCCAGATCGACACCCTCCCCGACACTCTCTCGGGGCGCGACGTACTGGGCCGCGGAAAGACCGGAAGCGGCAAGACCCTCGCGTTCTCCATCCCCATGGTCTCCCGCCTCGCCGGCGAACTGTCCGGAGGAAAGCGTCGTCCGGGTCGACCGCTCGGCCTGGTGCTCGCACCCACGCGTGAGCTCGCCACCCAGATCACCGCAACCCTCGAACCGTTGGCCGCCGCATACGACTTGCGCGTGACCACGATCTTCGGTGGTGTCTCGCAGCACCGCCAGGTTCAGGCTCTCAAGGCCGGAGTCGACATCGTCGTCGCCTGCCCCGGTCGCCTCGAAGACCTCATGAAGCAGAAGTTCGTAAGTCTCGACGCCGTCGAGATCACCGTGCTCGACGAGGCCGACCACATGGCCGACCTCGGCTTCCTGCCCGTCGTTACCCGCATCCTCTCGTCCACCCCGCAGGACGGGCAGCGTCTACTGTTCTCGGCAACGCTGGACAACGGCGTCGACAAGCTCGTCAAGCGTTTCCTCAAGAACGAGGTCATGCATTCGGTCGACGAGGCCAACTCCCCCGTCGCCGCAATGACGCACCACGTGTTCGACGTCGACGGCGTCGAAGCCAAGAAGGCTCTGGTCGAGAAGCTCGCTTCCGGTACCGGTCGTCGCATCCTGTTCATGCGCACCAAGCACCAGGCTCGCAAGTTGGCTCGCCAGCTCACCGAGTCGGGCATCCCGTCCGTTGACCTTCACGGCAACCTCTCGCAGGCTGCTCGCGACCGTAACCTGGCGGCATTCTCCGCCGGTGAAGCGCGCGTCCTCGTCGCCACCGACGTCGCAGCGCGTGGCGTCCACGTCGACGACGTCGAGTTGGTCGTCCACGTCGATCCGCCGGCCGAGCACAAGGCTTACCTGCACCGCAGTGGTCGCACCGCTCGCGCAGGCAGCGCCGGCGACGTGGTCACCGTGGTTCTGCCCGAGCAGCGTAAGGATCTTGCGATCCTCATGCGCAAGGCAGCCATCAAGGTGACCCCGGTCCGTTCGACTGCCAATTCCGAGCACGTCGTCAAGTTGGTCGGCGACATCGCACCGCACGTCACGCCGGCTCCGAAGGCTCCTGCCCAGCCGAACGGTGGACGCGGGCAGCGTCCCGCCGGCCAGGGTGGACGCGGCGGCGCAGCACGTTCGGGTCAGGCTCGCTCCGGACAGGGCGGTCAGTCACGCGGTGCTCGCACCGGCGGAGCTGCCCGTCAGGAACATGCCGGTGGTGGCGCTCGCCGTCCCCGCACCGGCGGCGGCGCTCGCACCGCAGGCTCCACCGGTGGCCGTCCCGCACGCTAGGCCACACCGCCGCCCCGCGCGCAACACCGCCCGGTACAACTCAATAGGTTTCGTAATGGACAGCGTCGGCCAGTGGCCGGCGCTGTCGCCATCCGAAGCGTTCGAGATCCGGAACCTGTTGAAACTCGGTCACCTTGCCGACGCACAGCCACGCAATGGGGCGAACGGGTGACGGAATGCCCATGAGTTCGGTGAGGTACTTCTCGTCGTAGAACGAAACCCAGCCGATGCCGATCTCCTCGGCTACCGCGGCGAGCCACAAATTCTGAATTGCCAGTACCGCCGAGAACAGCCCGGTGTCGTCGACGGTATGACGGCCGAGGATGTTCGGGCCACCGCGCGACGGGTCGTAAGTGACGACGATGCCGGTACCACTCTCGGCGATTCCCTCGATCTTGATGGGGTCGAACGTCGAGCGGCGATCCTCGGGCAAGGACTGCGCGAATTTCACCCGGGCATCGGCGACGTGTGCCGCGAAGGTGTCGAGCGTCTCCGGATTACGAATGACGACAAAATCCCACGGTTGCGTGTTTCCCACGCTCGGCGCGCGATGGGCGGCGTCGAGAATGCGCATCAGAGTTTCGTCGGGGACGATCTCTCCCGAGAACTCGGCGCGAACGTCTCGCCGTCGCCGAATCGCTTCGTACACGGATACAGCTGATTCACTCACGCCCCGACGGTATAGCGGTGCAATCCCAGCATGGCGTCGGGGTGCGGTTCGACCGTTTCTTCGCGCACGCAGGCGCGGAGCGCGCTGCCGACCGCCCCCGAATCCATCCCGGTACCGATCACGACCAGTTGCGTGGTTCGAGGTTCGCCCGACTTCCATCGCAGCGGCGTGATCCGGACATGATCACCCACCGATTGGATCTCGAATTTTCCTGTGTGGCCCGGAATCTCGAAGTTCACGAAGCCCTTGATGCGGTAAACACCCGACGGCTGATTCTCGAGAAAGTGCGTCAGAGCCCTGGCATCGAGAGGCGTCTCCGATGCGAAATCAACCGATTCGTAGCGATGGTGCAGGTGATCGTGATGACACGAGCCGTCCTCGTGATCGTCGTCGTGCCCGTCGCGCAGGAGCTCGTCGAGGCTCAGTTGATCGCCCGGAGCCGGAGGGGTCACCTCGCCGGTATCGAACAACAGAGCGGGGTCTATCCGCGAGTGCGAGGTTTCCACCATCGGCGCTCGCGGATTCAACTCACGAATTTCGGCCGTGAATCGCTCGCGTTCGGCGACCGGAACGCTGTCGATCTTGTTGACTACCACCAGGTCTGCCAGGCGGACATGTTGATCGAGCTCGGGATGTTCGCGGCGAACGGTGGAGAAATTGGCTCCGTCGACCAGGACTACCAGGCCGCCGTAGACGACAGACGGGTTCTCACTTCCGAGGACGAGTCGAATCATGTTCCGCGGCTCGGCAAGCCCGCTGGCCTCGATGACGATCACGTCGATCCCGGACTGCCGGTGCGCCAACTTGTTCAGCATCTCGTCCATGTCCGAGACGTCGACAGCGCAGCACAAACAGCCGTTGCTGAGAGAGACCATCGAATCGACCTGACCGGCGACCATCATCGAGTCGATGTTGACGGAGCCGAAGTCGTTGACGATCACGCCGATGCGTACACCGTCGTTGTTACGCAGAAGATGGTTGAGCAGCGTCGTCTTGCCCGAACCGAGAAAGCCTGCGACGACTATTACGGGAATCTGCTTCTTCGCCACCACACAACCTTCCGAAACCACACGTACCGATCAGTGATCGTAGTGGAGTGTGGCTCCGGAAGGTTCACGCTGACAGCAGACTCACACCGTGCAGAGCGGACGGATGTCCGACGTGCCCTCGGTGGTCGGTGACGTCAGGATCGTGCATGCGTTGTATCCACGGGATTCGGCGACCCGGCGGATCTCACTCCAGCCTGCCGCGTCGATGACCGCCGACCGTGAGAGCACGAACCCGGAAAGCCTGAGCGGATCGCCCACCAGTGCCCACGAATAGTCGTCGGCAATGTAGGTGACGATGTAGTTGGGTGGGCCGTCCAAGCTTTCCTGTGAGGGCACCCCGGGGAAGCTCACATGCAACTGGGCACCCGTTGCTGGATCGGTAACTCGGGCATTCCCGACGATCTCGTTGGCTTGACCGGTCCACGTCGTACACGTGTTCTTCACGCTCACGTTCGTGGAATCGACAATCCCGTAACTCGCCCGGGTGTCCTTCGCGCACGCGAGGTTGAAGGGCTGAGGAATCGCCGCCACCTGGTTCCATTCCCCTACGTAGCGCGCGACGTCCAGGTTCGCCACCGGCTGCAAGGGTTCCCAGATTGGGCTCGCCTGCGCGGTTCCCGAAAACATCGTCGCTGCGGCGCACACTCCCGCAATCGCAATCGCACTTCGCCCCGACCACTTCATGTCACTGCTCCTCGTCTGTACAACGCTCGATCGGCATTGGTTCCTCAAGACATTCGGAGCTGACGGACTGGAGGATGGGGAGGTATGTAAAACTACTTTTGGTTTGTTATGGACCTACTTCACAAACCTTATGTAGTCTTTGCTAAAAGATAGCTGAAAGTCGGACGGAGCTACTGTGATGAAGGTTGTCGACTTAGGTCTAGAACGCACTCGCTATGCAGTCATCGACGAGACGATCGAGTCGAGGTGGCGCCGAGTCACCTCTATGCAGCACGACGCCGTTGCCGTCGTGACTCCGCGCGACCGGATCACTTTCGCCGAACTCGAACTCCGGACCGACGCATTGGTCCGCGAACTTCGCCTACGTGGGTCACACGGGGCACGCCCGGTTGCGGTCGATCTCGAACCAACGGCCGAGTCGGTGCCCGCCATCCTCGCCACTCTGATTTCCGGTCGGCCCTTGGTCATGATCGACCCACAACTCCCCGAGGCCCGCCGAGCGCACATCATGAGCACCTCGGGTGCAGTCCCGCTGCAGTCGATACTCGACGAGTCTGCTGCGACGGGCTTCAGATTCGACAGCGCGTTGGAACCATCGAGTTCCGACCCTGCCATGATCGCGTTCACGTCAGGCACCAGCGGGGCACCCAAGGGAGTCGTGTTGAGCCACTCCATGTGCCTGAACAAGGCCGACGAACTCGCCGCAGCAATCGACCTGCGACCCGACGATCACATCGGGAACCTGTTGCCCGTCAGTTTCGGAGCCGGAATCACGGCCCTGATCATGGGGCTTATGAACGGAGTCACGGTCTACTGCTGGGATCCACGTATCGACGGCGTCTCGGGAATCGACGACTGGCTGATCGAGAATTCGATCACGACCACGCACTGTGCGCCGTCTTTTCTGCGGGCGTGGTCAGATCTCGATTGCGGTGCAGCAAATGATGATTCGATCGGTTCCCTACGCGTCGTCGTAACGTACGGGGAAGCAGTTCACGGCGAGGACTACGCGCGCCATCGCAGTCACGGCTTCGCTCGCGTCACGTACGTCAACTGGCTGGCCACCACCGAGACCGGTGTCGTCGCGTACAACGTGTTCCCACCACATTCCGAACTACCCGTCGGAGTGGTACCGGCCGGACGTGCTCGCGACGGCAAGGACGTACAGATCGTCGATGTGAACGGCGTGCCTCTCCCCGACGGAGAGATCGGAGAGATTCAGGTTGTCTCCAGTGATCTTGCCGACGGATACCACGGCGACCCGGATCGAACTGCAACACGATTCACGCGCCTGGGCGACGGAGTGAGCATCTACCGGACCGGTGACCGGGGCCGCATCGACGAACGCGGAGAACTGCAACTGCGGGGACGCGTCGACGACGCCGTCAAGATTCGGGGCTACTTGGTGGAACCGATGGAAGTCGAGTCGCATATTCGTCGAATTCCCGGCGTCGCCGATGTTTTCGTGGCCGTCGTCCTCGAGAACGATCGACCGGAGATCGTCGCCTACGTGGTCCTGACCAACACCGTGATGGCACGGTCGGGCGCCGAGATGCGGCGCGAACTGGCGACATATCTGCCGGCCTGGATGCTCCCCCGACATTTTCTTCTGATGCCGGCGTTGCCCCGCAACGAAAGAGGAAAGGTCGATCGAACAGCGCTGCCCTCCGTCGAGGTGCGGTCCACTCCACCGACTCTCGCCGGGCCCGCCGAATTGTGGTTGTCCTCGATCTGGGAGTCGATTCTCGGCATCGACTCCATCGACCGTGAGGACGACTTCTTCGAACTCGGCGGCGATTCGCTTGCTTCAACCGAAGTGGTGGCAAAGATTCACGACATGTTCCGGATCCGGATCACGGCGGCGGAGTTCGCGGCCGCCAGTACCGTCAAAGACCTTGCAGCGCTGGTGGATCGGCGCAGAATCGATCCCGATGATCGCGTCTGTCACAACACGATGGTTCCGCTGAAGCTCGAAGGGTCCGGGCGACCCCTGTTCATCATGAACGGAGCGGGGTGCCCATCGACGACGCTGTCCACCTTGTCGAAAGCGCTTCACACCGATCGGCCGGTTTACGCACTTCAGCCACATGGCTTCGAATCTCGCGGACTACCCGACCGGTCGGTGAAAGCAAGCGCCCGCCGTTTCATTTTCGAAATCAAGAAGATTCAGCCCACCGGGCCATACCTCCTCGCCGGATACTCGTACGGCGGCTACGTGGCGCTGGAAATGGCGGCACAGCTGTCCGAGTCAGGTGACACTGTCGAACACGTCACCGTTCTCGACACCAGAATCTCCACCGAGGCTGCCGCACGACTGGCTGGTCGAGCGGGCATCACTTTGGATCCGTCGATCGTCGACCTTGCACCACAACCATCCACCAATGCCCGCTGGAAGCCGACCAGACGCACCGTCGCGGCCATGTGGATCCGCACGCTGTTCGCCGGCATTCTGCAGTACCCGCCGGCCACCCAGTGGACCGTGTTCCTCTACATCGGAGGCCAGGCGCTCCGGAAGCATCGAATACGAGCATGCGCCGCGCCCGTCACCGTGATCCGTGGGGCCACCAACAACCGTGGACGCGAGATCTGGTCACTCATTGCCACGGGCTCACTGGATTTCGAGGACGTCGACGCGTGCCACGAAGACGTCGTCCGCCAACCGTACGTCCGCAAGACTGCGGCGATCATCGATCGAGTCTGTGATCGAGCGTGACCAGCGCTCCTCATGTCCAGCTGTAGAAGAAAGAGCGGCGCGGAGTGAGGGCCCAGTCGGTCGTCGACGAACACACTCGTTCCTTGACGAACGCACCCGCCCTGCCTGCGACGAACATGCCCGTTGCGTCGTCGACACGAGTGGTCCGCTGGATCACACCTCGCCGCCTCCCGAGACTGATGCACCGGCCTGCGAACTTCGGAGCCACCGGGCGCGGCGCGGAACCTTCGAGTCGATGCAGGATCGTCTCGGCCGCATGGACTCCCAAGGGAATCGCGGCCTGACAACTCATCCTCAGTAAAAGATCACCGACTGCGACCGCATCACCCGCACCGACGATGTTGGGGTGGGACGAGCATTCGAGTCGGTCGTCGACCTTCAGACGACCGAGACCGTCGACGGGAAGGCCACTTCGGCGCGCCAGATCGGGGACCCCGAATTCTGTCGCGAGAATCGTGCAATCTGCCTCCACCCGTGCGCCTCCCGCAAGCTCGCAGGACGAACCGTCGATCCGCGTCACCCGGGATTCGGTGACGATGTCGACCCCAAGATCGGTCAATGTTCTGAGAATTGCAGATCGCGCACGCTCTGACAGATCCGGGGCCACGATTCCTCCGGTCACCAAAGTGATTCGGCTGCTTCGCTGCTCAGCCAATTCTGCGGCAGTCTCGATTCCGGTGAGACCGCCGCCGACAACGCAGACCGTAGCCTTCCCGTCGAGTGTCGCCATTCTGGATTCGAGGCGAACCGCGTCCTCGAATTCGGAGACGCTGAACCCGTGCTCCGCCGCCCCGCCGATAGTGCTGGGTAACTGCCCACTTCCGACTGCGTAGACCAGATAGTCGTAGTCGAGCACACTGCCGTCGTCGAGGGTGAGCCTGCCGAGCGCCGCCTCGATCGTCGTCACCTCTCCGAAGACTCGGTGTGCCGCACGCGGTAGCGCCCTGTCGAACGAGACCGTCGCGTCGTAGCCGGCCGCAATCATCTGATGGAGCCGCTTCGCTGCCATGGCGCCCGCATATCCTGCACCGATCACCACCACGTGTGCGCGCACGATTCCCCATTCCGCCGCTGGTCTCCGTACCGAGATGCACGGGCCGATCAGGCCTCACAGCGGACAGTATTGCGCACGAAAACAACAAATGCTCTGCACCGATTGGTGCAGAGCATTTGTCTTGGGTGGAGCTAAGGGGACTCGAACCCCTGACCCCCACACTGCCAGTGTGGTGCGCTACCAGCTGCGCCATAGCCCCGTATTCAGTTCACTCTAACAGTCGAACTCGCAGCGGCTGTTCTGCTTTCCGCTTGCTGGAAGAAAGTTACACCACTTGACTCCTGGGCAACAAATCGCCTGGTCAGAGCGAAGCGGCCGCTCCTCGTCGGAGCGGCCGCTTCAGCTCAGGAGGAGAGCTTGGAAACCCAGTCGCTGCTGCCCGTGTCAACGATCTTGCCGTTCGCCACAACCGTGGGCGTCCCGTTCGACCCGACATCCTTGAGCGCCTGGCTGGCGGCTGCGGCATTGGCCGCGGCGGCTTCGACGTTGGTACCGGAAGAGATGCAGGTTGCCACGTCCTCGGATGCGCCCGCATCACGAGCGATCTGGGCGAGGTCGTCGTTGGTGTGGTCGCTGCTGCCGCCCTCGGCCGGCTGCGTGTCGGTCGCGAAAAGCTTGTTGTGGAATGCGGAGTACGCGATCGCGTCGCCGCCCTGAGCAACGCACAGGAGCGCAGCGCCGGCCCGTGTGGAGTAGTCACCGCTGCCCGACGCCCGGTTGAGGAAGTTCAGCATGTGGTATCGCACGGCGACGTCACCGTTGTCGACAGCGGCCGCGAGAGCCTGGCCACTGAGGTGTTCGAGAGCGGCACAGGCGGGGCACAGCGGATCCTCGAAGAGATCAATGGTTGTCGCGGCGGAGGGCTTGCCGAGCAGCACCACTCCGTTGTCCTGCACCGTGACGGCAACTTCGGAACTCTGCACGGAGCCGTAGCCGTCGTTCTGGGGCTTGTTCTTGCTGTTCGTCCACAAGACACCGCCGATGACGAGGGCCGCGATCACGAGCACCGCGAGGCCACCGATGATGTAGGTGGAGCGGCTCGAGACCGGTTCCGGCGAGTATTTGTTCTTGCTGCTCTTGGTGCTCACGCTGATGCAGTCCTTCGTGCGTCGAAACGATTTACCGATTGCTTACCTTGCCACTGAAGACTGAGTATCCACTGAGAACGCCGCGCGTGATCCGGGCCCCAATGCGAGTGGCGAACGCGGGAACACGAGCAGCCAGACGGCAAGTGCCAAGAAGCCCAAGTCGCGGAGAATCTCCTTCGAATAGTCCCAAGCGCCGACGTCGGCTGCACCTCCGCCGCCGAAACATCCGCAGTCGATGGACAATCCCCTGGCCCACACCGAAATGATCACCGCAATGAGAACCGTGAGGATGACCACCGAGACCGCAGCGGATGCTCGCACCGCCAACCCGACGAGGATCAGCAGGCCCAGGACTATTTCGACCAGGGGAAGAGCCGTCGCCACCGGACCCACCAGTGACTCGGGCAATAGTTGATAGGCGCGCACCGCGATCTTCGTCTGAACGGGATCAAAGAACTTGAGTCCCCCGGAAATCAGCCAAACGGCCGCCAAACCCAATCGGGCCACAAGACTCACGATGCGAATTGCCACCCGATCGAGAGTACAGAATGCCCGGTCAGTCTAGGTTTGTCCGCGCAGGAGTATCCGTTAGCACCGTCACATCAGTCAGATCTTCGACGACGGATTCGACGGGCTTCGTTCGCGACGGAACGAACAACCAACCCGTCGCCGACACGACTACTACGGCTCCCATCACCGCGAAGGCCGCCGAGTACGACACATGCTGGGCGATCAGTCCGGCACAAATCGGCGCCACTACCCCACCGATGTCGGACATCATCTGGAATACCGCCAGAACGGGTCCGCCTCGGGCCGTCGATCCGACAACATCGGCAACCGCGGCCTGCTGGGCCGGACTCATGAGGCCGGAGCCGACACCAGTCACTGCGGCAATGGCGAAGAACACCACGAGGTTGTCGGTGAATCCCATTGCGATGGTTCCCAGACCGCAGATGAGTAGGCCGCTCACGACAAAGGGCTTGCGTCCGAAGCGGTCCGAGAGTCGTCCGGAGACGATCAACACCAACGCATTGCCGACGGCGAAGATCGTCAGGGCGTAGGCCGCAATCGAGGGGTCTCGGCCGAGGAACTCGACGACGAACAGGGGAACCATGGCAACGCGAACTCCGAAGATCACGCCACCGAAGGCGAGGTTCGATCCGAGCGCTGCCCGGTACACCGGAGACTGGAGGCCTTCTGTGAGAGTCATCGACTTCACATCGACAGCCTTGTCCGGTGACGCCAAATGAGATCCACGCAGGCTCACGAAGACAACGAGCGCGGCGATCACCAACGCAATTGCGTAGATGATGAACGGCATCCGCAGACCGAACTGCAACAGCGCACCGCCGACCAGCGGGCCGCCGATCGATCCCATGAGAAAGCTTGTCGCGTACAGACCCGACACGCGGCCGCGACTGTCCGACGGTGACATGCGAATGATCAGCCCGAGGGCCGACACCGTGAACATGGTCGACCCGATGCCGCCCAACGACCGGAACAGCAGAAGTTGCCAGTACTCCCCCGCGAAAGCGCACGCACCGGTCGAGACCGCGACGATGAGAAGGCCGACGATGTAGACCGGCCGCTCACCGAGTTTCTGTACCAAAGTGCCGCTCATCGGCGCGAACACCAACCGCATGAAAGCGAAAGACGAGATCACGATCGTGGCGGCGGTGACCGATACGTCGAAGCTGCGCGCGAACTGAGGTAGTGCCGGGGCGACCAACCCGAATCCGAGGGCGATGACGAAGCTGGCGGCGACCAGTACCCAAATTTCCTGTGGCAGCTTGGCTGCACGAGTTTTCATGTCGCCCGGAATTCTAGCCGGGCGACCTGAGCGGTCCGCGGGCTAGTTCGCCTTCAAGACGCCGGACACCAAGTCCTTGGCCGCTGCCTGAACCTGAGCCAGATGATCGGCGCCCTTCATCGACTCGGCATAGATCTTGTACACGTCCTCCGTGCCGGACGGCCTCGCTGCAAACCACGCGTTCTCCGTCGCCACCTTGAGACCACCGATCGCCGCGCCGTTTCCGGGCGCGGCAGTCAGTGTCGCGGTGATCGGTTCACCCGCCAGCTCGGTCGCACTCACCTGGTCGGGAGACAATTTTGCCAAGACTGCCTTCTGTGCGCGTGTCGCGGGCGCATCGATCCGTGCGTACACCGGGCTCCCGAACTTTTCGGCCAACGCGGCGTAGTGCGCTGACGGAGACTTTCCCGTCACCGCGGTGATTTCCGACGCGAGCAACGCAAGGATGATGCCGTCCTTGTCCGTCGTCCAGACGGAACCGTCGTGTCGGAGGAAGGACGCGCCGGCGCTTTCCTCGCCGCCGAATCCCACAGACCCGTCGAGCAATCCGGGAACGAACCACTTGAACCCGACCGGAACCTCGAGCAAATCGCGGCCCAGGCTGCTCACGACACGGTCGATCATCGAGGAACTCACGAGGGTCTTGCCGACCTTGGTATCTGCGCCCCAACCTGGCCGGTTCGCGAACAGGTACTCGATGGCAACGGCCAGATAGTGATTCGGGTTCATCAAACCGCCGTCGGGAGTGACGATGCCGTGGCGGTCGGAGTCCGCATCGTTTCCGGTCGCGATGTCGTAGCGATCCCGAATCCCGATCAGCGACGCCATCGCGTCGGGCGACGAGCAGTCCATGCGGATCTTGCCGTCCGTATCGAGCGTCATGAACCGCCAGGTCGGATCGACGAGAGGATTCACCACTTCGAGGTCGAGTCGGTGAGTTTCGGCAATCGCGCCCCAGTAGTCGACGCTTGCCCCGCCGAGGGGGTCTGCACCGATCGTGATTCCGGCATCGCGGATCGCGTCGAGGTTGAGGACACTGGGGAGGTCTTCGACGTAGTAGCGGAGGAAGTCGTAGCGTTCGACGCGGTCCAGCGCTTGTGCCGCCGTCACACGCCGTACCCCGGAAAGCCCCTTGCGCAGTAGCTCGTTCGCTCGATCGGCGATAACCGACGTCGCATCCGTGTCCGCGGGCCCGCCGTGCGGCGGGTTGTATTTGAAGCCGCCGTCACGAGGCGGATTGTGTGACGGTGTCACGACGATGCCGTCGGCTTTGGCCTCCGGACCCGTCGAGTTGTATCGCAAGATCGCGTGACTGACAGCCGGGGTGGGAGTGTAGGCGTCGCGTGAATCGACGAGGACGACGACGTCGTTGGCGACCAGGACCTCCAAGGCCGACAGCCAGGCAGGCTCCGAGAGCGCATGTGTGTCCCGGCCGATGAACAGCGGGCCGTCGATTCCCTGCGAAGCGCGGTACTCGACGATCGCCTGGGTTGTCGCCAGGATATGAGCTTCGTTGAACGCCGAGTCGAGACTGGAACCGCGATGTCCTGAAGTGCCGAAAAGTACCTGCTGCATCGGGTTCTCGGGATCCGGAGTGCGCGTGTAATACGCGGTGACCAGATGAGGAACATTGATCAGATCCTCTGGCAGAGCCACTTGTCCTGCTCGTTCGTGCGCCACGAATCCCCCTCGGCCCGGTGGTCGACCACTGTGTCGACGCGACTGTGGACAATTGTCTACCCTGGCCGCGTGGCGTGCACGCTCGGCGCCGGATCCGTCAATCCGTGATCTGGATTCCCAACCACGCAGCGGACAGTCCCACGATCAGACTGAGGACGATGTAGATCAGAGAAAGCGCCGTCTGGCGCCTCTCGATCATCCCGACGTTCTCGGTCGCGAAGGTCGAATAGGTGGACAAGCCGCCGCAGAAGCCGGTCGCCAGAAGTGCGGCCATCTCGGTGGAAAGAGCTGCCCCGGTGAACAATCCAAGGAGGAAGCAGCCGATCACGTTCGCGGCGAACGTCGCAGCCGGAAATCCCTTGTACGCGGGCACATACCGCGCCAACAGGTACCGGCCACTCGCACCAGCGCCGCCGCCGAGCGCCACCAGGAGAACTGTCATGCCGACGCTCCGTCCCGCGCGCGGATCCAGCGTTCACCGAGCCCTTTGCCCAGTGCTGCAGCGAGGATCGCGGGAATCAACGTCCCGAGAACATAGAGAATCGATCGCCACGGACTCTCCGTCACGGCGTGAACCGCGAAGGACGAGAAGGTGGTGAAGCCGCCGCAGAAGCCCGTGCCGAGAAAGAGGTACCCAACCTTGTTGTGCACGAGCAGGGCCGCGAGAATACCGAGAACGAACGAGCCGACGACGTTGATGACCAGAGTCGTCCAGATGTGGGGAAAGAGCTCCCCCAGACCGTAGCGGCTGAGCGCGCCCAACCCTCCGCCGACGGCAACCGCGCATACCGCAGCCGGCAGTTTCAGATCACCCATGCTCTGGCCTCACCCGAAAGAGCCTACGTCCCGGAGCGGGCTTTCGGCGGGCGAGGAATGAAGTAACTTGTCCGCTGCTGATACTCGCGATAGCCCGGACGCTGTTCCATGTGTCGCTCGAGCAACCGCGCTCCGGTGGCGAAGACCAGGAAGTAGGTCATGGCGATCGGTGAGAGGACGGTCAACACCCCCGGCCACACGGACGCCGAGACGAGGAAGATCCCCCACCAGACACACGCGTCGCCGAAATAGTTGGGATGCCGCGTCCATGCCCACAAACCTTGATCCATGATGTGGCCACGGCTGCCCGGATCGGATTTGAACTCCTCCATCTGTCGGTCGCCGACCGTCTCGAACGTGACGCCGACAATCCACAGCGCGATTCCGAGTACGACAAGAAGTCCGAAGCTGCCGTTCGACACTGCTGCGACCTGGATCGGCAGGGAGACGAACCACAACGAAATCCCCTGCGTGAGATAGATCTTGCGGATCGCATACAGCGTTCGATTACCCGTCGCTCGTCCGAGCATTTCTTCGTACCGCGGGTCTTCACCTTTGCCACGCGATCGAATCGCCATGTGCGTCGCCAACCGCAGACCCCAGATCGCCACGAGCGCAAGCATCAGCAACCGGCGCCAGAGGTCGCCGGTTCCCACTATCGCGGACACGAGCGCGATCAGAACGAAGCCGGCGCCCCATGACACGTCGACAACGTTGTGGCGCCCGATCCGTACACCGATCGTGGCTGTCACCGCCATTCCGACGGCGATCGCCAGCAGACTCGTGAGTGTGACCACTCCGAACGCGCCCCAGTCGAATCCGTTCATCGCCGCGACACCCACTGCGGCCGTACCGGTTCCATACCCGATCGACCATCACCGTGCGGCCGGACCGACAGAATCTGATCGACGCCCATCCTGCCGTCCCGAAATGCCATTCCTCCGCCGACGAGGTAGAGACGCCACACCCGAGCGACTTCGACACCTACGAGTTCCACGACGCGATCCCAGTTCGATTCGAAGGTCTCGATCCACGCGTCGACGGTCCGCACGTAGTGCTCACGCAGGGCGTGGACGTCCCGCACTTCGAGTCCACCTTCCTCGATCATCGCAACAGTGCGACCGACGGGCCGCATGTACATGTCCGGCGCGATGAACGACTCGATGAACGGACCTCCCCCGGGGTGCGGGCCAGTGCGGGACATCTGCTGAATCAGCACACGGCCACCGGCAATAACATTGTCGTGGAGCGCTTTCACGTAGGTCGGATAGTTGTCCTCACCGACATGCTCACCCATCTCGATGGAAGCGACCGCATCGAAGGGACCGTCTGGAATCTCTCGATAATCTTGGAGGCGAATCTCGACCCAGTCTTCCAAACCGAGCGCGCGGACCTTCGCGTCGACAAAAGCCTTCTGCTCCGCCGAGATCGTGATTCCGACAACCCTGGCGCCGTACTCCCGCGCTGCATGCAGGCTGAGCGAGCCCCAACCACAGCCGACATCGAGAAACCGCAAGCCTCGCGCTCGATCGAGACCGACCTTGCGGCACACCAGGTCCAGCTTGTCTGTCTGTGAGTCTTCGAGCGTGTAGTCCGGTGCATCGGAAGTCCAATAGCCCGAGGAGTACGCCATGTTCTCATCGAGGATCAATTGGTAGAAATCGTTCGACAAATCGTAGTGGTGCCCGATCGCCTCGCGGTCGCGGGCGAGGCTGTGCAGGCGCCCCTTCACCTGAGCCTGCGACGCCGGCGGAGCCAAAGGTCTCCCGAAAGCACCGAAGGATCGCGCAGCCTTGACCGCGGCCAAGACGAGCGATGGTGTCGGGGTAATCGACCCGAGCCCCCGCTCGGCAGACACCTTCCACACGTGTGTGAGTGCGTCGCCTAGATCGCCCTCGACGTCGAGTTCACCGAGAACATACGCCTGCGCAGCCCCCAACTCGCCGGGATTCCAGAGCAAGCGTCGCAAAACGTTCGGGCTGTAAAGCGTCACCTTCGGAGCATCTTCCGGACCTGCTGTGCTGCCGTCCCATGCAGTCAACCGCACCGGAAGTTCGCCGCCGACAAGTGGACTGAGGATGTCCGAGAGACGACCCGCAACGCCGGTACCTTGTGTCGTTCGATCCATTGTGGCAGTCATCGCTGGTTCCTCCGATCGAGAACAATTTGCTGGACGTCGAGATACCCCGACCGAAACCCCGCCTCGGAGTAGCAGAGATAGAAATGCCACATGCGCGCGAACACTGCGTCGAACCCGAGCGCGGACGCCTCGTCGGTGCGAGCGCTGAATCGCTCGTCCCACAGTCGCAACGTCTGCGCGTAGTGATCGCCCATCGACATCCGCTCACGCACCCGCAGGGTTGTCATGCGCTCGGTGACGTCCTCGATCGCCCGCACCGACGGGAGAAATCCGCCGGGGAAGATGTACTTGTGCACCCAGGTGTAGGTGTTGCGGGTCGCGAGCATTCGATCGTGCGGCATCGTGATGGCTTGGATCGCTGCGCGCCCACCCGGCGCCAGCAGGGCGTCGATCGTCTGGAAGTAGCTTCCCCAGTACTGGTGGCCGACGGCCTCGATCATCTCGACCGACACAACGGCGTCGTACTCCCCCTGTACCTGCCGATAGTCGAGAAGGTCGACCTGAACGCGATCTGCCAGTCCCGCAGCGCTTATCCGCTTCGCTGCCAATTCCTGCTGTTCGACCGAAAGTGTCACCGAGCGCACCGTCGCTCCCCGTTGGGCAGCTCGGATCGCCAATTCTCCCCAGCCTGTGCCGATTTCGAGCACTCGCGAACCGGGTCCGACACCTGCGCCATCCAGCAGTCGATCGATCTTCCGATGCTGCGCCGCTGCGAACACGTCCCACGACGGGGTCGCTCCTACCGACAGATCCTCGAAGAGGGCACTGGAATACGTCATGGTGTCGTCGAGGAACAGTTCGAACATCTCGTTCGAGAGGTCGTAGTGCCGGGAGATGTTCGAGCGCGTGTTCTGCGTCGAATTCCGTTCACTGCGAGGCTGCTTCGGAATGTAGAGGCCTCGTAGCCGCTGCAGGAAGTCGGGAATGAGCGTCGCCACGCGGGAGGCGAAGACTTCCAGGACCGCAGTGAGGTCGGACGCTTCCCAATCGCCCGCCATGTACGACTCGCCGAATCCGATCAAACCACTGTCACCCACACGAGCAGCGAAGTCGTCTGGGCGGTGAATGACCATCAACGGCGAATCGGGGCTACCGCCACCGGAGAACTCACCGTTGGGCATCTGGACACGCAGCGGCAAACGTGCGACCGCCTTGTGGAACAGGGCGCGGGCAACCGGTGATGCAACCCGCACTTTGAGCCCGCTCGGCACGGTGGCGACGCCCGGCCACCGCTCGGTTTCGATCGTGTGAGCGGAAGGTTCGGTGCCGAGAGTGGTTGTGGTCATTGCACTGCCTCCTGCGGGTGATGTTGCGGTCGGGGAACGATGGGTAAGCGCCTGGCCCACAGCCGGATTCCTTGAAATCGGATCTGCGCGGCGACTCGGAGCGGAGCCAGCGGGATGGCGAGCGCACTGCGCACGATCTCGCGCGTCGTCGCCGGCACACAACGACCGGACACCGTGGCCACGAAGGGCGCCTTGCCGTCACGGGCCAGAACTATCGAGAGCGCGAGCGCGGTGTCGGGTAGCGGAAGTCGCATCCGGTACTCGCCGTCCAGATCGTTGAACGGAGATACGTAGAACTCTTTGGGCGTGCGAACCCCGCCACGTTCGTCGGTTTCGAGCAGGTAGCAGTGCCGTTCGCTGTAGGTGTTGTGAACCTCGGCAACGACGCACCGCTGACTGCCGTCGTCGTTCAGACACCAGAACACACTCAGCGGGTTGAACACATGGCCGAACACACGCGCGTTCGTAAGCATGAGGATGCGACCGCCGGCGAACTCCAGTCCGTTGGTTGTCAGAAAAGTCTCGACGTTGGCACGAATCGATCGAGTGGGGTCGCCGAGGTGATCCCCGGCGTCGAACTTCGCCAAGGGCCGCAAAGCCTTCGGGAGCTCGGGCAAATCGTCGACGTCGACGAGCCAACTGTAGCTTCGGTACTCGAACTCGTTGTGCAACGGCTCCGTTCGTACGTGTCGGATGCTCGTATGAACGATGGACGGCGTGATGGGAGTAGTCACGGCCACCGACCTCCGACGCGTTCGGCGGCACGCAGGCCAGACAGTGCACCGTCCTCGTGGAAGCCCCATCCGTGGTATGCGCCGGCAAACGCGAGTACGTCCGAGTCCAGCTCAGGAAGCCGCGCTTGAGCGGCGACGGAGGTGGGTGTGTACTGCGGATGCTCGTAGGTCATCTGATCGATCACGGAGTCCGGGGACACCATTTCGTCTCCCCCCAACGTCACCAGGTAGCGCCGACCGGTCTCCGGCAGCCGCTGCAACCTCGTCATGTCGTAGCTGACCAGAACGTGATCCGGCTTCGCGTTGCATTCAGGGATGTAGTAGTTCCACGACGCGCGCGCATTGGTGTTGCCGGGCAGCACATTTTCGTCCGTGTGAAGTTGGGTGTGGTTGACGGAGTACGGCATTGCGCCGAGGACCTGGGATTCGGCATGCGTCGGATCCGCCAAAATCTTCAGTGCTTGCTGCGGATGCGTTGCGACCACGGCTGCGTCGAAGGTCTGGATCTGGTCGTCGCCGTCACGAATGTCGACGCGATCGTCGAACCGGTGGACGGCGCGAACCGGCGTGTTGAGGCGGATATCCCCGATACTTTTGGCGACGAGACGAACGTATTCGCCCGATCCACCGGTGACTGTTCGCCAGGTCGGCGATCCAGTGACGCTCAGCATTCCGTGGTGATCGAGGAACGAGAACAGGTACCGCGCGGGATATTTCAGCGCCGAGCCGGGATCACACGACCAGACTGCCGACACGAGCGGAGTCATGAAGTGAGCGGTGAAGTAGTCGGAGAACCGGCCGCTGCGCAGAAACACCCCAAGTGTCTGGTCAGGTGCCGACGGATCCGTGTTGTCGAGCAATGCGCGGGCACGGCGGTGGAAGCGCTTGACCTCCATCAACATCGACAGAAAACTGCCGTTCACCAGCAGCCCCGGCGTCGGGAGAACGCCGCGCAACCCTTGGCCTCCCGAGTACTCGAGCCCGCACCCCCCACACCTGACCGACATGCTCATATCGGATTCCTGCGTAGGCACATCTAGTTCTGCGAACAATCGCAACAATGTCGGATAGGTGCGATCGTTGTGGACGATGAACCCCGTGTCGATGGCGAGGCTTCGCCCTTCCGGGTCGGTGACCGAATGGGTGTCCGCGTGCCCGCCGAGCCGTGAATCCGCTTCGTAGAGGGTGACGTCACTGTCCTTACTGAGCACCCACGCCGCTGTCAGACCTGCGACACCACTACCGACGACGGCCACCTTGCGCTTGTCGGAACTCATCGTCGTTCTCCCATCTTTGTTGCGGCTACCCCGCGACTCATTCCTGCGATTGCATCCGCGACGAGGCGATGCCAAGTCGCCGCCCGACGGAGCATGAAGTGGCCTGCGCCGTCGATGCCGATCCATTCAGCGCTCTTACCCGACGCCTGCAGTTCGTCGAACTTTCGCCGCGACACCTCCGGATCGGTCCAGGAGTCAGCCGTGCCGTGAAGGACTGACAGTGGTGTGTCCGAACGCAGATTCACCGACGTTCCATCGGGCCACCACGGCGCCAGCGCGACCACACCGACCACCGCCGGATCGCCACATAGTTCGGCGGCGACCCGTCCGCCCATCGAGTGCCCCAGCAGGATCACCTGAGCTTGTGAATTACGTTTCGTTATCGCGTCGAGTGCGGCGCGGGCGTCGGCGACCGGACTGCGCTCGGCACCGTTCCAACCTCGAACTCGATAGCGAGCCTGCACCGCCTTGACACCGGAGAGGCGAAGCTGAGCGGTGAACGGGCACATCCGAAGGTTGGACAGATGCCAGGCGCGAGCCGGGCGATGGCTCGATACCTTTCCTCCAGGCAGCACTAGCACCACCAGGTGCTGGTCACCGTCCTGCTGTTGCCGTCGGTTGGGCGTCATACACGGCATTCGGAGCCGAAAACCATTTGGATGGGGTTCGTAGAATTTCTTTTGTGAATCGTGAAGCACTCGTCGGCGATGTCCTCGACGCCATGGACGCCAACTTGGTATCCCATGCCTGCCACCTGCATGAACACTTGCCGACGGGATCGGTCACGGTCTCTGCAGATGTTGTCGTCGCAGACAGCGGCCTCACCGACGACACTTTCAACATCATCGCTGGTGCGCGCTTCGCTGTACCTGCTGCTGAAGGCCCGGAAGAAGACCGACGACTACTCGACGTACTCGCGTGGCTTCGAGCAACCGGTCGTCCGTTCTCCTGGTGGACAGGTCCGCGCGACAAGCCCTCTGACCTCGGCGCTCGCTTGTCAGCCCTCGGCTGCGTGCGCTCCGAGGAAGAAAGAGCGATGACGGCAGACTTGAACGTCGTCCCACGCCCAACGCCTGTCTCAGAACTGTGCGTTCAGCGAGTGACGACTCGTTCGCAGCTCGCCGACTACGCCGCCGTGATGGCCGCCAATTGGTCGCCGCCCTCAACCGCAGTAATACGTTTCTTCGAAGACACCGCCGATGACATCCTCGATGAGCGCTCGCGGAGTTCGTTTGTCGTGGGATACGCGAACTCCCAGCCTGTCGCCGGAGCCGAGGTCCATTTTGCCGCCGACGTCGCCGGACTGTATGGGGTCGTCACACTCGAAACGGCGCGCCGACGCGGATTCGGCTCGGCGGTCACCCTTGCCGCACTCGACATCGCCCGCGAGCGAGGTGCCCGAACCGCTGTACTTCAGGCGTCCAGCGACGGCGCACAGCTCTATCGAAACGCTGGCTTCGAGGATGTCGGTACCTACGCCGAGTACTCGATCGGCAGCGGTTAGACGTCCCCGCGGGGACGCTTTCCGTCCTCATCCACGGATGTGTGTCGGTACTGGCATCTATTATCGAACGTACATTCGAAACAATGTCGGACACGCGCCGGGGGGCAACGATGAACGCAGAACTGACCGATACCGCAGCACTGATCAATGAAGAAACGCAGGGTTCCACCCGAAGCGACGTAGAGCAACTCGGCTCCGAAATCTGCGCTCTCGCCGGCCAGATCGCCGCGGCCACGGCTCGATTCCTCACCCTCCTGTCGAAGTTCGACGAAGACCGCGGCTGGTCCGGCCCCGGACTGCATTCATGCGCCCACTGGCTGTCGTGGAAATGTGGAATGAGCCTGCACACCGGCAGGGAATATGTTCGCGTCGCCAAAGCGCTCCGACCTTTGCCCGAGATGCGGAAGGCCTTCGAGCAAGGCCGGCTGTCCTACTCGAAGGTTCGCGCACTCACCCGGGTCACCACGCCGTCAAACGAAAAGCAGATGGTTCGGTTCGGATGCGAGGCGCCCGCAGCCCAGATCGATCGTCTCGCCGCAGGTCTGCGTAAAGCAACCGACAATGAATCCGGCAAAAGCAAAGCGCCCGAACATCTTCAGGTCCGCTGGCATTGGGACTCTGATACGGGCGAGTTTGTCATCAAAGGACGCCTGCCCGCACAGGACGGCGCCCGAATCCTCGCAGCATTGGCGGTGGCGGAACGTGAACGCACCCGAACCGCTGCCATCCGCCCTGTCGACGAGAAGGCTGCAAAGAACCCGGCCGGAAATATCGGACCAGGACTCGTCGCGATGGCAGAGCTCGCCACCGCCGCAGTCACAGACCGCACGTCCAAGGCCGCCGCGAACGAAGTTGTGTTCTTCCACGAAGCGAACACCGTCCGTGTACCGAGTGGACCCGCGCTCCCCCAAAGTGCCGCCGAGGAAGTGCTCTGCAACGCGAAACTTCGCCTGGGAACGACAAAGGAGGGATGCGTTTTGAATCTGGGCCGAAGGACCCGCGTCGTCAGCGCCAAACAAATGCTGGCATTGAATTACCGCGACGGATCTTGCCGCACACCGGGTTGCGGGCGGACTCGCTTCTTACACGCACATCACGTGAAATTCTGGGGACGCGGCGGAAATACGGACTTGGACAATCTGATCATGCTGTGCGGCACCTGCCACCGCGCGCTGCATGACGGCCAGTTCACGATCACTGCTCTCGGCGAGCAGAAGTTCGAGTTCCTTTACGCCAATGGTGACGTCATCGACCCAGCACCACCGACCGAGGGATTCGCTGATGGCCTACTGCGCGGAGACATACCCGACGACGCGATCATCCCAAGATGGGACGGCGAGCCCCTTCACCTCGATCACGCGGTCAGCGTCATCCTCGACGGTTGGGCCGCCTGAGGAAACATTGGTCTAGTCCAATCTGAATCTGCCGTGAACAACAGGACAACCCTCACATCCAGGTAGTGCAATTGGTCTAGTCCTATCGCAAGATGCTTAGCGTGACCAAGAAAATCGCACGCACCTCAGCCGCTATCACACTCCTCCTCGCTGGCGCTGTTGCTGCCGGAACTGCAACTGCTGCAGCAATTCCCGGATCGTCCGACCTCAATCCGTCGGCCGCCGAGAAGACAGTTGTCATCGGCCTCGACGGCACTATGCTCAGCCACATCAAGACCGCCGACGCTCCCCGCCTCCAGAAGCTGATCGCCGAAGGAACCAGCGGAGAATCTTCCATCCTCGGCCACACCACCATCTCCGGACCGTCGTGGTCGACCATCCTGACCGGAGTCTGGGATACCAAGCACGGAGTCAAGGACAACACGTACGCGGGCGCCCGCTTCGACCTCTACCCGAGCGTCTTCACCCGGCTGGAAACAGCAAAGCCCTCCCTCCTCACCGAATCGATCTCCACCTGGGGCGGCATCGACAACATCGCCTCCAGTGGGACACCGAAAGCCGACGTTGTCGTCACCACGGCCGATGCAGGTTCCGGAGCGGCCACCGACGCTGCGACGGCAGACGCCGTCGCCCGCGACATCACAGACAAGGGACCTGACCTGATCTTCACCCAACTCGATCAGGTGGACGGCGCGGGACATAGCGGCGGCACCAACGGCGCTGCGTACGAAGAGTCCATCGCCTCGGTCGATGCTCAGGTGGGCAAGATTGTCGATGCCGTCGATCAGCGCGCAGCAAAGACCGGCGAGAAGTGGACTGTACTGGTCACTGCGGATCACGGGCACAAGCCCGCCGGTGGGCACGGCGGTCAGACACCCGCGGAAGCAACGACATTCGTCATAGCACGCGGCTCGGGATACGCGGCCGGTCAGAACACAGACTCGTACACGATCGCCGACATCACCCCGACAATCCTCCAGAGCCTGGGCATTGCATTGCCTGCCGATCTGGACGGCAAGCCGCTGGCCAAGGAAGCTCCCGGCTTCGTCGGCTCGGTCGACCTGGGATTCTTCGGCTCCTGATCGCAAGAAGGCCCGGGCCACACAGCAGAGTGCCGCAGCAAGACAGCAGCAAGAAGGCAGCAAAAAGGTCGGGCCGGAGAGCGTGTGCTCTCCGGCCCGACCTGTTGTGGAGCTGCCGGGAATTGAACCCGGGTCCTACGTTGAATCGCTAGGGCTTCTCCGTGTGCAGTTCGCTAAGTCTCTACTTGGATCTCCCAGTCTCGCGAACAAGCCAGGATGACGATCCCAGTCACTGTTTGATGTCCCATTCGACTCCGTGACCGAGCCGAACAGTAAAGCCCTCTAGCTGATGCCAGGAACCGGGTCGAGGGCAACCCCGGGCTGACAGACACGCTTCGCTACTTAGGCAGCGAGAGCGTAGTCGCGCTGATTGGAATCGGCGCTTATAGGTTTGCAGCGACGCTTACGGTGGTCTCTTGCCTGCACCGACACGCTTCCCCTAACTCAACACACGCAGTCGAAACCGTTCAGCCCCGTGTGTGCCCCGCGTCTTTCGTGGGGCTATTCACTATAACGCGCCGAAGTTCGGAAGTCATACCAATTAATCGGCGGCACTTTCCGTGTCCTTCGGCCCAGCCGTTTCCTGCACTGCACCCGCTTCCTGCACTGCACCCGTTTCCTGCACCGCAGCCATCTCACGCTCGGCGGCACCGGTGATGTTGGTGATCATCCCCTGGAAGACGACTCCGTGGAAAGGCAGGATCGAATACCAGTACGCCCGACCCGCGAGCCCGCGAGGGAAGAAGACCGCGCGTTGATCGAGGTGGGAACCCACCGGCCGTCCGTCGGCACCGGCTGGGCCTTCTGATACTCGCAACTCCAACCATGCTCCGCCCGGGACCTTCATCTCGGCGCGCAATCGGAGCAACTTGCCTCGATCGATTTCTTCGACCCTCCAAAAGTCCAGGGCTTCGCCCGTGTTGAGCCGGCGTGGATCCCGCCTGCCCCGGCGCAGTCCGACACCACCGACCGCGCGGTCCATCCACCCCCGAATGGCCCACGCCAAAGGGAATGAATACCAACCGTTCTCGCCGCCGATCGACTCGACCACCGACCAGAGGGTTTTCGGATCCGCCGCGCAGTCACGTTCGCGATGATCGACGTAGACCGCTTCGCCGGCCCAATCCGGGTCGGATGGAAGAGGATCGGATGGAGCGCCCGCGATCGTTGCACCGGACCACGCCGTCTCCACCTCACCGGTGTCGATCTTTCGAAGTGCCAGTCGCACCGCTTCTCGATACGGCGTGAGGCCCTCGGCGGGAGGCGGGATGAAGCCGTCGATGTCGTGATTGTGCATCACCGCGTCGTTCTGCAGGGATTCGATCAGGGGCATCGCCAAACCTCGTGGGATCGGCGTGACCAATCCCACCCAGTGACCTGCCAGACGCGGGGTGAGGACGGGCAGGACGAGGATGCGTCGGCGTACCAATCCAGCGACGTCGGCGTAGGTGTTCATCATTTCGCCGTACTGCATGACATCCGGCCCACCGATGTCGAAGGCGCGGTTGACCTCCGGCGTCGTCGCCGCGGCTGCAATCAAATAGTGGAGTACGTCACGCACCGCGATCGGCTGAATGTTGTTGTGCACCCACTTGGGTGTGGTCATCACCGGAAGCCGATTGGTCAAGTGGCGCACCATTTCGAAGGACGCCGAACCCGATCCGATCACCACTCCAGCTTGGAACACAACCGTCGGAACCTCGGAGTCGAGCAGGATCCGACCGACTTCGAGCCGGGACTGCAAGTGAGTCGACAACTCTCGGTCGGACGGATGAAGCCCGCCCAGGTAGACGATCCGTCGCACCCCCGCATCGCGGGCAGCGGCGGCGACGTTCTCCGCGCTTCGCTTGTCGATATCCGAGAACGACCCTCCCCCACCCATGGCGTGAACGAGGTAGTAGACCACGTCGATATCGTCGAAAACACCTGAGAGGGTGCCACTGTCGGTCAGATCCCCGCGCTTGATCTCCACGGAATCGTGCCAGGGAACATCGCGTAGTTTCTCCGGGCTGCGCACCACCACTCGAACTCGATGACCCTCTTCGACCAGGCGAGGGGCAAGACGTCCGCCGATGTATCCGGTCGCACCCGTGATCAACACTCTCACTGCGTCCATCACCCCACGCTACGCACAATTCAACTGCGAAGCGCGAGTGCAACCTCGAGGTCGTCGTTGGTCAACATCATGTTGATCCCCGCTCCGGCCTTCGCCCCGGCGGCTGCGGCCATGATGACCTGGGCACCCGGGTCCACGACATTGCCCGCAGCGAACACGCCGGGCACGCTTGTGGCCCCCATCATGTCGACTGTGACAAAATCGCCCATCATCGTCTCGGCGCGCTGCGCACCGAATGCGCGCAAGATCGCATCGTTGGGGTCCATCGTGAGGGCGCCACCGACAAAGACCGCCGAACGCGCGACCACACTGCCGTCGGCCAACCGCACGCCCACCAACCGATCATCCTCGACGACGGGACCGGCAACCTCACCCTCGACGATCGAAATACCGCGAGCCGCAAGCTTTTCCCGATCTTCGGAACTCAGTTCGGTGATGCGATGAAGGAAGAGAACCACGTCATCGGACCACTGGCGAACCATGAGCGCCTGGTGCATCGCAAATTCCGCGCTCTTGGCGATCACGCCGAGCGGCTGATCACGCACGCCGTACCCGTGGCAGTACGGGCAGTGCAACACATCGCGTCCCCAACGCTCGCCGAAGACTTCGAGTTCTACCGGTAGGCGGTCCGTCAGACCCGTCGAAACAAGCACCTTGCGCACCTGAATCTTGCTGCCGTCAGCCAGTTCTACCGAGAATTTCTCGCCGTCCCGTGTCACGGAGACAACGGTGCCGTCATGGAACTCGCCGCCGAATTTGCGGACCTCACCTCGGCCGATGGTCAACAATTCTGCCGGGTTCATGCCGTCACGGGAGAGGAATCCGTTCATGTGGTCGGCGGCCGCGTTCCGTGGCGATCCGTTGTCGAAGACGATCACGGACCTGCGTGCCTGACCGAGAATGAGTGCGGCGTTGAGGCCTGCCGCACCGGCTCCGATTACTGCTACGTCGAATGAGTTCTGCGTCATGAATCCAGAATGACAAGAGAACGCAGTCTTGACAAACACTGTTGCCACTTTGGCAAAATGAGTGCATGACCGAACCATCGTTCGAAGCCGTACTAGCCGGCATCGGCCCTCGCCTACGTGCGTTGCGCCAGCAGTCCGAGATGACCCTGGCCGACCTGTCGGAGACCACCGACATCAGCGTCAGCACACTGTCGAGACTCGAATCCGGTACTCGCCGAGCCAACTTGGAGTTGCTGCTGCCGATTGCCAAGGCACACGGCGTCCCGTTGGACGACCTGGTGAACAGCAAGATCAAGGACCCCCGCGTTCGAGAAGAACCTCGAACGGTCGGATGTATGACGGTCATTCCGCTGACCAGTCAACCCGGCAATCTGCAGGCCTACAAGATGATCATCTCGCCCACCGACGACGATCGCGAACCGGGATCCCACGAGGGCTACGAGTGGGTCTACGTTCTGTCCGGGCGCATCCGACTCCAACTCGGCGACCGGGATTTCATCATGGGGGCAGGCGAGGCCGCCGAGTTCGACACGCACATCCCGCACCGCATCAGTGCTGCCGACGGACGGCCGGCCGAGGCGATCAGCCTCTTCGGAAAACAAGGCGAGCGGGTTCACCTACGCGCAGCGCCGGCCGACAGACGCGGCTGAAGAAAATTCTCCGAGAAGCGAGGACATCTACAAGCGGGTGACTCGGTGGAGCGGGCGCACATCGTTGAGAGATGACTGAGAATCCGGCCAAACCAATGCCAACTGTTGTACCGCGCCGCCTGTCTCCACGCGAGATAGCTAGCCCGATGAATCATCATGACCGAGAAGAGGAATCCCGATGAGTGGAAAAAACCACTTCCTACTGCGGTCCGGGCTCGTGCACGATTTGAATCGCTCCGATGAAGTGGGTCGGCGGACCAACCTTGTCGATGTATGGAATGTAGATGTTCGTTCGTCCCACAGGGCCTGCCGACCGCTCAGAGCTCTTGCAGGGTAATTGATCTTGCGTCCAATCATTCGTCGAGTTCGCGGGGCGACGAATTCACGTAAGTGGCGAAAACAAGGGGAATGACATGGAATTACGACAACTCGCGCGCGATCTTCAAGTCTCGCGTATTGGCTTAGGGTGTAACAACTTTGGTACCCGGCTGGACCCTGAGGGGAGTACGGAGGTCGTCCGTACCGCCCTCGATGAGGGCGTCACCCACTTTGACACAGCGACGATGTACGGAAACGGGCGCTCGGAGGAAATCCTCGGCAAGGCGCTCGCAGGTCAACGAGACCAGGTGGTAATCGCCACCAAAGCGATTCCACGCCCGCGTGAGGTCGATTACAAGCCCGGAGTACTCGCACGAAGCATCGAGGATAGCTGTGAGGCAAGCTTGCGGCGACTCAGCACCGATCGAATCGACTTGTACTACCAGCATGTCCCTGACCCCGATGCTCCACTGGAGGAGGCCATCGAGGCGTTGAATGGGCTGGTAGCCAAAGGGAAAGCCCGCCACGTAGCTTGCTCGAACTACTCCGCGGATCAGATGAGGCAGGCCGAGGGCATCGCCACCGGTACTGGCGCATCGCATTTATTGGCGAACCAGGTCGAATGGAATTTGCTCAACCGCGCGATCGAGGCAGACATTGTTCCCGCCGCACACGAGGTCGGAATGTCAATCATCCCTTTCTTTCCGCTTGCTTCCGGAATGCTCACCGGTAAGTACACGATGCGACGGCCGTTTCCGACCGGCAGCCGACTAGCAAGTGCGCCGTACTTCGCCACACTGGCAACGGAAGAGAACTTCGAGTACGTGGAGAAACTGTCAGCGTTCGCACAAGCGCACGGACACTCGATACTCGAACTCGCCATAGCGTGGCTGTGCGCGCAGGAGAGCGTTCCCTCTGTGATCATCGGTGCGATGAACCCCGAACAAGTGCGATCAAATGTTGCCGCCGCGGAGTGGAAGCTCGACGACGACGTTCTTGCGGCGCTGCCTTCGCGCCCCTGAAAGTCTGCGGTTCAACTCCTTTTGCTGATTTGACTACTGAGCAGCCAGATAGAAAACAAACGGCCCGCGCACTGGTAGCTCGCTTTCGCAATCCAATGTTGGACTTCCAACCTGTAAGCCGCGTCGACCGTATTCGTTCCGCCGGCAGTCGCAACGACAGGACCAGCACATCACCTCCGAGTGTGTGTGAGTGACGAAGAGAAGTGGCCATCGATGACCTACCAGGCTGTGCAGCCAATCGAGGGCACTGCCCTCTGCTGGGGATGCATCCCACACGCTGATTTGATACAGCTCGCCGAGTTGGCCCGTAGGGGCGGCTTTCCAGAGATCACTGTTCATCCCTCGCAATATTCGATTGTGAAGAGTGCCGACTCCCGAGTGCGGGAGCGCCTGGACGATCTAGGTGTGACTGTTGGCGTGATCGATGCGCTCATGACCTATCTACCCGGCTCTGCTCGACTGGATGAGGTACCTCCACACTGGCGCAAGCTCATGGTAGATCTCGACGAGTGTCTCGAAGCCGCTGAGGCGCTTCACGCTCGCACTCTCAACGTCGCCCATTTCTTGGGTGATCCGACAGTGAAGAGAAACGCGCTGGCGTCGGCGGTGCGACAAGTCGCCGACCGCGCAGCCGAGGTCGGAGTTCGTGTCAGTCTGGAGTTCATCCCCGGCACAGGAATACCGGATCTCGGTGCGGCGTTGGACATCGTCCGGCGAGCCGACCACCCCGGCGTTGGAATCCTGTTCGATACTTGGCACTGTCTGCGCTCGGGTGGTACGCCGACCCAGCTTGCAGAGGTTACCCATGGTCAGGTATTCGAAGTGCAGATCAGCGATCGTGTCCAGCCTGGCCGCCACGATCCCTATGTACCGATGACCGGCCGCCTGGCTCCTGGCGAGGGAACGGCGCCGATCGCGGAGATTGTGCGGGCGTTGGGGGTCGTGGCTCCCGACGTCGTGTTGGGAGTCGAGGTGTTCACCGCTGATATCGGAGATCCGGAGGAAACCGTGGCCCACCTTTCCGCGGCCACTCGGATGTTCCTGCGGAGTACTGAATTTGGTTCGCCCGCGGGCATTGTCGAGCCGTCATGAGCTATTCCGAGGCCCTGAGTTTGGTGCGATACCAAACTCGCACCGCCGCCGCGTTTCCAATTTGGCCACTCCGCCAATCGGAGACCAGTTCAAACCACGCGGGACTCTTTTGACAGGATGGTGTCGGATCGGGGTATCCGGCGTGCAAGTAGCCCAGGTACTCGTCGAGGAATGAAACAGCGCGTTCCTACGATGGGTGTACGGGTCACAGCCGCTGAAAAGGAACTACGCCCCAGCGACGGCAATCATGCCGACTGCCGCCAGCGCCAACAGCATTCCCGCTTGTTGCACGCGGCTTACCCGCTCGCCCAGCATCACCATGGCGAGCAGAACCGTCGCAGCCGGATACAGCGAACCGATCACGCTGACCAGTGAGAGCATTCCGCCTTGGAAGGCGTAGATCATCGTCCCGTTCGCGACGACGTCGAGGACGCTGACGTACACCGCGAGCTTGAGTGGCTCGCCTCGTGGGAGAACGAAGTGACCGGCCGCCAGCGCGACCAACCACACCACGACGGTCGCGGCACCTCGAGATACGGCCAACGCCCACAGTCCGCTGTCCTCGCCGATCTGGTGAAGTGCGATGAACGAGAGTGCAAATGCGCCACCGCTTCCGACGGTCAGAAGAGCCACTTGTCTGGTGAAGCGGAGGGTGATTCCGCCGGCGACCTCACCCGCGGTGTCGTCAGGCGACTCGCGGCTGACCAGGACGACGGCGACCAGCGCGACGGCAATACTCAGGTACGCGATCAACCCCGGCCGCTCACCGAATGCGAATCCGACGAGCACCGGAATGCCCGCCACCAGAACAGCTGTCAGCGGCGAGACCACCGACATGGGGCCGGTTGCCAGCGCGAGATAGAACCACCAGACCGCCAGACCACTCGTGACGCCCGCGATCGCGCCCCAGATCAGACCGTTCGGCGTCAGCGTCCCGGATACGAAAGGTGCTGCGATCAGAACGATGACGAGCGAGAGTGGATACGAGACGATCACCACACGCAGTGCGGCAACTCGTCGTGACGCAACTCCCCCGACGAAGTCGCTGACTCCGTAGGCAACTGCCGCCACGAGGGCAAGCAGGATGGAGGTCAGCGCATGCCCTTGATACGACGACCGAGCTCGCGGGTCACCTCGCGCTCGGCGGTGCGCTTGGCCATGTCCTGGCGCTTGTCGTAGTCCTGCTTACCCTTTGCCAGTGCGAGTTCGACCTTGACCTTGCCGTCGTTGAAGTACATCGACAGCGGGACCAGCGTCTGGTTTCCCTCGCGGGTCTTGCCGACGAGGTGCTCGATCTCACGCTTGTGCAGCAGGAGCTTTCGGGTACGACGTGGCGAATGGTTGTTCCACGTGCCTTGCGTGTACTCCGGAATGTGCAACGAGCGCAACCACACTTCGCCGTTGTCCACCGTGGCGAACGCGTCGACGAGCGACGCCTTGCCTTCACGCAGACTCTTGACCTCGGTCCCGACGAGAGCGATGCCGGCCTCGTAGGTGTCGATGATCGTGTAGTTGTGGCGTGCTTTGCGATTGGTCGCAATGACCTTGCGGCCCTTTTCCTTCACTGTCCGGGCCTCTCAGTCCGCTGTCTTGCTGTCGAATGGTTCTTGCTGTTCCAGCATAGAAGCTCGTGCAAACCGATTACTCGCGGACGTACAGACGCAGCGTCACGTACGCCGTCACCGCGGCCATTCCGACACCGGCAAGCACGAGGATCGGCGAGACGAACAGCACGTCACTGTTGGATATCCGCGCCACGATGTTTGCTTCGTAGACGTCGGACAGGACCCCGTCGATGAAGACGTTCTTCGCCGTGAACAGTCCGGCAATGGCGAGCACCGCACCGATCAAGGCCGCCACGACGGCTTCGAGGAGGAACGGAAGCTGGGTGTACCAACGCGTCGCGCCGACCAACCGCATGATGTTGACCTCGGTACGACGCGTGAACGCGGCGATCTGGACCATGTTGGCGATGAGCAGGATGGCCGCTATCGCCTGGACGATCGCGATCGCGAACGCTGCGTTGCGCACTCCACCGAGCACGCTGAACAGTCGGTCCACCAACTCGCGCTGATTGAGCACACTCTCGACGCCGGGCCTCGAACCGAAGGTGTCGTTGATGACGCCGAACCGCTCCGGGTCACTGAGCTTGACCTTGAACGACGCCGGGAAGCTGTCCGGGCTCACCAGGGCTGCCAGTTCGGGCTGGTCCTTGAAGACGCGCTCGGTGGCGTCCTTCACGGCGTCTTCGCGGTTGAGGTACTGAACCGCGACGACGGACGGAGTCTGCTCGAGTTCCTTGCGCAACGAACTGCAGATCTCCTGCTCGCAACCGGGATCGGCCGAAGAGATGTCGTCGGTCAGGAAGATCTGCACCTCGACGCGTTCGAGGAAGATCTGCTGGGTCTTTCCTGCCATCTGCACGACCAGCAGACCGCCGCCGAAGAGTCCGAGGGAGATCGCCGTCGTCAAGATCATGGCGATGGTCATCGTGATGTTGCGGCGTAGGCCGGTCAGGACTTCGCTGAAAATAAAGCTGGCGCGCATCGGGGAATCCGATTCCTTTTCGAGAGGCCGGTTGTTTCACGACAACCGGTGGGCGTACGGGACGTGTGGTCGTAGTCGGCGCTACCTGCCGACGCCGTACACACCCCGCGCTTCGTCTCTGGTCACCTTGCCGAGATCGAGTTCGATGACGCGTCGACGCATGGAGTCGACGATGTGGTGATCGTGGGTCGCCATCACGACGGTGGTGCCGGTGCGGTTGATCCGCTCGAGCAGCAGCATGATGTCCTGGCTCGTTTCGGGGTCCAGGTTGCCGGTGGGCTCGTCGGCGAGCAGCACGAGAGGGCGGTTCACGAATGCGCGGGCGATGGCGACGCGCTGCTGCTCACCGCCGGAAAGTTCGGTGGGCAGTCGATCGGCTTTGCCGGCCAGACCGACCATGTCGAGAACCTCGGGCACAGTGCGCGCGATGACGTTGCGGGGCTTGCCGATGACTTCCAACGCAAAGGCCACGTTCTCGGAGACCGTCTTCTGCTGAAGCAAGCGGAAGTCCTGGAACACACAGCCCATGCTCTGGCGAAGCTTCGGCACGCGGCGGGCCGCCAACTTGTTGACGTGGAAATCCGCGACCTCGATGTCGCCGGACGTGGGCGACTCCATCTTGAGCAGCAACCGCATGAACGTCGACTTGCCGGAGCCGGAGGGGCCGATGAGGAAGACGAACTCCCCCTTCTCCACCTCCACACTGACCTTGTCGAGCGCCGGCCTGGTGGAGGCCTTGTAGGACTTCGACACATTCTTCATGCTGATCACAACTAGCCAGTCTAGCCGTTATCTAACGGTGACCTTGGCGCCACGCGCGAGCACCCTCGTCCTTATCCGGTACCGGTGGTCGCGGGTGACTGCGGCACAGACGTCGGTGCCTGCATCGCCGCGCCAGGTTGGGGAACGGTCGTCGTCGCCGGAGTGGTCGGCACCGTGGTCGCGGACTGTTCGGCGTTGCCCGGCGCAGGCGCGGGACCCGAAGTCGGCGTCGGAGAACCTGAGCTGCCCGTGCTCGATTCCGGAGACTGGGTCTCGGACGTAGTCGTCGGCTCGGTCGAGGACGGCACGGGGGTCGTCGTCGACGGTTTGACCGAGGGCGCGACGTAAGGCTCGGTCTGCGACGTGTCCACGCTGGGCGGTGGTGTCACTGCGGTCGGGTCCTCAGGATTGAGATACGTATGCAACAGATACGTCAATATCCACGCCACGATGAGAATGAAGGTAGAGGTTCGCATCCGGCCGCCGAAAATCCGGGACGGGAGCCAGTCCAGGTGAAACAGTCGGTCGAGTCCGCGGCGCGGTTCCTGATCGGTCATTCGCTCGCCTCCTCGGTCCGTACGGTGTGCAGATCCGGTGACACCGTGATCCCCTGACGTCGCAGTGCTGCGGCGACGCGGACGCGAAGAGCGCGTCCGACCTGGAACTGTTTGCCAGGGAGTGTGCGCGCGACCATCCGCACGTTGACCTGATCGACCTCCAGGCTTTCGACGCCCATGACCGTGGGCTCGTCGAGCAGCAGTTTCTTGAGTCCGCGGTCGGCCATCGCGTCGACTCCGACCTGGCGAAGCACCTCGTTGACCCGGGTGAGATCGGCGGTCGCCGGAACCGGAACGTCGATGACGGCGCGTGCCCAATCCTTGGACAGGTTGGTCGCTTTCACGATCTGGCCGTTGGGAACGGTGATGACCTCGCCGTCGGAGTTCCGCATCCGCGTCACGCGCAGGGTCACGTCCTCGATGACACCCTCGGCGTCGTCGGAGGAGCCGGTGATCGCAAGTCGCACGGTGTCACCGAAGCCGTACTGACGTTCGGTGATGATGAAGAAACCGGCAAGAATGTCCTGCACGACGCGCTGTGCACCGAAACCGAGCGCCGCACCGAGAACGGTCGCCGGCGCGACGAGACTGCCGATCGGCAGGTTCAGTTGGTCGAGAACCTTCAGCGTCGCGATCACGTAGATGAACGTGATGACCACCCAGGTGATGACCTGCGCGACCGAGTGACGATGCTTGGTCGCCTCGGAACGAACCAGCGCATCGCCCAACTGATAGTTGGAGTCGATCTGGTCGGTGACCTTGTTGCCACCCCAACTGACCAACCGGGCGAGAATCATCGCCCCGAGCACGGTCATGAGGACGGACAAACCGGTGGTTTGAAGCCAATCGAGCAGGTTCTGCCCAGGTCGAAGTAAAGTCATCGTGCCTTTCGGTATCCGAACGCTATGCGGACTGGTTCTCGCTCATGCGCCAGCGGATGCCGGCCTCGAGGAACCCGTCGATGTCGCCGTCGAGCACTGCCGACGGGTTGTTGACCTCGTACTCGGTACGCAGGTCCTTGACCATCTGGTACGGATGCAGAACATAGGAGCGCATCTGGTTGCCCCACGAGCTGCCGCTGTCGCCCTTGAGCGCATCCATCTCGGCGCGCTCTTCCTGACGCTTGACCGCGAGCAGCTTGGCCTGCAGGACGCGCATCGCCGACACCTTGTTCTGGAGCTGCGACTTCTCGTTCTGACAGGTGACGACGATTCCCGTCGGGATGTGCGTGAGTCGAACGGCGGAGTCCGTCGTGTTGACCGACTGGCCGCCGGGACCGGACGAGCGGTAGACGTCGACGCGGATGTCGTTCTCGTTGATCTCGATGTGGTCGGTCGTCTCGACGACCGGCAGTACCTCGACCTCGGCGAACGACGTCTGACGACGCCCCTGGTTGTCGAAGGGGCTGATGCGAACGAGCCGGTGGGTGCCCATCTCGACGGACAACGTGCCGTACGTGTACGGGCCTTTGATCGCGAACGTCGCGCTCTTGAGTCCGGCTTCTTCGGCGTACGACGTGTCGTAGACCTCGACGCCGTAGTCGTGCTTCTCCGCCCAGCGGATGTACATACGCATGAGCATCTCGGCCCAGTCTGCAGCGTCGATACCGCCGGCACCGGAGCGGATGTTGATGAGCGCGTCGCGCTCGTCGTACTCGCCCGAGAGCATGGTCTTGACTTCCATCGCCGCGATGTCGTCTCGCAGGCTCGCGCGCTCGGCGTCGGCGTCGGCCACCGCGTCGGGGCCTTCGTCTTCTGCCAGTTCGTAGAGGATCGGCATCTCGTCGAGTCGCTCGCGTAGTGCCACGATCCGGCGCAGCTCGGCCTGCGCGTGGGAGAGCTGGCTCGTGACCTGCTGGGCGTGTTCCTGGTCGTTCCACAGACCCGGGTCGGCTGCCTGGTGCTCGAGCTCGTCGATGCGTCGGCGCAGCTCCTCGACGTCCACAACCGATTCGCAGGTGCGAAGGGTGGTGTCGAGGGCGTTCAGGTCTGCAATTACGTCGGGATGCACGGTTCTCAAGGCTACCGGGTGCCGACCTCGGCCCTGCCGCCCGTCACGTATTGGGATCACCGGGACTGGAAGCCTTGCCAACCTCGCTCCGAGGGAACCTACTGGAACGATGACTGTCACCGACGAATACCTGCAGAACAACGCCGCCTACGCCGAGCAGTTCACCGGACCGCTCCCCCTCCCACCCAGCAAACACGTCGCCGTACTCGCCTGCATGGACGCCCGCATCGACGTCTATCGGGTGCTGGGAATCAAGGAAGGCGAATCGCACGTCATCCGCAATGCGGGTGGAGTCGTCACCGACGACGAGATCCGATCCCTGGCCATCAGCCAGCGTCTGCTGGGAACTACCGAGATCATCCTCATCCACCACACCGACTGCGGAATGCTGACGTTCACCGACGACGACTTCAAGCGATCCATCCAGGACGAGATCGGCATCAAACCAAATTGGGCTGCCGAATCGTTTCCCGACATCGACGAGGACGTCCGTCAGTCGTTGAAGCGCATCGAGAACAGTCCGTTCGTCACCGCGACGACCTCCCTACGCGGATTCGTCTTCGACATCGCAACCGGAAAGCTGAACGAGGTCCTCCCCGATTGAGCCGGTAGGTTGTGTACCCGTGACCGATCGCGCATCCGACCTCGCACTCGCCCTCCGTATCGCCGACGAGGCTGACGCGATCACTCGCGCCCGCTTCGGCGCCCTCGACCTTCGAGTGGACGACAAGCCGGACCTCACCCCCGTCTCCGACGCCGATCTGGCTGTCGAGCGAGCAGTGCGCGCGACGCTCGGTGAGCATCGTCCTGCGGATTCCGTACTCGGCGAAGAATTCGGCGGCGACGCAGTCTTCGAGGGCAGACAGTGGGTGGTCGACCCCATCGACGGGACCAAGAACTTCGTCCGCAACGTACCGGTGTGGGCCACGCTGATCAGCTTGCTCGAGGACGGCGTCCCGGTCATCGGCGTCGTGAGCGCACCTGCACTGAATCGGCGATGGTGGGCTGCAACAGGTTTGGGTGCACATACGTCCTTCGGGGACAGTGATGCGCGGGCGATCCAGGTATCCGCCGTCGATCGCAGCGAGTCAGCGAGCCTGAGCTTCTCGAGCCTCTCGGGGTGGAAGGACCGCGGAATTCGCGATCAGTTCGTCGAACTCACCGACCACGTCTGGCGCGTGCGCGGTTACGGGGACTTCTTCTCCTACTGCCTCGTGGCCGAAGGCGCCGTCGACATTGCTGCCGAACCCGAGGTTTCCCTGTGGGATCTGGCAGCGCTCGACGTATTGGTCCGTGAGGCCGGCGGCGCGTTCACCGATCTGGACGGCGGCGCAGGTCCGCACGGCGGCAGCGCGGTCGCCACCAACGGACTGCTGCACGAAGACGTTCTGGCCCGCCTGCGGTAACACCCGAGTACCAGAACATCCCACCCGCCGCAAGGGTCCGAGGGAGGAGTTCCGACAGGCCCGTCGGCAGGATTCGGCACGACATCTCGGCCCGTTGACTGGAAGTAGTTGATCACGCACTACTTCCAGGAGAACGATGAACCGGATTTCCAGGCGCACGATTCTGTTCGGTCTGGCCGCAGCGCCCCTCGGGCTCGCGGTGGGCTGCGGCGCCGACCCGGCAGCGAAGAGCGCCACGTTGGCGGTGGCCGGAACTTCGCGTCCGCTACCGATTCCGCCGCTTGCCGAATCCACCGTCGACGACGCCGGTGTTCGCCACTTCACACTTCGTGCCGGTGCCGGGACCACCGAGATCGTCGCGGGAAAACTCACCGACACTTGGGGTTTCAACGGATCCATTCTGGGGCCGACCGTCCGCGCCGAACGCGGAGAATCTGTCGCATTCACGATCGACAACACACTGGCAGAGCCCACGACCGTCCATTGGCACGGCATGCATCTGCCCGCCCGATACGACGGCGGCCCGCACCAGACCATCGAAGCCGGCGGACGCTGGGAACCGGCGTGGACGATCGGCCAGTCGGCGTCGACGCTCTGGTATCACCCACACCCGCACGGATCCACCGAACGGCACGTGCAGCGCGGTCTCGCCGGACTGTTCCTGATCGACGACGCCGACACGCGGGCGTTGGACATCCCCAAAACCTATGGTGTCGACGATGTTCCGCTGATCATCCAGGATCGTCGATTCCTCGCCGACGGCAGCTTCGACGAATCGGATCCGACCGACATAGGCCTGCTCGGCGACACGATCGTCACCAACGGCATCTCCGACGCCTACCTCGACGTCACCACCGGGGTCGTCCGGTTACGCATTCTGAACGGCTCTTCCGGCCGTCTCTACAACCTGGGGTTCCCCGACGACCGCACGTTCGATCTGATTGCCACCGACGGCGGACTGCTCGAATCACCTATTGCGATCAAGCGGATTCAGCTCAGCCCCGGCGAACGAGCCGAGATCGTGGTTCGCGTCGACCCCGGTGCGACGACCACACTGGTGTCGTTCCCGATCGAGGACGGCGGTGGCGTGAGTTCCTCCGACGCCGAGAACTTCGGCATGAACGACCGCTTCGACATCCTCGAACTGCGGGGCGTTGCCAGCCGCGCGTCACGGTCGACTCTCCCGGCGCAGTTGGCCGTACTGCCGCGTCTGGATCCGTCGAAGGCAAGCGTTTCCCGAACCTTCGATCTGCAGTGGTACATGATCAACGGGCAACGAATGGACATGAACCGCATCGACTTCGAGGCCGAAGTCGGCGCGACCGAGGTGTGGACGATCACCAACAAGGACAACTGGCCACACAATTTCCATGTCCACGACGTACAGTTCCAGATCCTCGACGTCGACGGTCGCACTCCTCCGCCTCACTTACGAGGACTCAAGGACACTGTTTACACACCACCGGGCAGTAGGATTCGCGTCGCGCTGCAGTGGTCCGAGTACACCGATCCCACCTTCCCGTACATGTTCCACTGCCACCTGCTGATGCACGAGGACCAAGGGATGATGGGCCAATTCCTCGTCCTCGAACCGGGACAGAAGGCGGCTCCGATGCAGATGGACATGCCGATGGACATGCCGATGCCTTCGTCTGCTTCGCACTCCGGTCACTGAAAGTTCTGCAAGTGGTACACGGCGAGGCGAACCCGATTGTCGCAACCGGTCTTCGACATCAGGTTCGCCACGTGCGTCTTCACCGTGGTCACACCGAGATGCAGCGTGTCCGCGATCTCCTGATTGCTCTTCCCTTCTGCCACCAGCGCGAGGACCTGCGATTCGCGATCGGTCAACGGAACCTTCTCCGTCGCAGCAGTGTCTGCGATACCACCGATCACCGCTCGATCCACAACGCGGCGGAGAAGTTCCGGAGTGAACACCATCTCGCCCTCGGCGATCCGCCGAATGGCACCGAGCAACTCGGCGGGTTCGGTGTCCTTGACGAAGAATCCCGAAGCCCCCGCGGCGAGTGCGGGATACAGATGATCGTCGTCGTCGAAGGTGGTCAGCACGAGGATGCGCGCTCGACGACCGGCCTTGACGATCTGCTGCGTGGCGCCGATCCCGTCCAGCCCGGGCATTCTCAAGTCCATCAGAATCACGTCGGGATCCAATTCTGCAGCGAGCGCTACCGCCTCGACGCCGTTCGACGCCTCACCGGCCACGGTCATGTCCTCGGCTGCCGCGCACAGCATCCGCAAACCGGCGCGCACAAGTCGCTGGTCGTCGACGATCAGCACGCTGATCACGAGACACCGCCCGAGACAACGAGTGGAATACTCACGTGCACTTCCCATTTCCCGTCACTGTTGGTGCCGGCGGTCATCTCGCCGCCGACCAACTCCGCACGCTCCTGCATTCCCACCAGGCCATGACCTGCACTCCGAGGCGATCCCTCGACGTCGTTGACAACCCTGACATGCACCCGGTTGTCTTCGCGACCGACCGAGACCGATACCAGCCCCTTCTTGTCGCCATGCTTCATGACGTTGGTCAGTGATTCCTGAATCACCCGCAACAACGTCAGCCTCCCGATCGCGTCGAGATCGGCTGCGCCTGACTCGACATTCTCCTGGGCATCGAAGACTGCCTGCACCTCGAAACCCGCCGCACGCACACGATCTATCGCCGCCTCGATTTCCGCCTCGACGGCATCCGGCTCCACCAGAGCGACCTCACCGAGCGAAGGATCACGAAGTGCGACCAGGAGGCGACGGATATCGGCCAGCGCATCGGACGCAGTCCCACGCACATCCGCGAGGACCTCACGCACGGCCTCGTCCTGGGGCGCCAAGACATGTTGAGCCACGCCGATTCTCAGGACGATCGATGCCATGTGGTGCGCAACCAGGTCGTGCAGTTCGCGGGCGAGCGCACTGCGCTCCGCAGCGCGGGTCTGCGCAAGATTGTTCGCGGCCAATTCACGCTGCGAGCGTAGATACAGCCCGAGCAGCAGTGGCAACCCCACGTACGCAAGCACTTTCACAGCCGTCGTGACAGACCAGAACGCTTCGTGAGATTCGAACCAGATCCCCGCGAGCACCGAACCGCACCATCCTGCTGCCGATACGGCAACCATTTCTCTACGCTCGGCCCGCATCGTGACGTCGACGACGGCGACCGCCCCGAGATACGGAACAAGCTCGGACAGCCCCCAGGCGTCGGCGACGAACATCGGAACGGCGAGCGCCGAGATGACCAGGGACGCGAAGACCGGCCATCGACGGCCGACAGCGAAGGCGAGCGCCGACAGCATCGACAGAATCCAGTAGGTGAGGGGAACTCGATACTCCCCCGGATACGTGCTGGCGATCAACAGGCACGGGACCACCACCAACGGCGTGTAGCGCACGTACCGCTGTATCCGATCTGGCACCTCTGTCCGGTTCACCCCTCGAGCCTATGACGCGCATCATTTCGCGGTTTCTCGACAACAGACCTTACTGATGAGTAAGATAAGGATCGTCCAACGCCCCAACACCGAGAAACAGCTGGTGATCATGACCAAGCAAGACAGTGTTGCCCCCGACAAGAGCGCTCAGCGCAGCGAATCGGGCGCGCAGCGCGGCGGCGCCAAGGGTGCGCCCCGCGACACGTCCGCCGTCGGCCTGAACCCGATCAAACGCGACGCCATGGGCGCAGCCATGCGTGTGCTTACCAAGATCACCGGTTCGGAACTGGCCGAGAAGTTCAATCTGCGTCAGACCATCGATCGCGTGACCTACGAGGGCACCAAGACGGGCTTCAAAACCCTGGGTGCCGCCACTCGAGGATTCCAGAAGGTCTCGGGCAACGGCGCACCCAAGCGCCTGCCCGACAACCCGAGCAAGAACGCCGACTACTTCGATCTGACCCCCGACGACGACCAGAAGATGATCGTCGAGACCGTGCGCGAGTTCGCGGCCGAGATCCTGCGTCCCGCAGCGCACGACGCCGACGGCGCAGCGCAGGCACCCGCCGATCTCTCCAAGCGCGCAGCCGAGCTCGGCATCACGCTGATCAATGTTCCCGAAGAACTCGACGGAGCAGCTGCCGATCGCGGCGCAGTCACCAATTCTCTTGTTGCCGAGGCACTTGCGCACGGAGACATGGGGCTTGCACTTCCGATCCTCGCACCCAGCGGCGTTGCAGTCGCACTGACGCAGTGGGGCACCGACGCGCAGCAGAAGACCTACCTTCCGGCCTTCACCGGCGAGCAGGTCCCCGGCGCAGCAGTGGTGGTCAACGAACCACGCGCACTGTTCGATCCGTTTGCCCTGCAGACCAAGGCAGTTCGCTCCCCCAGCGGCTACAAGCTCAACGGCGTCAAGAGCTTGGTGCCCGCCGCGGCTACGTCCGAGCTCTTCGTCATCGCCGCAGAACTCGACGGCAAGCCGTCCTTCTTCATCGTCGAATCCGACACCAAGGGACTCGTCGTCGAAGCAGATCCCAGCATGGGACTGCGCGCCGCAGGCCTGGGTCGCCTGATCCTCACCGATGTCGCTGTGCCGGAGTCCGCACTGCTCGGCGACGGTGACGCCGAGCAGCGCAAGGCCGAATACGCCGACGCGATTCGCCTGGCTCGCCTCGGTTGGGCGTCCATGGCCGTCGGAACCAGCCAGGCAGTTCTCGACTACGTGATTCCGTACGTCAACGAGCGCGAAGCGTTCGGCGAGCCGATCAGCCACCGCCAGGCGGTTGCCTTCATGGTCGCCAACATCGGCATCGAACTCGACGGACTGCGCCTGGTCACGCTTCGGGGCGCTTCACGCGCCGAGCAGGGCTTGTCCTTCGCTCGCGAATCCGCTCTGGCCCGGAAGCTGGCTTCCGAGAAGGGCATGCAGATCGGCCTCGACGGTGTGCAACTCCTCGGTGGACACGGGTTCACCAAGGAACACCCGGTCGAGCGCTGGTACCGCGACCTCCGTGCCATCGGCGTTGCCGAGGGCATCGTCCTCATCTGACGCCGCTGAACTTCCAGGAGAACCACGATGATCAACCTCGAACTTCCCAAGAAGCTCAAAGCATCAGCGAACCAGGCACATCAGGTCGCGGCGCAGATCTTCCGACCCATTTCACGTAAGTACGATCTTGCCGAGCACGAGTACCCGGTCGAGCTCGACACCATGGCTGCCATGGTGGAAGGCCTCTCCGATTCCGGTGGAGACATCGGCGGTGCCAGCGGCGGACGGTCCGACGCGAGCGCCAAGGGTGGCAACGCCAACGGCGGCAACATGTCTGCGCTCCTCAACTCGCTCGAAACGTCTTGGGGCGACGTCGGACTCATGCTCTCGATCCCCTACCAGGGGCTCGGCAACGCCGCGATCGCCGCAGTGTCAACCGACGAACAGCTCGAACGTTTCGGCAAGGTGTGGGCCTCGATGGCCATCACCGAACCGAGTTTCGGTTCCGACTCCGCCGCCGTGACCACCACCGCCGTTCTCGACGGCGACGAGTGGGTTCTCAACGGCGAGAAGATCTTCGTCACCGCCGGTGAGCGTTCGACGCACATCGTCGTGTGGGCGTCGGTCGACAAGTCGAAGGGCCGAGCGGCCATCAAGTCGTTCGTCGTTCCGCGTGACGCACCGGGCCTGAGCGTTGCTCGCCTCGAGCACAAGCTGGGCATCAAGGCCTCCGACACCGCAGTACTCCTGCTCCAGGATTGCCGCATTCCCGCGGACAACATCCTCGGCAGCCCGGAGGTCAACGTGGAGCAGGGCTTTGCCGGCGTCATGCAGACGTTCGACAACACCCGGCCCCTCGTTGCAGCCATGGCCGTCGGCGTCGGACGCGCAGCTCTCGAAGAACTGCGCGGCATCCTGACCGAAGCCGGTGTCGAGATCTCCTACGACACACCGGTCTACAACCAGCATGCAGCTGCAGCCGAGTTCATCCGTTTGGAAGCCGACTGGGAGGCCGCGTACCTGCTGTCTCTGCGCGCGGCGTGGATGGCCGACAACAAGAAGCCGAACTCGCTCGAAGCGTCCATGTCCAAGGCGAAGGCCGGCCGCACCGGCACCGACGTGACGCTCAAGGCAGTCGAGTTGGCCGGCACTTACGGCTACTCGCAGCGCCCGTTGCTCGAGAAGTGGGGCCGCGACTCGAAGATTCTCGACATCTTCGAGGGCACCCAGCAGATCCAGCAGCTGATCGTCGCACGCCGCCTGCTCGGAAAGTCGTCCGCCGAACTGAAGTGACGGTCGCACGGACCAGATCCCGAAACACTCCGCCCCTCCACCTTTCGAGGCGGCGGGGCGGAGTGCTCGGTCGCCATCGTGAAACTTCACCACCGAAACCTGATTGCGCATTAGTGTGTAATCAGTCCTACAACGACGCTCGGAAGAGGTTCACGTATGCCCGGATTGGTCACCAAGGTCACTGACACCATCGGCGCGGCGGGGGTCATGTTCCGAGCCGGACTCGTCCCGTTCCCTCGCCTCGATCGCGGGCTCAAATCCATTGCAGCCGTGGACAAGTACGGACCCTTTGCCGGGCCGGTCCATGCACACGCCGAGAACGGCTACGATGCGGTGGCGGTCATCGACGAGCGCGGACCCATCACCTATGCCGAGCTCGAGCGTCAGAGCAACGCGTTGGTCCGGGCGTGGCAGGCCGACGGCATCACCTCCGACTCCGTCATGGGTGCGATGTGCCGTAACCATCGAGGCTTGGTCCTGACCATGCTGGCGGCAGCAAAGAACGGAACGAAGCTCGTTCTCATGAACACGGGCTTCGCTCGGCCCCAACTCGTGGACGTCGCCGCGCGGGAGAAGGTGGTCGCCTTCGTCTACGACGACGAGTTCGCGGACATCGCCGATGCCTTGCCGGACGACGTCGTCGTCTATCGTTCCTGGCCAGAGGGCACGGCCGCTGACGGTTCCACGGCAGCCACTCTCGACGAGGCCATCGCCGGACGCACCACGTCGTCGGTGCCGGCACCCGAGAAGAACGGTGGCTTCGTCCTCCTCACCAGCGGCACAACGGGAACTCCCAAGGGTGCGCCGCGTGGCCACACCTCCCCTCTCGCGTCGGCGCAGTTCCTCGACCGCGTGCCGTTGCGCCGCGGACAGACCATGATGATGGCGGCCCCCGCCTTCCACGGAACCGGTGTCTCGCAGTTCGCTCTCGCGTTGGCGCTCGGCCAGACCGTCGTCATGCATCGAAAGTTCGATCCGGAGAACACGATCAAGCTTGTCGCCCAGTACAAGTGCGACAGTCTGGTCGTGGTCCCGACGATGCTCACTCGCATCATCGACCTCGGTCCCGACGTGCTGTCCAAGTACGACACGTCGAACCTGAAGATCATCTTCTCGGCAGGTTCGTCACTCTCACCCGACCTGTGCAAGCGAGTCACGGCCTCGTTCGGGTACGTCCTCTACAACCTGTACGGATCCACCGAGGTCGCAGTGGCCACGGTCGCGACTCCCGAGGATCTGACCATTGCGCCGGGAACCGCGGGCCGCGCTCCGGTGACCTGTCACGTCGAACTGTTCGACGAGAACAACAAGAAGATCACCACCCCACACACGATCGGCAGGATCTTCGTCGCCAGCGGGCTGAGCTTCGAGGGATACACCGACGGGCGCGACAAGGAACGTATCGACGGACTTCTCTCGACCGGCGACGTCGGACACTTCGACGCCAACGGCCTCCTCTTCGTCGACGGCCGCGACGACGACATGATCGTCTCCGGTGGCGAGAACGTCTACCCGCTCGAAGTCGAGAACCTGCTCGCCGATCGCGAGGACGTCTTGGAAGCGGCAGTCATCGGAGTCGAGGACGCCGACTTCGGGCACCGTCTGCGAGCGTTTGTCGTCGTCGCCCACGGCGCCGACCAGAACTCCGACGAGCTGAAGGATCACGTCCGGTCGAATCTCGCGCGCTACAAGGTTCCCCGCGAGATCGTCTTCATCGACGAACTTCCCCGCAACGCCACCGGAAAGCTGTTGCGCCGCGTCCTGATCGAGATGGAGATCAGCGAAGACTGAGCACAGTCACAAAGCGCTGAGCGTGCGGATCAATTCCGCCTCGTCGACGCGAGTGGAGTGCCCGTCGCGGAGCACGACCTCGCCCGCAACCAACACCGTGTCCACTATCTGACGACTGCCCGTCGTGAGAATGGACGCGCCCGGATCTCGCACCGGGAGGCAACCGAAGTCGCGTTCGAACCGAATCATGGTGAGGTCGGCGGGATCACCCACGGAGATCCCGCCGGACCTGGCCGGCAGACCGAGTGCTGCGTTTGCACCGCCGGATGCGATGTCGATCATGGCTTCGAAGCCGAGCAGGTCGGCGCGGCCGCGCGCGGCTCGCTGCACATAGGCGCCGGTGCGCAGCGTCTCGAGCATGTCCTGAGTATCGTTGCTGGCTGCGCCGTCCACACCCAACCCCACCGCGATCCCCGCGTCGAGGAAACTCGGGACGGGCGCGATTCCGCTACCGAGCCGCATGTTGCTGACGGGGTTGTACGACACTCCGACGCCGCGCTCCGCCAGCACCTTCTGACCACGGTCGTCGAGTTCGACGCAGTGGACCGCCAGCACCCGGTCCCACAAGAACCCATGGGAATCCAGGTAGTCGACCGCGTTCATGCCCGCGTGTTCGGTACACATCGTGTTGTCGGTCTGCGTCTCGAGCAGGTGAATCGAGACCGTCAGGTCGCGAGCCTGCGCGAACTCACGCACTTCCGACATCCCCTCCGGGGTCAGCGAACGCGGGTTCGGTACCGCGACTGCCACGTCAATGCGGGAACCGGCGACGTCCCGCATCATCTGATCCGTATGTGCGAGAACGTCTCCGAGTGGTTGCATGAGCCGCGGATCGAAGCCCCACTTCCTCGTCTTGTCCGCCCGGTCTGCGGTTCCGCGTCCCAGCACCGCACGAATCCCGGTGTCGTGCAACGCCCGGATCACGGCATCGTGAACCTCGCTGGACGGGTGCGGCCACATGTGTTCGACCAGGGTGGTCGTACCGCTGCGCAATGCCTCCAGCGAGGCTGCGACAGTGGCCGCGTATGCGCGCTCGGGAGTGATCTGAACCGACTCTTCTGCGACCGCGAGTAGCCATTCGAGAAGCGGTGCCCCTTCGGCGATCCCACGCATCAGTGACTGCTGAAGGTGCGTATGGGTGTTGACGAACCCAGGGATCAGATACGCCCCCGATCCGTCCACACTTCCAGGTGTGGCGGTGCCGGTCGACTTCTCGATCGATTCGACCACCCCATTCGAGACGACGACGTCGTGGCCGGTCAGCCATTGCCCGCCGCTGTACAACGTCACGTCCCGGATGATCACGTCGGTCATGTTCTTGGGCGCGGTAGTCATCGCCAGTTCTCCTGAAAGTGTGTGACGGAACGGATACGGATCAACGCGCGAAGTTCGCGCGTACTCGCTGGTCGATGTAGTCCTCGGCAGTGATCGGCGGGTACTTGCCCGCCGGCCCCTCGATGGTCACGTCGCGGTTCGCCTGAGCGAAGAACGCGAGGCTGTAGCGGGCTCCCCGATAGTCGGTGACTCCGGGACTCTTGACTCGATGAAAATTCGACGGCAGGACGTCATCACTCCATCTCATCAGCATGTCGCCGATGTTGCAGGTGATTGCTTCCTCAGCCGGCACCACCGACGTCCATTCCTGGGTGTCCATCTCCTTGCCCGGGCACAGTTGCAAGCCGCCCTGACCGTCACGCTGGAAAAGCAATGTCAGGCAATCGAAATCGGTGTGTGCTCCGGCACGCCACATCCCTTCGACATCTGCGTCGGCGGCAAGGGGGAAGTAGTGGAGTAGTCGCAGCGTGCTCTGGTAGGTGTCCACCGACGGGTCATGTGCCCTGGTGAAGAAGTCTCGTTCGAATCCCAGCTTCTCGGCGAAGCACGACAACAGGTCCATCGCAATGCCCCAGCACTTGGCTTCGAAGTCCAGGATCGTTTCGCGGAATCCGCCCAATTCGTCTGCAGTGGGCCACAGATCACCCATATGCGGGCGGGTCACCTGATAGGACTCTTTCTGATCAGGTGTTCCGATGGACGGACGCACCTGCGTCATGCTCTCCCAGCCGGAGTTGAAACCCTTCTTGAGCGGATACTGCGCTTTGACCTCAGTGGGCAGTGCAAAGAATCGCTCGGCCGCCGCGAAGGCCTCGCGGACCTGGTCCAGATCGATCCCGTGATTGACGATTTGGAAGAATCCGATGTCGGTTGCTGCCGACCACAACTCCTCGGCGATCTCGCTGCGCCGGTTCTCGAAATCCGAGAGATCGATTCTTCGGACCTCGCGGTCGGTGGTCTCCGTGCCCAGGCCACCCATGCGGGTCTCGCGGTTGAGTTCTGTCATGTCGTAAGTCATTTGCTGTCAGCTCCTTCAGCGGATTCCGATGGACCGATCGGTGAACTTGTCGGTGTAGATCTCTTCTGCAGTCAATGACTGCGGTATCGCCGCACCCCCGGCGTTCAGGATGGGCTTCAGTTCTTCGACGGTGTGAGCGACTCGCGTCATGTCGAACGTGCCGACGGATCCGTCCGCCTCGTTCGCGATCAGGCCCTTCTCTTTCAAGAGTTGGGCACTGAACGCTGCTTCACCCTCGGTGTAGGGAGAGAACGACACGTCCTGCGAGACGACGTCGACAATGGCAGCATTCGCCGTATCCGGTGCAGTGATGTAGTCCGCGGTGGCCTGCTGAATGATCGGAACCAGCTTGCTCAAACACGGGGAGAGTGTCTCGACCTTGTCGGCACGAACGGAAACATTGGACGCGTAGATGTCGAAACCCGAATCTTTCAGCAGGTCATAGGAAACCGGCTTGTCCCACGCCGGCGTCTCCTTCTCGTACGTGTACGGTTCCGAATTCGCGAATCCTTGCTGAGCGATGGTCGGGTCACCGACAAATCGCGAGGGAGCTCCGTCGTAGCTCGTGTCGAGCTGAGACTGCTTCAGTAGGCCTTTCGCCACGAGCCACTGCGGAAACAGTTGCTCCTTGGAAACGACGACACTCGCGTCGGACTTGCCGATATCGGCAACACTCGCCCATTCCGGATGAGACTCTTTGTCCCACATGAGGATTGCCGGGCTGTACTTGAGCAATGGCGTGACGGCCACAACGGGCTGACTTGCCGCTGCCGCGATCACCTGATCGCCGTGCACCAAGCCGAGAGTGATCGAATCGTCGACGTACATCTGGGAGCTGACGGATTGGAACCCGATTGCCGGTCCCCCGGCCCGCAAGGTCAAGTCGACTCCGGTGTCCTTCCCTCCGGCGACAAGAGTCCCACTGACGGACTTGTCGTCGGTGTCGACCGAATAGCCGGGACCAAGCATCTCGAAGAGCGCCCCCATATCCGACTGTGGCTGCCATTGGAGTTGAACCACAACGTTTTCCGGACAGAGACCCGCTAGGTTCTGAGCCTCGGCAGCTGGTTCGAGAGATTCAGCCTTGGCCGTCTCAGCCTCACTGGAGCTGCACGCAGTCAATCCGATGGCTGCACACATGGCCAGTGCCGCGCCCGCCGCTCCCACACTTCTGCGATTGGAATGCACCTTGCGATTTGAATACACAGCGTCTCCTTCGTGAAAACAATTGGGATGTGGGCGAACCAGGAAGGGTGATCCGATGAGCACACTCTGCAGCACGTGGATTACATGCAATCGACTCGTTGTTTCCATCAGGTAACGTGCGCCAGGATTCTCGCTTCACCTGCAATGTCACCTCACATTTACATTCAGCAACCTAGGCGACATACATGCAATTCAAGATGGTTCATACATATTGAACAACTTTTGCATGCATTATCGAACCGGAGGCTCAGATGGAACTCGCGAACACGATGCAGGATGCCGACGCTCGCAAGCTCACCGCACCGATGCAGATGGTCTTTTCCGATGTCGTCAAGAAGTTCGATACCGGCACTGTCGCGCTGGACGGCATCGATCTGAACGTGGAGCGAGGAGACTTCGTCGCCGTGGTCGGACCCTCCGGCTGCGGCAAGTCGACTTTGTTGCGCATGGCGGCCGGCCTCGAGCGACCGACCAGCGGCGCGGTTGCCCTCGACACCGAATCAGTTGGCTTCATCTTCCAGGAGCCGACTCTCCTCCCCTGGCGAACCGTGCAGGCCAACGTCGAATTGTCCGCCGAACTCGGTGGCGGCGACAAAGCAGCCCGAAAGTTGCGCGCCGACGAGGCAATTCGCGCAGTGGGCCTGGCGGACTTTGCGAAACAACTGCCCAACGCGTTGTCGGGCGGAATGAAGATGCGCGTCTCGTTGGCACGTGCGCTCACCCTCGCACCTGCTGTGATGCTGCTCGACGAACCTTTCGGTGCTCTCGACGAGATGACACGACTGGAGATGCAGGTAGAGCTGCAAAGGCTCTACACCGACAAGGGGTTCACCTCGATGTTCATCACGCACTCGGTATCCGAGGCCGTGTACCTCGCAAACAAGGTGGTCGTCATGACCGCCCGGCCCGGACGAATCCATTCGGTCGTGGACATCGATTTCCCGTACCCGCGTAGCCCGGAACTGCGCTACGACGCCCGATACACCGAACACGTCGCCGAGATCTCGGCCAGTCTCCATGGGAGCTCACGATGACCGAAGTCCTTGCAGTGCAACAGGGCACCACCGCACGCAATTCCGCCGTTCGCACTGATTCTGCGACCGCCGCGCGAGCACAGTCACAGCCCGGACGGCCCTCGCGAATGAGAGCGCTCGGCACCTTCCTTCTCTATCCGCTGCTCTCACTTGCCGGCGCGGTCGCAGCGTGGTCGATCGTCAGCTACCTCGTTCTCTCCCCGGAACGTCGATTTCTCCTTCCGCCGCCGAGTCAAGTACTGACAAAGTCGCTACTCGACTGGAAACACCTCTCTCCCATGCTCGAAGCCCTCGCAGTGACGGCACAGGTAGCACTGGTCGGCTTCGTGGTCGCGGTGGCAGTCGGCGTCGGAACCGGCGTGCTGATGAGCCAGGCCAAGTGGATCGAGCGGATCGTCTATCCCTATGCCGTTGTGCTGCAGGTCATTCCCATCCTCGCCATCGTCCCCCTCATCGGGCTCTGGTTCGGCTACGGTATGACCGCGCGTACCCTGGTGTGTGTTCTCATCGCAGCCTTCCCGATCATCACCAACACACACTTCGGAATGCAATCGGTCGATCGCGGACTGCACGAACTGTTCACCCTCGGCCGCGCGTCCCGTTGGGATCGATTGGTGAAACTCGAACTGCGAGCGGCAATGCCGGCTATTCTCACCGGCATCCGCACCGCCTCCGGCCTTGTTGTCGTCGGTGCCATCATCGGCGACATGTTCTTCGCCAAAGGACAACCCGGGATCGGAACGCTGCTCGACGTCTACCGAAGCCGCCTTCAGTCCGAGGATCTGATCGCCGCGATCGTGATCGCGTCGGTGTTCGGTGTCCTCGTCTTCTCTGCCTTTGGATTCCTCTCACGTGTGCTCGTCGGTAAGTGGCACACGTCCGGCCGCAAGGACTTTAAATGACCCACGAAACTCCTGTCTTCGAGATCCCTACGATCGATATCAGCCCGTACCTCCGCGGCGAGGCAGCGGTTGCAAACGCCACCAACAGCACTGCCTGTGCGGAAGTGGCAGCTCAACTCGATCGCGCGTGCCGGGAGGTCGGATTCATACAGATTGTCGGACACAGCATTCCACGATCGGCGACCGAAGGACTGGCCGACGCTCTCGACGAGTTCTTTGCTCTCCCACTGACGGTGAAGAACAACTATCGCCGTCCCTCGTCCGAGAACCGCGGCTACTCACCACCGAAATCGGAATCACTCAGCATGAGCCTGGGCGTCGCCGCTGCGAACCAGATGAACGATTTCTACGAAGCAATAGTCGTGGGCACAGAGGTGAGCGACTATCCGGGCGTCGACCTACCCGAGTCCAGCTACGCCGCCAACACCTGGCCCGTGGCCGCGCCCGGATTCCGACCGGCAATCGAAGAGTATTTCCGTCATGCCCAGGGCTTGGCACGAATCCTGATGTGCGCCTTTACCGACGCTCTCGGATTGCAGCCCGGGTACTTCGATTCGATGCTCGACCATTCGATCGACGCGATGAAGATGAACAACTACGCACTGCCCGAGGGCGAGATCCGCATCTCCGGCGACATGACGGGAATGGGCGCTCACACCGACTTCGGAATCTTGACCATCCTGTGGGCAGATCGAGTTCCGGGTCTTCAAGTTCTGAGTGCCGACGGCGTATGGCACGACGTCCAACCTGCCGACGGCGCACTCTTGATCAACCTCGGCGACGCGATGGCACGCTGGACGAACGACCGATGGCGCTCGACAGTGCACCGAGTCGACCCACCTATCGTCGATGGTCAGATCATCCGACGTCGCTCTGCCGCATTCTTTTTCGACGGGAACTACGACGCCGTCATCGAAGCACTGCCAGGGACTCTCACACCGGGCGAAGTGGGATACCCGCCGATCACGATCGCTGAGAACATCGCGGCCAAAGTGGCCGGACTGAAAGGCGCGACGGCGCCCGAGGTCGACAGTCGCAGCGCTGACCGGGTGCGCGCCGCTGGATAGCGCTCCCGGGTACCGTCGACATCGTGCAGGATCGAAGTGAGGACAAGATGACCACCACCGAACGAGCTTTACTCACCGAGTCCGTGCACGAGACGCTTCGCGAACTGATCTTTTCGGGCGAGCTGGCGCCGGGGACACCACTGAGTGTTCCCGCGCTGGCGAGCAAGCTCAATGTCAGTCGAACGCCGGTCCGCGAGGCCGTGCAGCAGTTGATCTACGAGGGCATCGCCGTCCACACACGGAATGCGGGTGCAAAAGTCGATTCGCTGGACGCGGAGTCTCTGCGCGCGGTCTTCGAGGTGCGTGAGGTACTCGACGGTCTCGCGGCGTTCAACGCGACGGCCAATGCCACGCACGAAACCGTGTCACAGCTGAACAAGATGGTGCAGGTGCAACGCGAACTTCTCGAGAGCCCGCCGGATCAGCGTCGGGATTCGAAGCTCGACCTCGAGTTCCACACCTTGATTCGTGAGACTGCATGCAATCACCCGCTCAGCGAAGCCCTGCATCGTCTGGATGGTCAGTCACACCTCTACCGTTCGGACATGTGGAGCCTCGAGCTCAATCGGCGGATCGCCGTCACCGAGCACGCACGTATAGTCGCGGCCATCGAATCGGGTGACGCCTTGGGGGCGAGGACTGCCGCGAGCGCACACGTAGCCGGGCTACTCGTCCGAACAACCCGGACCTGAAGCTTTACCGAAATGACGGAAACAGCGTGTCAGGCCAGGTGATGTCGCCGTCGTTCTCGTCCACGAACGTACCGACACAGTCGCGCCCCAAAGCGCTGATCGCTCCCGAGATGACCTCTGGATGCTCGAGCTCGGTGAGGTGGTCTCCTCCGGTTCCGGCCCCGGGAACGCCATCGACGTACACCCGGCACTGGCCCCCGTCCAACCGACCGTCCGCCCACTCGCCCGAACTCTGCACCACCGAATAGTAGGCAGATCCAGGAGTGTCCTCACCGGCATTGAGCTTGGTGAGAACTTCGGAGAACATGCAGGTGTCGTAACCGTCGGCAGGGCCTTGTACGCAGCCACCGGGGCTACCGTACTGTGGCGCACCGATGGCGACGAATGAATCCACTACTTCGGAGCCACCGAGGAACTTCGCGTAGTACCGGGAGCTCAGTCCACCCGCACTGTGCGCGATCACCCCGACGGAGTCAGCGCCGGTAGCGTAGGAGCGAATCGAATCCGCAATCAGCTCGGCGTCGGCCGCAATCATCTTGCCGGGTGCGTCGACGAAGTGTGTCTCGTAGCCCGCAGCGCTCAGTGCCTTGTCGAGGGCGCGGTAGGTCGCCTGGTGCGTTTCTCTCGAGTTGTAGAGCTGCTGCCCCGGAACGATGAAGACCACGCGCTTCGCATCGGTGATCCGCCCACCGGCGGCAGCGCTTCCTGCCGAGAACGCCAGAGCGGTGGTCACCAGCGAAGTAGTCACCGCCATCGCCAAGAGAATCTTCGAGAGTCGCACGTCGCCACCCTACGACGGCTGCGCAAAAAAAGGACCGCCGCACTGGATTCCAGTGCGGCGGTCCTTTTCTAGTAGCGGGGACAGGATTTGAACCTGCGACCTCTGGGTTATGAGCCCAGCGAGCTACCGAGCTGCTCCACCCCGCGATGCATGGACAAAGTTACACGAGCAGGTGAACGGAACGCAAATCGCCTGCGCTGGAGCGAAATACACGCCTGAAAGTCGAAGAATCGGGTGACTGGGTTCACAAAATGCCCGTGAGCATCAACACATAACAAGCATGTAACGAACGTACGTCGAAACGGCATCGGAAAGGCTCTACCAGCACAAACGCTAAAATTTTGGGTCGAGAGCAGACCAGACAGTCCGGAAAATTGCGAATCGACCCTCGTTCGACGCTCCCGTACGGTCGGTCCCGGCCCGAATCAACCGGGCGAACGCCGACCCGCCGCTGCTCCACTCTGCCCCGCGGGATCGGAACCCCCGAAACCTTCGAGGGGCAGAGACACGGAGAGACAAGCGCCCGGGAAAGTCAGCATCATCGCCGACCCGCAGGCCCGCCGATGTCAGCAAGCGCGGAGAGGATTTACCCCGACATGACGTACACCAGCATCAGCAAGCGTGCATTCGGCACATTGGCAGTAGCCGGCGCACTTGTCGCAGTGCCCCTCACCATGAGCACCGGCACCGCTTCCGCAGCCACCCACAACTGGGACGGCGTCGCACAGTGCGAGAGCGGTGGCGACTGGAACATCAACACCGGAAACGGCTACTACGGCGGCCTGCAGTTCTCGCAGAGCACCTGGACCGCCAACGGTGGCACCGGCTCGCCCGCCAACGCTTCCAAGGAAGAGCAGATCCGCGTCGCCGAGAACACCCTGCAGAGCCAGGGCCCCGGCGCATGGCCCGTCTGCGGCCAGCGTCTGACCGTCGCGAGCGAGCCTGCAGTCGAAGAAGCTCCCGCCGCAGCGCCAGCTCCCGTCGCCGAGGCACCCGCAGTTGCTCCCGCCATCGAGATCCCGGCCGAGCTCAAGCCCGCCGCACAGCAGGCTTACGACACCGCTCGTGACCTCGCCGGCCAGTACGGCTTCGCCGCACAGTTCCAGCAGCTCTCCGATGCCAACGCACCGATCGTTGCAGCACTGCGCTGATTCAGCTCGTACAGCTTCACCTGAGAACACAAGAAGGCCCGCCATCCGATCGGATGGCGGGCCTTCTGTGACTCACGAACGAGGTCGACTAACTGGGCGGCAGCGCCTGGTAAGCGTCAACCGCCTTCTGCAGGCGATCCAGCGCGGCTCCGTAACCACTGAAGTCACCAGTCTGTTGCGCAGACTTCAATGCATCCATGGCAGCGTTGACCTCTGCCAGAGCCTTCGACACATCTTCCGATGATGCCGGACCTGTAGGCGTCGTCGGCGCCGTCGGCGCGGGGGTGGTCCCGGTTCCCGCCGGCGGTTCCGTCGTGGCAGTTCCACCCGGTGCGGTGGCAGCACCCGCGGCTCCACCATTGTCGAAGACCTGATCGAGCGCCTCGGCCAACGTGGATGCGTAACCGACACGAACCCTGCTGCCAGCCTTCGCAGACTCCTGGTAACTCACCAGAACTCGGGAAAGCTGCGGGAACGAAGTCGTTGTGTTACTTCGCTCGGTATACATGGGTTCGACGTAGAGAATTCCACCCTCTGCGATCGGCAAGGCCAACTGGTTGCCGTATCGGATCGTGTTGGTTCTCTCCAGCAGTGCCTTCTCCGAGCCCACGCGAGCATCCGAGATCATCGAGTTCTGCGACTGTGACGGACCCTGCGTCTGTTTGTTGACGGGCAACTGCAGAACAGTGATCTTGCCGTAGTCCTTCGGATCCGAATTCACGGTGATGTAAGCCGACAGGAAGTCTCGCTGGAATCCCACCATCGGACTTGTGAGCCGGAACGACGGCGCGCCGGTTTCCTGGTCCCCCACCATCACGTAGTACGGCGGTTCATTTTCCTTCGAATTCTCCACCGTCGGCTCGTTGGGCACCGACCAGAAAGCGTTGTTGGTGAAGAACTCGGTCGGATTGTCGACGTGGTACTTCGCCAACATTTCCCGCTGAACCTTGAACAGGTCTTCGGGATAGCGGAAGTGTGCCCGCAGATCGTCCGAGATATCACTCTGCGGCTTGACCGTGTCCGGGAACACACCCTTCCACGCATTGAGTACCGGGTCGTTGTCGTCGACCTGATAGAGCGTCACGGTGCCGTCGTAGGCATCGACGGTTGCCTTGACCGAGTTGCGGATGTACGAGACTTCCTTCTTCGGCAACAAACGACCGGTCGTTGCATCCACACTGTCCGCGACCAGTCCGTCCAGCGAACTGCGCTGTGCGTACGGGTAGTTCTCCAGCGTGGTGTACGCATCGACGATCCAGACGATCTTGCCGTCGACTGCGGCCGGGTACGCATCTCCGTCAGTGGTCAACCACGGAGCAACCTGACCGACGCGATCGCGAGGATCACGGTTGTAGATGATCTTGGAATCCGAACCGACGGCACCCGAGAAGAGAATGTTCCTCTCCGTGTACTTCGCCGCGAAAGCCAAGCGATTGACCCAGTTTCCGATGGAGACGCCGCCGGAACCGGTGTAGGTGTACTTGGTCTGCTCCGTGTCGTATTCGCGAGCTTCCGAACCACCGGCACCACCGACGATTGCGTAGTCGTCAGCGCCTTGACCGATGACCTCGCCGTAGTAGATGCGCGGTTGATCGACCTTGATGACCTGTGTTCCCGCGTCCTGCGAGGCGATGTCGCTGACCGTGTAGATCGGGTAGCCCGCATTGTTGTTGTTCGCGTTGTCCTTCGTCGGGTCCAGGACCGGCGCAGTGATCTTGTTCGCCGGAGCGGCCACCAAGCCGTCGCCGTGGGTGTAGACCGTGTGCTTGTTGATCCAGTCCGTCTGGTTTCCCTGCAGGTTGTTCGGTGAGATCTCACGCGCCGCCACGATGTAGTCGCGCATCTCACCGTCGATGTCGTAGCGATCGATGTCGAGCGAGGGCGGGAACCCGTAGAAGTTCTGACGCTGTTGCTGCTGGGTGAAAGTGGGCGACAGAATGTTCGGATCGAGGAGACGAGCATTGGCAATAGTGGTGACGTCTGCCGGCACCTCGCGCGGAATTGCGTCGCCGTCACCCGAGTAAGGCTGATATGTGACCTTGTCGTCCGTGATTCCGTAGGCCTGCCTGGTGGCCGCGATGTTCCGCTCGATGTAGGTACTCTCCTTGTCCGCCGCGTTGGGCTTGACGGAGAACTGCTCGACGATCATCGGCCAGACTGCGCCTACGAGCACGGACGAGAGAACCAGCAGAGCAACGGCCATAGCCGGGATACGAAGGTCGCGGGTGAAGATCGCAGCGAAGAAAGCCAAAGCACAGATGATCGCGATGGACATCAATATCAGCTTTGCCGGGAGCACAGCCATGATGTCCGTGTACCCCGGGCCGGTGAACGTCGGCTCTTTACGGCCGCTCGAAAGCAACGAGTAGCGATCGAGCCAGTAGGCGACGGCCTTCAACAGCACGAAAGTGCCGGCCAGAACAGCCAACTGCACACGAGCGGCGGTAGTGAACGTCCCCGCTCGTCCGGCCAATTTGATTCCACCGAAAACGTAGTGGGTGATCAGATTTGCCACGAAAGCCAGCAGGATCGAGACGAACAACCAGTTGAGAACGAAACGGTAGAACGGCAGATCGAACGTGTAGAAGCTGACGTCCATGTTGAACTGCGGATCGGTGATACCGAATGCCTGGCCGTTGAGGAACAACTGGATAGTGACCCAGTTGGCCTGCGCGATGAGACCGGACAGGATGCCGATCGCTACCGGAATGATCACGCCGAACAGACGAAGACGCGACATAACGGTGGTGCGGTAGCGCGCGATCGGATCATTGGGCCCGGAGACAGGGACGAACACCGGGCGTGCGCGGTACGCGAGAAGCATCGCGAGCCACACGATGGCGCCGACGACAATTCCGACGACCAGGAAGAGCACGAATCGCGTCAGCAGAACCTTGGTGAACACACCACGGAAGCCGACTTCGCCGAACCACAACCAGTCCGTGTACATGCCGATCAGTCGCGGCCCCACGAGCAGCAAGGCCGCCACTACGACAGCCACCACCAACAAGATTCGACTGCGTCTGGACAGAGAGGGTAAACCTGCGGGGGGCCGCATGCCCACGTGCCACGCTCCAAGATTTGGCGACGCCGTGGCGTCGCAACCGATTGCATCGATCACTGCGGCCACGCCCGAGTGGACTTGGCCGTTTCCGACCACTCTACGTAACAACGGTCACGGGTTGACAACACGGAGAGCGGGGAGCCGGACAGAAGGTGGGAGGATGAACGCGTGAGTGAAGAGAATATGAGCAGATCACCGAGTGCCCTCGCCCGGTGCGTTCATGAAGTTGTCGACCACATCGACGCCGAAGGCTGGGATCAGCCTCCGAAGCTGTACGCGTTGGTACCCACCGAAATGCTCGCCGCGGCCGAACCCGGACTGCTCGACCAACTCGCCGAGGGCGCCGAATACACACCGATCGAACAGGAATCGCTTCCCGAGGACATCATCGGCGGTTCACGGGCACTCGACGAGTTCCTGGCAACGACGCATTGGCCCGAGTCCGTGCAGGGTTGCATCCTGGTTCAGGAGATCGTCGTCCTGCCGCCCGAGGCGGAATCGGATCTCGATCACGCCACGGCGCCGGTATTGACCGATCAGCATGCTGCGGACGAGGTCGCTCGACTGACGGCCGACGCGCATCCCGATCGACGCGAGGCTCGACTGTTCGTCGGCGTGCTCCGTGACGGTCCCTCGCTGTCGCTCCTACAGATGCGTCCCGACGAGGATGCGGATCCGTACGGTGACTTGGAACTGCTCACCTACGACGGTCTTGCACCTCACCTCGTGCACGCCCTGTACGCGACGCTCGACGAGGTCGAAGAAGACTGACAGAGTCGTCGGCGGCCAGGCAGCTTTCAGCAGCGGGGTGCGTCGCCACCCGTGTTGAGGCTTTCGAGTGAGTCCACTGCGCCGGGCAGGTTGTCGACCTTGACGAGTCGAAGCCCGTCCGGCGCATTCTGTTTCGCCTCGTCACAGTTCTGGGCCGGCACGAGGAAGGTCTCAGCACCGGCTTGGGACGCGGCGATCAACTTGTACCTGATGCCGCCGATCGGACCGACCTCGCCGTCGGAGTCGATGGTGCCCGTTCCGGCTACGAACTTTCCGCCGTTGAGCTCCCCCGGAGTCAGCTTGTCGACCAAGGCCAGTGTGAACATCAGTCCGGCAGAAGGACCGCCGATGTCGGCGAGATTGAACTGCACGGTGAAGGGAACGTCCGGGACCTCGCTGGGTGTGACGCCGAGGTAACCCGATTCGGGCTTGTTGGGCCGCGCCCCGACGGTGACCGGCACAACGGTCTCCACACCCTCACGAAGGACGGTGACGTCGATCGCGGTGCCGGGCGCGATCGCACCGACCGTGTCCTGAACGCCGGTGATGGTGGTTACCGGAGTGTCGCCGATCTTGACCAGGACGTCGCCTTCTTGCAGGGCACCCGCAGCGGGACCGTCCGGAGTCACCTTCGAAACAGTCAGTGCCACCGGCTTGCCGAGAAAGTGCAGTGCCGCCAACTCGGCACTGTCCTCGGATTGCTGGAAGTCGGCCGTGTTGGCCTGCTGAATCTCTTCCTTCGACTTCTCGGGCGGATAGATCTCCGAGCGAGGGACGAGTCCGTTGCTGCCACTCGCCCACAGTCCGAACGCTTCGAAGATGTTGAGGCCGTCGCGAACCGACACCGTTGTCATGTTGAGGTTGCCGTCGGTGGGATCGACCTCGGTCCCCTGGATGTCCACGACGGGCTTACCGTCGACGTCGCCGAGCGTGTTGAAGGTGGGGCCCGGACCGAGTGCGACATAAGGAACAGTGACCATTGTTCCGACGACTCCCAACACGACGATGGGTGCGAGTGCGGCCAAGAGCGTCACTATCCGTCGATTCACCTGATCCAGAGTAAAGCGCGAAGGCTCCGGAGCACCGATCGCACCGCCTGAGCGCCGTGCGTGTTCGCCGTCAGCGTGACTCGGAGGGCGACTCCGACCGCTCGAGCCTTGTACCGTTGAGGTATGAGCAATATGCCGTTCGGCTTCTCCAACTCCGACGACGATCCCGATCGCGACAAGAACGCGGCGGGTGGCAATCCGTTCGGGGGTGGTGACATGCCGTTCGGGTTCGGCGCGGGCGGTGAGGGATTCGATCCGGCTCAGCTCGGCCAGATGCTCACCCAGTTCGGGCAGATGCTGAGCGGAATGGGCTCGTCGATGGGCCAGGGCGGTACGTCCGGCCCGGTCAACTACGACATCGCCAAGAAGCTGGCACGCCAACAGATCGGATCGGTCACACCGATCACCGAGGGCAACGTCAAGGCGATCGCCGACGCCGCGCACCTGGCCGAGATGTGGCTGGACGCCGCGACAACGCTCCCTGCCGGAGCGAGCCGCACTCTTGCGTGGACTCCGAACGACTGGCTCGACAACACGATCGACACCTGGAAGCGACTCTGTGATCCGGTGGCCGAGAAGGTAGCGGGCATGTGGGTCCAGGGTCTTCCGGCCGAAGCACAGCAGATGGCTGGCCCGATGCTGGGCATGCTCGGCCAGATGGGCGGACTCGCGTTCGGCTCGCAATTGGGCCAGGCACTCGGCCAACTGTCCACCGAGGTGCTCTCCTCCACTGACATCGGCCTGCCCCTCGGCCCCGAAGGCACCGCGGCCCTTCTCCCGGCTGCGGTTCAGGCTTTCAGTGAGGGTCTCGAACAGCCGCATCAGGAAGTTCTGGTCTTCCTCGCCGCGCGGGAAGCCGCTCATCAGCGCCTTTACAGTCACGTTCCGTGGCTGCGCCAGCGTGTTCTCGCGACAGTGGAGGAATACGCCCGCGGAATCACCATGGACTTCTCGGCGATGGAAGAATTCGCCAAGGACCTCGATCCATCCGCTCTCACCGATCCGAGCAAGCTCGAAGCGCTGATGCAGCAGGGCACGTTCGAGCCGCAGAACACTCCGGAGCAGAAAGCCGCTCTCGAACGTCTAGAGACTCTGCTTGCGCTGGTCGAGGGTTGGGTGGAGACGGTCGTCACCGCCGCACTCGGCGAGCGACTGCCTGGTGTTGCCGCGATGAGTGAGACGTTGCGGCGTCGCCGCGCTACCGGCGGCCCCGCCGAACAGACCTTTGCGACGCTGGTCGGACTAGAACTTCGTCCTCGCAAGGTCCGCGAAGCGGCTGGTTTGTGGCAGAAGCTCACTGCGGAAGCCGGTATGGACGTTCGCGACGGCGTCTGGTCGCATCCCGACCTGATGCCTGATTCGAGCGATCTCGACGCACCGGACGGATTTGTCGCCCGTGTCCTCGGCGCCGGCGAAGCCGGTAATTTCGACGACCCGATAGCCCAGCTCGAAGCCGTCGTGGCAAAAGAGCGTGCGGCCGAGGAAGCGATGGACAAGACCCGCGAGGACGACGAAGAGAAGTAATCCCTTCTCGACCGATTTTCGCAGATCAGCCGCGATGACCGCCTGTGGATAACTGCCGCTGACGGGGACTCGCCGAGGGCCCGTCGTGCCAGCATCGAATGATGACCGGTCACACACACGACAACACCAGACAAGACAGCACTTCACAGCGATCCGCGGGACCTCGATGGGACCCGCGGATCGCTGTTCTGTCGCGCCCGGATGGTCGACTGCAGCTGGGATGGACCCCCGGACGTGCCGTCCTGCTGACTCTGCCTGTCGGGGTCGACGATCGCGCGGTGAAGTCGATCCTGCGCAAAATGGACGGCTCGAGATCCCGCGCAAACATCCTCTGGGAAGCGTCGAGGCGCGGGATTCCCACATCCGTGACGGAGGAGTTGCTCGAGCAACTCGCCGATTCCGGTTTCGTCCACACTGCCCGCAGAAGCACCGCGACGGTCCGGATTCACGGTGTCGGTCCGCTCTCTGACGCCATCGAGCGCGCACTGGTCACCGGCGGGGTCAGCACGCGTCGCTCGCGCGGGTATCGCAACACCGACGTCGTGCGCACGTGGAACGAACAACTGGTGGTCCTGAGCGACGACGTCGTGACTGATCCTCGTCTGGTCAGCGATCTCGTTCGCTGTGGATTCCCCCACCTTTCCGTCCGCATCCGCGACGGCAACGGTGTGGTCGGTCCTCTTGTCCTGCCTGGTCAGTCGAGTTGCCTGCGGTGCGCAGACATCCTCCGATCCGAACTCGACCCTCATTGGCTTCATCTGTCCGCGCAGCTACTCGGCAGCGCAGGCCACGCGGAATCGGCGATGATCCATGCAAGTGTCGCGCTGGCCCTGGCCGAGATCGACTCCGCATTATCGGAGACAGCGGCGACGCATGCGGCGAGTCTGTCGTCGACGCTCGAGATCGCGCTCCGTCCGTATCGGATCACAACCAGGCGCTGGCCTCGGCAAATATCCTGCAGTTGCCAATACCTGGCACCTGTTTCGGGCAAAGGACGCCCCAGTCAGACATGATGGTGTGGTGTCCGAGATCCCACGCAAGAGTTCTGCCCGTACTGCCAAACTCGCGAGCATCCCCCTGGGGATGGCCGGTCGCGCCGCCATGGGCTTCGGACGCAAGCTCGCCGGCGGCGACAAAGGCGAGATCGACGCGCAGTTGAGCGCGAAGGCGGCCGAGCAACTGTTCGCGGTGCTGGGCGAACTCAAGGGCGGCGCGATGAAGCTGGGCCAAGCGCTCAGCGTCATGGAGGCGGCAATTCCGGAGGAATTCGCCGAGCCGTACCGCGAGTCGCTGAACAAGCTCCAGGCCGCCGCCCCGCCGCTGCCGACCAAGCAAGTACACAAGATGCTCGACCAGCAACTCGGAACCAAGTGGCGCGACCGATTCCAGTCGTTCGACGACGAACCGACCGCGTCGGCAAGCATCGGGCAGGTTCACCGAGCCGTCTGGGCGGACGGCCGCGACGTAGCCGTGAAAGTTCAGTACCCCGGCGCCGACGAAGCTCTACGCGCCGATCTCAAGACCCTGGGCAGATTTGCCGGTCTCTTCGGTTCGGTCATGCCCGGTGTCGACGTGCGGCCCGTGATCGAGGAGTTCACCGCGCGCACGGAGGAAGAACTCGACTATCGGATCGAGGCGAACAATCAGCGAGCTTTTGCCAAAGAGTTCGACGGAGATCCCCAATTCGTGATCCCGCACGTCGTGGCGAGCGCACCGAAAGTGGTCGTGACCGAATGGATGACGGCAACCCCGTTGACCAGAATCATCGAGAGTGGAACGTCGGAGCAGCGCAATGCGGCCGGTGCGCTACTCGCCGAATTCCACTTCGCGTCTCCGGCCCGTGTCGGATTGCTCCACTGTGACCCGCACCCCGGCAATTTCATGCTTCTCGAGGACGGCCGACTCGGCGTCATCGACTTCGGTGCTGCTGCGCCGTTCCCGAACGGACTGCCACGGGTTCTCGGCACGATGGTGCGCTTGGCTGTCGAGGAACAATTCGACGAGTTGACGGAGTTGTTGCGCGCCAACGGTTTCGTGATCCCCGGACGCACGGTGACCGACAAGGAGATCGCGGATTACCTGCGACCCTTCACCGACCCGATCCAGACCGAGTCATTTCACTTCACTCGGGCATGGCTGCAAAAGGCCGCCGGAACCGCCACTGACTTCAACAGTGCGCAGTTCCGAACGGCCCGTGCACTCAACCTTCCGGCCGAGTATTTGATGATCTTCCGTGTTCTTCTCGGTTCGGTCGGCATATGCGCCCAGTTGGACGCATATGCCCCGTACATGGAAATCCTGACTCGTTGGTTGCCAGGGTTCGCGGAGCCGGTTCTGGATGACACCGGCTCCGCCGAATAAGACACCGGCTCCGCCGACTAAGACACCGGCTCCGCCGAATAGGGCTCTCACGCGCACACAAGTTGCTTGCGTGGGCGCCCTCTCGGTCTCTTGCGCGCTATGACGGCCCCCTGATCGAGGATCTCGCCGCCCCACACCCCCCATGGCTCGGCGCGGTCGAGAGCCGCACTGAGACAACGGGAACGGATGGGGCACTGCGCGCACAGTGCCTTGGCCTGCTCGAGTTCGGCCGGAGCTTCGGCGAACCAGAGATCGGGGTTGGATGCCCGGCACGGCAGGTCGCGGCGGGTGGACGCGACCTCGATGAACGTGACTGCAGCCGAAGTGACGTCGGTGGAAGTTACTGCAGTGGTGGAGTTTTCGGGTTCCACGCGGATTGTCTGGGCAGACAACTCGGTCTCCTAGTGCTCGGATGCGAAACTGTGTCGCACGATATGGGTTCGATGGGTGCGAACCTGAGCCGAGTCGGAAACCAGATGAAGAGGGCTATCCAACACAAAGGCCACGGTCCGCAGGGGCTGCGGGTCCGTGGCCGTAAGTGAACGGATGTGTCCTACCGAGAAATACCTCGATGGCTTAAGAACACGGACTCGACAGCTGCTTTCTTTGCTGCTGCTTGAGGGCGCAGGCGGAGCGCATGCTGCGCCCATCCCGCTGCACGCGGCAGCATGGGGGCGGCAACAGCGAACTTTGCGCTTGCGCACGCTTCGTAAGAGATCAAGTTCGTCATTTTTTTGCCACCTCCATTTCGTGTCGGTCCGGATAGTTTCTGCGCACAGGTTGCCCCGTAACACTGAAAACCAGAGTAGAGAATCTGCCGAATCTGCACAACCTATTTTTGACCTGCGGTTATGTAACTCACCGTTGTCGATTCGGATGTGTTGTCAGATATCGAGTGTTGCCGCTCGCAGTTCACCGCGAATGACAGCTAGTACGTCTTCCCCGAAGTTGTCGAGTTTCTTCGGCCCGATTCCAGGGATCGAAACCAGTCCACGATTATCTTGTGGTCGTTGTTCGGCAATAGCCATCAGTGTGTTGTCACTGAAGACGACATAGGCCGGAACTTTGAGTTCTCTGGACTTGTCCAGACGCCAGGCCTTGAGGTGCTCGAGCAATTCCAGGTCGACATTGGACGGGCATTTTTCGCAGCGCCCGAGCATGGTCGCCGACGTCCCGATCAACGGTTTGCCGCATACGCGGCAGCGCGGACGCTTCTTGTTTCCCGACGACGGCGCGGCGACGCGCGAGGCCGGCGAGTCCTCCGGGATTAGTCCGTTGAGAAATCTCGACCGGCGACGGGACTTGCGTCCACCCTCATTGCGGGCCAATGCCCACGACAGCTGCAGATGCTCGCGAGCGCGAGTAACCCCCACGTAGAGAAGCCGACGCTCCTCCTCCACCGCGACGTCGTCGGCGCCCGAATTGGCGTCGCCGAGAACGTGTTGGATAGGCAGGGTGCCGTCGTTGAGGCCGACCAGGAACACCGCATCCCATTCGAGCCCCTTGGCCGCGTGGAGGGAGGCCAGCGTCACACCTTGCACGGTCGGTGGGTGCCGCGCCTCGGCTCGGGCCGTGAGCTCCTGTAGAAGCCCGGTGAGCGTCAGTTCAGGTTCGTGGACAAGTTGTTCTTCGGTGAGCGCCACGAGAGCCGAGAGCGACGCCCAGCGCTCGCGTGCCTGAGTACCCGAAGGCTCTTCGTTGGTCAGGCCGAGCGGCGCGAGCACAGCGCGGACGAGTGAGACCAGCGCTTCGCCGTTGTCTGCACCTTCGGGGAGGTCGTCGCGTCCAGCTGCCTGACGCAGCGCTGCCACCGCCTGACGTACCTCGGTGCGAGTGAAGAAGCCCTCTCCACCGCGCACCTGGAACGGGATGCCCAGCTTCGTCAGGGCCTGCTCGTGCGCCTCCGACTGAGCATTGATCCGGTACAGAACAGCGATCTCGGCCGCAGGGGTGCCTGCCGCGATCAGCCGTTTGATCGCCCGCGCAACGCCGAGTGCTTCGGCCGGCTCGTCGTCGAACTCCATGAACTCCGGCTCAGGCCCCGGAGCGCGCTGCCCGATCAGCTGCAGACGCGTCCCGGCGATCCGCCCGCGCGCGGCACCGATCACGCGGTTCGCCAACGACACGACCTCAGGGGTGGAGCGGTAATCCCGTTCGAGCCGAACGACGGTCGCTTCGGGGAATTTCCGGGAGAAGTCCAACAGATAGTTGGGGGTGGCTCCGGTGAAGGAGTAGATGGTCTGATTCGCATCGCCCACCACGGTCAGATCGTCTCGGTCGCCCAGCCAGGCGTCGAGCACACGCTGCTGCAGTGGGGTGACGTCCTGATACTCGTCCACGACGAAGCAGCGATACCGCTCGCGGAACTCGTCGGCGACTGTCGAATGCTCTTCGAGAGCTGCCGCCGTGTGCAGTAGGAGATCGTCGAAATCAAGCAGCATGCCGTCCTGGCCGCGTGCTTTCAGCTCTTCGTATGCGGCATACACCTGGGCCACCTTGGTGGCATCGACCGGTGCCTCACGGCGAATCTTGGCGATCGCGCGTGGGTAATCCTCCGGCGCGATCAGCGACGCCTTCGACCACTCGATTTCACTGGCGAGGTCGCGGACGCTTTCCGTGCTGGTGGACAATCCCACCCGGGCTGCGGCACTGCTGACAACCGCGAACTTTCGGTCCAGCAGACGCCACGGCGTGTCGCCGACAACCTGCGGCCAGAAGTACTTCAGTTGACGGAGAGCAGCAGCGTGAAAAGTTCGAGCCTGCACCTGCGGCCCACTCCCGCCGACGCCCAGCTCACGGAGACGTCCACGCATTTCCCCGGCCGCACGAGCGGTGAACGTCACGGCAAGCACCTGACCGGCCGACACGTGACCGTCGGCAACCAGATGAGCGATCCGGCGCGTGATGGTGCGGGTTTTGCCTGTTCCAGCGCCCGCGAGGACACATACCGGGCCGCGTGGCGCGAGCACGGCGGCCGATTGTTCTGGATCCAGTCCGGTGTCCGCAGGCATGGGGACCATCATGGCAGGACGTTCCGACACTCCATTCGCCGCGCCCGACGGTATGTGGGCAAGAGAACACGGGCCGATACGGAACAACGCTCTCGGTCGTGGTGTTGTATCCGCCGTGACTTCTACCGAAAATGCGCCTGCCCTGACCATCTACTCGACCACGTGGTGCGGCTACTGCCGTCGCCTCAAGACGCAGCTCAACGCGTCGGGGATCGAGTACACCGAGATCGACATCGAGAACGATCCGGCAGCAGCCGATTTCGTCGGCAGCGTCAACGGTGGCAATCACGTCGTTCCGACCGTGAAGTACGGCGACGGCAGCGTTGCGACCAACCCGTCGCTCAACCAGGTCAAGCAGGCTCTGGGTCTGTAGACCTTCTCCGGCTGCTACTTGACCCAGCTCTCGAGCATTCCGCGAGCGATGGAGATCGACCCGGGCAGCAGCAGTGGCGCGTCCGCTTCCGAACCCCAGTCGCCGAGTTCGAGAGCGGCGCGCACCTCGTCTTTCGTGAACCAGGTGCCCTCGGCGATCTCGCCGTCCGCGAACAGCAGCGGAGCGGCGGGGTCGCCGATTGCGGCGAAGCCCAACATCACCGAGCGAGGGAACGGCCAGGGCTGGCTCCCGAGGTATCGAACGCTGTGCACGTCGATACCGACTTCTTCCTTGATCTCGCGGACAACACACGTTTCGAGTGACTCCCCGGCCTCGACGAATCCCGCGAGAATCGAGAAACGGCGCTGCGGCCAGGTCGGCTGACGCGCGAGTAGAACTCGATCGCCGCCGTCGTGCACCAGGCAGATGACCGCCGGATCCGTTCGGGGAAACTCCTCGTGGCCGGTGGACGTGGAAATGCGTGACCAGCCGGACATCGTGGGTTCACTCGGTGCGCCGTCGATAGCGCTGAATCCGGCACTGTCGTGCCAGTTGAGAATCGCGACCGCACCGGTCAACAAACCGGCGTCCGCGTCGTCGAGTGTTCCGCCGAGCATCCGCAATTCAGACAAGGTGCCCGCCAGCAGCGACACCCGCACCGCCCAGACGTGGCGATTCTCCCGAATTCCCAGGAACACCGCGCCGCGCACCGGTTCGGGCCCCAACTCGGTTGCCTCGGCGAAGACCAATTGACCTTCCGGCGACACCTTGACCTGACCCCGTGAATTCACACGGAGGAGCAGTGCGTCCGCCCAACCCGTCGTCAGTGCAGCGGCGTCAGACCGCAATTCCTCGGCGCGGCCGACGCTCGAGCGTGAGAGCAGAGGTGTTTCGGTCAGCTGGAAGTCGTTCACGCTCACGACATTACTGCGCGCACGAAGCTCGGTAACACTCAGTTCGTGACGCGGCGAATGTAGAGCAGTCGATCGTTCTCCTCGACGGCGTCCACCTCGGGCGAACCGACGCGAACCAGACGGCCGTCGCGAACGACCCCGAGCACGATGTCGGAGAGATGACGCGGAGAGCCGCCGACCTCGTCGCGCTCGACGGCACGCTCGGCAATCGCGAATCCGGCCTCCGGAGTCAGCAGGTCTTCGATCATCTCCACGACGGTCGGCGTCGTGGTCGCGATGCCGAGGAGTCGACCCGCCGTCTCCGAGGACACGACGACGGAGTCTGCGCCGGACTGACGCAGAAGATGCGCGTTGTCGGCTTCACGGATGGCTGCGGCGATCTTGGCTTTCGGCGCGATTTCGCGGGCTGTCAGCGTCACGAGCACTGCGGTGTCGTCACGGTTGGTTGCCACGATGATCGACGACGCATTCTGCGCACCTGCCAACCGAAGTACGTCCGATTTCGTCGCCGAACCGAATACCGTCACCAGGCCTTTGCTCGCCGCCGAATCGAGGACGGTCTGATCGGTGTCCACGACCACGATCTCCGACGCCGGTACACCGTCACCGAGCATTGCTTCGATTGCCGTCCGCCCCTTGGTCCCGTATCCGACGACGACGGTGTGATTACGCACGTGCTGCCTCCAACGCTGAATTTTGAACGCCTGACGCGAACTCTCGGTCAGAGCTGAAAGTGTGGTTCCGACCAACACGATCAAGAAGAAGATCCGAAGTGGCGTGATCAACAGGACGTTGACCAGGCGCGCCGACGGCGTGAACGGAGTGATATCGCCGTAGCCGGTGGTCGAGAGCGAAACCGTCGCATAGTAAATGCAGTCGAGCAGCGACAGCTCGTTGTCCTGTGCGTCCCGGTATCCCGCGCGATCGATGTACACGATCAACACGGCGGCGCCGAGAGCACCCAACGCGATGAGAACTCGCTTGTAGATGGCCCGCGCCGGACTTGTCTGTAGCTGGGGAATGCGCAGCACCCCGACAAGGGCGAAGTCAGGCTGATCGGTCAATGCTTCCGACCTGGTCAAACGCGCCCGGAGCTTACCGGCCATACATCGACTCTCTCACTCGAACTTACGAAATACCTACACGGACATCGGCAGGCAGCGTAACCCTCGAAGATCGACTTCGGAACTCGGGCGCCGAATAGCGCGCGGGTCGTGGCGCCGGTAGTGGCAAGAAGGTCCACCGTGAGGCAGGCTGGGCAAATGCCTTTCACCGGTTCGACGTCCACTCCCAGCCAAGCGGCCGCTCTTCGTTTGTCGGCCCTCCTTCTCGGCGCCGGCACCATGCATTTCGTGGCGCCTTCCTTCTTCGACAGCACCGTTCCCCGCCAGCTTCCCGGACAGGCCCGCACCTACACCCAGGTGTCCGGCGTCGCGGAACTGGCGATCGGCGCTGCCTTGGCCGTGCCGAAGACCCGCAAGCTCGGCGCGGGCCTTGCCGCCGCGCTCTTTGTCGCCGTGTTCCCCGCCAACATCCAGATGGCGATCGACTGGTGCCGAAGCCCGAAGACGTCCACACCGCAGAAGATCGGTTCGATCGCACGTCTTCCCCTGCAGGTTCCGCTGGTGACCGAAGCACTCAAGGCTCGTCGAAACGCAAGCTAATCTTGCGCGCCTGCCGTTCGGATGAGGCGAGCGAGAGCCTCACCGTCCGGCAGGTTCTCGGGTGCGATGGTGCGACCCGATCGAACGTAGTGAAACGCCGCCCGCACCTTGTCGGCCGGAAACTGTTCGTTGCGCCCCGCCGAACGGGCTCTGGCCGACATCAATTCGGCCCAGGCCACCCGATACGCGGCCAACTGCATCACAACAGCGTCCTCGTTAGCGGCCGACGGTTCGGCACCGGTCTTCCAGTCGATCACCGTCCATCCGCCGTCGGGATCGGCGAACACAGCGTCGATCCGACCGCGGAGAACCGTTCCGGCAATGGATGTTTCGAAAGGAACTTCCACTTCGATCGGGCTGCGATTGGCCCACGGGGACCGCAGGAACGCATCCTGAAGTTTCACCAGATCGGTCTCGGGACCCGCGCCGGTATCCGCGGCGCCGGGTAGTTCGTCGAGATCCAACAGTCGGGTCGCACCGAACCTTCGCTCGATCCAGGCGTGAAAAGCCGTGCCGCGCCGAGCGAGCGGGTTCGGTGGGTACGGCAGTGGTCTACGCAGCCGTGCCGCGAGTTCATCCGGATCTGCCTTGAGGTCGACGAGCTGAGTCACCGAAAGCTGCGCCGGGAGAATCACTTCGGCACGCGCGTTTGCCCGGGCTTCGCGCTCGGCCAAGAGCACGTCGACGTCCGAGGCCCAGTTCTCCGGATCGTCCTCCGGTTCTTCCGCCTCTTGGCTGTCTTGCGGCAGCGAAGCAAGTGCGGACAGGACGCTTGCGGCTCCGGCCTCGACCGCGCCGCGCCGCGCACCCAGCGGATCCGGCGGCCACTGCGCCGTACGGGGCGTGGCGGCCAACGGGTTCTCGGTGTCAGGTTCCGGTGCAGGCGCCCACTCCTCCACGACGCCGATCGCACCGCGCGAGTCTTCCTCATCGGCATCGTTTTCGGCCGCGACCATCTGATGCAGCTCGTCCAGGAACTCCGAAGGCCCCTTCGGTTCCGAACCGGATTCCGCCCAGTGATGCGCCGAGATGAACAGCGCCCGTTCGGTTCTGGTCAGCGCGACGTAGAACAGTCGCCGGTCCTCGTCCAGTCGACGGTTGGACAAGGCCTTCTTGTGCGCCGTGATCGCGTTCTCGAGGTCCTTGCGGTTGTAGAGCTCCTCGCGGTCGAGCACCGGAACTCCGTCGGCCGAATCCGCGTCGACGGCCCGGTCCCCACGCAACGACGGTGGCAGTTCGGCGAGCGCCCCGAGCCACGATCCGGACGCGGTGGTCGAGGGGAACACCCCGTCGCTGACATGCGGGATCGCCACTACTTCCCATTCGAGCCCCTTCGCCGAGTGCACGGTCAAGATCTGCACGCGATCCGGCGCCACCTCCACTTCGCCCGGGGTGAGGCCCTTTTCGATCTGTTCGGCGGCCGCGAAGAATGCGAGCATCCCGGGCAGATTGGCTGTTGGACGCGTCGCGTAATTGGCGACGACGTCGGCAAATGCGTCGAGATGCTCGCGGCCCGCGGTCCCGACGACACCGACTCGGGTTCGCGCGCCTGCCTCGATTCCGATACCGAGCACCCGCTCGACCTCCGCCACCAGTTCGGTGAGCGGCTGGCCGATACGTTCGCGCAACGACGCCAACTCTGCCGCTATCGCGTTGATGCGTGTGTACCCGAGAGCTGAATAACGTTCTGCCGGGCCTGGATCGGAGATCGAATCGACCAATCCTGCTTGCTCGGCGTTCTCCCCCGGCAGCGCGTCCTGAACTGCCGAGGTGAGCGCCTCGGCGTCCGTGACCGCACCCGCTGTTCCGTATCCGGCGGAGATGGCAAGTTCGCGGGAGCGTTGCGAGAGTGCGGCGAGGTCCTTCGCGCCGATCTGCCATCTCGCTCCGGTGAGCAGCCGAACGGCGGCGCTGCCCGCCAGCGGATCGGCGACCACTCGGAGCATGGCGATCACGTCCGCCACCTCGGGTGTGTGCAGGAGCCCACCGAGTCCGACCACTTCGACTGGCAGACCTTTGGACCGCAAAGCCTCGGCCAGCGGGGCAGCATCGGCGTTGCGGCGGATCAACACCGCTGCCGTGGGCGTCGGGCGGTCTTCGGCACGTGCCGCCTCGTATTCTTCGGCGATCTTCTCCGCAACCCACTGACGTTCCTGTTCGACGTCTCCGAGCAGCGCCAGTCGAACGTCTCCGGCGACGGCTCCCGGCCGCGCACGAAGTGTGCTGACGGCCACACCGCGTCGGCGCAACGGTGCCGACGACAGGTTTGCCAGTTCGAGAGCCTCCGGCGGGTTACGCCAACTGGTGAGCAGTTCGAGCGTCGGAGCCGGCTTTCCGTTGGCAAGCGGGAAGTCGGTTGCAAACCGTGGCAGGTTGGCCGCCGACGCGCCTCGCCAACCGTAGATCGACTGCATCGGATCGCCGACGGCTGTCAGCGCCAACCGGCCGTCGGCTCCCCCGCCGAACAACGAGGACAACAACACTCGCTGAGCGTGACCGGTGTCCTGGTACTCGTCGAGCAGAACTACCCGAAAGCGCTCACGCTCGGTTTGCCCGACCTCGGGATGTTCGGAGGCGACACGGGCCGACAGCGACATCTGGCTGCCGAAATCCAATGCGCCTTCACGCCGCAGCGTCTCACCCAGCCGGGCAACGAGGGGCAGTAGCTCGATGCGTTTGTGTTGCACATCAAGGTAATTCAACAGCTCTTTGCTCGGCCCACCCCGCTGTTTCGGACCGGCGGGCAGAGTGTGAATCAGCTTGTCCAACTCGGTGTGAGCCTCGAGCAACTGCTCGGGGTCGACCAGGTGCTCCGCCAACTGACCGGCAAGGGCCAGAACGGTTTCGGTGATGGACCCCGGATTCTTGTCGGTGTCCAGATCACTGTCCCAGCCGCTCACGACGCGGTGCGCAACCTGCCACAGTTCGGTCTCGGACAACAGCGTCGCCGAGGGTTCGATCGGCAACAGCAGTCCGTGCTCGGACAGCAACCGTCCCGCGTAAGCATGGTAGGTACTGACTTCGGGTTCCCCGGCCAGAATCCGGGAACGCACTCCGCCGGTCGGGTCGAGTGCCCGCAGAACGTCCGAACCCGCCAGTCGCGCCAAGCGCTTGCGGATTCGCGACGTGAGCTGTTGTGCCGCTTTGCGCGTGAAGGTCAATCCGAGAACGGCCTCGGGATCGACGAAGCCGTTGGCCACCAGCCACACGACGCGAGCAGCCATCGTCTCGGTCTTACCGGCACCGGCACCGGCGACGACCAATGTCGGACCGAGCGGTGCGGCGATGACTGCCGCCTGTTCCGGCGTCGGCGGGTGTTGACCGAGCGCGACCGCCAGGTCGACAGGATCGATCTTCGGTCGGCGTGCCTTCTGCGTCGCGGCAGCCACTTAGTTACTCACCTGTCGTCCCTCGTCGTGTGCCGGGCAACTCGAGCGCACCGGGCAATGTCTACATCCGTCGTTGACCCTGGCCAGATACTGCGGCCCTTGTGTCGCTGCCGCTGCGTTGTGGATGACGTCTCGCCACATCTCGACGGCTTCGGCCGTCAGCGGCGGCTGAACTCGCTGCGCCGCACCGTCTTTCTTGTTGGACTTGGCCACGAATACCAGGCGTGCACCGCCGGGTTGTGTGGCCGGTTCGCCGGCAATCGCACCTTCGGCCGCTGCGACCTGGTACGCCGCCAACTGCGCGTGAGATTGCGCGGCCTCGTTGCTGACAGGGTTTCGCGCAGTCTTGACGTCGACAACCACCGGACGGCCTTCGGTGTCGCGCTCGAGCCGGTCGATCCGGCCACGAAGCTTGACCGCAGGCGCTCCCTCCTCACGTGGTTCGAGGACCCCCTCGACCGCGACCTCGACGCCGACTTCGGTCAGTTCGCCGCGAGTTGCGTTCATCCAGGCGGTGAACGTCGCCAGCATCTCCCGAGTTCGATTGAGTTCGCGGCGCGAGTACCACTGCGATCCCAGATCGATGGATTCCCAGGCATTTTCGAGTGCCTTCTCGACCTGATCCGGTGGAATCCGGCCGGCCAATGCCTGCACCAAGGTATGGACCAGCGTACCGGCGATCGCATGAGTGTTGTCTCCGTCGCTGCCGCCATGACGCTCGAACACCCATCGGAGAGGGCATGTTTCGAGAAGCTCGATGGTGGACGGCGATAGTGAAACCGGTCCGTCCTCGGGCTGCCACATGGGAGCAGCGGTACTCGGCTCGGCTGTGCCGTACCACTGATCCGGGTGCGCGCCGCGTACCCCGGCAGCAGCCAGACGTGCCAACTGGCGAGCGGCCCGGGAATGCTTCTCGGGGTCGAAATGCGCGATGTCGGGATCACACACGACGCTGCGAAGCTGTGCGACCAGTGCAGGCAGCGACAGAACCCGGGTATCCCCGGTCTCGGGTGCAACGACGTCGAGATCGGAGGACGGATCGTCCGAGTACGCGTCACCACGGATCAATTCGTCCACGAACCGCGAAGGCACCAAGTCGGTGTCCCCCGAAGCCGATTCGACTGCGGTGATCAGCAGACGGCGACGAGCACGGCTACAGGCAACCAGGAACAACCTGCGTTCTTCGGCCAGAAGCGGTGCGGTTCGCGAGAGTCGTTCGGCAGCCGAGTCACTGCCGTCGGAGACTCCGTTGACCAGGTCGATCAGCGCTTCGGTACGCAGTAGCGATCCGCGTGCCCGCAAACTCGGCCAGAGTCCCTCCTGCACACCCGCCACCGCCACGACCGCCCATTCGCGACCCGCCGCGGCGTGAGCGCTGACCACGGTGACGGCGTCGGGAGTGATGACCGATCGGCTCCGCGAGTCGGTCGGTATCTCCTGGCTGGTCAAGTAGTCGACGAAACCGGCGAGTTGCGAACGCGGCAACCGGTCGACGTAGTTGGCGGCCGCGTCGAAAAGTGCGACGACTGCGTCGAGGTCACGATCGGCCTGTGAGCCGATAGGTCCGCCGCGCGCCGACGCAGCCGCCCAGCGTCGTTCCAGCCCCGTCGCCTGCCATGCCGCCCACAGAACTTCTTCGACCCCGAGACCTCGCTCGAGAGGCACTCGGGCCTTGCGAAGGACCGACAGCACGCGATTGAGTGCCGCAGCTTCGACGTCTGTCAACTTGCCCATGAGGCGCTTGGACTGCGCACGATCCTCGTCGATCAGAATGAGCCGCAACAACTCCGAGGAGTCCCGATCACTTCCCGATGCCAACTCGACCCGGCGCAGGCCACGACGCAACCGGCGCAGGGTGACCGGCTCGGCGCCGCCGATGGGACCGGCCATCAGGGCAAGCGCGTCGTCGCCGGTGAACTGATCGCCGCCGAGCGCCCGAAGGACCAGCAGCAGGCCGGACACTCCGTGTTGCCTGGCCAGCGGCAATTCGGTGGCAGCGGTCGTGACGGGTACCCCGGCCGCGAGCAGGGCTCGCCGGAGAGGGGCGAGAGTGCGCGGGACCGACCGAACGATGACGGCCATGTCGGACCAAGCAATCCCGTCCAGCAGATGCGCCCGGCGCAAGGTATCTGCGACGACTGCCGCTTCTTTGGCCGTCGTACCGAGAACCCGCACCGACGCCCGCCCCGGGTCCTCATCGGTGAGATCGGATGGAACCGCGATGCGATGAGCGAGGTTGCCGGGCAGCCGCGCAGCGATCTTCGCCGCGATCGACGCGACGTCGGCGTTGTTGCGAAACGTGGTGGGCAGGACGATCTGGCGCTCGTCTCCGCGCTCGGCGAGTCCGAGTAGGAACGCCGAATCCGCACCGCGGAACCCGAAGACCGACTGATCGGGATCACCGGCGATGACCGTGCCCGCAGTTGCGGTTCCGATCAGCCGAACCAGCTGCGCCGCCTGCGGATCCAGATGTTGTGCGTCGTCGACGAGTAGGTGCCGGATCCGAGCGCGCTCGGAGCGAAGCAATTCGGGATCGGTGGCGAACGCGGTCAATGCCGCACCGATCAACTCGGCCGCGTCGAGCGCCGGCGCCGTCGCCTCCGGAGCCTCGACACCGACACTGCCGCGTAGCAGCACGCCTTGCTCGTAGGCCTCGGCGAACCGCCCGGCCGCCACCCACTCCGGACGTCCACGCTTCTTGCCGAGCTTGACCAGATCTTCGGGGCCGAGTCCGCGCTCGTTCGCTCGCAACATCAGATCTCGAAGTTCGACGGCAAAGCCGTTCAAACCCAATGCGGGTCGCAGGCGCTCCGGCCACCGGAGCGCACCGTCTTCTATGTCGCCGCGCAACATCTCTCGGAGCACCGAGTCCTGCTCGGCGCCGGTGATCAGGCGTGGCGGCGCGTTGCCGTGCGCTGCGGCTTGAAGCCGGAGTACGGCAAAGGCGTACGAGTGAACGGTGCGGACCAACGGCTCACGAGTTGCCTGCGGTCCGCGTTCTTGTTCGTACCCGAGCAACCCGGCCGTGATCTGCTCGCGGACCTGCGTCGCTGCCCGGCGCGACTGGGTGAGCACCAGGACCGATTCAGGATCTTCGCCACCGGAGATCTTCTGCACTGCCAGATCCACGAGAAGGGACGTCTTGCCGGTTCCGGGGCTGCCGAGTACCTGCCAGGGACTCCAGGCGGCCCCCGAGCCGAATGAAACAGGGCCGAACGCGAGTTGGAACGGATCCTCGGACGGCGGCGCGAACAGCCGGGCCGTCCCTTCGTCCCATGTTCGGGGTATCGGAGACGGCGCAGTTCGGTGCACCAACCGCGCCCGCGGGATGGTGACCTTGCTGCGTGTTGCCGTCTCACTCACCCAGGCATTCCACCAGAGCGCACCGACAACTCACACATCGCCTGCTTCCGGCATGATTGACCTCGTGTCTGCACTCCATACGTATCTCTACGGACCCGTCGGGGCACCGGAGATCCTTTCGCTGCACGGTCTGACCGGTCACGGCCGACGTTGGCAGTCGATGGCCGAGAACCAACTGCCCGAAGCGCGCTGGATCTCGCCGGATCTACGCGGTCACGGGCGTTCCACCTGGGCTCCTCCGTGGAACATCGAATCCCACGTGGCGAGCCTGCTGGAGACGCTCGACGAACATGCCACCGGACCGGTGGTGATCGTCGCGCATTCTTTCGGCGGAATGCTGGCGCTGCACCTCGCGGCCACCGCACCGGAACGCGTTCGTGGGCTCGTCCTGCTCGACCCGGCGATCGGGTTGGATCCGACTTTCATGCAGGAAGTGGCCGAACTCACAATCGGCTCACCGGATTACACCGATGCGGCAGAGGCCTACTCCGAGAAGATTCACGGCTCGTGGGGTGAGGTTCCCACCCAGGACCTCGACGTCGAGATGGCTGAACACCTGATCGAACTGGGCAACGGACGCGTCAACTGGCGCCTGTCCACGCCCGCGATCGTGACCGGGTGGGGCGAACTCGCTCGTCCGATCGTGCTGCCTCCGTCGTCGATGCCAACCGTGCTGGTTCAGGCGATGAAGGTCCAACCGCCGTACGTCACCGACGAGTTCCGGGCAGCGCTCACCGAGCACCTCGGTGAAAATCTGACCGGTGTCGAATTCGACTGTGACCACATGGTCCCGCACGTGCGGGCCGACGAAGTCGCCGCCCTCGTTCGCAGCATGCTCTGAAGGAACCGACATGGCAGCCACCACCGAAGAGCAGATCGAAGAGGTACGGCGCCTCATCGCGTCGATTCCGGCCGGTTTCGTGGCGACGTACGGCGATATCGCTGATGCTGCAGGACTTTCCAGTGCTCGCACGGTCGGTTGGATCATGCGAACGGACTCTGCCGACCTGCCGTGGCATCGGGTTCTCGGCGCCTCCGGCAAACCGTCGGCGCACCTGGCTCATCGTCAGATCGCCAAGCTCGAACTCGAAGGCGTGCCGATCAAGGACGGTCGGATCGACCTGAAGAAAGCTCGGTATCACTTCTGATTCACGTGTCACCGGTCGTCGTGACGCGGGCGATGGGGCAGCATGGAGGTATGACCGTCACGCCGCCGACAGCCGCCCTCATTCTGGCGGGTGGTCGCGGGACCCGAATGGGTGGTGTCGACAAACCCGGCCTGCTCGTTCACGGCCGCAGGCTCCTCGACATCGCGCTTTCAGCGACGGCGCATCTGGACGCCGTCGTCGTGGTCGGTCCACATCGCCCTGAACTTGATCCTGGCATCACTCAAACTCAGGAAACTCCGGCCGGAGCCGGCCCTGTCGAGGCGATCTGGGCCGGATTGTCTGCGACCCGGTTACCCGACGACGCCGTGGTGGTGGTCCTGGCGTCCGATCTGCCGCACATCGAGGCCGTATCAGTCGACGCTTTGATAGCTGCCACGTCGACGGACAGTCCGGTGACGTGTGCCGTGGACGAGAACAACCGAACCCAATTCCTGCTCTCCGCGTGGACATTTCGCGAGCTCCGGCAACGCCTGTCCACATTGCGGGAGAGTTCGGGGTTGGAGAATCAACCTATGAAAGCGATTGTCACCGAACCGTTCTCGACGCTGCGTGTCACTGGTACCACTGACTGCGACACACCGGCGGACATCGACCGCGCGCGAAACCATCCGCGCCTGACGATCGAGCAAGCCCGCGCCGCCGTCAGGAACTCACTGACAGCATTGTCACCACACCGGGCCGCCCTCGCCGACAGTCTCGGAGCAACGCTCGCGCAGCCTCTCGTCGCCCTGGGTGATCTTCCTCGATCCGATGTCTCGGCGATGGACGGGTACGCCGTCTCCGGCGAGGGTCCCTGGCGAATCCGCACCGAGATCCGTATCGCGGGCGCCGACGGGCAACTCGAACTCGGTGAAGGCGAAGCGATTCGCATTGCCACGGGAGCACACCTGCCCCTCGGCGCCACCTCGGTGATTCGTGACGAGTATCTGTCCGTCGACGAGCCATCTCGGATGGTACGGAGACTGCCGGATGCGCCGCACCGCAACGACGCTCGACCACGAGGGGAAGATTGGACCACCGGATTCACGATCGCCCCGACTGGTACCGCGGTGACTCCGGCGGTGGTCTCCGCAGCTGCCAGCGGTGAAGTGTTCGACGCCCTCGTCCGTGGTCCGGTACGGGCACGCGTGACAGTCACCGGCGACGAGATCCGGCGGACCGGTCCACTGCGTGAAGGTCAGACCCGCGACTCCGTCGGTGGGATTCTCCCCTACCTATTGGAAAGCAACGGCGTACGGTGCGTGGCGAATTCGCACCTGAGGGACACGGCCGACAGTTTCGAGCGTGTACTGGCGGATGCGACTGAACAGGACCTGCTTGTTGTCATTGGTGCGACGGGCGGCGGCGCTGCCGACGAAATGCGCAGTGCGCTCGATCGACTCGGCGCTCGCACGATTGTCGGGCGAGTCGCCTCGCGCCCGGGCGGATCTCAGATAACGGCTGTCCTGCCCAGTGGTCGGGTGGTTCTCGGCCTCCCCGGCAACCCGTACGCCGCAGTGACCACCCTGTTGACGATGCTGCCCACCGTCGTGGCCGCCTTGACGGGAAGCGACACACCACCGCCACTGCTCGGCATCATCGAGAACGCCGCTGCGGTGACTTCCGATGCGGTACGCCTACTGCCGGTCACACAATCCGCCGACGGTCGCTGGCGCGCCGAACCGTCTGTAAGTACCGCACACCTGGCGGGGTTGATCGGGCGCTCCGCGTTTGCACTCGTTCCGCCACACGCGGAAGACGGTGCCGTCGCCGAAGTGGTTGTCCTCCCACGCTGATCGGGTCAGTCGTTTGGGCGCCTACGCCGGTTGACCCCGACCACGCCGACCACTGTCGCAAGCACCAGCGAATACACGCCCCACAGCACTAAGAACGGCAGCAACCAGCCGGCATCAACGGTCTGACCGCGCGGTCCGACGCAGTACAGCGTGAAATTGGTGGACGTACCGTCGCCGTCGGAAAAGGTATCCGAGACGACCATCGCGCTCGATGTGGGAGCTTCACAGAAAATCGGCGCCAAATGAGCGACCTGTCCTGGCCAGATCACCGAAGACAGTAGTGCAGCAAAGATTCCCACGACCACGATCACCACTACGGAGATCACCAACGGAGCGATACGGCGGCTCACAGCGGGTGCACCAGGAAGGGAGTTCCGTCAGGCTCGAAGACCACCAGCGCCCGCGAGCGTGGAGATTCCACCATCACGGATGCGCGAATCGCCTCGGTGCGACTGACCGAGATCCCGGTGACTTCGCCGTCGTCGACACCGCTGTTCTCCAGCGCGTCGTCGACCAACTTCTCGAGGTTCGTCAATGCCGGCACTTGATCCAGCGTGAACGATCGTGCATCGAGATCGTCGGTGACACTGACTTGCACGGGGCTCGGCTCGCCGAGAATGACTCCGTCGAAAGAGAATCTGTCGAGCTGGGTCGGCTTCCCGGGGTCTCGAACGGTGACTCCGAGCGTCTCGATCGGGCTGATGTCGATGCTGGTCACCGATACCGCGTCGACGCCGTATCTATGTGCGAGGCTGTCGAACCCGCCTCGCACCAACTCCGACGTCATCCCACCGCCACGTTCGCGCATCTGATTGTCGAAATCCATCCGATCGACGGCACCGATACATCCGCTCAGACTCGTGGCCGCCAAGGCGATGGCTACCGTCCACAGCGCCGACCGCACCTGCGAGGACGCGAATTTCATGAGCGGAGCGTACCGCGAGTGTCCGGTTCCATCCCGGTGGACTGCGCGTCGCACGAATTACTGTCGGCGACTCGTGGGATCATCGCGCCATGAATCGTGTCGACGAAGGATTCGAACCGCCGGACGCATTGGTCGAGTGGTGCCGCTCCCGCACCTTTCCACTGCACGTCCTCGACGACGAAGCCACCGTCGACCTGGATTGGTGGAACGCACACCTGAAGGACGCCGGCCACACCATCAGCCTTCGCGGGCGTGATCTCGACGGCAAAGTGATCACCGAAGGTCGAGCCATCGTTCAACGCAACGACCTTCGCCCGTCGAGCGATCTCGTTGTCGCCCAGCACGACGGCCTCGGACTACTGTTTCTCTGCGCGGCCTGGCAGGGCTCGCACGAGAGCCGACGTTTCACACGGCGGTTCCCCAACGTCTTCAATCCCCATCACCGCGAGGACGAGGATCCGCTGACCCAGATCACAGCCATTCTCGATCACTGCTCGAAAAACAAGTCGATGCCCGTCGTGCGGCGCGACACCTGGTCCGGGTGGCCACTCACCCCCGGTGTCGGGGTATCGCTGATGGCCGCTTTCATGTGGGCAGTGGGCGTACAGGACGAAGGCCGACGCGCTCAGATGATCGACCAGTACGGAGTCTCGACGCTCATCCACGAGGGCTGGCTCGAGGATCCTTCCGTCACCGGCTTCACGACGCGTCGCTACCGCCGGTACTGCGAACTTCTCGACAGCTGGGCCTATGCCGCCGGCACCCAACCCGAGATCGTCGAGATGTGGTTGGTGAAAAGGTGGAGTGCGCGATTGGCCCAAGCACGCAACGACGTGAGCGCCCCCACCCTGTTCTAACTCTCAGAACGGCTGCATCTCAGAACGGCTGCATCTCAGAACGGCTGTATCTCAGAACGGCCAGGCAGGGAGAGTCGGCAGCCCCACCCTCGTCGGCCTCCCGACCAACCAGGCCAAGGTCTCCGCGTCGGACAGCGACGGCACTCGTACACCCGGGACCGCCGTCTCGAGTGCGCCCAACTGACTGGCGAGAGTGAATTCCACGAACTCGGCAGGCCAGTCGTGGCAGGTGTAACCGATGTCGAAGTCCATCAGGTGAATCTCGATCTCGTTCCAGCGCAGGATCGGTAGATCGAATGCCGTCACAGGTTTGCGCCACGGCACCGGTGTGTCCAGTCGATCTGTCGGGATCTCGCACAACGCGTCGACCAGCCTCGTTCCCGAGAAGCGGTAGTCGAGGGCCAACAATTCAGCCGGGCGATCTGCGCCCTCTTCGATTGCAGCATTGCGCGCATCCGGCCCCCCTGGATACATCTCCCCCGATTCGCCGCCCTGCACGCCGGCAACAAATCTGCCCAGCGCGTCGGCGTTGCGCGACATGTGCGTCACGACGTGTCCCCGACTCCACCCGGGGAGCCCGGAGGGCTCCCGCGCCTGCTCTTCGGTCAGTGCACCGATGAGAGCCTGTGCCTTGACGTCGGATTCACGAACTGCTGCGACCAGGTCGGCATACGTCGGCGTTACGGAGTGAGACGTCATGCAGCGATACTAGTTCCCTTCGCGCACTCTCATACCGATTCACGACAAGGTCCACCACTCCCGGATCGACGCCGAGCGGTTCGGTCACACCATCGGCTCCTGCAGCGTGCAACCTTTCGTGGAACAGCCCGTGCGCGAGGAGGTACGAGGCGACAAAAACTCGCTTCGCGCCGCGAACGCGTTCTGCTGCAACAACATCGGCTACCTTCGACTCCCCGGTCGCGATGTACCCGATGTCGACACGAGTCCCCGCCGCTTCGGCAAGCATCAGCGCAGCACGCTCGACGTCTCGCAGCGCCCGCGCATCGGACGACCCGGCGGCAGCAAGCACTGTCGCGTCACCCGGATTCCACCCCGCTTCGGTCAAGCGCCGAAGCAACACGCGTGCAAGCGCCGGATCGGGTCCGAGTGCGGGCGTCACACTCACAGCCGAGTGCTCACTGATCGCCACTTCGCGTCGAACATCGGTGTGAACGTGGTAGCCGGACGCCAGGAACGCCGGTACGAGAATCGCTCGCCCCGGAGTGTCCCGGAGGACTTCCGAAGGTGACGGACCGAGCACATCGACAAAGGCAACGCGCGTGCGTCCGACGCGCGTGCCGACGGCGTCGGCCAGTGCGGCAACCATTTCCACGCCACGTGCACTACGCGTGCCATGAGCTACCAGGACGAGGACATCGTCATCGCGTTGCATAGTCACCTGGATTCTGTACGTAGTCGCCGGGGTCGAGGGCAAGTCGATAGCCCCGCTTGACCACCGTCTGAACGGCTTTGGGCGCGCCGAGGCACGCGCGCAATCGGGCGACGGCGGTCTCGACGGCATGGGTGTCGCCGCCGCCGCCGGGAAGAGAAGCCAGCAGTTCGTCGCGGGAGACGACTCGACCGGGGCTGGCACCGAGAGTGCGGATCAACGACATCGCAGCCGGCGGCAATTGCTTCACTTCACCGTCCACGACTACGCAACCGCCGCGAATGCTGATTTCGTGTTCGCCGGCTTGAATCTTGTTGGCTCGCTGCGGGAGTTCGTCGACGATGTGTCTCGCGAGCGCGCCCAGACGTGCCCGCGCCGGGGCTGTGGTCGGTACATTCAACGCTTCGAGCGGCGCGGAAGTGACCGGGCCGACGCACATGGCCGCCACCGGACCCCGCATCGCGTCGAGAATGTCTCCGAGATCCCCGGTCTTGTCGGCGCGCATCAACATCGAGGCTACGGCCGGTGCACTGGTGAAACTGACGGCGTCGATTCCGGCTGACGCTATGGCGTCGATCATCCGGTCGAGCAGCGTCGGATCCTCCGGCGGTTCCCATCGATAGACGGGCACCGCGATGACCTCGGCGCCGGCCTCGCGCAACACCTGACAGAAGTCGGGAATCGGCTCCCACTCGGTGGTCGCACCATGCAGTTGTACAGCGATCCGCTTTCCCGAGACACCTTCTGCCAGAAGATGTTCGAGCACCTCGGCGGAAGACTCGGATGCCGGTGACCATTCCTCACGAAGGTCGGCCGCGCGGATTGCTCCCTTGGCCTTCGGTCCTCGCGCGAGCAGACGAGCCGAGCCCAACGCGGATCCGAGATTTTCCGCCTCACCCCACCCGTCGGCTGCTTCCAGCCAACCCCGGAATCCGATCCCGGTGGTGGCGACAACCACCTCGGGAGGATCCGAGATGATCTGCTGTGTCACCCTTTCGAGCTCACGGTCGTCGGCCAACGGAATGATTCGAATCGCCGGAGCGTGAACGACATCCGCTCCCCGACGAGTCAGCAAGGTCGCGAACTCCTCGGCGCGGCGCGAAGCAGTGATACCTACCGTGAATCCAGCCAACGGCATGTCGTCACTCACGAGACTGCATCGGAGACAGTCGAGCGAACGCCCTGCATCTGCCGGCTGTGTACCTGAACGACTCCAGCCCACACGCGAACGCCGTACACCGGCAGCGCAACCGACGAGTCGTCCAGCGCCCGGCCGTCGACCAGCGAGAACGCCTGCTTGAGCAGTGGCGAGACCACGATCGGTTCACCGTCCCGGTCGCCGACGAGTCCGCGAGACATCACCGCGGCGCGGCCGTACGGATCGAAGTTGCTGACAGCCCGGAGTGTGCCGTCCTCGAGTAGGAACAGTGCCACCTGCTCGCCGCCGCGAAGAAGCACGGCAACTCCGCGCCCAGGGATCAGATGGCTCAGCGGGCAGGCCGACGTCCATTCGAGTCGATCCGAATCCAGCTTGGCGATCTGCGCATCGATGACACTCATCGAAGTCCTCCTGTCGATCCGGCGACAACGTCGCGCGGGTTCTTGTCTACGTTTCTACGGATCCCGTGTTTCCCACGGGTTACGCGACTATTACCGGCGCGTGGGGATGCTCGGCATACCCATCAGGACCGGAACCTTGCGCACTCCGGTCTCGTCGAACACAACCGTCGGGTCGGCTTCTTCCGGTGCGTTGACGAACGAGACGAACCTCGACAATTTCTCCGGATCACCCAGCACACCGGCCCATTCGTCCTGGTAACCCTCGACGTGCTTGGCCATCAGTGCCTCGAGTTCCTCGCCGATACCCAGGCTGTCTTCACAAATCACGGCCTTGAGGTGATCGAGTCCGCCTTCGAGTGATTCGACCCACGGCGCCGTGCGCTGGAGGCGATCGGCAGTACGGATGTAGAACATGAGGTAGCGGTCGATGTACTTGACCAAGGTCGCGTCGTCGAGGCCTCCGGCAAGCAACTGAGCGTGTTTGGGCGACTGTCCGCCGTTACCGCCCACATACAGATTCCAACCGTTCTCCGTCGCGATGACGCCGACGTCCTTGCCCCGCGCTTCGGCACATTCACGGGCGCAACCCGAGACGCCGAACTTGATCTTGTGCGGCGAACGCAGACCGCGGTAGCGATTCTCGAGGTCGACGGCCATACCCACCGAATCCTGGACACCGTAGCGGCACCAACTCGAACCGACGCAACTCTTGACCGTCCGGAGGGACTTGCCGTACGCCTGACCCGATTCCATCCCGGCGTCGACGAGGCGCTTCCAGATCGCGGGCAACTGTTCGACGCGGGCACCGAACAAGTCGATGCGCTGACCGCCGGTCACCTTCGTGTACAAGCCGAAGTCTCGCGCCACTTCTCCGATGACGATGAGTTGCTCACCCGTGACCTCGCCGCCCGGCATCCGAGGTACCACGGAGTACGTACCGTTCTTCTGGATGTTCGCGAGGAAGTGATCGTTGGTGTCCTGCAACGACGCCTGCTGGCGGTGCAGGATGTGATCGGAGTCCGTCGATGCCAGAATCGAAGCGACTACGGGCTTGCAGATGTCGCAACCGGCACCCTTGCCGTACTTGGCGATCAGCGCCGAGAAGGTTCTGGTCTGTGTCGACTGGACGATCTGGAACAACTCGGCCCGCGACTGCGCGAAATGTTCGCACAGTGCCTTCGACATCACGACGCCGGAATCGGCCAGCAGCTGCTTCACGGTGGGAAGGCAACCGCCACAGGTGGTTCCGGCGCTGGTGCACGCCTTGACCGAAGCGATGTCGCATGCGCCGGCTGCGATTGCACCGCAGATGGCTCCCTTCGTCACGGCGTTGCACGAGCACACCTCGGCGTCGTCGGGCAGCGAGCCTGCACCCGGCTTCTCCCCCGCAGGCGAGATCAATGTCGCCGGGTCACCGGGTAGTTCGCGACCGACCAGCGGGCGCAGCGACGCGTAGGCCGATGCGTCACCGACAAGAATGCCGCCGAGCAGGATCTTCGCGTCGTCGGAGACCACGAGCTTTGCGTACGTCCCCTTGGACGCGTCGCTGAGGACGACTTCGAGAGCGCCCGGTGAGGTCGCCATCGCGTCACCGAAACTGGCGACGTCGACGCCCATGAGCTTGAGCTTGGTGGACATGTCCGCGCCCGGGAAATCCGCGGCGCCGCCGAGCAGACGATCGGCCACGATCTCGGCCGTCGTGTAACCGGGAGCGACCAGACCGTAGCAACGGCCTTCCACCGCAGCACATTCGCCGACGGCATAGATGTTCTCGTCCGAAGTCACGCAGCCGAGGTCGGTCAGAATGCCACCGCGCTCCCCCACTGCGATGCCGGCGTCGCGGGCCAGCTGATCACGCGGACGTACTCCGGCGGAGAAGACGAGCAGCGACGCGTCGATGGTGGAGCCGTCGGAGAGTTCGACCACGATTCCGTTGTCGGCCTGCGAAATTCCCGCCGTCCCGACTCCGGTGTGAACGGTGAGACCGAGTTCGGTGACGAGGCGAGCGAGCAATGCGCCGCCACCCTCGTCGACCTGCATCGGCATCAATCGCGCATTGTGTTCGACGACGTGTGCCGTCATTCCCATGAGCGAGAGAGCATTTGCGGCCTCGAGTCCGAGAAGACCGCCGCCCACCACGACGCCGACAGCGCCAGGGCCAGCCTTCTCGGCGGCGGCCCGGATACCGTCGAGGTCGTCGAGGGTGCGGTAGACAAAACATCCGTCGCCGTCGTGCCCCGGCACGGGAGGCACGAACGGATACGAACCGGTCGCCATCACCAGAGCGTCGTAGGAGATCGTCTCGCCGGTTGTCGTCGTGACCGTGCGTGCATCTTTGTCGATCGAGAGCGCGCCTTCCCCCACTCGGAGATCGACCAGGCCGTCACCGACGTAATCGTTGCCGGCCAGTGCCAATTCCTTGGGGTCCCACGCTCCGACGTACGAGGACAGCCCGACTCGGTCGTACGCTGCGTACTGCTCGTCGCAGAGTACGGTCACCGACCAGTTGTTCGCTTCGTCGCGCGAACGCAGTGCCTCGACGAATCGGTGTCCGACCATTCCGTGTCCGATGACAACAACCGACTTGCTCATGACGCCTACTTCCTGAGGTACGAGATAGTTCTGAGATTCCGCGGACCGCTCACGCCGTGACTGCGACCTTCGCCTCGTCGACGTCTGTGGTCAGCGTCGACGGCTTGCGCAGGAAGACGAACCAGGTGACTGCGATGCAGGCGATGTAGAAGGCCAGGAACACCCAGAAGGCCATGGTCGCCGACTTCGCGGGGCTGCTGTACGACGCGCGCAGCACCAGGTTGATGCCGACGCCGCCCAAACCGCCTACCGCACCGGCAAATCCGATGAGAGCGCCGGAGATACTGCGCGACCACGTCGCCTTCTCGCTTCGATCCATGTGGTCGAAGCTCTGAGCCTTCGCCTCGAAGATCGCCGGGATCATCTTGTAAACGGATCCGTTTCCGATGCCGGAGAGCAGGAACAGAGCGATGAATCCGAGAACGAATGTCACCATGATCCCGGCGCTGGCGACGCCGGCGGTGTTGTCGTCCATCGTTCCGGCCGTCACGAGTATCGATGCCGCGAATGCCATGGCGACAAACGTCCACATGGTGATCTTGCCGCCGCCGATGCGGTCGGCCAGTTTGCCACCGAGCGGCCGGGCGATCGAACCGAGGAGTGGTCCGATGAAGGCGATCTGTGCTGCATGCAGCGCCGCCGCGGCCGGAGTGGCACCGCCGGCGAGGAAGTTGATCTGCAGAACCTGACCGAAGGCGAAGCTGAATCCGATGAAGGAACCGAACGTACCGATGTACAGGAAGCTGATCACCCACGACTCGGAGAACTTGAGTGCCTTGGCCATCGAGCGCAGGTCCGACTTCTGGTTGCCCAGGTTGTCCATGAACAGCGCGGCACCGACGGCGGCGGCCGCAATGAACACGAGATAGACGGCGCAGACGATCCACGGAGCGCGGTTACCGACGGTGGCGATCACCAGCAGACCGATCAGCTGAATCATCGGCACACCGATGTTGCCGCCGCCGGCATTGAGACCGAGCGCCCACCCCTTGAGGCGTTGCGGGTAGAAGGCATTGATGTTGGTCATCGACGACGCGAAGTTGCCGCCGCCGATACCTGCAGTGGCCGCTACCAACATGAACGTGGTGTACGACGCACCCGGGTTCATCATCAGGTAGAGCGTGAGAAGTGTTGGCACGAAGAGGAACAGCGCACTCATGACGGTCCAGTTACGACCGCCGAACCGTGCGGTGGCAACCGTGTAGGGAATGCGGAGGACCGACCCGACAAGTGTGGGCACTGCGACGAGGAAGAACTTTCCGGCCGCGTCGATGCCGTAGATATCCGTCGGCATGAACAACACCATCACGGACCAGATCGACCAGATCGAGAAGCCGACGTGTTCGGCTACCACTGACCAGATCAGGTTCCGCTTCGCGATGTCCTTGCCGCCGGATTCCCAGGCGTCGACGTCCTCTGCATCCCAATGCTCGATGTAATGACTCACCAGGGCCTCCTGAATATGTTGGAGACCCAAAGGTAGAAAACGGTTATTGCGCCGGTGCTGCGTGCGATGACCGCGAAGTCAATTGATCCTCACCCGGTAACAAGACCGGGTGTGAGCTAGTTTTTCGCAGGTGCGTGCCAGGAATCCTCGAGCATCCGAGGCTTGCATGCCTGGTAGGCGCCCAGGAGCACCACGATCACAGCGACGACGAGCAGGCCGAACGGCGCAGCGTATCCACCGGACACGTCGTGGAAAACGCCGAACAGGAGCGGACCGAGGCAGGCAACGGAGTAGCCGATGCCCTGGGTGAAGCCGGACAGTGCCGAGGAACCGATGTGCGAACGAGTACGCAGGTTGATCAGTGTGAGCGACATCGGGAACGTGCTCGGACCGAGGCCCAGGACGACAACCCACACGACCGGCGCCGCCATCGGGGCAAAGTACAGCCCGCCCATGCCGACGAGGTAGCAGACGGCACACGCGATCACGACAGGGAAGGGATTGGCCATGCGGGCGCACAGCGTCGGTGCACCGAAAGCTGCGACGAGCCCGATCACCGAGAACATTCCGACCATCGTTCCGCCGAAGGCGTCACTGGCTCCGGCGTCACGAAGGATCGAGGGAATCCACGTGAACATCGAATACGTGATCAGTGAGGTCATGCCGAACATGCCGGCCATCCCCCAGGCCACGGGAGAACGCCAGACCTGACCGCGTGGCTGTTCTGCCACTGCCGCAACCGAATCCGATGAATTCTCGACGGACCCGGCTTCGTTCGCGCGAGCCTTGCGCGAGCGAGCGAGGGTGATCAACCACGGCACTGCTGCGGCGAAGCCGAAGGCGGACCACCAGCCGATCGAGAACCGCCACCCGAAGGCGTCGGCGACCGGGACTGCGACAAACGCCGGAACGATGGTGCCGATCTGCACGGCCACGATATAGACCGAACTCATGGTGGCGAGGCGATCCGAGAAGTACCGCTTGACCAACGGCGGGATCACGACATTGCCGATTCCCATGCCTGCCAGTGCCAGAGCCGAGAGGGCCAGCAACGACCATGTCTGAGACATCATGGCGCGCAACAACATTCCGACGCCGGCCATGAGCATCGCAACGAGGGCCGTTCGCTCGAGCCCGATACGTTTCGCGATGGCGGGAGTGATGAGACCGAAGATGGCGAACATTGCGGTCGGAACCATGCCGAAGACACCGACGATCGAGGCGGAGAAGCCGATCTCGTCGCGAATCTCGGCCGCCAAGGGCGAGAACGAGGTCACCGCAAGTCGAAGTACGAGCGCAGACATCGCAATCGCAGCGAAGACGAGCACACGGCCTTGTATCAACGAGTGGGTTTCGGTTCTCTCCAGTTGAGCAGTCACCGGCAAATCATAGGATGACCGGACGAACTCGCACAAGCGCGGTAATCTACCGTCACATTCACACCACTTACCCGGACCCGAGGAAACAACCACGTGCAACCCGTTCGACGCGCAAGTCTCATCTCGCAGGTCACCGAACAACTCCGCAACGAGATCCGGAGCGGAACCTGGCCGATCGGTTCCAAAATCCCCACCGAACCGGAACTGTCGGAGCTGACCGGGACCGGTCGCAATACCGTGCGCGAGGCGGTCCAGGCGCTCGTACACGCCGGAATGCTGGAACGTCGTCAGGGATCGGGCACCTACGTCGTTGCTGTCTCCGACCTCGGTGGCACTCTCGGCAACTACTTTGCCGGTGCCCACCAGCGAGATGTACTCGAACTTCGGCGCGCACTCGACATCACCGCGGCCACCCTGGCCGCCGCACGGCGAACCGAAGACGACATCGCCGAACTGACGCGGCTACTCGAGCTTCGCACCGCGTCATGGGAGGGTCAGGACGTCGACGCTGCCACCACCGCGGACGTCGCCCTGCACCGAGCAATCGTCGCGGCCAGCCACAACGAGGTCTACCTGGAGTTCTACGACTCCCTGCTCCCGGTCATCGAGACCACGATCCAACAGCACATCGATGCAACCGGCGAAGGATTCCACTCGCAGCACGCGAACCTCGTCAACGCTGTCGTCGACGGGAACACCGTGGCCGCCTCGAACGCCGCACGCGAGCTGTTCGAGGGCCTGGTCTCGGACTTCGGTACCGGCGCCCCGATCTAGAGCAGCAAGCGCACGATGTCGGACGTACGGGCCAACCCCGGGAACGCGTCCGCCGTCGAGCGAGGATGCAGAACATGAACCGCCAAGCGGAACATCACCGCACGTAGAAGCATCTGCGGCCACTCGGGGAGATCTTCCCACCGGCCGACCAGTGCCTCGTCGGCACCGCCCCACGAGATCGCGTCGACCACAGCGACGGCGGCGGCCCACGCAGCCGGCCGCCAATACGGCGTGATGTCGGTGATTCCGGGCGCCATACTGCCCGAGAACAGCACTGTCCCGAACAGATCGCCGTGCACGAGCTGGTCCGGGCTCTGCACCGGCTTACGCAAAGTAGCGAGCCCGGCGATCAGTTCCAGACTTTTGCGACCGTCAGGAGTGGGCGTCTCGAGTTGCTCGACGCCCTTCGCGATCCTCAGCGGAACCGTTTCCCATGCCGCGCGATCAGCGGCGACGAATACGTCGACCTCGGCCCACGGCGGCACGGGCGGTTGCGCAAGGAAGCGCGGGCGCTCGAGCGAGGCCGTCGCCGCATGCAGTCGGCAGGACATCGAGACCACTTCGTCGTGACGTGGTTCCGGCGATCCGACGATGAAGGTGTCGGCACGCCAGCCCGAGACGACGTAACGACCGTCGGTCGAACGCACCGGTCGAGCCAGCCGAACGCCGTCGACTTCGAGGTTCTCTCGCACCTTCGCCGACCACGCTGCGCGGGCATGATCCGCGACTGCTGAAAGGACGACGTCTCCACACAGCCACCCGCCGTCCCAATCCGCACCGAGTGGGATGGGATCGACTTCACGGAGGCCGAAGGTGGAGCACACGTGCTGGGGAGGTTGGCCTGTGCTCACACCCCAACGCTACCGGTGCGCGGCGCCGCCTCCCGCGAGGCGCGCCTAGTAGACCGGCAGACTCGCATCCACCTGGTTCGCCCAGGCGATCGCGCCGCCTTGAACGTGGACCGCGTCGGAGAAACCGGCGTTCTTGAGAAATGCCAATGCCTCGGCGGAACGAATGCCGGTTTTGCAGTACAGCACTATCTGCTTGTTCTGCGGCAACGTCGCGAGAGCTTCACCGGACAGGATGCGGTCCTTCGGGATCAGCACGGCCCCCGGCAGATGCATGATGTCCCATTCAACCGGTTCTCGTACGTCGACCAGCTCGATCGACCGTCCCTCGCCGATCATGGCCTCCAGTTCGGGCGCCGTGATCGTCGAACCGACAGCAGCGGCACTCGCCTCTTCGGACACGACACCGCAGAACGCGTCGTAGTCGATCAAGGCGGTGACCGGCACGCGGGTCGGATCACGCTGAAGGCGGATCGTCCGGAACGTCATCGCAAGTGCGTCGTAGATCATCAGGCGTCCGAGAAGCGGTTCGCCGATCCCCGTGATGAGCTTGACCGCCTCGGTCGCCATGATCGAACCGACGGTCGCAGGCAGGACTCCGAGCACACCACCCTCGGCGCACGAGGGGACCATGCCTGGCGGCGGCGCCTCCGGGTAAAGATCGCGATAGTTCAGTCCCGCGCCGTCCGGGGCGTCTTCCCAGAAGACCGAGACCTGCCCTTCGAAGCGGTAGATCGAGCCCCACACGTACGGCTTTCCCGCGATGACGGCAGCATCGTTGACGAGGTACCGCGTCGCGAAGTTGTCCGTACCGTCCAGGATCAGGTCGTACTCGGAGAACAGTTCGACCGCGTTGGAGTTGTCCAGGCGGAACTCGTGCAACCGGACGTCGACGTGCTCGTTGATTTCGAGAATCGACTCCTTCGCACTGAGCGCCTTCGGGCGTCCGACGTCGGAGCGTCCGTGAATCACCTGACGCTGCAGGTTCGACATGTCGACCTCGTCGAACTCGACGATCCCGATGGTGCCCACTCCTGCGGCCGCGAGGTAGAGCAGTGCCGGTGAACCCAATCCACCGGCGCCGATGAACAGGACTCGTGCATTCTTGAGCCGCTTCTGACCGGTCATGCCTACGTTCGGGATGATCAGGTGCCGGCTGTATCGGGCAACTTCCTCCCGGCTCAACTCGGCTGCCGGCTCCACCAGTGGTGGCAATACGACGGGTGTTGCAGACACCGCGAAACACTCCTAGTTCAAGACGAGATCAGGGATTCTCGATCCGGTCACGCTCGGGGGTACGGCCACGGATTGAAGCGGCACGTGAGTCCGTTCATCGGAACGACGCCCTCGGGATCAAGCCTAGCGATGTCGTTGTTCGCGGTTCCGAAGGTCTGCTGCATCATGATCGGTGCGAGTCCGCCTTCGGTCTCGCACGGCTGATGAGCGGCGTATCCGATGGCATGGCCGACCTCGTGATTGATCTGATACTGCCGATACGAGCCGATGTCGCCCTGGAACGAAATGGCGCCTCGCACCCATCGCGGTTCGTTGAGCAGGACTCGGTCCATGCTCGGGTTGTAGCAGGATCCTTCGAGTTCGATTTCGTATCCACAGCCTTCGCGGATCGTCATCTGTGAGGTCAAGGAGATCCGGAAGTCCGGCTCGCCGGCGTCGACGCGCCGGAACGCGACCTTGGGATCGTTGGTCCAACTCTTCGGATTGGCCAGTGTCTGGTCGACCATGCGTCCGTACGATTCGTCTCCGCCGAAGCCGGTCGTGTCGACGCCGTCCTCGATCTCGACCGTGTACGTGAACTCGCGTTCGGTTCCCTGTCCGACCTTGCCCGTCGTACCTGGTACGACGTGCCACGTTCCACCCCCCGCGACGGTGAACGGACCACCGTCGGGAAGGGCACCGGACGGTATCGACGAGGCAAAAGTTCCGTCTCCGGCCGGTGGGGCACCGATGACATCGGTTCCGTCGGTGCTGTGCGCGAGGTCGGCGGTGGCCGACGTCTTGCTCGCGGAGTCTGTGGCGTCCGGCCGTACCGCATCGACGATCACAAGAATGGTGAGCACCACGAGAACCGGAATCGCGTAGGCCCGCCAACCGTAGGTCGAGACGAAGCGCCCGAGCTTGCTCTGCTTTCGCGCTGCCCGGTCCGGTCGCGGATTACGCGGGGTTCGGCCCACTTCTCGTTTGGTCGGATCCCATTGGGCGCGCAAAGGCTGATGGGAGGAAATGCCGCGATAGTCGCGTTCGCCGTAGGCACGATCATCCGGCACCTCCGGCCGACGTTCGTCGCGAGGCGCTCCAGTTCCGCTACGCATTCGACGTTCCTCACGTTCAGGGTTCTGCGTAGTTCGTCCACGCATGCGCGGTCCCCCTGGGTCAGTCACGTCGTCCAGAATCTCACACACGGCAAGTCGCTCGCCCGGGCTGACCGAAACTTGCTGGTCCTGGCGTGTCATGGCAGCCCGTCCTGTAACGAGAAAGACCGCTGGTCTCGCTCACCGAGGCACGCGCGACTCGCCCGGGCGACACACGGTATCGTTCATTCGGCTACGACCGGTGTGACGGAGGATACTGGCGGGTACGCACACGCGACTCGCGGATCCGCGCGCCGACCGAATTACTTTTGCTCAGATTGGAAGCGACATGACAGAACTCGCGGATCGGACTGACTCCGATCGCGGTACAACGGCTGGCAAGCCTGCCGGAACACGTCGCAGCACCCGCCTCCCGCGCGATGCGCGCCGCCTCCAGCTCCTCGCAGCTGCAAGTGAGGTATTCGTTGCGAACGGGTACCACTCGGCCGGCATGGACGAGATCGCCGAATGTGCCGGTGTCAGCAAGCCAGTTCTGTACCAACATTTCCCAGGCAAACTCGAACTGTACGTCGCAGTCCTGCAGAGTTACGTCGACAGCCTCATCTCGGGTGTACGCCAGGCCCTGCGATCGACGACGGACAACAAACAGCGTGTCCGCGCCGCGGTCCAGGCGTTCTTCGACTTCGTCGACAACGACTCCCAGGGCTTCCGCCTGGTGTTCGAGTCCGACATCATGGGCGAACCTCAGGTCCAGACACGCGTCGAACAAGCCACCGAAGCCTGCGTCGACGCCGTGTTCGACCTGGTGAGTCAGGATTCCGGACTCGATCCGTACCGCGCGCGCATCCTTGCGGTCGGTCTTGTCGGTGCCAGCCAGTTCACTGCGCGGTACTGGCTCGAAGCCGCGCGGCCGATCCCGAAGGAAGAAGCCGTGGAAATCACCGTGACCCTCGCGTGGGGCGGTCTCTCACACGTGCCGCTGCAAGCCGAAACGAAGTAACCGGAACCCGAACGAGAATGGGCGGGCAGTCTCACGACTGCCCGCCCATTCTGCTGTTACAGCTACGCGTCAGACGGTAGGCGCGAATCCGACCTTGCGGATATCGGACGGACCGATCTCCACGTACGCCACACGAGAAGCCTGCACCAGGAACTTGCGGCCCTTGTCGTCGACGAGAGCCAGAACCGGCTCGCGGCCACCGAGGACAGCCGCGACCAGTGTCTCGACCTCGTCAGGGGTCTGTTCGCTGTTGACGATGAGCTCACGCGGGCTGTCGATTACACCGATCTTGACCTCCACGGTCAACCTCCGAACTGTTCGTGAATTACATCCGTTGTCGACGCAAGGCTAATGCAGCAACGACCGCCCACGCTCCTCTGCACGCTGTGCCCAGAGCGAACAGGCACCTAGACGAGTCCGAGAATCGCCATCCGCTCGGCATGCTTCGCCTGCATGCCGTCGAACAACGCGACAACTCCGTTGAGGTCGCCGGAGGCGGAGATCACCAGATCGGTGAGATCTTCACGCTGCGCCAGCACGAACTGTGCCTGCGTGATTGCTTCGCCCAGAAGACGGCGTCCCCACAGCATCAACCGGTCCTTGGCGCGAGTACTGGCCTCCACTGCTGCCTTCACCTCGAGCACCACGAACTCCGAGTGGCCCGTCTGGGACAGCACGTCCTCGACGATTTCCGCGACATCCGCCGGGAGGGAGTGCCCGATCTCGCGATAGAAGTCGGCAGCGATTCCGTCGCCGACGTACGCCTTCACGAGCGATTCCAGCCACGTCGACGGTGTCGTCGACGCGTGGTAATTGTCGAGAGCTCGAACGAACGGGTCCATGACGGCGAAGATCTCGTGGCCACGTTCCGTCAACGCCGTTTCCAGAGTCTCGAAGTGGTCCATCTCGGCGGCGGCCATGCTGGCGAACGCCACCTTGCCTCGCAGGTCCGGTGCCATTTGTGCGTCCTCCGCCAAACGGTAGAACGCCGAAATCTCGCCATACGCGAGAACGGCAAACAAATCGATCACGCCAGGGTGATCGGAAGCGACTCGGCCTCCGGTTCCAGCGTCCGTCGAAGCATCAAGATCGTGTGCGCCCATGACTACGAACTGTAGTGCTTCGACGGCCGACGCGACCGGCAAGGACCGCATGTCCGATTCGGTGATCTTCGACATGTCATCGCGAGGGACGGACAACGTGCAGCTACAATGGTCTTGGGAGTTCGCCAGTTCCCCCGGGCCAATTGGTTAGCCGGGACGGCTGTATTCACACGAACCCCACCGATAATGTGCGCGCACCTGCATCGACGGTTGTCGCCCGCTTCGCCGAGATCTCCGGACGGTTCGAATTCGTCCGAGTGGAATTCAGTGCTGAGGCGTAGGCATGACCGAAGAAAAAGAGGGCATCGACATCGGCCGACTTACGGCCTGGCCCCTTACCTTGTGCGTGCGTACCGCCACGAGGAAAGGCTAGTCCCCTGAGCAAGATCACTGTCGACCACGAAGACGAAGCAACCGAGAACACCGTTTCCGTCCAGCTCGACGACACCCATGTACCCCCGAGCTTCGCCGAACTCGGTGTCCGCGACGAAATCGTCCGCGCACTGAACGAGATCGGCATCGAGCGCACCTTCGCCATCCAGGAACTCACCCTTCCGTTGGCTCTCGCCGGTGACGACCTCATCGGTCAGGCCCGCACCGGAATGGGCAAGACCTTCGGTTTCGGCGTCCCGCTCCTGCATCGCATCGTCACCGCCGAGAACGGCACAGCTGTTCTCGACGGCACGCCCCGCGCTCTGATCATCGTTCCCACCCGCGAGCTGTGCATCCAGGTCGCCCGCGACCTCGAGAACGCCAGCAAGTACCTCCGCGTCGGCGATCGTGGTCTCCAGGTTCTGCCCATCTACGGCGGCCGTCCGTACGAGGCGCAGATCTCGGCACTCCAGAAGGGCGTCGACGTTGTCGTCGGCACCCCGGGTCGCCTGCTCGACCTCGCCAACCAGTCGCACCTGATCCTGGGCAAGGTGGGCGTTCTCGTCCTCGACGAGGCCGACGAAATGCTCGACCTGGGATTCCTCCCCGACATCGAACGCCTCATGGGCATGGTCCCCGACAAGCGTCAGACGATGCTCTTCTCCGCGACGATGCCCGGCCCGATCATCACCCTGGCTCGCACCTTCCTGACGCAGCCGACGCACATCCGCGCCGAAGAGGCCGAATCCTCCGCGGTGCACGATCGCACCAGCCAGCACATCTACCGTGCACACGCGCTCGACAAGGCCGAGATGGTCGCCCGTGTTCTGCAGGCCGAAGGCCGCGGCGCGACGATGATCTTCACCCGCACCAAGCGCACAGCCCAGAAAGTCGCCGACGATCTCGCCGAGCGCGGCTTCTCCGTCGGTGCCGTCCACGGTGACCTCGGCCAGATCGCCCGTGAAAAGGCGCTGAAGGGCTTCCGTAACGGCAAGGTCGACGTTCTGGTCGCCACCGACGTCGCTGCCCGCGGTATCGACATCGACGACGTCACCCACGTCATCAACTACCAGTGCCCCGAGGACGAGAAGACCTACGTCCACCGCATCGGTCGTACCGGCCGCGCCGGACGCACCGGCATCGCCGTCACGCTGGTCGACTGGGACGACATCCCTCGCTGGCAGCTCATCGACAAGGCACTGAGCCTCGGAATCCCCGACCCGGTCGAGACCTACTCCAGCTCGCCGCACCTCTACGAAGAGTTGTCCATTCCGGCCGATGCCAAGGGCACTGTTCGCAAGGCCAAGGCCGCCCCTGAGAAGGCAGCAACGGACAAAGCAGCAACGGACAAAGCAGACGCGCCGAAGTCGACCGACTCGGACGGCAACGAAGAGAAAGCCGCTCCCCGCCGCAACCGGACCCGTCGCCGCACCCGCGCCGGCGCTTCGACCGACGCTGCGACGTCCACCACCGCCGGCGCCACCACAGCTCCCCCTTCGGCACCCGCGGCAACCGCTGCCGAGAACTCGGACGAAGACGGAGCGGCCAAGCCGCGTCGCCGTCGGCGTCGTCGCCCCGCGGCTTCCGCGACGGCAGGCGCCGCAGAGTAAGCTGCCGATGTGCTGGCTCCCGAAAGGCGTACTCGCTCAGATGTCATCGGTGCGCTGGCAATCGCGCTGGCCGTAATCGTGGCGGTGACCGTTGTGTGGTTGCGCAGTGATGCGCGCGGAACCACCTCGGTCACCGCCGAATCTCCACTCCCACCTCTGTCGACGTCGGTGTTGTTACCCGACATCCTGAAGCAGACGTGGGAATCTCCCAGTGCCGACTCGACGGCACCGATCACCGTCGGAAATGCCGTCGTCACCGCCGACGGCTCCGAGGTGATCGGCCGCGATCCGGCAACGGGCGAAGAAGTATGGCGATACGCGCGCAACATTCCGCTGTGCGGCGCGATCGGTTCGTGGGATCGCGTCGTCAGCGTCTATCAGGACGATCGCGGTTGCTCTCAGGTCACGTCGCTGGTCGCCGACACCGGCGCCCGAAAGGACCAGCGCAACAGCGACGCCGATTCTGCGGTCAGCCTTTCAGCGGACGGCACCTACCTGATTTCGCGCGGCAGTGAGCGAATGGAGCTGTGGCGCTCGGACCTCGTCCGAACCCTCGAGTACGGCCGGGTCGACGCGAAGGTCAACCCCAACAAGCAACCCCGCACCGGATGCACGCTGCTCGACGCTGCGTCGAGCGCCAACCGAGTCTCGGTACTCGAGCGCTGCCCCGGTGAAGCCTCCAACAGGTTGACGGTGATGAATCCCGCACCCAAGGACGCCCAGGAACCCGAAGAGTACGGATCCGCGATTCTCCTCGACTCCGAGGGCGCCCGCCTGCTTGCCGTGGCCGGCGAAAAGACGGCCGTCTACCTCCCTGCCGCCAACGGAACCGTTTCTCGCATCACCATTTTCGACGGATCCGGCAATCCGATCGTCGACTATCCGATCGAGGGAACGGTGACCGAAGGCGCCCGCACCCACGCCGACAAGGCTTCGATCACGTGGTGGACCGGCTCGCAGACCGTCAACCTGCGCCTGAGCGATCTGGCTCCGACGTGGATCGTCAACGGAACGTCCGGACCCGGAAGCATGGTTGCCGGTCAGATGCTCATCCCCGTTCCGGGCGGCATTGCAGCCGTCAGTCCGTCGGACGGAGCGGTGCAGCGCATGATCGCAGTCGACCGCGGTGAGACGGCGACACCGATCGTGCTCGCCAGTGCGGGCGAGACGATTCTGGAACAGCGCGGCGATACCTTGTTCGCGCTGCGCTAGAAGCTCACCTTCCTCAGATCGCCAGCTCCGGCGCGAAAGTCACGACTTCGTTTCCAGCCCAATGCTTTACGAGATTGTCCGCGAGTTCACGATAGGCATCCGCACCCTTGTTCTTTCGTCCGGCGAGGACCGTCGCGCCCGACGCGGACGCCTCGGCGAACTTGACGGTGCGTGGGATCGGAGGCGCCAGAACGGCCAGGGAGTAGCGGTCGCTGACATCGGCGAGCACGTCGCGACTGTGCGTGGTTCGAGCGTCGTACAGAGTCGGAAGTGCGCCGAGCAGAACAAGATCCGGGTTGGTGATGGCTTGGACTTCACGAACCGTACGCAGCAGCTGTCCGACGCCGCGGTGTGCGAGGGTTTCGCATTGCAGTGGAACCAGAACCGACTGCGCCGCAGTCAATCCGTTGAGTGTGAGCACACCCAACGACGGTGGGCAGTCGATGATGATGACGTCGTAAGAGCCCAGGAGCGGAGACAGCGCCCGCTTGAGCGCGAACTCTCGACCGGGTCGCATCAGGAGCAGCGCTTCGGCGCCCGCGAGATCGATCGTGGCCGGCAGGAGATCCATACCGTCGTCCGTCTTCAGCACGGCGTCGACCGCGTCGAGATCACCCGCCAGGACCTCGTTGACCGAACGCTCGAGGCGATCCGGGTTGTGTCCGAGCGAGAACGTCAGGCAGCCCTGCGGGTCGAGATCCACCACCAGAACTCGTTGTCCGAGCGCGGACAAAGCCGCACCGAGAGAAGCGACGGTGGTGGTTTTAGCCACGCCGCCCTTTTGATTCGCCACTGCGAGAACCGTCGTCACACGTAGATCCTTGCGCACTTCGCGCCAGGAGGCGAGCTACACACGCGAGGCAGCCTGCAATGATGGTCGACATGACGTCCCAGTCCGCCCCCTCGTCGATCCCCCTCGGTGCTCGCGTCGTACTCATGCGACACGGTGAAACCGAGTGGGCACGCACCGGGAAACACACGGGCCGGACCGAGGTTCCGCTGACTCCGCTCGGCGAGATGCAGGCAACCGCGACCGGAAATCGCTTGCGAACCCTCGACCTCCGGAACCCCATGATTCTGACGAGTCCGCGGCTGCGCGCACAGTTGACGGGTGATCTCGCCGGCCTGCCGGAAGAGCGAACCTGGGACGCGCTGTCCGAATGGGACTACGGCGATTACGAAGGCCTCACGACGCCCGAGATCCGCGCAACGGTGCCCGATTGGACCGTCTGGACGCACCCGTGCCCCGGCGGCGAGCAGGCCGATCAGATCCACGCCCGCACCGACATGGTGCTGTCGATGGTGCGTTCGCAACTACCCGAACGCGACGTGATCCTGATCGGGCACGGCCACTTCTCACGCGCACTCATCGCCCGCTGGCTCGAGCTCCCGGTGACGGAAGGAAAGCGTTTCGCATTGTCCCCCGGCGCATACTCGGTTCTCGGTTACGAGCACGGCGCCACCCACCTCGTCCATCACAACGTGCCGCCGCTCGTCGAGGCTTGAGGCCTAAGATTCTCCCTATGATCCGACGCGCCACGCCCGCAGACGTCCAGCCGATCACCGACATGATCTACGAGTTGGCCGACTACCAGAAGGCCCTCGACGAGTGCACCGTGAAGGCGGAACAGATCGGCGAGGCGTTGTTCGGGCCGGCCGCGACGGCCTTCGCGCACGTCGCTGTGAATTCGGCCGACGACGTCGTCGGCATGGCATTGTGGTTTCGCAATTTCTCGACGTGGGACGGCGCTCACGGCATCTACCTCGAAGACCTGTACGTCAAGCCCAGTCAGCGCGGATCAGGCCACGGGAAGGCTCTTCTGGCCGCGCTCGCCAAGGAGTGCACCGACAACGACTACACCCGGCTGTCCTGGTCGGTGCTCAACTGGAACACCCCCTCGATCAAGTTCTACGAGTCACTCGGTGCCGACGCGAAGACGGAGTGGACCACGTATCGCCTGACCGGTACTCACCTCGGAGCTCTCGCCGCCGAAGCTGAGTAGAGCGGAAGCTGAGTAGGTCTGAAGCAGCGTAGGCGTTCCGTCCTACTTGTCCCGCGGCTCTTCGGTCTCGTCCGGGCGCCCCTCTTCCGGCGACACCTCGTCTGCGTACGCTCCGTACTCCGCTGCCATCCATCGAGACGTCGGAGCCGAGAACAGGCAGCCCAGAGCGCCGAGAACGATGACACCCAGAACGATGCCGAGCGGCACCTGATGCGAATCGGTCAGGAGCGACCAGGCGACCGGCAGGAGCAGCAACTGCGCGACGACGGCGATTGCCCGGCCCCACCGGCGGCCCGTCAGCAAAGCGATACCGGCAGCCAACACCGCGCCGCCGAGGATCGCGACCCACGCGGCAAATCCGTATCCGTTGGTGACGCTCTGATCGTGGCCGGTTGCACCGCGAATCACTGCGACGATCGCGAACCCGGCGGCAACCAGCCCTTGAAGCGTCACGAGGGCACCTGCCCATGTGACTGTCTTGGGCAGGGCGTTCGGACTGGCGGTATTCGGCACGAGGCCAGCCTAGAACACGACACCGGATAGGCTCATGCCCCGTGCGCGCACTGCTGATCGTCAACCCCAATGCCACCTCCACCACCGCTGCCGGTCGTGACCTGTTGGCACACGCCCTCGAGAGTCGGGTGCGACTTACTGTGGCGCACACCACACATCGGGGTCATGCCGCCGAACTGGCGCGCGAAGCCCACGAAGACGGCTTCGGCTCGGTGATCGTCCACGGTGGCGACGGAACGGTCAACGAAGTGGTCAACGGACTGCTCGGGTCACCGCATCCCGCGTCGATGAAATCGGTTCCGGTCGGTCCGATCCCGACGATCGCTGTCGTCCCAGGCGGCTCGGCAAACGTTTTCGCGCGCTCACTCGGTATTGCCGCCGACCCGATCGACGCCACGAACCAACTCGTCGACCTCCTCTCCGAACGGACCAGGCGCCGAATCGGGCTCGCACACTGCGACAACCGTTGGTTCACGTTCAACGCCGGAATGGGCCTCGACGCCGATGTGTGCGAGGCCGTCGACGCCAGCCGTAAGAACGGTGACGCCGCCACACCCGCCCGGTATGTCCGAACCGCGATCGCGGCGTTCTTCCGTGCCAAGCGAGCCGAACCAGCGCTGACCGTCCACCTTCCCGATCAGGATCCCGTCTCCGGAGTCCACTACGCATTCGTCTCGAACTCGAGCCCGTGGACATATCTGGAAGAGCGTCCCGTCCACACCAATCCGGGAACGACCTTCGACAGTGGACTCGGCATCTTCGCCATGACGAGCACCAAAGTTCTGCCGTCCCTGCGGGTTGTGCGGCAACTACTCGCACGCGGCGCGGAGCCGAAATCGAAGGTCCTCTTACGCACCGACGACGTCCCGACAATCACCATCGAATCGTCGCGACCGATCGGACTCCAGATGGACGGCGACTACATCGGACTTCGTGAAAAGGTCGAATTCACCTCGGTCCCGGATGCGCTGGAAGTGTTCGCACCGATTACGACGTGAGTCAGGCAACACGTTTGACCTGCAAAAACTCTGGTGCCAAAAGGTCGAAATCGGGTAAAATGCCGGTGACGCCCAGGTGGCCGTCAGGTGTGTCACAAATTAGTGAGTTGGCCCACGAACCCGTTCAAACCTATTGACATACCGCGAGTTCGTGAAAGCATTCACAAGTAACAGTGCGGAAACATTGATGACGCACACACAAACTCATTGGTACCAAATGGTGTGAATACACACCCAATTAAGGAGCGAAAAAAGATGGACTGGCGCCACAACGCAATCTGTCGCGACGAGGATCCCGAACTGTTCTTCCCCGTGGGAAACAGCGGACCGGCCCTCGCTCAGATCGCTGATGCCAAGGTTGTCTGCAACCGCTGCCCCGTCACCGCCGAGTGCCTGTCGTGGGCTCTCGAGTCCGGCCAGGATGCAGGCGTCTGGGGCGGAATGAGCGAAGACGAGCGTCGCGCACTCAAGCGTCGTAACGCACGTACCCGTGCACGCACTTCCGTCTAGGTAGAACCGAGACGTTCGACTCGCGGCGGAGAACAGCCCCTCTGCACAGTCGAAGACGACAGCCCGGCACCACATGGTGCCGGGCTTTTTGTCTGCTCGAATCGCTAACGCGGCTCGAATCAGTAACGCGCAGAACGTCTACCGAGCGGCACACGCAGAACCGCGTCGGTACCGCCTCCGCTTCCCGGGTGCAGTCCGAGCGAGCCACCGAGTTCGGCGCCCAGCAGAGTCCGCACGATCTGGAGTCCGAGCCGATCGGACTTCTCGAGGTCGAAGTTCTCCGGCAGTCCGCGCCCGTTGTCGTGGATGATCACGTCCAACCAGCGTGCAGAACGCTCGGCACTGAGTGTGACCGTGCCGGTCACACCCGGATCGAAAGCGTGCTCGATCGCGTTCTGCACCAACTCCGTCAGCACCATGACCAGCGGGGTGGCGCGCTCGGCGGAGAACACTCCGAAACTGCCCTCACGCCGAATCGTCACCGGCACACCTACTCCCGCGACATCGGAGAGCATGGGAACCAACCGGTCGATCACCTCGTCGAGATCCACCTCTTCGTCCACCGACATCGACAAGGTGTCGTGAACGAGGGCGATGGACGTCACGCGCCTCACCGACTCTGTCAACGCTTGTCGCGCTTCGTCGTTGCCGGTTCGCCTGGCCTGTAGACGCAGAAGCGCCGCGACGGTTTGCAGATTGTTCTTCACTCGATGGTGAATCTCGCGGATGGTTGCGTCCTTGCTCAGGAGAGCGCGATCACGACGCTTGACCTCGGTGACGTCGCGGACGACGACCGCAGCACCGACATGCCGGCCGCCAGGCTTGAGAACCAGGGCCCGCAGCAGAACGGTTGCCCCGCGCGCCTCGATCTCCATACGGCGACCGGGCTTGTCCGCCAACGTATCTCGGATGTATCCCGCAGCTTCCTGAGACTCGAACGGGTCGGTGACCAACGAACGGGTCAGTGCCGCGAGGTCTTGGCCCACCAGATCCGAGCTCAGACCCATCCGGTGATAGGCCGAGAGGGCGTTCGGGCTGGCATAGACGACTGTGCCTTCGGTATCGAGACGGATGAAGCCGTCGCCCGCACGTGGGCTCGAGTTCGTGTCGGAGCGCGATTCTCGGATCGGGAAGGTTCCGTCGCTGATCATCTGACACAGGTCTTCGGCGCAATCGAGATACGCGAGTTCGAGCGGACTCTGCGCTCGCTGGTGCGACAAGTTGGTGTCGCGGCTCAGAACAGCGATGACTCGCCCGTCCAGACGCACCGGAACGGCTTCCCGACGCGGCGGCATTCCTTCACGCCACGTCTCGTCTTCCCCGCGCACGACGCGGCCCTCCACGAGAGCGCGAAGAACCTGCGGGTGCTCGGACTCGGAAACGACCGTTCCGACCGCATCCTCCGGAAAAGCCGTCGATGCCGTTGTCGGCCGGCAATGCGCGACGCAGATGACCGTCCCCTCGGATCGGTTCTTCTCCGATTCGGTGCCCACCCACAAGAGAACGTCGGCAAAGGAGAGGTCGGCGAGCAGTTGCCACTCCCCCACGACGCGCTGGAGATGGTCGACCGCCGCACCGGGAAGGTCGGTGTGTTCGGCGAGGAGGTCGCTGAGAGTGGACATCGTCCGGCTTAGGAGATCACGGCGATCAGATCGCCTTGCTGAATCACGTCGCCGACCTTGACGCCCACCGTCGTCACCGTTCCCGGAACCTCGGCCAGGACGGGAATCTCCATCTTCATGGATTCGAGGATGACCAGGGTGTCGCCGTCCGCAACGACGTCTCCCTCGCTCACGACGACCTGGTAGACCGTCGAAACCATCTCGGCGCGCACGTCTTCTGCCATCGTGAACCTCACTTCTGTCGGAACGGCACTCTGACCACGAAAATACGTCGACGGATCACTCGATCGACCTGCCAATGGAACCACACCGGCATCGGCGTGAAACAATGACGCGAAAGAAACAGAAGGGAGACCAATCATGGGTAAGCGTGGTCGTAAGAAGCGCAGCCGTAAGGGCAACGCCGCTAACCATGGCAAGCGTCCAAACGCCTGACATGTAGCGCAACAAAACGTCCGAGGGGCGGGGAAGCATTGCTTCCCCGCCCCTCGGCGTTACTGCCTTCCGACTGCTGCCGCTCAGATCTTCGCTGACGGGCTAGCTGTCGGTTTCGGTAGTCGTTATGACGATGGTCCGACGCAACTCGACGGTGAGCCTCTGACGCAGGCTTTCCGGCGCATGGTCTCCGCCGCACTTACGGTTGATCAGGCTCTTGACCTTCTCTTCGATCCCGTAGGCCTCGAGGCACGATCCACAATCGTCGATATGACGCTGCAGGCGAGCACGACTTGAATCGTCGCATTCACCGTCGAGCATCAACCAGACGTCGGCGATGACTGCCGAGCAGTCGAGCCTTTCGAATTCGTCCTGCTCACTCATCGTGTGACACCTTCCGTCTCGGTGGCTGCGACTGTGGCTGTGTCGACCGCGCCGTCCCGATTGAATCCCCGGTCTTTTGCGACATCGGCCAAAAGACCACGCAATTGCTTGCGACCACGGTGCAGTCGCGACATCACCGTTCCGATGGGTGTGCCCATGATCTCCGCGATCTCCTTGTACGGGAATCCTTCGACATCGGCGTAGTACACGGCCATACGGAATTCCTCGGGAAGCGACTGCAGCGCCGCCTTGATGTCGTCGTCAGGCAACGCGTCGAGCGCCTCCACCTCGGCCGATCGCAGCCCCGTCGAAGTGTGCTCGGCGGTGGCGGCCAACTGCCAGTCGGTGATCTCGTCCGTCGGATACTGCGCGGGTTGGCGCTGCTTCTTGCGGTACGAGTTGATGTAGGTGTTCGTGAGAATCCGGTACAGCCAGGCTTTCAGGTTGGTACCGGCACGGAACGAACGGAAAGCGGTGTACGCCTTGACGTACGTCTCCTGCACGAGATCCTCGGCATCAGCGGGATTCCGCGTCATGCGCAGGGCAGCGCCGTACAACTGGTCGAGCAGCGGGAGCGCGTCGCGCTCGAACCGGGCAATCAACTCATCCGCAGTTTCGGGCGTTTCGGACACTGCGCCGTCGATAGGTTCAGCTACCCCTGACGGTTCGTCCTTGGGCCGGTCGTGTTCCAGCACTCTGATCCCTTCACTAGCCGTAGGGATCAAGGTTACCGCCAACTGAAGATCCGACCCACGGGCCGGTGGTGGCTCACACACAGCCAGCACGGTCGCTCCTTCGCTTCTCGGGACAAGTTTCATCAACTGGTACCAACACGGGAGTCAGCGACTCTGTTCCCGGCCTGGTCGAATGCACCTGTCGGCGATCCGCATAGGGTGTTCGACATGGCCGGAACAGCGACCCCTGCGACCGTACTTCTCGACAAGTCGAAGACACCGCACCGCGTCCACAGCTACGACCACGATCCTCGCGCCGAATCTTTCGGCGACGAGGCGGTCACTGCACTGGCAGAGTCGACAGGCGTCGAGGCCGCCCAGATCTTCAAGACCTTGGTCGTCAAACTCGACACCGGCAAGCTCGCCGTCGCGGTCCTGCCGGTCCCGGACAAGCTCTCCCTCAAGGCAGCAGCCGCTGCCCTCGGTGCGAGCAAAGCCGTCATGGCCGATCGCGCCGAAGCCGAGCGCTCGAGCGGCTACGTCTTCGGCGGTATCTCACCGCTCGGCCAGCGCAAGAAACTGCCGACAGTGATCGATGCGTCGGCGCTCGACTGGGACCGCATTCTCTGCAGCGCCGGCCGACGCGGGCTCGAAATCGAGCTGGCTCCGACGGACCTCGCGCAGCTCAGTGGCGCGGTCACGGCGCAAATCACGGCGGGCTGAGTATCCGGTCGCTACGGTCTCACCATGCGACCACACCTGAAAACTCTTGCACTGACCGCTGCGACGGCAGCTCTCACCGTCTCGCTGACGGCCTGCGGGAGTTCGGACAATGCCGCCAAGGAAGTCACGGTAGTCGGATCAGGGCAGGTCCGCGGGGCGCCGGACATCCTCAATGCCGACATCGGCATCGAGGTGGTTGCCCCGGATGTATCGGGAGCAGTCTCGGAGGCGAATGACAAGGCCCGTCAGATGATCGACGCGATAGTCGCCGCCGGGGTTGCCCCCGAGGACGTGCAGACAAGCGATCTGTCCGTCCAGCCGCAGTACGACGCCAGCGGCGGACCGTTCGTCGGCGGCAACGTGACCGGCTACCGGGCGACCAACTCGGTACGAATCGTCGTCCGCGATCTCGACAAGGCCTCTTCTGTCCTGGACGCCGGCATCGCGGCGGGCGGAAACGCGGCACGGCTCGGTAACGTCGCCTTCGCCATCGACGACGACTCTCAGCTTCTGGCCGACGCTCGCACCCGTGCCTTCGAGGACGCGAAGAACCGTGCCGAGCAGTACGCGGATCTGTCCGGGACGTCGCTCGAAAACGTCGTGACCATCACCGAGGCACACGACACGAGTGGCGGTCAGACCATGCGCGCTCCCGACGCCTCGATGTCCGACATGGTTCTCGCCCCGGGAACCCAGCAGGTCTCGTTCGAAGTGACCGTCACCTGGGCTCTCGGCTGACTGCTAGAGCAGGCTGATCTGCTCGCCGGCACGGTCGACGTCCGGCTCGATCAACTCGTGCCCGTTGTTCTTGACACTGTTGACCAGCGGCCGGACTCGATCGACGTCGATCCGCTCGAAGAGGTCCGGTACCGGCTCGAGCAGGGCCGAATCGACGGTGTTGTCGGGATCGAGCCACGCCTCCCAGCGGTCACGAGGCAGGGCGAGGGGCATGCGGTCGTGAACCTGCTCGAGGTGACCGAGAGAGTCGACCGTGACGATCGAGCAGCTCAGGACGGGGCTCGCGTTCTCGACCCTCGGGTCCCGCCAGGCAGACCACACGCCCGCCATGAACAGCCGTGATCCGTCGTCGGGGTGCATGTAGTAAGGAATCTTCGCTGCCTTTTTCCCCCCGGTGGCCTCGGTCTGCCACTCGTACCACCCGTCCATGGGGACCAGGCAACGCTTGAACTTGAAGGCGGTCCGAAACGCCGGCTTCTCCGCCAGCGAGTCGGCGCGGGCGTTGAACAGGACCGGACCTTTGCCCAGTTCCTTGGTCCACGACGGCACCAATCCCCACCGCATCCGCCGGATCCTCTTGGTCGGATCGCTGTCGGGGTTCTCCCGATCGTGGCGTTCGACGACGGTCAACACCTCGGTCGTGGGGGCCACGTTGTAATCGGCTTCGACGGGCGCCGAGTGGTCGGTCTCGTCGAGCGCGTCGAGTTCCACCGCCAGGGTGGCCGGGTCCGCTGTGGTCGCATACCTTCCGCACATGACACCCAGGGTGGCACGGTTTCGACCATTCCCCCACCGATGAGAGAAGATGGACCATGTGAGTCTGAGTCTGTGGAGCGCCCCGAGGGCCCAAGCACCCGTCGATGCAGTGGTGACGCTGCCCGGATCCAAGTCCATCACCAATCGAGCTCTGATTCTGGCCGCACTTGCGGATGGCCCGTCCACGATCACCGGTGCACTCCGCAGCCGTGACGCCGACCTGATGATCGCAGCTCTGCGTGACCTCGGCATCGGCGTCGAGGAAGCCGGTGATGCGACCACGCTTCGCATCACCCCTGGACCCCTGCGCGGCGGCGAGGTCGACTGCGGCCTGGCCGGCACCGTGATGCGCTTCCTGCCGCCACTCGCCGCGATGGCCGACGGCATCGTCCACTTCGACGGCGACGAGCAAGCACGCACACGACCGCTCGGCACCATCTTGGAAGCACTGCGCGGTCTCGGCGCTCGGATCGAGGGTGACGCACTCCCGTTCACCGTCACCGGAACCGGGTCCCTACGCGGCGGGACGGTCACCATCGACGCATCCGGTTCGTCGCAGTTCGTCTCCGGTCTCCTGCTCTCGGCTGCTGCGTTCGAAGAGGGTGTCACCGTCCATCACGACGGCAAGCCCGTCCCGTCCATGCCACACATCGACATGACCGTCGAGATGCTCCGCGAGGCCGGAGTTTCCGTGACGACGCCAGCCACGGGCGGTGACGCGGACACCTGGCGTGTGGCACCGGGGCCGGTGCGCGCCGTGGACTGGGCGATCGAACCCGATCTCTCCAACGCCACACCGTTCCTGGCCGCTGCCGCAGTGACCGGCGGAACCGTCAGCGTCCCGATGTGGCCGTCGTCGACGACGCAACCCGGCGACGCGATCCGCGGGATCCTCGCCTCGATGGGGGCCGACGTCACTCTCGCCGATGGTGTCCTGACCGTCCGCGGTCCGGAGAAACTGCGCGGCATCGACATCGACCTCCACGACGTGGGAGAGCTGACCCCCACCGTGGCGGCCCTGGCCGCTCTCGCCGAGGGCACCTCGCATCTACGAGGAATCGCGCACCTGCGCGGGCACGAGACAGACCGTCTCGCCGCCCTCGCCGACGAGATCAACAAACTCGGCGGCTCCGTCACCGAAACCGATGACGGCCTGACGATCGTTCCCGCGGAACTCCATGGCGGACAATGGCTCTCGTATGCCGACCACCGCATGGCAACAGCCGGCGCCATCATCGGCCTGGTCGTCGACGGTGTCGAGGTCGACGATGTCGGAACCACAGCCAAGACACTGCCGGGCTTCGAGAACATGTGGATCGACATGCTCGAGAGTTCGCCTGCGACACCGAAGGCAAGCTTCTGAGTCCGCGGCAGTACGACGAGTCCGACGTCCGGGTACGCCCCGGGCGCGGATCCCGCCCCCGTACGAAGACTCGGCCCGAACATCTCTCGGCCGAATCGGGGATGGTGGTGTCGAAGGATCGTGGCCGTTGGGGTTGCGTCCTCGGCGGCGATCCCGACCGGCTGATCGTCACGATGCGCGCCCGCGAACTTGGCCGAACCCCCATCGTCGTCGGCGATCAGGTGGACATAGTCGGCGATCTGTCGGGCAAAACCGACACCCTGGCGCGCATCGTCCGGGTCTCCGAGCGTTCGACGGTTCTGCGACGGACCGCCGACGACACCGATCCCTTCGAACGTATCGTCGTCGCGAACGCGGAGCAGCTTCTCATCGTCGTGGCACTCGCCGATCCCCCACCGCGCACCGGCTTCGTCGAGCGCGCACTGGTCGCCGCCTACGTGGGTGGCCTGACGCCGATCGTCTGCCTGACCAAGAGCGACCTCGAACCGCCGGAGGAATTCGCGAGCACGTTCGCCGACCTCGACATCCAAGTGGTCGTCGCCGGTCGCGACGATCCCCTGGACGAACTGACGCAGATCCTCGAGCACAAGTTGACCGCCCTGATCGGACATTCCGGCGTCGGAAAGTCGACACTGGTCAATCGCCTTGTCCCCGATGCCAATCGAGCGGTCGGCATAGTATCCGGCGTCGGCAAGGGCCGGCACACGTCGACGCAATCGGTGGCACTCCCTCTCGCCGGTGGCGGCTGGGTGATCGACACCCCGGGCATCCGTTCGTTCGGTCTGGCGCACATCTCGCCCGAGAACGTGGTGGCGGCGTTCTCGGATCTCGCTGCGGCGATCGAGGATTGCCCGCGCGGATGCACGCACCTCGGACCGCCGGCAGATCCCGAATGCAAGCTCGACCTGTTGGAGGGCAAATCAGCGCGACGCGTCGTCGCTGTGCGACAACTGCTGGAAGCGATCAAGTCCAACGATCAGTACTGAGCGCCCCCGAGCGACGTTCCGGGCGAGAACAGCAAAGCGGCCCGACACCATCGAATGGTGTCGGGCCGCTTGCTGTCTACGGTCAGCGCAGTCGACGATCAGCGCAGTCGACGATCAGCGCAGGCCGAGGAGGCTGCGCAGCTTTCCGCTCTTGCGCTTACGTGCGATGGCGCTCTTGAGGCCACTGCGACGCCCGGTCACGGGATCGACAGTCGAGGTCAGTTCGCCGTCGAACATCCGCTCCGACGCCGTCTCGGGCGCATTGTCGACGGTGTCCTTGAGGTACTTGTTGGGCAGCGACAGCTTGGCGATGGTTCGCCAGGACTTGGCGTACTGCACGGCAAGCGGGCCCGTCGTGTACGGCAAGTCGTACTTGTCCGCGAGCTGACGCACCGTGACCGCGATGTCCTTGTAGCGGTTGCTGGGCAGATCGGGGAACAGGTGGTGCTCGATCTGGTAGCTCAGGTTGCCCGTCATGAAGTCCATGAGCGCGCTGCCCTCGATGTTGGCGCTGCCGAGCATCTGACGCAGGTACCACTGAGCCTGCGTTTCCTTGTCGATGTCTTCCTTGGTGAACTTCTCGGCACCGTCCGGGAAGTGGCCGCAGAAGATGACCGCGTTGGTCCACACGTTCCGCAGAGTGTTGGCGGTGAAGTTGGCCGACAACGTGCTCTTCCACGCCGGGCCGGTGATGGCCGGGTAGATGACGTAGTCGCGCAGGACCTGCTTGCCGATCTTCTCGCCGACCTCACGGAGCTTGCGCTGCGTCTCTTCCTTGTCGGCGCGGCCCTTGGCCACCTTGCCGAGCTCGAGGTGCTGTGCGGCGATGCCGTACTCGAAGAACAGCGCGAGCAGCGTGTTGTAGACCAGGTTGCCGGCGTTGAAGGGCTTCCAGCGCTGATCGCGGGTGACGCGGAGGAGTCCGTATCCGACGTCGTCGTCCATTCCGAGGACGTTGGTGTACTTGTGATGCAGGTAGTTGTGGGTCTGCTTCCAGTGCGCAGACGGGCCGGTGACGTCCCACTCCCACGAGGTGGAGTGGATCTCCGGGTCGTTCATCCAGTCCCACTGCCCGTGCATCACGTTGTGCCCGAGTTCCATGTTCTCGATGATCTTCGAGAGCGTCAGCAGGCCAACTCCGGCGAGCCACGCCGGACGACGACGGCTGGCGAAAAGCACTGCGCGGCCGCCGATTTCGAGCGAACGCTGCAGACGAATGACGTTGCGCACGTATCGCGCATCCTTCTCGCCGCGCGACTCCTCGATGTCGCGACGAATCGCGTCGAGTTCGCGGCCGAGCGCTTCGATGTCGGCGTCCGTGAGATGTGCGTATTCCTTGACATCTGCAATCGCCATGGAAAGCCTCCTAGCAGTGAGTTAGGCGCAAAGTAGTAAGTGCAGAACGATCATCGATTCGAATCGTTCAGATCAACTGCACCTACTGTAGCGTAACTTACGGCACCGTAGGTTAGGTTTTTCCCGATGTAACCTATATCACTTCCGGCGCTTCGGCATGCGGGAACGGGCCTGCGACTTGAGTGCGGTCAACAAACCGAGACGCTTACCGGTGATCGGATCGGTACGAAGGTCCTCGACCATCGCCATGGCTGCGTCCCGGAATCCCGAGTCGCGGAACCGCAGTTCCGAAGACGTTTCCGGAGCATTGTCCGAGGTTGCGGTCAGCCACTTGTCCGGCAAAGCCAACTTGTGGATGGTGCGCAGAGCCAGAAGATACTGCTTGAAGAGCGAGCCGGTGGTGTACGGGAGATCGAACTTCTCGCACAATGCACGCATCTTCACAGCGATTTCGGGATAGCGGTTGCTCGGCAGATCGGGAAACACGTGGTGCTCGATCTGGTAGCTCAGATTGCCGCTCATGAGTCCCATGAGCTTGCCGGAATTGAAGTTCGCACTACCGAGCATCTGGCGCAGGTACCACTCGTGACGAGTCTCCTGCTCGAATTCGGCAACCGTGAACTTCTCGGCACCGTCCGGGAAGTGGCCACAGAAGATGACGACGTACGCCCACAGGTTGCGCACGAGGTTCGCGGTCGCATTGGCCGACATGGTCGACTTCCACGCCGGCCCCGTCAGCGCCGGGAACAAGATGAAGTCCTTGCCCACCTGACGAAAGATCTTGCGCGCGAAGTCTTTGTTCGCCTGCGAGTTCAGCTGCCCCTTTTCCGCGCCCTCCAACTCGGCTGCCGCCGTGAGGTCGTGCAGCGCGATGCCCCACTCGAACGTGGCCGCCAAGATCACGTTGGCGATCGGCTGGAAGAGGTTGATCGGCTTCCACGGCTCGTCACGAGTCATACGCAGAATCCCGAAACCGAGATCCTCGTCCATACCGACGACGTTGGTGTACGTGTGGTGCTGGTAGTTGTGGGCGCGCTTCCAATGCTCGGAAGGACCGGTCTGATCCCACTCCCACGAGACGGAGTGAATCTCGGGATCGTTCATCCAGTCCCATTGCCCGTGCATGACGTTATGCCCGAGCTCCATGTTCTCGATGATCTTCGACAGGCTCAGCAGGGTCGTGCCGACCAACCATGCCGGTCGGTACCGACTGCCGAACAGTGCGATACGCCCGCCGAGCTCCAACGCCCGCTGGACGCGAATGACGCGACGAATGTAGCGGGCGTCCCGGATCCCACGAGAGTCTTCGATGTCGAGTCGAATCTGATCGAGTTCACGTCCGAGAGCTTCGACATCGGCCTCGGTGAGGTGCGAAAACTCTTTGATATCGGTGATGGCCACCGTGGTCCTCCGTGTGCCTAGAAGCTATGCGTCCAGCGTACAGTCGCCGGCGGCGGCGGAGATGCACGTCTGGATGCGCTCGCCCTCCGCGTGCTGTTTCCCCGAGCGTAGATCGATCGCGTGGCCGGCAACGAGAGGTACGACACACGTCTGGCAGATGCCCATGCGGCAACCGAACGGCATCAAGGCACCGGACTGCTCGCCTGCCTCCAGAAGCGTCGTCGCCCCGTCGACGGTGATCGTCTTACCCGACTTCTCGAACGTGACCGTGCCACCGTCGGCCGAAGCGTCGATGCGCGATACGGCGAACCGCTCCATGTGGAGTCGATCCTCGATGCCTTCCGCCTTCCAGACGTCTTCGAGCTCGTCGAGCAACGGGAGGGGTCCGCACGCCCAGGTGTGGCGCTCGCGCCAGTCGGGGCAGACCGTGTCGAGAGAACTGAGTTTGAACTTTCCGTCACGTCGCGTGAGTTGAACGTGGCTCACGAAGTCCTCGTGCTCGGCGTGCAGTGCTGTGAGTTCGTCGGCGAACATCACGTCGGATTCCGTCGGAGCCGAGTGGATGTGCATGACGTCGGGCAATTGACCGCGCCGGTTCATCGTCCGCAACATGCCCATGACCGGAGTGATGCCACTGCCGGCAGTGATGAACAGGATCTTCTCCGGTGGCGGATCCGGCAACGCGAAGTTGCCCGAAGGCGTGGCCAGTCGAACGATGGTTCCCGACGGCACGGCCCCGCTGACGAGGTGGCTCGAGAGAAAGCCCTCGGGCATGGCCTTGACCGCGATGGAAATGCGCTTGTTCTCCCAGTTGGGAGGCGAGGTAAGTGAGTACGACCGCCAATGCCAACGGCCGTCGATATGCAGACCGATGCCGATGTACTGCCCTGGCTGGTAGTTGAAGTCGAATCCCCAACCCGGCTTGATGACGATGGTCGCCGAGTCCGTGGTCTCGGGCCGGACTTCGACGATCTGGCCGCGCAGCTCGCGGGCGGACCACAACGGATTCGCGAGGTGAAGATAGTCGTCGGGAAGCAATGGTGTGGTCAGCCGAGCCGCCGCACCGCGAAGCAGATTGAGCTTCGACCGCGCTGCCGGAACTACCGACGCTGCCGGTGCCTCGATCCAGTCCTTCAGACCCATCAGACCTCCACCTCTCACCTTCCGAACCCACTGCCTACGGTACCGTAGGTTATCAGGTTACGGTACCGTAGGTTACTTCACGGTAAGCACATTCACAGCAGGTCGAGCAAGAACGGCAACTCCTGCGCGGCGTACCACGCCAACTCGTGGTCCTCCGCGTCACCGAGCGTGAACTCGGCATCGGCGTCACCGAGATCTGCCGCGTCGACTATGCCAGCAGCGCGCTCGATGTCCGATTCTGCCTGTTCGAGGTCGACATGCACAGATGCAACCTGAGCCATCGTGACAGGACCCGCCAATCGGACTACCGAATCGTCGAGATCTGGCCGTAACTTCACATCGGCATCGTCGACGTCGGCGGCAACGACAGCACGCCGGAAGGTGACGTCACCCTCGGTTCCGGCGATCAGCCGCAGCGACGCACGCGCAGCCTCACCCATGGCGACCTCGGCCAACTCGTCGTCGTCCCCCGCCGCGTACGACTCACGCAGAGTCGGGGTGACCGCAAAAGCCGTCCGGCTCATCGGGTCGAACTCCTGATCTGCGACCAACTGCTGCAAAATCTCGACCGTCGCCGGTACGTACACCCTCATGAGACCACCTTCATGCTCGTTCGTCACCGACTCGCATCCGTCAATTCCTCGAGTGACTCGAAGATCAGCGAACGAACGACGTCGACGTCCGACATCGCGTCACGGTCGGCATTCAAACCGTAGTAGACATTTCCGTCGTACGACGTCAGGGCGATGCTGAGTGTCTGATTCTTGAGTAGTGGCGACACGGGATACATCTCGAGCATCCGAGCCCCACCGAGGTAGAGCGGAAATTGCGGCCCTGGCGCATTGGTGATCATCAAGTTGAACATTCGCTGCGACAGACTGCTGGCCGCACGCGAGCTCATCGCATGCAGCGTCGCCGGCGCAAACCCGGACATTCGCACCATCGTCTGCGCGGTGACCCGCCGACCCTGACGCGCGAATGCCTCCGTCGCATGGGCCACGTGCGAGAGCCGAACCACCGCGTTGGGTTCACCGACAGGCAGGTCGATGAGGAACGAGGAAACATGTCCGGGCGCTTGCGGATCGTCGACGTCAGGACTCTCCGGGCCGTCGGTGTAGACCGACATGGGCACCATCGCTCGCACGATGGTCGCCTCGGTCACCGGTTCACCGCGCGAGAGCAACCAGTTCCGCATCGCACCCGCGATGACGGTCAGGATCACGTCGTTGATCTCGCACCCGTACCGCGCACGAATGCGTCGATAGTCCTCCAGAGACGTCTTGGCCACCGCAAGGCGCCGATTGCGCGAGATGGTGGCATTGAGCGGGCTCGACGGGGCCACCTGGGTCGCCGTTCGAACCACTTCTGCAAGCTTCCCGAGTGCACTCACTGCCTCGGTGACGGACGTGGTCACGTCGTTGAACGCTGCACGCGCCCGCGCGATCCCCTCCCCCGGGCTCGTCACGAGATCTGCCAGTGCACTGACCAACAAGCTGGTATCGCTCGGCGGCCTGGCGGGCATCCACAATTCTTCGGGGCCTGGCGCTCGATTCTTCTCCGGATCGAAGATCACCTGACTGATCTCGGGAGCCGCCTCGCCGTCCACCAACGACGAATGAGACTTCGTGAAGATGGCAAATCTGTTTCTGGTCAGCCCCTCGACCAGGTACATCTCCCACAACGGCCTCGTGCTGTCGAGTGGTCTCGACGTCAGCCGCGCGATCAGATCCATCAGCTGTTCGTCGGAACCCGGTTTGGGCAGAGCAGATCGGCGAACGTGATAGGTGATGTCGAAATCCGAGTCGTCCACCCAGACGGGGCGGGCCAGACCGAACGCCACCTCGCGAACTCTCTGTCGGTACCGCGGAACCGATCCGAGCCGCTCTTCGACAAGTCGAAGCAACTCCTCGTGATCGATCCCGTTTCGCAGTTGCCTGAAGATCCCCAACGAGCCGACATGCATCGGCGTCGTCCCGGCTTCGAGGAAGTAGAAAGCGGCATCCTGAGTCGTCAGTCTGTTCACCATGGCTTCGTGTCCCCTCCTTCGCCGAGATCGAACAGAATCGACAACTCCTCGATGGTCGATTCCGAGCCGACGTGATGGACCCCGACCATCCCGACGGCCACAGCCGCCCGGACGTTGATTTCGAGATCATCCACGAAAACGAAATCCTCCGGCTCGACGCCCAAACGACTCGCTGCCAACAGATAGATCTCGGCGTCGGGCTTTGCCATCTCGACATCACCGGACAAGATCACGTCGTCGACCAAGACCCCGTCGCCGAGATCCCGCAACCACTGAGCACTGGCGCCGCCGGGATCGTTGCTGACGATTCCCGTCACGATTCCGCGGGCCTTCACCGCGCGCACGACCGCGCTCAAGCCGTCGAGATCCGATCCCGGACCGAACAGCACGCCACCGACATCCAACAGAAGTCCCCGCACGCCATCACCCTAAGTCGCGATGGTGATCACGGCGACATCTCGAGCGATTCGTGTCATGCTTCTCACCATCGCTCGGGGGAGCGAAGTCCGAGACAGCTGTCTCGGACGCAGGATCATCCGGGGGGATGTCATGGAGCAGGACTGCAAGATCGTTCTCGAGCCGGCGCCGCAATTCGAGCCTCACCCGCATACCGTCGTGCTGTCGCGGCCACAGTGCCGGCCAGACCGAACGCAGTGCCGGCCAGACCGAACGCAGTGCCGAACAGACCGGATGTTGCGTCGCCCGCGAAAGACGCCACACAACGGAACGTCGCCCAGTACCGGGTTCACTCACGCTCCGGAACCGCGGCTGGTAGGTGCCGACATCTTCTGGAACCGATCACTACGTCTGGTTCTCGAAACCGTCGACCGACGACGAAATCCACGGCAACTCAAGGGCGTGTTGACGCCGTCCGTCCTGGAAGTTGTTGCGAGACTTTACACTTCGGATTTCTCGGCCCGGAAGCTGGGCGGCGCGGCCGTTCACCGCACCCACGTTCAAGCAGTGTCGGAGAGTACCGCCGAAGTCTGTGCGACGTACACACGAGGCACGCAGACTTTTGCCGTCGCAGGCCGGATCGACCACACAGACGAAACAGGCTGGACGGTCACCGCACTACACGTGGTGTGACCGTCCAGCCTGCCGAGTACTGACTGCGCTAATACCTCAGCGCTTGCGCTTGGACTTCGGAGCTCGATTGCTCTTCGACTGCGTCCGTGCGGCTTCACGACGTTCGCGACGAGAGGCGGCACCGTCGCCGGTGTCGGCAGCCGAGTCACGTGTTGCCTTTGCCTTGCCGTCCTCGTCCGGGCCGGTGTACGTCAGACGCGACGGACCTTCGTCGTCAAGTCCCTTGGCGCGCAACGCCGTCGGGGCGGCAGTTCCGGCTGTCCTGGCCGCAGCCTCCTGCGTGGGGAGCGGCTTGGGCGCCGTGGCGGACGCCGCGGCGGCAGAGCCCGCGGTGACGGAAATTCCACTTGCGGGCTGCGCCGGAGCTGCCTCGACCTGCAGGTTGAAGAGGAATCCGACGGACTCTTCCTTCAATCCGTCGAGCATGCCGATGAACATGTCGTAACCCTCGCGCTGGTACTCGACCAGCGGATCGCGCTGGGCCATCGCACGCAGACCGATTCCCTCCTTGAGGTAATCCATCTCGTAGAGATGCTCACGCCACTTACGGTCCAGGACCGAGAGGAAGACACGACGCTCGAGTTCACGCATACCGTTTTCGCCGGCGATCGCATCGATCTCGGCTTCGCGCTTCTTGTACGCCGCGTGGGCGTCTTCGAGCAAAGCGGTTCGCAGGTCGTCACGGCTCAGGTCACTGTTGATGCCTGCGCCGTCCTCCCCTGCCAACGTCTTGTGATCGATGCCGACCGGGTACAGCGTCTTCAGCGCCGTCCACAGCTGCTCGAGATCCCAGTCCTCGACGTATCCCTCGGCGGTGGCACCGTCGACGTAGGCGGTGACCACGTCAGTGATCATCTGCTCGACCTGGCCTTCCATGTCCTCACCCTCGAGGATCTGGCGGCGCTCCTTGTAGATGACCGTTCGCTGCTGGTTCATGACCTCGTCGTACTTGAGGACATTCTTGCGAATTTCGAAGTTCTGCTGCTCCACCTGGGTCTGAGCGCTCTTGATGGCCTTCGAGACCATTTTGGCTTCGATCGGGACGTCGTCGGGCAGGTTCAGGCGCGTCATGATCGACTCGAGTGCCGAACCGTTGAAACGGCGCATGAGCTCGTCACCGAGCGAGAGGTAGAACCGCGATTCGCCGGGATCACCCTGACGTCCGGAACGACCACGCAACTGGTTGTCGATTCGGCGCGATTCGTGACGCTCGGTGCCCAGGACGTACAGGCCGCCGGCATCGCGGACCTTCTCGGCGTCTGCCTTGACCTCAGCCTTGACCTCGTCCAGGACTGCGTCCCAAGCCGCCTCGTACTCGTCCGGCGTCGCGACCGGGTCGAGGCCCTTCTTGCGCAGCGCGATGTCCGCGATGATGTCCGGGTTACCACCGAGCACGACGTCGGTACCGCGGCCGGCCATGTTGGTCGCGACGGTGACCGCGCCGGAGCGACCGGCCTCGGCGATGATGGTCGCTTCCTTCTCGTGGAACTTGGCGTTGAGGACGTTGTGGGCAACGCCGCGCTTGGTGAACTGCTTGGACAGGTACTCCGAGCGCTCGACGCTGGTGGTACCGATCAGGACGGGCTGGCCGTTCTCGTGGCGCTCGACGACGTCGTCGACCACCGCGTCGAACTTGGCTTCCTCGGTCTTGTAGATGAGGTCGCCGTTGTCGACTCGGACCATCGGACGGTTGGTCGGGATCGGGATCACACCGAGCGTGTAAGTCTGGTGAAGCTCGGCAGCTTCCGTCTCGGCGGTACCCGTCATGCCCGACAACTTGTCGTACAGACGGAAGTAGTTCTGCAGGGTGATGGTGGCAAGGGTCTGGTTCTCCGCCTTGATCTCCACCTTCTCCTTGGCCTCGATCGCCTGGTGCATGCCCTCGTTGTAGCGGCGGCCGACCAGCACGCGGCCGGTGAACTCGTCGACGATGATGACCTCACCGTCGCGGACGATGTAGTCCTTGTCCTTGGTGTAGAGCTCCTTGGCCTTGATCGCGTTGTTCAAGTAGCTCACCAGCGGCGAATTCGCGGCTTCGTACAGGTTGTCGATACCGAGCTGGTCCTCGACCAGTTCGACGCCCGCCTCGTGCACACCGATGGTGCGCTTGCGGATGTCGACCTCGTAGTGAACGTCCTTCTTCAGCAGCGGCGCGATGCGCGCGAACTCGCTGTACCACTTGCTGGAGCCGTCGGCCGGGCCCGAGATGATGAGGGGGGTTCGGGCTTCGTCGATGAGGATCGAGTCGACCTCGTCCACGATGGCAAACGCATGGCCACGCTGGACCAGGTCGTCCAACGAATGCGTCATGTTGTCGCGCAGGTAGTCGAACCCGAACTCGTTGTTGGTGCCGTAGGTGATGTCGGCTGCGTAGGCGACGCGGCGCTCGGCCGGCGTCATACCCGAGAGGATCACGCTGGTCTCGAGGCCGAGGGCGCGGTGAACGCGGCCCATCCACTCGGAGTCACGCTTGGCGAGGTAGTCGTTGACCGTCACCACGTGGACGCCGTCACCCGCGATCGCGTTCAGGTATGCCGGAAGAACACAGGTCAGGGTCTTGCCCTCACCGGTCTTCATCTCGGCGACGTTGCCGAAGTGCAGGGCCGCGCCGCCCATGATCTGCACGTGGAAGTGCTTCTGGTCGATCACGCGCCACGACGCCTCGCGGGCAACCGAGAATGCCTCGGGCAGCAACTCGTCGAGAGTTTCCCCGGCGGCATAGCGCTCACGGAACTCGGTGGTCTTGGCTTTGAGTTGCTCGTCTGTCAGGCCTTCGACATCGGGCGACAGAGATTCCACATGCTCGGCGATGTGCTTGAGCCGCTTGACCATGCGACCTTCACCAACACGGAGCAGCTTCGATAGCGACAGCGACGGCACAGTCTTCTTCGTCCTCAATCTTCGGCGACAGGGGGTCACACACTGAAAATCCGGCCGGGGTCCGAAAACTCCGGCCGGATTCCATGGTAGGCGCTACCGGCGGCGAGCGAGCAAACCCACCACCGATTGGGTCATGTCAGGCGGATCAATCCGTAGTCGAAAGCGTGACGACGGTAGACGACGGACGGCTTGTCCGACTCCTTGTCATGGAAGAGAAAGAAGTCGTGTCCGACCAGTTCCATCTCGTAGAGAGCGTCGTCGATGGTCATCGGCTCGGCCGGGTGATCCTTCGTGCGGACCACGCGTCCCGGGCCGTCGTACTCGTCCGGCTCTTGACCGTTCAGCGAAATGTCCGGTGTGACTCCGAGTGAGTCTGCGTCGACGAGGGAGGCGGTTGCCTCCGCGACGGACACCGGTCGCTTGTCGCCGTAATGGACCTTCTTGCGGTCCTTGGTTCGACGGAGGCGACTCTCGAGCTTGTCGATCACCGATTCGAAGGCGGCGTAGAAGCTGTCTGCGGACGCTTCGGCTCGGGCCACCGGGCCTTTACCTCGAGCGGTGATCTCGACGCGCTGGCAACTCTTGGCCTGTCGTCGGTTGCGTTCATGTTGGAGTTCCACGTCGAAGTGGAATATGGAGGGGTCGAAGTGTTCGAGTCGCGCCAGCTTTTCCGAAACGTAGATTCGGAAGTGATCGGGGATCTCGACATTTCGTCCCTTGACTACGACGTCGGATCTCGGAGCTGCGGCATTCTCGGAACGCTCGATGGTGGCGTCCTCGATGAAAAACGAGGCTTGCGAAGGGGTCGTCACTCGTACCTCCCAATTACGGCCCCGCCCCACGGTGGGCGGCGGCAAATTCTGCAAGTACCGAGAGGGGATCCGCCCGGCACCAGTATCGAAGTACCACCTCCTACCAGTATTTTCGGGTGTGCCGCCGACGCTAGTACGTAACGCGCGCGAGTGCCACTGTTCCAACGAAATTCATCTAAGCCCCTGCAAGGACAAGCACGAGAGTTGTCCGAATCCCACTGAGCGAGAGGGCCCGAACCGACTCTGCCGCAGTCGCTCCCGTGGTGAGGACGTCGTCGAGCAGGACGATGTCACTGTCCCCGGCAATCGAAGAGATCGCAGTGGTGTCGAGAGACACATGACCGTTCACGTTGGTCACCCGGTCGGCCGCGGACAGTCCCACCGAGTCACGTACACCTCGCGTCATCCGGAGAATCGGACAGACACGTACCGGACGACCCGCGACAGAACCAATTTCCCGCTTTCCACGCATACTTTCGGCTATCCGGCGAATCGGATCACCTCCGCGAGATCGCGCCGCTCGGGCGCGCGTGGGAGCCGGCACCAGCACGATCGGCGGACGACCCCCGCTGCCGAGCTCGCCCCACCGTTCCAGAGTGGCCAACGCGTCGGCCACAGCGATCCCCAGAGGCATCGCGAGGTCCCGACGACCCCGTTCCTTCATCTCGATCACACTGCGCCGCCTGGGGCCGTCGTAGCGGCCGAGTGCCCAGACGGGCACGCCCGGATCCACGCGCGGACTCAGTTGAAGCGGATGATCGCGCAGCAGTTCCGCGCACTCACCGCACCACAGAGTCCCCGAGCGGCCACACCCACCACACTCGCGTGGCAACAGCAGGTCGAGCAGACCGGCACCGAATTTCTTGTCCCCCATGGCCGAATCATGAACCTGAGCACCGACATGCATCAGAGCGCAGACATTCACCAGAGCGCAGAGGCGTCAGCCAGGCAGAACCGGAATCGCCTTCTGTCCGGTCAGCACGGTCACCTCACGCCAGCGGCGATCCCCGGCGGGGTCGTTGTTGTTCAGTTGGAACACCGCACGCGCGTCGGCGACGTACTCGGTGGTCGGCGATGCATCCACGGAGGTGACGGGAGCGGTCAGGTTTCCACTCGGCAGCGCGTCCATCCGTGAGCCGTCGATCGCGACCTGGACAACCGGTATGTCGGCTCCACTGCGCGCGATCACGATGGTGTCGCTGTTGCTCCAGTCGAGTGAGAGCGCGGTACTGCCCAAGCCGGAGGCCACTGCGCGTGGACTCGTCAGGGCGTAGACCCCGCTGGCGGTGCGCACGACCACAGCCAGGTAGACCTTGCCGTCGATGATCATCGCCGCTCGCACGCCGTCCCGCGACAGACGCAGTTCCGAGATCGTGGAACCGACCGACGTCAGGGCCCCGACGTCGACGTTGGTGACCGACACCCGGCCGGTGCCTGGTTCACGGACGACCCGAACGACGGTATTGCCGTTCACAGCCGTCCAGACCGCGTTGTTGTCCAACTCCCACGAAGGCCTGGTGATGGCGCTGCCTTCGAGTACCGGAACGGACCCTTCGCCGTATGTCCCGAGCGACAAGTCGAATCTTGTGCCGGGATCCGGCCGAGCGGTGTCCGCGACGGCTGCCACCAACTTGCCGTCCCGTGAGAGAGCAGCCGCCGTGAGGTTGCCCGCATTGCCCGCGAAACCGGGCACCGGAGTCGCCTCTTGCTCGGTGACACTCACCAGTGACCCGTTGCGCAGTGCATGCAGTCCGACTGTTGCACTCGTGGTGGCCAGTGGGTTGGTGGATGCGACGTCGGCGGTGGTCCAGCCGTCGGCATGAGCCGCGTCCAGCGGTTCGCCGTCGATCTCCAGAACGTACGGCCCTGCCACATCGGCGTTGGCGAGCGTCCAAATGACCTGTGCTGCAAACAAACCGCGAGTAGCAGCATCCATCGGGTTGTCAAGGCGGAAGTTGATGCGCACACCACCGAGACCGACTCCGACCTGTCCCGGCTTACCGTCGGCCTTGGTGATCGGACCGATCACCGACACGCCATTGCCCAGTTCGTTTCGCACAGCCGGCGCCAGCGCTGCCTTCGGTCCGTCGATCATCAGACCGATCAGCTGAGCCGCCACCTGGTCCTGCCCGCCGGAGATCCAGCGAAGATCGGGGACGACCGTCTGGCTGGTGGGGTCGAGGAAGAACAACGACTTCCGCTGGTAAGCGCCGAGGAACTGCGGACGCTCCATGATCACGCCGGGAGGCAGATCACTGATCCGCCATTCGCCGTCGGTCAACGCCAGGGTCATCCTCGCTTCGAAGCTGCCCTCTTCGGGAACGTACAGTCCTCCCGGGTCGAGGCGACCGACCTTGTTCACACGAATCGTGTAGACGGCTTCGGTGCTGGTTCGAGAAACCGAGAGCACATCGACCTTGTCGACGATGACAGCACTTGCCGCGTCGTCCCAACGCGCCGAAGCGTCCTTGGTCAGGTACTGACGGGCTGCGGCGTGCCGGTTGGACGGATCGGTACTCGCCTTGACGAAGTCACGTACCAGCAGGTCCGGCTCTCGCCCCGAGGCCGGTGATTCGACGGAGGTTCCGGGCACAGCGGTTGCCAGAGTTCCGATTGCCTGCGGCGAGGAGGATTCCGGCAAACTCGCGCACGCGCCGGTCAGCAACAGCACGCTGAGCGTTGTTGCGAGAAGTGCCAGACGACGGCGGGTTCCGATCATGATCGATCCCCACCGTTGGACTCGTTCCGTGAGTCAGTTTCGCGCGGAGTCGGCAGGGACGACGTGACCTCGCCGACGGTATCGGCGACGATGTCGGCTTCGCTCGGCGTGCGGACGAACTTTGTGGTCGTCGGCTTGAGAGGCAGTGGGCTCGACACGACTTTCTTGCCACGGGTGCGCGAGAGCGTCAGCCGGAAGCAGGCGCCGACTCCCGGTTCGCCCCAGGCCTCGAGCTTGCCGTCGTGCAGATTCGCGTCTTCGACACTGATCGCGAGGCCGAGTCCGGTGCCGCCACTGCGGCGCACGCGGGACGGGTCCGATCGCCAGAACCGGTTGAAGACCAACTTCTCCTCGCCCGGACGCAACCCGACGCCACTGTCGCGGACGATGAAGGCGAGGGCATTGTCGTCGGCGCGAAGGCGAAGCAGAATCGGCTTCCCCTCACCGTGGTCGATGGCGTTGGCAAGGAGATTTCGCAGGATGCGTTCGACGCGGCGCGGATCGACATCTGCCATGACCGGCTCGTCGGGCATGTCCACGATCAGTTCGGTGCCGGATTCGCGGGCGAGATGGCGAACCGTGGAAACGGCCGCTCGCGCACACATACGGACGTCGAGTTGTTCGGACGCAAGTTCCGCGACACCGGCGTCGTGACGGGAGATCTCGAGGAGGTCCGCCAGTAGCCCTTCGAACCTGTCCAGTTCGGCGACAAGCAGTTCCGACGACCGACGCAGCATCGGGTCGAGGTTCTCGCTGCCGTCGTAGATCAGGTCGGCTGCCATCCGGACCGTGGTCAGAGGTGTGCGGAGTTCATGGCTGACATCGGAGGTGAAGCGTTTCTGGAGACTGCCGAACTCCTCCAGCTGGGTGATCTGTTTGGACAGACTCTCGGCCATCTCGTTGAAGGACATGGCCAGGCGCGCCATGTCGTCCTCGCCGCGGACCGGCATTCGTTCCTTGAGTCGGCCGTCTGCGAAACGCACCGCGATTCGTGAGGCCGATCGGATGGGAAGCACGACCTGCCTGGCAACCAACAGCGAAATCGCAGCCAGGAGCACCAGCAACACGGCTCCACCGATCAGCAGGGTGCTTCGAACAAGCGACAGACTCCGGTCTTCGCTGGCGAGCGGGAAGATCAGGTACAGCTCGAGTCCCGATATCGACGACGCGGTGGGGCTACCGATGATCAGCGCGGGTCCGGAGTAACCGTTCGGGTTGGACACCGTCGCGAATTGGTAACTGATCTGGCCGCGTTTGACGAACTCGCGAAGGTTGTCGGGGATCTGATCGACCGGTCCCGAACTCGTCGGCTGGCGCGGCCCGTCCCCTGGCACGATGAGCACCGGGTCGAAGGTGCCGGCCGACCCGGAGGCCTGGCCCGAGGTCTGGTTTCGACGGCTCGTCAGTCCGGATGCAGCGCTTTCCAATTGAACGTTGAGCGCCGTCGAATCGTCGACGCCCGCGAGTTGGTCTTCGACGATGCCGCGGGCTCGGTCCATTTCCTCGGTCGCCGCGGTGATCTTCGTTTCCAACAGCCGATCGGTGATCTGGCTGGTCAGCACGACACCGAGAATGACGATGACGATCAAGGACAACGTCAAAGTCGAGACGACCACTCGCAATTGGAGCGAGCGTCGCCACGTGTGCGCGAGGGTGTTGCTCATCGAGTGACACCACCGCAGAAATGGCGTCAGCCGTCGGTTGAGACGACGACGCCACCTGGAAACTCCGCTCACGGCGGTCCGGCCTTGTAGCCGACCCCCCTGACCGTCAGAACCACTTCGGGATTCTCGGGATCAGTTTCGACCTTGGCGCGCAAACGCTGAACGTGCACGTTCACCAGGCGGGTGTCGGCGGCGTGGCGGTATCCCCACACCTGCTCGAGGAGGACTTCACGGGTGAACACCTGGCGCGGCTTGCGCGCCAATGCGACCAGCAGGTCGAATTCGAGTGGTGTGAGCGAGATCTGCTCGCTGCCGCGGCTGACCTTGTGTGCCGGAACGTCGATCACGATGTCGGCGATGCTCAGCAGTTCGGCCGGCTCCTCTTCCGTACGGCGCAGGCGAGCACGCACCCGCGCCACCAGCTCCTTCGGCTTGAACGGCTTCATGATGTAGTCGTCCGCACCGGATTCGAGGCCGAGCACGACGTCGACGGTGTCGGTCTTGGCCGTCAACATCACGATGGGCACGCCGGAATCCGCACGCAGAACTCGGCATACGTCGATCCCGTTCATTCCGGGAAGCATGAGATCGAGCAGGACGAGGTCGGGCCGGGTCTCACGCACTGCCGCGAGCGCCAGGGTTCCGTCGCCTACCACGTAGGGATCGAAACCCTCACCACGCAGCACGATCGTGAGCATCTCGGCGAGTGCCGTGTCGTCGTCGACAACCAGAATCCTTGGTTTCATATCCCTATCGTTGCATCTCGGAGCGATGAATCAGACCGTTACGAGGCCGTGCGGCGTGCCGCGTCTTTCCCTCTACTGTGCCGGAAAGTTCGAATCCCGGCCGCAAGGGTGACCGATCACGCGAAATCCGCGAGCCTGCGCGCCAGTTCGCCCGGGTCCGTCTCCGGCCCCACGATCCACCAGGGCGAGACCCAGTCCGTCGCTGCCAACTGCTTGTAGAGCTCACCGGTTCTGGCCTGCAGGCCGCCGTCGCGCTCGTAGGCGTCGAGCTGACGCGACGCGTCCTCGGCCTCACGCGAGCGGGCACGCTGCTCGGCCAGAGCTACCGGTACGTCGAGGTACAACTGCAGATCGGGAGCGGGAAGAGCGAGTCGACCCAACTCCAATTCACGGACCCAGGCGACCATCTCGCCGTCCACGCCCTGATGCGCGCGCGCCGCGTTGTAGGCGGCGTTGGACGCCACGTAGCGGTCGAGGAGAACAATGTCGTTGGCGGACAACAGGTCCGAGATCCGATCCGCCGCACCCGCGCGGTCCAGGGCGAACAGGACTGCCATCGCGTTCACGGATTCAGCCAGGTCTCCGTGCGATCCTTTGAGTGCCTCGGCAGCAAGATCCGCGTGGATCGACTTCCCGTACCGCGGAAAATCCAGAGTCGCGATCGACGTGCCGCCGCGGCGGAGTTCGCTCTCCACTTTGCCGATCAACGTTCGCTTTCCAGCGCCGTCGAGGCCTTCCAATGCCACCAGTGTTCCCACGGCGGACAAGCCTATCCCCCGGCCTGCTTGCGCAGACCGGGGGACGGCGGACACTACATCCTCAGTGACGAATCACCGGGTCAGTAGCGGTAGTGCTCGGGCTTGTACGGGCCTTCGACGTCGACGCCGATGTACTCTGCCTGATCCTTCGTGAGCTTGGTCAGCGTGCCACCGAGTGCCTCGACGTGGATCTTGGCGACCTTCTCGTCGAGGTGCTTCGGGAGGCGGTAGACCTCGTTGTCGTACTCGTCCGGCTTCGTCCACAGTTCGATCTGCGCGATGACCTGGTTGGAGAAGCTGTTGCTCATCACGAACGACGGGTGGCCCGTCGCGTTGCCGAGGTTGAGCAGGCGGCCTTCGGACAGCACGATGATCGAGTGGCCGTCGGCGAACGTGAACTCGTCGACCTGCGGCTTGATGTTGATCCGCGTGACGTCGCCGGACTTCTCGAGGCCGGCCATGTCGATCTCGTTGTCGAAGTGACCGATGTTGCCCAGGATGGCCTGATGCTTCATGGCCTTCATGTGCTCGAACGTGATGATGTCCTTGTTACCGGTGGACGTGATCACGATGTCGGCCCAGCCGATGGCCTGCTCGACTGTCTTGACCTCGAAGCCGTCCATGAGCGCCTGCAGGGCGTTGATGGGGTCGACCTCGGTGACCGCGACGCGAGCGCCCTGGCCGCGAAGTGCCTCGGCACAACCCTTGCCGACGTCTCCGTAACCGCAGACCAGCGCAGCCTTGCCGCCGATCAGAACGTCGGTGCCGCGGTTGATGCCGTCGAGCAGCGAGTGGCGCGTGCCGTACTTGTTGTCGAACTTGCTCTTGGTGACCGAGTCGTTGACGTTGATAGCGGGGAACGTGAGTTCACCGGCAGCGGCAACCTGGTACAGGCGCAGAACGCCCGTGGTGGTCTCCTCGGTGACGCCCTGGACGGACTCGGCGATTGCCGTCCACTTGCCCTTGTCGGACTCGAGGGACTGACGCAGAAGTGCAAGGAAGACCTTGTACTCGTCGGAATCCTGGTCGTCGTCCGTCGGCGGGACGACGCCGGCCTTCTCGAACTGTGCGCCCTTGAGCACCAGCATGGTGGCGTCGCCGCCATCGTCGAGAATCATGTTGGCAGGCTCACCCGGCCAGGTCAGCATCTGCTCGGCTGCCCACCAGTACTCTTCGAGGGTTTCACCCTTCCAGGCGAAAACCGGAACGCCCTTGGGCTCTTCCGGGGTGCCGTGCGGACCGACGACGATGGCGGCGGCAGCGTGATCCTGCGTGGAGAAGATGTTGCATGAAGCCCAGCGGACCTCGGCGCCGAGCGCGGTCAGCGTCTCGATCAGCACCGCGGTCTGAATGGTCATGTGCAGCGAGCCGGAAACGCGAGCGCCCTTGAGCGGCAACACCTCTGCGTATTCGCGACGAAGCGCCATGAGGCCGGGCATCTCGTGCTCTGCCAGACGGATTTCCTTGCGACCGAACTCCGCGAGCGAAAGATCTGCAACTTTGAAGTCGATGCCGTTACGGCTCTCGGCCACGGGCGTTGTTGAAACTGAGGTCGTCATCTGCCTCTCCTGGTTGACGTGCATACTCTGCACAAGCCTATCGGTGTACCAGGCTATCGGTTAGACGCCCTCTCCCGCCCGCCCCTCTACTGCGCGGCCCTCGCGCGCCACGTCGATGAACGGCCCGAGCAGTATGCCCAGATCCTCCGCCACCGAAGCCTCGGACTCCGGCGGCATCGAAATGTAGCTCAGCCCGAGACGCGCAATCGCCCTGGCCAGAATTCCGGCGTCGGCGGGTGACGCCTGAATCCACCCTCGCTGGAAACTCTCCGCAAGCCGCGACGACGCGCGCTCGATGATGACCGCACTGTCGGTGGTGATCAGGCGAAGCAGGTCCGGCTTGGCCTCACCGGTGAGCAGAGAGATCACCAACGGGTCGGTTGCACTGGAGGCGAAAAACGATCCGAAACCCGCCGTCAATGCCTCGACTGCACGTCCGTCGTTCGCCACCATGGCCTCGTCCACCGCGTCGACGAAGCCGTCAGCAAGGCGAAGCGCGTACGCCTCGGCAAGCCCTTGCCTCGAGCCGAACTCGTTGTAGAGCGTCTGACGACTCACACCGGCATGCTTGGCCAGAACCGTCAGCGTCACCTCGGACCAGTCGCGCTCGGTCAACAACTCACGCATCGAATCGAGCACCGACGTACGCAGCAGCAGGCGCGACGCTTCTTTCTGCGGCAGACGAGTGGGCGTCGAAGTCATGGTGACGACACTACCGCCGCACCTAGGTCCGTTCGACGCCGACGCATCTCACCGTCGTTCGACCTCAACCATGAAGAAGTCGCTCTTCGCCGCCCCGCAGTCCGGGCAACTCCAGTCTTCGGGAATGTCGTCCCAGCGAGTGCCCGGTTCGATACCGTCCTCCGGCCAGCCGACTGCCTCGTCGTACTCGAAGCCGCATTGCGCGCACTGATACAGCTTGTAGTCGTTCATGATTCACTCCCCGCCGTTGCCGGCATCGGCTCGAAGTCCAGCTTTTCCCTCACGCCGCAGTCCGGACAGCACCAGTCGTCCGGCACGGCATCCCACGGCGTGCCCGCCGGAAACCCTTCTCGTGGTGCACCCTTCGATTCGTCGTAGACGTATTCACACACCGGGCATCGATAGCTGCTCATCACGCTGCTCCGTACCGAGCAAGGAGGCGATCACGCTTGGACGGCTGAACGTTGACGCGGGTGATGTCGCCGCCGTAGTGCGCAAGGACTTTGGGATCCATCACTTTTCGCCACAGCGGTGGAACGTAGGCGAGGATGATCATGCTCGCGTACCCACTGGGCAGGTTGGGCGCACCGTCCATGCTTCGAAGCGTCTGATAACGACGCGTCGGGTTCGCGTGATGATCGCTGTGACGCTGGAGGTGATACAGGAAGATGTTGGTGCAGATGTGATCACTGTTCCAACTGTGCTCCGGTGCTGCACGCTCGTACCGCCCGCTGTCCAGACGACGACGCTTCAGTCCGTAATGTTCGAGGTAGTTGACGGTTTCGAGCAGACAGAATCCGAACACGGCCTGCAGCACCAGGAACGGCAGTACCGAGAGGCCGAAGACGGCGACGAGGACACCGAACAGTACGACGGACATCAACCACGAATGCAGGACGTCGTTGCGAATTGTCCACGGCTTCTTACCCAGTCGATCGAGTCTGGCCTTTTCCAGGGACCACGACGAGCGCAGAGATCCCCACACACTGCGCGGCAGGAAGGTCCAGAAGCTCTCACCGAAGCGAGACGACGCCGGATCCTCGGGCGTGGCGACGCGCACGTGGTGTCCACGATTGTGCTCGATGTAGAAGTGGCCGTAAAACGACTGCGCCAGAGTGATCTTCGACAACCAGCGTTCGAGATCGTCCTTCTTGTGACCGAGCTCGTGTGCGGTGTTGATCCCGATTCCTGCGACACAACCGATACTGATCGCCAGACCGATCTTGGAGATCAGCCCAAGTCCCCCGTCGATTCCGAGCCAGGACAGATCGGTCGCCGACCAGAGGTAGCAGGCCAGGACCAGGCTGACCAACTGGAACGGTATGTAGATGTAGGTGCAATACCGGTAGTACTTGTCGTTCTCGAGGCGCTCCATCACTTCGTCCGGCGGATTCTCGCCGTCCGGGCCGAAGAAGACGTCGAGGATCGGGAGCAGGATGTAGACGAGAAGCGGCCCGATCCACCACCACACCGGCGAGACCGCATTCCATCCGAGACTGTTGAACAACGCGACCAATCCGACGGCGATGAAGACCGCCGTCGGCGGCACGAGGCCGAGCAGCCAGAGGTATCTCTTCTTGTCACGCCACTGCTCGGGCGGGAGCGTCTGGCCGGATTGCGAGTCCACGTGCGTCGACACGGTCTACCTCCTCGATTCGGACCGACCCGAAAACTGTGAGTCAGTTCACTATGAGGTAGACAGTACTACTGATTTTGTACAAGTGATAGACAAATCATAAACTTTGTACATCTACTCGATTTCGCCGCGTTCACGCTTCCCGATCATCGAATGCTGTCTGCTGTAGGCAAAATAGATGACAACGCCGAGGGCCATCCAGACCACGAACCTCATCCAGGTCTCCACCGACAGGTTGAACATCAGCCACAGACACGCGAGGACGGCCAGAATCGGGACCAGCGGGACCAGCGGCACCCTGAATCCGCGAGGTAGGTCGGGACGCGTCCGACGGAGCACGAGAACCCCGATCGAGACGAGAACAAAAGCGAACAGTGTGCCGATGTTGACCATTTCCTCGAGGGTGCCGATCGGAAAAACGCCGGCGAGCACCGCGACCACGACGCCGACCAAGATCGTGATCCGCACAGGGGTTCCGTGCTTGCCGGTCGGTGCCAGGCGTCGTGGCATCAGACCGTCGCGTGCCATCGCGAAGAGCACCCTGGTCTGCCCGAGCATCAGCACCATCACCACTGTCGTGAGACCGGCCAAAGCGCCGAACGAGATGACGTTTTTCGCCCACGTGATGTCGTGGAAAGCGAATGCCGTTGCCAGGTTGGAGGTATCGCCCTCGAGCTCGGTGTATTTCACCATCCCCGTCAGCACCAGTGTCACCGCCACGTACAGAACCGTGACGATCAGGAGAGAACCCAGGATGCCGCGTGGCAGCGCCTTCTGCGGCTCCTTCGCCTCCTCCGCCGTCGTGGCGACGACGTCGAAGCCGATGAACGCGAAGAACACCAGACTGGCTGCCGCGAGCAATCCGTACCACCCGAACGTGCTGCCACCGGCCCCGGTCACGTACGAGAACAACGACTGGTGGATGCCCTCTCCCGTCGAGCCCGGCTCCGACGGCGGAATGTACGGCGAGTAGTTGTCGGTGTCGATGTAGAAGAGGCCGACGACGATCACCAGCAACACCACCGCGACCTTGATCGCCGTGATCACCAGCGACACCCTCGACGAGAGTTTTGTGCCGGTCGCGAGCAGGATCGTGATGACAGCGATCACCAGCACCGCACCCCAGTCGAACGAGATCGGCCCCAACTCGACGATCGGGCTGCGTGAGCCCATCACTTCGCCGAGGTACAGCGACCAGCCTTTGGCGACCACCGAAGACGCCAAGGCGAATTCGAGGATGAGATCCCAGCCGATGATCCAGGCGACGAATTCGCCGAACGTCGCGTACGAGAACGTGTACGCGCTACCGGCAACCGGGACCGTCGACGCGAATTCGGCGTAACACAGCGCTGCCAGTCCGCAGGCGATGGCGGCAATGACGAACGCGAGCGAGACCGACGGCCCGGCGACATTTCCCGCCGTCCGAGCCGTGAGTGTGAAGATGCCCGCACCGATGACGACTGCGACACCGAACACCGTGAGATCCCACGAGTTCAGTTCTTTCCGGAGTTTGGTTTCCGGCTCGTCGGTGTCCTTGATGGACTGCTCGATCGATTTGGTTCGAAACAGCTTCGACCGTCCAGATCCGGCCTGCTCGTCCTTGACAGCCATTGCCGCCTCCTTGCTGGGGACCAACAGGTCCCACCATGGGCAAGTAGAGAGATGGCATCAGCCTAAGCCCGCAGGCGCAGCTTTGTTCAGGGTTTGTCGGGAGCCTGTAGATCTGTTTCAGGGCGATCTCCTGCGCTGAGACGATCCAGGTCCGGCTCGAGGTAGATCACCCGCGCCGCAGGCACTGCAGCGCGCACGCGAGACTCGGCCTCGTCGATCGCCGTCGCCACGTCCGAGATCGTCGATCCGATCGGCACCGCAACCTTGGCAGCAACAAGGATCTCCTCGGGACCGAGGTACTGCGTCCTGCAATGAATCACGCGTTCGATACGAGTTCCGTCGACCAGGGCGTTGAGGATCAGTTCGGTCTCCACCGCCGTTGCGCCCTCACCGATCAGCAGCGACTGCATTTCGATGATCAGAATGATCGCGATGATGCCGAGCAGGACACCGATGCACAGAGTTCCGATGCCGTCGAAGACCGGATTTCCGGTCACCATCGTGAGGCCGACGCCGCCGAGTGCAAGGACGAGACCGATCAATGCGCCGGTGTCCTCGAGCAGCACAACCGGGAGTTCCGGGCTACGAGAGGTTCGGATGAAGTTCCACCACGACGCATTTCCCTTGAGCGGTCGTGATTCCTTCGCTGCGGTCCGGAAGCTGTAGCCCTCCAGACAAATCGCTATGACAAGAATCGCGATTGCCACGAAAGCCGAATTGAGTTCTTCCGGATGCTGAATCTTGTGAATGCCTTCGTAGATCGCGAACAGCGAACCGAGGGTGAAGAGCACCAGTGCAACGACGAACGAATAGAAGTATCGGTTGCGCCCGTAGCCGAACGGGTGCAGTTGATCCGCGTCACGTTCTGCCTTCTTCTGCCCCAGGAGCAGCAAACCCTGATTGGACGTGTCGGCCACCGAGTGCACCGATTCGGCGAGCATCGACGACGATCCGGTGATCAAGAATCCGGCGAACTTGGCTACGGCAATTCCGGCATTGGCTCCGAGGGCCGCCAGAATTGCCTTCTTGCCACCATGAGCCGACACAATGTCTCCTAGTTTCCGACTACGGCACTGAAAACCTGCGCAGTCGGGGTCCGTGTGCTCAGGTGTATCGCGGGCTCGTCGGCAGCGATCCACGCCGCTCGGCCTCGATCGAGGTCGAGAGTGTCGGCGCCGCACGTCGCAGTGACCGCGCCGTCGGTGCAGATCAGAATCCGCGGGCCTGAAGCGTCGACGACGATGTCCGTGGAATTCGCGTCGAACTCCAGACGCGTCAAACGAAATTCGGGCGCCGGCGTGACGTACTCGTATCTACCTGATCCTGACTGACCTGATCCAGATGACGGGGCCGGATCGAGCACTTCGATATCGGCCCCGACGAAGTCCAGAACCCTCAGCAATTCGGGCACGTCGACGTGCTTCGGTGTCAGCCCACCGCGCAGCACGTTGTCGGAGTTGGCCATGATCTCGACCGCGAGTCCATGGAGATACGCGTGGAGATTGCCGGCAGCGAGAAACAGTCCTTGGCCGGGCTCGAGGGTGACGCGGTTGAGCAGCAGTGCCGCCAGAACACCGGCGTCGCCGGGGTACGCCTCGCTCAATTCCAGCGCGGTGCGGATCTCGGTCACGAATTCGGCGTCGTGGTGCGCGACGTAGGTGATGCACCCGGCAAGTACGGCAGGGAGCAAGGTCCCGAGCACCGTGGACGGCAGCGTGATCCACGTCGTGAACAACGCCCGCAGTCCGTCGGAATCGGGTTGGCCTTCGAGCAGACCGATGTACGGCTCCAACTCGTCGACGGCCAGAGCGCGCAGCAGTTTGACAGTCCGCGTCGGCTCGCGGAATCCGGCAAGCGCTTCGAATCTGCTGAGCGCGACAACGAGTTCGGGCTTGTGGCTGCCGTCCTTGTAGTTGCGAATCGGCGATTCCATGGGAACGCCGAGTGCGTTCTCACGACGAAATCCCTCGTCGGCTTGAACGGCGCTGGGGTGCGCTTGAAGCGACAGCGGTTCTTCCGCCGCAAGCAGCTTGAGCAGGAATGGGAGTCGCTCACCGAATGCCTCGAGGTTCTCACGGCCGAGTTCGCGTTCGGGTTCGCGGTGCAGGACTTCGAGCAACGACTCGCTTCCGGATTCGGTGATCACGCGCGCCGGGTCACCCGGGTGCGCGCCCAACCACAATTCCGCTTCGGGATGATTCGACGGAGTCGAAAGACCGCGTAGTTCGGCAATTGCCGTTCGCGAGCCCCACGCGTAAGAACGAAGTGCACCTTCGAGTTCACGCACTTACTTCGCACCGCCCGTCAACTGCACGTACGCCGCGGCCATGTCTACTCGAGACGCCAACACGAATACCTGCTCCATCTCCGATATGACCACGTTGGTCTGGTCTTCGTCTGCCGCAACCACCAGGTCGGCGTCAGCCAGTGCGTCCATCCGGCGCCTCGCCTCCCCGCGCGTGGATTCGGTCGCGAAGACGAACGCGCGCGCCGGCGGGGTCGGCAGCGCGCCGTCGAGTTGCGGATCGTGAAAGAAGGGGTCGTGGAACACCGAATCACGTGAAGCTGCGTCCGGCGCGAACAGTGCTCGCGCCGAACGAATCACCTCGGACATCTCGGCGGCAGCGGCGTTCAGGCCGGAGCTCATCAGCGCAACGCTCGAGAACTCTGCGAGTGCTGTTGTCACGGAACCACTTCCACACAGAACGACTCGCCGGCCGCTCATCCTGGTGGCCAACGACTTGGCCGGGTTGTGGAATACCTCGTTGGCCGGTCCGTCCCGCAGCGCCTCCGCATCAACTGCGTCGGCGATTCGACCGAGCACCGCCGAACGGTCCTCGATCGATCCCTTGCCCTCGATCTCGGCGGCAACCGCGAGGAAGACGGCGAGGAACCGCGTCATCGTGTGCCGGGGCGAAGCGTAGAGCCGCGGCGGCAAGGGCATGGTGCGCCCGGCCGCCACGGCTCGCATGGGCCCCTCGTCGGGAACGGCGACAACAACCTCGGCGCCGCGGCGTACGGCACTGTCAACGGATTCGACGAGGCGTGGATCACCGGCATCGTCACCGGCGACGACGATCACATCCAACGGCCCGGCCCACGACGGCGTCCGGTCGAGAACGAGGAGCGGGCAACCGACCGAATCTCCGACGAGAGCAAGCGCGATCCTGGCTCCATGCCGGGCGCCACCCGCGCCGGCGATCAGTACGACGCTGCGCGGACGCAGACCGGCCAATCGGGAGATCACACCCTCACCGACGGCCGACGCGGTGGCCCGAATCTGTGCGCCGCCCATGGCTACAGACCGCAGTAGCCCTTCCGAATCGGCAGCTGACAAACCCTCGCTGTCGTCGAGGTCGAGAAGCGGCATCGGCGCTGTCATCTCACCGCACCCCCTTCTCCGTTAGCAGTTCCCGCACCATCCAGCATTCCAGCTCCACGCGGTCCGTGGTGGCAAAGCCCTCGTTCCCGAGGCCGTCGTTCCTGAGATAGTCCCCCAACTATCCCAGGGCTTCGGCTCACCGACAAACCGATCAGACTCGGATTCAAGCCCGGACGATCGCCAGAATTTCGTTCACCAATGCGTCGACATCGGCGGACGTGGGTGCTTCGACGTTGAGTCGCAGCAGTGGTTCGGTGTTGGACGCGCGCAAGTTGAACCAGGCATTTCCCTCGAGACTGACCGTGACACCGTCGAGGCGATCCACCGACTCGGTGCGGTCGGCAAATGCCGCCAGTACAGCGGCCGTACGATCTGCCGCGTCAGCCACGGTGGAGTTGATCTCGCCCGAGGCCGCGTAGCGGGTGTACTCCGCCATCAACTCGGAGAGCGGACGATCCTGCTCGCCCAGTGCGGCGAGTACGTGCAGCGCCGCGAGCATGCCGGAGTCGGCGCCCCAGAAGTCGCGGAAGTAGTAGTGAGCGGAGTGCTCGCCGCCGAACACCGCACCGGTCTCGGCCATCTCCTGCTTGATGAACGAGTGGCCGACTCGGGTACGAATAGCGACGCCGCCGAGTTCTTCGACCAGTTCGGGCACTGCCCGTGACGTGATCAGGTTGTGGATGATCGACGCGCCCGGTTCCTTCGCGAGTTCGCGCTTGGCGACAAGTGCCGTCACCGCGGACGGCGAGACCGGGTCGCCCTTCTCGTCTACGACGAAGCAACGGTCCGCGTCACCGTCGAACGCCAAGCCGATGTCCGCTCCGGTTTCGCGCACGTAGGCCTGCAGGTCGACGAGGTTGGCCGGATCGAGCGGATTGGCTTCGTGGTTGGGGAACGTGCCGTCGAGCTCGAAGTACAGCGGCAGGACGTCGAGGGGCATCGGCCCGAATACGGCCGGCGCGGTATGGCCACCCATACCGTTGCCTGCATCGACTGCGACCTTCAGCGGGCGCAACGCAGCCAGGTCGACCAATCCGCGGAGGTAGCTCGCGTATTCCTCGAGGACGTCCTTGGTGCTGGCGGTGCCTGCCGGTCCGTCGTACGCGGGAACACCCGAGACGACCTCGGCGGAGATGACTGCGAGGCCGGTGTCCTGACCGACCGGCTTGGCGCCGGCCCGACACATCTTGATGCCGTTGTACTTGGCGGGATTGTGGCTCGCCGTGAACATCGCGCCCGGGCAGTTCAGCAAACCGGATGCAAAGTAGAGCTCGTCGGTCGACGCCAATCCGATGTAGACGACGTCGAGCCCTTGAGCAAGCACGCCGTCACCGAAAGCCGAAGACAGTGTGGGCGACGATGCGCGCATGTCGTAGCCGATCACAACCGTCGTGGCGGCGCCGGCCTCGTCGCGGACCAGGCGGGCGAACGACGCACCGACGTCGCGGACAAAATCTTCGTCGATCTGCTCACCGACCACACCGCGTACGTCGTACGCCTTGATGATTGCAGCAACCGACTCGGCTGTTCGCCCCACTGAAAACTCTCCTTGTGCATGCACCCTCACAGACGGGAACATCCGGGCGCATGGCGTCCGGAGATTCGCAGTACTCGGGTGTGGAAGTACTCGGTCGAGCCTAGCGTCTACGGCGACGAATCTCGCGTCAGTTGGACGGGTCGGGCAGAACGCGTAGGTGTCCACGACGCCCTGTACGGGCAGTACTCGGAGCTGCGGGACGTATGTCCTCATCTGCATCGACGTTGGACTTGCTGCGATCTCCGAGACCGGCCTCCCGTACAGCTTCGGCCAAAGCGGTCAGATCGTCTTCGTCGGGAGTACTCGACGCGAATCCGCCTTCGTGGCGGACGAGTTCCCACCCCTTGGGGGCGGTGATTCGAGAGCCGTGAGTGTCACACAAATCCCATGAATGGGGCTCGGCGACGGTTGCCAGCGGCCCGACAACCGCAGTGGAGTCCGAGTAGACATACGTAAGCGTCGCGACGGCGGGGTTCTTGCACCCGGGGCGGCAGCAGCGACGCAGAGATCTCACAGGTACGGAGCCTAGCCCTCCCCACGTCCGGAACCTACTCGGACACACCGAGCAGTTTCTCCTGTCGTAATCTGGCGCCATGCCACAAGCCCGCCGCCGACGCTCGGTCACCACTCGTTCCATCGAGCGACACGGCCGTGGCCTGCGCGGACCGCTACTTCCCCCGGAGGTGCCCGCCAGGCGTACCCGCGCGGAGAAGTTCGATCTCCTGGTGCTCGACGCCTTCTCTCCCGTCGACCTCGCATGGCACGACCGGCTGACGAAACTCGACATCGCAGTGGACGAAGTTCCGAAGATTCACGCGCACGATCCGGAGTCCGTCACATGGCCGCCGGAGGTCATCGCAGACGGCCCGGTTCCACTGTCACGACTGATTCCGGCCGGAATCGACCGTCACGGAAATACGACTCGCGCAAGAATTGTGCTGTTTCGCCGCCCATTGGAGCAGCGAGCGAAGGATCCGGAAGAACTCACGGATCTGGTGCACGACGTGTTGGTCCATCAAGTCGGCACGTATCTGGGCGTCGACCCACAGGTCATCGACCCCACGCTGCCCGACGAGGACTGATACTGCCCGACGAGGACTGACGCACTGTCAGACGAAAAAACTGATGTCACACGAAGAAGTAAATCCACACGAAGAACAAAACAGTCGTTGCTTGACCTGCAATTCCCCGTTGCAGGTCAGACTTTCGAAGACCGCCCGTCAGCCCCGACGCTGACAGAACCGATTCAGCAGCAGATCAGATGATCCCCCGCTTGAGTCGCCGACGCTCGCGCTCGGACAACCCTCCCCAGATTCCGAACCGTTCGTCGTTCGCGAGCGCGTACTCGAGGCACTCGTCACGAACTTCACAACCGAGGCAGATCCGTTTTGCTTCCCTCGTCGATCCTCCCTTTTCAGGAAAGAACGCTTCGGGATCGGTCTGCGCGCAGAGAGCACGCTCCTGCCACTGATCCTCGATGGTGTCGAACAATTCTTCGAAGCCGGTGACGAGACTCAGCACTGGCCGAGTACTCATACCGTCGAACTCACTGCTGCAGGCACCTTCTGCTGCGCCTGCTCGGGAATCGGTCTGCGGTTCGTCGCTTACTGTCATTGCGAGAGAACTGATCTCGACATTTTCATTGGGCATCGTTCCGCCTCCTCACCTGTAATAGCGCAGAATTTTCACTCCATCTTCAACCCCACCCCGTCGACCGTTCGAAACTGTGTTCGAAACCGGCCCCGCTGCAAGTGAACTCACAAGTAGCGGTTGGAATGACACATTTGAGATTACACACGTCCAGCGTGTCGCGGTCAAGCTAAACGAGATGAATCCATTAGTATTCCGGCCCTCAATTGACGGGACCTTCTGCCCGCCAGACACGACGACGCGCCGACCGCCTAGGCTCTGTTGTCGTGAACGTGACTGTATTGGTTGGCGGCGTCGGCGGGGCCCGTTTCCTTCAAGGTGTTCAAAACGCGCTCGGAATCGCCGGTGGTGAATCCCTCGAGAAATACGAAGGCCCACATCGCATCACGGCCGTCGTCAACGTCGGGGACGACGTGTGGATGCACGGTCTGCGCATCTGCCCCGATCTGGACACTTGTATGTATACACTCGGCGGCGGCATCGACACCGAACGCGGGTGGGGGCACGCCGGCGAAACCTGGAATGCGAAAGAAGAACTCGCCGCGTACGGCGCGAAGCCGGACTGGTTCGGCCTCGGAGATCGCGATATCGCAACGCATTTGATTCGCAGCCAGATGCTCCGCACGGGATATCCGTTGTCCGCGATCACCGAAGCGTTGTGCAATCGCTGGAATCCCGGTGTCGCACTGCTTCCCGTGAGCGACGACCGCAGCGAAACACACGTCGTGATCACCGATCCGGAAGACGGTGAGCAGAAGGCGATTCATTTCCAGGAGTGGTGGGTACGCCATCGGGCACAGGTGGAAACGCACAGCTTCGCTCACGTCGGCGCCGAGCAGGCCAAGCCTGCGCCAGGGGTAGTCGAGGCGATCGACGGTGCCGACATCGTGCTGATCGCACCGTCCAATCCCGTCGTGAGCGTCGGCGCGATCCTCGCGGTGCCCGGCATTCGCGGTGCCCTGCGAACAACCGCGGCCAAGGTTGTCGGCCTCTCCCCCGTCATCGGCGGAAAACCGTTGCGCGGCATGGCTGACGAGTGCCTCGAGGTGATCGGGGTCGAGACGACTTCGGAGGCGATCGGTCGCCACTACGGAGCTCGTTCGATCAACGGTATTCTCGACGGCTGGCTCGTCGACGAAGGTGACACGGCCGACATCGACGGGGTGGACGTGCGAAGCATCCCACTTTTGATGACGTCCCCCGAAGAGACCGCCAAAATGGTTCGCACGGCTTTCGAGATCGCCGGAGTCGAACTGTGACCGAGCCCGGAACCGAAGCAAGCCGCGACAGAAATCACTCTCCCGGTGATCACTCCCCCGGCGCCGCAATCGAAGTCATTCCCGTGCTCGGGCTTCCCGAGTTCCGGCCCGGAGACGACTTGGCCACAGCTGTCGTCGACGCGACGCCGTGGCTCGAAAGCGGCGACGTCGTTGTCGTCACGAGCAAGGTGTTCTCCAAAGTCGAGGGTCGCGTCGTTTCCTCACCGACCGATCCGGAAGAGCGCGACGCGGCACGACGCCTCCTGGTGGATCAGGAAGCCGTCCGCGTCGTGGCACGCAAGGGCCGCACTCTGATCACCGAGAACAAACTCGGAATCGTGCAGGCCGCATCGGGCATCGACGGCTCCAACGTCGACGGTGCCGAATTGGCGCTACTCCCCGTGGATCCGGATGCGAGCGCTGCGGGTCTGCGCGCCCGAATTCTCGAGAGCACGGGCAAGTCCGTCGCCGTCGTCGTCACCGACACGATGGGTCGTGCGTGGCGCAACGGGCAGACCGACGCCGCAATCGGTTCGTCCGGCATTCCGGTCCTGCACGGCTACCTCGGAGCACAGGACAGTCAGGGCAACGATCTGATCGTCACCGAGATCGCGATCGCGGACGAAATCGCCGCTGCGGGCGACTTGGTCAAGGGCAAGCTGGGCGGCGTTCCCGTCGCCGTCGTTCGTGGGCTTCGGTTCGAGGACGACGGTTCGAGTGGCCAGGATCTGATTCGCCGCGGCCCGGACGATCTGTTCTGGCTGGGCACCGAGGAAGCTACGGCGATGGGCCGTGGCCAGGCGCTGCTGTTGCGTCGATCGGTTCGACAGTTCGCAAGTGATCCCGTCGACGCGGAGATCATTCGCAGCTCGATCGCCGAGGCACTCACCGCTCCCGCACCGCACCACACGAGACCGGTTCGATTCGTGTGGCTACGCACGGAGTCGGTCCGCACGGCTCTTCTCGAGCAGATGCGCGAGAAGTGGGCCGCCGATCTTCGCGCCGACGGTCGCAGTGACGAATCCGTCGAGGCCCGGGTTGCCCGCGGAAACATCCTGTTCGACGCCCCCGAGGTCGTCATTCCCTTCTGCGTGCCCGATGGCGCACACAGTTATCCGGATGCCGGACGAACCGCGGCGGAGTCGACGATGTTCACGGTCGCCGCCGGCGCGGCAGTGCAGGGACTGCTGGTCTCGTTGGCCACCCGCGGCGTGGGAAGCTGCTGGATCGGATCGACGATCTTCGCCGCCGATCTCGTACGCGAACAACTCGATCTCCCGGCGGATTGGCAGCCACTCGGTGCCATCGCAATCGGGCACCCCCTCGAACCACTGACTCCGCGCTCTGTCTCCGCCCCCGGGGACGCGTTGGTGGAGCTGTAGGTCCATGTCAGCCGAATCGCTGCACGCCTCCGCCAAGGGCGTCCTGGAGGGCTGGGAGACGTCCTCCGAAGCGGACGAATCATTGCGGCACACGATGCTCGCGTTCCTCGATTCGGCTCCGGACGGCTGCCTTCGTCGCCACGCACCGGGACACATCACCGCGTCGTCTCTCGTTCTCGACGAGAGTGGCTGCCACGTCTTGCTGACCCTGCATCCCAAGGTGGGCAGGTGGATTCAGCTCGGCGGCCACTGCGAGCCCGACGACGAGACGGTGGTAGATGCGGCATTGCGGGAAGCTCGCGAGGAGTCCGGAATTCACGACGTTCGGATAGACGCGGACCTACTCTCCGCCCACACGCATCCGATCACGTGCTCACTCGGAGTACCGACTCGCCATCTCGATCTACGGTTTCTTGTTGTGGCGCCGGACAATTCACATATCGTCCGCAGCGCAGAGTCCACCGACCTCAGATGGTGGCCGGTGGACGCGCTCCCACCTACAGCGGAACGCGAGACCATCGACCACCTGGTCGCGCTCGCCCGTCAGCGCAAGAATCAGGACTGAATCGGAGAAAGCTGGGGCTGCTTGGCGCTCACGCCGTCGCCCGAAGATGTTCCCTTCACGCGCCGAGCTACCCACGGCACCAAGAACTCTCGCGCCCATTGACGATCCTCGCGACGAGTTTCGGCTTTCGTGAGAACCGGCGCAGGCCCGAGATCGGGCGGGGTCAATCCGTGTTCGACGCCGAGCACGTCGAGCACACGCGTCGCCATGTTCTCGTGCCCGGAGGGCGACATGTGGAGGCGATCCCAGTCCCACATCCGAAGGTCCTGATATTCGGAGAATCGCCAGAAGTCGACGAGGGTCGCGTCGTGGCGGTCGGCCACCTCGCGAACAAGCTCGTTGTAGATCGCCAGACGTCCGCGGAGCTTGCCGAAGAAGGCGGACCATCCGGTGTCGTACGCGGTGAACATCAGAACCCGAGCGCCGGATGCAGTGAGCTGACCGATTGCCGAATCGTAGCGGGCGACCATCGCATCGATGTCGAGCTTCGGACGCATCATGTCGTTTCCGCCGGCGTAGATGGTCACCAGATCGGGCTTCAACGCCAGAGCGGGTTCCAACTGCTCGTCGATGATCGGTCCGAGTAGGCGACCACGAATCGCCAGGTTGGCGTAGCGGAAGTCGGGATTGTTCACCGCCAGCTGCTCGGCCACTCGGTCTGCCCACCCGCGCAGACCGTTGGGGAATCGTTCGTCGGCGTCGCCGACGCCCTCGGTGAACGAGTCACCGAGGGCAACGTAACGGCTCGGAAGAGAAGTCATACCCGCCAGTATTCCAGTAGGTCAGCTAACGATCACACATCTGTGCTGAAGCGCACGCCACCGTCCGGCAGCGTCACCCCCGGCCACACGCGTGCGCCGCGCAACAATTCACACCGCGCACCGATGTCCGCGCCGTCGCCGATGACAGCGTCGCGGACCAGCGCTCGGGGTCCGATACGGACGCCGAATCCGAGGATCGATCGTTCGACCACCGCGCCGGCTTCCACAACGGCGCCGTCGAAGAGAATTGCACCGTCGAGGCGAGCGCCTGCGCCGACTTCTGCGCCCCGACCGACAACCGTGCCGCCGATCAGGACAGCGCCCGGCGCGATTCCGGCTCCGGGGTGAACCAGCGACTCGCCGCGCGGACCTTCGAGAGCCGGCGAAGGTGCGATACCTCGCACCAGGTCGGCGGAACCGCGAACGAAGTCCTCGGGGGTTCCCATGTCACGCCAGTACGACGAGTCGACGTGACCGAACACCCGCTTGCCCTCGGCCAGCAGATTCGGGAACACCTCGCGCTCGACCGATACCGGTCGTCCTTCGGGGATCTGTTCGATGATTTCGCGCTTGAAGACGTAGCAGCCGGCGTTGATCTGATCCGTCGGCGGATCCTGGGTCTTCTCCAGGAATGCCGAGACTCGTCCGTCCTCGTCGGTCGGAACACAACCGAATGCTCGCGGGTCTCCCACACGAACCAGATGCAGGGTCACGTCGGCGTCCGTCTTCTCGTGGGTCTCGAGAATGCCGTTCAGATCGGTGCCACCGAGCACGTCGCCGTTGAACACCATGACGTTGTCACCGCGCAACTTCGGCAGCACGTTGCGGATTCCGCCACCGGTGCCCAGCGGTTCGGTCTCGAAGACGTAGTCGATCTCGAGGCCCATCTTGGAGCCGTCGCCGAAGTAGTCCTCGAATACCTCTGCCTTGAAGGACGTTCCGAGCACGACGTGCTTGATTCCGGCTGCCTCGATGCGGGCGAGCAGGTGCGTCAGGAACGGAAGGCCGGCTGTCGGAAGCATCGGCTTGGGCGCCGACAGCGTCAACGGACGCAGCCGAGTGCCCTTGCCGCCTACCAGGATTACGGCGTCGGTCGGATTCGAATCGGACATCATTTTCCCCCGTGGTTCGAAACTGATGGGTTGTCGGTCGAGTTGTCGGTGCGAGCGCGCTCGCGAACTGCAGAAGCTACGGCGATCTTGGATCGCACCGCGAGGCCACCGCGCAAGGCAAGTCGTAGCGGAGCCTGCCACCAGTGCGGATGGCGATCAGCCTGGAACTGGTACGCACTGCGATGATGGGCAGGCAACATCAGTTCCGGATGACGTCCTGCCGCATGGCCTTTGGCATGGGTGACGACGGCCGAGGGGACGAATACGTTGAGCCACCCGGCTTTTCCGAGGCGGTCACCGAAGTCCACGTCCTCCATGTACATGAAGTAACGAGAGTCGAAACCTGAGATGGTGTCGAAGGCGTCGCGTCGCACCAGCAGGCACGACCCGGAAAGCCACCCCACTGCACGCTCGGTGACGGCCTCGTTCTCCTGACGGTAACGAGCAGTCCACGGGTTCTTCGGCCATACGGTACCGAGCAACGCGTGCCCGACGCCCGAGGTGATGTCGGGCACCGTTCGCGCCGACGGATAGACACTGCCGTCCGGTTCGAGGACCTTCGGCCCCAGTGCACCGGCCCTTGGCCACCGATTTGCCGCAGCCACCAATTCGTCGAGTGAACCGGGTGCCCATTGGACGTCCGGGTTGGAAATCACGACGAATTCGATCGACGAATCGATCTCCGCTACAGCCCGATTTATCGCTCCCCCGTACCCGATGTTTCCGCCGGTTCGAAGCAGACGGACATGCTCGTACTTGGCATCGGCGGCCTCGGGGGCACCATCGGTCGACCCATTGTCGGCCATGATGACCTGGGGTTTTTCTGTCGTCGCCACAGCGAGCGTGCTCAAGAAATTCTCGAGATGCTCGCCTGGCGAGTAGGTCACCGTTACCACGGCCAGCTTGGGACTCACGCCGGTCAGCCTAGCCGTCCGCGGCCACTGTCCCGAACAATGCTCACGCCAGAGCGGCGTGCAGAGCCTCTCGCCACGGACGCAGCGGCGTCATTCCCGCGGTAACCCACGCGCGCTCGGACAAGACCGAATATGCCGGGCGCGGGGCAGGGCGTACGAACTCCGCACTACTGCACGGGCGCACCCGAGCAGGGTCTGCTCCGATCTCCTCGAAAACAGCTCGCGCCAACTCGTACCAACTTGCTTGCCCGCCGTTCGTCACGTGGAATGTCGACGCACCCGTGAAGTCCAGCAGCGCGAGTTCGACGATGCCGCCGGCCAGATCGACGCTGTACGTGGGTGACCCGATCTGGTCGTCCACGACGTTCACGAATTCGCGTTCGGCTTCGAGCCTTCTCATCGTGGCGACAAAATCCGTGCCGACACCGGAATACACCCACGCGGTGCGGACAACGGCCGCGTCAGCCCCCGACTCTCGAACAGCGATCTCGCCGTCCAGTTTGGTTCGGCCGTAGACCGTCGCGGGACCGGTCGGTGCATCGACGTCGTATGGCGAGCTTGCATCGCCAGGAAAGACGTAGTCCGTCGAAACGTGGATCAACCGCGAACCCGCCCGCGCACAGGCTTGCGCGAGATTCCGCGGTCCGATCTCGTTGACCGCCCTCGCCGCCTCCTGGTCGGTCTCGGCAGCATCGACGGCCGTGTACGCAGCGCAGTTGATCAGCACCGAATCAGGCGAGACGAAGTCGTCGACCGCGCGGCTGTCGGTGATGTCGAGCTCGCGGGAACCGACGGCCGTCACAGTGTGACCCGCCGACGTTGCGAGAGCATCGATACGTGTTCCGAGCTGCCCTCGGGCGCCGGTGAGCAGGATATTCGTCACACGGTTGAGTCTGGCACGCCGCGTCGAGGTACCCGCGGCCGAGCATCGGACCAGTAACCTGAAGGGGTGTCCCACCAGCAACCGCAGCGCCGCGCGCGTCCACGACCTGCGCCGATTCGGACCAAGACGAGCCCGGCTCGCATAGCGGTCGCGGTGCTGTCCGTGCTCGTACTGCTGGTCACCGGGTTCGCGTGGCGGGGTGTGGACTCGTTGAGAAACAGCCTTGCCACTGCCAGCGGACTCGGCCTCGGTGGCGGCAAGGACGGCGCCATCGACATTCTGATGGTGGGAACGGACAGTCGAACGGACGCGCACGGCAACCCGCTCTCACAAAGCGAGCTCGACTCGTTGCGCGCAGGTGAGGAAGTTGCGTCCAATACCGACACCATCATCTTGATCCGCGTCCCCAACGACGGGAGTTCCGCGACCGCGATCTCGATTCCCCGCGACGCGTACGTCAACGTCCCGGGTATCGGTATGTCGAAGATCAACGCCGCGTTCGGTGCCACCAAGGAAACCGAACGGCTGAAGTTGGTCAACAACGGGTCGTCCGACAGCGACGCAGACAAGAAGTCGACGGAAGCCGGCCGGACCGCGCTCATCGGAGCGGTGGCGAATCTGACCGGCATCACCGTCGATCACTACGCCGAAGTCGGACTACTCGGATTCGTCCTGCTGACCAACGCAGTGGGCGGAGTCGACGTGTGCCTCAACGCGCCGGTAGACGAACCGATGTCCGGAGCCAATTTCGCGGCCGGGAAACAGACACTCGACGGTGCCGACGCGCTGAGCTTCGTGCGACAACGACACGATCTTCCTCGCGGCGACCTGGACCGGATCGTTCGCCAGCAGGTGTTCATGGCTTCTCTCGTCAGCAAGGTACTCAGCGCAAAAACCCTCAGTGACCCCGGCAAGCTCAGTCAGCTGACCTCGGCTGTCCAGCGTTCCGTCGTGATCGACGACGACTGGGACATCATCGAGTTCGCCAAGCAGTTGCAGAATCTGGCCGGCGGCAAGGTGCAATTCGAGACAATTCCCGTTCTCGACATCAACGGCATGACCGATTACGGCGAGTCCATCGTCAAGGTCGATCCCAAGGCCGTCAAGAAGTACATCGCGGGATTGGTCGGCGCCGACAGCGAGGACTCGGAGGAGACCTCCGAAGCACCGACCACGGTGAATGCGTCCTCGATCACGGTCGACGTCGCAAACGCCAGTGACATCGCAGGGTTGGCCAGCGGGGTTTCCGAAGCGTTGAGTGCCCTCGGGTACAAGCAGGGTCAGGTCGGCAACAACACCGGCTCCGACGTCACCGAATCGACGGTGTTCGCAAAGTCCGCGGACGACGACGCAGCACTCGCGGTCGCCGAGGCACTCGGCGGTCTGACGGTCAAGGCGGATTCGTCATTGTCCTCGGGCAAGGTTCGGGTTGTCATTGCCGAGGACTACAGCGGCCCGCAGTCCGCGGACGCGGTGTCCCCGTCCGAAGGAGCGACAAGCACGACTGAATCGTCGAGCACCACCGAGACCAGCCCCACTCCCGCCCCTCCCGGTCCGCCGATCGACGCGGCCTCCAACGGCCCGCGCTGTGTCAACTGAAAAATTGTGTGAACTGAGCGGCTGCGTAAGCTGACGACGTGCCTTCGCCTGTAGACAACCTGACCGACGCCCTCCTCGGACCGATCCTGGCTGCCGACCCGGCCGGCCCTCGCGTGACCTACTACGACGACGCCACCGGCGAGCGCATCGAATTGTCTGCGAGCACTCTGGCCAATTGGGCGGCAAAGACAGCGAACATGGTTCGCGACGAGTTCGCTCTCGAGCCCGGCGGCAAAGTTGCCGTGCTGCTTCCCGCGCACTGGCAGAGCGTCGCCGTCTTGCTGGGTGTGTGGTGGGCAGGCGGTGAGGTGGTCCTCTCCCCCGACGCCGACGCCGAACTGGCTTTTGTCACTGCCGACCGACTGGACGATGTTGCGGACGTACCGGAAGTAGCCGCACTCTCCCTCGACGCGTTCGGCAAAGGTTTGAGCGATCTTCCGCTCGGCGTCGCCGACTACGCAACCTCCATCCGTGTGCACGGCGACCAGTTCCGTAGCGCCGGAGCCGGTTCGGCGCTGGAAGGCCGGTCCGTAGCGGACACGATCGACGCGGCACGGACATCGGCGAAGAACGTCGAATTGGTGTCGACGGATCGTGTCCTCTCCAGTCGCACGTGGGACACGGCAGACGAATTGATCGACGGGCTTCTGGCAGTTCTCGCCGCGGGTGCCTCACTCGTGCAGGTGGCCCACCCGGACGCGGAAGCTACCGCGCGCCGAGTGGGCACCGAGAAGGTCACGAAACAGCTCTGAACGCTAGCTCGCGAGAGCTGTTACCGGTGACACCAGCCCCGCCCGCCTAGCGGGGAGCAGTGACGCGATCACACCGCAGATTCCGCCGATCAACACGATGGCTACCAACTGCACCCACGGCACTGCGCTGAGGGCGACGTCCTCGATCCCGAATACCGATGCGGTACCGGCTACACCGAACACCATCCCGAACAGCACTCCGATCACCGATGCGACTCCTGCCACCAGCAGTGCTTCCCAGATCAACATGGCTCGAATTCCCTTCTTGGTCAGTCCGAGTGCGCGAAGCAGTCCGGATTCGCGGCGCCGTTCGAGAACGGACAGTGCCATGGTGTTTCCGACGCCGATCAAAGCGATCAACACCGCTACCGACAGCAATCCGGCAACCACCATGAGCATGGTGTCGAGGATCGAATCGAGAGCTGAACGCATCTCGGTCATGCCCTGAACATCGCTGCCCGGCGCTCCCTGGCGTGCCAGTTCGGTGATGCGGTCGGTGGCGGCCAAAGCCTGTTCGTCAGTATCCGTCCCCAGCCTTACCCAGTACGAATCGGTGGTCGGCGCGGTGGCCGCTGCACCGAGATCGCCTCGATCCAGTAGTGCTGGTTGACCTTTCACGCCCTCGACCACGCTGACGTTCACGACGCCGCGATCCCCACGCACCGTCGCCGTATCGCCCGCCGAAAGCTTGTATTCGGTCAGGTCAGCGGGCGAGAGCACCAACTGACCGGCCGCGGGTACCGAGATCTCGGTACGCAGAACATCTTTCACCCGAGCAGCGTCGACGCCGAATCCGGCCAACGAACCGCGCCCGTCGATCGTCAGTTCGGCCTTGTCCAGACCGCTCACCGCGCCGACACCGTTGACCGCGGCGATGTCTGTGCCCAACCCTGCGGGAAGCGGTGCCGAACCTGAACTGCTCACCATGACGTCGACGGGGAATTGACTGTCCATCGCCGCGGGTGCGGCTTCCTTGACCGTCGCGATTCCCACGACGAGCGTGCTCGTCAAGGCAACACCGATCAATAATGCGGTGGCCGTCGCCGAGGTGCGGCGTGGGTTCCTACCGGCGTTGCCTGCTGCCAGGCTTCCCACCGGACCGATCAGTCTCGCCAACACTCCGCCGGCCGCATTGATCAGTGCAGGCACGATTCGACCGGACAGTGCCGCGATCCCCAGGAACGAGAACAGTCCACCGGCGGTTGCCGCCGGCACCTGCTGATTCGTCACTCCCAGGACGGTCATCGCGATGCCCGCGAGCAGGGTCACGACGCCGAGAACCCGGCGCACCACCGATACCTGAACGCTCTCAGGCTTGGACTCCATCGGCTGCAGTGCTGCCAGCGGGGAGAGCCTCGTTGCCGCCCGCCCGGGCGCAGATGCAGCGAGCATCGTCATCACGATGCCGACGGCAAGACCGACGAGCACGGTCACCGGGGTGACGCTCAGTGACGAAAGAGGAACCGGCACATCTGCGGCCGTTGCTACGCGACCGATTGCCCAGGCAAGTCCGACACCGAGTCCGACGCCGATCACCGAGGCGATCACGCCGACCGCCGCGGCTTCACTGCGAATGCTCCGGCGAACCTGTTTGGCCGTGGCGCCGACGCATCGCAGCAACGCAAGTTCCTGAGTGCGCGCCGCGAGCAGCACGGCAAATGTATTGGCGATCACCAGCGCGGCAACAACAACGGCGATGGCGCCGAAGGCGAGCAACACCGTGCTGAGGATCTTGGTGCCGCCCATGTATTCGGCTGCGGCGTTGTCTGTGGCTTCTTCGCCGGTCAGCACGGTGGAGTCCGCGGGCAACGCGCTCGCGATCGAATCCACGAGTTGTTGCTGAGAGCGTGAACCGTCACCGGCGACACGGAACTCACGTTCGGCACTGTCACCGGCCCACGCGCTCACCTGCTCGGCGGTGGTGAATATCTTGATCCCGCCCAGTCGTTGCGCCGAACCGGAGAGGTCGACCAGTCCGACTACCTCCGCGGTGGGTGCGGCGGCACCGACCGTCGAATCCCGTGCCGTGACTGTGATTCGGGCACCGATCGGTATCCCGGAGTCCGCGCTCACCAACACCTGCCCCAGACCGGCCGGAATCGATCCCTCCGACACCTTCTCCCAACGCAATTCGGGATTGTCGGCAATCGAGAGCGCATCCCCGTAGGACGCGCCCTTTGCCTCGGAGTCGACACGAACATAGGTCGACACGTCGTCGGCCACCGCCGAGACGCCCGGCACCGCGCTCAGCAGTGCTTCTGTCACGCCTGGACCGGACGCGACGACATCTGTGGTTTCGTATTGCGTCGCAAGTGATTTGCTCACACTCGCGTCGACCGTCGAGCTCAAGGTCAAAGTCGCGACGATGTATCCGACGGCGATCACCACCGCGAGTATCGACGCCACATAGCGCCCGGCATGTGCCCGCGCCTGCGCAAAAGCCAGACCTCTCATCGCAGTGCACCCGAAACTGCAGGAACATCGGCCAGGTCGTCGGCACCGAGAGCTCGCATGGCACCGATCACCGAGTCGACGGTGGGATGGTCGATCTCTCCGGCTATACGCCCGTCCGCGATCAACACGACTCGATCCGCGTACGACGCCGCCACCGGATCGTGTGTCACCATCACGACCGTCTGACCGGTCTCCCGGACACTGGTGCGCAAGAGTCCCAGAACCTCTGTCCCGGAACGGGAATCCAGGTTGCCGGTAGGCTCGTCGGCAAAGATCACGTCGGGCTGGGGCAGTAATGCACGGGCGACAGCTACACGTTGCTGCTGACCGCCGGACAACTCGTGCGGCAGGTGGTCGAGGCGCTGCGACAGGCCCAGCTTTCCGATCACCTCGTCCATCCACTCGGACGAGGGTTCACTACCTGCCAGCTTCATCGGCAGCAGCATGTTCTCCCGAGCAGTGAGCACCGGTAGCAGGTTGAACGCTTGGAAGACGAATCCGATCCGCTCGCGTCGCAGTTCGGTGAGCTCCGTGTCGCCGAGTTTCGTGACTTCGGTGTCGCCCAGGAAAACCTGCCCACCCGAGACCGTGTCGAGTCCGGCCAGGCAGTGCATGAGCGTCGACTTTCCGGAGCCGGACGGGCCCATGATCGCGGTGAACCGCTCGCGACCGAAGTCCACGTCGACTCCGCCGAGCGCGTGAACCGTGGTCTCACCGGTGCCGTACACCTTGGTGACACCGCGGGCAGTGATCGCCGGCACTGCGGCTGGTTCCGTCGTGGTGTGCGCATGCATTTTTTGCCCTCCGTAAAGCTTCTCGCTATGACGGAATCGACGTTATTGCAGCGCAAGTGGTCTCCGCGTCGGAGTGCGGGGCGATCTTGGAGAGCCCGGTGTCATCCCGGGGTAGGACTGGACAGGGCGGCGTGTCAGCCCTCGGTGCCGAGGAGATCTGCGCGCCGGACAAGTCCGATCTGGAAGGCGAAGACGACTGCCTGTACACGATCACGAGAATGAGTCTTTGAAAGAACCCGTCCGACATGGGTTTTCACTGTCGTCTCGGAGACGTGGAATTTCGCAGCGATCTCCGAATTCGACAGCCCGTACGCCATGGCTTCGAGCACCTCGACCTCGCGCGGCGTCAACTCTTCGGGCAACTGCGCTTCGGGCGCCGAGCCTTCCAGGAGTGGCCCGACGTGCTGAAGCAGTCGCCGAGTGGCCCGGGCTTCGATCACCGCGTCCCCGCGGTGCACGGTGCGGATGGCGTCGAGCAACTGCTCCGGTGGCACGTCCTTGAGCAGGAAACCACTGGCGCCCGCCCGGATAGCCGACATCACGTACTCGTCGTTGTCGAAGGTGGTGAGCACCACGACCTTCGGCGCATCGGGGTCGGCCAGGAGCCGACGAGTCGCCTCGATGCCGTCCATCTTCGGCATCTGGACATCCATCAGAACGACGTCGACATGACGGGCGGCCAACTCGGTCAACGCCTGCTGACCGTCCGAAGCCTCGACAACCACCGACAGATCCGGCTGTGAGTCGATGACCATTCGAAAACCTGCGCGGACCAGCTGCTGATCGTCGATCAGTGCCACTGCGATCGGAGCCACGTGTTCGTCCATGCCACTCACCTTAAGACCTTCGGACGTTTCAAGACCTACCCAGACGTTCGTTCGTACGGCAAGACGGCCCGGACGCTGTATCCGCCGCCTGATTTCGGTCCGGCGGTCACTTTGCCTCCGTGCAGCTTGGCTCGCTCGGCCATTCCGATCAGTCCCTGTCCGCCTGGTGACGATTCGACCAGCGCGGCGCTGCCGCCTCGTCCGTCGTCGGTGATACCGAGAACGAGTTCGGTTTCAGCCCATGTCATCTCGACGCTCGCCTGTGCTCCAGGCCCCGCATGTTTGAGAACGTTCGTCAGCGATTCCTGCACGATGCGATACGCCGTCAACCCCGCACCCGCAGAGAGTTCGCGTGGTTCCCCGGTCACACTGACGGCGATGTCGAGTCCGCTGCTGCGTAACTCGTGGAAGAGACTGTCGATGTCGCCGGCGCCCGGGATCACCGAGAAATCACGGGGCGTGTCCTCACGCAGGACGGACAGCAGCGATCGCATGTCGGTCAACGCTTGGCGGCCGGTGGAGGCAATTGTCTCGAGTGCCTGAATTGCAGCCTGAGGATCCTTGGCCGCGCTGTAGCGTCCACCGTCGGCCTGAGCGATGACAACGGTCAACGAATGCGCGACGATGTCGTGCATCTCGCGCGCAATCCGCGAGCGTTCGCTGATCGTCGCGATTTCCGCTTCCTGCGCACGCTCGAGTTCGAGCAACCGTGCGCGCTCGGTCAGACCTTCCAATTGTTTGGTGCGAACTCGACGCAAATCACCGAACGCCCAGACCGCGAGCATGAAGATCATGACGGCCACGGACTGCATGACCTGCGAGGACACCGGGATTCCGTCGTAGCCGAAGTATCGAACAGTCCCGGCAATCGAGCCGAGCAACGCAAGCACCAGCCCGGTGAGTGAACTCCACCGAGCACCATAGGCGGCCAGCGCGTACAGGGAGATGGGTACGACAACGGCCGATGCGAGCAGTGTGTTGCCGATGAAGATCACGTGTAGAACCGCGAATCCTGCGATCACCATGCCGGAGAGTTCGGGGCGCGAGCGTCGCCAAACCAACGGAACGGTCATACCCAGCGAGATGAACACCGCCAGCGGACTCGCCTCGACCGCCACGACAACGCTGAACAGTGCGGCAACCGTCGCAATGCAGATGTCCACACCGCGAGCATGTTCCGCGCTCCAGCGGACGAAGCGTTCACTAGTCGGAAAACGAGCCATGCCGCCAAGAGTAGCTTTTACTGACGAGCTTTCACTCAGGTGCGGTAACCGCCGTCTTCGAGTCCGGCCTCGATTTCGAATCGGTTCCGCGGCCCCCTGTGACGCAGTTCCTCACGGAGGTACAACAACCCGAATATGATTCCGTACCTGGCCCATTGGTCCGCGTGGACTGCCTCGTGGCGAAGGACGGATCGCGTCGTGTTTCGCCGCGTGAGATACACACCACCGAGAGTTGTTCCCCCTCTGGCGAACCCGCTGCGCAGCCCGGAAGCGACGAAGATCCCGGACTCGTCGTCGAAGCGGATGTCCGCGCGGAGAATCCCGGCGTAGAACAGGGCGACGCGGGTGACGAATGCGGACTGCGCGCTGCCCCGACTCGCTCGGATCAGCGGCAGCCCGCGTCGTGCACACACGAGAGAATCAGCCCAGCAGTTTCTCGCGGAGCGCCTTGTCCTTGTCGAGCACCATCGACTCGAGGCTCTCCTGGAACGCCACCATCCGCCGCTGCAGTGCGGGATCCGAAGCACCGAGAATCCGAGCAGCCAGCAGACCGGCGTTGCGGGCGCCACCGATCGACACTGTCGCCACCGGGACGCCGGCCGGCATCTGGACGATAGAAAGCAGCGAATCCATACCGTCGAGGTACTTGAGCGGCACCGGAACACCGATGACGGGCAACGGCGTGGCCGAGGCAACCATGCCCGGAAGATGCGCGGCGCCACCGGCACCGGCGATGATGACCTTGATTCCGCGGCCGGAAGCTTCCTTGGCGTAGTCGAGCATCCGCTGAGGCGTGCGGTGCGCCGAGACGACACCGACCTCGAAGCGGATACCGAACTCGGCCAAAGCTTCGGCTGCAGCTTCCATGGTCGGCCAATCCGAATCGCTGCCCATGATCAGGCCGACCTGCGCGCTCTCACTCACCGTGTACATCCCATCCGTCGGTCCAAACTGCGTACGAAAGCCAATATGCTGCGCGCTCGGCGCGTTCCCGAACTGCGGCAACGTAATTCGGATCGTCGATGGATCCGGCGCCGCCCACGATGTTGACGTGTCCGATCTTGCGATCCTTGCGCTCACCTTTGCCGTACAGGTGGATCTTCGCGTCGGGCATCCGCGCGAACAGGTGATGGACGCGCTCGTCCATCGTCATCTCGGGAGCTTCCGGCGCACCGAGAACATTTGCCATCACGGTGACCGGCGCGATCGGCGACGTATCTCCGAGCGGGTAGTCGAGAACCGCGCGCAGGTGCTGCTCGAACTGAGAGGTGCGGGCGCCGTCCATCGTCCAGTGACCGGAGTTGTGCGGGCGCATGGCCAGCTCGTTGACCACGAGAGTGCCGTCAGTCGTCTCGAAGAGTTCCACGGCCATCGAGCCGACAACACCGAGCTCGGACGCGATGCGCAACGCCAATTGTTCGGCTTCCTCGGCAACGGCGCTCGAAAGGGCGGGAGCAGGTGCGATCACGACGGCGCACTGGCCGTTGCGCTGAACGGTCTCTACGACCGGCCACGTAGCGCCCTGGCCGAACGGCGACCGCGCGACCATGGCGGACAGTTCCCGACGCATCGAGACCATTTCCTCGACGATCAGCGGAACACCCTTGTCCAGCTGCTCGGTGACGATGGCTTCTGCTTCGTCCTGATCGTCGGTGATCCAGACTCCGCGGCCGTCGTAGCCTCCGCGAGTTGCCTTGATGACAAGCGGCCAACCGTGTTGCGCACCGAAACGCACGACGTCTTCTGCCCACGTCACTTCGGCGTACACAGGTACGGGCGCGCCCAGTTCGGCAAGTTTGCGACGCATCAGCAGTTTGTCCTGAGCGAAGATCAGAGCCTGCGGCGGCGGCTGAACGTTCACGCCTTCGGCAACAAGAACCTCGAGATGCTCCGTGGGCACGTGCTCGTGGTCGAACGTCAACGCGTTGGAACCGACCGCTGCGCGTCGAAGAGCGTCGAGGTCGGTGTGGCTGCCGAGCACGACGTCGGGGCTGACCTGAGCTGCCGGCTCGTCCGAAGTCCCGGAGAGCACTCGGAGCGTCTGGCCCAGGGCCACCGCCGCCTGGTGAGTCATCCTGGCCAACTGTCCGCCACCGATCATGGTGACGACGGGCATGGATGCTTTTGCCGGTCGAGGGGTGGTCGGGCGGGCGGGGATCTGCGCGGGATCGTTGTTGCCGGTCACGGCTCTCTATGTTGTCATGTGCCGCGTTCGCCCGTTCATTCAGCGTTCCCAATCTGTGATTCTGCTGATGAATCCGCGGCAAATTGGTGGTAACGCGGTTTCGTTTCGTAAACTCATCTGTTGTGCCATTTGTCGACGGGGTCATTGCCCGCATACCCCAACCGTTTCGTGACATCGCTCTGCGTCACAGCGAGCTGATCAAATTCGCGATCGTCGGCGGAACGACCTTCCTCATCGACTCGGGCATCTTCTACACACTCAAGCTGTCGATCCTCGAATCCAAGCCGATCACGGCCAAGATCATCGCCGGCGTCGTCGCGGTGATCGCGTCGTACATTCTCAACCGCGAGTGGTCGTTCAAGAACCGTGGTGGCCGTGAACCAGCGCACGAAGCTGCGCTGTTCTTCATCATCAGCGCCATCGGTGTCGTCATCAGCTTCATCCCGCTGTACATCTCCAGTTACGTCTTCAACCTGCGCGTACCCGAAGTCAGCTTGGCGACGGAGAACATCGCCGACTTCATCAGTGCATATGTCATCGGCAACCTGCTGCAGATGGCGTTCCGATTCTGGGCCTTCCGCAAGTTCGTGTTTCCCGACGAGAATCCGGAACCGCTCGAACTGTCCGACACCACAGGGTTGCCCGAAACCACAGCGTTATCCGAAACCACAGCGCCTGAGCCGGTAATTCCTGACGCCGAAGAGGAGCTCGGGCACTCCTGAGTTTTCCGTCTGCGCCGGCCTTTCGGTCAGCGCGGTTCGCGGCGCGGAACGACGTCCGCGGTCGGCGCCGTGTTGGCCACCGGCAGGAAGACGGCGAACAAGGCAGGCTTACGCCTCTGCAGTTCCAGTCGGCCCCCGTCGGCTTCGATCAGTGCACGTGCGAGCGCCAACCCGACGCCGGTGGACCCCGCCCCCGAAAATCCTCTGTCGAAGATGTGCGGCGCCAGATCGTTCTCCACACCGGAGCCTTCGTCGGTGACCTCGACGCACACCATCGAGTCACGGCGAGACGAGCTGCGACCCGTACCGTCGATCAATCGCACCGACACCGTGCACGTGCCTTCACCGTGTTCGAACGAATTGTCGACCAGAACGGAAACAGCTTCACGCAGACGCGAACCTGTGGTCGCAGCCATCACCGTGCGATCGCCGCGTAGGCGCAGCCTGCGTCCCTCTCCGTCGAACTGAGCCTGCCAGTCGCGAGTCACCTGTTCCAGCTCGCCGACTACCGACACCAGACTCGCCGATGACCCACTGGTGCGCGACGAGCGAATCAGGTCGTCGATTCCGTCGGTGAGCCTGTCCACTTGCGCCATGGCTTCCTCGGCCTCGTTCACGACGTCAGGATCTTCGTGAACGGACAACTCGTCCAGGCGCAGCCGCACTGCAGTCAGTCGACTGCGCAGTTGATGCGAGACGTCCGCAACCAGCGCGCGCTCTCGTTGCAGCCGCACCGAAATCTCCACGGTTGCCGCATCGAGGACGTCGGACACGCGGTCGAGTTCGGGGATGTCGTGCCGACGAGGATCCGGCCGGAAGTCGCCTTCGGCGAGGCGCGCCGCCCGGTCGGCCACATCCTGCAGCGGATCGGCAAGCCGACGCGCAGTGACCACAGCAACCACGGTGCCTGCCGTGATGGACAGAAGCACGAGCACGCCGACAGCCATCACCGCCTGCTTCTGCTGGGTGCGCAGGTTCTCCGACGGCACCTCGAGACGCAACGAGCCGGACGTTCCCATCGCGAGCGATTCGACGAGTGCGTTCTTGACCGTCGCCTCACCGACGTCGACGCGTGCGGCGCCGTCGACGACGGTCGGATACACGACGACGAGGCGCCCGTCGTTCGGGGTGAGAACCTTGAGCGAATCTGTGTTCAACGCACCTTCGACGAGTCCGTTCGTCCCCTCTTGCGCGATGACCTCAGCGGCCATCCGGTCGAGGCGCACCCGGAGATCACTTCGCGTCACGTCCTCCACCCAGAGCCACGCCGTGTAGATCAGCGGAACCCCCAGCAGCAACGCCGTCATGATCACGACAGCGAGAATCGACTGCAATATGCGACGCCGCATGCCGGCAGTTCCTGATTCTCGAGAAGTTAGTCGGTGTTGATTCGGAAACCGACACCGCGGACGGTGGCAATCCTGCGTTCCACGGCGGGGCCCTCGTCGCCGATCTTGCGGCGCAGCCACGACATGTGCATGTCGAGCGTCTTCGATCCACGAAGCTCGACGTCGCCCCACACCTCACGAAGGATCGTATCGCGCGAGACCACTTCCCCGGCGTGCTCGAGGAGGACCCGCAGAAGCTCGTATTCCTTGTTGGCCAAGGCGATTTCGGAGCCGTTGACGAGTACGCGTCGTGCCGCGGGCTCGAGCCTGATGCCACCGACCTCGACGATCGTGTCCTCGCGGCCACCGTGGCGACGCAGGAGTGCTCGCACACGTGCCATCAACTCGGCGAGACGAAACGGCTTGCTGACGTAGTCGTCGGCGCCCGCGTCCAACCCGACCACGAAGTCGACTTCGTCGGTCCTGGCGGTCAACATCAGCACGGCGAGCGAGGTGCGATGCGCACGAATCTGTCGGCAGACCTCGAGGCCGTCCATGCCCGGAAGGCCGAGATCGAGAATCAACAGGTCGAAATCACCTTCGAGCGCCTGCTGCAACGCAGCGGGTCCGGTCGGTTCGACCGTCACCGAATACCCTTCACGCCCCAAGGCGCGGGAAAGGGGTGCAGCAATGGCCTCGTCGTCTTCGGCTAGCAATACGGCAGTCACACGAACAGACTACGGACAACACGCCTTTGCACGTTGATTACCAGCCATTTCGATCATTCGGGTCGTCGTTTTCACCTGACGGCCACTGCGGTGCCTGCGATGGTGGCTGCTGCATGGAATCGAAAACCTGGTGATACAGCAGGGCGTGAACGTGCTCGACGTCAGGAATGTCGTCGAACTCGAGCGGATCGTCACTGGCAGATGCGATGACCAGAGTTCCGGTCTTGAGCATTCGATCGATCAGGCCGTGACGGAACTGAACATTGCTGATCCGTCCCATGGGAATGTCGATACCCGTGTGCGTGAGCACTCCGTGGCGGATGAGCACTCGCCGATCGGTGACGATGAAATGCGTGAACTTCCAGACCGTGAACGGCGCAACCGATCGCCAGGCCACGACACCGAGCCAGATGATTCCGACGGCAATGGACGACACGGTGCGAGCCGTGCCGTCCAATCTCGTCTGTGCGAGGCCCAACAAGAAACCGGCGACGGCCGTCGCAAGTACGAACGTCAGCGCCGGAAGCACCAACATCTTCCAATGAGGATGGCGATGCAGTATCAGTTCCTCGTCCTGAGCGAGGGCGTCTTCGGGATATCCCATGACGGGAAGTCTGCCACCCCGCACCGACTTTCAGGCATACCGACTTTCAGGCACACCGACTTTCAGGCACACCCGCCTTCAGGGCAACGCTCAGGGCTGCGCGATCTTTCGCAGCACCAACGGGGTCACGACGATGATGATGCCGTACAGCACCATCCACACGCCGACCACGATGCGGAAGACGTCGAGCGAGAGTTCGGGCTGCAGAAGGACGATTGCACCCGCGACGATGCTGATGACTCCGAGCACGATCGACAGACCGCGATCGACGGTGTGCCCGGACGCCGCGTCGACCAGATCGAGAACGCCACGGAATACCCACCAGGCACCGATCACCAACGCGATCAGAACCACCGTCTGCAAAGGGCTACGGAGAACCAAGAATCCGAGGAGCACTGCCAACGCGCCGGAGATCGCGACGAGCGTGCGAGTTCCACCCGAAGCCGTCACGTCCGCGAACGAACGGATGATCTGAACGATTCCGAATCCGAACAGCTGGATCGCAATGACAACCGCGACCACGAACAGGGTGGCATCCGGCCACGCGAGTACCGCGATACCCAGTCCCAATGTGAGGACACCGAGCAGCACCGTCACGCCGGTGAGTACGCGGCGAGCGCTCTCGGCCGTCTCGGCTTCGGTCGGAACAACGATCGGTGTGGTCATGACGCCCCTAGGCAGCTCGGTAAATCCCGCAGTTGAGTGAAATGAAGGACGGACGGTTGGTTCAAAACCGGTCCGGGCCAAAAATTAGCACTTTGGTGCCAGAAAATCCGGCAACGTTCACGATTCGGTGACCGGGGCGGCGCGAAGGTGCGTGATATCACCCGCTGCGACCGCAAAGGTCTCCCCATCTGTTCCCTCGATTTCGATGACGACGCGTCCGGAAGTGTCGACGTCGGTCGCGATACCGAACACCTCCTTGTCGCCCGGCAAGACCGCGCGGACTCGTTTGCCCAGCGTCCCGCAGCGCTGCCGGTATTCGGCAGCCAACACAGATGTATCCCATTTCGACGATTCCCAAGCACGGAATTGCGTCGCCAATTCACGGGCGATTGCGCGAACGAGAGTGTCGCGGTCGACAGTCGATGCTTCTTCGATCAGCAGTGACGTAGCGGTCGGGACGGGCAACTCCTCGACGCCGAGGCTCACGTTCAGCCCGATCCCCACCACCACCGCGGGATCGGGCGCCGTCCTCGCCACCTCGGCCAGAATGCCGGCGACCTTCTTGTCACCGATGAGAACGTCGTTCGGCCACTTGAGTTCTGCGGGCACTTCGGCCACGTTGCGCAGCGCGTCGACGACCGCGATTCCCGACAGTAGCGGGAGCCAACCCATGTCCGCGAGATTCATTCCGGGCATCGACAGCAGAACCGACATCGAGATCTGCGCTTGCGGCGGACTCACCCACGTGCGCGAATGACGGCCACGGGCACTCGCCTGATATTCGGCGATCAGAACGTGACGGTCGGCATCCGGATCTGCCGCTCGCGCAAGGAGATCCGCGTTCGTCGAACCGGTCTCCTCGACAACGTCGAGGCGGTTCCAGAAAACGCGCGCGTCGTCGTTGTCACTGCGCACGAGTGCGCGTCGTAGGGCATTGCCGTCGAGGGGCGGTCGGTTCAAGTCGGTCCACATAGCCCCAGCCTATGACGACGGCGAGAATGTACTGGTCAGTAGCTTGAGCCTGCAAGACAGCGACAATCGGACCTGCCTTCGAAGCCCCCCACGCACTCTCGTTAAGCTCACGTCCATGACCACTGTCCAAGAGCCGAACGCGCCGGAGGCGGCGGCCGCACCCGATATCCACACGACCGCGGGAAAGCTCGCGGACCTGCGGAATCGCCAAGCCCAGGCGCAGGCACCGAGCGGCGAAGCCGCCATCGACAAGGTGCACGCCAAAGGCAAGCTGACCGCCCGCGAGCGCATCACCGCCCTCCTCGACGAGGGCTCCTTCGTCGAACTCGACGCACTGGCACGGCACCGAAGCGTGAACTTCGGTCTCGCTGACAACCGCCCGGTCGGCGACGGCGTCGTCACCGGTTACGGCACCATCGACGGCCGCGACGTCTGTGTCTTCTCACAGGACGCCACCGTTTTCGGCGGATCGCTCGGCGAAATCTACGGTGAGAAGATCGTCAAGGTCATGGACCTCGCGATCCGCACCGGACGGCCCCTCGTCGGCATCAACGAAGGTGCAGGCGCGCGCATTCAGGAAGGCGTCGTCTCGCTCGGCCTCTACGGCGAGATCTTCCACCGCAACGTCCAGGCCTCGGGTGTCATCCCCCAGATCTCACTGATCATGGGACCCGCCGCCGGCGGCCACGTGTACTCCCCCGCACTGACCGACTTCGTCGTGATGGTCGACGAGACCTCCCAGATGTTCGTCACCGGCCCCGACGTCATCAAGACGGTCACCGGTGAAGACGTCACGATGGAAGACCTCGGCGGCGCTCGCACCCACATGGTCAAGTCCGGCGTCGCCCACTACGTCGCTTCCGGCGAGCAGGACGCACTCGACTACGTCAAGGACCTGCTCAGCTACCTGCCGTCCAACAACCAGGCAGCAGCTCCCCGCGGCGAGATCACCGACCCCATCGTCGGTTCGATCGAAGACAGCCTGACCGCCGAGGACATCGAACTCGACACCCTCATCCCGGACTCGGCCAACCAGCCGTACGACATGCACGAGGTCATTCGTCGCATCCTCGACGACGACGAGTTCCTCGAGGTCCAGGCCGAGCGCGCGATGAACATCATCGTCGGTTTCGGTCGCGTCGACGGACGCTCGGTCGGCATCGTCGCCAACCAGCCCACCCAGTTCGCGGGCTGCCTCGACATCGACGCCTCGGAGAAGGCCGCTCGCTTCGTGCGTACCTGCGACGCGTTCAACGTCCCGATCATCACCCTCGTCGACGTTCCCGGTTTCCTCCCCGGAACCGAGCAGGAATACAACGGCATCATCCGTCGCGGCGCGAAGCTCCTCTACGCGTACGGCGAGGCAACGGTCGGCAAGATCACGGTCATCACCCGCAAGGCTTACGGCGGAGCGTACGACGTCATGGGCTCCAAGCACATGGGCGCCGATGTGAACCTGGCATGGCCGACCGCTCAGATCGCCGTCATGGGTGCATCCGGAGCAGTCGGATTCGTCTACCGCAAGCAGCTTCTCGAAGCCGCGAAGAACGGCGAAGACGTCGATGCACTGCGCCTCAAGCTGCAGAACGAGTACGAGGACACACTCGTCAACCCGTACGTCGCCGCTGAGCGCGGATACGTCGACGCTGTCATTCCTCCGTCGCACACCCGCGGACAAATCGTTTCCGCATTGCGACTGCTAGAGCGCAAGGCCGTTTCCCTTCCGCCCAAGAAGCATGGGAACATTCCCCTATGACCGCAACCACCGAGGACATTCTCAGCGAAGATGTCGCACTGGCGGAGACCGCACCGACCAACGGTGCGGTCGTCGAGGGAACCGCGACGGATGCTTCGCTCACGGAGCTGACCGAGACGTCGACCTCCGACGCGTCGGTCATCAAGATCGTCAAGGGTTCGCCCACGGACGTCGAGATCGCGGCACTGGTCAGCGTGCTTGCTGCGGCTGCCGGCAGCGGTCAAGCTCCCGAGTCGAACGTTCCCGCGGAGACCTGGGGCGATCCGACTCAGTTCCACCGCACGCGTGCGCCGTTCTCGCCGTACGCGTACCTGAACCCCGCGATCCGTCGCAGCTGACGATCACTCTGCTGACGTGACTCAACTGGTTCTAGCTTCAGCGTCCCCGGCTCGCCTCGCAGTTCTGCGGGCGGCCGGGGTTTCGCCGCTTGTGCGTGTCTCCGGCGTCGACGAGGACAAGATCGCCGACAACCTCGGACCCGACGCCGCCCCCGAAAAAGTCGTGACGGTACTGGCGGAGGCCAAGGCCGCCGAGATCGTTCCCGGTCTTGCCGCCGACAATCTCACCGACGTAGTCGTTGTCGGGTGCGATTCGATGCTCCTGATCGACGGGCAACTTCAAGGCAAGCCGGGCAGCGTCGATATCGCCCGTAAGCGATGGGCCGCAATGGCCGGACGCAGCGCCACTCTCTTGACCGGGCACTGTGTCCTACGCGTCGCCGACGGCCGCATCGTCCGCATGGCCTCGGATCACAGCGCAACAGTGGTTCATTTCGCGCAACCGTCCACCGAGGATCTCGAGGCATACCTGGCAACGGGCGAGCCGCTCCAAGTCGCCGGAGCATTCACGCTCGACAGTCTCGGCGGCTGGTTCGTGGAGAGGATCGAGGGTGATCCCTCGAGTGTCATCGGTATCGGATTACCTTTGGTACGAACACTTCTCGAGCGTGTCGGGGTTTCCGTCTCGGATCTCTGGCGCACGCAGAGCATCTTCTGACGCGTTTTCTCCAAGCACGTTTTCTCCAAGCACCACTGACCAGCCCCGCATCGGGTCCATGCCGATGCGAAGCTGGTCGTTTTTGTTGTCACCGAAAAGGTTTGACCCTTCAGGTTTTGAAGGTGGTGTTCGCCGGCCTCGGTTGCTGCTGCGGGTCGATCGAGGGCGGCGGAATGAACCACGGTTTGTTGTCGACACCGATACGGATATCCCATTTCCCGACGAACCCTGATTTCCGGTGCATCAACCGGTGGTGCGAACGGCACAGCAGGACCAGGTTGTTCATCACCGTCGGGCCGCCGTTCGCCCAGTGCCGGATATGGTGCGCATCGGTCCACGCCGGTACACATGTGCAACCCGGGAACGCACAGCCTCTGTCTCGGGCAATCAACGCCACTCGCTGTTCGGCGGTGACCAACCTCTTCCCTGGTTTCGCATCGAGCGGCGCGCCGTGATCGTCGAGCAGGACGGTGGAGAGGAAACAATCGCACCCGAGAAGCCTGGTCTGCGACACCGACAGCGGTCCCAGCCAGGGCATGTGCCCGACATCAAGATCGGACAGCTCCAGTGAGCCGTCATCACCCGAATCCGAAGACTGTGCGGCACAATCCCGATGCTCAGCCAAATCACGAGCATTGATGTGCACGTTCACATGCGGACGCTGACCACCATCGGTACCGGTCTTGGCGCAATCGAGATAACGCCGGATCAGTTCGGTGAACCCATCCGCAGTCCGCTTCGCCGCCGACCGGGCATCGGGAGTCCCGTCCGGTGCCGGGGTCGGCATCGTCAGATTCGACAACGCCGACAGCAACATTTCCCCGGTGAGGGCATCGAAATCCCCACGCACCACCACCCGACCATTGAGCGTCGACGCGATCCGCAACTCATTGAGATCGACATCTTCGGCGGGCGGGATCTCATCCGATTCGAACAACCGCTCCAAGGTCGCGATCACGTTCCGCACTTTCGTCGTCGTCGCTTCCACACCCGACGCAGCAGCGAGCAACAAATCGATGCACTTCGGTAGCGCGTCCTCCGGCATCCCCTTCGGTGGTGATTCACAGAACGCCACGATCAACACGGCATGATCGAAGGAGCAATCCCCGCCATCGAACCGAGCCGCCACCGCCGGAAACGGCCGCAAAGCCGCACCCAACGCGGCGATCTTCTTCCCGTCCCGAACCTGCAACATCGTGTTAGCCGCCAACCACGCACCCACCCCGCGACTGGCGATCACCTGATCATCCGGCCGCAACGAGAGTTCGTCGACCACAGCCACCCGCACAGCCTCGAGACGAAGAATCTCCGCGCTCGCCGACACCGCAGCCGCACGTAACTCAGCAGCCGACAACTGCCACAGACGTCCACGTAACCCCACCGCAGAACCAGACACCACATCCGACAACAAGACACTCATTGAATCCCCCGATCCCCTGCATACAGGGTACTCGAACACCCGTTCGAGTCAAGGGCAATTTTCAGACCGGCGAATTGACCCGCGGCAGAGCAGTCGACGCCAATCCGATACCGAGCGCAATTGCTGCGATGATCGCGAGCACACGGCGCTGCGCTTGGAGAAATGCTTCGCCGGCCGCCGCGCGAGTCGATGCGTACGCGGCATCAACTGCCACCTGAACGGATTGACCCCCGGCACCGGCGGAGCCGTCCCGGCGACATTCCGGCGCCACCTCCATCGGTGTTCCGGATGCCAATTGGCTTGTTGCGCAATCGACAAAGGCCTTTTCGGCGATGTCGATCAGGCCGGGACCAACGCCGGCAGCTTCAAGGTTCGCAACGTACTCGGGCCGCTCCCCCTGCACTGCTTGCGGAGCTTGCCCCGCGACGAGCGAGAAGAACACCACTCCGATCAAGGCCAGTCCGATGGAGCTGCCAACCTGCTGAACGGTAGGAAGCAGTCCCGACACCGAACCCGCGTGCGCGGGTTCGACCGTCGCAAGGATCGCGGTTTGCAGTGGTGCCACGAACAGTCCGAGACCTGCGCCCCCGAGAAGCAGCGGACCGGCGAGCGCGAGCCAGCGTGGATCGGTTCCTTCGCGTTCGAGGATGATCGACAGCGCGATCAGCGAGCCGGCAAAGACGACCATCCCCAGGATCAGAACACGGTTTCCGAGCATCCGGTACACCGCCGATGAGAGAACCGCCGCCACGCCCATTCCGACGGCCCACGGCAGCGTCATGACGCCCGCTCGCAATGCGGAGAACCCGAAGCCGAACTGAAGGGTGAGACTGATGGTGAAGATCAAGGAAGTCAGGGTTCCGAAGAAAACGAACGCAAGAACCGCGCCGATTGTGAAGGCTCGGTCGCGGAAAAGCTCGAGACGAAGGACCGGATCGCCGCCTCGTTTCGCCAAACGCGATTCGTAGAGCACAAACGCCACTGCCACCGGCGCCGACATCGCGAGCATTACGACAAGACCTGTGGGCCATCCGCGCGCCCTTCCCTCGGCCAGGGGAAGGATCAGCAGGAACAGCGCCAGTGATGACAGTGCGGCGCCGATGAGGTCCAGTGAGCGCACATGCTCAGCGCGAGCATCGACGAGATGGAAATATCCGAGAATCAAGGCGGCGATGCCGATCGGGATGTTGACGAAGAAGATCAGGCGCCAGCCCCAGTCGAACAGATTCCACTCGATCAGCAGCCCGCCGATCAGAGGCCCGCTGACCGTTGCGAGCCCGATGGTCGCACCGTAGATCCCGAAGACTCGCGGATGCCTGGCCTTCGGAAACAGACCCGAGATGATGGCGAACGTCTGGGCGGACATCGAACCGGCCGCCAATCCTTGCAGACCCCGGAAGACGATCAACATCGTCGCGCTCTGCGCGAGCCCGCACAGCAACGAGGCAACCACGAATACGGACAAGGCGGTCAGAAAAACAACTCTACGGCCGAACAGGTCCCCCAGCCGCGCTGCAGTGATCAACGAACACGCGAAAGCCAGGATGTACACGCTGACCATGAGCAACTGCGCCGATACGCCTGCTTGAAGATCGACGGCGATACTCGGAAGCGCGACGTTGACGATGGTCGCGTCGAGCAATTGCATGAATGCCGCCGCCAGACTCGTCGCCAACCCGAGCCAGGGCGTCAGAGAACCAGCTCGCCGCCCGCCCTTGTGGTCGGCGCCGACAGCGTCACCTAAAGGGTCCGGAAGCACCGAATGATCCTAATCGAACACAACGCTTCTAGAACCTGTTCTTGTTTAGATTGTAGTATTTCGGACAATTCAGTCCCCCAGATGGGATAGTTCGTCGTCTGCCCATTTTCAGAGCAGGCTTCTCGACGACACACGCAGGAGTTCTACTCGATGGATCTGAACTTGATCACCCATTGGCACCCGCTTCCTGGGCGGGTAATCGAATGGGGCGTCACGCATGCTTCCGCTCAACGAGCCGCCGAAGCCGAGATCGACCGAGAACTACCCCCGACCACGATGCAGGATCGCCACCTGCGACGCGCCCGCGTCACCGCAGAGAAGGGCGATCCGCAGTCTCCGTGGATCGGTATCGCCTTCGATTTTGCAGGAACACTGGACCGCGACGCCATGACGCGAGCCCTTCAGCGCTACATCCGTCGCCACGACACGCTGCACAGCTGGTTCTCGTTCGACGAAGCAACCACCGACGCTGCGGACACCTCGTTCGAGGTCCGTCGACACGTGGTGCCGGTCGAAAGCATCGAACTCGAGTACCGCGTGGGCGACGACGTCTCCGAATCCGAGGCGATCCGCGCGCTCGTCGCGACCAAGTTCGCCACCGAAACCAGCGCGCTGCAGTGGCCGGCCTTCGTGTTCGGTGCCGTCGAGCACCACCATGCCGACCTCGAAGCCGATCCGAGCTTCACCCTGTTCCATGCGGTCGACCACGCCCATTCGGACATGAACTCGATGGTGTTGATGTACGCGGAATTGCGTCAGCTCTACGCAGCGGAAACGACCGGGTCACATCCCGAACTGGGCCCCGCGGGAAGTTACGCACAGTTCGGTCGCGTCGAACGCGAGCGAACAACCGAACTGACGATGCAGTCACCCGAAGTGCACCAGTGGCTCGGTTACCTCATGCGCAGCGGCGGCTCGTTCCCCGGATTTCCGCTCCCGCTCGGGGCCGAAGACGCGCCCAAACCGGCAATCGGTTCACGCTTCGACCTGGCCGATGACATCGAGTGCGAGAAGTTCGGTGCGGTCTGTAAAGCCAACGGCGCCAACTTCATCGGTGGAATATTCACCGCGCTCGCGATTGCGGAATTCGAACTGGCCGGGCGCGACAAGTACATCGCCCTCTCGCCGGTCAGCACACGAACCGAGACCGACTCGTTTGCACAGGGCTGGTACATCAACCTGATCCCGGTCGGCATCGACGTCGACGACAAGCGACGCTTCACCGAGTTGGCAAAGCTCGGGCAGCAGGGGTACCACGACGGCAAGGCACTCCTCGATGTCTCCGTGCAGCAGGTCATCGATCTGGTTCTGTCGAGCTTGGCCGAGTCGGATTCCGCACCCGGCGGACTGTCGAAGACGCTCACCCCGCCGCCGATCGTCTCGTACATCGACGGCCGCCGCATGCCGGATCCGTACAGTTATGCCGAGACGAAGGCAACGGGAATCGTCGGCGGCAAAGAGACTCAGATCGCGTCGATGTGGATCAACCGGATGCACACCGGAACCTGGATCGCCGTGTCCCACCCTGACACCCCCATTGCCCACGAATCGGCCACCCGCTTCGCCGAGCACGTCTCCAAGATCATCAAAACTGTTGCAGCTCAGGGCGACTACTCGTTCGCGGCACCAGAGGGAGCGGCCTGATGCATGTCACCTCGATCGATCGATACGGACTCGAGCCCGGAATCGTCACCGAATGGTCGCTCCAGCCCGCGGACGGCGCCGTCACCGAGTCGGAAGTACCACCGTCGTACAACCAGCATTTTCACCTCGAGACTGCGCGAACACACGGCATGGGCCGAAGTGTGTGGATGGCAGCCGCATTCGACCTTCCCGGAGAACTGAATCGGCCTGCACTCGATCTCGCGCTGCGCCTGTTCATCAGTCGCCATGACACTCTGCACACAGGATTCGAGGTGGGCGAGTTCACCACCACCCGAATGGGACTCGATCCCGACGGCACACACATCGAGACTTCGGAACCTCTGAAATTCGATTCGACCGAAGACCTCCGAGCGCATCTCAAGAAGCGATTCACGACGGTATGCGATCCACTGACCTTCCCTGCATACACGTTTGCCACGGTCGAACGCGAAGAGCACTACACGGTCCTGAGCGCGTTCGATCACACACTCGTCGACGGCTACTCGTTGGTCATCGCTCTCGGGGAACTGCGACAGATCTACGAGGGACTGATCGCCCTACCCGATCTGACCGACCACGAGGCCGTCGACGCAGTGATGAGCCGACTGGGTGACCCGGGAAGTTTCGTGCGGTACTGCGAACTGGAGGCAGACGCTCTGCTTCCAGTCGACAACGACCCTCGAATCCGCGAGTGGGCAAGGTTCTACGAGATCTGCGGTGGCACATCACCGAGTTTCCCCTTGGATCTCGGCGTCGAGGGCGGAAAGCCCGCGCCGCAGGGCGCCGATGTGCGCGTGCTGCTCGACGAGGAGTTGACGGCGACGTTCGACGAGATCTGCCTATCCGCCGGCGGTAGCGTGTTCACCGGAATCCTCACTGCGATGGGACTTTCCGTCCACTCGTACACCGGGCAGTCGACGCTTCCGCTGCAATTTCCGCTTCACATTCGCAAAGATCCGCGTTGGGCCGACGCGATCGGCTGGCTCACCACCAGCGCGCCGATCACGGTCCAGATCACTCCCGATGCGGATTTCGGTGCATCCCTTGCACATACGCACGCGTCGTTCCGAGTTGCGTTGACGCTCGAGGGCGTCACCATGGCCCAGGTTCGAGATGCTTTGGGCGACAAGATTCGACGCACGCGCACCGACGTCTTCATGGTGTCCTACATCGATTACCGCAAACTACCCGGCACAGACGATCATGATCTCCTCAACGCCCATCACATCAGCAATGTGACGGTCGCCGACGATGCCCAGTTCTGGATTTCGCGAACGAACCGTGGTCTCTCGCTGCGTTCACGCTTTCCCGACACCGAGACGGCAAACGACACCATGGTGAATTTCCTCACCGAACTCGACCGGATTCTGAGAGAGGTCTGCGCCCGGGGCGTGACGCCGATCGGAAGTGTCACCGAACAATTGAGAGATTCGAGCGTCGGAGCAGGAACACCGAGGATTTAGGGTCGGCAACGGGCACGAGCAGGCAGAACCTGCTTCCGGGCGTCTCAACTTGCGCACAGCGCATAGAATCGATCAAGTCCGTGTTCGAACCGAACGATTCGTCTTCAGGAGTACGCCCGTGCCCGTTGCCCCCGATCCCTCAACCGCGTTTGCCGAGTTCGCGCATCCCGACCGGTTGGTCTCGACGGAATGGCTCTCGGCGAATCTCGGTGCGCCGGGCCTCAAGGTTGTCGAATCCGACGAAGACGTGTTGTTGTACGACGTCGGCCACATCCCCGGAGCCGTGAAGATCGACTGGCATCTCGACCTCAACGATCCGGTCACCCGCGACTACATCGACGGTGCGAAGTTCGCAGAGTTGATGAACCGCAAGGGCATCGGCCGCGACGACACCGTGGTCATCTACGGCGACAAGAGCAACTGGTGGGCGGCCTACGCACTGTGGGTCTTCACTCTTTTCGGCCACGAGGACGTCCGTCTTCTCGACGGTGGCCGCGATGCGTGGATCGCCGAGAACCGCGACACCGCTTTCGACGTTCCCGACATCACGTCGACCGATTACCCGGTCGTCGAGCGCAACGACGCTCCCATCCGCGCATTCAAGGACGACGTTCTCGCGCACTTGGGCGACGGGCCGCTCATCGACGTGCGATCTCCGCAGGAGTACACCGGCGAGCGCACCCACATGCCCGACTACCCCGAAGAGGGTGCGTTGCGTGGTGGACACATTCCCAGCGCGCTCAGCATCCCGTGGGCGAAGGCAGCGGCACCGGACAGCCGCTTCCGCACCCGTACCGAACTCGGCGAGATCTACGGCGACCTGTCGGCCGACGACAACATCGTCGCGTACTGCCGCATCGGTGAGCGTTCCAGTCACACCTGGTTCGTGTTGACTCATCTTCTCGGCTACCCGAACGTTCGTAACTACGACGGTTCGTGGACCGAGTGGGGCAATGCCGTGCGCGTCCCGATCGTCCAGGGCGAAGAGCCCGGCGCCGTTCCGTCCTCTGTATCGGCGTCATGAGCGCTCTTCCTTCGGCTCTGGCCGAGATCGTCGACGACTTCGCGGCCGTCGGCGCCTCGGACAAGCTCACCCTTCTTCTCGAGTTCAGCCGAGAGCTGCCGCCGTTGCCGGCGGAGCTCGAGCAGAGCGCGATGGAGCCGGTCCCCGAATGTCAGTCGCCGCTCTTCCTCTCGGTCGACGATTCGGATCGCGACAACGTCCGTCTGTACTTCAGCGCTCCCCCCGAGGCTCCCACGACGCGTGGTTTCGCATCGATCCTCGCGCAGGGGCTCGACGGCCACAGCGCCGACGAGATCCTCGGTGTACCCGACGACTTCTATTCGGCGCTCGGTCTCGCAGAAGCCGTGAGCCCGCTCCGTCTGCGCGGAATGTCGGCCATGCTCGCGCGCATCAAGCGGCACTTGCGGGGCTGAAAACATGGAGTTCACCGAACTGGCCGACTATGCGATTCCGGCCGGCGCACTCGTCGAATGGTTGCCGTGCGCAACCGGGCCCTGGGTTCCGGATCCGCGGCCCGTCTCCTACATTCACGAGGCACATCTCAACCGTTCCGCTGCAGGCGCAGGCGACAAGTCTTGGCTGGGAACAGCTTTCGAGATTTCCGGCCCGCTCGACGTCGATGCGTTCCGAGTCGCTCTCGGCCGGTGGATCGACCGTCACGAAGTTCTGCGCTCGCATACCGTCCTCGAACCCTCGAGCGGCGAGATCACCCGGCACACGGTCCCGCTCGGCGGAATCGACATCGGGGTCGTCAGCCACGGCTACGACGCGTCCAGCCAGGACAACTTCGACCACCTTCACCGCCTGTTCGACGATTACGCGTCCCCGCACAGTTGGCCGTCGTACGTCTTCGCGACGTTGACGCCCCGCGGTGGCGACGGTCCGTTCACCGTGTTCTTCGCGGCGGACCACTCGATCATCGACGGGTTCTCGATCGTGCTGGTCGCTCACGAGATCGCAGCTCTGTACCGCGAGGCCTCGACCGGTAGTGCTGCAAATCTGTTTCCGGTGGGCAGCTACGTCGATTTCGGTGCCGTCGAACGCGAGCAGATGGCCGACATGGAAGCCGAGAAGGCTGCGGTCGAGATCTGGCGAAAGGCTCTCGGCACGGACGGTCTACCCCAGTTCCCGCTACCGATCGGTGACCGTGGAACCGATTCTCAGAACGGCCTGTCGACCTGGCTGCTCGACGCCGACCAGTCCAAGGCCTTCAGTTCGACGTGTGCAGCCACCGGCGTGGGGTACTTCGCCGGACTTCTCGGCGGACTTGCCGCTGTAGGTCGCGAAGTCGCGGGATCCGATCGATTCGAGGTCGTGACGCCGGTTCACACCCGCAGCGCTCAGGAGTGGGCGGGTGCGCTCGGCTGGTTCGTCGGACTGTGCCCGGTCGAGTTCGCCGTTGGATCGGACTGTTCGTTCGGCGACCTCGCGACACGCGCCGCCGAATCCATCGCTTCGGTCAAGCCTGCCGCAGCTGTCCCGTTCGATCGGATCGGTGAGCACCTCGAAACCCCGATCCGACCGCGATTCGTCGTGTCCTACATGGACGTTCGCTTCGTGCCCGAAGCCGCACAGTGGCCCGAATGGAACGCCAGAGCACTTCGAAGCAAGGCATATACGCACGACGTCTACATCTGGATCAACCGCACACCCCAGGGACTCAACCTCGCGGTCAGGTACCCAGGCAACGAGACGGCGAACGCCGCGGTTCACGCCTACGTGGCCGCACTGCGCCGGACCATCGAAGAAATCGTCACCGAACCGGACGCCGCCACCTCCGACAGCTACTCATCGGTAGTTTTCGAAACCGTTTCCTAAGCCGGAGTGGGCTTTAGCGATCCGGTTACAACCAGCGCCGAAGCGATGCATACACTCCGAAGTGATGCCAATCCCCCGATGGTGAAATCCCAGAGGAATACACCGCGGAGACAGACTATGCGAACCACAGGAGGCTCAGTGCCCAGTCATGCCAGCGCGCACATTACGAAGGTGCTTGTCGCGAACCGCGGTGAAATCGCGGTACGGGTCATCCGGGCGGCCAAGGATGCCGGCTACGGCAGCGTTGCCGTTTACGCCGAGCCCGATGCAGACGCGCAGTTCGTGAAGCTCGCAGACGAGGCATTTGCCCTCGGTGGACAGACGTCCGCCGAGTCCTACCTCGTGTTCGACAAGATCCTCGACGCAGCCAAGAAGTCCGGCGCCGACGCCATCCACCCCGGCTACGGTTTCCTCTCCGAGAACGCCGACTTCGCCCAGGCCGTCATCGACGCGAACCTCATCTGGATCGGTCCGTCACCGCAGTCCATCCGCGACCTCGGCGACAAGGTCACGGCACGCCATATTGCAGAACGCGCGAAGGCGCCGATGGCAGCAGGCACCAAGGATCCCGTCAAGGGCGCCGACGAGGTCGTCGCATTCGCCAAGGAATACGGCGTCCCGGTTGCGATCAAGGCTGCCTTCGGTGGCGGTGGACGCGGCATGAAGGTCGCCCAGACCATCGAGGAAATCCCCGAGCTGTTCGAGTCGGCCACCCGTGAGGCCATCGCAGCCTTCGGTCGCGGCGAGTGCTTCGTCGAGCAGTACCTGGACAAGGCCCGCCACGTCGAGGCTCAGGTCATCGCCGACCAGCACGGCAACGTCGTCGTCGCCGGTACCCGCGACTGCTCGCTGCAGCGTCGCTTCCAGAAGCTCGTCGAAGAGGCTCCCGCTCCCTTCCTGACGGACGACCAGCGCGCACGCATCCACGCATCCGCCAAGGCCATCTGCAAGGAAGCCGGCTACTACGGCGCCGGAACGGTCGAGTACCTGGTTCAGGGCGACACCATCTCCTTCCTCGAGGTCAACACCCGCCTGCAGGTCGAGCACCCCGTCACGGAAGAGACCGCGGGCATCGACCTCGTGCGTCAGCAGTTCCTCATCGCCAACGGCGAAGAACTCTCCATCAAGGAAGATCCCACCCCGCGTGGACACTCCTTCGAGTTCCGCATCAACGGCGAAGACGCCGGCCGCGGCTTCATGCCTGCCCCCGGCCCGGTCTCCGTCTACCGTGAGCCCACGGGCCCCGGCGTTCGCGTCGATTCCGGTGTCGTTGCCGGCGACGTCATCGGCGGACAGTTCGACTCCATGCTCGCCAAGCTCATCGTCACCGGCGCCACCCGCGAAGAAGCCCTCCAGCGGGCATCGCGCGCTCTGGCCGAGTTCGAGATCGACGGCCTCGCGACCGTTCTCCCGTTCCACCGCCACATCGTCGAGAACCCGGCGTTCATCGGTGACGGCGAGAAGTTCGACATCTACACCAAGTGGATCGAAACCGACTGGGTCAACCCCATCGAGCCGTACGCAGGCGCCGGTGCTCCCGTAGACGACGAGGACGAGGCTCTGCCGCGTCAGAACGTCGTCGTCGAGGTCGGTGGACGTCGCGTCGAGGTTTCCCTCCCGGGCCAGTTCTCGCTCGGCAACGGCGGCGGCGCTGCCTCCGGTGCGATCCGCAAGAAGCCGAAGGCGCGCAAGCGCGGCGGCGCCGGCGGAGGTGCAGCATCGGGTGACGCTGTCACGGCTCCGATGCAGGGCACCGTCGTCAAGGTTGCAGTGACCGAAGGCCAGGAAGTCGCAGAAGGCGATCTGATCGCCGTTCTCGAAGCCATGAAGATGGAAAACCCCGTCAACGCGCACAAGGCCGGTGTCGTCACCGGACTGTCCGTCGAGCCGGGTGCAGCAATCACGCAGGGAACGGTTCTCGCAGAACTGAAGTAGGGCCTCCGGCCCCGTGCGCCTTTCCGGTAGTCCCCACTACCGGAAAGGCGCACAGTCGTTTGAGTAGGCTGTAACGATGGCTGACGTCCCCGACATTCGCATCGGCACTGCAGAACGCGAGCAGGCACTCGATCTCCTGAGCGAGCACTTCGCCGCAGGCCGCCTCACCGTCACCGAGTTCGACGAGAGAAGCGGAATCGTCAGTGCCGCAACAACTCGCAGTGAACTCGTTCCGGTGTTCGCCGATCTTCCGGGCAACTACCAAGCCCCCGGCACCGCTCCCCTGTCGATGGTGACGCCTCCCGACGCACCGGCGGAGCGAGGCTTCAACACCGACTGGTCCGGTCGCGTCATGGCCGTCGTCCCGATTCTCGCGGTGATCCTGTTCTTCGTCACCGGTACCTGGTTGTGGTTCCTCGCGATTCCCCTGGCCGGTGCACTGCTGTTCGGTACCGACCGGGAACGCAAAGCCAAGCGCCGCCGCGAGCGGGACTCCGACTGATGGAGCCGATCGAGATCAACGCAGGCGGCTGGTATCTACGCGCACTGCGCGCAGACGAGCGTGTGGACGACCGCCCCGCCCTTGCCGATGGTGGTATCACCGACCCCGATTACGTGAGTCAGCGAAGCGCTCAGTGGCACGAAAACAGCGTCTACTCCTGGGCAGTGTGCCAACCCAACACCGGTGAGCTTCTCGCCGAGGTCGTTCTGACGCCTCTCGACTCCACCGCCCTGCTCACCGGCTGGGCCCGCGACGGGCACACCGAGGCGCTCACGACAGCCGCCAACGCCGTCACCAGGTTCGCCGAAGGTGCACTCGGACTCGTCGTCGTCGAGGGGCAGACGAATTGAAGAACACCCGGTACTGGCCGTTGGCGATCGCCGTGGTCATTGCCCTGATCATGCTCTTCTCCCCGGGTTCCACTGTCCCGTCGAGCCCGGAGAACACCGACAAGATCACTCACACATTGATGTTCGCGGTGCTGGCGATCACCTCGTTGCACGCCCGGATCCCTGCGTGGCTCACCGCGGTGTGGCTCGTGATTTTTGCTGCGACGTCCGAGGTTCTTCAAGCAGCGCTGCCCATTTCGCGTTCCGGTTCGATCTGGGACGGCAGCGCCGACCTGCTCGGCATCGCCATCGGGATCGGTATCGTCAGCCTCGTGACGAGGCGACGAACTTCCCGCCGAGACGAGCCGAGCAGGTCCTGATCAGCTGAGCAGGTTGCTCCGCAATTGGTCCTGGGTCGACGCGTCGATCTTCAAGCCGTCGGTGAAGTAGGCCTCGATGGATCCGTGTACCTCCGCGAGCTCTGCCATCGACGCCTCCAGGTACTCGCGCCTGACACCGAGGACACCCTCGAGCAGGGTCGGGTCGATCCCCTTCGCCTCGAATCGCTCGAGGAGCGGCGCGAACATCGGCAACAAAATCTTGTTGGTTTCGAGGTAGTCCGCGAAGACCGCGTCCTCGGAAGCGCCCAGGAACAGAAGTAACGCGGCGGCGGCCCAACCCGTGCGATCCTTGCCCGTGGTGCAGTGAATGAGTGCCGGCGAGCTGGGCGGCTGGGCCAAGTCGACGAACAGTTGCCGGTACGACGCGACCGCACTCGGCAAGGTCACGAAATCGCGGTAACTTCCCTGAAAGTACTCGAGCGCCTGGCCGCTGCCCAATGCTTCGGCAGCAAACGCCGGGTCGGCGATCATCTGCTGCATCTGAGCCGGAATGGCGCGATACTGCTTGTCCGCCAATACGTCCAGGCCGATTTCTCGGATACCGTCCGGCGTCAGATCCGGTGCCGTCTCGCGTTCGGATTCGGTGCGCAGATCGTAGATCGTGACGATGCCCAGATCGGCGAGGGTCTGTGCGCCGTCCGCACTGAGCGATGCCAGATCGGTGGAACGAAACACGCTCCCGGTGCGGACGGTGCCACCGAAGCTCGATTCGGGGCCACCGATGTCTCGGAGGTTCGCCAGGGACGGTACGACGGAAGACAGCTTCGGAGTATCGGTCATACCTGAGAATGTATCGGTCGCCGAGAAACCGTGATCGGGGAAGAGCAGCCGGAGAAATAAGATCGAGACACATCATCTCCCGTAATTGCTGCGCTACAGATCCGTAACATGCTCAAGTAATCCTGTGGACATGCCTACAACGAATTCCAGTGGTCTCGGAGCCTTCGATGCGCTCGGTGACCACCAGGCAGTCGCGGCGCTGCTCGAGTGTTGCCATTCCGCCGTGTGGGCACAGGAAATCGCCTCGTCTCGCCCGTTCGCCGATCTGGAAGCTCTGTTCGACAAAGCAGATGCGGTGCTGGCCGAGCTTCCCGAGTCCGAGATCGACGACGCTCTCTCCGGCCACCCACGAATCGGTGAGCGAAGCGAGAGCGCGGCCTCTACCCGTGAACAGTCGGGAGTCTCGTCGGCGACAGAAGACGTACTCGCGGAACTTCGACGGAAGAACGCCGAGTACGAAGAGACATTCGGCCATGTTTACCTGGTCTGCGCGTCGGGGAAATCTGGAACGGAGCTCCTCGACATCCTTCGAGGTCGTCTCCGAAACGACCCGGCGACCGAGCGTTCCGTGCTTCGAACCGAATTGGCCGCCATCAATCGGATCAGACTCGCCCGTCTGATCGATGCACTCGCCGGAGGCACAGCATGAGCAAGACCCTCAGCACGCACGTTCTCGACGCGACGACGGGCAACCCCGCGGCGGGGATTCGCGTCGAACTTCGTGATCGAGACGGCGCCTCCGTCACCACTGCGGAGACCGACTCCGACGGCCGCATCCCCGAACTTGCTCCCAGCGGCCTTACCGCCGGTCACTACACCCTGACTTTCGACACCGGAACGTATTTCGAGACCAACGGACAAGAAAACTTCTACCCGGAAGTGACAGTGACCTTCCGGGTGGACGACACGGCACGGGGCTATCACGTCCCACTGTTGCTGTCGCCCTTTGCTTATTCCACCTATCGCGGGAGCTGAACACGTGACTACCGAAAACATCACGACCGGCAACATCACAACCGGCAGTACGAACACCGAACGGTTGAGCGGATCGATCGAACTATCGGGTCACCAGTACGGCAAAGCGGAAAATCGAGTAGTCCGAATCTATCGAGACACCCCCCGTCACGAAATTCACGACATCAACGTCTCCACCTGCCTGCGTGGAGATTTCGCCGACGCGTACCTCACCGGTGATCAATCGAAGGTTCTGCCGACCGACACGCAGAAACAAACGGCCTACTCCTACGCCAAGGAAAAGGGCCTGATCTCGATCGAGACGTACGGACTCGAACTCGCCCGTCATTTCGTCGACGACATCGAACCGGTCAGTGGCGCGCGGATCGAGATCGAGGAATACGCCTGGGAGCGTGCGATTGTCGACGGCAGCGAGCACGACTACACCTGGATTCGGAAGGGTCAGGAAGTTCGGACGGCGTCGATCACCATCGCCGATACCGGGACATGGGTGATCGGCGGCTTGAAGGACCTGGTGATCCTCAAATCGACCGGTAGTGAGTTCTCGGGTTTTCTCGAAGATCCGTACACCGTTCTCGAGCCGACCGACGACCGCGTCATGGCGACGACGTTGGTCGCCCAGTGGCGATTCGTCACCACCGACGTCGACTGGGAATCGGTCTACGCGGGCATCAAGGCACAGATCGTCAAGCAGTTCGCACAGGTACATTCACTTGCCCTGCAGCAGACGCTCTTCCACATCGGCAAGGCAATCCTCGAGGAATTCCCGATCATCGCGGAGGTTCGACTGTCCGCACCCAACAAGCATCATTTCGAATATGCACTCGGCCGCTTCGGAGTGGAGAACGACAACGAGGTGTTCCACGCTGCGGATCGTCCGTACGGCCTGATCCAAGCTGCGGTCAGCCGATCCGACGCACCAGACGCGGGACCGTCGTGGACCACCTACGCCGGTTGGTTGTCGTGACCGAATCAGCTCTCGGGGCAACACTCGTCGTGGCGGGCGCTCATGTGGTCACGATGGACGGCGACCGCTCCGAGTACTCAGACGGCTATGTGGTGATCTCGGGCAACAAGATCGTCGACGTCGGCGCCGGAACGCCACCCGAATACCCGGGTGCGCAAGTGATCGACGGGAGTGGTTGCCTGATCACGCCGGGTCTGGTCAACACACATCATCATCTCTACCAATGGATCACCCGAGGCCTGGCCGCGGACTCGACGCTTTTCGAGTGGCTGACCACCCTGTACCCCGTCTGGGCGGGTATCGACGCCGACGCCGTCCACGCGGCGGCCACCGGCGGCCTCACGTGGTTGGCGAAAACCGGATGTACGACCACCACCGACCACCACTACGTCGTTCCCCGCGACGCCGGCGACGTTTTCGAGGCCGAGATCACCGCGGCTGCGCAGGTCGGCCTTCGATTCCACCCGTGCCGTGGGTCGATGGATCTCGGCCAGAGTTCCGGCGGCCTGCCACCGGATCACGTCGTGGAAAAACTCGATGACATCCTGACCGGCACGCAGTCGGTGATCGACCGTTGGCACGACCCGAATCCCGGATCGATGCTGCAGATCGCGGTAGCTCCCTGCTCACCCTTCTCGGTGACGGAGGCATTGCTCCGCGAGTCCGCGACGCTGGCCCGCGAAAACGGCGTGCGTATGCACACGCATCTGGCCGAGACACTGGACGAGGAGAGATTCTGCCGCGAGCATTTCGGTTGCACGCCGGTCGAATACATGGAACGAGTCGGCTGGGTGGGCCCGGACGTCTGGTACGCCCACGCAGTCCATCTCGACGACGCCGGTATCGAGACGATGGCGCGAACCGGAACTGCGGCGGCGCACTGCCCGACCTCCAATGCGCGCCTGGGAGCCGGTATCGCCCGTGCCGCCGATCTGGTGAACGGCGGGGTCACCGTGGGGCTCGGCGTGGACGGCGCGGCGAGCAATGAAGCTTGCAGCCTGATCGAGGAGTCTCGTCATGCACTTCTGTTTGCTCGCGCGAAGGGCGGACCGCAGACGATGACGGTGCGAAAAGCCTTGGAATTGGGAACGATCGGCGGCGCACGAGTTCTGGGCCGCGAGGGCGAAATCGGATCGATCGAGGTCGGAAAACTTGCCGACCTGGCGGTGTGGAAACTCGACACCGTCGCGCATGCCGGCATCACCGATCCGGTGGCGGCGCTCGTACTCGGCTCGACTCCCCCGCTGAAGTTACTGCTCGTCAACGGACGAATCGTAGTTGCCGACGGACGAGTTACCACCGTCGACGAGGACGTCGTGGCCTCGGATGTCGCACGCGCACACCGCGATCTACTCGGAAAGGCTTGAGGTCGCGATGGACCTGCACAGCGTCGACGAAGTTCTGGTGCCGCGGACCCGCGCCGAACTCCCCTGTGCGTCACCCGGCATCGGGTTCATCGGTGGCGGCACCTGGCTGTACTCGGAACCGCAGCCGCACCTGACCACCCTTGTCGACCTTGCGGGCGTCGACTGGGAAGCTGTGGCGGTCGGCGATCTCGGTCTCGAGATCGCGGCCACCTGCACCATCGAGGAACTGTGCCGCGCCGAACTTCCCGCATCCTGGCGCGCCGCAGCGCTGTTCCAACACTGCGCTGACGCACTACTCACATCGTGGAAGGTGTTGCGATACGCGACAGTCGGCGGCAACATCGCGCTCTCCTTCCCGGCCGGAGCGATGACGACTCTGTGTACCGCTCTCGATGCCGAACTGACGATCTGGCGTCCGGACGGTACCGAATACTCGTTCCCCGTAGTCGATTTCGTTATCGACGATTCTCGAAACGTACTCAGGTCCGGCGAGATCATCCGCAGTATCCGGATTCCCGTGCATGCATTGACTGCACGTACCGCGATGCGAAAGCTGGCTCAGACGTCACTCGGGCGATCGGCCGTAGCCGTGGCCGGACGCTGCGGCGCCGACGGTTTCACGCTGGCGATCACCGCCGCGACCCGCCGTCCGTACGCTCTCAAATTCGACGAACTCCCCGACGCCACAGCACTTGCGGATGCGTTGCGCAGCAGGATTCCGGAAGACGCCTACTTCACCGATGTCCATGGAACTGCGCCGTGGCGGAAGGCGATGACCGAGCTTCTTGCCGAAGAAATCCGAGGTGAACTGGAATGAAGTACTCGGTGGACGGAGTTCCGCGCGACGACCAGCCCCGCCCAGGACAGTGCCTGCGAACTTTCCTCCGCGAGCACGGAGCGAACTCCGTCAAGAAGGGGTGCGATGCCGGGGACTGCGGCGCCTGCTCGGTGCTGGTCGACGGACACCCCACCCATTCGTGCATATTTCCCGCCCATCGCATCGACGGCCGCGACGTCGTCACCGCCTCCGGTCTCGGAACACCGGAGAAACTTCACCCCATTCAACAGGCATTCGTGGACGCGGGCGGATTCCAATGTGGTTTCTGTACAGCGGGAATGGTAGTCACCGCATCAGCGTTGTCGGTCGAGCAAAAATCCGATCTCGCGTGCTCGATGAAAGGTAACCTGTGCCGCTGCACCGGTTATCGGTCCATTCGTGACGCTCTCGCCGGTACATCCAATACGGAGACTGCCAAAATAGGTGGGGCACAAGGATGTTCGATCGCAGCACCGGCGTCCGCGCGCATCGTCACGGGAACCGAGCAGTACACCATGGACTTCTCCCCGGGTGAGAAGCCGGTCGACCTGCTTCACGTCGCAGTACTCGGCAGTCCGCACGCACACGCACACATAACGCGGATAGACACGGCAGCAGCCGAAGCGGCGCCGGGCGTCGCCGCGGTCCTCACTTTTCATGACAGTCCGGACGTGCTGTTCTCGACCGCCCGGCACGAGGACCGCAACGACGATCCGGACGACACGCGCGTGTTCGACAGCACCCTCCGTTTCCGCGGCCAGCGCGTAGCCGCGGTCATCGCCGAATCCCCGACGCAGGCGGAACGTGCACTCTCGCTGATCGAAGTCGACTACGAGGTACGCGACGCGGTATTCGAACCAGATCTGGCGCGTTCCCCCGGCGCTCCACTCCTGCACGGCGACAAGGACGAGAGCTCGCGGATCGCCGAGGCCCCTCGCAACGTGGTTGCCGCGCTTCACGATGGCGTCGGCGATCTGGACCGTGCGCTCGCGGATGCGACTGCAGTCGTCGAAGGTACGTGGAAAACTGCGCGAGTCCAACACGTGGCCTTGGAAACTCACGGCGCAGTGGGGTGGCTCGACGAGGAGGGCCGTCTCGTCATCAGAAGCAGCACACAGGTGCCGTTTCTGGTTCGGGACGAATTGGCCCACATCTTCGATCTCGATCGCAGCCGAATCCGGGTGTTCGCAAAACGGGTAGGCGGGGGTTTCGGCGGGAAGCAGGAACTACTCACCGAGGATCTGGTCGCACTGGCCGTCTTGAAGACCGGCAAGCCCGTAGCCTACGAGTTCAGCCGAAGCGATCAGTTCACCATCGCACCGTCACGGCATCCGATGCGAGTATCGGTGCGTGCGGGCGCCGACGCCGACGGAACTCTCACTGCGCTCGCTATCGACGTCCTTTCCGACGCGGGGGCGTACGGGAACCATTCGATCGGAGTCATGTTCCATGGGTGCGCCGAATCCATGGCGGTCTATCGCGCTGCGACCAAACGCGTCGACGCCGAAGCGGTCTACACGAACAACGTTCCCTCCGGGGCCTTTCGTGGTTACGGGCTCGGCCAGATCATCTTCGCCGTCGAGTCGGCCATGGATCAGCTCGCGGATCGTCTCGGCATGGACCCCTTCGAGTTTCGGCGGCGCAACGTCGTCGTTCCCGGAGACGATTTTGTCGACTGGCACGTCGAAGACGGTGATCTCGAATTCGGCAGCTACGGACTGGACCAGTGCATCGACCTCGTCGACAGTGCACTGTCGAGCGGGCGCGGAGAGGCTGCACCGGCTGGGTCGCGTTGGCAGATCGGTCGGGGCATGGCAATTGCCATGATCGCGACGATCCCGCCGCGTGGTCACTTCTCCGACACCACCGTCGCACTCGAGGCCGACGGTCGGTACGTCGTGAACATCGGCACCGCTGAGTTCGGCAACGGAACCACTACGATTCACCAACAGATCGCGGCCACCGAATTGCGGACGACAGTCGATCGCATCACGATTGTTCAATCCGACACCGATGCCGGCGGATACGACACCGGGGCGTTCGGGTCGACGGGAACGGTGGTCGCCGGAAAGGCGCTCCTGATCGCCTGCGAGCGCCTTCGCGAGCGGATACTGACCCGTGCGGTGCGATCGAGCGGTCGCGGCGCGCAGATCGACGACCTTTCGCCGGACGGTGTCGAAACGTCCCACGGTTGCCTCGATTTCGCGACGCTACTCGAAGGTGGCCCGCTCGCCGCTGACGGTCGCCACGACGGTACACCGCGCTCGGTCTCGTTCAATGTTCACGGTTTTCGCGTTGCCGTCGACACGAACACCGGCCGGGTGAAGATCCTGCAGTCGGTTCAGGCCGCCGATGCCGGCACCGTCATGAACCCGACACAACTGCGAGGGCAGGTGGAAGGCGGTGTGGGACAAGCGCTCGGCGCTGCGCTGTCGGAGGAGATCGTCATCGAAGAAGGTCGGGTGATCAATCCGCAGTTGCGCAATTATCACGTTCCCCAGATCGGGGATCTGCCGATCACCGAAGTACTGTTTGCCGACACGTACGACAAGCTCGGGCCTTTCGGCGCGAAATCGATGAGTGAGGCCCCCTTCAATCCTGTAGCACCGGCGTTGGCAAACGCGATTGCCAACGCGTGTGGAGTGCGTATGTACTCCACACCGATGACACCGGATCGAGTGTGGGAACAGCTACAGAGGCCCTAGGTCTCGCGTGCGAGCACGCGCTCGACCGCGTCGACCGCGTCGTCCAGCTCACTGGTGGTCACCGTCAGCGCGGGCCGGAATCTGATTCCCCTCTTCCCGGTGGGCAGTATCATCACGTGCTCGTCTTCACGCAGTCGCTGTGCGACGCGATCGCGAAGGTCACTGTCTTCCAGAGTGATCGCGCACATGAGGCCACGACCGCGCGGCTCGGTTGCCGCCGCGTACCGCCCGCAGACTTCGGTCAACCGGGCAAGGAGATGCGCACCCGTGAATCGCACGCGGTCGATCAGTCGGTCCTGCTCGACGACTTCGAGTATCCGCCGGGCACGAACCATGTCGGTGAGGTTGCCACCCCACGTCGAATTGATCCGAGAACTGACGTGAAACACGTTGTCATGCACTTCATCCACGCGCCCGCCGGCCATGATTCCGCACACCTGCGTTTTCTTGCCGAACGCCACCACATCCGGACTCAGACCCAATTGTTGGTAGGCCCAGGCAGTTCCGGTGATTCCGCAACCGGTCTGTACTTCGTCGAGAATGAAGAGGGCGTCGTTTTCGTGGCACAACTCCTGCATCGCCTGCAGAAATTCCGGCCTGAGGTGATGGTCGCCGCCCTCGCCCTGGATCGGCTCGGCGATGAAACAGGCAATGTCGTCGGGGTTGTCGGCGAAAGCTCGGCGCGCTTGATCGAGAGCTTGCCTCTCCGCAGCTTCGACATCGCGGCCGTCTGCCAGGTACGGCGAGTCGATACGTGGCCAGTCGAACTTGGGGAATCGCGCGACCTTGCCCGGTTCGGTGTTGGTGAGCGACATCGTGTAGCCACTGCGGCCGTGAAAAGCCTCGGTCAGGTGCAGGACCTTTGTCCCCAGATCTGCTGACAACCCACGGCTTTCGTTCCACCGACTCTTCCAGTCGAAGGCAACCTTGAGTGCATTTTCCACCGCCAGGGCTCCGCCGTCGACGAAGAACAAGTGCGGGAGTGCCGAATCCCCCAGTACCCGAGCGAAAGCCGCAACGAAGCGCGCCATGGGTTCGGTGTAGATGTCGGAGTTACTCGGCTTGTTGGAGGCCACGACAGCCAACTCCTGTTGAAACTCCTCGTCGCCTGCGATCGCAGGGTGATTCATACCCAGGGCCGAAGAGCCGAAGAAACCGAACATGTCCAGATACTCGGTTCCGTCTCGCAGGTCACGGAGATAGGAACCCCGCGACCCTTCGACGTCGAGAATCAGATCGAATCCGTCGACGAGGATGCTGGCCTTCAACACGTCGTAGACCGGAAAGAGCGCACTGTCACCGAAGTCTCGCATCGCAGTACTCATACGCGAAGGCTATGTCAATTTTCCGGGAGTGTCGATAGAGGACCGTAAAAGTTATTGAACAAGCGTCATTCGTCGTAAAAAGTTTGTAGGATGATGGTGCTTCGTGTGTTGACGTTGGCTGCCGTACGGATCTCCTGCAGCAATCGCTCCAACGCCCGAGGTGACGCCACCCGGACCAGGAGGACGTAGCTTTCGCTCCCGGCTACCGAGTGACACGAGACGACCGCCGGCAGATGACGCAAGCGGGCAGGCGCATCGTCGGGCTGCGAGGGATCGAGAGGAGTGATGGCGACAAATGCGGACAGATTGTGACCGAGTGCCTCCGGATCGATCTTCGCGGAGTACCCACGGATCACCTTGCGAGATTCCAAACGACGCACTCGCGACTGGACTGCGGAGATCGAGAGTCCAGCCTTCTCAGCAAGACTCGCGAGAGTGGCACGGCCGTCCAAGACCAATTCACGCATCAAGAGTCGATCGGTTTCGTCGACCGGAACACCGGCAACGTCACTGGTTTCTGTTTCTCGCACCTGCGCAGGCTAACGCAATCGGACATTCGTATGGTTGAAACCTGGGAGCTACGTGCACGGTTCGCAGCGGCCCTCGCCAAGATGTATGGCGACGAGGTCCCCGCTTACAACACCTTGGTAGATGTAACGATGCAGGTGAACCGTGATTTTGCCGCCGAACATCCGGATTCTGCGGAGCGCCTGGGCAGCCTGGCGAGAGTCAGCGCCGAGCGTCACGGCGCCATCAGACTGGGGACTCTCGACGAACTACGTGACGTAGCCACCGTCTTCGGCGGATTCGGTATGTTTCCGGTCGGCTATTACGACCTCCGGCTCACCGACTCCCCCATTCCCGTTGTCTCGACGGCATTTCGCCCCACCGATCCCGCCGAACTCGCCCGGAACCCGTTCCGCGTTTTCACCTCGGTGCTGACCAGTTCCGATTCCAGGTTCTTCGACACCGACCTCGAGCGTCGGATCACCGGGTTTCTGCGTCGCCGGACCCTGTTCTCTCCCGAACTTCTGCAGTGGGCACGTCAATCGAGTCGCGAGGGCGGCCTGACGGAGCCCGAGGCGACACAGTTCGTCGATGCAGCGACCTCGGCGTTTCGGCTCGGCACCGATCCCATCGACGCGGGCTGGTACCGCGAACTCGCCGCAATCTCGCCTGTCGCTGCAGACATTGCGGGGCAGGGCTCGACCCACGTCAATCACCTCACCCCGCGAGTGCTCGACATCGACGAGTTGTACCGCCGCATGACCGAGCGCGGTATCACCATGATCGACCGCATCCAAGGCCCGCCGAGATGGAGCGGACCACCACTACTTCTGCGGCAGACGTCGTTTCGTGCATTGGCCGAAGACAGACTCTTCCGTCAGCACGACGGATCGGTCACCACTGAGCCCGTCCGCGTCAGATTCGGCGAGGTGGAGGCACGCGGAATCGCGTTGACCCGCAGCGGGCGAGCGATCTACGACCGACTGATCGCCACGCCCGAGGACGCCGACTGGGACAGCGAATTTCCGCACTCCGAAAGCGAACTCGATGCCGCGGGGTTGGCGTACTTCACGTACCGAAACGAAGGAACTGTTGTCGTCCTCGACCCGATCGTCTACGAGGACTTCCTACCTGCCTCCGCGGCCGGGATCTTCGCATCCAATCTCGATTCCGTGACCGGATTCGTTTCCGATGCGCCCGGCGCCGAATACGGGCAGGATCGATTGGAGGGCGCCATCGACCGCACCATCGAAGATCCGTTCGAGCTGTACCGCGCACAACAAGAGGCGTCACGTGCGGTGCTGCCTCCCGCCCACAACAACAGAGGACTCCCCAGTGAACCTGCCTGATTCTTCGAGCCTCGCCGATCGCGCCGAAAGCGCCCTTGCCGCGTGCGGTGTCGAGTGGCCCGCCGGCGACCTGAGCGCACGAACCCCCATCACCGGTACGCAACTGCGTACCGTTCGGCAGCACTCCGGCCGAGAGGTCGACGACGCCGTCGAGGCGGCTCATCGAGCGTTCCTCACCTGGCGAACCGTTCCCGCTCCGGCGCGCGGCGCGGTCGTACGCCGGCTGGGCAGCCTACTGACCGAGCACAAGGATGACCTCGCGGAAATCGTGACGTTGGAGGCCGGGAAGGTCACCTCGGAGGCTCTCGGCGAGGTACAGGAGATGATCGACATCTGCGAGTTCGCCGTCGGTCTCTCCCGGCAGCTCTACGGACGCACCATGCCGTCCGAGCGTCCCGGACACCGGTTGACGGAAACGTGGCACCCTCTCGGCGTTGTCGGAGTCATCTCCGCGTTCAACTTTCCCGTCGCGGTGTGGTCGTGGAATACCGCCATTGCTCTCGTGTGCGGCGACGCCGTCGTCTGGAAGCCTTCGGAAACCACTCCGTTGACCGCGCTGGCATGTGACGCGCTCCTGCGACGTGCGCTCGCGGATTGTCAAGCACCGATCGACGTTCACCAGTTGGTCGTCGGCGGACGTGACGTCGGTGAGGCTCTCGTGGACAACCCACTCGTGGCCTTGGTCAGCGCCACCGGTTCCGTGAGGATGGGCCGCGCCGTGGCTCCGCGGGTCGCCGAGCGCTTCGGACGAAGTCTCCTGGAGCTGGGTGGAAACAACGCCGCAGTCGTCACGCCGTCGGCGGATCTCGAGCTTGCCGTGCGCGGAATTGTCTTCTCCGCCGCTGGAACTGCCGGGCAGCGCTGCACCTCACTGCGCCGGCTCATCGTTCACGAGTCGATCGCCGACAACGTCGTCGACCGCGTTGCGTCCGCGTACGCGCAACTCCAGGTCGGTAGCCCCTTCGATTCCGGTGTTCTGGTCGGGCCGCTGATCAACGAGGCTGCATTCGAAGCGATGCAGAAGTCCCTCTCGGCCGCGCGCGCCGACGGCGGCACCGTGGTGTGCGGCGGCGACCGCGTCGGCGATTCCGGGTTCTACGTGACGCCCGCTCTCGTTCGTATGCCCGCACAGACCGAGGTGGTGCGGGCGGAGACTTTTGCACCCATCCTCTACGTCTTGACATACACCGACTTCGACGACGCCATTGCGCTGCACAACGGCGTGCCTCAAGGACTTTCGTCCTCGATCTTCACACTCGATCAGCGAGAAGCAGAGCGCTTCCTCGCCGCCGACGGCTCCGATTGCGGCATCGCGAACGTGAACATCGGAACGTCCGGTGCGGAGATCGGCGGCGCATTCGGCGGGGAGAAGGAGACTGGCGGCGGACGCGAATCGGGTTCGGATTCGTGGAAGGCATACATGCGCCGAGCCACCAATACCGTCAATTACTCGGACCAGCTTCCGCTGGCTCAAGGGGTCGAGTTCGGCTGAACACCTGCCGGGCGAAATCGGTGATCGCGTCGATCAACTCCGGGAGCGCCGACAACTGCGGTGCATGGTCGGTGCCCAGGCTGACCACCTGGGCACCGGGGACAAGTCTCTGCATGGCGCGTTGAGCCTCGATCGGCACGGTTCGATCCAGCGTGCATTCGACATACAACCTCGGCACGGTTCCGAATCGCTCTTCCGTCCAGACCGGTGCCATCAGGCGGGCTGACTCCAGTTGTGGAACGAGCATGCGCGCGGCGAAGATCGCATCAGCCACCGGCGCTTCGTGGAAGAACACAGCGGCACCGGCTTCGGGCGGAACAGCCGTCGCATCCCCGTCGTCGGCGGGGACCAACCAACGTGAGATCCCGACCGGACTTTCCAGACCGAGTTCGATGCAGAGCATCCCGAAGTCCGTCTGCGATGGAAGCATCATCCCTGCGACGTACACAAGACCCGTTACCCGCGAAGGCAGCAACTCAGCCACCTGTGAGGCCACGATGCCACCGCCGGAGTGACCGACGAGGGCGCACTGTCCGTCCAAGGACTCGACAACTGCCACAACATGTTCGGCAACGACATCGAGATCGATCACGTCGTCTGGGTTCCAACTTCCCGAGCCGGGAAGCTCCACCACAACGGGATTGAAGCCGGCCGATTTCAGTGGGCCACACACACGATCCCAGACCCACCCGCCGGCCCACGCTCCGTGGATCAGGACGATGTTCCGTGCACTCACTGCTTGACCTCGAGCTCTGCAGCCGAAAGTACCCGAGCCGCCTCACGACCTGCGGCGGCGTTGGACTTCCCCTGCCTCGACCCGGCCAATTTGGCCTTGATGTGATCGCGAACGGTAATGGGTTCGTACTCCAAGCCGGAGTCGTCCTGAAAACTCGGCAAGGTCGCAATCACCGCGTCGACGTTTCCGTCATGGAAGAAGGCCGCCGATCGCCGGCGCTTGATGGTGCCGTTCACCACCGGAGGCGCAACTCGGTGCAGCGTGGACATCCACCTGTCGTTGGTCAGTCGCGCGGTGAGATCCCCGAGGTTGACCAGTAGCGCGCCGTCGTGCGGCCAGACATCGTGCCAGCGTCGGTCGGTCCCGAGCACTTGCAAACCTTCGACCTGATCCGCCCACAGCACGGTGACCAGCCCGAAATCGGTATGTTCACCCATCCCCTTCAACTCACCGTCCAACGTCACCGTCCCTTCGGGTAACGCGTAGTTGTTCATCCGCAGTACGTCGATGGAGTGGTCGGTGATCGACTCGAAGAATCCTGGGGTCAGCCCGAGCGCGTCTTCGAAAATGGCGGTCAGTGTGCGTGCCACCCGCTCGCCATGGGCGTAGTAATTCTCCACCCGCTCCGTGAAACCGGACACTGCGGGCCACAGGTTGATTCCGTAATCGTCCTCCGACAGTTCGAGTTCGGTGAATGATCGGGCTTCGGTTCCGACGTTGAAGGCCTCGAAAAAGTCGTTCATTCTGGTCGCGGATTCGACGCCGAGGCTCAGGCTCAGCGACTCGCTCTTGGGTGGGCTGTACCCACGATTCGCGCCCTCGATTCGGTAGCCCGACTTCGTCTCCATCGGCAGCCCGAAGAAGTCGTCCATCGCTTCGGCGAGGCCGGAAGAAACAGCGGCCGGAACACCGTGGCCCCGAATCTGCATGAAACCTACAGTCCGACAAGCATGGTCGACTTCGGCAGCCACTCGCGCCTTGTCCTGGTCGGCACCACCGAGCACGTAAGGCGAGATGTCGACGACGGGCACTTCGAAGGGATCAGACTGGGACTGTGACACTGGCGTCTCCTGCAGAGCTGGTGGCGGGTTCAGATTTTGCAGTGGCATGGAGGCTCTCTCGCGATCGCCTCGCGAGTTCACCGAGTCGGGTGTGATTGAACAGCAGATTGAGCGAAAAGGCCGAGGCCGCAGCCAAGGTGATGCCGCTACCGAGGAGGATCTGAGCCGAGGAGGGGAATCGCTCGAACATCCCCTCCGCAAATTCCGGAAGAATACCGATCCCCACCGATACAGCGGCGATCGTGGTGTTGATCGGGTCGCTGAGATCGACCTTGCGCAGCGTGTTGATTCCGACCACGGCGACAGTGGAGAACAAGATGATTCCGACGCCGCCGACCACCGGATCAGGCAGGGCTGCAACCACTTCACCCATTCGCGGGATGAGGCCGAGGACGATCAGAATGGCACCGCTGGTAGCGGTCACGTACCGGCTGTACACCCGGGTCGTGGCAACGGCGCCGACATTCTGCGAGAAGACGGTGTCGACAAAGGCATTGAAGATTCCGCCCAGAACTCCCGACATCCCGTCGGCCACCAGCCCTCGTGCGAGATCTGCTTTCTTCAAAGGCTTTCCGGTGATCTCGCTGACTGCCAGCATGCTCGCCGTCGATTCTGCGAAGACGACTGCCATGACGATACTCATCGCCACCACGGCGGTGACGGGAAACTCCGGAGCGCCGAAGTGGAACGGCATCGGGAAGCCCACCCAGGCCGAGCCGCCGACGCCACTCAGATCGATCAGGCCCATCGGGATGGCGATCACGGTGCCGATCACCAGTGCCATCAGTACACCGAGCTGCGTCCACATCCCGCGGCCGAGGCAGATGAAGGCCACCGCGACCACAACGACTGCGGCAGCCAGCGCCAGATTCTTCGGGTCGGCGAACGACGGGGAGGTGGGGTCGTTTCCGACGATCAGCCCTCCTGCGACACCGATCAACGAGATGCCGATGACTGTGAGGACGACGCCGGTAACCAGGGGTGGGAAGTATCGGACGATCTTGGCGAACGGCACGGCCAAGGCTATGCCGACCACGCCACCGACCAGCATGGACCCGTACACCGCCTGCAGGCCGTACTCCTTGGCAATCAGAATCATCGGCGTCAGCCCGGCGAAGGTCGCCCCGCAGACGATCGGCAGCCGGACACCGGCGACCTTCCCGACGCCCAGGCTCTGAATGATCGTGATGATGCCTGCAACGAGCAGGTCCGCGCTGATCAGCATCGCGACTGTGCTGCGGTCCAGCCCTACGGCGGCACCGAAAACCAGCGGAACCGTGATGCAGCCGGTGTACATGATGAGGACGTGCTGAAGAGCAAAAGCAGACTGGCGGGCAAATGGGAGCCGCTGGTCGACAGGATGGATGGCCATGCGCCGATCTCCGTCCGAAGCTGGAAGTGTTTCGTGTACGGGACTATTCAGCACGTCGATAATTTCTTACCGTGGTCGAATTTGTTTCGTCTGTGTAATCAAAACTTTCACCAGAGCACTGCTATCTTCGGCACATGGACGACGACCAGAAGGCGATAGCGACCGCAATCGGGGCTGCCGTGCGGACGGCGCGAAAAGAAGCCGGACTGACGTTGCGCGAGGTTGCCGTGAAGTCGGGCTTGTCCCAGCCCTTCCTGAGCCAGACCGAAAACGGCCACGCAGTACCCAGTGTCATGAACCTTCATCGCCTCGCGCAATCGCTCGGCACCACGGCGCACGCACTCTTGGCACAGGGTGAGCGAACTCCGTCCAGCCTCGTCCGCGCCGGCGAGGGGCGAACCTTCGAACTGGCACACGATTCGGTGATTCGATTCTGCTCCACCGGCTCACGGACCATGGAACCCAACGAGATCACGGCAGCACCTCATTCCGAGGCAGGTGAGCACACCGAGCACGCCGGCGAAGAGTTCATTCATGTTCTCGAAGGATCTGTCGAGGTCGAGGTGGGACTGGACGAGCATCACGTTCTTCACGTAGGCGACACCCTCCTCTACACCTCGACCATCCCGCACCGGTGGTTCAATCGCACCGATGCGGTCGCGAGGTTCCTCATCGTGAGTTCGCCGCCCTCGTTCTAGATGCGCGGCTGAGGTTCCACACCACAACCCCCCGCTCACGGCTTACCCTGACAGCGTGACCATGTGGCCGGAACTTGCGCGCGAAATCGCCGATACCGTTCTGTTTCCCGTCGCCGACAGCGTCGACGCCGACGGAGAAATCCCCAGCAGCCATTTCGACGCGCTCGCCGCCGACGGCTTCTACGGCATCGCCGCCCTCGGTGAGGGTGGCCCCAGCAGCGAAGAACTGGTCGAGGTCCTCGAAACCTTGTGCGGCGGTTGCCTCGCGACGACGTTCACCTGGATGCAGCATCACGGCGTCGTCGGAGCCCTGGCAGCGAGTACCAATACGTCTCTGCGCGAACAATACTGGGACGGTCTGGTTTCCGGCACGATTCGCGGTGGGGTTGCCTATGCCGGCGCCATCCCCCGCCCACCGCTCCTGTGGGCGAAGCGGGTGAACGACGGCTACGTCCTCGACGGGATCGCACCCTTCGTCACCGGTTGGGGCATCGTCGATGTTCTCTTGGTGTCGGCGCGCGACGAGTTCGACAATTCCATCGTTCATTCCGTCGTACCGGTGGGCGAGGCCCCGGGTCTGACGATCGAGGAGCTTCCACTGATCGCGGCGCGCGGGAGCAACACCGTCCGAATCGTGTTCGACGCTTTCGAAATTCCCGATACCGACGTCTGTGCTGTCGTCAGCGACGAACAATTCCAGAGCACCCAGCTCCCCGGCTTGTGGCTCAACGGCGCGATGGCCATGGGCATCACCCGCCGTGCTGTCACCGAACTCGCGGATCTGGGAGTCGACACCGACGCGTTCGAGGAACAAGCCACCCGGGCGCGCGCCGATCTCGATGCAGCACTGCGCGACGGCGGCGACATGTCGGCCGCCCGCGCCCGAGCGTCGGAACTTGCGATACGCGCGTCGGCCGCACTCGTGACTGCGACCGGAAGCCGCGCTCTGGTCGGCAGCAACACCCCCGAGCGGCTCATGCGTGAAGCCACCTTCACTCTTGTCGCGGCTGGTCGCCCGGAGATCAAAACGGCTCTCGTGGAACGACTCACCGGATACTGAGTACGCACGGTTGTACTCGATTACGCTGGGATTCATGACCAGCGGAGAACCAGTACTCATCCCGGCCGGAACCGTGTTCACGGCGGAGGACCTGACGTTCTATGCCGATCGTGACTCCCGCAGTCTCGACGACGCCATCGCCGACGCCGACCTTCTTGTCAGTTGCCCACACTCGGGTTCCGCGATTCCAGCAGAACTCTCACGCTTTCTCGCACCCGAGTTCACACAGCGGCTGCAGTTCGACTTCACCGACATGTCCACCAGTCCCATCGTGCGCCGTTGGGCCGAAATCGATTCGCGCATCGTGTACGTCGAGAATCCGCACCCTCGCATGATTCGCGATCCCAACCGTGCGAAGCCCGAAAACCTGGAAGCGTCACTGCGCGAGGCCTTCGCCCGCGTCCACGAGGCCGGTGCCGGCAACAAAGCGGACCTCGCCGGTGTCGACGCAGTTCGCCCTGTCACCTTCTCGTTCTACCCCCTGCTGCTCGAGCCTACCGACGACGCGGGTTGGAAGGACCTCGCCGAGACCTTCACCGAGACAGCTGAACACGGTTTGGGCGTCTACGAGAGAACTCGCGACGCACTGATCGAAGCCATGGTGGCGAAGAGCTTCGAACTCGGTCGATCGTTCACGACCTTGTCGTTCCACGACACGATGAACCACACCACCCGGCAGGACGGCGCCGTCAATGTCGAACGGCCGGAAGCAGATCGGCTCCCCGACGTCGTCGCGCTCTCCAATCGTGGCGACCACGACGGCAATCGACGCGGCGACAATCCCGTGACGATGGATCCGGAGCTCATACGCACACTTGCGATCTCACATCGCAAGGGATTTCAGGTCGACGATCCGGATGCCGTCGCTCTCAATCAGCCGTACCTCGGCAGTTTCGAAATCATTCGAGCCGGAGCCAGATTCGCCGAATTGAGCGCCCGCGCCGCCGAAGCCGGGATCACGTTGAGCGCGGTTCAGGCCGAATTCAAACGAGAGTTCCTACTGGGAGACGAACTGGCCGCCTACATCATGGAACCCGGCGTCGACTGGCCGACACCCGACGCCGAACGGGTGGACCAGCTCGCCCACGCGTGCAAGGCGAGCTGGGACCACTACCGCAACAGCTGACTCAGCGCTGTCACTCAGGGCTGACTCAGCCGCAATACTCAACCGAGCACCACTCCGAACAACGCGCCGGCCGCAATCGTCGTGACGGCCAAGATGATGGTCGGCAGGAAGAACGAGTGGTCGACGAGCTTGGAACCGAGCTTCGTGCTGCCCGAGAGGTCGAAGTTCGCAGCCGCGATCTGCGAACCGTTTGTCGGCAACAGATAGACGCCGGCAAACGCTCCGGCCCACATTCCGCTCACCAGACCGGGTGCAATCCCGGCAGCGAGACCGATCGGCACGATGGTCCTCGTAGCGGTCGACTGACTGGTCGTCAGTACACAGACCAGGAAGACACCGAGCGCGAAGATCCACGGCGCGGCGTTGACCCAGTCGCCGACGGTGCTCGTGATCAGCTCGGAATGGGCGCTGATGAACGTGTCCGTCAGCCATGCCAGACCGAACAGCGCGATGGCCGAGACCATACCGGCACGGAACACCGTCGACGACGGCACGTCGGCGACATTCGGGCGGCACACCAGCAGGATCAACGTACCCACGACGAACATCAGCATTTCGATGATCGGTGTCATCCCCATCGGAGTACCGTCGGCAGCTTCGGGACGAATCCCCTTGAACAGGCCGAAGATCACGATAGCCAGGACGCCGGCCAGGAAGATCAGTGCCGCGTTTCGTCCGGTCTTCGTCGAGACGAGTTCGGTCTTGGAAGCTGCACCAGGTCCGGCCAATTCGCCCGACTTCATCTTTGCCTGTATCTCCGGGTCGTCGTCGAGGTCTTTGCCGAGTCGGTTGACCGCGATTGAGGAAAGGACGATGCCGACAACAGCAGCCGGGAAGGTGATCTTGATGATGTCGATGAGTTCGAAATCGTAGGGCGGCACGTCGGTCAGCGTGACCATTGCCGCCATTGCCGCGGACACCGGACTACACGCGAGCGCCACACCGGTCGAGACAACTGACAGCGACAGCGGTCGTGACGGCCGCACACCGTTCTTGTACGAGACGTCGTAGATGACGGGGAGCAGCGGGTAGAGGATGTTGGACGTGCCGGCACCGACCGAGAACAGGAATGACACCAACGGTGCGATCAGCGTGATCTGTTTCGGGCGAGATTCGATCAACTTGGCCGCGATGGTGACCATCCAATCGATACCACCGGCCGCCTGCATCATCGACGACGCGAGGACGACGGACAGGACGATGAGGAGAGCGTCGACCGGCGGACTGCCGACGTCCTCTCCGAAGACGAACACGAGGACGGCAACACCTGCGCCGCCCCACAGACCGAGAGCGACACCGCTCGATCTGGTACCCATGACAATCGCCCCGAGCACTACCGCCAGCTCGAGGACAATCTTGACTGCTTCCATCAGGCACTCGCCTTCTCGATAACAAGAGAATCGCTATAACAGGGCAAATAGTATGCTCTGCACTTCGGCTGCAGGCACGAACACGCTGTCGGTGGGAAGGGGCAATATGGTGGTCGTGACCAACGTCCTCGGTAGGTTCTCGCCCGCCACACGCGAGTGGTTCGGCGGGGCTTTCAGCGCGCCGACTGCTGCGCAGCTCGGTGCCTGGGAATCCATCGCGAGTGGCTCTCACACTCTTGTCGTCGCACCCACCGGCTCCGGCAAGACATTGTCGGCGTTCCTGTGGGCGCTCGATCAACTCGCCGCCAAGGACGAAGGCGAACGCGCCACCAAAGTCCTCTACATATCGCCGCTCAAAGCGCTGGGTGTGGACGTCGAGCGGAACCTTCGCGCGCCGCTGGTCGGCATCACACAAACTGCGAAACGTCTGGGCCTCACCCCGCCCGAGATCACCGTCGGTGTCCGTTCCGGCGATACGTCCCAGGCCGATCGACGCTCGTTGATCAAATGTCCTCCGGACATCCTGATCACCACGCCTGAGTCGTTGTTCCTGATGCTCACCTCCGCTGCCCGGGAAACACTGGTCGGTGTCGACACCGTGATCGTCGACGAGGTTCACGCGGTGGCGGGCACCAAGCGCGGCTCTCACCTCGCGCTCTCACTGGAACGCCTGGACGGCTTGCTCGAGCGTCCGGCGCAACGCATCGGATTGTCGGCCACTGTCCGTCCGCACGAGGAGATCGGGCGGTTCCTCGCCGGTTCGGCACCCATCCGGATCGTGGCACCGCCTGCCGCCAAGACCTTCGACCTCACGGTCCGTGTTCCCGTCGAGGACATGACCGAACTGGGGATCGCGACGCCGGAAGACGGTTCCGAATCTCCCACCCCGCAAGCCGGTTCGATCTGGCCCCACGTCGAGGAACAGATCGTCGACCTCGTTCTCGACCACCGATCGTCCATCGTGTTCGCCAACTCTCGCCGCCTCGCCGAACGATTGACAGCCAGGCTCAACGAGATTCATGCAGAACGCATCGGTCTGGCCGTCGAGAAAACATCTCGCCCGCCCGCGCAGATCGGGGCTCCCACCGAGGTCAACTACGGCGCAGAATCCCTCCTTGCTCGCGCCCACCACGGATCGGTCAGCAAAGACCAGCGAGCCCTCATCGAAGACGACCTCAAATCGGGTCGATTGCGATGCGTCGTCGCCACCAGCAGTCTCGAACTCGGAATCGACATGGGCGCCGTCGACTTGGTCATCCAGGTGGAGGCACCGCCTTCGGTTGCCAGCGGCCTGCAACGTGTCGGCCGCGCCGGCCACCAGGTCGGTGAGATATCGCGAGGCGTCGTCTTCCCCAAGCATCGCACCGACCTGATTCATTGCGCGGTGACGGTCGAGCGCATGGTCGAAGGCAAGATCGAAGCGATGGCCGTTCCGGCCAATCCCCTCGACATCCTCGCTCAGCAAACTGTTGCGGCCACCGCTCTCGAACCGATCGACGTCGACGACTGGTTCGAGACCGTGCGCCGAAGCGGTTCCTTTGCAACGCTTCCCCGTTCGGCGTACGAATCGACTCTGGACTTGCTGGCGGGGCGGTACCCCTCGGACGAGTTCGCCGAATTACGTCCTCGCCTTGTCTGGGATCGTGAGTCCAACACGCTCACGGGCCGCCCGGGTTCGCAGCGTTTGGCCGTCACTTCCGGCGGCGCAATCCCCGACCGCGGCCTCTTCACCGTCTACATGGTTGGCGAGAAAGCGTCCCGCGTCGGCGAACTCGACGAGGAAATGGTCTACGAATCCCGGGTCGGCGACGTCTTCGCGCTCGGCGCCACCAGTTGGCGGATCGAGGAGATCACCTTCGATCGGGTTCTGGTCAGCCCCGCCTACGGCATGCCGGGTCGTTTGCCCTTCTGGCACGGCGACGGACTCGGTCGCCCCGCCGAACTCGGACAGGCGTTGGGGCAGTTCGTCCGCGAAACGGCTCTCGGCAACGAAGCCGACGTCGTCGAGCGTTGCCGCGTGGGCGGGCTCGATCACAACGCGACTACCAACCTGATCCAACTCGTCGGTGAGCAGAAGAATGCCACCGGGCAGGTGCCGTCGGATCGAACCCTGGTGGTCGAACGCTTCCGCGACGAACTCGGTGACTGGCGTCTGGTGCTGCATTCCCCGTACGGCCAACGGGTTCACGCACCGTGGGCCCTCGCCATCGGGGCGCGCCTGCAGGAACGATACGGCGTCGATTCCAGTCCGACGGCCTCCGACGACGGCATCATCATCCGTCTCCCCGACACCGAGAACGAACCTCCCGGCGCCGAACTGTTCACCTTCGACGTCGAGGACATCGAAGATCTGGTCACCCAAGAGGTGGGCGGCTCCGCGCTCTTCGCTTCCCGATTCCGCGAATGTGCCGCCCGCGCACTGCTTCTCCCCCGCCGCAATCCCGGAAAACGTGCACCACTGTGGCAGCAGCGTCAGCGGTCGGCGCAACTGCTGGACGTCGCCCGCAAGTTCCCGACCTTCCCGATCCTGCTCGAGACCGTACGCGAGTGCTTGCAGGACGTTTACGACCTGCCTGCACTGAAGGAATTGTTCGGCAAGATCGAGAAAAGGCAGATTCGAATCGTCGAGGTGGAGACGGCCTCTCCGTCTCCGTTCGCCAGTGCGCTCCTGTTCAACTACGTGGGTGCGTTCATGTACGAGGGCGACAGCCCCCTCGCCGAGCGACGCGCCGCCGCTTTGTCCTTGGACTCCACGCTGTTGGCCGAACTCCTCGGCCGCGTCGAACTGCGCGAGCTCCTCGACGCCGGAGTGATCGAGCAGGCCGAACGTGAACTGCAACGGCTCGTCCCTGACCGAAAGGCCAAGGACCTCGAGGGTGTTGCCGACCTCCTCCGCATGCTCGGCCCGCTGACCACCGAAGAAGTCACCGAACGCTGTCTCGAGGACCCGGTCTCATGGCTCGAGAAGTTGGTTACGGACAAACGCGCCCTCCACGTCTCGTATGCGGGCGAGAGCTGGTGGACCGTCGTCGAAGATGCAGCGCGGCTTCGCGATGGACTCGGCGTTCCCCTACCCATCGGCGTTCCGGCCGCGTTCATCGAGCCGGTCGATCAACCACTCGACGACCTCCTGAGCCGGTACGCCCGCACCCACGGTCCCTTCACTCTCGCCGACGCGGCTGCACGCTTCGGTCTCGGAGTATCAGTCGCGCGTGACGTTCTCGGTCGGCTCGCGCTCGAAAAGCGGGTCCTGGAAGGTGAATTCCGCCCGTCTGCAACCGGGAGCGAATGGTGCGACGCCGAGGTCCTGCGTCGCTTGCGGCGTCGCTCGCTCGCCGCGGCACGGCAGGAGGTCGAGCCGGTCAGCACCGCGACCCTCGGGCGATTCCTTCCCAGTTGGCAGCACGTGGGCGGCACGCTGCGAGGAATCGACGGTGTTGCAACGGTGGTCGATCAACTTGCCGGCGTTCCGATTCCGGCGTCCGCTCTCGAATCGTTGATCCTGCCGAGCCGAGTTGCCGACTACTCTCCCGCGATGTTGGACGAACTCACGTCGACGGGTGAAGTCCTGTGGTCCGGATCGGGAGCTATCTCGGGCAAGGACGGGTGGGTAGTGCTGCACCCCGCCGACCTGGCACCGATCACGCTCAATTCACCCGCCGACACCGACGTCTCGGAACTGCAGAAGCGCATCCTCGACCTGCTGTCCGGCGGCGGTGCCTACTTCTTCCGCCAGTTGGTCGACGCGTTGCGAACTACGGAGTCGGCTGCGGACACGGTCGACAGTGCGGTGACGACGGCGCTGTGGGAGTTGGTGTGGCTCGGACACATCGGTAACGACACCGTTGCACCGCTGCGCGCACTTCTCTCCGACACCACCAGAACAACAACCAGTCACCGATCACCTCGCCGTGTTCCGCGGGCCCGTCCGTACCGCGGAATGGCCCGCGCTTCCACGCCCGCGCGCACGGGACCGGCAACTGCCTCCGGTCGGTGGTTCCAGCTGCCAGGTATCGAACCTGACCCCACTATCCGGGCGCACGCCACGGCTGATCTGCTGCTCGAACGATACGGCGTCGTCACCCGCGGTTCGGTGATGAGCGAGAACGTGCCGGGCGGTTTCGCGTTGATCTACAAGGTACTGAGCACGTTCGAGGACAACGGGCGCGCTCGACGCGGATACTTCGTGGACACCCTGGGCGGCGCTCAATTCTCCACGCCTCCCATGGTGGACCGCTTGCGGACGTTCGGTGATTCCATCGAGGGGCGCCACACCTCCTCGGCTGCAGTCACTCTCGCGGCGTGCGACTCGGCAAACCCGTACGGCGCGGCGCTGCCGTGGCCGGCGTCGGGGGGCGAAGAGTCACCAGGACACCGACCCGGACGAAAAGCCGGCGCACTGGTAGTTCTGGTGGAGGGTGAGTTGGTTCTGTTCGTCGAGCGCGGCGGTCGCACGATCCTGACATTCACCGACGACGGCGGAACGTTGCGCCTGGCAGCACTGTCACTTGCTCAGAAGGTGACTTCTCGCGCCATCGACAAGTTGGTAGTGGAGAAGGTCGACGGAGAGACCATCCACGGCAACGATTTTGCTCCGGTCCTGGTCGAAGCCGGCTTCGCGGCCACCCCTCGCGGATTCCGGTTGCGGTCATGAGGATTGGGGTCATGATGATTGAGATCGTGGAAGTTGAGATCCTGAAGTGTGGGTGCGGCGACCATGCCTGAGGGCGATACCGTGTGGCGGGCCGCCAATGAACTGCGCGCTGCCCTGGCCGAGAAGGTACTCACCACCTGCGACGTCCGCGTTCCTCGTTACGCCACGGTTGATCTCTCGGGCCACCGCGTGGATTCCGTCGCCAGCCGCGGAAAACATCTCCTGATCCGAGTGGGCGAAGCGTCCATTCACACGCATCTGAAGATGGAAGGTCAGTGGCAGATTTATCGCCCCGGCGAGCGCTGGCGCCGACCCGCCCATCAAGCGCGCATCATCTTGGCCACCGAAGACTCTGTAGCAGTTGGCTTTTCACTGGGAATCACCGAGATCCTCGAACTCGGGCAGGAACAGGAGGCCGTCGGACATCTCGGACCGGATCTGCTCGGGACCGATTGGGACAGTTCCGTGGCCGCCCGAAATCTACGGGCCGCCGACTCCGTACCGATCGGAATCGCGCTCCTGGATCAGCGGGTGATGGCCGGACTGGGCAACGTGTACCGAAACGAGATCTGCTTCCTACGAGGTATTCACCCGAAAACGCCGACACATCTCGCGGGGAATCTCGACGCGATAGTGGATCTGTCTTTTCGCACCATCAACGTCAACAAGTCACGTCGCATCCGGGTCACCACCGGCGACACCCGCCCCGGTAGGCAGACATGGGTGTACGGCAGACGCGGAAAACCATGCCGCCGTTGCGGAACTCGCATCAGAGAAGACATCCTCGGACCGGATCAGCTCACCGAGCGAAATATCTTCTTCTGCCCGGCCTGCCAGCCCTTCACGCCTGGTTAGCGTTGATCAGCAGCCTGACGCAGTGGCGGACAAATCGATCACGGTCCACGACGATCGTGCCGTCCAGATAACCGATGAACAGTGTGAACAACGCCCCGACCAGTCCGACTGCCACCAGTTGCTTGTCCACGGGATCAGCGATCTCGGACAACTGGTCGTACACCAGGTCGACGAACGCCGGCATCGATTCGATACCGCGGCCGCTCAGGACGGGTTCCGAGAGCGGGGCGATCAGGAGCACTCTCCCCATCGCCGGATCGTCGACCATCAGCTTGACGAAAGCGTCGACCGCAGCGGTGGCGACGGCCTCGGATGTCGTCTCCGACTCCACTGCCGACGCAAGCGCCGACTGCGCGCGCTCGGCGACAAACGTGTGGACCGCGACAACGTACTGATCGCGATCGGTGAAGCTTTCGTAGAAGTACCGCTCGGTCAGACCGGCAGCCTTGCAGACCGCACGCACGTTGACGGCCGGACCGTCGACCGCACCGAGCAGTGTCACTCCGACGTCGAACAACGTCGCCTTTCGAGTGGCCCTGCGTTCTTCGATGCTCACAACTTCCCCACTTCGCCGACACTTGATCTTCAATGCACCCGGCATTCGATCCTTGACTACCGCTGTTGTCGATCCTAATCTGACAACATGCGTAGTCAACTTGACGACAGCAGCACCCCGGTTCCCCTCGGTCCGGATTCCCTGACGTGGAAGTATTTCGGCGACTGGCGCGGGATGCTGCAAGGCGTCTGGGCCGGTTCGATGCAGAACATGCACCCCGGCCTCGGCGCCGGAGTCGAGGAGCATTCGCAATTCTTCGACGAGCGGTGGGAACGGCTGTACCGCTCGCTGTATCCCATTGCAGGCGTGGTCTTCGACGGCGATCGCGCGCAGCAGACAGCCGAAGAAGTCCGCGGCTATCACACACGAATCAAGGGCGTCGACAAGTTGGGGCGTCGGTATCACGCACTCGATCCCGATACTTTCTACTGGGCGCACGCAACGTTCTTCATGGGCACCATCGTCACTGCCGAGAACTTCTCCGGTGGCTTGACCGAGGCCCAGAAACGTCAGCTCTTCACCGAGCACATTCAGTGGTACCGCCTGTACGGGATGAGCATGCGCCCTGTTCCCGAGACCTGGGAAGCATTTCAGGAGTACTGGGACCACATGTGCCGCAACGTACTCGAAGACAACAAGGCGACCCGCGACGTCCTCGACCTGTCGGGACTCGGCAAGCCCCCGTACATGACGTGGCTACCCGATCCGTTGTGGCGGCTCGCCCGAATCCCCCTCGCCTGCGGATTCGTGTGGCTGACGGTCGGAATGTACGACCAACCGGTTCGAGACCTACTCGGCTACTCGTGGACCAGTCGCGATCAGAAAATTCACAACGCTGTCGGCCGCACCGTCAACGCCGTCTTCCGTCTGGTGCCGTGGCGATACCGGTATCAGCCACGTGCTCGCGCGGGATGGGATCGAGCTGACGGGCGAATCCCCGCCGATGCACCACTGGTCCACACACCGGCGCGCAACCTGCCCCCGCTCGAGCAGCGAGATAACCCGATGCACTACAGCCCCAGGGTCTGATCTGCCATGCTCTGAACATGGAGTGGGACCTGCGAACCCTGCTGAACCGTCCGATCACGTCTCACGGTGCGCCGCTGGGACAAGAACGTGTGGCGGCGAGGACCACCGCGTACATCTACGGCAACATTCTTGTCCTCGCCGCACTCATACCGGTGACGAAATCTCAGGAATCGCTCGGCGCCGCGATTGTGGTCGGCACGGCATTGTCGACATACATCGCCCACACATTTGCCGAGGGCGTCGGCGAGAGCATTCGCAACGATCGCCGACTGACGACCGCGGAGAGAATCGACTCTCTTCGCGATTCCGTCCCGATCCTCACCTCTGCGGTTGTTCCTGTCGTCATTCTCGCGACGGCGTGGTTCAACTTCCTGGAACCACGGACGGCGCAGTTGATCGCGGAAATCGTCTTGATCCTGCGGATCGGTTCCACCAGTTACGTGATCAGCCGACTGCACGGCGAGAAAGTCAGTACGAACACACATCTGGCAGCCTTCGGCCTCGCTGCCGTCGCCACCCTCATAGTCGGGTTGAAGATAGTGCTCACTCATTGACGAGTCCCCCGATCGCGAATCCCCAGGCCTGAAGGGGTACTGCCGTTACCCGGCTGAGCAGTCACTCCCGCCGAACCCCCGGCCGCCGCTACCGTGGACGACATGAGCATCCCGAGCCTGAAACTGAACAACGGCGTCGACATCCCCGCGCTGGGTTTCGGCGTGTACCAGACGCCGCCGGACGAAACGGTCGCCGCCGTCGAGTCCGCGCTGTCGACGGGTTATCGCCATATCGACACTGCGGCGGCCTACGGCAACGAGAAGGGCGTCGGTGAGGCGATCCGGCGATCCGGACTCGATCGCGCGGACATCTTCGTCGAGTCGAAGGTCTGGATCACCGACTACGGATACGACGAGACTCTGCATGCCTTCGACAAGAGCGCAGGCAAACTCGGTGTCGAACAACTCGACCTTCTGATCCTCCATCAGGCGTTGCCGAGCGAGTTCGAGCGCACGATCGACGCGTACAGGGCGTTGGAAACGCTTCTGGCCGACGGCAAGGTCCGCGCCATCGGAGTCAGTAACTTCATGCCGGATCACCTCACCCGACTCCTGGACGCAACGTCCGTGGTGCCGGCGGTCAACCAGATCGAGGTTCATCCGTACTTCAGGCAGTCGACTTTGCTCGAGGCCGACGCCGATCGCGGGATTCTGTCTCAGGCATGGTCACCGATCGGCGGAATCACGTTCTACCGCGACGGCTCCCACGGCTCGACCCTCGAGGACGCCACCATCGGCGCCATCGCGACCGCTCACGGCAAGTCGCCTGCACAGGTGATGCTGCGCTGGCACCTCCAGCAGGGCCGCCAGGTGATCCCCAAGTCGGTGACTCCCTCGCGGATCGCGGAGAACTTCGACGTGTTCGACTTCGAACTCACCGCCGAAGAACTCTCCGCAATCGACGCACTCGACACCGGAGTTCGCGGCGGTCCCGAACCCGAGGTCATCACCCGCGAGAAGTTCGGAATCGAGATTCCCGAAGCCTGAAACCCGGCAGCTTGAACAACACAGCAGACCGAGTGATCTAGCTGGCGCTCCACCCGCCGTCGATGGTGTACGAAGCCCCCGTCACCATCGACGCCTCGGTCGATGCCAGCCACCCCACCAGCGATGCCACTTCTGCGGGCTCGACCATCCGTTTGATCGCGCTCTCAGTGAGCATCACCTTTTCGACAACCTCGGATTCACTGATTCCGTGAACCTTTGCCTGGTCGGAGATCTGGGATCGCACGAGTGGCGTCAGGACGTAGCCCGGATTGACGCAGTTACTGGTGACACCGTGTGGGGCACCTTCGAGCGCAACAACTTTCGACAGCCCTTCGAGTCCGTGCTTTGCCGTGACGTACGCACTCTTGAATGCCGAAGCGCGGAGCCCGTGGACCGAGGAAATGTTGACGATGCGCCCGAATCCTTTGCGGTACATGTACGGCAGGGCCGCTCTGACCAGGAGGAACGGCGCTTCGACCATGAGGCGTTGAATCTTCCGGAAGTCCTCGACGTCGAAATCCTCGATGGGACTGACCCGTTGAATGCCGGCGTTGTTGACAAGTACGTCCGTCTCGAGTGCCAGATCCACGAGTTGGTCGGTGTCGAGGAGATCGACGGCCCACGCAGTGCCGTCGATCTCGTCGGCCAGCGCCTTCGCGGCGACGTCGTCGAGATCAGCGACGGTGACGTGGGCGCCGCGGGCGGCAAGGAGTCGAGCACACGCCTCGCCGATACCGCTGGCACCACCGGTGACCAGTGCCGTTTTGCCGGAGAGCGTCATGCGGAAACACCGGCCCGCTCGTCGGCGAGCACTCGTGCGTCGGCAGCATCGACGGACTCGAGCGAGATTCCCTTGGTCTCCCGCGCGAAAACGACTGCGACGATGGTGACCAGGGATGCCAACAGGAGATAGATCGCGATAGGAACCGAGGAGTCGAACTTGCTCAGCAGTCCGGTCGCGATGATCGGAGCCAGTGAACCTGCCACGATCGACGTGACCTGATATCCCAGGGAGACACCGGAATAGCGCATCCGGGTCGGGAACATCTCGGCCATGATCGCGGGTTGGCCGGCGTGCATGAACGCGTGGAACACAAGCCCGATGATGATTGCCGACAAGATGACTGCATTGTGCCCGCTGTTCATCATCGGAAAGGCGAAGAATCCCCATGTTCCAGCGGTGACGGCGCCGATCATGTACACCGGGCGTCGACCGATCGTGTCGGACAGTTTGCCTACCAACGGAATCACTGCGAAGTGCACGGCATGTGCCATCAGCATCCACCAGAGGATGTGCGCCGTGTCCGCATGCACGACGACCTTGAGGTAGGTGATCGAGAAGGTCACCACGAGGTAGTACATGACGTTTTCGGCGAAACGCAGGCCCATCGCGGTCAACACTCCGCGCGGGTAACGCTTGACCACCTCGAAAACGCTGTACGAGGTTGCCTTGACCAGTTCTGCTTCCTTCTGCGCCGCAACGAAAATGGGAGCGTCGGTGACCTTGGTCCGAACGTAGTACCCGACCAGAACGATCACCGCGGAGAGCCAGAAGGCAACGCGCCAGCCCCAACTCATGAAGGATTCGTCCGAGAGCGTCGACGTCAGGATCAACAGCACGACAGTGGCCACCAGGTTGCCCATCGGCACGCCGGCCTGAGGCCAGGACGACCAGAACCCGCGAGATCGATTCGGGCTGTGCTCGGCGACAAGGAGTACCGCCCCACCCCATTCGCCGCCGACAGCAAATCCTTGGATGAAGCGCAGCGTGACCAGCAGTGCCGGCGCCCAGTAGCCGATCTGACCGTATGTCGGTAGACAGCCCATCAGGAAGGTCGCGGCACCGACCAGCAGCAAACTGAACTGCAACAACTGCTTCCGGCCGAACTTATCTCCGAAATATCCGAAGACGATTCCGCCGAGTGGCCGGGCGGCGAATCCGACGGCGTAGGTGATGAAAGCCGCGATGATCGCATCCAGCTCGTTGCCGCCGCCAGGAAAGAAGACTTTGCTGAAGACCAGAGTGGCCGCCGTGCCGTACAGAAAGAACTCGTACCACTCGACCACGGTGCCCGCCATCGAGGCGCCGACCACCTTCTTCAGCCCCGATGGTGGGGCTTGGCTCTCGGGTTTCGGCATGTTGTCGACGCTCATCGTGGACTCCCTCGTCTTCAGTTCGCGATTCGCCTGCTCTTCACGATCAGGAATGTGACCGCTCGCACATTTTTTGTGACTCGATGAGTATCGGTGCAGATTCTTGGCACGACAATGACAAATCTCGCACCATACAGGTGCAAAAATGCAGATATGACACTCGGACTGAGCCCGGACGACCTACTGGTGCTTCTCGCGGTCGGTCGCACCGGCCGCTTCAACACCGCCGCCGACGACCTGGGCCTCAACCACACCACCATTTCGCGCCGCATCGCCTCGCTCGAGAAGAGCCTCGGCGGCCGTGTACTGGTCCGCTCGTCCGGCGGCTGGGAGTTGACCGACCTGGGCAGACAAGCCCTCAGCGCGGCCGAGCGCATCGAGGCCGCGGTGAACGAACTGGCGCTCGACTCCACCGGTCAGCAGCAACTCGACGGCGTCGTGCGGGTCTCGGCCACCGACGGCTTCAGCGCATACATCGCGGCCCCCGCCGGCGCAGCGGTTCGCAGACGCCATCCTCGCGTGAGCGTGGAGATAGTCGTCGCGACCAGAAAGGCGTCGCAGATACGCTCGGGGCTCGACATCGAGGTTGTTGTCGGCAAACCTCAAGTTCACCGCGCCGAGGCCGTCCATCTGGCCGACTACGCGCTGGGTTTGTACGCCTCCCGAGAGTATCTACGTCAGAATGCAGTTCCCGAAAGTGCCGAAGATCTGGCCGAACACTCGCTCGTGTATTTCATCGACTCGATGCTGCAGGTCGACGAACTCGATCTGGCCCGCAAGCTCACGGTTTCCATGCGCGAGGCCGTCACGTCCACCAACGTGTTCGTCCACATCGAGGCAACGCGCGCGGGTGCCGGCATCGGCCTGCTCCCCTGCTTCATGGCCGAGCAGCACGACGATCTTATTCGCGTGCTGCCGGCTCACATCGAAGTCAGACTTTCGTACTGGTTGGTGGCTCGTTCTGAATCCTTGCGCCGACCGGAAGTCGCAGCGGTGGTGACGGCACTTCGAGAGACGGTGGATCTCAAGCGATCTCAACTCCTCGGCTCGCCCGGGGCGAACGAAGCGCTCAGTCCAGAGTCGAACGATGCTGGACGATGACCTTGCGCGCCAACTCGGCGATCTTGACGTTCATGTTCTGCGAGGTTCGCACCAGAATGTCGAAGGCCTCGTCGTCGGACACCCGATGCAAAGCCATCAGCAGACCGACGGCCTGACCGATTTCGCGACTGCTCGCCAGGCCGCGCCGCAGCGAGTCGGCATCCTCTCCTCGGTTCAGCGCGGTGACGGCCACGGATGCAAACGATGCCAACATGATCGCGTGGTCGGCAACAGTTTCCGTGAACGCTCCCGGAGTGTCGGAGAAGAGGTTGAGGGCACCGAACTTCTGACGATCGACCATCAGTCGGAACCCCATCGAGCCACGAATGGGTGTCTCTGCCACGACTTTCCGAGCGAACTCGGGCCACTGATTCGGAGTGCGAAGATCTGACTCGAGCTGCGGCGCCTCCGTGTCGAGGGCGTCGATGCACGGCCCCTCGCCAGTCGCACGTTCGAGATCGTCTGCATACTCGGCGATCTCGTCGCTTGCCGCTACCGTGACGTTGGTGTTTCCCCGTCGCAGCATCAGGCTTGCGTGATCGCAACCGGGAATCAACTCGACAGCCGCCGAACAGATCGCGGAGTACACCTCGGCGCTGTCTGCGGCGGAGTAGAGGATCTCCGCCAACGCCGCGAACACTGCCGTGGGTTCTGTCAGTGCTTGGTCGCGCTCAGCCATCTCCATACACCTCGGGGTCTACCGTTCATCGAATTCTTCACCGAACGGTACAAACCTTACTTACTCGAGCGGATGGGGTCGCCGCCGCTCGCCGATTCCCGCCCGTCCGTCCCCTGAAAAGCTTCCGTGGCCGCGCGGTGATGCAGAGCCGTGACGGTGGTGATCTGCTTGGACACCAGGTCGTTGAGCTCGCGGTACTGCTCCTCCGTCTCCCCGGCCGGAATGTCTCTCAGGACCTCCCACATCGCACTCTTGCCGCACAGAGCGGTCCGCATGATCTCGAGAGTTGCCAGCTTCACGAGACGGTTGCGCCAGATGGCGTCGACATGGACGAGGCGCCTGATCCGATTGACCGTCGCGTCGATCTTGGAGTACCGCGGCAGAGATATGCCCTGGGTGTCCTCGATCAGTTGCAGCAGCTGCTCGATCTCGTACTCGAGCTCACCCGGCAACGAGTCCAGCTCACCGTCGGCCCACGCGCCGTACGAGTCCGAGAGTGACCGCGAGAGTTGCAGCCCTACCATCGCTCCGCACAGGTGAGTGACCAGATAAGCAGTGGCTATGTGTTCCTCAGCAGATCTCGACCGACTACCGAACATTGGGATCCTCCTGGGCGACGCTCGACCGGTCTGTGCTGACACGGGTGGTGATTCGACATCCGCCTACCCGCGACAGACCGAGAACAAACGACGGGCGACTCAGACCCGATCCGGCACCACGACGACGGGTTCGAGGATCTCGGCCCGAGACTCCGGCGCTGCGGCGCGCAAGGCGTCGGCCGACTCGTCGTCCGGCTGGGTCTGCGACTCGATCTCCGCTTCGACGCGCGCTCGGTACGTGTCGACCTCGCGCTCGACGGTGGCGGCATCCCAACCGAGAATCGGGGCAACCAATCCGGCAACCTGTTGCGCACAGTTGACACCACGATGCGGGTACTCGATTGCGATGCGCATGCGACGAGCCAGGATGTCGTCGAGGTGCAATGCACCCTCGGCCGCGGCGGCGTACACAGCCTCGACCTGAAGGTAATCGGGGGCATCTGTGATGGGCTGCAACAACTCCGGCGTCTGTCGGCCGAGTTCGAGGACCTCCGTGATGAGTGAACCGTAGCGGTCGAGCAAGTGCTTGACGCGATACGGATGCAAGCCGTACTGCTCGCCCAGTTGCACAGTCTGATTGATCAACGCGAAGTATCCGTCGGCGCCGACGAGCGGCACCTTCTCCGTGATCGACGACGCCACTCGCGCCGGAATGTCTTCTGCTGCGACATCGACGGCGTCTTCCGCCATGACCCGATACGTCGTGTACTTTCCACCGGCGATGGCGACCAGGCCTGGAGCCACACGGGCAACGGCGTGCTCGCGCGAGAGCTTCGACGTCTCGTCGCTCTCACCGGCAAGCAGCGGACGCAGGCCTGCGTAGACACCGTCGATGTCGGCGTGCGTCAGCGGCGTGACCAGGACGGAGTTCACGTGACCGAGGATGTAGTCGATATCTGCTTTGGTTGCCGCTGGATGTGCGAGATCCAAGTTCCAGTCGGTGTCGGTGGTGCCGATTATCCAGTGACTGCCCCACGGAATGACGAACAGCACCGACTTCTCGGTACGCAGGATGATGGCGGCTTCACTGACGATGCGATCGCGTGGGACGACGATGTGTACGCCCTTCGACGCTCGCACCCGGAACCGTCCGCGCTGACGTGAGAGGGCCTGGATTTCGTCCGTCCAGACACCGGTTGCATTGATGACGACGTGACCCTTGACCTCCGCGGTACGGCCGTCTTCGCAGTCGCGAACACGAACTCCCGAGACCCGGTCCGCTTCACGCAGAAATCCCACGACCTGCGTCGACGTTCGGACAACCGCGCCGTAGTGGGCGGCGGTCCGTGCAACGGTCATGGTGTGCCGAGCGTCGTCGACGACGGTGTCGTAGTACTGGATGCCACCGGTCAGTGAACTGCGCTTGAGGCTCGGCGACATGCGCAGTGCGCCCGCCCGCGTCAAGTGCTTCTGGGAGGGGACCGATTTGGCGCCGCCCATCCGGTCGTAGAGGAAGATTCCCGCGGCCATGTACGGGCGTTCCCACACTCGGTGAGCCAAGGGGAACAGAAACTTCAGCGGCTTGACCAGGTGCGGAGCGAGCGTGGTCAGCGAGAGTTCGCGCTCACGCAACGCCTCACGAACGAGGCCGAATTCTAGTTGCTCGAGATAGCGGAGACCGCCGTGGAACATCTTCGACGAGCGACTGGACGTACCGGATGCGTAGTCACGGGCCTCGACCAACGCAACCTTCAGCCCGCGGGTGGCCGCATCGAGGGCCGCTCCGACACCGACGACACCACCGCCCACCACGACGACGTCGAATTGCTCGGTCTGAAGTTGTTCCCAAGCAGCTTCGCGCTGCTGCGGGCCGAGAAACTGCGCACCTTGCTGCTTACTCAACCCGGTCTCCTGTAAGTCGACGACGAATCCGTTTACAGGCTAGTAGCTTGATCCACATACTGCGACAGCGCACGGATTACTGCGAACACGCCCGAACCTAGGAGCACAGTGAATCAATACATCGCCGCCATCGACCAAGGCACGACGTCGAGCCGCTGCATGATCTTCGATCACGACGGCGCCGTGGTGAGCGTTGCGCAGAAAGAACACGAGCAGATTTTCCCGCGAGCAGGTTGGGTCGAGCACGATCCGGTGGCGCTGTGGATCAACACTCGGGAGGTGGTGGCCGGCGCTCTCGCGAAGGTCGATCTCACGCGGGCCGACATCGCTGCCGTCGGAATCACGAATCAGCGTGAGACGACCGTCGTTTGGGAACGTTCGACGGGTAAGCCGATCTACAACGCGATCGTGTGGCAGGACACGCGCACGGATCAACTGTGTGTCGAACTGGGCGGCGACGAGGGTCCGGACAAGTATCGAGACAAGACCGGACTACCACTCTCGACCTACTTCGCCGGGCCGAAGATCCGCTGGATTCTCGACAACGTCGACGGTGCGAAAGCAAAAGCGGAGGCCGGCGAATTGTGCTTCGGCACTGTCGACACGTGGATCGTGTGGAACCTGACCGAGGGCGTCCACGTGACAGATGTCACCAATGCGTCACGCACGATGCTGATGGATCTCGAGACCCTCCAGTGGGACGAATCGATCTGTGCGGACTTCGGAATCCCGATGTCGATGCTCCCGGAAATCCGTAGTTCCTCAGAGGTCTACGGCACAGGACGTCCACGCGGCAATCTCGCCGGTGTGCCGGTCGCCGGAATCCTCGGTGACCAGCAGGCAGCCACATTCGGCCAGGCCTGCCTCTCCGAGGGTGAAGCCAAGAACACCTACGGCACCGGCAATTTCATGCTTCTCAATACTGGCACGAAGCCGGTGCACAGCAAGCACGGACTACTGACGACCGTCTGCTACAAACTCGGCGAAGCCCCTGCCGTGTACGCACTCGAAGGTTCCGTCGCCGTGACGGGTTCCTTGGTCCAGTGGCTTCGAGACAATCTCGGAATCATTCAGAACGCCAAGGACATCGAGCCGCTCGCCGCAAGTGTCGACGACAACGGCGGCGCCTACTTCGTGCCCGCGTTCTCCGGGCTGTTCGCACCTCGGTGGCGACCGGATGCCCGGGGTGTCATCGTCGGTCTGACGCGCTTCGTCAACAAGGGACACCTGGCCCGCGCAGCGCTCGAGGCGACGGCATACCAGACCCGCGAGGTCATCGACGCCATGCGAGCGGATTCGGGAGTCGAACTGTCCGCACTGAAGGTCGACGGCGGCATGGTGGTCAACGAAACCCTGATGCAGTTCCAGTCGGACATCCTCGGAGTTCCCGTCATCCGCCCGGTGGTCAACGAAACGACAGCTCTCGGTGCTGCATACGCAGCGGGCCTCGCCATCGGTTATTGGGCCGACACCGAAGACATCCGCAACAACTGGGCCGTCGGCCAAACCTGGGAACCGGCGATGGACGAGTCCGAAAGGTCACGGCTGTACACGGAGTGGAACAAGGCCGTCGAGCGGACGTACAACTGGTCCGAGTAATCACCCCGATCCTTCCATACCGGAAGAGCTGATCATGGTCGCCCATTGATACTCCTGAGGTATCAATAGGCGACCAAGTTGGTATTGGACGTGACCTACACCACTCTGCGAATCTCATTCAGGCACGCCACGTTTCGGCGCCGCGAATGTTGCAGAGAAAGGTCGCCACGCATGAGTTCACCCACTCGCAGTTCCGAGGAGATCAACGCCAAGGCGCGAAGAGCCGGTATCGCTTCGTTCATCGGAACCACTATCGAGTGGTACGACTTCTACATCTACGGCACTGCCGCTGCCCTGGTATTCGGCGACATCTTCTTCTCCGACACTCTCCCGAACGGAGTCGGAACTCTCCTCGCCTTCATCACACTCTGGGCAGGCTTCCTCGCCAGGCCGATCGGCGGGATCATCTTCGGTCACCTCGGCGACCGGATCGGACGCAAGAACACTCTCGTCATCACCTTGATGATGATGGGTGTCGCCACGGTAGGCATCGGACTCCTCCCCACCTACGCACAGGTCGGGATCTGGGCGCCGATCGGTCTGGTCACCCTTCGCGTCATCCAAGGAGTCGCGGTCGGTGGCGAGTGGGGCGGCGCAGTGCTCATTGCCAGCGAGAATGCACCGAAGGGCAAGAGCATCCTCTACTCCGCGTTCGCCCAACAGGGCTCACCCGCCGGAAATCTGTTGGCCACCATCGCGTTCTTCCTTCTGTCCTCGATGCCGACGCCGTCGTTCCTCCTGTACGGATGGCGCATCCCGTTCATCATCTCGGCGGTGCTGGTCATTCTCGGGATGATCATTCGCCTCAAACTCGAAGAGTCGGACGAGATGAAGGCCGTTCTCGCACGCAAGAAGGTCGTCAAGCTTCCGCTCGCCGAAGTCTTGCGCAAGCACTGGGTACTGGTTCTCCTCGGCGCCGGCGCACTCCCCCTCGCCCAGGTCACCTATTTCAAGAACACCTTCGCATTGTCCTGGGCTACAAAAGAACTCGGATACGATCGAGGAACCTTCCTGGCCGCCATCGCGATCGCGCTCGTCGTGCAGTTCATCGTCCAACCTTTCGGTGCCGTCCTGGTCTCCAAGATCGACATGCGAAAAGCCATGTGCCTGATGGTGATACCGGAGTTCGTCCTCATGCCCGCCATGTTCTTCGCGATCCGAACCGGGAACTTCACCATCGCAGTCGTCGCGATGTGTCTGGCCACGATCCCGCACTCGATGTTCTACGGCGCCATCGCCGGCGTTCTCGCTCGGGCCTTCCCCGCCAACATCCGTTACACCGGTCTGTCGACGGCGTACCAATTGTGTTCCCTTGTCGTCGGCGGCGGAACTCCCGTACTGGCGCAGTGGATGCTCAACACGTCAGGCAATATCGTCGGGGTCGCGATCGTATCCGGGCTGTACGCCCTTGTCTCGCTGATCTGCACCCTGCTCCTGCTCCGACGTACCGGCTACAACGCGGGCGAACTCTCGACGGCCGAACAAGCGGACTACGACGAACTCGAACTCGAAAACACTCTTGTCGATATTGCGAACTCGCCGAAGTCCGAAGCGGGTGAGATTCCTACCGGTCGGGCAACCGTCTAGGCCAGGGACGGCAGCGCCTGCTCGGACAATTTCAACACTTCGAGAAGTGCAGGTCTGTCGTCTCCCTCTCGCCAGGCGATACGCAGTTGAAGAGGAGGAGGTGGGTCCATGACCGGAACAAAGACAACATCAGGATTCACGATGCTCTGGGCCACCGAGGAAATGGTCAACGAGCATCCGATTTCCGCGGACACCAGCGCGATCAACGACATCGAATCCGGTGCCGTCTGCACGATGCGAGCCAGGAACCCTGCGTTCTTCGAGGCAGTGAGCAGAGACTCCCGCAGAATCGAACCTGGCTCCGCCGGAAGCGTCACCCAATTCTCGGACTCCAATTCGATCAACCGAACCGAGTCCCTCGACGCCAACGGGTGGTCTTTGGACATGGCCACCAGAAAGTTCTCCTCGGCGATCAATCTCGACGTGATCCCGAGCGGCGGTACGGTCCACCGCACCATCCCGATGTCGAGTCGTCGATCGAGCAGCATCAACAACGCCTCGTTCGCGAAAGCAGAACTGTCGAGCACGAATTCGATACCGGGATTGGTCTTTCTCACCAATTTCGCCCACCGCCCGACGAGCAGATGCGAAGAAGTCCCCGCGAAACCCAGGCGAACGCGACCTGTCGTTCCCTTGCCTGCCGCAGACACCGCGATCTCGGCCATCCGGCACGCGTCCAGAATCTCGCGCGCCGGAAGCAGCAGCGCTTCACCGGCAGCAGTGAGCCGCACAGTTCGAGTGCTCCGATCGAACAACGGCGAACCGAGCTGTTTCTCGAATTGCCTGATCGTTCGACTCAGCGGCGGTTGCGCAATCCGAAGCCGCTGCGCCGCACGGCCGAAATGTAGCTCCTCAGCCACCGCGAGAAATGCGTTGATCTGATGAATTTCCACCCGACATTGTTGCGCCACACCGGCCGAACATGTCAAGTTCCGAAACCGACCGAGTGCGCGAAAGAACAAGAAGAGGTACACACGTGGACAAGACCCTCTCGATGAAAGAGGCCGTCGGCCGATACGTCGAAGACGGGATGACCGTTGCGCTGGAGGGATTTTCACATCTCATTCCTTTTGCCGCGGCACACGAGATCATCCGGCAGGGCAGAAAGGACCTCACGCTCTGCCGGATGACGCCGGACATCGTTTCCGATCAACTCGTCGCCGCCGGCTGCGTCCGAAAGCTGGTTGCCTCGTTCTTCGCCAGCGGCTCCGCAGGTTCTCTGTACGAGTTACGCAGACGCATCGAGAACCAGGACCCGCTCCCCCTCGAAGTCGAGGAATACAGTCATTACGGCATGGTGTGCCGGTATCAGGCGGGAGCGGCCAGGCTTCCCTTCTTCCCGCTGCGGTCGTACGCCGGTAGTGATCTACCCGCACTCAACCCACAACTGAGACTCGTCGAGGATCCGTACGGCGGCGGGAGCGTCTACGTTGTGCCGCCGTTGAATCCGGATGTGACGATCATCGGCGCACAGCGAGCGGACACGTCCGGGAACGCACAGATCTGGGGCATCGCCGGGGTGCAGCAAGAAGCCGTTTACGCCGCGAAGAAGGCGATCGTCGTTGTGGAAGAGCTGGTCGACGACGAGGTCATCAGGTCAGATCCGAGCCGAACTCTGATTCCCTCGCATGCAGTCGACGCGGTTGTCGTCTGCCCGCGCGGCGCGCACCCGTCGTACGCACAGGGATACTACGACCGCGATTGCGGCTTCTACCGACGCTGGACCGAGATTTCCAAAGACCCTTCGTTGCTGAGAAATTGGCTCGACGAATGGGTGTACACACTCGGCGATCACGACGAATATCTCGCCAAGCTCGGAGCTGACTACTGGTCGGATCTCGAGGTCGAATCAAAACTCTCCACACCTGTCGACTACGGGAGCAGACTGTGACCACCACGATTGTCAGCGGTAACACCACCTCCACCGAAACGATCGTCGCCGTCGCGGCACGCGAGTTGGCGGGTAAGCGCCGTGTTTTCGCCGGAGTCGGGCTCCCCACGCTCGCAGTCGATCTCGCGCGCCACACGTCGAATCCGGACGTAGAACTGATCTACGAATCCGGAGTGTGCGGCGCGCATCCGTCGGCGATGGCCGAAGGTATCGCCGACTCCGTCGTGGTCTCCGGTGCCGAATCCGTGCTCAGTATGGCCGCGCTCTTCGGTTATGTCCTGCAAGGTGGCAACGTCGACGTCGGATTTCTCGGGGCCGCTCAAATCGATCGAACGGGAAGCCTGAACACAAGTTTCATCGGTGACTGGAAGAACCCGACGGTCAGACTGCCCGGCGCAGGCGGGGCCGTCGAGATCATCGCGAACGCCGCCGAGATCTTCGTCGTGATGCGTCGCCACGACCTCAGTTCCTTTCCGGCCGAGCTCGACTTCTGCACCTCACCCAGCCCCGCCCGCGCCCACGCCAGCGGAAAGGGCATCATGCCGGCAGGTGCAGGGGTGACAAAGGTGTTCACCAACCTCGGTGTCCTGACACACCAGGGCCCCGGCGGCGAGTTGGAGCTGACCAGTGTCCACGAAGGCATCTCGGTCGATCAGGTGCGAGAGGCGACGGGATGGGATCTGGCCGTCGCCGACCACGTCACCGTCACCACCCCGCCGTCCGGTACGGAGATCGATCTGCTCCGCAACACTATCGACAAAGTCAGGCTGTACCTGCGGTGACACTGTCCCGGAGCCTGCCGACGGCGTCGACCAGCACGGCTTCGGGATACGTCGCGAAACACAGTCGAGCGCTTCGACCAAGGTCCGCTTCGACCGCGAAGGCCGAACCTGGGACAAATGCCACGCCATGCGCGAGCGCGGCACCCAGGAGTTCGGTGGTGTCGACGTCGTCGAGGAAATCCATCCAACAGAACATCCCGCCGCGGACCTCGGAAAAGCGTGCACGCCCACTCAATTCCGTCTCGGCGGCCGTGACCAACGCCTTCGCCCTCGCGCCGTACCCCGCTCGAAGCACGTCGAGATGCGCGTCGAACCATTCGACGTCGGAGAAGAGGTCTGCGGCGATCTGCTGGGTGAGCGAAGACCCGCACAGGTCAGCGCCTTGCTTGATCAGTTCGACCGCCTCGCAGACCTTTCGGTCGCCGTGCAGCCAGCCGACGCGCAGCGCCGGTGCCAACACTTTGGAAGCACTGGACAGCCGAATCACCCTGTCCGACAACGCCGCCAGCGGTGCCGGCGGTTTCTCGCCGAAGTACAGTTCGCCGTACGGGTCGTCCTCGAGAACCCAGAACCCGTATCGGTCCGCCAGTGCCGCCAAGTGCGCTCGCCGCTGCGCCGAAAGCACCGCGCCGCGCGGGTTGTGGAAATTGCTCACGGTGTGAACAACTTTGGGCCGAAGACCGGCGTCGAGTTTCGCTTCGAGCGCGTCGGTGTCCATTCCGTCCTCGTCGAGCTGGACGGGAACGAGACGGGCCTGCGCCGTTCGAAAGACCTGCAGCGCACCGGTATATGCCGGTTCCTCCACGACCACGACGTCACCGGCGTCGAGGAGGACCTGCGCGAGCAAGCTCAAACCTTGCTGAGAACCGTGGGTGATCACGACTTCGGACACGTCGAGTGTCCGCCCGATCTTGGATGATTCGCGCTCGGCGATCACCTCACGGAGGCGCAGCAGGCCGGAGGTCTCGCCGTACTGAACGGACGAGGGGTCACCGAGTGCGTCGTGGGCTGCCTTCGAGATTCGCTCCCGCGGAATGAAATCGGGATCGGGCAGTCCGCCGGCCAAGCTGATGACGTCGGGCCGGGCAGTCAGGGTGAGCAGATCGCGAATTGCAGAACTACGGAGTCCGTCCATGCGAGCGGACAGCGCGGCGTGTGTCATATGAAGCTCCCAGGCACGCAGAATGAAGGTCAGAGGAAAAACACCCTGAGCCGTCCTGGGTCAACGGGGCGGGAGAGCGCCGAGATACCGACCCTTGATTCGGTCGGTATCTCGACTATCCCACCAATACTTCAGTATGTGAAACAGAGTTCCCACATTGTAAGAAGACTCTGGTCGGTTGTCAGTCCAGGTCGTCGTGACGCATGAGCTGACGAGCAGCCTCGGTGATCGATCCGGTCAGCGACGGGTACACCGAGAACGTCTGCGCCAGGTCGTTGACCGTCAGGTTGTTCTGTACGGCGATCGCGATCGGCAGGATCAATTCCGAAGCAGTGGGTGCGACCACAACACCGCCGATGACCACGCCGGTAGCCGGGCGGCAGAAAATCTTCACGAATCCGCGACGCAAACCGGACATCTTGGCGCGCGGGTTGGTGTTGAGCGGCAACATGACGGTGCGCGCAGGCACCTCTCCGTTGTCGATCGCTGCCTGCGAAACACCCACCGTTGCAATTTCGGGGCGTGTGAAGACGGCCGACGCGACGGTCTTCAACTTGATCGGGCTGACGCCTTCACCCAGTGCGTGGTACATCGCGATACGTCCCTGCATCGCAGCCACCGACGCGAGCGGGAGCAGTCCGGTGCAGTCACCGGCAGCGTAGATACCGGAAACCGTGGTGCGCGAGACCCGGTCGACACGCAGGTATCCACCCTTGTCCAACTCGATGCCGACCCGCTCCAGGCCGAGACCGTTGGTGTTGGGGACGGAACCGACGGTCATCAGAGCGTGGCTTCCTTCGACCGTGCGGCCGTCGGAGAGCTTGACGACGATGCCCTTCTCGGTGCGCTCGACGGCGTCCGCGCGGGCATGCTTGACGAGGGTGACACCGCGCTCGGCGAGGGCGTCCTCGAGCACGAGCGCCGCATCGGCATCCTCGCCGGGCAGAACACGGTCGCGACTGGACACGAGCGTGACCTTGACGCCCATCTCGGTGTACGCGGAGACGAACTCGGCACCGGTGACACCGGAACCGACCACGACCAGGTGCTCGGGAAGCTCGTCCAAGTCGTAGAGCTGGCGCCACGTCATGATTCGCTCACCGTCGGGCTCGGCTCCCGGGATGATGCGGGGGCTGGCGCCGGTGGCGATCAACACGACGTCTGCGTCGATGGTCTTCTGCTCGCCGCTTCCGAGCGTCGCGCGAACCTGGTGTGCTGCCATGCCGAGGAGTGGATCGGTCAGTTCGGCGGTGCCGGAGAGAACCTCGACGCCTACCGTCTGCAACCGTGCGCGAATGTCCGAGGACTGGGACAACGCGAGACTCTTGACTCGGGAGTGGATCTTCGGCAGTGACACCGAAGCCTGCTCCGGATCCAGAGTAATGCCGAGGTCGGATGCACGACGCATGTCGGTGCGGATTCCGGTGGACGCGATGAACGTCTTCGACGGGACACAGTCGAACAGCACACACGCACCGCCGACGCCGTCCGAATCGACCAGGGTGACCGTGGCCCCGTGCTGCGCGGCTACCAGTGCCGCCTCGTAGCCGGCGGGTCCGCCACCGATGATCACGATCCGGGTCATGTGTCCTCCAAGTCCTCGCGTGGCCGGCAGGGGTCTCCCGTCGACCAATGTCACGCTATTCGAGCACCACGTGTCGCGCAGTGCTTGTACCAGATTACTTGCGTCCGGTGGTCCGCTTCGCCACACCCTCGGACCACGGTTTAGGCTTGCGCCCGTGTCGATTTATGCCGCCTACGGTTCCAACATGCATCCCGAGCAGATGTTGTTGCGCTGCCCACACTCCCCCATGTCCGGGACAGGGTGGCTGCGAGGCTGGCGCCTGACCTTCAGCGGCGAGGACCTCGGCTGGGAGGGTGCTCTCGCCACCGTGGTCGAAGATCCCGATTCCAGTGTTTTCGTGGTGCTCTACGACGTCCCGGAAGAGGACGAAGTGAGTCTGGACCGCTGGGAAGGTGCCGAACTGGGTCTGCACCGCAAGATCCGCGTGCGGGTCGACACCGCCGGCGACGCGGTACTTGCGTGGCTCTACGTCATGGATGCGTACGAAGGCGGGCTGCCGTCGGCCCGCTACATCGGTGTGATGGCCGACGCCGCCGAGATTGCCGGAGCGCCGGCCGAGTACGTACGAGAGTTGCGGACGAGAAACAGCCGCAATGTCGGTCCGGGTAACGGTGTTACCGATTAGATAGCTGTCCTGCTCAAAGCAGCAGGAAATACGCGAGCACTGCCAGTGCTGCGAGCACCACCACAACCGTCACGCCGATGAGCACACGCTTGGAACCGCGCGACTCCGATTCGCCTGCGACAACTGCAGTTTCCGGCTCGGCGGTCGCCACCCCGGCAGCGGTTTCTGCCGCCACCTTCTCGCGTCCCAGGGTGTCGAACACCTCGGTCACGTCGTGTGAAGGCGGCAATCCGATCGGCACGATAGTGTGCGACGTCGAGGTGAATCCGGCAGCCAGAATTGCGGCTCCCAGCGCAGCCGACTGCTCAGGTCCGGGACCGAGTTCACATCTGACACCGAGCTTTTCGGCAATCCCGGCCGCTATGGACATCATGGCCGCTTTGTCTGTCGCCGGTTCGCCGTCACCGGTGACGACTACGGCGTCCAGGTTCTCCGGCATCCAACCGAACGCACCCAGAGCCGTCGCGAGGCGTGAACTCGGCGAACTCCCGTCGCCGGCAAAGCCGAATGCACGGCCGGCCGCGACACCAGAACGCACGAGGGTGACCGCTGCCCCGGTGTCGTCCACGTGATAGATGCCGATGAGCGTGCCGGCGAGTGCCGCGATTTCCGACTCGAACCACGCCGACACGGCCTCGGCATCCGAGACGAGTGTGACCCGTTCGAGGCCCGCGTAGACCAGCGAATCCTGCATGAGGGCCGCTGTCGACGAGTCCCAGCGTGACGGGTAGGTCGCGACGATGTCGGGCGCTCCCCCGCTTCGACCACCACGATCGGGCAGCGGCTCGCATTCCTGCAACAGACAGCGAATCGAGGTCGCCACCAAATCCTCGGCGCGGTAACGAGTATCGGCAGTTCCCGCGACGCCACTCGGGTCCCCGACGCGACCGACAAAGCCCGACCAGCTCTCGGCGAACTCACGGCCGGCACCCAGTTGCTCGGTGCCACCGAGCACCGTCGTTCCGTCCTTGCGTTGATTGAGGATCGTGTCCCGAACCAATACCACCGGATCGGCCGAACCCGGATCGTTCGACGCAACGACAGCCGTCGACACCAATGTGCCGATTCGCACTCCCACACCTATGGACATGCCCGTACCTTCACTCGAACGACACGAAAAACGGTACCCCCGACGGGAACCGGAACTATCCCAGAACCAGGCTCGTCAGAACCTTCACACCGACGCCGAGTGCTCGCTCGTCGAGATCGAAAGTGGGTTGGTGGATGTCGAGCTGATCGCCTTCACCCGACCACACGCCGAGCCGCGCCATGGCACCCGGCACCGTTTCGAGGTACCACGAAAAGTCTTCGCCACCACCGGATTGCGGGGTGTCCGCCAAAGCATCTTGTCCGACGGTCGCGATGGCGTCCTCGAACATCCGAGTGGACACCTCGTCGTTGACGACCGGAGGCACTCCGCGACGATAGTTGAGTTGGTAGCGAACGCCGGTGGGTGCGAGCAGTCCGTGGACGATTTCTTCCACGAGCGGTTCGAGCAACTCCCACGTGTCGTGATCGCCGGTACGTACCGTGCCCGTCATCATGCCGGTCTGCGGAATCGCGTTGGGCGCCTGACCTGCGCTGACCGCGCCCCACACCATGACGGTTCCGGTACGCGGATCGATACGACGGCTGAGCATTCCCGGCAGCCCGGTCACGACGGTGCCGAGCGCGTAGATCAGATCCGTGGTCAAATGCGGCCGCGACGTGTGCCCACCCGGAGAGTCGAGGACGACCTCGATCGTGTCGGCAGCAGAGGTGATCGCACCCAGGCGCATTCCCACCTGGCCTGCCTCGAGTCGCGGATCGCAGTGCAGAGCAAAGATTCTGGACACACCGTCGAGCGCGCCCGCGGCGATGACGTCGAGTGCTCCGCCAGGCATGACTTCCTCGGCGGGCTGGAATATCAGCCGAACCCCGACGGGAAGTTCGGGCAGCGTGGCCAGAGCCAATCCGGCGCCGAGCAAGATGGTGGTGTGGGCGTCGTGCCCGCACGCATGGGACACACCGGGGACTGTGGACGAGTACGTCGCTCCGGTCGCCTCCTGCATCGGCAAAGCGTCCATGTCGGCGCGCAGTGCGATTCGTGGACCCTCCGGTCCGATATCGCACGTGAGACCGGTGCCACCGGGAAGGATCTTCGGCGACAATCCAGCGGCAGTGAGGCGGGTGGCGACGAATTCGGTGGTCGCGTATTCGCGGCGAGCCAACTCCGGGTTGGCATGGATGTGTCGACGCCACGCGACGAGGTCGTCGGTGTGCGCGTGAATCCACGTGTCGATTGCCGCGTTCACCGGCGATCTACCCCTTCCAACAGACGGGCGCGTTGTTCTGGATCGGACGCTACCCGGACAGCAGTGCGGGCCAACGCAATTGCACCGTCGACTACCGCTCGATCTGCGGAGGTGGTGATACACGCAGCCGCGAACTCCGGCTGATGTGTCACTGCCCCCGATGAATCCAAGCCTATGACCGGGTGAATTCCCGGAATCACATTGGTCACATTACCCATATCCGTACTACCCAGTGGACGGGAGCGCTCCCATTCCGCTGCCAGTGGCACCCGCCCGAGATCGACGATCTGTTCACGGTACGCCGCCGCCAGCCACGGATCGGGGGTCAGCTCGGTGTAAGTAGGCGATACCGTGCGGATTTCGTGGGTGCACCCGGTGCCGAGTGCACCCGAGGCGAAGCACGCGTCGGCACGCTCGGACAGATTGGCCAACGACGCGGCCGTTTCGGCACGCAGGTAGTAGAGCAATTCGGACCGAGCCGGAACGATGTTGGGAGCCGTGCCGCCGTCACTGACGATTCCGTGAATCTGTTGACCTGGCTGCAGGTGCTGACGCAACAGTCCGACCGCCACCTGAGCGAGCGTCGCTGCGTCGGCGGCGTTACGACCGAACTCCGGCGCAGCAGACGCATGCGCCTCGCGACCGTGATAACTCACGGCGATGTCCGCCAAGGCCAGCGAGGTCGCACCGATGATGTCGATCGGCCCTGGATGAACCATCATGGCAGCGCCGACGCCGTCGAAGGCACCACGCTCGAGCATCAGGACCTTGCCGCCACCGGTTTCCTCCGCGGGAGTACCGATCACTCGGACTGTGATACCCAGTTCGTCGGCCACGGTAGCCAACGCGATGCCGGCCCCGACCGCGGCGGCGGCAATGATGTTGTGCCCACAGGCATGACCGATCTCGGGCAACGCGTCGTACTCGGCGCAGATCGCGATGACCAACTCTCCGCTGCCGTAGGTGGCATCGAAGGCCGTCGGCAGATCGACGATCCCGTGAGTGACCGCGAAACCGTGCTGCGCCAGCAGGTCCGACACTTTGGCAGCGCTGCGGAACTCCTCGAAGGCGAGTTCCGGGTCGCTGTGAATCGAATGCGACAGCGCAATCAGATCGGCCTCTACGGACCTGACTGCGCTGTCGACATTCTGGTTCACGCGATCATTGTCTCACCCGAAGGAGAAGTTGCTCTTGTCAGTCACCTGAGCGAGGTCTGCAAGAGCATCGCGGTGGATGCCTGCCTTGATTCCCGCCAAGTTCTTGCCGTGAGTCGACGTAAGTGCCGACGCCTTGGCCACAGCAGCGGCGAGCACTCCGTCTCCGTCGACCGTTTCCTGCACGATGCCCGCAGCAAGTGCGTCGGCACCGCCGAAGCGACGCCCCGTCGTCATCGCGTCGACTGCCGTCTGCTTGGGCAGACGACTGTTCAACAGTGCTGACATGCCGACAGTGAACGGCATGTTCAGTCCGACCTCGGGGAGGCAGTAGAAGCCGCGGTCCGCGCGCATGATCTGGAAATCGTGCGAGGACGCGAGCATGGCGCCGGCGCCGAACGCGTGCCCCTGCACGGCCGCGACCGTGGCCATCGGGAAGGTCAGCAAACGGCTGTAGATGGTGTGGACCTTGTCCAGGTAGCCGGGCAGACCGTCGAGATTGCCGAAGATCCACGTCGTGTCCAGGCCGTTCGTGTAGAACTTGCCCGTCGCCGTCGTCACCAGGGCTGCGGGACCCTCGTGCGCTTCGACCTCGTCCAACTTGCTGTGAACAGCGTCGATCCACTCGGGGCCGAAGCGGTTCTCGTTGTCCGTTTCGCCCTCGTTGCCGAGGTACAGGATGAATACGTCGCCGTCGCGTTCGAGATAAGGCATGGATGGGAGAGTAACGCCCGCCAACTCACCCGGCGAACCGACCCGACTCCTCAGTAGGGTTGCTCACATGGGAACGATCGCCGAGGCCGCCGCCGCTGCTCTGTCCGCCATGACTGGCTCTTCGTCACCGTCAGTCGCCATCGTGCTCGGGTCGGGGTGGACCGATGCCGCAGACGTGTTCGGCGACGCCGGTGCGGACGTGACAGCCGAAGTCTCGATGGCGGATCTTCCTGGCTTCGCCCCACCGTCCGCCCTCGGCCATGCGGGCACCATTCGTTCGGTGCGCGTCGGAAACACCGAAGTCCTGCTGCTGCTCGGGCGCGCGCACGCATACGAGGGCCACGATCTCGGTACCGTCGTCCACCCGGTCCGGACAGCCATTGCTGCCGGCGCCGACACCGTCATCCTCACCAATGCGGCCGGCGGTATCCGCGAGGACTACGCAGTGGGACAACCAGTGCTGATCAGTGACCACCTGAACCTGACGGCCCGCTCTCCCCTCGTCGGCGCAGAGTTCGTCGACCTGGTCGACGCCTACTCGCCGGAACTGCGTGCGCTGGCTCGCTCGATCGACCCGGACCTTGCCGAGGGTGTTTACGCCGGGCTTCCCGGTCCGCATTACGAGACTCCGGCCGAGATTCGAATGCTTCGTACACTCGGCGCCGATCTGGTCGGCATGTCGACGGTTCACGAGACCATCGCGGCCCGCGCGCTCGGCGCCCGCGTTCTCGGCATCTCCATGGTCACCAATCTGGCCGCCGGAATCACGGGCGCCCCACTGGACCATCAGGAGGTGCTGGCGGCAGGCAAAGCTTCGGCGGCCCGGATGGGAGTGCTGCTGCGCCAACTGGTCGAGCAGCTGTGACACCACTGAACGTCAACGAGTGGATCGACGCCGATCCGGACCCGGTTACCCGCGCAGAATTAGCCGCCCTTTCCGAACATGAACTGGCCGAACGCTTTTCCTCACCGCTGACGTTCGGCACTGCTGGGCTTCGCGGGCCGGTACGCGGCGGACCCAACGGCATGAACCTCGCGGTCGTCATCCGGACCACGGCCGGTCTGGCGGCCTGGCTGACAGCTCGCTGCCAGGGCGGGTCCCACGTTGTGGTCGGCCGCGACGCCCGGCTCGGTTCAGAGGCATTTGCTCTGGCCGCCGCCGAGGTCATGGCAGCGGCCGGGTTCGAGGTGACCCTGCTCCCCCGCCCACTGCCGACACCGCTGGTGGCGTTCGCGGTGCGCAGGCTCGGGGCAGCGGCAGGTATCCAGATCACCGCCTCCCACAATCCTGCCGCCGACAACGGTTACAAGGTGTATCTCTCGGGCGGAGCGCAACTCGTCTCCCCCGCCGATCGTGAAATCGAGAGCGAGATCGCTCGCATCGGTAGTGCCGCCGACGTCGCGCGAGCATCGGTGATTCCGGCCGACGATTCTCTGGTCGAGGAGTACATCGCCCGCATCGCGACCCTCCCGCACGGCGACGCCCGCTCGATCCGGATTGCGCTCACGGCAATGCACGGCGTCGGGGGTGAGACTGCGACCGCGGCTCTGCGAGCAGCAGGATTCGAGGACCTGCACGTCGTGGCGGAGCAGTTCGATCCCGACCCCACGTTTCCGACCGTCGAGTTCCCCAATCCCGAAGAGCCCGGCGCCGCAGACCGCCTGCTCGCCCTTGCCCGAAGTGTCGACGCGGATCTGGCGATCGCACTCGACCCGGATGCCGACCGCTGCGCCGTCGGAGTTCGCGACGGTGATCAGTGGCGCATGTTGCGCGGCGACGAAACCGGGGTGCTCCTGGCCGACCACGTACTGAGCACGGCGCCCGAAGATTCGTTGGTGGCGACGACGATCGTCTCCTCGACCCTGCTCTCGAAGTTGGCGAAAGCCCGCGGAGCCAGGTTTGCGCAGACACTCACCGGATTCAAGTGGCTCACGCGCGCCGGCGACGGACTCGTCTACGCCTACGAGGAAGCGATCGGGCACTGCGTCGATCCGGATGTGGTGCGGGACAAGGACGGAATCTCGGCTGCCGTACTGGTGGCCGACTTGGCTGCCACCCTCGCGGGCAGCAACAGAACCCTGTTGGACGTTCTAGGCGACTATGCCGTCGAATTCGGACTGCATCGTGGGGACCAAGTATCCCGCCGCGTCGAGGATTCGAGCGACATCGCCGAAATGATGAAACGACTACGCGCCGATCCGCCAAGCCAACTCGCGGGCGAGCCGGTCACCGTCGAGGACTTGGCCGAGGTTCGCGCTGGTATGCGCACGGACGCAGTGATATTCGACGGGCCGTCGATCCGCCTGGTGGTGCGACCGTCCGGAACCGAGCCCAAGCTCAAGTGCTATCTCGAAGTTGTCGTCCCGGTGGCGAACCGCGACGATCTCGCGAACGCAGTAGAGCAGGCGAAGGCCCGGCTGGCCGAACTCCGAACCTTCGCCCTTTCGCTCTAGCGGGGTCCGAACTGCCGATCGCCGGCGTCACCGAGACCGGGGACGATGAAAGCGTTCTCGTCGAGTCCGTCGTCGATGCTCGCGATGACCAGACGAACCGGGTGGCCGGACGCTGCCAGCGCGTCGACGCCGGCCGGAGCGGCCACGACGCACACTGCCGTGACATCCGTCGCGCCACGCGCAACCAGCAAGTCGATGGTGTGCACCATCGAACCACCGGTGGCGAGCATCGGATCGAGCACGAACACCGGGATCCCGGACAGATCCGCTGGCAGGGATTCGAGGTACGGAACCGGCTGATGAGTCTCTTCGTCACGTGCCATTCCGACAAAGCCGACGCCGGCCGACGGAATCAGCGCACTCGCCTGTTCGACCATGCCCAGACCGGCCCGCAGCACGGGTACCAACAACGGCGGCTTCGCGAGCCGGATGCCCGTCGTCGCTGCCACCGGGGTGTCGACCGGGAACTCCTCGACCTCCGCGTCACGCATGGCCTCGTAGACCAGCATGTGCGTGAGCCTGCGAAGTGCGGAACGAAAAGTCGCGTTCTCACTGCGTGCATCACGCATTGTCGTCAAGAGGGCCGCCGCGAGCGGATGGTCGACTACGTGCGTTTGCATGACCATCAGAATAGTTCCTCGGGAACCGGAGCACCCCGCGCGGCGTCCAAGAAGGAGTAAGCGCAACGGGGGGAAGACAAGTTGACAAATCTGGATCTGGACACTGAAAGCATCGCGGAGTTCGCCACGCGGTTGGGCACTGTTGCCGACAACGTCGCGCAAGCTCGACAGGACGCAGCGGGTGGCGATCACATGGCTCTGTCCGCTGTGCTCGGGCTGATCGGCGGCGACTTCGTCGGCGTCGCGGGCCGGGCACAACAAGCGCACATCGACGACATCGATCGACTGTCCACTGTAATTTCCAGTGTCCGGTCGGCCGCCCTCGACGCTCATGCCGTCTATCTCGACTCCGAGGAATCGGTACGAAGGGCTCTCACCGAAGCCGCACGCTCATGATCGACGTCGACGCACTCGCACGACCGATCATCGATCTGGTCGACACTGTCGGGACTGGTGCCCCCAGCGCAAGTGGACCCGACGTCGGCATCCGAATCGCCACGGACGCCCTCGAGATCGCATACCAATTGGGAAGCGCTGCTCTGAGCGAACTGGCGTCCTCTCAGAGCTCGTCCACGGCACTCACCGCTGCGGTGACCAAAACCGAGCAGACGCAGACGTCGACGCGAAACCTCGCCGATCGTGGGACCGACATCGCCGGCGTCGTGGACGAAGCGACAACGTCCGTGTACGCGGGAATGACCGAACTCGGTGAGATTCTCCAGTCCTTTCTGACACTCGCGATCAAGGCCGGGCCGACGCTGATGACACCGACGGGCCAATTGATGTTGTTGTCGGCCGCGTTGGAGCACCTCGGACGCGCGGTATCGGTTATCGAGCGGGTACGCGGTGAGTTGGCCGGGTCGACCGACAAGATGTCCGCACTCGTCCCGTCCGTCCCGATACCCGATCCCGCACCTGGGGTCTCCGAGTCGGCGGGTGGTTCCGGTTCCGCAAGTGGTTCCGGTTCCGCAAGTGGTTCCGGTTCCGCAAGTGGTTCCGGTTCCGTCGGTGGCGTTGAGGTCGAACTTCCCGACGGCTCGATTGCCACCGCACCGAACGCCGAGGCCGCTGCTGCCGTACGCAACGCGCTCACTCAACAGGGTGTCCCGTACGCCTGGGGAGGCACGACGCCGGGAGTCGGTCTGGACTGCAGCGGGCTGACTCAATGGGCGTACGGCCAGGCCGGAGTCGATATTCCGAGGTTGGCTCAGGAACAGGGAATCGGGAACCAGGTCGATCAGAACAATCTGATGCCGGGCGACCTCGCGGTCTGGGACGGACACGTCGCCATGGTGATCGGCAACGGTCAGATGGTCGAAGCCGGCGATCCTGTCGAGATCAGCGCCATCCGAACCACGAACAGCGGCATGGGCTTTCACGGCTTCTACCGTCCGACGGAATGACAGGGAATCATGCCCGAGAACAAGCGCGAATCACCGCCGATCATCACAGCCGTAGCCGTCAACCGCGCCAGAACCATCGCGGTCCGCGCCACGGAGCACGCCGTGCCCGTGGACCTGCGGATCAGCCAGGACGAACTGCGGTACGGCGGGCAGCGGTTGGCGCAGCAGATACTCACGCTGTGCTCACATGCAGCAATCGAAGCCGGCGCCCGCCATCGTGTGGAGCTCGAGGAGACCGGAGTCCCGGCAGCGATCCTCGATCGGCTCGGTCTACCGACCCGAGACGAACTGGCCGATGTCGACGCCGCCGAGGGCCAGAACCTTCCGTCGAGCTGGATGCGTTCGATATGAGCGAGATTGATCGAATCATGGAGCTGGCGAAACACCGGACGGGACTCTTGCAGGACGCCGTCGACGGGGTCGGCGCTCTTCGGGTAGTCGTCTCGAGCGAGGGTGGGATAGTCACGGCGACTGTCGACGGGCTGGGCGCTCTGGTCGACCTACGGATCACCGACGCAATCACCGCGATGAATTCTCAGACGGTGGCCGCATTGACGGTGGCCACGATTCACCAGGCAGTTCAACAGTCCAACGACGAACGCGAGCGACTGGTCAGTGAGCTCCGAGTAGCCCTGAAACAAACGTGACGAACCCCCGCTATGCCTTTCGCGCTGCGGTGGATAGGCTTCCGCCCATGGCTGGAGACATCGTCCCTATCGAAATCGGACTCACCGACGGAGACCTCGTCACTTTGTGGGCACCTCGCTGGCGCGAGGGCGACGACGAGTGGGAAGCGTTTCTCGGCCATGAGGAAGACCTCTACGGGTTCTCCTCCGTCGCGGAACTCGCGGCCTTCATCCGAACGGACTCCGACAACGACCTGGTCGAGCATCCGGCGTGGGCCGTCGTCTCCGGACTGTCGGCAGCCGAGTTGGAACCGGAAGAGAACTTCACGTTCGACTTCGTCGGCGTGCCGGAACTGGCCGCAGGTGACCCTGAGGCATTGGTGGTCTCGGAACTCGAGGACACCCTGAACATGGCTCGCAACATCGGTGAGGTGTGCGAACTCGACGCGGTCATCCGCTTCTTCAGCGGCCATCCGGTACTCGGCGCGCTTGCCACCGGCGCCGGCACCTTCGAAGGCCGCGAAGGCCTGGAGCTGTGGGACCAGGTCGGCGCTGCGATCGTCAAGGACTGGGACGCCGTTCTCGACGCCATCGACAAGGTGGTCACCTCCCCGAAGGTCGATGCAGCTGCTGTGGCGGTCGCCGAAGCTGAACTGCTCGCTGCCGCCGAGAACACCGTCGACGCCGACGATGTCGCCGAGGAGGGCGAGGACGAGGAATTCGACGAAGACGACCTCGAAGAGGACGAAGACGAAGTCGAGACCTTCTGGGGTGAGGTCGGTGTCGACCCGATCCGCATCATCACCTCGGCCGAGACGTTCTACACTCTGCGCTGCTACATGGGAGATCAGGCGATCTTCCTCGGCAAGGACGGACTGATCACCGTCTTCCGTAGCGAGCGCGCACTCGCTCGCTACCTCGCCGACAACCACGAACACGATCTCTCGCAGGTCAGTACGTACGGCGAAATTCAGAATGCGGCCGTCGACGGTTCACTCGAAATCGAGGTCACGGACGAGAACGTCTACGTTCTGCCCGGTATCGCCGACGACCTCGCCCAGGGCCCGGACGTCGTAGATGCCGAGCAGCTGGAACTCGCAGTCGAATTGTTCACCGATGCAGCAGATTTCGCCGACGACGACTCCACCGAGGAGGCTCTGTCCGCGTCGAACGAGCTGGGTTGGTACGTCTCGTACCTCCTCAACCCCGATCCGTCGCGGATGGCTCCGAGTGCGCCGTTCACCAAGGAATCCGAGGCCTGGCGCGAACTCGAGCGCGAGTTCGAGGCCCGGCTTCGATCTGAGTAGTCGGGCGCACGTCATCTAGCCGATGAGCACGGCGTAGCCCGGCTTGATGACGTCGTCGATCAACGCGAGGCGCTCGTCGAACGGGATGAAGGCCGACTTCATCGCGTTGATGGTGAAGCGTTCGAGATCGGTCCATCCGTAACCGAAGGTCTCGACCAACGCGGCCATTTCCCGGCTCATGGTGGTGTCGCTCATCAGCCTGTTGTCGGTGTTGACGGTCACTCGGAAGCGCAAGTCCGCCAAGAGTCCGAACGGATGGTCCGCCAGGGCGGCTACGGCTCCGGTCTGCACGTTCGAACTCGGGCACAGTTCCAGGGGAATGCGCATGTCACGGACGTAGTTCGCGAGCCGACCCAACTCTGCCCCACCTTGCACGCCTACGTCGATGTCGTCCACGATCCGCACGCCGTGGCCCAACCGATCCGCTCCGCAGAAGGCGATGGCTTCGTGGATCGACGGCAACCCGAAAGCCTCACCCGCGTGAATCGTGAAGTGGGCGTTCGCGTCACGCATGTACTCGAACGCGTCGAGGTGCCGGCTCGGTGGGTTTCCGGCCTCGGCGCCGGCGATGTCGAACCCGACCACTCCGCGGTCCCGGAATCGCACCGCGAGTTCGGCGATCTCCCGCGACCGGGCGGCATGCCTCATCGCCGTCAGGAGACAGCCGATGCGGATCTCCCGTCCCGCGACCCTGGCAGCGGATTCGCCGGCCCGGAAACCTTCGAGAACGTGCTCGACGACCTCGTCCAAACTCAGGCCTTGTTCCAGGTGCTGCTCGGGCGCAAAACGGACCTCGGCATAGACGACGTTGTCGTCGGCCAGATCCTCGGCACACTCACGTGCCACCCGTGCGAGCCCTTCGGGGGTCTGCATCACGGCGACTGTGTGCGCGAACGTTTCGAGGTAGAGCTCGAGCGATCCACTGTCAGCGGCAGTTCGGAACCATTGCGCCAGTTCGGAAGCCGTATTCGCCGGCAGCTCGTCGTAGCCACATTGCTCGGCCAGTTCGAGAACGGTCTCGGGTCGGAGTCCTCCGTCGAGATGATCGTGGAGAAGAACTTTGGGTGCGCTGCGGATCGTGGTCAACTCCGGTGCGTTCATTCGCCAACGCTAACGCGAATCACCCACAATTCGCTCGATGAGCAACGGTCGCGAAACGGTGTCGGAATCGGTCCCGATCGACCATCCACCGCCGAGGCTTCGTCGCGCTGCATCAAATCTCTCGGGAGTGTCGGTGTGCAGTGTCATCAGCTTCTGTCCGGCGCGGACCACGTCGCCGGGCTTCGCGTGCATCTCGATGCCGGCACCGGCCTGAACGGCTTCGCCCTGCCGTTCGCGTCCGGCTCCCAGTTTCCAGGCTGCGATGCCGACCGCCATGGCGTCGAGTCGGGTCAGTACGCCGTCTCGGTCCGCGGTGACGACGTCGCTGTGCCGGGCCACCGGCAGTGCTGCGTGCGGGTCCCCACCTTGGGCGGCGATCATCGCGCGCCACCGGTCCATGGCTGTGCCGTCGGACAGTTTGTCTGCGGGGTCGATACCGTCGATCCCAGCCGCGGACAGCATCTCCCGAGCCAGGACCAGGGTCAGCTCGACGACGTCCGACGGCCCGCCGCCTGCCAGCACCTCGACGGATTCACGCACCTCGAGAGCGTTGCCAGCCGTCAATCCCAGCGGGGTGTCCATCCCGGTGATGAGAGCACTTGTACGCACGCCGGCGTCGTTGCCCAACTCGACCATCGTGCGTGCCAACTTTCGCGCGTCGCCGAGGTCCTTCATGAACGCTCCGGAACCGACTTTGACGTCGAGTACCAGGGCGCCGGTTCCCTCGGCAATCTTCTTGCTCATGATCGAACTTGCGATCAGCGGAATGGATTCCACCGTTCCGGTCACGTCGCGCAGCGCGTAGAGCTTCTTGTCCGCGGGGGCCAGATTCGCTCCGGCAGCGCAGATCACCGCGCCGATTTTCGGATCCGAGAGAATGTCGACCATCTCCGTCGCCGTGAGCTCGGCTCGCCAACCTGGAATGGCCTCGAGCTTGTCGAGAGTTCCACCGGTGTGGCCGAGTCCGCGGCCCGACAACTGCGGGACTGCAAGACCACAGGCAGCGACGAGGGGTGCAAGCGGAAGGGTGATCTTGTCCCCCACTCCACCGGTCGAATGCTTGTCGACGGTGGGCAGCGGCAAGTCCGAAAAGTCCATCCTCCCGCCGGATTCGATCATCGCCTCGGTCCATCGGCCGGTCTCTGCTCGTGACATTCCTCGGAAATAGATCGCCATCGCGAGCGCCGACATCTGCTCGTCGCCGACGATCCCCTGTGTGAACGCCTGAACTATCCAGTCGATCTCGGTTCCCGACAACTCGCGGCCGTCACGCTTGGCGCCGATGATGGAAACTGCGTCAAACATGGCGGAGCCCCTCTGCTTGTTCCGGCCCGAAAGCATCAGGCAACAGCTCGCTCAGCGGCTTGAACCCACTGCTCGTGTCGACAAGCATCTCACCCCCGCCGTGCTCGAGAAGAAGCTGTCTGCACCTGCCGCATGGCATCAGAATCGAGCCCTTCGCGTCGCAGCACGTGAAGGCAACCAGCCGCCCGCCCCCGGTGGCGGCTAAGTTACCGACGAGTCCGCATTCGGCACACAGGCTCAAACCGTATGAGACATTTTCCACATTGCATCCTGAGACGATCCGACCATCGTCTACCAGGGCAGCTGCACCCACTGCATAGCCCGAGTACGGTGCATAAGCCTGCCGCATGACCACTTGCGCGTTGTGCCGCAACAACTTCCAGTCGATGTCACCCATGGTTCGTTATCCAATCACGCCGACTGAATGGATGCAGAAACCACGCCGAAACCGGCTAGGTGAGATTGGAAAGGCAAACCTTACAAAGAGTTTGGTACGCGTACGAATCCCGCATCTGATTAGTTCCCGGTTTCACATAGGTTTAGAGTCTGAGTCAAGTCGGTTCAGGATCCCGTCGAGCCCGGGCTGAGGTACATCGAAGCTCTCTGCAGGCTCGACGCGTCCACCAATGACGTTGGAGGCACAGCACTCGATGAGTACTACGACTGAAGCCGCTCCTCAGAAGGAGCGCACGAGGTCGCTTTACCGGGGCGACCCCGGAATGTGGTCCTGGGTTCTACACCGGATCACAGGCGTCGCTACTTTCTTCTTCCTATTCGTACACGTTCTCGATACGGCACTCGTTCGGGTCAATCCCGATACGTACGACGCCGTCATCGACACGTACAAGAACCCCCTCGTCGGCCTCATGGAGATCGGCCTCGTCGGCGTAGTCCTCTACCACGCCCTCAACGGCGTGCGCGTGATGTTGGTGGACTTCTGGTCGAAGGGCCCGAAGTACCAGCGCGTCATGCTCTGGACCATTCTGACGATCTGGTTCCTGGTGATGATCCCAGGCGCCGGACGCATCCTCATCAACATGTTTGCGGAGCACTGACATGGCGACTACTCACGGACCCGAAGCCAAGAGCCTGGGCACCTCATACGACCGTCCCGCAAGCCTGGACAACCCGCGGTCCCCGCGCGCGAAGGCTCGGAACAACTTCGAGTTGTACGCATGGCTGTTCATGCGCTTCTCCGGCGTCGCCCTGATCGTTCTGGTCCTGGGCCACATGTTCATCATGCTGATGCTCGACGGTGGCGTTCACCGTCTGAACTTCGCGTTCGTCGCAGGTCGCTGGTCCAGCCCGTTCTGGCAGTTCTGGGATCTGACGATGTTGTGGCTGGCACAGCTGCACGGCGGTAACGGTCTGCGCACGGTCATCGCGGACTACTCCCGCAAGGACTCCACGCGCTTCTGGCTGACCACGATCCTCGTTCTCTCGATGATCCTGATCATGGGCCTGGGCACGTACGTCATCTTCACCTTCGACCCCAATATCTCGGCGAGCTAGGGGAGCACAGACTTCATGCAGGAACATCGTTATGACGTGGTCATCGTCGGCGCCGGTGGCGCAGGCATGCGTGCGGCAATCGAAGCTGGCCCCCGTGCCCGCACGGCCGTACTGACCAAGCTCTACCCCACCCGCAGCCACACCGGCGCGGCCCAGGGCGGCATGTGTGCCGCACTGGCGAACGTGGAGGAAGACAACTGGGAGTGGCACACCTTCGACACCGTCAAGGGCGGCGACTACCTCGCCGACCAGGACGCCGTCGAGATCATGGCCAAGGAGGCCATCGATGCGGTGCTCGACCTCGAGAAGATGGGTCTGCCGTTCAACCGCACGCCCGAAGGCAAGATCGACCAGCGTCGATTCGGTGGCCACACACGCGACCACGGCAAGGCACCCGTCCGCCGTGCGTGTTACGCCGCCGACCGCACCGGTCACATGATCCTGCAGACGCTCTACCAGAACTGCGTCAAGCACGACGTCGAGTTCTTCAACGAGTTCTACGCGCTCGACATCGCCATCACCGAGACCGAGGACGGCCCGGTTGCCACCGGTGTCATCTGCTACGAGCTCTCGACCGGCGAGCTGCACATCTTCCACGCCAAGTCGATCGTCTTCGCGACCGGCGGCTCGGGACGCATGTACAAGACGACGTCCAACGCGCACACCCTCACCGGTGACGGCATGGGCATCATCTTCCGCAAGGGCCTGCCCCTCGAGGACATGGAGTTCCACCAGTTCCACCCGACAGGACTCGCCGGTCTCGGCATCCTGATCTCGGAAGCCGTCCGCGGTGAAGGTGGCATTCTCCGTAATGCCGACGGTGAACGCTTCATGGAGCGTTACGCACCCACCATCAAGGACCTCGCTCCTCGTGACATCGTGGCGCGTTCGATGGTCCTCGAGGTTCTCGAAGGCCGCGGCGCCGGCCCGAACAAGGACTACGTCTACATCGACGTGACGCACATCCCCGAGGAAGTTCTCGACGAGAAGCTCCCCGACATCATGGAGTTCTCGCGCACCTACCTCGGCGTGGACCCCGTCAAGGAGCCCGTGCCCGTCTACCCGACGTGCCACTACGTCATGGGCGGTATCCCCACCAAGATCAACGGTGAGGTGCTGCGCAACAACGACGAGATCGTCAAGGGTCTGTACGCGGCCGGCGAATGCGCCTGTGTCTCCGTACACGGTGCAAACCGTCTCGGTACCAACTCGCTCCTCGACATCAACGTGTTCGGCCGTCGCGCCGGCATCGCTGCCGCCGAGTACGCGAACTCCACCGAGTTCGTCGACATGCCGGAAACCCCGGCCGCGATGGTCGAAGACTGGGTCGGCGTCATCCTGTCCGATCACGGCCACGAGCGCGTTGCGGACATCCGCACCGAGCTGCAGCAGTCGATGGACAACAACGCCTCCGTCTTCCGCACCGAAGAGCGCCTCACCCAGGCTCTCAAGGATGTGCGTGCTCTCAAGGAGCGCTACAACCACATCACGGTCCAGGACAAGGGCAAGCGCTACAACAGCGACCTGCTCGAGGCCATCGAGCTGGGCTTCCTCCTCGAAATGGCAGAGGTCACCGTCGTCGGCGCCCTCAACCGCAAGGAATCGCGCGGCGGCCACGCTCGCGAGGACTTCCCGGATCGCAACGACGCCGAGTACATGAAGCACACGATGGCGTACAAGGAGGGTGACGGCCTGCTCTCCGACATCCGTCTGGACTACAAGCCGGTGATCCAGACCCGCTACGAGCCGATGGAGCGTAAGTACTGATGTCTGCGCCTGCTGTAGATGCACCCAAACTCCCCGCTGTTCCCGAGGGGGCCGTCATGGTCACTCTCAAGATCGCGCGGATGAATCCCGAATCGGGCGAGGGCCAGCACTGGGACAGTTTCCAGGTCCCGGCACTGCCCACCGACCGTCTGCTCAACCTGCTGCTGTACGTAAAGGGTTACCTCGACGGCACCCTCACGTTCCGTCGCAGCTGCGCACACGGTGTCTGTGGATCGGACGCCATGCGGATCAACGGTGTGAACCGTCTGGCCTGCAAGCTGCTGATGAAGGACATGCTGCCCAAGGACGGCAAGCCGGTCACCATCACGGTCGAGCCCATCAAGGGCCTGCCCGTCGAGAAGGACCTGGTTGTCGACATGGAGCCCTTCTTCGACGCATTCCGCGCCGTGAAGCCGTTCCTCATCACCAGTGGCAACGAGCCCACTCGTGAGCGCATCCAGAGCCAGCACGACCGTGCTCGTTTCGACGACACCACCAAGTGCATCCTCTGCGCATGCTGCACCACGTCGTGCCCCGTGTACTGGAGCGACGGCAGCTACTTCGGTCCCGCTGCCATCGTGAACGCACACCGGTTCATCTTCGACAGCCGTGACGAGGCCGCTTCCGAGCGTCTCGACATCCTGAACGACAAGGACGGCGTGTGGCGTTGCCGCACCACGTTCAACTGCACCGACGCGTGCCCCCGCGGCATCCAGGTGACAAAGGCTATTCAGGAAGTCAAGCGAGCACTGCTCTTCGCTCGATAGTCAGGCCTTCGACCCTGTGCGCGGTTAGGGAGTCTCCGGACTCCTTAACCGCGCACAGCTATGTCGGGGGCATGTTGAGCGGTGTCACGACTTGAACCGGTGACGTCGTAAAGCCGAAGTGAGCACCCATGGCGCCGTGTTCCTTCATGACCACCTGACAGGCAGTGCGAACATCCGCACGCAGATCGTGGTGGAGCACCGCTGATATTCGCCTCTCCCCCAGCAACTTTCGATTGTCACCGTCGAGATCGTGGGCGATGAAGACACTGCACTCCCGGTTCAGTTCTTCGAACGCGTCGACCGTGGCCAGGTTGCCACCACCGATCGAATACACGGCACGGATCTGCGGATCGGATTCGAGTGCCGCTCGCACCAGTTTCCTACTCGTCTGATCCAGACCGTCACTGTTCGGAATGTCGATCAACCGTCGATGCGGAGCCGAGACTCGCATGGCGGAGCGAAATCCCATCTCCCGTTCTTCCTCCCCGCGGAAGAACCCGCTGCTCATGCTGACCAGCACGTTGCCTTCCCTATCCCCCAGCCACTGATCTATCAAGTACGCGGCGGTGGCTCCGGCGGCTCGGTTGTCGATGCCGATGTAGGCGGCTCGCCTGCTGCCGGCAACGTCGGTCACCAACGTGACGACCGGAATCCTTGCCGCCACCAACCGGTCGATCGCCGACACGACTTCCGGAGTGTCGGGAGCCTTGACGATGACTCCGTGGGAGCCGCGCCGGCGAATCTTGTCGAGCGTCGACGTCATCGCTTCTACCGAACCGGTTTCACGAAAGTGAAACCTGGAACGAACAACAGCGGGTGCAAGGGTGGGCAGTTCGGCCTCGAGCGCGTCACGGACGGCGTCGGAAAACCTTGCAGGAGTTTGCAACACGACGTCGACGATGAACGTGCGACCGACCAGTTTCAGTTGCGAGCGTTGACGTTCCAGGTCCGTGATCGCCTGGCGAACCTCCGATCGTGTGCCGTCGCGAACTCCAGGACGGTCGTTGAGCACCCGGTCGACGGTGGCCTCACTCAGGCCCGACTGCTGAGCGATCTCCCGCACTTTGAATCGATGCGCCACAACTACCTCACGATGATGGATATTTGATGGTTTTTTGCTGTTGCTCGAGGTCTTCGTCACAGCCAGACTAAACCCATGACTTCTACGCCGGGCGTAACCAGGCCCGCACTCCTGGCCGACACCGTCTTACTCGTCAGTGGCGGCTCGCAAGGCGTCGGCGCCGGAATCGTTCGCGCCGCAGTCCGTGAGGGCGCTCAGGTGGCTTTCACCGGCCGACGCCCGGACGTCGGAAAGGCTCTCGAGACAGAACTTCCGGGAACTCACTTCATCGAAGCCGATGTGGCACAAACGGATTCCGCGCTCGACAGCGTGGCCGAGACGATCTCTCACTTCGGCCGCGTGGATGCTCTGGTCAATTCCGCCGGGCTCACTTCACGCGGAACGCTGCTCGACACCACCGAAGAACTCTTCGACCAGCACATCGCGGTGAACCTTCGCGGTCCGTTCTTCACGATGCAGGCAGCAGTCAAAGACATGCGCGAGCGTGCGGTCCCCGGGTCCATCGTCAACATCATCTCCACGTCCGAACTCGGCGGGCAACCGTATCTCGCGCCGTACGTGGCAGCGAAGGCCGGGCTGGCGGGGCTGACCCGCAACGCCGCCCATGCGCATCGCTGGGATCGTATCCGGATCAACGGTCTCGACATCGGGTGGACACAGACCGAGGGTGAAGACCTCACGCAGAGAGCTTTTCACGACGCTGGTGACGACTGGCAGGAACGTGCGGGCAGCACCCTCCCCATGGGCAAGCTCGGACAGGTCGACGAAATCGCCGACTTCGTCGTCTTCCTGCTCGCCGATCGCAGCGGAGTCGTGACGGGTTCGATCATCGACTGGGACCAGAACGTCTTCGGAGGGCTGGACTGATGGGCGCTCGTATCGGAGTCGTCGGCCTCGGACGAATCGGCAGCTACCACGCCCGAAACCTGCTGACGCTAAACGGCGTCGACGCGCTGGTTGTCACCGATGTCGACGCACGTCGAACCTCGGACGTGGCAACCGAACTCGATGTGCAGTCCGCTACTGACCCGGCGGCTCTTCTCGCGTCGGGCATCGACGGCGTTCTGATCGCCGCGTCGTCGAGTTCACATGCCGAATTGATCGAAGCCGCTGTCCGCCTAGACATCCCGACGTTCTGCGAAAAGCCGGTAGCCGACTCCATCGAATCCTCCGTTCGTGTACTCGCGACTGCCGAACAGACGTCGGTACCAGTCCAGATCGGATTTCAGCGCCGATTCGACCCGTCATTTGTGGCGGCGTACGACGCGGTTCGATCTGGAGAACTCGGTTGGATCCACACTCTCCGATCGACCACCCTCGACCCCGCTCCCCCGCCGATCTCGTACATCGAACACTCCGGCGGCATCTTCCGCGACTGCTCGATCCACGACTTCGACATCGTCCGGTGGATCAGCGGCCGCGAAGTCACCACGGTTTTTGCCACCGGCTCGAATCAGGGTGATCGCGGGATCGCCGATGCCGGTGACGTCGACACCGCCGCTACGGTTCTCACTTTCGAAGGCGGAACCATCGCGGTCGTGTCGAATACCCGCTACAACGGCCGCGGCTACGACTGCCGACTCGAGGTACTCGGCTCGGCGGACTCCGTCGTTGCCGGGCTGGACGACCGCTTGCCACTCCGCTCCCTCGACCCCGAAACATCGTTCCCCTCGAAGGAGCCGTACACGTTCTTCATGGACCGCTTCACGTCTGCCTACCGTGCGGAACTCGAAGCATTCCTCGGCGTTGTCGCCGGGCGTCGGGAATCACCGTGCACGCCCGCAGATGCGGTCGAGTCGGCCTGGATCTCCGAAGCTGCAACGCACTCTCTGCGCGAGGGTCGGCCCGTCACGATCACCGAAGTCAAAGATCTGTTCCTTCACGACAAGAATGAGGCACACACATGAGCATTCCTCGCATCGCCGGCGCACCGATCTCCTGGGGCGTGTGCGAAGTCCCGGGCTGGGGCTACCAGCTCGACCCTGCGCAAGTCCTCCGGGAAATGCGCGAAGTCGGTCTGGCGGCAACGGAAATCGGACCGGAGGGCTTTCTGCCGACTGCACCCGCCGAAATGGCCAAGGTGCTCGCGGATCACGATCTGAGCGCAGTCGGCGGGTTCGCACCGGTACTGCTGCATGATCGCGATCATGATCCGGTTCCCGGCATCTCCCCCATCCTCGATGGTTTCGTCGCCTCGGGTGCCGAGGTTTTGGTCCTGGCCGCCGCGACGGGTTCCGACGGCTACGATTCACGCCCGGAACTGGACGAGCAGAGTTGGAAAACCCTGCTGCACAATCTCGATCGCCTCACCGACGCCGCGGCCGAGCGCGGAATCAGGGCAGTTGTCCACCCTCACGTCGGAACGATGATCGAGCAGCGCGACGAGGTCCTGCGAGTGCTCGACGGCTCGGCCATCCCCCTGTGCCTGGATACCGGCCACCTGTTGATCGGCGGCACCGATCCGGTCGACCTGGCGCGTCAAGCTCCCGAGCGCATCACCCACGTGCATCTCAAGGACGTCGACGATGCCCTCGCATCACGCGTTCGCAGAGGTGAGCTCACCTACACCGACGGCGTAAAGGCGGGAATGTACCGTCCACTCGGTGGCGGCGACGTCGACATCGCCGGTGTCACAGCCATATTGCAGCGCCACGGTTTCGACGGGTGGTACGTGCTCGAGCAGGACACCATTCTGGCCGAAGCGCCGTCGGACGAGGGACCGGTGCGCGATGTGCGAGCGAGCGTCGAGTATCTGCGGTCGGTTCTGTGACACCTACCCCGCTGCGGATAGGCATTCTGGGAGCCTCACGCATCGCCGAGAACGCGATGATCAAACCTGCAACGGCCACCGGGCACCGCCTGGTGGCCGTTGCCGCACGCGACCCCGAGCGGGCCAGAGCCTATGCGGCCCAGCATGGGATCGAACGGGTGGTCGGTTCGTACGCCGAGCTGATCTCAGATCCGGAGGTGGACGTCGTCTACAACGCGCTACCCAACAGCCTGCACGGACCGTGGAATCTCGCCGCCGTTCGGGCCGGCAAGCACGTGCTGACGGAGAAACCGTTTTCGAGCAATGCGGTCGAAGCGCGTGCTGTAGCCGAGTCGGCGCGCGTGAGCGGAGTGACGCTGCTCGAGGGGTTCCACTACCTCTTTCATCCGGTGAACCGGCGCCTGCTGGATCTGGTTCGAAGCGGCACAGTCGGCGCGGTCACTCGGGTGGAAACCGTACTGCGGATGCCCACACCATCCGAGAACGACCCGCGGTGGGAGCTCGCCTTGGCAGGCGGGTCACTGATGGACCTGGGCTGCTACGGGTTACATGCTTCCCGGACGCTGAGTGACGTCTGTGGTGGTGCGCCAGTGGTGACCGGGACCCGCCACAAGGAATATGCTCCGAGGGTTGATTCGTGGTTCGACATCGAACTCGAATACCCCAGCGGCGCCACGGCATCCGTGGTGACCACGATGTTGGACGAGCGGTATCACTTCACCTTCCGAGTATTCGGCACTGAAGGAGACGTCCTGGTACACAACTTCCTGCAGCCGGACATCGACGACCGTGTCTCCGTCACGGCCGGTGGGCGCACGAGCGTCGAGCATCTGGGCACGAAGTCGTCGTACACCTATCAACTCGAAGCGTTCGCCGATCATCTGTCCGGGGTCTCGGCGCTGCCGATCGGGCCGGGCGACGCGGTAGCCAACATGACGATGATCGACGAGGCGTACATGCATTCCGGCCTCGGGGTTCGGCCGACGACCATCCTGTGACGAAACGACTACAGCCTCGGTTCGATTCGAACCGAGGCTGTAGTCGCGAGGTTTTGATCTAGCGGCGAAGCTCGTGGGTCAGCGTCTCGAGCTCGTCACCGCCCGCCATCTCCTTGGTCAGTTCTTCGAGTGAGATGTCGTCGTACTTGGCGTCGAGCTTCTGCCTGCCTCGGTTGAGGAGCACGAAGTGATCGCCGACCATGTACGCGTGGTGCGGATTGTGCGTGATGAAGATGACGCCGAATCCCTGTTCCTTGGCAGCGGTGATGTAGCGCAACACCATTCCCGACTGCTTGACGCCGAGCGCTGCTGTCGGCTCGTCGAGAATCAGCACGCGCGCGCCGAAGAAGATGGCGCGGGCGATGGCAACACACTGACGCTGACCGCCCGAGAGACTACCGATCGGTGCGTCGACGTCAGGCAGTTCGATGCCCATCTTCGACAGTTCCGAAAGAGTCGTCGCGCGCATGGCGTTGGCGTCGAGCGACTTGATCAGACCGCCCTTGCGCAGTTCCTGCCCGAGGAAGAAGTTGCGCCACACCGGCATCAACGCAACGACGGCGAGGTCCTGATAGACCGTCGCGATGCCTTTGCCAAGCGCTTCTTTCGGCGAGTGGAACGTTGTCGGTTCGCCGTCGACGAGTAGTTCACCTTCGCTCTGCTGGTGCAGACCGGCGATGATCTTGATCAGCGTGGACTTGCCTGCGCCGTTGTCACCGAGCACGCCCGTTACTTCACCCGCACCGACGCGCAGGTTGATTCCCTTGAGCGCGATGATGTTTCCGTATTGCTTACCGACGTCCTTGAGCTCGATCAGTGGCACGTTGCCGCCCGAGTTCGAGAGAGCGGGAACTTCAGCTGTGGTACTCATGTGTCACCTTTTCGCAGCGTAGTTGCGGAATGCGTTGTTGGCGATGACCGCGAAGAGCAGCATGGCGCCGAGGAAGAACTTGAACCAGTCCGGGTTCCAGCCTGCGTAGACGATGCCCTGGTTGGTCATACCGAAGATGAATGCACCGATCGCAGCGCCGATCGCGGTTCCGTAACCACCGGTGAGCAGGCAACCGCCGATGACTGCGGCGATGATGTACAGGAACTCGTTACCGACACCCTGACCGGACTGAACGGTGTTGAACGAGAACAGCAGATGCATGCCCACGAACCAGGCAGCAAAGCCGACGGTCATGAACAAACCGATCTTGACTGCGGTCACCGGGACACCGATCGCGCGGGCACTGTCCTGATTGCCGCCGACCGCGAAGATCCAGTTGCCGATCTTGGTCTTGAACAAAACAAATGTTGCAATCGCGGTGAACAGCAGCCACCACACGACCGTGATCTTGACGGACACCCCGAAGACCGAGAACGACGACGCGAATACCTTTTTCGCGGAATCGAATCCGGCCATGTCGGAGACGCTGGGTGTGGCCACCTGACCACTCACGAGCTTGGTGACGGCCAGGTTGATGCCGGTCAACATCAGGAACGAACTCAAGGTGATGAGGAAGCTGGGAATCTTCGTCTTCATGACGAGGTAGCCGTTGAAGAATCCGACGGCGAGCGAGACGACCAGCGCCAGAATCGCGCCCACCCACAGGTTGAGGTGCAGGTTGTAGGCGATCATCGACGCGGCGAGCGAGGACGTGGTGACTGCGACGCCGGCGGAGAGGTCGAACTCGCCGCCGATCATGAGCAGGGCGACCGCGCAAGCCATGATGCCGATCGTGGAGCTGGAGTAGAGCACTGTCGCAAGCGCTTCCGGCGTACGGAACGGTGCCGCGACGATACAGAAGAAGATGAAGATGGCGATGGCGCCGACAAGTGAACCCATCTCCGGGCGGAGCAGCAGACGCTGAATGCGCTTTTGCTCCTTCACCCGTTCATCGGTCACGACTTTATGGGCGGCAAGGTCGAGATCTGCCTGAGTGGACATGATTTCCCTTCCGTGCTGGACAGGCGCACGGAGGGCGGACTCTCAGCCCTCCGTGCGCCCGGATCAGCGAGTTCCGTTCTTGGCGTACTCGGCGACCGAGTCGATGTTGGTGTTGTCGATGAACGCGGGTCCGGTCAGGGTGGGCAAGCCACCACCGATCACGTTGCCGTTGTTGAGGTAAAGCCACAGCGAATCGATGGCGAGGTAGCCCTGCAGGAAGGGTTGCTGGTCCACTGCCCACTGCACGTCACCGGATTTGATAGCGTCGACGAGCGCCGCGTTGGTGTCGAAGGTGACGACCTTCGCCTTGCTGCCCGCATTGCCGACCGACGTCACGGACGTCAATGCGAACGGCGCACCGAGCGCGAGAACTCGATCGATTGCCGGGTCCTGTTGAAGTTTCGCGGTGATGGTCGACTCCACCGACGGCATGTCCTTGCCGTTGACGTTGAGAATCTCCGTCGTTCCCTTGAACGACTTCTTCACACCGGCGCACCGTGATTCGAGGCTCACGTTGCCCTGCTCCTGAATCACGCACAGCACCTTGGTGGCACCTTCGGTGTTGAGTCGCTCGCCGGCAGCTTCACCGGCAATCGACTCGTCCTGACCGAAGTACTCCTTGACGCCCATGTCCTTCCAGGTTTCGAGGCCCGAGTTGAGGGCGACCACCGGAATGCCCGCGGCGGTGGCACTTTGGACCGCTGCAACCATGGCGTCGGGCTTCGCGAGCGTGACGGCGATCCCGTCGACCTTGCTGTCGATCGCACTCTGAACCAAGTTGGCCTGGTTCGGTGCCTCGGGATCGGCGGAGTACCGAAGTTCGATGTTGTCCTTGGCCGCTGCGGTTTCGGCGCCCTTGCGCACCAGATCCCAGAACGTGTCACCGGGAACTTCATGGGTGATCATCGCAATGGTGGCGCGGGGCGTGTCCGCCGTACCCGCGCCCATTCCGGATCCGGAAGAATCCGGCTTACCGCCGGTGCTGGAACAGGCGGCCAGACCCAAGACCACGACTGAGGCTCCGGCCAGTACGGCAACGCTCTTGCGTCCCGTGAGAAACGACATGTGAACTCCCTCTCGACATCAACCAACGGCCCGCGAACGGATGGTGCTCGGTTGTATGTGAAAGATGTAATACCCGTCACAGTCGAATGTCAATAGTTTGTTCTGACATTAGGACTGCTTATCAAAGACGGGACAAACTAGTTTAGGTCGAAACGCCAGGTCAACGCCCTACGAGTCCAGTTGAACCTCGAACTACAAGTTGTGGTTGCGCGACTATGTCCCTGCCCAAGAGTCCACTTCCGCCGTCGAGGCGTTCGGAGATTCGCTCCACCGCGGCGCCACCCAGAAACGCCGTGTCCTGCCCGACACTGGTCAGATCGATGTGCGCCAAACCTGCCAATGCACTGTTGTCGAATCCGATCACGGAGACGTCTCCGGGCACCGAGACTCCCGCACGCAAGAAGACGTCCAGGACTCCTAGCGCGCAACGATCATTGAAAGCGAAGACCGCACCGGGAATCCCTTGTTCGACCATCGACCGCGCGGCGTCCGCGCCGAACTCCTCCGTGAGGCCGCCGGGAAGTATCCGCGATTCCAGTCCGGCCGCCCGCATGGCCTTCCGGTAGCCCTGACGCCTCTCCTGGGCGCCCGGACCGCGTCCGCCGTCGACGTGGACGATCGAGCGGTGCCCGAGTCCGACGAGATGATTCACGGCCATCACGGCGCCCGCCTCGTCGTCCGTGCGGACAACGTCCACATGTGCTGAGGGCATCTTCCGGGCGAGCACGACGACGGGAACCTTCGCCGCCAGGTCGACGATCTCCGATTCCGGCGCCTGCGAACCCAACAGCAAGATCGCCTCGCATCGGTCGTCGAGCAGGGTGCGCACGGCGCGCGAGCCAGGCCTGCGGTCCGAGACGGCGCTGAGAACGACGTCGTAGCGCAAGCGTTCGGCTGCGTCGTAGATCTCGTCGAGCAGCTCCGCGTGAAAGGTTTGCGCGGCAACATAACTGACACCGATCAGGCGGCTGCGATGCTGGCGCAGCAGTCGCGCCGCGTTGTCGGGTCGATAGCCGAGTTCGTCCGCGGCCGCCTTGACCCGTACCCGCGTCGCATCGCTGGCACCCGGGACATCACGAATGACGATGGACACCAGTGCGCGTGACACACCGGCCAGGTCTGCTACGTCTTGCAAGGTGGGGCGTCGACTGTTCACCTCCACAGACTAGATCGTTCCAGCGAATACACGCCGAAACGTTGACGCACGAGGCAACCAGCGCTTTACTGACACGACTAGAACGATCTAGTTCCTCATCCTCACTCCGAACGGAGCCCCCATGTCTGCCTCTGTTGCAGTCGGTCTGATCGGCGCTGGATGGATCGGCCGTTTCCACGGCGAGTCCGTCGCGCTGCGTATCCCCGGCACCCGTCTCGTCGCCGTCGCCGATCCTGCGCCCGGCGCTGCGGCGTCGTTGATCGAACGTGTCAGTCCCGACGCCCGCGCGTACACCGACGCCCTTGAGCTGATTGCCGATCCGACCGTCGAAGCGGTGCTCATCAGTACGCCCGCATCAACTCACACCGATCTCGTGGTAGCAGCAGCGGAGGCCGGCAAGCATGTCTTCTGCGAAAAGCCGATGGCTTTGACACTCGAGGACGCCGATCGCGCAATCGGCGCATGCGCCGCGAACAATGTTGCGCTGCAGGTCGGTTTCAACCGGCGCTTCGCCGCCGACTTCGCCGCGGCACACGACGTGATCACCTCCGGTGGGATCGGGACACCGCAGCTACTTCGCTCTCTGACTCGCGATCCGGGAATCACCGCCGACGTCGCCTCCCGAGTCAAGCCGTGGACCATCTTCAACGAGACACTGATTCACGACTTCGACGCCCTGCTCTGGCTCAACCCGGGGGCACGCGTCGTCGAGGTGTTCGCGCAGGCCGATGCTCTCGTCCATCCGCAGTACAAGGAGCAGGGGTACCTCGATACGTCGATGGTTCAGTTGCGGTTCGACAACGGCGCCTTCGCGTCGGCCGAGGCCAACTTCCAGGCCACCTACGGTTACGACGTTCGCGGCGAGGTTTTCGGTTCCGGTGGAATGGTGAGTGCAGGCGAGGTCACGCGGACCGCGATGCGTCATTACAGCTCACCGGGCGTTCGGGCCGACACACCTCGGGTGAACATCGAACTGTTTCACGACGCCTATGTTGCCCAGCTGGCGCACTTCGCAGACTGCATCCGCTCCGGCAGCGCGCCGTCGGTCGACGGTCTCGATGCTCGCAACGCCCTGGAAATCGCACTGGCTGCAAAAGAATCCGTGGAAACCGGACTGCCCGTATCGCTGCTGTCGGTGCCGCAGTGAGCCCCTTCGATTTGGCGGTCTCTGCCGAGATGACGTTCACCGAACTACCTGTCGTCGAACGCATTCGGCGGATCTCGGAGGCGGGGTTCGCAGCCGAGATCTGGAGTTGGCAAGACAAGGACCTCGATGCCCTGGTCGCCACCGGGGCTCGGTTCTCCTCGATGACCGGCTATCTTCACGGCGATTTGTTCGACGAAGCGGGCAGCGCCGAACTCGTACGTACAGCGGCGCTATGCCTCACGCCGGCAGCGAAACTCGGCGTTCCTCGGCTGAACTTCCATACCGGCGAGCTGATCGACGGACAGGCCGCGCGCCCGCAGTATCGAACTACGGGAGCGATGTGGCTGACGGCCCAACGCGCTCTCGAGAAGATCGCGCGACTGGGTGAAGACGCCGGAGTCGTCTTCTGCCTCGAGAATCTCAATACGATCGTCGATCACCCTGGCGTACCGATGGCCCGAGCCAAAGACACTCTGGCACTGGTGGAATCCGTCTCACACCCCAATCTCAAGATGATGCTCGACCTCTACCACGCACAGATCGGCGAAGGAAACCTCATCGAACTCGTGCGGCGTTGTGGTGACAACATCGGGGAGATTCAGGTGGCCGACGTACCCGGCCGATGCGAACCCGGAACCGGCGAGATCAACTACCCAGCCATCGCACGCGTTCTCGCCGAGCAGGGTTACACCGGCACGATCGGATTGGAGGGCTGGGCATCCGGAGACAGTGACACCGCACTCACTGCTTTCCGGAACGCCTTCACTCTCTAACTCTCACCCAGGAACGTGATCCCGTCGTAGCGCGCAGATTTTCCGTCACCGGTCGAGTCCACGGGGAGCGCTTCCTGAGGTCTTTTTGATGGATTTCAGGGGTAGTTTCGATGGCTTTTCCTTGGCAGTCTTTGAGTCACAGCACATCGTGAACTCCGCAGGAAGGCCCCCGAATGACTCCAGCACTGACCGACCACACCGTGCCGTTCGCGGGTAGGTTGCACCGAGAAGACTGCAACATCGACGACCTCGCCGCTTTGGTCGCGCATCGCACAGACCTCGCCGAATACCCATACGCCCATTCAGTGGCCGACGGGGTTCTTCTGTACCACTCGGCAGCATTGGTCGAGCAATCGTCGAATCCAGAAATCCGGGCCGAGATCCAAGACGAGATCGCCCGGGCGTTACTCACCGGCCCCGGCATCACAGTCTTTCAGGGCGCGTTCGACGCGGAGATACTGGATCGCGCCAGCGAGATCTTCCGGCAACTCATTGCGCGCCAACACGAAGCCGGCGCGGTGTCCGGAGATCACTTCGCCAAACCTGGTGCCAATGACCGAATCTGGGGCGCACAACTGAAGTTGGCGCTCGAAGATCCCAAGACCTACGTCGACTACTACGCAAACAGCATTGTCGCTTTGGCTTCGGAAGCGTGGCTTGGCCCCATGTATCAGGTGACGTCGGACGTCAACGTCGTCAATCCCGGTGGCGCCGCACAGAATCCACATCGCGACTACCACCTCGGCTTCATGTCGAGCAACGTAGCCGCGAAGTTTCGGGCGCATGTGCACCGCTTGACCCCTGCCCTCACCTTGCAAGGTGCAGTCGCCCATGTGGACATGCCGGTCGAGACGGGCCCGACGAAATATCTGCCGTACTCCCAACAATTCGAATCCGGATACCTCGCGTTCGAGCGTCCCGAGTTCAAGGAGTTCTTCGAGGCCAATTACGTCCAATTACCTTTGGAGAAGGGAGATGCCGTCTTCTTCAACCCTGCACTGTTCCACGCCGCCGGCCACAACAAATCCGCCGACGTCCTGCGCATGGCAAATCTTCTTCAGGTGTCGTCAGCCTTCGGTCGCGCCCTCGGAACCATTGACCGGGACGCGCTCGTCAACGCGATCTATCCGGCACTGCTCGCCCTCAGCGAAGCAGGTTCCGACGAGTCCGTTCGCTGTGCCGTCGCCGCTTCCGCTGAGGGCTACGCCTTCCCGACCAATCTGGACCGAGACCAACCGATCGACGGCCTCGCGCCTCAGACGCAGGCCGAACTAGTGATGGAGGCGGTTCGCGAGCGGATCTCGCCTGACCATCTGGCCGAGTTGCTGAAGGCACAGTCCGAGAGACGAATGGCCTGAGGGACGACAGCGCTGACGAGACTTGGACCGCCCAATGCCGGTCAGTCGGTACGCTCGTGGCATGGGGTGGGACTTGTTAGTGCTGTTCGCCATGATCGGCCCGTTGGCGGTGTTCGGGTGGGCGGCTGTTCGGGCAAGGCGCCGCGGGCTTGGGGGGTCGTTCGTCGGGCCGTTTCAGGAGATGTTCGATCCCGGTGCGGCGCGAGCACAGACTGTCATCGAACAGATCGCGGAACTTCCGGATCCTGCGGACTCCGGCGACCCGGACAACGACGACGATGTGCCGTACACAGTCGCCTACGAGGGTGTTCGGCTCCACATCAACCCCGGTAAGGCTCGACAGCGCGGAGGCGACGGGACCACCAAGCGAGCTCAGTGAAAGTCGGACCGGATACAACGCGAGGGAGAACTGGTTCAGTCAGGGCCGGCGAAGTTGATAGGTGACACCGTTCTCCAACTCATCTGAGCTGAAGGACTCCGGAGAGAAGTGGCCCAAGCTCACCTCATAGTTTCTCTGGTTTGCGGGGACGGCATCAAAATGTGCGGTGTAGGAGCAGGTGCTCATTCCGTCGGGAAGTTGATCGATTGCCTCGACCTCGAGTGCCGACCTTGTGGATGCAGCGCCGCTGCCCCCGAAAATCTGAATCTGGTCGTTCGGAGCAACACGAATCATGTCGATCACGCACTCTCCAGAGACCATCTCGGCCTGCTCTGCCTGACCGGTCACCGTTATCGTGGCGGCAAAGGTTTTCGGCACATCGACGTTGGTCGTGCAGCTTGTCAGCATCAGCGCTCCCACAGAGCCCGCTGCCGCAGCCGCAACCTGTGCTGACATTCGCCTCATAGTCGTCAACGGTAGTGCGTCCGAGTCGCCACGGTGCTCGGTTGCCGAATCCGAAGAGTCATACGGGGCCCGTCGCCGGCCGGCCGAACCACGTGGACAGCTGAGTATCCAACTCCGCCTGCGAATCCCCCACCCATGCCACGTGACCGTCCGGTCGAAGCAGGACAGCCGGTGAGTCCAATTCGGTGCTGGTGTCGACTACGTGGTCGACTCGATCGCTCCAACCATCTACCGCCAGTTGGCTACCCTGGTCGAGAAGAAGTCCGCGGCCGGATCGCATCAGGTCGTACAGGTTGCCGCGGGTCAACGCGATGTTCCGCAGCCGCCGACCGAGTAGGTCGTCGCCTTCGCCGAAATCGTAGCGAATCGAGATCGCAGTGATCTTCTCGGTCAGATAGCGCTTGACGTCTTCGAATTCCATCAGCTCGGAGATCAAGCGCCGCACGGCTTGTGGACCGGCTGCGGTGGAGATCAGCTCCGCCTGCGCGCGCGTGTTGTCGAGGACGTCGGCAGCCACCGGACGCCGTTCCGATTCGTAAGTGTCGAGCAGGCTCTCCGGCGCCCAACCGTTGATCTCTGCGGCGAGCTTCCAGCCGAGGTTGAAGGCATCTTGGACACCGAGATTGAGGCCTTGTCCGCCCATCGGTGGGTGGATGTGTGCGGCATCGCCGGCGAGGAACACCCGGTCGCGCCGGTAGTGCTCCGCCAGACGGGTGGCGTCACCGAAGCGCGAGAGCCACCGCGGTGAGTGCACACCGAAGTCGGTGCCCGCAATGGCCAGTAGCTGTTGCTTGATGTCGTCGAGGGTGGTGGGAACCGCGCGACCGTCGGCAACTTCGGCCGCGGGGACCACGACGCGAAAAGCACCATTGCCGGCGGGACCGACTCCGAATCGTTTGTGCGTTTCTCGGATTTCGGCGACAACGGCGGCCAGTTCATCAGCGGGCATGGTCACGTCCATTTCGCCGATCAACGTGTCGGCGCTCGACGGCTCGCCGGGAAACCCGACGTCGATCAGCTTCCGAACAGTGCTGCGGCCGCCGTCGCAGCCCACGAGATAACGCGCGTGAAGTGTTGTGCCGTCGGACAATTCCGCTGTGACGCTATCGGTATCTTGACGGATCGCGACGACGCGCTTCCCTCGCTGAATGTCCGCACCGACTTCGGTGGCATGTTCGGCAAGAATCCTGTCGATCTCGGGCTGAGGTATTCCCAGTACGTACCCGTGGGCAGTATCGAGGTGCGCGGGTGCCGGTTTGCTGATCCCCGCGAAGAATCCACCGAGCGGATACTTGCGGCCGTGCGCGAGGAACTTGTCCAGCAACCCGCGCTGCTCCATGATTTCGATGCTGCGCACATGGATGCCGAGGGCACGGACGAACTGAGTCGGCTCCTCGTCCTTGTCCACGACGACGACATCGACGCCCTGCAGCCGGAGCTCACCTGCCAGCATCAATCCAGTTGGTCCAGCACCGACAATGATGACGTCACTCATGCGATCCCCTCCTCCGGGCAAGGCTTTTGCTTGCTCGCAGCAGACGAGTGTGCACCATCACCGGGGCCTTGCCGCAAGCCCCGGGTCCCGCGTTATCATGAAGGTGGCGGAAGACGCTTCATCATCGGCGCACCAACACCACAGCACCTGTATCGCGTGGGAGCCGCCAACTCTCGATCACCGTCGGCACCAGCATGGCCCCGAGAACACCCAGCGTCAGAGAAAACGGCACTCCGCCGCTCAGATCCCCCGACTCCGCCAACGGTGTGCAGAGCGTGATCACCAACGCGGACAGTGCAATACCTAGACCGGATGCCAACTCTTGCAGCGTTGCATGCAGAGTATTGGCATCGGTCAGCTCACCCGAGTCGACGTCGGCGAACGCCAAGCTGTTGTACGCGGTGAACCCGATGGATCGCAACGCGCCACTGACAAACAGTGCAACAGCGATAACGACGTCCGGTGTCGTCGACGAGATCAGTACCAGCGCACCGAAGCACACCACCGACAGAACTCCGTTTCCCACCAGAACTCGTCTGATCCCGAATCTGCGCATGAGCGGAGTGGTGAGCGGTTTGATCGCGATATTCCCCGCGAACAGAGCCATCACCAGCAGACCGGCCTTGAACGCCGACATTCCGAATCCCACTTGGAACAACAACGGCAGCACAAACGGCACGCCCATGATCACGAGCCGGTACAGCGAGCCGCTCGACGCGACGAGCCGAAACGATCGAAGTCGGAGGACGCCGAGCGCGATGAGCGGATGATCCGACCGGACGAAGTGAATGACGGCCAAGCTCAACAAGATCAGAGCCGCAACGATCCCGAGGCCCACTCTTAGCCAGTCGGTTCCGGCACTGTGCACGCTCTCGAGCGCCACGACAAGCACTGCGACGCCTGCTCCGATCACCACCAATCCCAGCCAGTCAAGGCTCCGTTTCTGCGTTTGCCGAATGTCGGGCACCATGCGCAATGCCAGCATAAACCCGACGATCCCGATCGGAACGTTGATCAGAAAGATCCAGCGCCACGAAGCGATCGACACGATGGCTCCACCCACAGCGGGCGCAAGAACCGGCGCTGTGAGCGCCGGCCACGTCAAGTAAGCGATAGCCCGTACGAGTTCCGCCTTCGACGTCACCCGCAATACTGCGAGCCGCCCTACCGGCACCATCATGGCGCCGCCTACCCCTTGTAAAGCACGCATTCCCACCAGCATCGGGAGGGAGGTGCTCAGTGCACATCCCACCGATGCCACCGCGAAAACGGCTATGGCAGAGATGAAGACACGTCGCGTTCCGAACCTGTCGGCCATCCATCCGCTCGCCGGGATCAGGACGGCCAACACCAGGAGGTACGAAGAAACGGCGACATTGACGTCGACGGCATCAACTCCGAAAGATTGGGCGATCGACGGCAGTGCCGTTGCGAGAATCGTCGCGTCCAGCATCTCCATGAACAGCGCTGCTGCCACGAGCAGCGCCAGTCCGCGGGGAAATGTCACTGCACCAGAGCCTTTCGGAGGGGCTGTGGATCAGCCGAGAGAAATCCAGCTGCCGGAGGTCACCGAGGCGACCATCGCGTCCAGGGCCTGTGCGGACGCGACTGCATCAGCGATGGTCGCGCCCTGCGGCGCTCCGTCCACGATCGAGGCGATGAAATTGCGAGCCTCGATCACTTTCAGGTCGTCGTAGCCCATCGCGTTGGCCGCGCCAGGCTGGAAGCGGCCGAACTCACCGGACTCGGGGCCGACCAGAACCGTCGTGACGGATTGGTCCTGATACTTCGAGCCGAGGCTGGTGCCCAGTTCACCCATCCGGCGGTAGTCCCAGAACACGGCACCCTTCGTGCCGTGAACCTCGAATCCGTAATTGTTCTGCTCTCCCACGGCGACGCGGCATGCTTCGAGGGTGCACCGGCCACCCGAGCCGAGGCGCAGCAGTGCGCTGACGAAGTCTTCGTTCTCGACAGCCCCCATCTCCCCACCGCTGGCCCGCGCATGTCCACTGGTAGCGGCGGACGGACGCGCACGCTCCGGGATGAAGATCGCAGTATCCGCAACGAGAGCGTCGACGTCACCGAGAAGATGACGAATCAGATCGATGCCGTGCGAGGCCAAGTCGCCCAGGACGCCGGCGCCGCCGCGTTCACGCTCGTATCGCCAACTCAAAGCACCTTCAGGGTGGGCCGCATAGTCGCTGAGGAAACGAAAACGCGAGTGCGTGATCGTGCCCAACTCCCCTGAGTCGATCAGGCTTTTTGCCAGGGCCACAGCCGGCGCGTTTCGGTAGTTGAAGCCGACGGTCGACTGCACACCGGCCTTCGAGACTGCTACGGCAACAGCTTTGGCGTCTTCCGTGGACAAGCCGACGGGCTTCTCGATCCAGATGTGTTTGCCGGCCTCTGCCATTGCGACGCCGATTTCACGGTGCAAGAAGTTCGGGGCCGTGATGCTCACCGCGTCGATGGCCGGATCGGCTGCGATATCGCGCCAATCCTGGGTGAAAGCTTCGAAACCGAACTGGTCCGCTGCTTCCTCCCCTCTGCCAGGCACCTCGTCGGCGACGGCGGCCAGGCGGATCACGGGAAGCTGCGGATAGTGCTGCCGCAGACGCAGATACGCCTGCGTGTGGACGCGGCCCATCCATCCGAATCCGGCAACTGCTACTGAAATGCCTGTCATGAGGCTCCGTTCGGGTCAAATGATCGAAGGATCGCAGAAATGCTGGGATCACAAATCACCCCACTGACTCGGTCAGGCGGGTACTCGTGTCACCGGGATCGAGATCTAGCGGTCGACCACGGTGGTGTCGAAGTAGTAACGCGACGCTCGGTAGCAGTGGCTGCCGTACTCGACGGCGCTACCTGAATCGTCAAATGCAGTGCGGCTCATGGTCAAGAGGGCAGCACCCACTTTCTCGTCGAGCAATCCTGCTTCTTCGCGAGTCGCCGCCCGAGCGCCGATTCGCTGCCGCGCGACACGGATGTGAACGCCGCGAGTTCGCAAGGTTTGGTACAGCCCCTGCGTCTCCAACTCCTCGGGATCGGGTGCGATGTCCACCGGAATGTAATTGGTCATCACGGCAAGCGGTTCGCCGTTGGTGCTTCGCAGACGCCTGATGGTGGCCACTTCGGCGTCAGGTTCGAGGTTGAGTTCCGCGGCAACGTCCTCGGCGGGAACTCCCACCGTGAACTCGAGCAGCTTGGTCGTCGGCGCCTGGCCGGCCCTCGCAAGGTCGTCGAACAGGCTGGTGAGCTCGACCGGGCGGTGCACCGGACTTTGCACCACCTGAGTTCCGACTCCCCGCTTACGAACAAGTAGGCCCTTGTCCACCAGTTCCTGGATCGCGCGTCGAGTGGTCGGACGTGAGAGATTGAGCCGCTTGGCCAACGCCAGTTCGTTCTCGAAGCGATCACCTGGGGCAAGTTCGCCACCGAGAATAGCGCCCTCGATTGCCTGGGCCAGCTGAAAATACAGCGGCACCGGGCTCGAGCGGTCCAACTCGACGGCGAGTGCTGCGACCACGGCCAACTCCGATCTGTCTTGGGAAGGCGCCGTATCGACGCTACTTCTCTCGGCAGTGTATGCGAACACTAACATTCACTTGACCGCAAGTCATAATGTCCAGACAAACTATTGACAATCGCTGTGTCGCGGCGCACAGTTTCAGTCATACAACGGTGCCCTGCGCGGGCAACCCACCACGAACTCTCGGGAGTCAGTCTTGACAAGCATCAACACTCACCAGAGCGGGTCACACATCCCTGACGCACCCTTCGACGTGCTCGCCATCGGCCGATCAGGGGTAGACATCTACCCACTTCAAACCGGTGTCGGACTCGAAGACGTCGAGACGTTCGGCAAGTTCCTCGGCGGCAGCGCAGCCAATGTCTCGGTGGCGGCCGCGCGTCTCGGTCGGCGAGCAGCATTGATCTCCGGCGTCGGCAACGATCCCTTCGGGAAGTTCGTCACACGCGAATTGGCACGTCTCGGTGTCGACAACAGGTTTGTCGTCACCAATTCCGAGTACCCGACACCGGTGACGTTCTGCGAGATCTTCCCCCCGGACGACTTTCCGCTGTACTTCTATCGCAAGCCGCATGCGCCCGATCTTCGGATCACCCCGCAAGACATCGACCTCGACGCCGTTCGAACAGCGTCCCTCTACTGGTCGACTGTGACGGGGCTGTCCGAAGAACCGAGCCGCAGCGCACACTTCGCCGCTTGGAAAGCCCGCGAACGCCGCCCGCTGACCGTTCTAGACCTGGACTACCGCCCGATGTTCTGGTCGACGCCGCAGGACGCGACCACGCAGGTACAGCGCGCCCTCGCACACGTAACGGTAGCCGTGGGGAATCGTGAAGAGTGCGAAATCGCTGTCGGTGAGACCAACCCGAACAAGGCCGCGGACGCGCTTCTCGACCTCGGAGTCGAACTGGCCATCGTGAAGCAGGGCCCGAAGGGTGTACTCGGCAAAACACGAAAGCAATCGATCACCGTGCCGCCCAACGCCGTCGACGTGGTCAACGGGCTGGGCGCAGGCGACAGCTTCGGCGGATCACTGTGCCACGGACTGTTGGCCGGGTGGCCGCTGGAGAAGGTACTGCGGTACGCCAACGCGGCCGGCGCGATAGTCGCATCTCGGCTCGAATGCTCCACTGCGATGCCGACCGCCGAAGAAGTCCACGATCTCGCCGAAGCCACAGCCACGGAGGCAGTCAATGTCTGACAAGCTCGCCGCCCGCCCCCTCGCCACCACCTACGCCGAAGTGACGGAACTGCGTGCGAGCGATCCGCAGATCATCGAAAAGGCCTGGGCAGCGCGAACTCCTCGCGCCACTGTTCGAGGCAATGGTCGACTGATGATCGTCGCTGCCGATCACCCGGCCCGTGGGGCACTGTCTGTCGGTGGCAAGCCGACAGCGATGAACAGTCGTACAGATCTGCTCGACAGATTACGCACTGCGCTCGACAATCCCGGAGTCGACGGCGTTCTCGGCACCGCGGACATTCTCGACGATCTGCTCCTCCTCGGCGCCCTCGACGACAAGGTCGTCTTCTCGTCGATGAACCGCGGCGGCCTGGCAGGCGCGAGCTTCGAACTCGACGACCGCATGACGGGATACACCGCGGCGGGCACCGCAAAGTTCGGTATGAACGGCGGAAAGATGCTGCTGCGCATCGCACTCGACGACGCGGGCACTCTGCCCACCATGACGGCATGTGCGGAAGCCGTGGACGAACTGGCCGCGGCCGGACTGATCGCGATGCTCGAGCCGTTCCTCTCCAGTCGCGTAAACGGCAAGGTGGTCAACGATCTCAGCCCCGACGCCGTCATCAAGTCCATCCATATCTCCCAGGGCCTCGGCTCCACCTCGGCGTACACGTGGATGAAACTGCCGGTCGTCGACGAGATGGAACGCGTCATGGATGCGACCACCCTCCCGACGCTCCTCCTGGGGGGAGATCCGCAGATCGCGCCGGAAGAAACGTACGCAAAGTGGGACGCTGCACTTCAACTGCCGTCCGTGCGCGGACTGATCGTCGGACGCGCGCTGCTATACCCACCCGACGGCAACGTCACCGCGGCCGTCGACACCGCAGTCAAGCTCGTCCACTAGAACCGACCTGGCAGGAGCAAGATGTTCAGCAAGTACCACGTCCCCGCCGGATCGTCCGCCGACCGTGATTTCACGACAGTGGTCACGCCGGAGTCCGCCGGGTGGACCGAATCCAGCTTGTGGACACTCGAACTCACCCCGGGTGCGAACGTCCACCTGCAGTCCGGCGAGAACGAGATCATCGTCGTTCCACTGGCGGGTTCGGCCGTCGTTGTTGCCGAGGGGACGGAGATTCCCCTGACCGGCCGCGCATCGGTTTTCGACGGTCCGAGCGATTTCGCGTACGTCGGTCGCGACGCCGACTACTCGGTCAGCAGCACGGGCGGAGGCCGCTTCGCCCTGTGCGGAGCGCGCGCCGGCGCAAAGCTCCCCCATCGCTACGGTCCGGCTTCAGGAGTTGCGGTCGAGCTCCGCGGTGCCGGGAACTGCAGCCGACAGGTTCACAACTTCGCCACTGCAGACACCTTCGAGGCCGACTCCATCATCGCGTGTGAGGTCATCACCCCCGGCGGGAACTGGTCGTCGTATCCCAGCCACAAACACGACGAGAACAGCGACGTCGAATCGGCCCTGGAAGAGATCTACTACTTCGAGATCGACAGAAGCCCCACCGGGACCGAAGGTTTCGGCTACCACCGCGTGTACGGAACCGCCGAGAGACCTATCGAGGTGCTCGAGGAAGTCCGCTCGGGCGACGTCGTCCTCGTGCCGCACGGCTATCACGGCCCGTCCATCGCAGCGCCGGGCCACCACATGTACTACCTCAATGTCATGGCAGGTTCGGGCGAGATCCGGGCGTGGAACATCTGTGACGATCCGCAACACACCTGGCTACGTGGAAGCTGGGATCACCAGGACATCGACCCTCGACTGCCGTTGCAGTCCCACAACTGACGGAAGTGAAAGCTGTGGCACCCACCAACAACGCAACCGGCAATCGTCCACCTCGCGACGAGCCGACCGTATACCTCACTGTTTCTCAAGCTGTCGTCCGCTTCCTCGCCAACCAGTACACCGAACGCGACGGCCAGCGCACCAAGCTGTTCGCCGGCTGCTTCGGAATCTTCGGGCACGGCAACGTCGCCGGACTGGGGCAGGCACTCTTGCAGGCCGAGATCCAGGATCTCGACGCCGGCCGTGAGCCGACACTCCCCTACGTGCTCGGCCGCAATGAACAGGCGATGGTGCACTCGGCTGTCGCGCACGCCCGCATGAAGGACCGCCTGCAGACGTGGGCGGTCTCGTCCAGCGTCGGCCCCGGTGCCACCAATATGATCACCGGCGCGGCACTGGCCACCATCAATCGTCTACCTGTATTACTCCTTCCCGCAGACACTTTCGCGACCCGCGCCAGTGCCCCCGTCTTACAGGAACTCGAACTCCCGTCGAGCGGCGACGTCACAGTCAACGACGCTTTCAAACCCGTCTCACGATACTTCGATCGGGTATGGCGCCCGGAGCAGTTGCCGAGCGCTCTGCTCGCCGGGATGCGCGTTCTCACTGATCCCGTCGAGACCGGCGCGGTTACCATCGCCATCCCGCAGGACGTGCAGGCCGAGGCTTTCGACTGGCCCGAGTCCTTCTTCGCCGAACGGGTGTGGCACGTGGCCCGCCCGCTCCCCGAACGATCGGTGATCGAACGCGCCGCCGCGATCATCCGCTCGGCTCGCAAGCCACTGATCGTCGCCGGCGGCGGCGTGATCTACAGCCAGGCCACCGACTCTCTGGCAGCGTTCTGCGCGCAGACCGGAATCCCCGTGGGGCAGAGCCAGGCCGGCAAGGGTTCATTGGTCTACGACCATCCACAATCCGTCGGGGCGGTGGGGTCCACCGGCACTACGGCTGCAAACGCACTGGCCACCGAGGCTGACGTCGTCATCGGAATCGGTACGCGGTACAGCGATTTCACGAGCGCGTCCCGCACCGCGTTCACCAATCCCGACGTTCGCTTCGTCAACATCAACGTCGCATCACTGGACTCCGTGAAGCAGGGCGGAGTCAGCGTTGTCGCCGACGCACGTGAGGCACTCGACGCGCTGGCACTTGCACTGAACGACTACCGGGTGGACGACGAATATGCGTCCAGGATCGGTGACCTCGCTCGCGATTGGGATGCGATCGTCGAATCCGTCTACAACCCAGCCGAACCCGCTGCCGACGGGTCACTGAATCAGAATCAGGTGATCGGCCTGGTCAACACACTGTCCGATCCACGTGACGTCGTGGTGTGCGCTGCCGGGTCCATGCCGGGTGACCTCCACAAGCTGTGGCGAACCCGTGATTCCAAGGGGTATCACGTCGAATACGGGTACTCGTGCATGGGATACGAAGTTGCCGGCGGTCTAGGCGTCCGCATGGCGTGCCCCGATCGCGACGTGTTCGTGATGGTCGGAGACGGTTCCTATCTGATGATGGCCACCGAATTGGTCACCGCCGTACAGGAACGCCTCAAGGTCATCGTCGTCCTGGTGCAGAATCACGGATTTGCCTCCATCGGTTCACTGTCCGAGTCGCTGGGTTCCCAGCGCTTCGGCACGCAGTACCGCTACCGCTCGAATGACGGACGTCTCGACGGAGGGGTTCTCCCGGTCGATCTGGCCGCGAACGCTGCCAGCCTCGGTGTCGACGTCATCCGCGCCAACACCGCTGCCGAGTTCGCCGACGCGATCAAGGTTGCCAAAGCAAGCGACACCAGCACCGTCATCCACGTCGAAACCGATCCGCTGATCGGCGCCCCGGACAGCGAATCCTGGTGGGATGTACCGGTATCGGCCACCTCCGAACTGGAGTCCACCAAGAAGGCACGGACAACTTACGAGTCCTGGAAGAAGATCCAGCGACCGTACCTCCGTCCATCCGAATGAAAATTCCGCACAACCACACCCCATAAAGCTTGCCCGCGAAAGGAATCTAGACATGAGCGCGATTCGCGTCGGATCAGCCCCCGACTCCTGGGGCGTGTGGTTTCCGGACGATCCACAGCAGACCCCTTACACACGATTCCTCGACGAGGTATCCGCGTCGGGATACGAATGGATCGAACTCGGCCCGTTCGGATACCTTCCGACCGATCCAGCCAAGTTGACGGACGAACTCGGCGCCCGCGGCCTGAAGCTTTCGGCCGGTACCGTTTTCGAACACCTGCACCAGGACGATTCCTGGGATGCCGTCTGGAATCAGATCAAGGACGTCGCCAAGTTGACCGCAGCCGTCGGCGGCAAGCACGTGGTGGTCATCCCTGAGATGTGGCGCGACCCTTCCACCGGAGCGGTACTCGAAGACCGCAATCTGACGCCCGAGCAGTGGCGTAAGAAAACCGACGGCATGAACGCTCTCGGGAAGGCAATGCTCGAGGAGTACGGCGTCATGGCGCAGTACCATCCTCATGCCGACAGTCACGTCGACATCGAAGACAACGTCTACAAGTTCCTCGAAGGGACCGACGAGCGTTTCGTGAATCTGTGTCTCGACACCGGCCACATCAGCTACTGCGGCGGCGACAATCTCGCAATTATCAACAAACATCCGGAGCGCATCGGGTACCTACACCTCAAACAGGTGGATCCGGCGATAGTCGCCAAGGTTGAGGCGGAGGACCTGCCGTTCGGTGAGGCCGTCAAACTCGGTGCCATGATCGAACCGCCGCGCGGAATCCCCGACATGCCGCCGCTTCTGGAGGCCATCGAGAAGCTCGGCATCGACGTGTTCGCGATCGTCGAGCAGGACATGTATCCCTGCCATCCCGACACACCGCTGCCCATCGCAGCGCGCACTCAGAAATACCTGTCCACCTGTGGCGTCCCCGCCGTCCGTTTCAACTGAGCAACACAATCGAGGAGTACCACCGCATGTCTGACAACCAGGATCTCCGGATCGCAGTGCTCGGCGTCGGCATCATGGGGGCCGATCACGTCGACCGCATCACCAACAAAATCGGCGGTGCCCGCGTCACCGTCGTCAACGACTACTCTCTCGCCCGCGCCGAGGAAATCGCAGCACTGACGCCAGGGGCGCGCGTCGTCGTCGATCCGTTCGATGCCATCGCAGCCGAGGACGTCGACGCCGTTGTTCTCGCAACCCCGGGCCCGATCCATGAGAAGCAGGTTCTTGCCTGCCTCGAAGCGGGCAAGCCTGTTCTCTGCGAAAAGCCGCTGACCACCGACGCGGACAGTTCGCTCACGATCGTCAAAGCCGAAGCAGCGCTGGGAAAAAGACTGATCCAGGTTGGTTTCATGCGCCGGTTCGACCACGAATACACCCAGCTCAAGGATTTGATCGACAGCGGCGATCTCGGTCGCCCTCTCGTTGTGCACTGCGCGCACCGCAATCCTGCGGTTCCGAACGGCTTCGACAGCGCGATGATCGTCAAGGACTCACTCGTCCACGAGGTCGACGTGACACGATTCCTGCTCGACGAAGAGATCACCTCAGTGCAGATCATCCGACCGGCCGCGAATTCGCTTGCTCCCGAGGGCATTCAAGACCCACAGATCGCGATATTCGAGACCGAGTCCGGCAGACACGTCGACGCCGAGGTGTTTGTCACCACCGGAGTTGCCTACGAGGTGCGCACCGAAGTTGTCGGCGAACTCGGAAGCGCGATGATCGGACTCGACGTGGGACTGATCCGAAAGACCAAGCCCGGCAACTGGGGTGGGCAGATCACCCCAGGATTCCGCGAACGCTTCGGGCAGGCCTACGACACCGAGTTCGCCCGGTGGATCAAGGCAGTGAAGACGGGCGCCGGCACCGGCAACTACATCGACGGACCAGGTGCTTGGGACGGGTACGCCGCGGCCGCTGTCTGCGCCGCCGGTGTGAAGTCTCTGGAGACGGGTCAGCGCGTCGTCGTGGACATGGTTGCGCGCGACTCTGTGGCCGGAGCTTAGCGATGAAGGTCGCACTCGACCCCACACCTTTCCATCACGATTACTCACTACTCGAGCTACCTCAGGTTGTTGCCGATCTCGGGTACGAGTACCTGCAGCTCACACCGCACGTCGACATGATCCCGTTCTTCAATCACCCGAAAGCCGACGACGCGCTCGTCGCCAAATTTCGGAAAGCTTGCGCGAGTGCTGGGGTCGGCATCGCGTCGGTACTCCCGGTCCTTCGCTGGTCCGGCCCGGACGAGGACGCCCGCGAAGCAGCCGTGCGTTACTGGAAGCGGGCCATCCAGATCACGGTCGATCTCGGTGTCAACGTCATGAACACCGAATTCTCCGGCCGCCCCGAAAAGGCCGAAGAGTCCGAGCGTGCGTTCTATCGTTCGATGGAGGAACTGGTTCCGATCATCGAACGCGAGGGAATCGACGTCCTGATCGACCCCCACCCGGACGATTTTGTCGAAGACGGACTAGCCGCGATCCGCACGATCCGTGGTGTGAACTCCAAGAACCTCGGCATGGTGATCGTGGCGTGCCACCAATTCCACATGGGTGGGGACCTTCCCGCCATCATGGAGGCCGCCGGCGACATGGTCCGACTCGTTCACGTGGCGGACACCATGGATCATCACCGTTCCCACGGACTGCGCTACATCACCAACCCGCCAGGCAATGCCGTTCGAGTGCATCAGCATCTCAAAATCGGTGACGGAGACGTCAACTGGGACGAATTCTTCGGCGGTCTCGGCAAACTCGGCTTCTACGAACGTGAGAACACCGTGATGGTGTCGAGCGTCTTCGCCGAGAACGAAAACGCGCACGAGGTTTCCCGGTACCAGCGCGAGACGATGAACGACTACGTCGCCAAGTACACCTCCCCGAACTCCTGAGTCACCAGACCACTAGGAAATACCATGACCAGCACTGATACTCGTGTCATCGCGCACTGGCTGGACGGCAAGCCGTTCGCCGGAACGTCCGAGGACACCGCCACCGTCACCAACCCCGCCACCGGACAGATCACCGGCCGACTGGCCCTGGCGAACCTCGAGGACGCCCGCGCTGTCATCGACGCGGCTGCGGCGGCCTTCCCCGCCTGGCGTGACACCTCACTGGCCCGGCGCACACAGGTACTGTTCAGCTTCCGCGAACTCCTCAACGCTCGCAAAGGTGAACTCGCCGAGATCATCACAGCCGAGCACGGCAAGGTTCTCTCCGACGCCCTCGGCGAAATCAGCCGCGGGCAGGAAGTTGTCGAATTCGCTTGCGGAATACCGCATCTCCTCAAGGGCGGATACACCGAGAATGCATCGACCAAGGTCGACGTCTACTCCATCCGCCAACCCCTCGGCCCCGTCGGCATCATCTCGCCCTTCAACTTTCCCGCGATGGTCCCCATGTGGTTCTTCCCGGTCGCCATTGCCGCCGGGAACACCGTGATTCTCAAGCCCTCGGAGAAGGACCCCACCGCGGCGATCTGGCTCGCCGAACTCTGGGCCGAAGCCGGTCTGCCCCCCGGCGTCTTCAACGTCCTCCAAGGTGACAAGCTCGCCGTCGACGAACTTCTGGAAAACAAAGCAGTCAAAGCGATTTCGTTTGTCGGATCCACCCCCATCGCCCAGTACGTCTATGCCACCGGCACCGCCAACGGCAAACGCGTGCAAGCACTCGGCGGCGCCAAGAACCACGCCATCGTTCTGCCGGACGCCGACCTCGACCTCGCCGCCGACGCAATGGTCAACGCGGGATTCGGCTCCGCGGGCGAACGATGCATGGCGATCTCCGCCCTGGTCGCAGTCGGCGACATCGCCGACGAACTGGTTGCCAAGATCGGCGAACGCACCACTCCCCTCGTCACCGGTGACGGCACCAAGAACTCCGACATGGGTCCGCTCGTCACTAAGGCCCATCGCGACAAGGTCGCGTCCTATGTCGATGCCGGCGAGAAGGACGGTGCCACGATCGTGGTCGACGGACGCACAGTTCAGGCCGATGGTGGACCGGACGGCTTCTGGCTCGGGCCCACCCTCATCGACCACGTCACCACCGACATGTCGATCTACACCGACGAAATCTTCGGACCTGTCCTGTCCGTCGTGCGTGTCGATACCTACGACCAAGCCCTCGAACTGATCAACAACAACCCGTACGGAAACGGCACCGCCATCTTCACCAACGACGGCGGCGCTGCCCGACGCTTCCAGAACGAGGTGGAGGTCGGAATGATCGGCATCAACGTCCCCATCCCGGTTCCCATGGCCTACTACAGCTTCGGTGGCTGGAAGAACAGCCTCTTCGGTGACACCCACGCTCACGGGACAGAAGGTGTTCATTTCTTCACGCGAGGTAAAGCCGTCACCAGTCGCTGGCTCGACCCCAGCCACGGCGGAATCAACCTCGGCTTCCCCGAGAACAGTTAGCCGGCAAGACATCTGTGGCCGAGACTCTCGAAGAGGCTCGGCCACAGATGTTTTCGAAAGGTCTACGTGACCGTGGGGTGGTACGTCAGTACTTGAACTCCGGATTCGTACCGACGATCGTCCTTCAACTCGAGGACGATCTTGTCGGCCGATTCGGGGAACACTCTCCCGCCGGACCCGAGAATGACCGGGAAGACCATCAGGCGCAACTCGTCGACCAGACCGGCCAGCAACAACGCGTGGACGAGCGTCCGACTTCCCGCGACCAGGATCTCGCCGTCGATCTGCTCCTTGAGCTTCGGGACAGATTCCTCGATGGGACCGTCGAGCGCCGTCGAGTTGTTCCATTCGAGCGGTTCGGTCGAACTCGTGACGACGTACTTGGGCATCTCGTTCATCTTGTCCGCAAAGCCTTGGTCGTCCTCGCGCTCAGGCCAGGCACCGGCGAAGCTCTCGTAGGTCCGCCGCCCGAGCAGAAGGACGTCCGCGGCGAGGGTTTCGTCGAGTTTGAACTTCATCTGATCGCCCTCCTGGTACGGAAAGACCCATCCAGTGTGCGCATAACCCGGTTCGCCACCGGGAGCTTCCATCACCATGTCCAAGGACACGAATTCTGTCACCACGATCTTGCCCATACCGATCCCCTGTCGTCAGTGCGTGTGCGCCATTCGAGTAGCCGACTACCCCACTGTTACAGACTCTGCGTGGTGGTGGAACTCATCGGCGGCGATCTCCGATTGTCACCACATAAAGACGTCAGCACACAACCCAGGCACCGTTCTCCTTGATCAACGTGATGTCTTCGCGCATCATCTCGGACGGATCCTCGGTGCTGTAATGGCGGGTGTTGGCTGTCGCCGAATCCCCGTTCACGACGATGTTCTCCACTCCGTCCAGCCTCAGACTGGCAAGTGCGTCGTCGAACGGCGACTCTTCGACTCGCGGACTCTCGCTGCGCATCGAACTGCATTGAGTGCTGTCCACTGCCTCCCAGTCCCTTTCGGCCATGAATTCGAAACTCTGACCGACGACCGCAGAGATTTGGCTCTCGGCCGACGGTTCCGAATCGCCGGAACATCCGACGACAGCGGTCAATGCTCCAACGAGCGTCATTGCCGCGAGCGTCTGGCGTCCACGCGTGCCTGCGAAGTTCATCCATCCACTATGACCGATGTACAAACCGAATCGCCTGTTTTCGATCCCTCTGCTTGCGTGGCGATTCGGACGTTCCCTCAGGTTCGCATACCCTCGTATATCGATGATGTGGCGTCGAAAGTGTGCAGTGGCAGTAGCCGGAACAGTGCTCTCAGGGAGCATTGCGTTTACCGGTGTCGTAGGGACCTCGGGAGTGGCCGGCGCCCAACCGGCCCCGCCGCCGCCCACCACCACCGAAGCGCCGTTCACAACACCCAACACCGACAGCTGCCCTTTCACGAGTAGCCCGGCACCGGCGATCGATCTCTCCGAAGCACCCGCGCCCGGATCTACGGCCCCGACTGCTGTCCCGATTCCGGAAAGCCCTGTCGGTGGAGACAAGCTCGGCGAGTGCGGTGTTGTACTCCCTGACGGCGCTCCCCCGCTCCCGGCGGATATCGCGGCATCCGGATGGGTACTCGCGGACGCCGAAACCGGTGAGGTCCTCGCCGCGAAAGATCCGCACGGTCGCTACCGACCGGCCAGCACCATCAAGATGCTCTTGGCTCTTGTCGCGCTCGACGAACTCGATCTCGACACCGAAATCACCGCAACTGCCGAAGACGCGGACGCTGAAGGTAGCGCTGTCGGCATCGGCAAGGGCGGCAAGTACACCAACCGGCAACTGATGCAGGGTCTGGTCATGGCGTCGGGAAACGATGCCGCGCATGTTCTTGCCCGCCAACTCGGCGGTGACGCTGCAGCCGTGTCGAAAATGAACGCGCTCGCGGCCGAACTCGGCGCCCTCGACACTCGCACGGCAACTCCATCCGGACTCGACGGCCCGGGGATGAGCAGCTCGCCGTACGACCTGGCCGTGATTTTCCATACCGCCCTGCAGAATCCGACGTTTGCCGGTCTGATCCATACCGAGACCGTCGAATTTCCCGGCTTCCCCAAGGATCCGACGATTCCCGACGATCAGGACCGCCCCGGATTCACTCTCGCCAACGACAATCAGCTGCTCTACAACTACGACGGCGCATTGGGCGGCAAGACCGGCTTCACCGACGACGCCCGCCACACGTATGTGGGTGGCGCGGAGCGTAACGGCCGGAAACTACTGGTGACATTGATGGGCGGCGAAGCCAAGCCGATCCGTCCGTGGGAGCAGGCTGCCCGTCTACTCGACTACGGATATGCACTCCCCGCGAGCACAACCGTCGGCTCGTTGACGGACCGATCCACCGACGATTCCAGTCCCGATGTCACTCGCACACCGTCTGCCGCTGCACCAGGCTCGATCTCGGCAGCACCCACCGCTACCGACGCCGAATCCGACACCACTGACCGCATCCTCATCGGTGCTGTCGGTGGAGTAGTGGTGATCGCGCTGGTGGCGGGAGCCGTTGCCCTCAACCGTCGGAGGCGCTAGCGCGGCCGACGACGCATGAAGCCCGAAAGACCCAGGCCGGCAACCGCACCCGTGGCGATCAGCGCAGCCACGCGAGACGGTGAAGCACCGTCACTGACAACGATTCGCGGCGAGATCACGGCGGGATCCGGCGGCGGAACGAACGCCAGGGCCATACTTTCCTTGGTCGTCGCCGCCCACGCCGTGCAGAACAGCAGCATCCGTGACGCCGTGAACACGAACACGAGCAAACCGATGATCGGACCGAATGCCACGCCCGCTGGTCCGTTGGTGACGGCAGCGAGGTAGATCGCACCCACCTGCTTGAAGATCTCGAACACAATCGCGGCGATAACCGCTGCCTGCGCAGCGCTACGCAGCGTGACAGGCTCGCGCGGCAGCCGGGCGATCACCCACAGGAACACCGCCCACGTCGCCAGGAGTGAGAGCAACAGTGAAACAACTCTGAGCCCCACGCCGACACCGGTGATGTTCTCGAGGTTGAGCCATTTCACGATCTGAGTCGCAACCGGCCCACTGCTCAGCGCCGACATTCCCAGTGAGACGACCATGGCGAGAGCCAGACCGACGAGGGCCCCTGCGTCACCAAGTTTGGTACGTACGAACCCCTTGGGCTCGCGCTTGCTCTCCCACATCGCCGTCAGCGCGTCGCGAACATTTGCCATCCAACCGAGACCCGCGTACGCAGCACCCAGGAGGCCGAAGATTCCGACGCTCGCGCGCGAGTCGATGGCCGAATCGATCAGCGTGTTGATGGTGTCACCCAAGCTGCCCGGAATGCTCTTGGTGATCTGCTCCTGAATCGACTCCAGGTACTCGGGATGCCCGGCCAATACGAAACCGGCCACTGCAAACGCGACCATCATGATCGGAATCAACGCGAGAACGCTGAAGTACGTGATACCAGCAGCGTAATAGTCGCCTTTTTGCTCTTGAAACCGTCCGGCCGCGCGAACCAGATGATCGAGCCAGGGTCGCGCTGCCCGTTGCTTCTCGAGAAAGCTCGGTGCGTCGTCGTCCGTGTCAGCCATTGCCGTCCCCCTCATGTTCGGTCAGGCGTCGTGAGTCCGAATTCGCGTAAGTCAGCCCTTCGGTGCCAGGAATCCGACCTTGTCATAGACAGCGGCGAGAGTGCGTGAAGACACCTCACGGGCGCGGTGCGCTCCGGCCGCGATGATGCGATCCAGCTCTGCCTCGTCGGCAAGGTAACCGTCGACCTTCGCCTTGAGTGGGGTGACGAACTCGGTCAGCACGTCAGCGGTATCGGTCTTGAGGTCGCCGTACCCCTTGCCCTCGTAACCGGCCACCAGAGTCTCGATCGGTACTCCCGAGAGAGCCGACTGAATGGTGAGCAGGTTGCTGACGCCCGGCTTGGCCTGCGGGTCGAAACGAATCTCGCGCTCGTTGTCGGTGACGGCCGACTTGATCTTCTTCGCCGACACCTTCGGGTCGTCGAGCAGATTGATCAGTCCGGCCGCACTGGCAGCGGACTTGCTCATCTTCGCGGTTGGATCCTGCAGGTCGTAGATCTTTGCCGTGCCCTTGATGATCTGCGGCTCGGGAACAACGAACGCCTTGCCGTAGCGGGTGTTGAACCGGCCGGCCAGATCGCGTGCGAGTTCGAGGTGCTGACGCTGATCCTCACCCACGGGGACTCGCTGCGGGCGGTACAGAAGGATGTCCGCGGCCATCAGAACCGGATACGTGAACAAGCCGACACTGGCGTTGTCGCTGCCTTGCTTGGCGGACTTGTCCTTGAACTGCGTCATACGGCTGGCTTCACCGAAACCGGTGATGCAGTTCAGGACCCACGCCAACTGTGCGTGCTCGGGAACCTGACTCTGCACGAACAGCGTCGCCCGATCCGGATCGATCCCCACCGCAAGGAGCTGAGCGACCGCAACCTTGGTGCGACGACGCAATTCCTTCGGGTCCTGCGTCACCGTGATGGCGTGAAGATCCGGAATGAAGTAGAAAGCGTCGAAATCGTCCTGCAACGGAACCCACTGCTGCAGCGCACCCAGGTAGTTGCCGAGGTGGAAAGAATCCGACGTCGGCTGGATTCCGGAAAGCACGCGAGGCTTTGCGGTGGGCTTCTGTTCTGCAGGGGTCGACATGGTTCCGATCTTTTCACGAGTGGAAATCAGTGCAGTGGCGTGGTGCCCGGGTAGTCGAGTTCGACGAGGTCTTCACCGTGGGCGGCGAGGTCCTCCGCACCGAACTGGTAGACGGTCCGGAAAACGACGGGTTCCCATTCTTCGGCGTAGAAGTCCATCGTTTCGCAGAACCACTCCAACTGATCCTGTTGCTCGGACAGTAGAGAACCCGCGCCTCGGACCACAACTACATATCCGGCGCCGAGTCCGAGGACGTCGTCGAGATCGCGCATGACATCGTCGAAAGCGTCTTTGTTTCGTCCGAAGTGGGACGGAAACTGGAAGGCTGCCGCGAACTCGTCGAAGACCTGCGCCGTTGTCCGCATGTTCTCTCCGCGAACCACCCGAACGACAAAATTCTCGGCACGGAGTTGACGTGCAAGATCATCTGCAACGGCCGGGTCGCTCTGCAGCGCCACCGAAGCCACATCCGAAGACGGATCCAGCCACTGCGCCACGCTGACCGTAGACGAATCGGACATCAGCGAATCCTCACAAACGTGTCGTAGTGATCGAGGGTGTACCACGCCGAACCGTCGTTGCCGGTGACGATTCGCTCGGCGTCGCGTCCTTGGCCGTTCTTCTTCGGGTTCACGTCCCATTCCTGATAGACGACACGTCCGCCACCGGCACCGACAGCGGGTAGGCGGCCTTCGCTGTTGCGGAAGGTGATGCCGCCCTTGGTGCCCGGCGCATTGGCGGAATCCGGCCACCTCCCGGCGTCGATCTCGACCAGCGTGGCGAGCACTCGCGCCGGCGCATCGGTGCTTGTCTGCTGCGTTGGCTTGGCAGCGGAATTCGAGGGCGCGGAACTCGACGGCGCAGCCTTGGTGGTGGCGCCGGGCTTGGCTTGAACACTCGAGGACTGAACGCTCGAGGACTTCGTACCCGACGACGCCGAACTGTCGGAGTCACGTGAAGAAAGGGTGACCGCCAGTACGAGCGCAACCACCGCCACCACGACGGTGATGATGGCGTTGCGCGTCTTTGCGCTCGGCATTTTCAGACCTTCAGACATACGCGTCTCTATCGGTACGAGACGGTGACAGGCGCATGATCCGACCAACGGAGGTCGTAGGACTCAGCGCGTTCCACGAGCGCGACCTTGGCCCGCTCGGCGTATCCGCGAGTGGCAACCTGGTAATCGATACGCCAACCCGAATCGTTGTCGAATGCCTTTCCGCGGTACGACCACCACGAGTACGGGCCGTCGACACCCGGATGGAGGGTGCGGAAGACGTCCACCCACGCGGAATCTTCGGCGAACAGCAGATCCATCCAGGCGCGCTCCTCGGGGAGGAATCCCGAAGACTTCTTGTTGGTCTTCCAGTTCTTGAGGTCGAGTTCGGTGTGCGCGATGTTCCAATCGCCGCTGACCACCACGTGACGATCGGCAGCCTCGGCCGCCGCAGCGGTGGTAGCGAGGTGAACTGCGAAGGACGCCATGAACCGCTCCTTCTCCTCCTGCTTCGGCGTGAGCGCCTCACCGGAGGGCAGGTACAGGCTCGCGACGGTCAGATCGGCGAAGTCGGCTTCGATGTATCGACCGGCGTCGAGAAACTCGTCGTCCCCGTGACCGATCCGCACCGCGTCAGGTTCCGTGCGTGAGAGCACCGCGACTCCGTTGCGTCCCTTCGCGGACGGCTCGGCGGAGACGAGGAACCATCCGTTGCCGAGCGCTGGTTCGAGAGTCTCGCGAAGCTGATCGTCCGACGCACGCGTTTCCTGAAGGCAGATGAAATCCGCCGACGTCTTCTCCAGCCAGTCGAGCATGCCCTTGCGGGCAGCTGCTCGAACGCCGTTGACGTTCACGGACGTGATGGTGTGGGGCGCAAGAATGTGGGAGTCAGCAGTTTGTGGCACGGCAAGCACCGTAGCCGATTCCACCGACGCGGATGGGCGCCCAGGTCAGCGCGCGGCCCTACGCTGCAGAATCACCGCTACCGCCAGCACGACGAGACCCGCGACGGCCAGCAACGACCCCACCGCTGCCGGCGCGGTGTACCCGTAACCGGCTGCGATGACGACGCCGCCGATCCACGCTCCGAAGGCGTTGGCGATGTTGAGTGCGGCGTGATTGAGAGACGCGGCCAAGGTCTGAGCATCCTCGGCGACATCCATCAACCGTGTCTGGAGGCCAGGCACCATCGACGACCCGGCGAGCCCGATGAGGAAGACGAAGACGAGCGCCGTGTACGGATTGCGCACGGCGATAACGAAGATCGCGAGGATGACCACGAGGGATCCCATCGACAGGAACAAGCCCTTCATCAGTGCGCGATCCGCGAGGTATCCACCGACGAAGTTGCCGGCCACCATGCCCAGTCCGTACAGCATGAGTGCGAGGGGAATGAACGAAGCGCCAAGCCCGGACACGTCGGTGAGAGCCGTACTGATGTAGGTGTAGACGGCAAACATCCCGCCGAATCCGACCATGCCCACGATCAAGGTCATCCACACCTGAACGCGGCCCAGTGCCCCGAGTTCGGTGATCGGATTCGTCACCGGCATGCCGTCCAACCGCGGAATCCAGACGAACAGCGAAGCAACCGTTGCCACTCCGATCACCGCAACCAAGGCGAAGGCGCTGCGCCAGCCGAGTGCCTGGCCGATCCAGGCCGCGACCGGTACCCCGATCACGTTGGCCACGGAAAGACCCATCATCACCGTGGCGACGGCCTTCGCGCGTTTTCCCGGTTCGGCCAGGTGAGCTGCGACCAGTGCGGCGACTCCGAAATACGCGCCGTGCGGCAATCCGGCGACGAAGCGGGCCATCATCAGCGTCGTGTACGAGGGCGCGAAAACCGAGGCGGCATTGCCGACGGTGAACGCGACCATGAGTGCGATCAACAGGGTGCGGCGCGGTACTCGTGCGGTGAGTGCAGCGATCAGCGGAGCGCCGACGACAACCCCGAGCGCGTACGCCGAGATCACGTGACCCGCGACGGGTTCCGAGACACCGAGTCCGGATGCCATTTCCGGGAGCAACCCCATGGCGACGAACTCGGTTGTGCCGATACCGAAACCGCCGAGAGCGAGAGCGAGCATCGCCGGACCTCTGGCGGAACGAACCCCGGGTGTCGAGGTGTCAGAACGGGAGAGGGTAGACGAAGTCACTGATCAATTGTGGTCTCACACCTGGTTGAACTTCCAAGTGAGAGCGGGTGAGTTCACTCACGTGAGACCGCGAACACAAATGGGACGCCTGGTTTCCCAGACGTCCCATTTGACAGGTGAAGCGGTGAATCTACTTCGCGGCCATGGCCTTCTGCAGGTTCACGTCGAGTGCGCCGAGGAACTCCTCGGTGGTCAGGTAGCCCTGATCGCCGCCGACCAGCATCGAGAGGTCCTTGGTCATCTGGCCGCTTTCGACGGTCTTGATGACAACGTCTTCGAGCGCCTGCGCGAAGCCGATGACCTCAGGGGTGCTGTCGAGCTTGCCACGATGCTCGAGCCCGCGGGTCCACGCGAAGATGGACGCGATCGGGTTGGTCGAGGTGGGCTTGCCCTGCTGGTGCTGACGGTAGTGACGCGTCACGGTGCCGTGAGCAGCCTCTGCCTCACAGGTCTTTCCGTCCGGAGTCAGCAGAACCGACGTCATGAGGCCGAGCGAGCCGAAGCCCTGGGCCACGGTGTCGGACTGGACGTCGCCGTCGTAGTTCTTGCATGCCCAGACGTATCCGCCCTCCCACTTGAGAGCGGAAGCGACCATGTCGTCGATGAGGCGGTGCTCGTAGGTCAGACCTGCAGCATCGAACTCAGCCTTGAACTCGGTCTCGTAGACGTGCTGGAAGATGTCCTTGAAGGCACCGTCGTACGCCTTGAGAATGGTGTTCTTGGTGGACAGGTACACCGGGTAGTTCTGCTGCAGTCCGTAGGTGAGCGACGCGCGAGCGAAGTCACGGATGGACGTGGTGAAGTTGTACTGCCCCTGGACGACGCCGCCCTCTTCGGGGAAGTTGACCAGTTCGTGCTCGATCGGTGCGCTGCCGTCCTCAGGCGTGTAGGTGATCATCACCTTGCCGGGGCCGGGGACCTTGAAGTCTGTGGCGCGGTACTGGTCGCCGAATGCGTGACGGCCGATGATGATCGGCTTGGTCCAGCCCGGAACGAGTCGCGGAACGTTGGAGATGATGATCGGTGCGCGGAAGATCGTGCCGCCGAGAATGTTGCGGATCGTTCCGTTCGGGGAACGCCACATCTTCTTGAGACCGAATTCCTCGACACGTGCCTCGTCCGGCGTGATCGTGGCGCATTTGACGCCGACGCCGTGCTTCTGGATCGCGTGCGCTGCGTCGATGGTGACCTGGTCGTCGGTCTCGTCGCGGTACTCGATACCGAGGTCGTAGTACTCGAGGTTCACATCGAGATACGGATGGATCAACTTGTCTTTGATGAACTGCCAGATAATGCGCGTCATCTCATCGCCGTCGAGTTCGACGACGGTGCCCTCAACCTTGATTTTGGACATGGGTGCTTCGCGTCCTCCTAGGAAGTTTCCCTGGTTACACGGTTGCGGTCACACTTTGTGAGTGGGTCCGCGAACGGTTCGATTATCAAACCTAGACGGTGTGGACTGATCTCGGGAGATGAGTCCCAAACAAGACAAGCGTACTGCTAACCCATGAGGCCGCAACCGGCAGGTCCACTCATCGGTCTCTACTCGCGAGTAACTTTTGCCTGCTAGTGGGCTGCGTCGCTCTGCCTCGCGTGCGGTTGCGGCTCACATTTCGCCCCGTGTCAGGACTGCGCTCACTTCCCGGTAGAATCCGACTTGGTCATGAGTGCCAGCGTCAAGCCCCGGCTCGCTGGACGGCAACCCTCCAACCGCGGTGGGGTGCCCCGGGTGATGACCAGGTTTCCCGACGTGGATCTGCTCGCGCAGTTCCACCGCAATTCGGGTGACAAGCGCGGGTCCGACAGGGACGGACCCCAGACCGGGCCGAGCCCCACGGAGGTATTTCAGTATGTGTCGCAGTTGTAGATAGACCCCAGCACGGGGCGGCGATCATTCGCCCCCGTCCGACATCTATCCGTCAGACCACTGGAGTGAACAAATCATGACCGACAACACAGCCGACGCCGCAGCAACTTCGGATCCGACCGCGAACTGGTCGTTCGAGACCAAGCAGGTGCACGCCGGACAAACAGCGGACACCGCCACAAATGCGCGCGCTCTGCCGATCTACCAGACCACCAGCTACGTCTTCGACAGCACCGATCACGCTGCGGCACTGTTCGGCCTCGCCGAGCCGGGCAACATCTACACGCGGATCATGAATCCCACACAGGACGCCGTCGAGCAGCGCATCGCTGCCCTCGAAGGCGGGGTCGCCGCACTCCTCCTCTCCTCGGGTCAGGCCGCCGAGACCATCGCGATCCTCAACATCGCCGAGGCCGGCGACCACATCGTCTCCAGCCCGTACCTGTACGGCGGCACGTACAACCTCCTGCATTACACCCTTTGTAAGCTGGGCATCGAAGTCACGTTCGTCGAGGATCCCGACAATCTCGAGCAGTGGCGCGAAGCCATTCGCCCGAACACGAAGGCGTTCTACGGCGAAACGATCGCCAATCCGAAGAACCACATCCTCGACCTACCCGGTATCTCGTCACTGGCCCACGAGAACGGTCTTCCGTTGATCGTGGACAACACAGTCGCGACGCCGTACCTGCTTCGCCCACTCGAACACGGCGCCGACATCGTCGTTCACTCCGCCACCAAATACCTTGGTGGACACGGCACCGCGATCGCCGGCGTCATCGTCGACGGTGGCACTTTCGACTGGACGCAGGGTCGCCACACGAACTTCACGACGCCTGATCCCAGCTACCACGGCGTCACCTTCGCGGACCTCGGCGCGCCGGCGTTCGCACTCAAGGCCCGCGTCCAACTGCTGCGCGATCTCGGTTCCGCCGTGGCGCCGTTCAACGCGTTCCTCATCGCGCAGGGTATCGAAACCTTGAGCCTGCGCATCGAGCGCCACGTATCCAATGCACAGAAGGTCGCCGAATTCCTCGACGGTCACGTCGAGGTCGCCTCCGTTTCCTACGCGGGACTCCCCTCCTCGCCATGGTTCGAACGCGGAAAGCAGCTGACGCCCAAGGGAACCGGCGCCATCGTCACCTTCGAGCTGCCCGGCGGTATCGATGCGGGCAAGACGTTCGTCAACGCCCTGACGCTGCACAGCCACGTCGCCAACATCGGTGACGTTCGCTCACTCGTGATCCACCCCGCCTCGACGACACACTCGCAGCTCACCCCCGAAGAGCAGCTCGCCTCCGGTGTCACACCCGGGCTCGTTCGCCTCGCGGTCGGCATCGAAGGAATCGACGACATCCTCGCCGATCTCACCGTCGGCCTGGCAGCGGTGGCAAACTCGTGACCGTGAACGAATTGGAGCCCAGGATCGACCTCCTGCCCCCACCCGACGGCCAGGTGGGGTTCGTCGACATCGGTGCCTTGGAACTCGAAAGCGGCGCGGTGCTCCCATCGGTTTCGCTCGCCGTTCAGCGGTGGGGTGAGCTTTCCCCGAACCGCGACAACGTCGTACTCGTCGAGCACGCACTGACCGGAGACTCACACGTCACCGGACCGATCTCCGCGAATCAGCCCTCCCCCGGCTGGTGGAACGGGATGGTCGGCCCCGGCGAACCGATCGACACCGGCGAATGGTGCGTCATCGCAACCAATGTCCTCGGTGGTTGTCGCGGCACGACCGGTCCCAGTTCGCCGGCCGACGACGGCAAGCCGTGGGGCAGCAGGTTCCCGGAGATCTCCATCCGGGATCAGATCGCGGCGGAGAAGAAGCTCGTCGATCTCCTCGGGATCGACCAGTTGGCCTCGGTAGTCGGCGGATCCATGGGGGGCATGCGCACCCTCGAATGGGCAGTTACCTACCCGGACAGCATTCGCTCCGCGCTGGTTCTCGCAACCGGTTCACGGGCCACTGCAGATCAGATCGGCACCCAGACGACGCAGATCGCTGCCATCGTCTCCGATCCGGATTGGCAGGGCGGTGACTACCACGGAACGGGGCGGGCACCTCGCGCCGGACTCGGCATCGCCCGTCGCATCGCGCACCTCACGTACCGCACCGAGGCCGAACTTGACGCACGCTTCGAGAACTCCGCTCAGAACGACGAAAATCCTTGGAACGGTGGACGATACGCCGTACAGAGTTACCTGGAACATCAGGCAGACAAGCTGGTCGACCGCTTCGACCCGAGCACGTACGTCCTCCTGACCGAGGCCATGAACCGGCACGACATCGGTCGTGGACGCGGCGGTGTTGCGGCGGCGTTGGCATCGATCACGGCACCGGTCGTGGTGGGCGGCGTCGACTCGGATCGGCTGTATCCCCTTCGCTTGCAGGAGGAGATCGCCGACGGAATTTCCACGTGCAGCGGCCTCGAGATTCTCAAGTCCAAGGACGGCCACGACGGCTTCCTGACGGAGGCGGACGCCGTCGCCGGACTGCTTCGCCGAACGATGGAGTTCGCGCGTACGGCTCGCTGATTCGGCACAGAGCCACGTTTTCAGGATTCGTCAATGTCGGGAAAACCACAGCTGATCTGCGGGTTTTCCCGACATTCTCATTGGCGAACGTGAGCCGGCGCGGCTAGCATCGGCGAACGTGAATCAGCCATGCTCGACGCGCCTGCAGGCTACGTACATTCCCGAGCACATGTCCTTCGCGTTCTGGGGTGACGCAGACCCGGCAGCGCGGCTGTCGGCACTGGGGATGCCGACCGGGTCGCCGGGCGTGTGCAGGCTTGCGATCCCGGTCGACGAGTCGATCACAGCAACCGACGTCGGAGCGCAACTGCTCGACCTCACCACCGCGATCGACGCGTTCCACAACCTCGATGCTGGTCGCGGCGACCTCGGATCGTCGCTGCTCGCGTGGAAGCGCGTCATCGACACCGGCGCACATGACATTCCGACCGCAGCGCATGCCGCGATCGAGCACGACGACACGAAGATCCGAAGCGCCGAGTCCACGGTGCGGTTGTTCACGGATGCGCGTACAGCCGTGGACAGCCTTCGCCGAGCAAAGATTCAGGCGACTCTGCGCCCGTATCAAATGCAGGGAGTTGCCTGGCTGACGGCTCTGTCGGGTTCGGGTGGTGGGATCTTGGCCGACGAGATGGGTTTGGGTAAGACACTGCAAGCGATTTCGATGATCGCGATCCGCGCCGGCGACGGTCCGCATCTGGTTGTGTGTCCCACCTCGGTGATAGGAAACTGGCGCCGCGAGATCGAGCGATTCGCTCCGCATCTGCCACTGCACGTTCATCACGGGGCCGCCCGTGCACTTCCCACTCGTATCCCCGCCGGCACTACGGTTCTGACCAGCTACAGCGTCTTGCGTTCCGACGCAGCCCAATTGGCCCCGGTCCATTGGAGTTCAGTGGTCTTCGACGAGGCGCAACAGATCAAGAACCCCGCTTCCCTCGCCGCGAAAGCAGCAATGCAGTTGTCGGCGGACGTCAAGGTAGCGATGACCGGCACGCCAGTGGAGAACCGCCTCGAAGAATTGTGGTCACTCTTTCGCGTCGCAAATCCCGACGTCCTCGGGACTCGCGCACGGTTTCGTCAACGCTTTGCCGTCCCGATCGAATCCGGTCGATCGGCCACCGCGGCGACCAGACTTGCCGCGGTGATCGATCCATTCATTCTGCGCAGAACCAAAGACACAGTGGCCAAGGATCTTCCGCCCAAACAGTTCTCCACGGTCTCGTGCACTCTGACGTCGGAACAGGCGCGCATCTACCGGTCGGCAGTTGCCGATGCGTTCGACTCCGGATTGGGCACGGGAATTGCCCGGCGCGGCAACATTCTTGCCCTTCTGACCACCCTCAAGCAGGTATGCAATCACCCCGCGCAGGTCACCGGCGATTCGGACGGCCTCTACGGAAGATCCGGAAAGCTCGACCGCGCAACGGAAATGATCGCCGAGATCGTCGACGACGGCGATCGCGCGCTGATATTCACGCAGTACCGGACGATGGGCGAGATGCTCTCGCGACACCTGGGAGCCGAACTGGGTATCGGTGCCGTGCCTTTCCTCCATGGCGGCCTGAACACCGACAAACGAGACGCGATGGTCGACGCGTTCCAGAACGAGACGGATTCACCACCGGTTCTGATTCTGAGCTTGCGCGCCGCCGGCTTCGGCCTCAACCTCACGCGCGCAAGTCATGTCGTGCACTACGACCGGTGGTGGAACCCAGCCGTCGAGGATCAAGCAACCGACCGGGCACACCGCATCGGCCAGAAACGCACCGTCAACGTCCACACCTTGGTGACGGGCGGCACCGTGGAGGATCACATAGCAGCGATGCACGAGTCCAAACGAGCTGTGGCCGATGCTGTCTCCGGGAACGTCGAGGCCGCGCTGGCCGATCTTCCCGACACCGAACTGCGTGAACTTCTCGAACTGGACGGCGCGGTGATCATCTGATGGCCAACGAATTCGGCGTCACCGCTTGGGGTCGAGCGTGGCTGCGCACGGTGGAGCGGACCGCGGCGTCCGGTCCGAACCCGTCCCTGCCGACAGCTCGAACCCTCGCACGCAACGGGTCGGTGGAATTCACCGCGGTCTCATCGGGGACCGTCGTCGCCGAGGTGAGCACCAAAGCAAAAACCTCGTCGGTGACGATTGGTGTCCCGCTCTGGACCAAATTTGAGATCGCTGCAGTGAAGAGCCTTCTCCGTTCGGATGGAAAGGCGAACAGATCCGTATCCACCGGCGAACTGCCGGACAGCATCGTCACCGAACTGCAGGCTCGAAATATCGCAGTAGCCGTTGATCTTTCGGAGTGCACTGCCAGCTGCGACTGCTCAGGTAGACGCTCGCCGTGCGTTCACCATCTCGCCGCGATCTACGCCCTCGCCGGGCGAATCGACGAGGAACCTGCACTTGCGGTGACGTTACGGAGTGCACCGGTCAAGGCTGGAAAGAAGTCGACATCCGCACATTCACCGGAGTGGATCCCTTTGAGTGATATCGATATTCGCTCGTTCTACGGGGGCTGATCTTCTCAGTCGGTACCGAGCGGATCGATGGTCAGGGCGAGCGTCGCGATCAGCACACCCATAACGCCCATCGCCGCAGTGTCGAAGACCCTTCCACGCACCGCGAGCAACCCCACACGGTTCTCGGGAACGAACCACCGAGCGGCAGCTCCGATGATGACGGCAACACCGAAGACGAGGGCGCCGCGGCGCCACCGGTCGGCCAGCACGAGAACAACCGCTGCCGCGATCACGGCGAGGACCGCGAGCATGGGCAGATTCTTCTTCGCGAGGCCGACCAGTGAGGACATCGGACTCAGGCCTCGGCCAGAACCCGCTCGGCGCGTTCGACCACGTTGGTGATCAGGAACGCGCGGGTCAGCGGTCCGACACCACCGGGGTTGGGTGAGACGAAGCCGGCGACCTCGCTGACGTCGGCTGCGACGTCGCCGCGCAGGCCGTCGTCGGTGCGACTGACGCCGACGTCGAGGACCGCCGCTCCAGGCTTGACCATGTCTGCGGTGATGAGGCCGGGAACGCCGGCGGCAGCGACGATGATGTCGGCGCGGCGAACCTCGGCCGCGAGATCGCGGGTACCGGTGTGGCAGAGCGTGACCGTCGCGTTCTCGCTACGACGCGTCAGCAGCAATCCGATCGGGCGACCGACTGTGACGCCTCGTCCGACTACCACCACGTGTGCGCCTGCAATAGGGACCTCGTAGCGGCGCAGGAGATGCAGGATTCCACGCGGGGTGCACGGCAGCGGGGCTTCCTTGCCCAACACCAGTCGACCGAGGTTGACCGGGTGCAAGCCGTCGGCGTCCTTGTCGGGGTCGATGCGCTCGAGGGCTGCGTTCTCGTCAAGGTGCTTGGGAAGCGGCAACTGCACGATGTAGCCGGTGCACTCGGGATTGGCATTGAGCTCGTCGATCGTCGCGTTGAGCTGCTCCTGCGTGATGTCGGCAGGCAGGTCGCGTCGCAAAGAATTGATACCGACCTTGGCGCAGTCGTTGTGCTTGCCGCGCACGTAAGCCGCGGATCCGGGGTCGTCGCCCACCAGGATGGTGCCCAAGCCGGGTGTGATGCCCTCTGCCTTCAGAGCGCTCACCCGCACCTTCAGGTCTTCGAAGATTTCGTCGCGGGTAGCTTTGCCGTCGAGGATCGTTGCAGTCACGGCGACCATTGTTCCAGGTTAGGGTCGATGAGTGACAACGGCTCCGGAACTACGCGGCCCGAGGGTGCTCCTCTCCCCCGTCGCGCCCGATCATCACGCCCGTCTGCGGGCAATTCACCTGTACCCGGACGTCGTGCAGTGGTGGCAAAATCCCGACGACGACTGGCCTACGGCGCCGGAAGCCGGCACCACGCACTACAGCATCTTCCACGGCGACCACCTGATCGGCTTCATCCAGTGGTACGAAGCGGAAGACAATCCTGACTTCCGCCACGCCGGGCTCGACTTGTTCCTCGATCCCGACTTCCACGGCCGAGGGTTCGGTCGCGAATCGATACGGGTGCTGTGTGCCCACCTGATCGACGACCTCGCATTCCACCGTCTGGTCATCGACCCGGAAGTCGACAACTCCGTCGCCATCGCGTGCTACCGATCGGTGGGGTTCAAAGACGTCGGGGTGATGCGCGAGTATTCGCGAGATCGCCATGGTGTGTGGAAGGACGGACTGCTGATGGATCTGCTCGCACGGGAATTCATCCGCTGATCGACTGGGACGAGTTCGAAAGGACCGACATCATGTTGCTGGACAAGGAATTCACGGCCACCCTGCAGAAGAGCGACGCCAAGGGCGGGTGGACTTATGTGATCTGGCCGGAGTCCGCCGAGTTCTTCGGCACCCGCGGCCTGGTCAAGGTACGCGGGACGATCGACGGACATCCGTTCCAGAGTTCGTTCATGGCGTTGGGAGACGGTAACCACAAGCTGCCGGTCAAAGCCGATCTTCGCAAAGCCATCGGCAAGGAGACCGGCGAGCTGGTGACGGTGCGCCTCGAGGAGCGCTTGGAGAGCTAGGCGCTGCTACTTCATGTCGACGACAAGACCGTGCGCCGACGCGTACGCCACCGCCTGCATCAACTCGATCTGCGCGTTTCCGACGGACGCGGACGTCCACAGGCTCGGATCGATCCGTGCACCGCGCAGGTCTGCACCTTCGAGTTTGAGTCCACCCGTACGAGCACCGGACAGATCCGCCGACGCCAGCACCGCGCCCCGCATGTCGGCCCGAACCAGGTTCGCTTCACGGAAGCGGCATGAGGTGAAGTCGATCTTTCTCAGGTCCGCCCCGCCGAGTGAGGTCAACGAGAAGTCGACTTCGTCGAGCGTCAACGGCCGGATGCGGCAACCGTCGAACGTCGACCCGAGCAGACTGCAGTTTCGGAACGTGCTGTGCCACAGGCTGGTCCGGGCAAAATTGCACGAGCGGAACGCAGTTCCCGTGTGCACGGACTCCCCCAGATCGGTGCCGGTGAAATCACAATCCGTGAACACCACCGACTCCGTCGTGAGTCCGGTGAGGTCGGCGTCTCGGAAATTGCAGTTGGTGAAAGTGCGCTGACGCCACTTCTGCCCGGCCAGCCGCGCGTCTGAATAGTCTTCGCCGACGACATCGTCGGATTCTTCGGGGAGCATGCCGTCCATACTGCCCCGCCGCACCGACACCGGTTCGATCGCCTAGGTCTCGCAGGCCACGCCGTCACCGTCACGATCAAGCTTGGACGAATAGCCGGGATCGCCGCGGTAGATCGGGGCAGCACCGGCCGCTCGCACGGCTGCATAGTTGGCGTAATACACCCCCGCGTCGGGCACCTTGGCCGGCGGCGGAACGTACGCCGGTTCTGTTGTCTTCGGCGGTGTGTACGCAGGAGCGGGCGGAACATACGGCGTAGTCGTGGTCTCCGGGACCTGCGGAACCAGCGGCACAATTGCCACGGTGGTTGTCGTCGGTGGCGGCACGATCGTTGTCGTCGTCGGCAAGAGGGACGAAGTCGTGGTCTTCGTCGTCGACGGGACCGTGCTTTTGGTTGTCGTCGCTGCAGCTGTCGTCGAAGAGGTCGCAGCAGGCGTCGTCGATTCTTCCGACTTGCCCGCTCCCGTCGCCGCGGCGATGGCAACCAGCCCCACGACTGCCGCGCCGGCGATCCACGGCCACTTACGCCGCGTCTTGCCTTCCTCGGCGTTAGTGTCCGGCACCGCCGATCCGGGTGCGCCGAAGACCTGCGTGGGAGTGCCGAAAGCCTGAGTGGGTGCGTCGACGCCCTTGGGCCGTGTCTGCGCGGTCCACTGCTGACCGTCCCAGTAACGGTCGATCGTGGGGTCGAAGGGGTCGGGGTTCCAACCGGCGGGAGGGTTCATCAAAATGTCCGTTCTGCGAAGAGTGCCGGAAATAGATTCGCACGGACTGGCCGGTTTGTTACCAATTCGCCCACACTTCTCCACCGCTCTTCTCGCAGACGCGGGCACCGATATGCCGCCCGGTACAGTTCCTCGAGTGTTCCGAGTGATGTTCCACGAGCCCCGCATCCCACCCAACACCGGAAACGCGATCCGCATGGTCGCAGGCACCGGTTGCGAACTCCACCTGGTCGGACCTCTCGGGTTCGACTTGTCGGAGCCGAAGCTCAAGCGCGCAGGCTTGGACTACCACGACCTGGCGACTGTCACGGTCCACGAAAACCTGACCGCTGCCTGGGAAGCCGTCACCCCCGCTCGCGTGTTCGCCTTCACCGCGCACGCGACCACGTCGTATGCCGATATCGCCTACCAACCCGGCGACGTCCTGCTGTTCGGGCCCGAACCCACCGGACTGTCCGAAGAAGTATTGGCGGACGAACACGTCACCGAGCGCCTGCGTATCCCGATGCTGCCCGGACGCCGGTCCCTCAACCTGTCCAACGCTGCCGCCCTCGTGACGTACGAGGCCTGGCGTCAGCACGGGTTCAAGGGCGCTGTCTGATCGACGTCAGTAGACGTCCCGGACATAGCGCTTCTCCGCCGAAAGAGCCTTCACGTACGCCTCGGCACTGCGAGGTGCCAGTTTTCCGTGCTGAGCGACCACCCCGTTGAGGGCACTGTCGACGTCCTTGGCCATCCGGTTGGCATCGCCGCAGACGTAGAAGTGCGCTCCCTTCTGCAACCACTCCCACAGCAGTGCACCCCGCTCACGCATCCGGTCCTGCACGTAGACCTTGTCGGCTTGATCCCGGGAAAACGCGAGGTCGAGTTCGGTGAGGAATCCGTCCTTCCGCAATTCTTCGATTTCTTCGCGGTAGTAGAAGTCGGTCGCGGCGTGCTGTTCTCCGAAGAACAGCCAGTTCGGGCCCGTGTGCCCCAATGCCCGCCGCTCATGCAGGAAGGCACGGAACGGTGCAATGCCGGTCCCCGGACCGACCATGATCATCGGGGTCTCGGGATCGGAAGGTGGCCGGAAGTGGGTCGACTTCTGCACGTAGATACCGATGTCGTCATCGTGAGCGTGGTCGGCGAGGTAAGTCGAGCACACTCCACGCCGTGGGACACCCGCAACGTTGTATCGCACCGCGGACACCGTCAACTGCACTTCGCGTGGGTTCTCCTTCGGACTGGAAGATATCGAATACAGCCGCGGCTGAATCGGTTTGAGCAGCGAGAGCCATTCGTCTGTCGAGGCACGAACTTGCGACTGCGCGAGAATGTCGACGGACTGTCGTCCCCACGACCAGTCTTTGAACGTGGAGACATTCTCCGGCTTCAACAACTCGGCCAGGTCCGAATCGCGGGTTCGTTGATGCACGAATCGAATCATGTCGGTCGAGATTCGAGTGATCTCCAGGCGCTCGGTGAGCGCGGTACGCAGCGTCATTTCCCCGTACTGCCCCAGTTCGACGGTCTCGTCACCGTCGAGGCCGGTAAGGGTGAGCCACTCGTCGACAAACGGAGAGCTGTTTCGGGGCCAGACTCCGAGAGCGTCGCCGGCTTCGTAACTGACCGTGTCACCTGGAAGGTGAAAGCCCAACTGCCGCACGTCTTTGGAAGAACCCGGACGGTTGAGCACGACATTGCGCGTCAAGGCTGTGGTCAGTGGCGCCTTCTTGTTGTATCGCAGCGGCGGCGGCATCGCCGGTGAAATCGGCGCGGCTGCAACGGTTGTCCCAGAATTCTTCTTTGCAACGAGGACGTCGGTCGTCTCGCCGGCCACCGAGCTCCGAAGCTCAGCCGTGACCGCCTCCAGCCATCCAGCAGCGGTGTCCTCGAAATCGGGCTCGCAGTCGGCGCGATCGACGATACGACTGGCTCCCAGTTCGGCAAGGCGGGCGTCGAGCTTTCGTCCGTGTCCACAGAAGTCGGCATAGTTCGAGTCGCCGAAAGCGATGACTGCATAACGTGTCTCGGACATGCGGGGCGCCGTGTCAGCAGACAACGCATCCCAGAAACCGCTGCCGTTGTCCGGGGATTCGCCGTCACCGGAGGTACTGGTGATCAGCAGGACCTCTCTGGTAGCTGCCAGGTCGGCGGCGGGGAACTCGTCCATCGCGTGCATCACCACGGGTAAGCCGATTCCCCCGAGACGAGTGGCGCACTCAGCAGCGAATTCTTCCGCGTTTCCGGTCTGCGATGCCCAGAGCACCACGATCGGCGCGCGCTCGGATCCAATACTCGGACTCGATGACAACGCAAGCCCGTCGGTGTCAGGAAGTGAGATCCGCGAGTACAGGCCGGCCAGAACACCGTCGACCCACATCCGCTTTTCGGCATCGAAGGGTGCCGTCGACGGCAAGGTAGGTACCCCGGCAGTGCGATCGGCGTCCGCACGCAACGCAGCGAGAAGGCCGGCCAGGTAGCTCTGTTGGAGCGGATCGAATACCACTGCAGGTGTTCCTGTTTGACGGAGGACGCCCGCGAGGACATCGGTTCGCGACAACGCCCGATCAGCTGGCGCGGGAGCCACCAGCGCCGCCTCGGCGAGCACTGTTTCAGGTGTGTTCACGGCGACCTTCGTCATAGTGACAGCGCAGGCTTTGAACTCCGGTTGCTGCGAGGCAGGGTCGATGGCGTCGTTGGTGACGGCGTTGATGGACAGATATTCACCGAAGGCGTCGTTCCAGTGAAATGGGGCAAAGCAGTTCCCCGGACGCACTCGGTCGGTGACAACAGCCGGAAGCACAGCGCGACCGCGGCGTGAGGCAACCTCGATCGCATCCTGGTCGACGATGCCGAGCCTGGCGGCGTCGTCGGGATGGATCTCGACGAAGGGACCTGGGTTGAGCTTGTTCAACTTGGCCACCTTGCCGGTCTTGGTCATGGTGTGCCACTGGTGCGCGAGACGACCGGTGTTGAGCAGGAAGGGGTAGTCGTCGTCGGGCATTTCGGCGGGAAGCATGTGCGGCCGTGCGAAGAACATCGCACGGCCAGTGGCGGTGGGAAATGCGAGCCGCGGAGTGCTGCCGTCCTCGCGGATCAGGAGCCTTTGACTGACACCGTCATTGACGTATCGGATGGGATGACGGTCCTGATCACTGTCTGGCGGGCATGGCCACTGAATCGATGTCTTGCGGAGGCGCTCGTAGGTGACGCCGCGTAAGTCGTAGCCGGTCTTCGGATTCCAGAACTGCTTGATCTCTTCGAACACCTCTTCGGCACAGGTGTAGGTGAACGCTTCGGCGTACCCCATCTCGCAGGCGATCCGGGCGATGATCTGCCAATCAGGCAGCGCCTGCCCAACCGGATCCAGTGCCTGCTGAAAGAGCGTCAGGTTGCGTTCGGAATTGATCATCACTCCGTCGGACTCTGTCCACAGCGAAGCAGGCAGCAGAACATCGGCGTATTCGTTGGTCTCGGTGCCCAGGAAAGCATCCTGGGTGATGACGAGGTGGGCCTTCTCCAAGCCGTCGATGACGGTCTTGCGGTTGGCTACCGTCGCAACGGGATTGGTGCAGATGATCCAGCACGCTTTGATGTCGCCCGCCGCCATTCGGGAGAACATGTCGATGGTGCCACCGCCGATGTCGGTGCGCAGCGAGCCCTGCGGGATCCCCCATCGGTCCTCGACGAAGTCGCGATCGGCGTCGACCATCACGGCGCGCTGACCTGGCAAACCTGGCCCCATGTAGCCCATTTCACGCCCACCCATGGCGTTCGGCTGACCGGTCAACGAGAACGGACCGCTGCCGGGCTTGCAGATCGCACCGGTCGCGAGGTGAAGGTTGCAGATGGCGTTGGTGTTCCACGTGCCGTGGGTGCTCTGGTTCAAACCCATTGTCCAACAGCTCATCCAGTTGGCGGCCTCACCGATCCACTGCGCTGCCGTGTGGATGTCGGCTTCGGAGATACCGGTGATCTCGCTGACCTTCGCAGGCGTGTACTCCGCGAGGAAACTGGGCATGACCTCCCAGCCTTCGGTGAAGTCGGCGATGAAGTCCGGATCGGTGTGGCCGTTTACGACGAGCAGGTGGAGTAGTCCGTTGAGTAGCGCGAGATCGGTGCCGGGAGCGATCTGCAGGAACAAGTTCGCCTTGTCGGCGGTGGCGGTGCGTCGAGGATCGACGACGATCAACTTCGCGCCCGCCTTGACCCGCTCCTGCATTCGAAGGAAGAGGATCGGATGGCAGTCCGCCATGTTCGCGCCGGTCACGAAGAACACGTCGGCATGTTCGAAGTCCTGATAGGAACCGGGCGGTCCGTCGGCCCCGAGCGATTGCTTGTATCCGGTGCCGGCACTTGCCATGCACAGTCGGGAATTCGATTCGATCTGATTGGTCCCGATGAAGCCCTTGGCCAGTTTGTTCGACAGGTACTGAGCTTCGAGTGACATCTGCCCGGACACGTACAACGCAAACGCGTCGGGACCGTGCTCGTCGATGATTGCCCGCAGGCGCTGGGCGGTGTCAGTGATGACTGCGGCCATGTCCGCCGCTTCGATCGCATCACCTCGGCGCGGACGGCGATATGCAGATTCCATGCGCCCCGGGCCTGCGAGCATGTCTGCGGTCGTGGTGCCTTTGGTGCACAGACGCCCGAAGTTGGTGGGATGTGTCTTCAGACCGGAAGACTTCGCAGCCTTCCGACGTCCCGTCTCCGGATCGGTGATGATGTCGAGGACAAGACCACAGCCGACCCCGCAGTACGCGCAGAGTGTGTCGACACTGGTGGTGGTGAGTTGAGCGCCCATCGATTCATGCATCCCTTCGACCGAGGATCAAGGTCGACTTCTATCTTCGGATGCAGTTGTTTCGGGAGTTCATGCTCGATGTTGCGTATCAATCACTCTTTCCTCACCGCGCCCTTCGGACCGATGTGCGGTCCCGGGACCGGCGGTCGTCGACGGGCAGCTGTACGCGAATGCCCAGTTCTACGCTCTGCCGCCGAATCGAGCGATGTAGTGCCAAACCTTCTTGACGTCCTGCGGATCGAAGGATGCACCCCGTGCGAGCCCCAGTACGGCAGGCGTCAGCCGCCTGCCGTGCGCAATTTCTCGGGCAAGGTCGATCACGGCCGCTCCCCGGTATTCGGGATGTTCGGCTATCTCGTCGACATCGACCGCGTATCCCTCGTGCCACAGCACCGGGCACGTGAGCGAGTGGGCGATCTCTTCGATCAGTGTGCCCCGGTAACTCGGATCCAGAACGAGCGCCTCGACGTCCGTTCCGATGTCGACGGCGCCGTGGACGTGCGCCTCGATGTAGTGGTCGAGCGGATCGTCGAGCTCGGCAGCCCGTGCGGCGTCGACCAAGCTCATCGCTTCGGCCGTTCCGAAGAGATCAGGCTCGAAGACGCTGTCGGGAAAGCAGAAGGTGGTGCGGTCGAGTGTGTGCTCGGCAAGCCGGAAGTAGGACGAGCCGAACCGAGGGGATGCCCCGTAGGGATCGGCGGAGAAGTTCAACGCTCCGTACTTCGGCCGTTCCGAGGGCTCTCGCTCGTCGTAAGCTCCGCCGAATATCCGACTCTCCCAACGCCAACGATCGCCGCCGTGATGCGCCGTCAGTCCGCCGTTGCTCGTTCGAGTCTCGAACTGGGTCACATAGGTGCCTTGACGTGCGATCGAGGCCAGTGTCAGACCACGTTCAGACGGGAGGTCCGGATGAAAGTGCAACGTCACCCGGTGATTTCGATCCAACGGGCCGCCCTTCGAGAGACCGCTCACGTGCGCAATCGCGGCAGACCAAGGAGTGGAATCAACAGGCATTCGCCCATTATCCGGATATGGAAGCAGCGCCGGTGAAGAAATCGACCAGTGAATACGGTGTGCCTTCACCGAGGCAGAGATCAAGGATCACGTGCGAGTCCGCGGCCTCGGATGCGCTGCGCACGAACATCGCTTCTTCGTACTCGGCGAGTGCCCCTTCGATGTCGTCGGGGTGCGTGGCGATCGCCTTTCCCAGTTCGGCGCCGTCGAACATCGCCAAGTTCGCACCCTCACCGGACGGGGACATCAGGTGCGCCGCGTCACCGAGAAGCGTCACCCCAGGCACGCGATCCCATCGGTGCTCGTCGGGAAGTGCATGGATCGCGCGCGGAATCGGAGCGGTTTCACCATCGGTGATCAGCGCCGTGAGTTCCGGTGCCCAACCGTCGAACTCGGCCGCGACCCGCGCTGTCGCAGCGGCGGCGTCGGTGAAATCGATACCGGCAAACCACTCCGCCGGACGGTTCAGCTGAACGTAGGTGTGCACGATGTCTCCCGCCTCTCGATGCGCGGCGATCGCTTTTCCTGGTGCGGGCGCGTACATCGCCCCGTCCCCGACGGCTTCGGCTGCAGCCGAATGCTTCTCGTCGACGTCGTAGAGGTAGGTCTCGACGAACGTGGTGCCGACGTATTCCGGCTTCGCATCGGAGAGCAGCGGCCGGACCTTCGACCAGGCACCGTCTGCACCGACGAGAAAGTCGGTGGTCACTGTCGAACCGTCGACGAAGGTCAACTCGTGGCGATCATCTCCGAGCGAGCGCACAGTGTCGACTTTGCGTCCCCATTCGATCGTGTAGTCCGGAAGGGAATCAATCAGGATTCGACGGAGGTCGCCGCGCAGCACCTCGGGACGTGCTCCCGTGCCGTCGTCGGGTTCGTCGAGGAGCACGGCGGCGTGTTGATCGAGTACGCGCGACGCGGCGCCGCCCGCGTGGATGATCGCGCGGAACTCGTCGGTAAGGCCGGCAGCGTCGAGCGCGGCCTGACCGTTGTGTTCGTGGATGTCGAGTTGACCGCCCTGCGTGCGAGCTTCTGCCGACAGTTCCGCCTCGTAGATCTTCGACCGAATTCCATGAACGTGAAGGACACGCGCGAGGGTCAGACCGCCGAGGCCCGCCCCGATGATCGTTATCGAGTTGCTCATGTTTGTTTCCTTTCAGGCTTCGATTGGAACGTCGTTCCAATGACATCTTGGAACGGCGTTCCAGATATGTCAAGATGGTTCGCATGGCGACCAGGAATCAGCGGACCGAACGACGTACGGATGCGCTCTCGAAGGAGCGAATCGTCGAGGCTGCGATCGAGATCCTCGACGACGAGGGCGAAGCCGCGCTGACATTTCGCGCACTCTCCGCACGCCTGGCAACAGGTAGCGGGGCGATTTACTGGCACGTTGCCAACAAGAGCGAACTGCTCGCCGCGGCGACCGACGACGTCATCGCCCGCGTGACAACCGGTGCAACCGAAGGCGCAGCCCCACGGGAGGCGATCCGGACCATCACCCTCGGCGTGTTCGACGCGATCGACGCCCACCCCTGGGTCGGCACCCAACTCTCACGTGAACCGTGGCAATCAGCGGTGATGCAGATCTTCGAAAGTCTCGGCGAGCAACTCCAGGCGCTCGGCGTTCCCGAATCGGCACAGTTCGACTGCGCGTCCGCGCTCCTGAACTACGTGCTCGGTCTCGCCGGACAGTACGCCGCGGGCGCCCGTCTGCTCCCCCGTGAGACAGATCGGTCCGCTTTCCTCGCGGGCGTCGCCACGCGATGGGAAGAACTCGACTCTGCGAAGTACCCGTTCCTCAATCAGGTGACGGCGCAGTTGCGCGACCACGACGACCGAGAACAGTTTCTGGCAGGCATCGAGCTCATCCTCGCGGGGATCGACACCGTCCGATAGCGGCCGTAGCCGTCAGCGTGAATGAACAGCGGTGTTGGATCCGAGCGCTATGTCGAGGAAATCTCTTGCCGCACCGCGCAATCCGCGATCGGGATCCCAGACGGCTTGGAGTCGACGCGGCATCCGCAAGCCGTCGACGTTGACCGCGACCAGTCGGCCGTCCGTCAGGTCGGCGGCAACTGCCAGCGACGACAGAACAGCCGGGGCGTTGCCTGCCACCACCGCAGCCTTGACAGCGGTACACGAGGTGAGCTCGAGCAGCGGCGGCACACAATCGGGAACAGCATTCTCGAGCGTCAGGCGCGTACCGGACCCTGACTCGCGCTGAATCAGCGGTGTGCGTGCGAGTTCCTCGACCGGAACGGGCACACCATTCGCCCAGTCGTGTCCCGGCGGCACAACCACGACGAGGTGATCACGCGCTACTTCGCACGACGCGAGCGCCGACGGCACATCCGGCCCTTCGACAAATCCGATATCGGCCTGGCCGGCCTGAACTTGAGCAGAGACGTCCGAGGAATTGTGCAAGCTCACCGACGCCACGACGTTGGGGAACTTGTGCCGCATCGCGACCGTCCATCCGGGAACCAGATACTCGGCGATGGTCATGCTGGCGGCAACCGTGACGGCAGCATCACGTTCACCGCGAAGTGCGGCAACTCCCGATGCCATTTCCTCGGCACTGACGAGGATGTGACTTGCCCACTCGAGAATCAGACCGCCCTCGGCGGTGGGACGAACACCGGTCGCCGCTCGATCGAACACCTTGATTCCGAGTTGGCGTTCGACCGAACGCACCCGGGCGCTGACCGCCTGCTGACTGAGTCCGTGCTCCCGGCCGGCAGCACCCATGCTGCCCAGACGCCCTACGGAAAGGAGGACGTCGAGGGCACTGAGTTCTGGCACCCGAGGAGACAACGACATAGTCCCAAGATTAGACCCACAAGGCGAGTTTGTGGGCATTCAAGAACAACCGGTCTACCGGTACGGACCGGATGAGACGACAGTGAAATACATGACCACCACAACGAGTTCCACCTTCGCCCACATCACTCCGAACTGGTTCGCGGCAGCGATGGGAACGGGAATCGTGTCGGTGGCCGCCGCTTCGCTCGAACCGGAGATCGAGGGCTTGAAACTGGTCTCCGAGATCTTCTGGGTTCTGGCGGTTCTCGTACTGTGCGCCTTGATCGGAGCATTTGCCACCCATTGGTCACAACATCGATGTCAGGCCCTCGCCTACCTGCACAGCCCCGCGATGTTCCCCTTCTACGGCGCCGTCGCAATGGCACTGCTGACCGTGGGATCCGCAACCGGCATCACCGGCCCGGACTTCCTCGGCCACGACGTGGCGATCACCGTGTCGCTGACACTGTGGACACTCGGCACGGCACTCGGCCTGGTCACCTACGTCGTGATGATGATTCGACTCGTTCGAGATGCCGGGATGGCGACGGCAATGCCGTTCTGGCTCATGCCCGTCGTACCTCCGATGGTCTCGGCCACCACCGGCGCAGCGGTCAGCACCCACATGCCCGAAGGCGCTCCACGCATCGCGGTACTGGTTTTCTGCTACATCCTGTTCGCTCTGGCGCTGACCGCCGCCATCGGCATTCTGGTAGCCGTCGCCAGGCAGTTCGCACGCAACCGTTCGGCCGGCGTCGACGTGATCCCGTTCAATGCCATTCCCTCACTGTGGATTCCGTTGGGCGTGATCGGACAGTCGATCGCGGCATCCAACCTGTTGGCCGCCGCCTCACGGCATGCACTCAGCCCCGAGCATGCCGACACCCTGCACGAATTCGGGATCGCCTACGGAACCGTCGTCGGAATCATCGGCGTGATCGCGTTTGTCACCGTCACCGTCGTCACCATCCACGCACTGCGCCGCGGCTTGGACTTCTCGCTCGGCTGGTGGAGCTTCACCTTCCCCATCGGAGCATGTGCCGTCGGAGCGAATGCCTTCGGAGTCGCCACCGGTTCCACCCTGATCCTGGGAATCGCACTTGCCCTGCTGACCGTACTGATCCCCATCTGGGCAACCGTCGCGGTCAGGACCGTCCGGTCGATCCGCAGTGGAGTTCTACCGGCGGCTGCATGAATTCGCACCGATGAGTTTTGGCTCGCCGTACGGTCTGTACTCACGTAGACCATTGTCGAGAGCAGGAGTACACGGTGAGTCAGTTATTGCGAGTGCAGAATTTCGGCGTTTCCAGTGACGGAATAGCCTGCGGTCCGGACCAGAGCTTCGAGAGCCCGTTCGGCCTGGACCACGGTGAAATGTTTGCGTGGGCAGGAGCTACGGCCAGCTGGCCCAATCGCACCGATCCCGGCGGCAGCCGAGGCCTCGACGACTATTTCACGCGGGACTTCTCCAACAACATCGGCGCCGAAATCATGGGCCGCAACAAATTCTCACCCTACCGCGGCCCTTGGGAGAATCTCGAGTGGCAGGGCTGGTGGGGCGACGAGCCACCGTTCCACACCCCGGTTTTTGTCTTGACCCACCACGTGCGGCCGTCGTTCACGCTATCGGACACGACATTCCACTTCGTCGACGCCGACCCCGCGACGGCCCTCGCGCAGGCACGTGAGGCAGCGCAGGGCAAGGACGTTCGACTCGGCGGCGGAGTCAGCACTATCCGTGAATTCCTCGACGCCGATCTGGTCGACACGATGCACATCGCTGTCTCCCCGATCAAATTCGGATCCGGTCTACGACTGTGGGAGACACCTGACGAGTTACTCGACCGCTTCAACCTCGACGTTGTGCCGAGCCCGAGCGGCGTGACGCACCACCTGTTCTGGCGGAAGTGACGTGTTGGGGCAGCTCCGTAAACGGGAGCTGCCCCAACAGTTACGCACTATTCGCCGGTCTCGACCTGGCGCCCCGACTGGTACCACGCCATCGTTCCACCGGCCACCGAAACGGCATTGATGCCGCGAGCCTGCAGATACTCAGCGGCTTGCAAGCTCCGACCACCGACGGCGCAGATGATGTACACCGTTTCCGCGTCCGGAATTTCACCCACGCGAGAGACGAATTCGCTGAGCGGAATGAGCGTCGCACCGGGAACTCGGACCTGAGCGAACTCGTCGGCCTCACGGACGTCGATCAACGGCTCACCCGCTGCCAAAGCCGTGTCCAGTGCATTCAAATCGACTTCCAACATTTCTTCTGCGCCTGCCTTCGTGTTCGCTGCTGTCCGAATAGACGGTACCCGCGCGTTTTCGTGCAGCTCCCTTTACGATCTGACAATGACCAATACGGTTCCCGAAAAGTCCGGTTTTTGGAGTCGCCCCACCGTATGGAAAGTGCTCCTGCTGATCGTCGTCTACCTGGCGTTCTATCTTGCTGTCGGGCAGGTTACCTCCAGAGTTTTTGCAGACCAGATCGACACGGACAATGTCGTGGCAAGCGCCTCCAGCATCCTCCTCGGCGTCGCATTGCCCATCGCGATCGGCGGGATCGCCCTGCTGGTTTTCACGACAAAGGTCGGCTGGCTGCGCGGCGTCTTCGGCCCACAACCCATTCGTGGGCGCGGTTGGATGTGGATCGGTCCGATCATCGTGGTCGCCGCCATTGTTGCGCATCTGGCGGGAACCGATTGGAGCGCCTGGACCACCGGCGAGGTAATCGCCCTGCTGGTGCTCGGTGCGTGCGTCGGCCTGACCGAGGAATTGGCCACCCGTGGCCTGGCAGTGAAGATGCTGCGCGACGCCGGCCACCGCGAGCGCTTTGTCGCCGTCGTGTCTTCACTGGTGTTTGCACTCATGCACACGGTCAACCTGATCGCCGGGATGAAGCCGTCGACCGTCCTTGTCACCGTGGTCTACACCTTCGGTTTCGGTATGTGCATGTACCTGACAATGCGTGTGACGGGCACGATCTGGGCCGCAATCGTGTTACACGGCCTCACCGACCCCACCACAATTCTCTCGACCGGCGGGCTGGACACTTCGGTGACCACGGAAGTGAGCGGCGCCGCCGCCATCACCTCTCTACTGACGGTCCTCTTGGTCGTCTTCGGGGTGATCGCCGTCTTCCTCATCCGAGATCGAATCGGCGAAGAACGGCACACACCCGTCTCGGCCTGACCGACCGCGACTGTACAAGACATACTTGTGCCCATGCCTTCTCGAACCAAGTACTCGTTCGCCGTCGTGACTGCATCGTGTGTGCTGGCACTCTCCGGTGCCGTCACTCATGCCACCGCGGGGGTTCCGACAACTCCCGAAGTCGCGACCACCGAATCCATCGCGTCGGAATCGATCAGCGATCTGTATGCAGCCCAGGGCGCGCACGAAGTGGCTGCCGATTCAGTTCCCGGGTACCAACTGTTCTACCCAGCCGACTTGTCGTCTGATGGCAATCGGCATCCCGTCGTCACCTTCGGCAACGGCAGCTATGCGACTTACGAAGAGTACGAAGCGCTCCTGCAGCATCTCGCTTCTTGGGGTTTTGTCGTTGTGGTGGCCGACAGCAGCGTCACCGGCGACGGGACGGAGATCTTGGGGGCTGCCCAGTACGTCGTCGATCAGAACACCAACGCTGAGAGCATTTTTCACCAGCGGATCGACACCGACAACATTGCCTCGGTCGGACACTCCCAGGGCGCCGGTGGCGCGATCAACGCGGCAACCCAGTCCGCGAATCTGATCACCGCCACGGCGGTACTCGATTTGCCTGACCCGTGGTGGGCCTCGCGACCTGTCGACGTGATCGACGTGGCCCAGTTGACCGGACCGACGTTCTTCATGACCGGCGCCGACGACCCGGTCTCCACCGCCGATCCGCAAGCCGAGTACTTCGACAAAACCGCCGGACCGGCGGTCCGCGGCAGACTGCTTGGTGTCGGCCACAATTGGGCCGCAGACGGCGAAGGATTCCGGGGCTACCTCACCGCATGGCTGAGATTCACCCTCAGCGGCGACCAGACTGCCGCACGTGCATTTGTCGGCGACTCGGCGGAAATCCTCACCGATCCCAGTTGGGACCGGCAAGCGATCAAGGGTTTGTGATGACGATCTTGCCGTAGGCCTGCCCGGATTTCTGCTGCTCGAAAGCATCAGCGAGGTGGTCGAGGCTGTAGGAAGAATCTATGACGGGACGAAACGCCAGGCTCTCCAGCCCGGCGACCATCTCCTCCTGATGTGCACGACTGCCCACCAGAACACCTTCGATGGTGACCTGTTTAATCAGTAGCGAAGTCAGGTCGATCGACGACGACGGGCCGTTCATGATTCCCAGCGCACAGATCCGCCCGCCGGGTCGGACTGCAGCGAGAGATTGACCGAGCGTGGAAGGCCCGCCGACGTCGAGGACGAGATCGATTCCGCCGCTGAGCCGCATCGCCTCCGATCCCCAGTCCGGGCGCTCGCGGTAGTTGACCACGTGATCGGCACCGAGTTCGGTCAATCGAGCCATCTTGTCGGGGGCCGACGAGGTTGCGATCACCTGAGCTCCAACAGCTTTGGCCAGCTGGACGGCAAACAACGCTACCGTGCTGGTCCCAGGGATCAACACCGACGACCCTGGGATGATCGGGACTCCGGCAAATAGTGCGCGCCACGCTGACAATCCCGCGGTGGGCAAGGTAGCGGCTTCCTCGTAGGTGTAGTTTCGCGGCATCACTGTCACAGCAGATACCGGCACGGTGACGGTGTCGCGGGCGAACCCGTCGACACCGTCACCCGGCGAATTTCCGAATCCGTCGAAATCCGGTGTGCCGCTCCGCCAATGCGGCAAATAGGTGCTCATCACGCGATCTCCGACGCTGAACTGTGTTACGCCGTCTCCGACCGCAACGACCTCCCCGGCAGCATCGGACAACAGGATCCGCGGACCGTCGGTTGCTATCTCTCCGGTCGCCACGAGGTAGTCATGGTGGTTGAGCGAATTCGCGTGGATCGCGATCGTCACCTCACCCGCACCCGGGCCCGGGGTCTCGATCGTCCTCGATTCGAGGTTGTTCAATCCTCCAGGCGGGAGTACGTACACGGCGCGGTTGGTCATGGTGTGGATCCTCGCACGAATGGTGATCGGGTGACGTTCGGAAAGGGTTCTACTGCTCAGAGGAGAGAAGCGGTGAACCCTCCGTCGAGAACCAGGCTGCTGCCGTTGCACCACGACGACTGGTCGCTCGCAAAGAACACTGCGGCGGCGGCAACTTCCTCGGTCCGGCCATAGCGCGTCTGCTTCGTGACCATCAAGTCGTCGAATCCCCCGGACTCGAGGCCGAGGGCATTCTCGAAATCCTGCTGGTGACTCTTGACCAGGTCGGTATCGATGAATCCGGGCAGCAATGCATTCGCGCGGATTCCGTGGAAGCGAAGTTCGGCTGACAGGGTTTCGGTGAGATTGCGAACTGCTGCTTTGGCTGCGGCATAGCTGCCGATCAAAGGCGAGCCGGTGGTCGACGAGATCGACGAGATGTTCACGATCGAACCGCCACCGGATGCGACGAGAGCGGGCAGCGAATGACGCACTGTCAAGAACACTCCATCGAGGTTGACCGACATCACTTTCCGCCAGTCCTCGAACGAGGTCTCGATCAGCGGGGTCGTGGTGGCGATACCGGCGTTGGGTACTACGACGTTCAGTCCGCCGAACTCTTCGACCGCTCTGGCGACGAGATCCTTGACCTGCTGTTCGTCGGTGACATCAGTTGTGACAGCGATAGCTCCGTCGATCGAGTCCGCCACTGCCTGTGCTGCGCCACCGTTGATGTCGGAGACCACGACCCTCGCGCCCTCCGCCCCGAACGCCCGGGCAATGGCGGCGCCGATTCCGGCACCTGCGCCGGTGACAATTGCAACTTTGTTCGCGAGAAGATCGGACATGTCAGCGTTCCCCTTCAATTCTCGGTCGGGACGTAGAAAAGCAATTCGGGTCCGGTGTCGCCGGTGGTCGCGATGGCCTCGGACATGTCGAGAGTTCCGTCGCCCAAAGCACTTCCCAACGCCTGCGCGGTGCCCGCGAGATCTTCCGTGTCGAGTTGATAGATGCTCAGGTAGCGGCGCGCGGGCAATGCATCCTCGGGCAGCAACTGCACATCCGCCAGGAAGAATCTGGAGGCGGAGACAACTCCGGGCACTCGTTCGACGACCTGCGGAATATGCACGTCGTCGTACCAGCGGTTGAACGCATCCTCCGAAGACGGATCGGCGGGGTGTACGTGTGCGACGAGAATCGCTGTGCTCATGAAGTTCCTCTTCGACTCGAAGTGCTTTTGGTTCAGCGCGTTTGGAAGGCGACGATATTCACGCGCAAGGCAACTGACCGCGGCTGCGTGTGGTGAATCGATCGCGTTCAAGCGACAACCCTAGGGAGCAAATGTGACCCGCACCATATGCTCGGAGGTCAGAGTTGAGCTCCACATTTGTCCTCTCGGCACAAAACTGTCTCTCGGCACTAACACGGTGGCCAGAATCAGGCGTTAACGGAAGTCTCGCGATTTGGCCGTGACTCGCAGATCCATCAGCTGCATCCGGTCTGCCACGACGGTGACAGCGCCTTCTGCATTCTGCACCTTCCCTCGAATAAGCAACGCCGGCGCCGTATTTGCCAATTTTCGGTACTTTGCCCACAACCCCACCGAACACACGACGTTGACCATGCCGGTTTCGTCCTCGAGGTTGATGAACGTGACGCCCGCAGCTGTGGCCGGACGCTGCCGGTGTGTGACTGCTCCCCCCACCAGCACACGGTCACCGTCCGGGATGTCGAGAAGTCTCGACGCCGGCACCACGCCGAGCGCGTCGAGCTGTGGGCGGAGGAATTGTGTCGGGTAGGTGTCGGGAGATACTCCTGTCGCCCAGACATCCGCTGCCGCCAATTCGACGTCGCTCATGCCGGGCAGGGTGGGAGCTGTGACCGACGCACCGATACCGGGCAAGCGGTCGGGGCGCTCCCCCGCCGCAGCGCCCGCTGCCCACAGCGCTTCTCTACGCGAGATACCGAAGCTGGCTAGCGCACCGGCGGTCGCCAGCGATTCAGCTTGTGCGGTAGTCAGTTCCACCCGCCCGGTCAGATCGAGAAACGACGTGAACGGTCCACCGAGGTCGCGCTGTTCGACAATTTTCTCGGCGAGTGCATCGCCGATGTTGCGCACTTCCCCCAGCCCCAGCCGAACCTCGAATCCACCTGCCTCGACGGTGGCATGCGCGAGGCTGACATTGATGTCTGCACCGTGTACCTGCACTCCGTGCCGGCGCGCATCGGCAACCAAGGACTGCGGCGAGTAGAAACCCATGGGCTGCGCGCGCAGAAGTCCGGCGCAGAACGCAGCGGGATGATGAAGTTTGAACCACGAGGAGTAGAAGACCAGCGCGGCAAAACTCTGTGAATGGCTTTCCGGGAAACCGAAATTAGCGAATGCATACAGCTTTTCGTAGATCCGGTCGGCAACCTCGTCACCGATGCCGTGTAGGTCTCGCATGCCCTGATAGAACCTCGCGCGCAGTTGTTCCATCTTCTCGGTGGAGCGTTTCGATCCCATTGCCCGACGCAATTGATCGGCCTCGGACGGCGTGAAGCCCGCAACGTCGACGGCCATCTGCATCAACTGTTCCTGGAACAGCGGAACCCCCAACGTGCGTTCGAGTGCCTTCTCGAGCGACGGATGGTCGTAGGACACAGGTTCGAGTTTGTTGCGCCGACGAATGTACGGATGCACTGATCCGCCTTGAATCGGCCCCGGACGGATGAGCGCGACCTCGACTACCAGGTCGTAGAAGTTTCGAGGCTTCAGACGCGGCAGTGTCGCCATCTGCGCACGTGATTCCACTTGGAACACCCCCACCGAATCTGCCCGCTGCAGCATCTCGTACACCGCCGTTTCCGACAGATCGAGTTGCGCCAGATCGACTGTGATGCCTTTGTGTTCGGCCACCAGATCCATCATGTAGTGCAAAGCAGAAAGCATGCCGAGGCCGAGCAGGTCGAATTTGACCAGCCCAGCGGCAGCACAGTCGTCCTTGTCCCACTGCAGGACACTACGATTGGCCATTCGCGCCCACTCCACCGGACAGACGTCGGAGATGGGACGATCGCAGATGACCATGCCGCCCGAGTGGATACCGAGGTGCCGCGGATAGCCTTCGATCTGCGCCGCCAGTTCGAGTACCGGACGCGGAATATCGGTATCCGCATTCTTGTCGATACCGCCCCACCGGCCGACCTGCTTACTCCACGCATCTTGCTGGCCCTGCGAAAAGCCCAGCGCCCGAGCCATGTCCCGCACCGACGACTTTCCTCGATAGGTGATGACATTGGCTACCTGCGCGGCATACGTACGCCCGTACTTCGCGTACACGTGCTGGATCGCCTCTTCCCGGCGGTCGGACTCGATGTCCACGTCGATGTCCGGCGGGCCGTCACGTTCAGGCGCAAGAAACCTCTCGAACAGCAGTTTGTTGCGAACCGGATCGACATTGGTGATGCCGATCGCGTAACACACCGCCGAGTTCGCAGCGGAACCTCTTCCCTGACAGAGGATGTCGTTGTTCTTGCAGAACGACACGATGTCATGCACCACCAGGAAATATCCGGGAAAGTTCAATCCCTCGATGATGGCAAGTTCATGTTCGAGCTGTTTGTATGCCTTCGGTGCACCTTCCGGCGGTCCGTAGCGTTCCAGCGCCCCCACCATGGTGAGCTCACGCAACCACGACGCCTCGGTATGCCCGGCTGGCACGTCGAACGGTGGCAATTTGGGCGCGATGAGCTTGAGATCGAAAGCGCACTCACGACCAAGATCGGCGGCACCACTGACAGCCTCGGGATAGAGCGAGAACAGTGCCGCCATCTCCGCGCCGGACCGCAGGTGCGCTCCGCCGGTAGGGGCCAACCATCCTGCTGCCTCGTCCAAGCTTTGACGCGACCGCACAGCCGCCATTGCCATGGCGAGGCGTCGACGCGGAGGAGCGGCGAAGTGCGCGGCGGTGGTCGCCACCGTACGTAGTCCATGCTCTCTCGCCAATTCGGCCAGAACGGCATTGCGCTCGTCGTCCTCCGCCAACCCATGATGAGTGAGTTCCACCGACACTCGCTCCGCCCCGAAACGCTCGACCAGATCCCCCAAGGCATCCGCCGCTGCTTCGCGACCACCCGACGTCAAGGCTTGCCGCACATGACCTTTCCGGCACCCGGTCAGGATCTGCCAGTGCCCACCGGCCGCTTCGGTCAGCACGTCGTAGTCGTACTGCAGTTTGCCCTTCTCGCCGCCCGCCAGATGCGCGGCAGCGATCTCCCGCGAAAGCCGGCGATACCCTTCCTGCCCACGGGCAAGCACCAGGAGGTGTGTTCCACCGGGATCTGCCGTGCCGGTTCTGGGTACCGAATCCAGAGACAACTCGGCCCCGAACACGGTGCGCATTCCCCATTCACGTGCGGCTTCCGCAAACCTCACCACGCCGTAGAAGCCGTCGTGATCGGTGACGGCGATAGCTTCGAGCCCGAGACGCACTGCTTCCTCGACCAGCTCTTCCGGCGGTGATGCACCGTCGAGGAAACTGAAGGCCGAGTGAGCGTGCAGTTCTGCGTAAGGAACTACACCGGCACCACGGGTGAGCTCGCCCGCGTGGTACTCGCCGCGCTTTCTTGACCAGGCGGGGCTGTCGCTTCCATCGCCCGGAAACAAATCCTCATGTTCCACACGGCCGGGTCGTCCGGAAAGCACCCGTTCCATCTCGGACCACGTCGGCGGCCCATTTCCCCAACCCACACTGACCTCGCACCTGATCGAGTCGGCCGTCAGGGACGACCGACTGCTCGAGGATGCCGAAAGGGAAGACGCACCACATGCATCGAACTGATGTTCGATGCAGATTCAGTCTGACAGGTCACTCACCCACAGTCAACAGAGCGAATCTCAACCCTCACCGTCTCGTCACATTCAGATGTACGCATGTCTGCACTCCGTTCACTTTCGCCCCAGATCATTAGCGGCGTTCATAATCTCCATCCATACTGTTTCCAGGAGTACTACTCGTATGTCGTTCTCGCGCAACACACGTAGGTTGACGGCCGTCGCCGGCGCCGTCGCCGTTCTGGCCGCTGCCGGCTGCAGCAGCAGCGCCGACGAGGCCACCGGCTCGAACGGCGCGACCGTCGATCGCGCCGCGACCGGCGAACTGTCCTCGAACGGTGGCGCTCGTCGCATCGACGGTGATCAGTCGGCCGCAGTGCGCGACGCCGTCAATGCCTCCGGCGCGAAGAACGTCATCCTCCTGATCGGGGACGGCATGGGCGACTCGGAGATCACCGCCGCACGCAACTACGCCGAAGGCGCTGCGGGCAGCTTCCCAGGCCTCGACGCCCTGCCGATCACCGGCCAGTACACGCACTACGCACTGACCAAGGACGGCAAGCCCGACTACGTCACCGACTCCGCAGCCAGCGGATCGGCATGGTCCACCGGCACCAAGACCTACAACGGCGCGATTTCCGTCGACATCAAGGGGCAGGCCCAGTCGACCGTCCTCGAGATCGCCAAGGCGAACGGCAAGGCCACCGGCAACGTCTCCACCGCCGAGGTGCAGGACGCCACCCCCGCAGTGCAGGTCGCGCACGTCAGTGGCCGCAAGTGCTACGGACCGGAGGCGACGTCCAAGTCCTGCCCGGAGAACGCCCTCGAGAACGGCGGCAAGGGATCGATCAGCGAACAACTCCTCGACACCCGCGCCGACGTCACCTTTGCCGGCGGCGCCAAGTCCTTCGCCGAGACTGCGAAAGCCGGTGACTGGCAGGGCAAGACACTCAATGAGCAGGCCGCCGCCCGTGGCTACCAGCTGGTGAAGAACGCCGCCGAGATGAACGAGGTCGGCAAGGCCGATCAGGATGCACCCGTGCTCGGCTTGTTCGCCGACGGCAACATGCCCGTCCGCTGGGAAGGATCCGTCGCCACCCGCGACGGTTACCTGCAGCCCGCCGAAACCTGCGTCGACAACCCCAAGCGAACCTCCGACGTACCGAAGCTCGCGGACATGACTCAGAAGGCCATCGACCTACTGAAGGTCAACGACAGCGGATTCTTCCTCCAGGTCGAAGGTGCCTCGATCGACAAGCAGGATCACGCAGCCAACGCATGCGGTCAGATCGGTGAAACCGTCGACCTCGACGAAGCTGTGCAGAAGGCACTCGAATTTGCGAAGACCGACGGAGAAACCCTGGTCATCGTCACAGCCGACCACGCTCACACCAGCCAGATCGTCACCAATGTCAGCGCCGACGACATCGCCACCATCGCCAAGGACCAGAACATCCCGGTCGAGCGCGCCCAGGAAATCGTCTACCCCGGCCTGACCCGCAAGCTGACCACCAAGGACGGCTCGGAGATGACGATCAGCTACGGAACGTCCGAGGATCCGGCCGTCGAGTCCGAAGGACACACCGGAACTCAGTTGCGCGTAGCAGCTTTCGGCCCGCATGCGGCCAACGTCAGCGGTCTCACGGACCAGACCGACCTGTTCTTCACGATGACCGACGCGCTGGGACTCGACCGTTCCAAGGTCGCAGCTCACTGATCCGATAACACCTGAATCCGCCCACCCACAGTCACACCAGAGCGGCCAAGGCGCGCACCCGATCTTCGGGTGCGCGCTTCGGGCAACTGGTGCATTTGCCTTCACCGGGTACCTCGTAGATCAGGCAGCACGACGCCCGCTGCGTGAATCTGCGTCGCCCGAATGCCACCGGCGTCAATGGATTACTTACGCGCACAGCAGATTCTCTGCGATCCACGTCCACGAAACGCGGGACCGGAATGCCCGGGTTCTCACCGCGGAGAACTTCGATCAGACCGGCCGCAAATGCACTTCCGCGCTCCCGCGCATTACCGGCGGCATCGAGGCTGCGATTGGCGATGGAGTCCGTCGTGATCGCCCACAGCGCCTGCTGCCGAACGCCGGAGACCTCGGCGAGTACCTCGATCACGGGATTGAGCGAGCGGAACATCGCGTGGCCCAACTCCGCCACACTCCGCGAGATCGGAATGACCGATCCGGCAGCAAAACCGCCCAGATAGCCGTTGTCACGCAAGAAGATCCGCCCACCGTCCAACGATGGATCGGCCGCGAACCCGGTGACCATCCCGGTTCCGATCGGAATGCCGGTCAGCGTCGAGCTGGCCGAGTACCACCACAACGTGCCGTTCACTCGACTGTCCGCACTCCCCCATCGCTCTGCCGTATCGGCGACACGTGCTGCCAACCACTGGGGGTCGGTCATCAACACCGCGGGCACCGTATCCGGATACGCGCTCAGGTTGTCGAAGAACGGCACAGCTACTGCCATACGGGCGTAGATCCCGGCCACCGATTCCGTCATGCCAGCCCCAATATCTCCATCCGCGGACGTACTCCGCGTTCGACTCGCGCCCTGATGCCGAAAACCTCGGCCAACAACGGCTCGTCCAACACCTCGACCGTAGACCCACACGCGCGGAGTTCACCTTCGGTGAGCACGGCAAGGTTGTCGCAGTACTCGACTGCCAACCGTAGATCGTGCATCGTGACCACAACTGCGAGCCCCGCCGACGCAAGTTCGGTAAGCAGTTCCATCACGATCAACTGGTGACGAAGATCGAGATGATTGGTCGGCTCGTCCAACAACAGAACCTTGGGCTCCTGAGCCAATGCGCGAGCTATCGAGACACGTTGCCGCTCACCACCCGACAGGGTCGATACGTCTCGTCCGGCAAGCTCGACCAAACCGACCTGCTCGATGCACCGGTCCACGATGGTGGTATCGCGCTCCGTGCTTAGGTCCAACCAGCTGCGGTGCGGAGTTCGTCCGAGCGCGATCGATTCACGAACCGAAAGTCCTGCCGAGACAGTGGGTTCTTGAACACTTGCCGAGACAGTTCGGGCGATGTCCTTACGCGAGAGCGTCGTCGAGTCGACTTGATCGATCAGAACTGCGCCACCTGTCGGCGTCAAAGCGTTGTAGCAGCAGCGCAGCGCCGTCGTCTTGCCACTGCCGTTCGGCCCGACCAAGCCCAATATTTCACCGGACTTGACTGCGAAAGTGATGCCGCGCAACACTTCGCGATTTCCGAGCCGCGCCCGGGTCTCGACGAGTTCGAGCAGGGGCGCAGTTTCGGAGTCTTTCGGGAGTGTCACTGTTCTGGCCTGTGTCACTGTTCGAGCCTCCGATACTGCCGGTAGAGCATCCAGACGAAGATCGGTGCACCCACGAGGGCCGTGATCACTCCGACCGGAACTTCAGTGGATTGTGCCACCGAGCGCGCAGCGGTATCCGCGGCAACCATCGCGACGGCGCCCAGCAGGGCTGCAACAGGGAGCAGTCGAATTGCTCTGGTGCCGACGATGAAGCCGGCCAGATGCGGGATCAGCAGACCGATGAAACCGATTCCACCGGCAACGCTGACTGCTGCGCCCGCCAGTACGGAGACCGCGAGCAAGGACAAGACACGGAACCGTCGGACGTTCATACCGAGTGCAGCGGCCCCGTCGTCACCGGTCTGCAAAACGTCCATCCATCGCGAACTGAACAGAAGGGCTGTGCCGACGACGGCCAGTGTGATCGTCGGGAAGATCAGCGTCGACCATCGTGCATCACCGAATCCGCCGGCAATCCAGTGCATCACCGACGTCACGTGCCGATCATCGGCCAATACCAGGATGCAAAAGGTGATGAGCGCCGAGAATATCTGGGCGAGCGCGACACCCACCAAAATGATCGCGGTCGGCTGCGGATACCGGCCGCCGATCAGCAGTGCGAGAAACAACGGGATCATCGCCCCGGCGAATGCTGCGACCGGAATCGTGAAAACCCCGAGGAGGCCGGCGCCGAAACCCAGCACCGACACGAGCACCACCATGAATCCCGCGCCCGACGAGACTCCGAGCAGATACGGATCGGCAAGCGGATTACGGGTGACAGCTTGAGCAACTGCACCTGCCATGGCCAACGAAGCACCCACTACCGCGGCAGTGAGTGCACGTGGCAGGCGGGAGTCGATCACGATCGACTCCCGCGCCGCGGTCCACCACGTCTCGAAAGTCCCTGGCGCCAAACGGGCTCCGACTATCGCCCAGACGTCACCGACGGGAATGCGAACCGATCCCAAGGAGACGGCCAACCCCAGGACGATCGCCAAGGCGACCGCCAAGCCGACAAGCAGGGCGCCGTACCCGTAACGCGTGCGGGTCACTTCGCCGCGTCAGCGCCTGGATGGAAGGCTGTTGCGATGGTCTGTGCCGAACGCACCAACCGTGAACTCTCGAACAGGTCAGCGAGAGGAACCACGACGAACCGGTTCTGCTGCACAGCAGGGGTGGTCGCCATCAACGGCTGGGCACGGAGGAAGTCGATCTTCTGCTCGGCGGTCTTGTCGCCGTAGTCGATGACCACGATCGCCTGGGGTGCACGCTCGGCAACAGCTTCCCACGATGCGTCGATGTAGGGCTTTGTCCCTTCGGCGAAGATGTTCGAGACGCCGGAGTATTCCGCGACCAATTGACCGACGCCGACTCCGCCGATGGTCGTCGGAACCTGGTCACCGCTGTCGTAGAAGAAGGTCGGTACCGGCGCCGCGTCTCCGACCGAAGCGCGGACGGAATCGAGACCATCGCTGATCTCCTCTGCGACCTCGCGGGCGGAATCTTCGACGCCCAGGACTCGACCGAGTTGCGTGTAGTCGTTCTCGAGCAATCCGATGTCGGGGAAACCGGTGCCACAGTATTCCGAGAAGAGGAAGGTGTTGATTCCGCGCTCGCCGAAAGCGTCTCGGGGACGGCCTTGCTTCTCGTTGAAGGCACTGGTCATTCCTCCGACCACGAAGTCCGGATCGACGTCGAGAACCTGCTCCATGCTGGGGAACGTATCGGAAAGGCTGGGAATCTTGTTGAATACATCGGCGGTCTCGGCAGTTGGCGGGTTGTCGCTGTACGCCCGCCCGACAATCCGATCACCCGCGCCGATCTCGATGAGGGCTTCGGTGACGTGTCCGTTCAAAGACACGATGCGCTGCGGCGGCGAATCGAAGGTCATCTCGCGATCGCAGTTGGTCACGGACACCGGCTGTGCGAAGGATTCCGCAGCAGACGCCGACTCTGATTCCTGACCTTTGGAACAACCTGCCGAAACCAAGGCGACCGCGATGAGAACAGCGGCGGCGCGGGACGGGGAGAACTGAAGTGACACGGGGACCTCGTAAGGGCTCTGAGCCACGAATGAGAATCCGACAGACAACTCCGCCCGCACGCTGATCCTCGGCCAGAGCTCCTGCTGGACTTCCTTTTCGTAGACCACGACGAATGGATGTCGCACACCGCGCGGCGGGTAATCGGGCTTGCCGACACTCGGTGACTACCGAGAATCGACCTACCGTTGCGGGTCAGCGCCGGATTCGGACCGGCTTCCCCCACACGCGTGGCTTGCAAGTGCTTCGAGCAGTATGCATGACGTTTCCGATTCAAGACCAAACGCCCACTACAGTCGATCTGGCCAGACGCCCCCACACACCGGAGTTGATACATGACACGCTGGGCCCAAACCGTCGTCGCCCGGAAATGGTGGGTACTGAGCCTCGCGGTTCTGATAGTTCTCATCAGTGGGGTGTGGGGACTCGGAGTGTTCGGCAAGCTCAGCCAGGGCGGCTTCATCGATCCGGGCAGCGACTCCGCGAAGGTCGCCGACATCATCGAAGACAATCTCGGACCGCAGACCCCGGACATCATCGCGATCTACTCGCCCACGGACGGCAAGACTCTGGACGACATCGGGCCGGCAGTGACAGCCGCCGTCGACCAGTTCAAAACCGAAGTGCCGACCGCTTCGGTGAAATCGTATTGGGGAACAGACGCCGCAGCGAAGGCCAGCCTGCTCTCGAACGACGGATCCATGGCGGCCGTTGCGATCACGTTGGCACCGGACTCGGGCGTCACGCCCGCCACTTTCGCCGATCTCCTGCCGAAGCTCGAAGTCGAAGGTGCCGAGGCACAATTCGCGGGTAACACCGTCGTCGGCGTCGCATTCAACACCAAGCTCGAGAAGGACCTGGTGGTCGCCGAAGCCATCGCCATTCCGATCACTCTGGTGCTGTTGGTCTTCATCTTCGGCGGCATCGTCGCTGCTGCCGTGCCCGTGTTCGTGGGTGTACTCAGTGTCCTGAGTGCTTTGGCGGTTCTGCGAATCCTCACGCTGATCACCGATGTGTCCTCGTTCTCGATCAACGTCGCTTCTCTTCTCGGGTTGGGACTGGCCATCGACTACGGACTGTTCGTGGTCGGTCGGTTCCGTGAAGAACTGAATTCGGGCTCGAACCCGGGAGCGGCTGCTCAGCGGACAGTTCTGACGGCGGGTCGCACCGTCATGTTCTCGGGTCTACTGCTGATCTGTGCGTTCAGCGGCATGCTCGTATTCCCCCAGGCCGTCATCCGGTCTCTGGGCTTCGGCGCGATCGCTGCGGTATTGAGCGCGGCCGTCCTGTCGCTGACCGCTGTGCCTGCGCTGCTTGCCATTCTGGGGCATCGCATCAACGCCCTGACGTGGCGCAAGGATGCGGCGCAACGCGGCGAGGAACGCTCGCGCAAGTTCTGGGGCCGCGTCGTCACGTGGGTGATGAAGCGTCCGGTCGCAGTCTCGGTGACGATCGTGGCTGTGCTGCTCGTGATGGCCTCGCCGCTGCTCGGCGCCCGGCTGGGAGAACTCTCGTACACCGCACTACCGGACAACGACCCCGCTCGCGTCGCAATGGACACGTTGGTCAACGACTTCCCGCAAACCGGAAACGGCGCAACGATGATCCTTCAGGCCGAGGACGGGAACACTCTCACCCCGGCCGAAGGTGCAGCGATCGCCGAGTCCGCCGGTCGAGTCGAGGGCATCGGTCAGGCGACCGTCGTCGCGAGCACCAATCAACTCGTCGCGGTTCAGGCTCTCTACAGCGAGGGCTCTACACCCCAATCACAGAGCGCCGCAGTGACAGATCTGCGTGCAATCTCCGCTCCCGACGGAACGGTGCTGCTTGTCGGCGGCGGTCAAGCCATGGTCGACGACGGCAACAACGCCGTCCTGCACTGGCTACCGGTGATGATCCTCATCATGGTCGGATCCACCCTGATCCTGTTGTTCCTCGCGTTCGGTTCGGTGGTGCTGCCGATCAAGGCGGTGCTGATGGCAGCCCTGAGCCTCGCGACCACCTTCGGTGTCCTCACCTTCGTCTTCCAGGACGGACACGGCGTCGAACTCCTCGGGGTCAGTCAAACTCCGCTGGAGGCTACGTTTGTCGTGCTCATCCTGGCGGTGGTCTTCGGATTGTCCACGGACTACGAGGTTTTCCTGATGTCACGGATGGTCGAGGCCAAGAACGCGGGAGCGACGACAGAGGAAGCGGTCAAGTTCGGAACCGAGCGCACCGGCCGCATCGTGACGGCTGCCGCCTTACTCCTGATAGTGGTGACGGGGGCCTTCGCAATGTCAGGGCTGTCAGTGATGAAGTTCCTGGGCGTCGGCATGATCGTCGCGCTGATCGTCGACGCGACCATCATCCGCATGTTGCTCGTGCCCTCGCTCGTGAAGTTGATGGGCGAAGCGAACTGGTGGGCTCCTGTGTGGATGAAAAAGGTTCACGCGAAGGTCGGCATCGGCCACTGATCGCGACTGGATCATGTCGCTGAAGAGTGCCTGGGATCCTGCGGAGAGCCGTGTTTGACTAGGGGTCGTGGATGACTTACCTGAGAGTGTTGTGGTCGGCTCAGCAGTGTTTTCGCGTGTCGACTCGGACGATTCGTTGGCGTGCTGGACATCGATCATCGATGTCCAGGGGGTCGGTGACTCCAGGCCGGTGAGTCTGGTTATCGAGCCGGCCACCGTGCCGGAGTCTGCGGTGTGTGAGCTCGCTGCGACCGTGATGGCCCGGTTCGGTGAGTTTGCCGAAGTCGCCGCCGATTACCTGCGTCAACAGCTGCGTGGGCCACAGTTCGGCCTTCGCCACTCCGAACTCGTAGGATTGGACGCCACGGAGTCACTGTTCGGCGAACCTGAGGCGGTGATCTGGGCTGACGGAACCTGGCTGCTGCGGTTCGCTGAGTCAAGGCTCGAGATGGCCGATCCTTTCGGGATCGGTGTTCTGTTCGAAGGAACGACCCCGTATGCGGTCGAGGACTTGTCGGGCGCTGAACCGGCCTAGGGTTTGCCGGCCTGTCCACGCCATCGCCTCGACGATGGTGCGCCGGTCTACTTCCGGACGGCACGTGGCCTTCACACCCTCGGAACAACGGCCGCCCACATCTCATCCGAAATCACGTCATGCGACGCAAGGACGAGGGCGCACCCCCACGCGCCCGAAACTCTTCAGCAACAGACCTAGTGGATTTCCCTGATCGGGCAGTCGTCCTCGAGGATGACTGCCCGATCGTCTAAATCGCTCCGCAGGGCGATGTTCTCCGAAGCTGATTTCGTCAGACTTGGAGCATGACAATTTTCGAATGGATCCTTGCAATCCCCGCTCTTGCGCTTGCCGTCGCGTTCTTGTTCTCCGGAATCATCTCCGCGGGCATCGACTTCGACGCCGAGGACGGTGTCATGACGCACTGATGTTCGTTTCCCTCTAGCCGCTGATCTTACTTTGGAGTAAGTTACCGACTATGGCCACTTACATCGTCACTGGCGGTACCGGATTCCTCGGACGAGCTGCACTGCCACTCCTGCTCGAGCGTGATCAAACTGCTCAGATCCATGTGCTGGTCAGAGCCGGTTCTGTCGCCAAACTCGAAGAACAGGTGTCGGCAATTCCCGGCGGCGATCGCGTGCATCCGCTCATTGGAGATCTGACCGAGCCTGGGCTGGGCATCGATTCTCCCCCACCTGCCGACCACGTCCTTCACCTCGGCGCGATCTACGACATCACCGCCGGAGACGAGCAGGCTTCGACGAATGTCGAGGGCACACGCTCCGTGGTCGAACTTGCTGCGAAACTGGGAGCCACCCTTCATCACGTGTCATCGGTCGCAGTCGCAGGCGACTATCCGGGCACGTTCAGCGAGACCGATTTCGATTGCGGCCAAGGCTTTCCGACGCCCTACCACCGAACCAAGTTCGAGGCCGAGAAGCTCGTTCGAGAACGAGAAGGCCTCACCTGGCGTGTTTATCGACCGTCTGCCGTGGTCGGCAACTCCGTCACCGGGGAGATGGACAAGATCGACGGTCCGTACTACTTGTTTCCAGGACTGGCGCTACTCGCGAAACTACCTGCAGCACTCCCCGTCCCGATCCCCAACCTCGGCGCAACCAATGTGGTGCCCGTCGATTACGTAGCCGCCGCCCTCGTCGAATTGATGCACGCGCCCGGCCACGACGGCGAAGCATTCCATCTCGTGAATCCGAAACCTCAACCGGTACGCGAAATCTATGCCGGACTCGCCAAGGCCGCCGGAGCGCCCCGGCCCGCACTCAGCCTGCCGGGCGTGATCGCCAAACCCTTTGTCTCGCCATTGCCGATGGATTCGGCAGAATCGGCGCGGAAGGTCTTCCTCGATCGCATCGGCATGCCTGCAGCATTACTCGACAACATGACGATGGCGCCGACCTTCACCTCCGCGAGAACCGTTGCCGCCCTGGCCGGATCAGGACTGGCGGTCCCCGAGTTCGGGTCGTACTCCACTGTGTTGTGGAAGTACTGGCGCGCAAACCTCGATCCCAATCGCGCACGACGTAACAGTCCCGAAGGACCACTCGTCGGTCGGATCGTTCTGATCACCGGAGGCTCTTCCGGAATCGGCAAGGCATCGGCCATTGCCGCCGCTCAGAAGGGCGCCACCGTTCTCCTGATCGCACGCCGCACCGACGAACTCGATGCCGCAGTACAGGAGATTCGATCAGCCGGAGGCAAGGCGTTCGGTTACCCCTGCGACATCACCGACGACGAGTCGGTCCAGCACACGATCAAAAGCATTCTGACAGAACACGATCACGTAGACATGTTGGTAAACAACGCCGGCCGATCCATCCGGCGCGGCATTTACCACTCCACTGATCGTTTCCACGACTACGAACGAACGATGGCCGTGAACTACTTCGGCGCTGTGCGATTGGTGCTCGCCTTGTTACCGACCATGCGTTCTCGCCGCTTCGGCCACATCGTGAACATCAGCAGCGCGGGAGTCCAGGCGGCAACGCCTAGATTCTCGGCCTACGTGGCGAGCAAGGCCGCCCTCGACGGTTTCTCGGACGTAGCCGCCTCTGAAACCCTGGCGGACGGAATCACTTTCACGACCATCCACATGCCGCTGGTCGAAACACCGATGATCGCTCCGACCGGCGAATACAACAACGGCCCGATCACCAGCCCGGAAAAGGCTGCGGCAATGGTGATCCGCGCGCTGATCGACCGCCCCAAACGCATCGACGTACCACTGGGAACCCTGGGTGATCTGGGAACCCTGTTCGCACCGCACACCAAGGACCGAATTCTCAACCAGATGTACCAGGCCTTCCCCGATTCTCCGGCGGCAAAGGGTCAGGTAGACAAGGAAACTCCGGCAGACGCTCCGGCAACACCGGCGCGACAGCACCACTCGCGCTCGCGCATCCGCAAACTCGGCCGTCGGGCCGCCCGACTCGTGCCCGGTACGCACTGGTGACCGGTGGTGTGACTTCGTCTCAGAGCGTTTCGGCAAGAGGAACGGATCTGTAGGTTCAGTCGGCGAATCCTCACCGGGTCACGCTGACAAAAGCAATCAACCGCCAGTTGCACAGGGTTCCGTATCGGTGCCTGACCCCGGGACCACCAGACCAGACTCGTAGGCGATGACGACAGCGTGCGTCCGATTCTGAGCACCGAGCTTTGCCAGCACGTTCCCGACATGCGTTTTCACTGTCTCCAGGCTCACAACCAGAACCTGAGCAATATCCGAGTTGCACAGCCCGGTGGCCATCAACCGCAATACCTCTTCCTCCTTTGCTGTCAGCGCTGCATTCGGGAACGCCTCAGCGGAGACCAACGGGCGGGGCGTAACCATCCGGCGTAGCGCGGCAGGGAACAGGATCACTTCGCCCGCCGCCACCACACGTACTGCCGCTGCGATCTGCGGGACTGGGAGCCGCTTCAGCACGAAGCCACTCGCGCCCGCACTGAGTGCGGCCGTGACGTGGCCATCGTTTTCGAAAGTGGTGATTACCAAGACTTTCGGCGGTTCGGTGCACTCGGCCTGGAGGTGCCGAGTTGCCTCTATTCCGTTGCGCAGCGGCATCCGCACGTCCATCAGCACCACATCCGGACGAAGTTGCCGCGAAAGCTCCACTGCTTCGATACCGTCGGAAGCCTCGCCGACGACCACAATCCCGGGCTGAGCTGCGAGCAGCATACGCAGGCCGCTGCGGGTAACGTCGTCGTCATCCGCAATCAGCAGGGTGACTGGCATGCTTGCAGGTTTGGCGGCGTCCTCACTCCAATTGGCTTCGGTCATCGTGCCACCCGTACCGGCAACTGAACACTCAATCGCCAGCCCTGGGCTCCGTCCGGTCCAGCCTTGAACTCACCGTTCAAGAGTCGCACGCGCTCGGCCAAACCTGCCAGGCCGCGCCCTGATCTTCGAACTACGTCTGCCTTTCCCCCGGTCACTGCCCCGATGCTGTTGACCACTCTGAGCTCGACGCTCTCCGAGCCGACTGCCACCGTGATTTCGATCGGCCCGCTGTCCCCGTGCCGCAGAGCATTGGTCGTCCCCTCTTGCAGGATCCGGTACGCCGCGCGAGAGAGTGTCCCCTGGATCTGTGAAAGGTCACCCGACAGGTTCACCTCCACAACCGCCCCCGCATGCCGCAACCGATCAATTAACGCAGGCAAGTCCGACAGCGTCCGAGAAGGTACAGCCCCAGGCCTCTCCTCGCGAAGTACACCCAGTACGTAGTCCAGGTCCTCGAGCGCTGCCCGTGTCGACTCCTCGATGCTACGCATGGCGGCCCTCGCTGCGGCAGGATCGGAGGCAAGCACCTCGCCGGCCACCGCCGCCTGGATCGTGGCGGCGGTGAGCGTGTGTCCGATCGAGTCGTGCAACTCGTGAGCGACCCGATTACGTTCGGCCAGTTGCAGTTCACGTTCTTCCGCCAGCGCGAGCCGTTCAGCCGTGGACGGCCCCAACAGTCGTGGCGCCAGCCATCTCAGCAGTGTTGCCACCAGGACACAAATTCCTACCGCAAGCAGGAGGCAGCCGGCCGCCACGACCCAGGTCCATCCACCCGTCACGTCAACCGACGTATCGAACAGACTGATTCGCGCCGTGCCGCCGAGCCAGTTCCCCGGGAGCGAAATCCCCATGATGAAAAGGACGCTGGTCGCGAGCGCCGCCAGCCAACCCACCATGACATGCAGGACAATCCAGAGCGGGGCCCGCCAGCGATCAATGTCCGAGAGGTTAGGAGTACGGTGTCCGAGCGCTGGACTCGGCAGCGACACCTGCAGCAGTCGGCGGGCAGAAACGATGAGCGCGCGTCGCACAGGATGCACCAGGCCGAGTGCTCCTACCAAAGTCACCCATATGAGCAGGACCGAAAGCACCCGGACGAACTCGGGTGCGGATTGCCACGCGAGAGCAGGCAACATCGCAACCACCAGAAGTGGCAGGCTTGCCAACACACCACAAAAGGCGAAAAGTACAGCTGAGTATGTAGAGCCCCGCATCAGCGGTCGTAGTCCGGTGATCATGATTCGACAAGTATGACTGGGCCGCTCGGCGATGGCCTCCCCCGATCGAGGGAGATGGTTTTCCCGCGTCGGAGCGATGCGCGACCAATCCTCCAGCAGACAGGATCGTGTCCAGACCGATCAATCTCTCCAAGGAGTTCTACTGATGCGCCGCCACAGTCGACAGGGCCAGCCTCCCTCACCCCAAAGACAAAGCCGGAAACGGCACCGCGCCCTCTGTTCCGTCGCAATGACTCTCAGCGTGGTCACCCTCGGTGCGTGCTCGTCGTCCGCCGATACCGTCGCTGCGCGTCACGATGCGGTTCAACGCTCCCTCGACGCGCTGGTGAGCGAGGACGGACTACCCGCCGCCCTCGCAAGCATCCAAGACCGAAACGGCAACTCCCACAACTACACCGCAGGAGTCGGTGATCTGACCACCGGATCAGAGGTACCCCCCAACGGCCAGATACGAATCGGCAGCAACACCAAAACCTTCACCGCAGTAGTGGTCCTGCAACTGGTCGCCGAAGGAAAGATCGAACTCGACACCCCCATCGAGACCTACCTACCCGGACTCGTCCGCGGAGACGGGATCGACGGCCACAACATCACCATCCGCCAACTCCTCCAACACACCAGCGGACTCCCCAACTACAGCAACTACCTGGAAGACGAAGTCCGATATTACGACCCACGCGAACTTCTCGACATCGCGCTCGAACATCCTGCCGACTTCGCCCCCGGAACGAGTTGGAAGTACAGCAACACCAACTACGTCCTCGCCGGCCTACTCGTACAGAAGATCACTGAAAAACCCCTCGCCGAGGAGATGAACCGGCGAATCTTCGCGCCGATCGATCTGCAGCACACATACTTTCCTGAACCATACGACGAGAAGATCTCGGAACTTCACCCCCGCGGCTACTACCGGGAGTCATCGGACGCGCCTCCCGTCGACATCACAGAGATAGACCCCTCGTGGGGATGGGCCGCAGGGCAATTGATCTCCACCACCTCGGACCTCAACCAGTTTCTCCACGCACTCCTCGACGGACGACTGCTCCCCGCAGCCCAACTCGACCAGATGCGCACTACCGTCCCCGCGGAGGAAACCTTCGGACCCGATGCCCGCTACGGACTTGGATTGGTCAGCCGCCCGCTACCGTGTGGCGGCCTGTCCTGGAGCCACGGCGGCAGTTTCCCTGGATACGAGACACGCGGGGGCGCTACCGACGACGGACGCGAAGCGAACATCGCGGTCAGCATGCAAGTAGTCGACGACGCCACCCGGAGAAAACTCGAACACGCGGTGGATATCGCCCTTTGTCGCTGAGGCCTCCTGTCAATCACCAAAGGCCGCCTACTCCGAAATAGCTCGTCAAACCGACAGTATCGGCCGCGAGACGCCGGACTCCGAGGTGCAGCCAGCTACACCCCGTACGCTCCGGCACGCACCACCGAGAGACTGCACTTCGCACCATGGAGGACGCGTACGCACGTCAATACTGTTCTCTGCATGTGGAACTCACCACGAGATTCGACGAACAGGAGACCACAACCAATGACCACCCTTCGACGTCGCCCCCTGCTCACCGTGCTTCCGGCAGTCACCGCTGCAGCCCTCATATTGGGCGTGAGCGGATGTGGTGACACCACTGACTCCACTGATTCCACTCGGCAAACCGACGCTGCCGTGCAACAGGCGCTCGACGGCGTCATCGAGCAGGGGATCCCCGGCGCACAACTCGTGATCTCCGACCCGTCGCGGGGCACTCGCATCATTCGTGCAGGAATGGGAAACACCGCCACCGGCGAGCCTATCCCCGATGATGCGCGGGTCCGAATCGGCAGCAACACAAAGGCCTTCGTCTCGACCGTCGTCATGCAACTCGTCGACGACGGACTGCTCGACCTCGATATGAGCATCGAGCACTACCTGCCCGGAACGGTCGTAGGCAACGGGAACGACGGCAACCGAGTCACCATTCGAGATCTCTTGCAGCACACCAGTGGACTGACGGACTACCTCGCCGCCGGCGGAGCACGGCCGGAAGACATCAAGCCCGGCCAGCTGCTGGTGGGGACAAGCGCACAACCACCCGAGCACTTCTCCCCCACTGAACTGGTCGATATCGCGATGTCTCTTCCACCCGGCCCGGCAGCCAAAGACAAGGCTGTCTATTCGAACACGAACTACATTCTGCTCGGGATGCTCATCGAGAAGGTCACAGGACGCCCTGCTGCGCAGGAGATCACCACCCGCATAATCGATCCGCTCGGACTGATGGACACCTATTTTCCCGCCTCCCGCGAGACACAGATCCGCGGTTCTCATGCACAGGGCTATCACCCGATTGACGGCATTCAGGTCGATGTCACCGATGGCGACGTGTCGTGGGCCGACACCGCAGGTGCGATGGTCGCAACGGGCGCCGACCTCAACACTTTCTTCACGGCTTTGCTACGCGGCGATCTCGTCTCGAATGACAGGCTCGCCGAGATGAAACACACCGTGCCGTTCGACAGGAGCCCGCAGGACAGCTACGGACTCGGACTAGTCCGCGTGAACAGCTCCTGCGGGAAGGAGATCTGGGGTCACGGCGGCGGAATTCCCGGCTTCGGCACCTCGGGCGGAGTCGATACCACAGGACGCGCTGTGACTCTCACCCTCAATCACATCCCGATGAGCGAGGACGCCTTCGTAGCAGCACAGCGAGTTGTCGACGCAGCGATGTGCGAGAAGTGAAGGAAACATGTTCGTGCACGACTTCGCACGCAACATCGAACAACAATTCTTCCCGAGCGAACGATGTCCCGAACCTACCAATCCTCAGGAGTTCTACTGATGCGTAACAATATTCGAAAGGGCTTCCCTTCCTCAGATCGCCGGCAGGACCGCAAACGGCACCGGACCTTTTCGGTCGTTGCCGCGGCGGCCCTCGGTGCCATGACGCTGGCGTCCTGCTCGCCGTCATCCGCCCTCAGTCCCGATACCGTCGGTTCTTCCTCCACCGAGTCCGACGCGGTTCAACGCTCCCTCGACGCGCTGGTGAGCGAGGACGGACTACCCGCCGCCCTCGCAAGCATCCAAGACCGAAACGGCAACTCCCACAACTACACCGCAGGAGTCGGTGACCTGACCACCGGATCAGAGGTACCCCCCAACGGCCAGATACGAATCGGCAGCAACACCAAAACCTTCACCGCAGTGGTGGTCCTGCAACTGGTCGCCGAAGGAAAGATCGAACTCGACACCCCCATCGAGACCCACCTACCCGGACTCGTCCGCGGAGACGGGATCGACGGCCACAACATCACCATCCGCCAACTCCTCCAACACACCAGCGGACTCCCCGATTACGGAATACACGTCAATGACGAAGAGATCAGATACCGCTACGCCGACCCCCACGATTTGCTCGACGTCGCGTTCCAACACCCCGCCGACGCACCGCCCGGAACGAGTTGGGGGTACAGCAACACCAACTACATTCTGGCCGGCCTACTCGTACAGAAGGTTACCGGCCGCCCCCTCGCCGAGGAGATGAATCGACGTATCTTCGCGCCGATCGGCCTGCGCGACACCTACTTCCCATCCCCGGGAGACATGACCATCCGGGGTCCCCATCCCAAGGGATACCACCGCACCGCACCAGACAGCCCACTGAGTGACGTCACAGAGATGGACCCGTCGTGGGGATGGGCCGCAGGGCAGCTGATCTCCACCACCTCGGACCTCAACCAGTTCCTCTACGCGCTACTCGACGGACGACTGCTCCCCGCAGCCGAACTCGACCAGATGCGTACCACCGTCCACGTCGGCGGGCCCACCGGACTCGAGTACGGCCTCGGCCTCACCAGCAGGACTCTCTCGTGCGGCGGGGTCTACTGGGGCCATGGCGGCGACATAGTCGGTTACGAGACCCGCGGCGGCATCACCGACAACGGGCGCGCCGTAAACCTTGCGGTGACTGCTCTTCCCACGACTGCGTCCGCCACGCAACACGTCGTAGACACCGTGGACAGAGCTTTGTGCAGTTAAAGCTCTGGTGACAGCGTCACCCGGAATCTCACCCGAGTGACGCTGTACCGCCCGACGAAACATTCGGTCGGTTATTGGCCGAACGGACCAATGCGGCCAACGTGTCCGCTGCCACACTTCATCAGTCCATGCGGCACAACGCAATTCAGGAGACATGATGAAGTCGGAACGCGCCACAGTTGAGGAACCCTCGCATAGCGGCGGCAAGTCGATACAAAACATATTGGACAACAGGTCAATTCGTCGAACAACGACTATGACTGTTGGGCTGCTCAGTACGATCTGGATGATCGACATGATAGATCGCGTGATGATCGGGCTTGCACTGCCGATGATCGGAGACGAATTCTCCCTCAGTAATACGCAATTGGGCGGAGTCGTGTCGATCTTCGCCATCTTTTACATGCTCGGGCAGGTCCCCGGCGGCATGCTGGCCGACCGATTCGGACCCCGGCCACTATTGATCGTTGCGTTGATCCTGTGGTCGGTGTTCACCGCACTGACAGGATTCGCCTGGGGACTCGTCTCGCTGATGGTCATGCGTGCGATGTTCGGGCTCAGCCAGGGCCTCTTCCCAGCAGCGTCGTTCAAAGCTCTGGCTGAGCGAACCCGTCCGAAAACTCGCGCCACGGCCATGGGCTTCATGATCGGTGCAAACAACCTGGGCCCCGGCATCGCACCATTGATCATCGCCCCAGTTCTCATGGCCGTCGGTTGGCGGGACGCATTTTGGCTGGTGGCCATAGTCGGCGCCGTGATCGGCACAGTCGTCTGGTTGGTGCTCCCGGCGCCGTTGGACACAGAGATCACGGAAGATCCGGAGGCCGCACTGCAACCGCTCGCCAGTGAACACTCACGCGCCGCGGTATTCAAGTCCGTTTCGGTCTGGAAGTTCGCACTTCTGTTCTGCCTGGCCAACATGGCCGGATATGGGCTGTTGACCTGGGTGCCGAGCTACCTCCTCAACGAAAAGGGGCTCTCGCTGATCGATACGGGAATCTTCGCGGCGATCCCGTTCATCGTCACGGCATTGGCCATCGTCGTCGGTGGACGTCTGGTGGACAAGTACTTTCACGACAGCGCGCGCATTCTGCTCGTTCCGTGCATGGCCACCTCCGCCATTCTGCTGTTCTTGATGACTACCACCGATACCGTCGCGATGTTCACGTTCTATCAAACCCTCGCGATGGGCGTCAGCGGACTGTGCTCGATGTCGATCTTCGCCCTCCCGTTGCGGGCATTGCCTGCCGAATTCCTCGGTTCCGGAATGGGTTTGATCAACGGTTGTGGACAGCTCGCCGGTTTCATCACCCCCCTCGTGATGGGATGGATGGTGGACCAGTTCTCGTACATGGCCGCGTTCGGAGTCCTGGTCGGCGCGACGGCTGCGGCGGCTTTGGTGGCCATGATCGTTCCGCAAACCCCGGCGAAATTCTGAGGGCTCTCACGTGGTCCGGCGAAGTGGCCGCTGAAGGGTCGTTCCCGGCAGTGGCCGCTTCGCCGATCCGGAGCTGACCCCGGTGCCAGCTCGTCACCTCACTGCATCGAACCCGTTGCGCGAGCGCCGAAGTGCGCGCCCTGCAAGCATCCCCGTCGGCACCCCGTCCGACAGTGCCGGTTGCCCATTGACCACAACGTGCCGCATTCCGGTCGCATACACTCTTGGGTTGTCGTATGTCGCGAGATCCTCTACCTGCGAGGGGTCAAAGATCGCCAGATCGGCGTATCCCCCTGGCGCAATGTAGCCCCGCTTCGCCAAACCGAAGTTTTCAGCAGGAAGGCTGGTCATTCGGCGAACGCATTCCTCGACTGATTGCCCGCCAATGCCGCGGGTGTAGCGGCTCAGAATACGGGCGAAAGTTCCGAATGAACGGGGGTGGACGGGTTGCCCCGCGAAAAGGGTCTCCGTGCTTTGAGCATCGGCATCGGAACCAACCGAAACCCAGGGACGCTCGAAGGCAGTTCGCGTGTTGTCCTCCGACGCAATGAAATAGGCAGCCTCGGCTGTGGGGAGAGCGTCGAGAACAGCCAGTATGGTGTCCACCGGGTCGTGATGCCCCATCCTCCGAGCAATAGATCCCAGAGCTTCCCCCGCTCGGATCCCGAGTGCCGGTACCTCGGACAAGATCGTCACCCCATCGGCGCCTCCGGACGCAGCGTAGAGATTCTCCCAGTCCTCGTCCTCACGATGGATCCTCTCGCGGATCTGCTCTCGGACACCGGTCGAGTTCAGGTGCGTGCGCCCGGCCGTGGTGTCACGACACCGAAACTCCGGTGGCAACGCGGCACTGAGCAGCGTGTTCCCCGCCTCGTACGGATATACGTCCGCGGTGATTCGCACACCGTCCTCGCGAGCCGACTCAACGAATTGCAAGGCCTCGGACATTTTGTGCCAGTGCGACTTACCAGCAACCTTGAGGTGGTAGATCTCCCCGCGCGCTCCTGTCGTTCGAGCGATATCGACCAGTTCCTCGATGCTTTCGAGAAACCTCTGCCCTTCGCTTCGGAGATGGCAGATATGGACGGCATCGTGTCTGGCGAGCACCTGCGAAAATGCTCGCAACTCGCCGGAATCCGCATAGCTTCCGGGTGGATAGATCAGAGCCGAACCCACTCCGAGAGCTCCATTTTCAAGCTCCTCGTCGAGCAGGGCACACGCTTCGGCCAGCTCTTGTTCACTCAACAGGCGATTGTCCACACCCGCAACCACCATGCGCAGATTCGCCGCGCCGACGAAGCTCGCCACGTTGAAACCGACGCCGTTCGTCTCCAAGGATTCGAGAAAATCATGCAACCTCGGCCAATGTGATTGCACCCCAGTTGGAATCGCGCCCAATCCGAGCATCGCCGGAGTCATCGAACCCGTGACCGGTCCGAGAGACACGCCTTCACCGAAGACCTGGGTTGTGACCCCCTGATACAAGTCCGACAATCCTCGTGGGTCTTGCTGCAGCGTGAGGTAACTATGGCTGAGCACATTCACAAAACCGGGAGCCACCATGCAACCGCGAGCATCGATGTCGATCGCCCCCGGCACAGCACCGATCGTTCCGACTTCCACGATCGTGTCACCGGAGATCGCAACATCCGCTTTCCTGGGCGGGCTCCCTCTACCATCGAGCACAGTCCCGTCCCGAACGACGATTGTCGGCAGCATCACGTCTCCTCCACGGTGGCCTTGCTGTCGCGAGATGCGACCCTGTTCACTTTGCTGAATCGTGGAAGCGAAATCTTGTTCCAGACACACATACGCGATGCAAAATTGGTGCCGCCCTACCAAACTGGCCCATGGTTCCGATCATGCCATCGGTCAGCCGACGATCCTGCGGATCTCATTCTCGGAGGCATTGGCGCCCGTGCAGACAACAGCAACGCGCTTGCCAGCGAAGGTGTTCGGATGCGCATAGACCGCAGCAAGTGCGGCCGCACCGGCGCCTTCGCTCAAAGTGTGAGCGTCGAAGAGCAACGCCCGCTGCGCGAGGGTGATGTCGTCGTCCGTGACGAGCAGGAATCCCCCGAGGCGTTCACGCAAGACACGTTGAGTGAGTGCGAACCCGGCACCGGTCGCAAGCCCTTCGACACGGGTGGTGTTCGGGCGCTCGACGCACGTGCCGGAACTCCACGAGTCATGTGCGGCTCGTGCGGCCTCAGACTGCACTGCGAACACCTCGAGGTGCGGTGCAAGCGCACTGGCGACGAGACACGCCGCCGCCGCACCGCTGCCGCCACCGACTGGGACCACCACCGCGTCCAGATCAGGTTGTTGTTCGAGGAGTTCGACGTAGGCCGTTGCAACACCGGCGAGGATTGCCGGCTCATTGGCGGCGCTCACGAGACGCAGGCCGTCACGTTCGCTGATGAAATCGGCATGAGCACGTGCCTCGTCGAAGTTCACACCGTGCTCGATGAGCTCGGCTCCGAGCATGCGGACAGCGTGAGCCTTGACTGGATTCGCCCCAACCGGCATGACGATCACACACCGCACGCCCGCACCCGCCGCGGCATACGCCAAGGATTGAGCATGGTTTCCGGTCGAGTAGCCGACAATCCCCCGCGCCCGCGTCGCCTCATCCAGTCCTGCCACCAGGTTCAGTCCGCCGCGAACCTTGAACGCACCCGTGGGGTGCACGTTCTCGTGTTTGACGAACAATTGGCTGCACGAGCCCGCACCCAAGGTCGGGTGCGATATCAGGGGCGTGACCGGTAGATGCCGACGGACGACCTGACTGGCACGCTCGATGTCTGCCCATACGGGTGGATGTAGCTGGTTTGATGCCGTGAGATCAGATGCCGGTGCCATGTGATTCACCCTGCCAAACACCGATTCATAGATCCAATACGTGTTTTCGTCCAAAGCATCGAAATCTTCTATGATTTTGGCATGCTCGATCTAATTCGGCTGAGGGTCCTGGTCGCTGTTGCACAGGAAGGGTCGGTGACAGCCGCCGCCGATTCTCTCGGTTACGCGCAGCCCTCCATCAGTCACCACCTTCGACAGCTCGAATCGGAAGTCGTGGTTCCACTGTTCCAGCGAGCGGGTCGTGGACTGCGCCTGACGGACGCCGGCGCAGTGCTGGTTCGGCGAGCCACCGAGATCCTCGGCCACGTCGACGCAGCGGTAGCCGAAGTCCAGACGTACGCAGGACTGAGGGCCGGGCGGGTACGACTGGCCGCATTCCCGTCAGCCCTGGCGAGTTTGATTCCGCAGGCGATGGCAGCGTTCACGTCCCAGTACCCCGATGTGTCCATCAGCCTCGTTGATGCAGAACCACCCAAAGCACTTGCACTGCTCCGTAACAACGATGTCGACGTAGCTGTTGTCTTCGCGCACGAGGACACCCCTGAAGTCGGGCTCAAGCAGGTCGCGCAGACGACTTTGCTGGAAGATCCGTTGTACCTGATCACCTCTGCACGGAATGCAGATGCCACCAACGAGATCACGGACTACGCCGGTGAGACCTGGATTGCCGGTTGCCCGAGCTGCCGAGCCCACCTCCTCACCGCTTGCAATCGAGCTGGATTCATTCCGCGGATCGAGTTCGAGACCGACGACTACGTCGCCGTCCAAGCCCTGGTCGCCTCCGGAAGCGGGGTAAGCACCCTTCCGGCCCTCGCCCTCCAGGCACATCAGAACCCGAGTATCCGCGCACACCGCATACCCGGCGAGCGACGCACTGTCTCCGTCGCAACCTACGGCAAACCTCCACTTGCTCCCGCGATCGACGCGTTCGTCAGAACTCTGACAGCGATATCCGAATCCATGCGTGAGCGCGTCGAATTGGATGGGCACCAAGATAACCGGTGACCTCAGGTCCGGCCGACCACCGCGACTATCAGTGCGGCAAGTTCGCTTCGAGCATCGTCGGGCGAGAGCGCTCCCGCTACCGCCGCATGCGAGAGTGCCTCTGCAGCACCGAATATTGCGGTCATCGAAGGTTGCGCAAGTCCTCCGCCCGCACCAAAGGGAGTCAGCACCTCCCGACATCGTTCGGAATAGGCGTGTTCCGATTCACGCTTGACCCGCTCCAGCTCGGGCGAACCCTCCAGCGCTGCAAGCACACCCGTCAGTTCACGCCCCTGCGCCAGCGAACATCCGACGTAGGAGTCGGCGATGGCATTCGCGCGTCCGTTCAGAGACTCATCCGCGGCATCGAGATACTCCTCGAGCATCACCGTCTGACGATCGTCGAATTCCTTGAAGAGGGCTGCCAACAACGCGGCGCGAGAGGCGAAATGGCTGTATACAACCGGCTTTGCAACGCCGGCACGTTCAGCCAACCGACCAAGGGTCAGCGCGTCCGCACCCTCCTCTCGCACCAACGCCCACGACACCTCCACGAGTTGTTCGTACCTGCCGGCTCGCGACAGTCTCGTACGTGCCATCGGACACCTCCTTGCGCTATATACCAATAGTAACCTACTCTTAGTACATAAGCGCACCATCTACCGAAGGACGCTCATGACCACACTCCTCGTAGTCTCCCACCCCGATCCCCAGTCACTTACCCAGCATGTCGCCCGTTCTACCGCCGACGCGATCCGCGACCTGGGCGGCGACGTCGACTTCGCGGACCTACATGCCGAGAATTTCGATCCCCGATTCGCCGAAGCCGATGTGAACCTGTTCCGCGGCAAAGGGACTCCCCCGGCCGACGTTGTAGCCGAGCAGGAGCGAATCGATCGTGCAGACGATCTGATTCTCGTGTTTCCGATGTACTGGTGGTCGATGCCCGCACTACTCAAAGGTTGGATCGATCGAGTCTTCGTCAGCGGATGGGCTTACGAATTCACCCCGGGAAGCGAATTCGTGAAGAAACTGGACCGACTCACCGTCCACCTGATTCCAGTCGCAGGTGACGACGCCGAGAGTTTCGACCGACACGGCGTGTACGAGGCCTTCTGGACACAGATCGAACGCGGAATCATCGAATATTGCGGTGCCACACTGGGATCGACAACCTTCGTTCACGAGTCGGACACGAAGAGCCGAGACGTCCTCGCCGCAGAAATCCACGACCTCAGCGAAAGCATCGCGTCCCGTGTCGCCTACCCTGCGACCGCGACTTCCCGTTGACGGTCAAAAACGGTCAACTGGCGCTTGACCGGCCCGTGGCCGCCCAGTAGCGAAGCGTGTCTCCCGAATGGCCGAGGTTGCGCGACAACTGATCAGCTGGGCGCACGCTATCGAGAAGTCCCCCGCACGCTTCGATTGCCCTACGCGAACCCGCGTTGGTCTCGTCGCACGTAATCAGGACGCCACTGAGCCCCACCGGGTCGCCGGCATACGTGAGCACTTCCCGCAGAGCAGCCGACGCTATCCCTTTCCGCCGTTCCGACGGCCGAATCCCGTAGCCGATATGACCACCAAGATCAGCCAAGAACTCATTCAAGCTGTGTCGCAACTGGATAGCACCGAGATACCTGCCGTCTCGCACGATCCACCAGTTGGTTGCCGGGACAATGTCGGGCCCCGGCAACGCCTCGGGCTGCGCCAACAACTCCTGAACCCACTGCCCGAATCCATCGCGGGAGGCAAGGTCGAGATCCAGACGTTGCGCAACTCCCAACGCCGAACCGGGCTGATCCGCCTGCGGTCCACCCCACTCGTCACGCGACTCCAACCAGGACACCCACAAGGCCTCGTCAGGCGCAACCAAATCGACTGTCATAGCAGCGATGCTACGTCGCACCCGCAATGGTCGAGACTTCACCTCAATCCATCGCAAAAGCACATAGTGTCGATGTATGAGTGGACGATTCACAGCTGGGGTCTTTATCGTCGTCGTCAGTGTCGTCGCCGTTGCGTTGGTTTGGACCGGCGTTCGAGACTATGAATCTTTCACTCCACCGGTCGCGACGGTGGTCGATCGGGCAGACTGCCTCGCCCCTGATATCACCGCCGCGCTCGTAGCCCCCGAGGCACGCGACAGCAGCATCGCACTTCGCCCCGAGGGAAGTGGTTACCCGCCTCCTGATTTCAGCCCCGTTGCCGTTGTTCGATGCGAACGCGGAGAAACGTCCGACGGTGGGTTGACCATCGACTCCGTACGCCTCGAGGGGGACATCCACGCGATGGACGATGCATTCCGCGAACAGTCTCGTCGATTTCCTGCCAACGTCCGGGCCGACTGCGCGTACCGTCTCGTCCCGCCAGCCGGTTTGTGGCTGGTAGACGAAGCAGGAGCAGCCATACGCCCTACCTGGCCGACCGCGCCCTGCGGACTGCAAGAGAAACCACACGCAGCCCTGAGCCAACTACATGAGATCAGCCGCGCGCAGCATCCGGTCGACGGCATCTCCTCCGATGATGCCGGAACCTGCGCGGAGTCGATCGGACAACCGTTCGCGACGACCACTGAAGCTGACATGAGTCGCATGGCAGAACACGAAGACACTCACGCGCGCCCACTGACGGAAACAGCTTTGGCTACACCGATTTCCGACGTCGGCAGACTACGGGTGTGCCGCTATTCCACCGAACCGCCGCTGCCCGAGTCCCGAATCCGCTTGTCACGCCAGCAGAGTACTGATCTGATGGAGGTTGCATCCACCGCGCCACCTGCAGGCCCATGCGATCTCGTCGCCCATCACATCGCTTCGATCGACGTACTTCGTCCCGACGGATCGGGCGGCACGCGGATGGCAGTCGAACTCGACGGATGCCAACGCGTAAACCTCCTCGGACAACGTCAATTACCGCCCGCAGTCATTGCGCTCCTGTTGCAGTAGCGATGACCCACACCCGAGTTCATCGAGACTGATCGTAGAAAACCGACGATGAAATCACAGGTCTCGAATCGCCGTGACCACAACTGGCCTGACCGGCTTGGGCGCCGCGCCGCAACTCGGTGGACGCGGCTCGAGTTCGGAGAGTGCCGTCTCCACCGCCCATCGCCGGCCGTCCACATGTGCGACGACGCATGTCCCGTCACTCGCCTGCTCGATGACAGCCAAGTCGTCGATTCTGCAGGTTATTTGCTGTCGCACAGCAATTTCCGAAGCCTGCCCCGCAGGAGACCAACAACTCCGTCCACGCAGGCCTGGCAAATGGACCTGATCTCGGGAAGCCACCTCCACGGCCGTGACACTCTCACTTGCGGACAGACGGCCGTACGTATTGCCGCTCGGCAACAGGATCATCGACGGCGCGAATCGGTGCCCGCCGGTATGCGAACACTCCCACACCTGGGGTCCGAAGGACGACATCAGCGCTGCGGCGATCGGCCTGCCGAATACAGCGCAGCACTGGTCGCGCTTGCCGTGTGCGCAAACCAATACGACTGGCTCGGTCACTTGCTCGCCCAGTCCTGGTGGCGGCCCATCCAACAAGAAGAAATCGACGTCGAGTAATTCCATCGGCGAATCGATGTGCAACCTTTCACACCATGAGTCGCTCGGATCGGAGCGCGCAAGCAGGACGGTGTGTCCATCAGCCATCGGATCGGTGCGCCCGGGTCGCCGAACGAACATGATTCGTACGTTCGCTGCATCGGCTCGGCGGCTCAACTCGGCGGCAAGCTCCTCCCCCAAGGCCGTACCGTCCAACACGTCACGACCCCACGCGGCATTGAATTCGAGGCATACCCAGCCCTGCACGACGGCAGCGCTGCCTGCCAGCGGTTCATCGACAGCAGACAGCGCGGAACAGGTTTCGGCTTCGATCACGAGGCCCATTGTGTCAGCCTCGCTGGGTGTCGATTCGCAAGTCCCTGTGGCCCAGTGACGCGGCAGCTCAGTAGAACTTCTTGCCCTCCGCAAGCTGGTTCACGAACTTCTCGATCCGCCTGGCTCGCGTCTCCGGACGCTTTGCCTCCTGCAGTCGGTACGCGATGGTGAATCGGTTGGTGGAATTGAGCGTCGCGTAGAACTCACGAGCCTTCGGGTTTTCCGCGAGCGCATCGAGAAAGTCTTTCGGGACCTCGGCCTTGGCTGATCCCTCGTACGCGCGATCCCATCGACCGTCGGCCTTGGCCTTCTCGATCTCGGCGATGCCGGAAGGCTCGAGAAGTCCCGCAGCGTCGAGGCGGGCGACTATCTCGACGTTGCGTTTGGACCACGGACTCCGCGCGGTGCGTCGTGAAAACTTCTGTACGAAGAAATCGTCGTCGATTCGCCGTGCGAGGCTGTCGATCCAGCCGAAGCACAGGGCAACGTCCAACGCTTGGTCGTAGTCGATCGAACTGTGCGACGAGGTCTTCTTGGCCATTTTCAGCCAAAGGCCGGGGACCACCTCGTGGTTCTCGGACAGCCATCGACGGAACTCTGCTCCGTCAGCGAAGTATTCGGTGCCGAGTTCGACTGCCATCAGTGCTCCTCATTTTCGCGATACCCATACTCTGACAAAACCCTGCGACAAATATCCGAGAGTTCCGAGTGCGAGCACCCATTTGGCAATACTGACGGTCGAAGCGGCGCGAACCCTCGAGTCGGTGATCCTGTCGCGATGATCGAGGAAATGGAGTCCGACCACGTTCTCGACGTAGTCGCCGGCCGCCGACAGTACGGGCACTACGGCAAGGGCGCGCCGAGTTGCCGGGGAAAGGGGAACCCGCTCCCCGAGCCTCGTGCCCGCTGACCGCAAAGCCATCGCGTAGATCGCGGGATGTACGAAGTCGGGGTAGTAGTGACTACGAAATCGTGCCGTGGCCTCTGCGTCCATGGAGTCCAATATTTCGACGTACCGGCGAGCAGAGAAGGCCGTCTGCACTTCCAATACTTTGGGAGCCACCGGCCCGAGTAGGCGAGCAATATTCGCTTGTGAGACAACAAAAGCGGTGGTCCACAGTGCCATCGCCTTCGCAGATCCAGTTGGTGCCATGCCACGATCGTGCCATCTTCGCACAACAGAACGGAACGGCCCGACGGAAGAGCTCGCCTCAAATGTGAATGAGGTTGTAAAAAGCGGGCATTCCGTATCGATCATCGGTCCGATAGCGGGGAGCGCGCATGTCGCCCAAATCCAACCCGACTGTTCTGTTCATCCACGGACTTTGGATGCACCCGACCACCTGGGACCCCTGGGCGCAGGTTTTCAGCGCGCAGGGGTACTCCACAATGGCGCCGGGATGGCCAGGGGACGCGTCGACCGTGGGTGAGACGCGTGAACACCCGGAAGACATCGCGGGACACGGCATCGAGGACGTGACGGATCACTACGCCAAGGTGATAGCCGATCTCGACGAGCCACCGATCGTGGTGGGGCATTCGTTCGGAGGTTTGATCGCGCAGAAACTGCTGGGCCAGAAGTTGGCGACCGCGGCAATTGCCATCGACCCGGCTCAGCCCAAAGGGGTGTTGAAACTTCCCCTCGTTCAACTGGGCAGTGTTTTCCCGGTCCTGTCCAACCCCGGGAACTACCGGAAGGCGTACTCACACAACAGAGAGTCGTTCCACAAGTCCTTCGCCAGTGCCGTGTCCAAGGACGAGTCCGACGCCTTGTTCGAGCAGTATGCGATTCCCGCCCCTGGTCGGCCGTTGTTCGAGGCAGCACTCGCCAACTTCGCGCCCCACAGCCCCGCTGCAGTAGATTTCAACGCCCGCCGCGGGCCACTCCTGATGATCGGCGGCGGCAAGGATCGCACAGTCCCGAAGGCCAGTTCGGACAGCTCGTTCAAGAAGTACGCCAAGGCCCCGACGATCAACGAATACAAGGTCTTCGGCGATCGAGGTCACTCGCTGACCATCGACCACGGCTGGCGTGAGATCGCGGACTACAGCCTTGCCTGGCTCGACAAGCAGGGCATGAGCCCGCCGCAAGGCAAGCACGAAAGTCAGTCTCAGCCGAAAGCTTGAAAACGACGGCGGTACACCTGCGGCGAGATTCCGAGATGCGTCGAAAATGCTCGTCGTAGGGATTCCGAACTGCCGAATCCCGCCAATTGCGCGGCTTCGGTCACCGAGTGGCCGGCATCGAGGAGCGCTTTCGCGGAGTCGAAACGGATCAACTCGACGTATTTGGCCGGCGTCGTACCGAGTTCTTCCCGAAAGAGCCTCGTCAGATGCCGTGGGCTCAGGTGCGCCAGGGCAGCCAGTTCGTCGACCGAGTACTCCCCCGCCGGATCGGCGGCCACCGCCTCGACCACTGCGCGAAGCGCGGGCACCCGGGGCCGCGGCCCGCTCAACGACGGCGAGAACTGTGACTGCCCACCTGGACGTTGGAGAAATACCACCAGAAGCTGTGCGACACGTCGGGCCATTTCTGCACCCTGATCTCGCTCGAGCAATGCGAGCGCGAGGTCGATCCCGGCGGTCACACCCGCCGACGAGAACACCGTGCCGTCCTGGATGAAAATGGCGTCGGGAACTACCGTGATCTGCGGATAGGCGCGCGCCAGCGTTGCCGTGTGTTGCCAATGCGTCGTTGCGCGGCGTCCATCGAGCAGTCCACTCGCCGCCAGGATGAATGTCCCGGTACAGATCGAGGCAACCCGACCCGAACGTCTCGCAAGATCGCTCGCTGCCTCACGCAATTCCGGACTCACCGGCATCGACGGGAACACGTCGCCACCCATGACCAGCAACGTGTCGAAGGAACCGGAATCTGCGACGTCACAGTCGACCGGAATGCGCATGCCGGTCGACGAGTCGACATCGTGTCCACCCACCGAGCAGATCACCAACTCGTAGTTCGCTCCGCCGCGATTGGCCTCTGCGAACACCTCGCTCGGACCTGCGACGTCGAGCAGTTTGACGCCGTCGAACACCAGGACGGCAACTCGATGCACTGCGGTCACGATCGCTCCCCTTCGTCCTGATCTGTGGACAGTATGGCCGAGATCAGGGTGCGCCCGCGTGCGTGCTCGACCGACACTGGGACAGACCGAGAAATTCGCAGTAGCGACGAGCAGAGCAGGTACCGATGAACACGATCATTGCCGGTGTGAAAATCCCCGATTCGAAGATGGCTGCCGACGCCACCGAACTCGTCCGAGATACGGCGTCCGAGTTACTGTTTCACCACTCGCGACGCGTCTTCCTCTTCGGATCGCTGCAAGGCGCGCGTTTGGGACTGCACGCCGACCCCGAATTGCTCTACGTCGGCGCCATGTTTCACGACCTGGGGCTCACCGAGAAATTCCGGGACAGTACGGCGCGATTCGAATTGGACAGCGCGGACGAAGCGCGGCGATTCCTCACCGGCTACGAAGTCGACGAAACCGACATCCGCAAAGTGTGGGAAGGCATCGCTCTACATACGACGCCCGAGGTCCCCTCGCGGCTGGAGCCCGAAATCGCCTTGGTGACAGCGGGTGTGGAGACCGATGTACTCGGAATCGGATACAGCGAACTCGACCAGGCCGACATCGACGCCGTCACCGCGGCCCACCCCCGTCCGGATTTCAAGAATCAGATCTTGAAGGCCTTCACCGACGGCTTCAAGCACCGTCCCGAAAGCACGTTCGGGACGGTGAACGCTGACGTACTCGAACATTTTGTCCCGGGATTTCGGCACATCGATTTTGTCGAGGTCATCCAGAACTCGGCTTGGCCCCAATAGAATTCGCAGTCATTTGGCCGCCTCACTCATCGCAGCGGCATCTTCTGCCCCGAACTTTTCCTCGAGGGTCTCCGGCGAATAGTCGAGGTCGATCTCGGCGACGTCGCGCCCGCGTGCAGACTCGATCGCCGAAAGTCGGCGCTGCGCACGGTCTGCGGCATACTCGAGGAACTCCTGATTGTCCAAACCGAACGGCTGCACCTCGAATTGATCGTTGACCCAGTTGATCATTCCGAGGGCCATGGGCATGAGTTCACCCATCCGCTGCTGAACGACGTCCCAGTTGTGATCGTCGGCGGCGACGTGCCTTCGGCAGGTGAACGTTCCCCAAGCCATGTGCCGTCGTTCGTCGTCACCGATCTTTCGCACCAATTGCTGCATGCCAGGGAGGATTCCGCGCGTCGCACAAACTTTCTGCCAGGCGTAGTAACCCGTCAACGCCAGACTGCCCTCGATGACGTGGTTGTACGTGACGCTGGCACGCACCTGGTTGACCGGGCTGGGGTCTGTCTCGAGAATGCGTAGCGACGACGGCAGCTCCTCGTAGAACAGTTGCCGGTAGTATGGATTGTCAGCGACGTAGGAATGCAGGTCACTGGTCAATCCCACTTCGTCCATCCACAGCCGAAACACCTGGGTGTGCTTGGCTTCCTCGAAACAGAACTGCGTCAAGTACATCTCGTCGCCGAATCGTCCCTCGGTCGACATTGCTTTCATGAACGGTTGAATGTCTTCGGTGACGGCTTCTTCACCGGCGATGAACTGCGCACACAGGAAGGTGGCGCTGCGCTGTTGTTCGCTGGTCAGCTCCTGCCAGTCACGGGCATCCTGCGAAAAATCGAGGTCGGTTGGGTTCCAGAATTTGGCGTTTCCCTTGGTGAACAATCGGAGTGGGAACGAATCCCAGTTCAACCCTCCCGACCGAAGAGAACTGAAACCTTCTCGCCCCGGCGAGGTGACAGTCATGACATTCCTTCTTCCCGAACCGAAGACAGATGCCCCACCAGCATGCCCGCAGAACTGAAACGTGAATCAGTTTTGACGAAATTCGATCTATTCCTTCAGGGAAACACCCTTGGTCTCCATCACTGCGAAGAGCTTGGCGTTCATCTGAGCTGCCAGATCCGGCCGATACGAACCGATGTTGAGCGGATTGGCGAGATTGTTCAGTTCCAAGGGGTCGGCTTGTAAGTCGTACAGTTCGTATTGCGGCGCAGCAACTCCCGCAGGATCGAAGTACATCGTGTACTTCCAGCGGCTCTCGCGTATGCACCGAATGTGGTTGGGCTGCGTGACGATGTTCTGACCGTCGGGCGTCGCACAGTTCTGATCGTCGTAGGTGAACAGAATCGTGTCCTGAACCTGCGCGCTGGGACTTTTCGGATACGCCGCAGCGTCGACGATGACCGGTGTCAGATCGGTACCCAGGAAGTTCCACGATTGACGCGCAGGCGCTTGGGCGAGTGTGGCGAGAGTGGGCATCACGTCGATCAACGACGCCAGGGCGTCGGTGCGAACGGGTTCGGGAAACAGCAAGGGGTTGCTGATGACCAGTGGAACGCGCAGTGTTTCCTCGTAGGCGTTGAACACTTTCTGCCGCAAACCTCCGTGGCTCATCCCCATCTCCCCGTGATCGGACATCCGAACGATCACCGTGTCGTCGAGCATCTGTGGAGTGGCTTCGATCGCGTCGAGCACGCTGCCGATGTGTTCGTCGACCACCTTGTGCATATAGGCGTAGAAGTTGATGTAGTTACGCGCCTGATCGGGTCCGAGCAGCGGCCCGAGCCCGGCTGCCAACAGCAGTTCCGACTGAACCTGGGCTGTCGGTTTGTGATTGAGCGCCAGGATCTCGTCGAAGGTGGGCGGCAAGTCGATACCCTGCTCGAAGGCGCCTGGCGCGTCCGATCCGTAGTTGTCGCACGTGCCGTTCATCGCGTTCCACGTCTGGGGGTACGCGAGGACATCGTGCGGGTTCACGAACGAGACGATCAGCGCCCAAGGCTGTCCGGATGCGACTGCGGGTCCGGAGAGAAACTCGACAGCTTCCTCGGCGACACGGCGATCATGGTCTGCGCACCCGCCACCGAAGTGATCCGGATTGGTGTCCTGGCCCGCGTCCGGCGGAATCCACCCCTCGAAGCCGAATCCTGCCACGTCCTCGCTTGTCGGATCACCACCCTCGACGCCTTTGCTCAGATGCCATTTCCCCCGGTACTGGACGTTGTAGCCGGCCGACGCCAGCAGCTTTGCCATGTTCTGTTCGGAGACCTGCAACTGTGGCTCGGTGGGTGAGACAGTGCCACCTTCGGTGAGCGTTCTGGTGACCCCGTGCTGCGCGGGGTAGAGGCCGGTGAAGAACGTACTGCGACTGGGCGAGCACATCGCGGTGTTGCACACTGCCTGGTCGAAACTCAGCCCGTGATCGGCAATCCTCTTGCGGTTGGGCAGATTCTGTTCAGCCCAGCCTTGTGGCCAGTACATCGGCCGGCGTTCCTGATCGGTGATGATGACAACGATGTTGGGTTTCTGCGGAAACCGATCGGCAGGTGCTGCTTGTACCGGCACCGCGCTCACCGCGCCGGCCGCGACGTCTGCCACTCCCGCGAGGACAAGGGCACCGACGCCACCGAGGAACGTCCGGCGCGGCAATGAATGACAATGCGGGGCTGGAACGTTCTCTGGGTTCACGGGCGTCGTCCTCTCGGAGGCGTTGTCGCCCCAGAGTTGACCGAATCACTCTTCGCTACACATGCGCGAGCAAACTGCCCGTGCGCTGATCAGTTCGATAACCCGATCCGCACAGCGCAGCGGATCCGGTGTCCGGCCGATACCGAGGGTGTCGACTATCGAAATCGTCCTTCGCACATCAGCCTCCTCGACACCCCACGACCAACCGAAGTCGTGATTCCAGAGCAGAACTGCGTTCTTCCCCGGATGGTTTCGGGCATGAACGGGGAGAACGATCACCGCATCCGTGCTCGGACCCTGCGGCCATCGAACTGTCTCACCGTGAACGGATCGTGCTACCGCGTCGACGTATTCGTGTGCGGACCAGTCGTTGCCGTTGGTATGCATGGAAGTACATTCGGTGCCACACACGTTTCGGATGGGTTCGTGGCATCACCGATCGAGTATTGCGCTTTCAGGAAATGAACGGCAACACAACGGATTCGAATTGGCGATGACCGTCGCGGTGGACACTGTGGCCGGTACGGAAAGAGACCAATTCGCAGCGTGCGACGGTGGCTGCAACAGCGTCGAGGCGAACAGGATCCACCATCCCGCCCAGACCTCCACGCAGGAACAACATGTCAGCCTCGATGAGCGGCAACCGATCCCACCACTGCGGATCCGGTCGGCGGAACTGCTCGAGCGCGGACCGCGTCATCGAGCGATCGAACGTCAACGCGGCTCGCGGATGCCGCACCAAACTTGTTGTGGCGTGCCACAGTTCTGGGACACTCGGCAATTTCCTCGCGAACACCTGTTCCGGGTCACCCGCACGTAGTGGTAACGGCGCTTCCTCGATGACCAACTTCCGCACCGCGGTGGGACGTTTCTGCGCGATCAACGACGCCGCGTGCCCGCCGAGCGAGTGGCCGACCAGATCCACCTGCTCGAGTTCGAGATGATCACACACGTCCATGACGTCGTCCGCGAACTCCTCGAACAGATACGACGACGCACGAGCGCTCCGGCCGTGGCCGCGAAGGTCGACCGAGACAACTCGCCGGTTGCGTGATCGCAAGGTCCGCGCGAACTTGTCCCAGGTACCGCTGTCGCCGCCCATCCCGTGCACGAGGACTACCGGAGGCAGATCGGCCACACTGGGATGCGAGCCGGAATCGCGGTAGCTGATCTGGACCCCGCCGGCACTTCGTACGTTAGCGACACTCACGAGTTCCCAGGATAGACCCGTCCTCACGGATTGCTGACGCGGTCAGCCGAGGCTGCAACTCCCCTGGTCGCGTGACCTCGTCGTAGCGACCGAGTCCGATCCTCGCGATGTTTCGCAGCGACTCGCTTGCATCGGCGAAGTAGCCGCAATGCCCTCGAACGGCTCCGGTACCGAAAACAATGGCTCCGTGCTGCGCCCGAACTGGAGACGGGCCGTGGCCGATGCGGCCGATCTTCACGCGTGGGAAGTAGCGGATCCAGTCCGACGGACCAAGCGCAGCCCAGAGATTTCCGGCAAAGCACAGGTCTTCGCGCGAACTGGTCCCCATCCCCGGACTACCCAGCACCACGCAATCGTCCACTCGCGCCGACGGGAGAGCGAGTCCGCACACCACGGCCCCGTAGCTGTGCCCGACGAGCGTCACATGCGCCGATCGCGGCAGGATACGAGTCAACCGCGCCAGATCTATCGCACCAAGTTCTGCAAGTGTCCGGGAGAACGACTCGAGAAATCCCCACGGCGTCCGATAACCGACCCACACGATCACCGCGACGCGGTCGTTCGGCCCGAGCGTTCGGAGCATCCTTCCCAGTGTCCATCCGCTCGCGCGTGGTCCTGTCGGACGGTTCTCGTCGAAGTAGTTTCCCAGTCCGTTGTCGTTGCCCGGCACGAAGATCATGATGTGCTCGGCTGTGGCGACATCGCCGAACACCTCCACGATCCGGCCTTCGCCGGACTCGTCGTATGCCAGAAGTTGTGCGTCGCGTAGCTCCATCGGCTCGTAGTGAAGTCGATCGGTTCCGGAAACGTCAGCTCGACCCGCCGTTTTCATGACACTCCTCGCGAAGAGTTGCAACGACGAGAATCATTGCAACAGTGAGTTTTTGAATGTCATCAACGCTAGGCGCCCGATGGCGTCGGTGCGATGGCGCCAGCGCCCCTACTGTTCGTACAGTCGACTCGACCATGTCCGGTACAGCTGGCTGTACCTACGAGCTCATTCGTACACGCCCTCCACCGACCATCCACCGCCTTCACAGATCATCAGCAACGCCCGCGATTCCTCCAACAGCACCTGAGCCCGCGCGGCCGTGCGCGCCGAGGCTGCGTCCCACCATCGCTCGTCCACCGGCCAGGGCCCGGCCCATCCCTGCACTGCCCATTCCTTGCTCCCCCACTTCAGCCTTCCCGGCTGCGAGCTGAAGACACCGCGCTCAGTGACGTACACGGCGTTGCCGGCCACATCCTCCAGCCATACCTTGGGATTGTCGACGAAGATCGACCCCGGAGACGGCTGCGGCAGACGACCAGGCCACGGGGCTGTCGGATCATGAGCAGCTACCCGCTCGTCACCCAAGGGCAACAGGGTAATTCGCTCCGAGGGCCCTCGACCACCGCTCAGGACACCGACCTGAACCGATTCGCCGCCCAGAAGACCTTGCACGCGCACCAATGCTCGCCTGGCCCGCTCCTCCTCGTCGCCGACACCGCCCCACAGCCCCAACTGCAAAGCGCCGGCACTGACCACCTCCACCGGTTCCAGACGCAACACCGCTATGCCTGCGGTCGGCCGGGTCCCACTGCGCCCGGTGAGCCAGCCGTCCAGTTGCCATCGCACTCGATCGGCCGTTCCCTCCGGTGTCAGAGGTTCGGCGCAACGCCAAGTCCGAGAAAGATTTTCACCGTTGCCCGTGCTGGCCGAAATCGACAGGCGGGTGCACGCCACTGCGGCAGCCGACAATTTGTCGTGCAGGAGACTCGCCAAGGCGCGCCCGGCAAACGCTGCGGCATCCACCCGCTCGATCGACGGATCGTAATGCTGCTCCACTTCCAGATCCGGCGGAAGCGTCCGCGCCGACGGTGGCCGCTCGGGTTCACCGCGCGCCGCACGATGCGCGAGCACCGCATCGGCCCCGAAACGCGAAGCGACGTCCACTGCCGGTAAATCCGCGAAAGCACCGATGGTTCTGATCCCGAGCCTGCGCAGCAGATCCACCAACTCCCCGCGATGCGGCGCAGACAGACTGGGCTCGGCCGCCAACTCCGGCATGGGTAGCGGCGCCAGAAACCGTGCCCCCTCCCCCGGCGGCACCAGCGCTGCCCGGCGCGCGGCGATGACCGCTGTGGACAGTTGATCCGCCACACCCACCTGACTCTCGACGCCCGCAGCAGATGCCTGATCCACCAATCGTTCCGCCGCGGCTTCCTCCGAACCGAAGTACCGACTGACACCTCGCGCACTGAGCACCAACAAACCAGGACGAAGTACCTCGACGCCCGGTGCCACCGCATCGATGGCCGCGGCGACCGGCTCGAACAATCTGGCGTCGCGTTCCGGATCTGCCATCGCCACATACAGTTCCGGGCAGCGGGCCTGCGACTCGCGTCGGCGCAGGCCTCGTCGCACTCCCTCCGCGCGGGCCGTCGCCGAACATGCGATCACCCGATTACCCGAGGTGACTGCGACAGGATGCGTGGCAGGAAGATCGGCAAGCGCTGCCGCTGCCACCGCCGGCCAGTCCGGGCACCACAACGCCAGAACTCTGCTCACAGTGACACCACCCGCGACGACACCACCTGCTCCGACACGGCCTCGACCGGCCGGGAAGGTACCCACTCGACCCGCCCGGCTGCACTGCAGATGTCCAGACGCGTGGTCCGGGGCTGGAACGAGCGCCCCCGAGCACGAACCGCGAGGCTCAGGGAACTGAGCCGACCACGCCCCAACTCACGGCCCTGACCGAACCCACCGTAACCATGAACCCGAGCGTCCAACCGAACTTCGGCCCCGTCCCAGTGACCTTCGGTGACAACAAGAGTCGAGCCCTTGCTCCGGGCGCGCGCCACCACCGCTCGCGCACGCGACGGGGATACCGACGCACCCGCCAATCCCAGAATCACCAGATCCATACCGTCGAGCAGCACAGCAGCGATCTCGACCGGATCCGGCCCAGGCGCCGGAATGAGCGCCAGACGTTCCAGTTGCGCACCCATCTCGTACGCCGCCAGCAATCCCAGTCGAGGTTGCCCGATGACTGCCACATGCCCCCCGGACGCCGTCACGGACGCGACCAATCCCAAGAGCAAGGAAGCAGCGCCCTCGACGGACACCACGGTTCCGCGCACCAAACCGCCCTGCGGTAGCAATGCCCCGATACCTTCCGGCACTGGGAGAACACCAGCCTTGTGCGCGCGGTTCACGACCGGTATGTCCCGGTCGGCAACACTCTCGAAGGCTGCTGCACTTGTCCCGGAAACACCAGCCACGGAAACACTCGGTCCCGAAAACGACGTATCGCCGCGAGAGGGAATGGACGCGATCTGTCGGCGGAGCTGTGCCAGCCGATCCTGACGGGACAACCCCGCCGCATCTGCCGACAGCTCCACCAACTCGGTCACCTCGGTCATCCCCATCCTCCGGAACACCGGAAAAACTCACTCGGCAGCAATCCATAACCAGCCGGCAAACCGCGGGGAAGTCGGGTCTGACATGCATCCAACGAACAGCAATTTCGAACATATTTTCGAACTGTTTTCAGTAAACCGTGTCACCCCCGACACGTCAAGCAGAGCAAAAAACCCAGTTCACAGGAGCCTCGAGCGTCACAGTGGCATCAATCCATTAACCTTGAGATGTGACAGCTCAGGAGCAGACCGGGAGGGGCATCGGGCCCGAATACCTGCTGGCGGGGCGGTACCGACTCCGCTCCAAGATCGGCGACGGAGGCATGGGCGCCGTCTGGCTGGCCCGCGACACCCTCCTCAGCCGTGACGTCGCGGTGAAACAGGTCACAAGCACGGAAGGCCTCGACACCGAAACGGCCGAAGAGGTCCGTGAACGTACATTGCGCGAAGGCAGGAACGCCGCAAAGCTCACCCACCCCCACTCCATCGCCATGTACGACGTCGCGATCGAGTCCGGTGAACCGTGGTTGGTCATGGAGTACTTCCCCGCCCGCAGCCTCGCCCAGGCGATGAACCTGGCCGACACGTTGCCACCGCTGGAGGTCGCGCAGATCGGCGCGCAGATCGCTGCGGCACTCACCGAGGCGCACGCCGCCGGCATCGTCCACCGCGACATCAAGCCCGGCAACATCCTGATCGCCGACCGAGGCAAGTCTCTCGGCACCGTCAAGATCAGTGACTTCGGCATCGCCCGCGCAAAGAGCGACGTATCCGACACCCAGGACGAGGTCATCACCGGCACTCCCGCGTACTTTGCACCCGAAGTTGCCCGCGGCGACGATCCCACCGAGGCCAGTGACGTCTTCTCACTCGGGTCGACGCTCTACACGGTGATCGAGGGTCAACCGCCCTTCGGCATCGACTCGGACGCCATCGCTCTACTGCATCGTGTCGCCAAGGCCGAGATCTACCGACCCACCAAGTCCGGACCGCTCACCGACGTTCTCCTTCAGCTCCTCGAGCCGGACCCCACCCGTCGGCCGACGATGGCGCAGGCACGCGACGCGCTCGCTGCAGCCGCGACGGGCGGTGGCACGATCGAGCAGTTGATCGACGCTCCCGTCTACTCGTCCGAAGGCGCCGTGCCGGCGTGGGCTCACCGCACCACACAACTCGCCGACCCACACCGCCGCAATCGCCTGACCGGCTCCACGATCACCGGACTGCCTGCAGTGCAACAGAACACGCCACTGCGGAACGTCCCCAGCCCCATGGACATGTTCTCCTGGCCGCCGCGGATACCGACCGGCCCCGCCGATGCCAGCACCCGCGACAAGGTAGTGGCCTGGGCTCCCCTCGCCATGACAGGCATGGTTGCCGTCATCATCTTGGCCGCACTGATCGTCGTCATCCTGGTATTCACGGCCTGACCGGACGCTCTACGCGGGCAGAATGTTTGCGTTGAGGTGAAACACGTTGTCCGGGTCGTACTTCGCCTTGACGGCGGACAATCGCGCGTACTTCGCCGCACCGTAGGACGCTCGCACTCGGTCCTCGTCGACATCGGTCATGAAGTTGACGTACCCGCCTTGATTGGACGAGAACGGACGCAAGGCTTCCCAGGTCTCACGCACCCACGATCGATCCAATTCCAGTGTCCCGGCATCGGTGGCCGTAGCCGTCATGTTGCACACGTAATGTGGTGTGCGAGAACCACCGAACGCAGTGTCGTCCTCGCCGACGGAGGTGAAAGCTCCCTGCAGCGGAAAGATCGGCATGAAGGACATCGGCGACGATTTCTTGCCCGCTTGCTCGGTCAGAACATCGATCACGGCGTCGGAGAAATCCACCAGGTCCAAGGCCTTCTCATAGGCGTATGCACCCCATGGTTCCGATTCGTCGAGCATCGACTGTAAACCGATGTACGGGAGCGGGGTGACGAACTCGAACAGCGTCGGCACGCCCTCTCGAATCGGCGCAATCGCGTTCGAGTGTTCCTCTTCCGATCCGAAACCGGCTACCAGCAACGCGTATCCGGGCAGCAGGTGAAACTGATCCGGAACAAACGGTGCCGGAGGCGCGGACAAACCGACGGCAACCATCGCTCCGGCATTTCTCGGCAGGGCAGGCACCACTTCGCGGCACAGACGAAGCGCTGCGGGTCCGTCCTCCATCCCCCAGAAGAACAGTCCCAGATGCACTTCCGGACCGATCTCGCTCAGACGGTACTCGAACTCGGTGACCACTCCGAAGTTTCCGCCGCCGCCGCGCAGCGCCCAGAACAAGTCGCTGTGATCGTTCTCGGAGGCCCGCACGATCGAACCGTCGGCGAGCACCACCTCTGCCGACACCAGATTGTCGATCGCCAGGCCGAGCGTGCGCGTCAACCACCCCATGCCGCCGCCGAGGGTCAGGCCACCGACGCCGGTATCACTGATCACTCCACCGGTCACTGCCAATCCGTGTTCCTGCGTCGCGGCGTCGAGGTCGGCAATCGTCGCACCACCACCGACCCTGGCTCGCTTCGCGGACGGGGCGACACTGACTACGTTGATCGCACTGAGATCGATCATCACACCGCCTTCACACACCGAGGTACCTCGGTAGGAATGCCCACCACCTCTGACCGAAACCTCCAACGAATGGGCTCTGGCAAATGCAAGTGCCACAGATACATCCGACGCCGACCGGCACCTGGCGATCACCGCCGGACGATGATCGATCTGCCCGTTCCAGATCGACCTGGCGTCGTCGTACTCCGGATCTCGGGGGCTGAACACAGAACCCGTGATCGCCGATTTCAGTGGCGCGAACTCGACCGTCGTCATCATGCACCGCCCTCGTCGGGTGTCGCGGTGAGAAGCAGGTATTCCCACTCCATCACGAACGGCTCGCTTCCGCTGCCGTACTTCTTTGCCAACTCGAGCAGATCGCGATCGAGCGCCTGTGTGCGGTCAGGATCGCCGGCGATGTTCCGGTACACCGCGATGGTCGGGCCGTAATTCTTCTTGAAGAAATCGCGGAAATCTTCCGGCCCGCTGAATGTGTCCACACGAAGTACGTCTTTCCTTGCGGCAACATCGCCGAGCAGATCACGAACATGGTTCTCGTCGCCCCACAAAGGCGCCGGCTGCGAACCAGGAGGCGGGGGCGGTGCATACGGCTTCATCGTTTTGAACATCTCGCCGATGAACCCCGTCGGAGTCCAACTCAGCACTCCGATCTTTCCGCCGGGTCGGCATACTCGCAAAAGTTCGTCCGCGGCGCGCCGATGATGCGGGGCAAACATCACACCGACGCACGAGAGCACTACGTCGAACTCGTTGTCGCCGAACGGAAGAGCCTCGGCGTCGGCCTCCTGCCAATCGAGTTCGACACCCGCGAGTGCCGCGGCCTCCCGTCCTGCCACGAACAGTTCGGGAGCCAGGTCGGTGGCGATCACCTGCGCACCCAGCGCAGCCGCCGGAATGGCGGCGTTGCCGGACCCCGCCGCGACGTCGAGCACCCGATCTCCTTTCTGCACGCCGCATTCACGCACCAATACAGGTCCGAGTTCCGCGATGACCTGCGTCGCCACCGCCGGATAGTTACCGAGCCCCCACATTGCCCGGTGCTTGGCCTTCAGCTCCCGGTCCAACCCGAGAGTCCCCGTTGATTCACTCATTACCGTTCTCCTTCAATAATTTTCGTACTCGGAGCCCGACAGCGTTCATGCCGTTACTCCGACGCTACGACGACGGTTCACTCCTCTCCAGTACGAAATCTGTACCGGAGCACCCCGGAGGCCTACGATCGAGAGATGGGGTCCTCGTACCACCAGTTCTGCCCCGTCGCCAAGGCGATGGAGCTACTCGACGAGCGGTGGACACTGCTTCTCCTCCGCGAACTGATCATGGGAAGCGAACATTTCAACGATCTCCGCCGCGGGCTCCCGCGAATGTCACCGACTCTGCTCTCGACCCGGCTTCACCAACTCGCGGTCGCCGGCATCGTGGAGCGAGAAGAAACCGACTGTGTCGTCAGCTATCGTCTGACCGACGCCGGCCGTGAACTGCGCCCTGTGGTCGAAGCTCTCGGCATCTGGGGTACCAGGTGGATCGGTGAACTGGGCGACGAAGATCTGGATCCGAAACTGCTGCTGTGGGACATGCATCGCCGCGTGGATCATTCCGTGGTGCCTGAAGGCAAGACCGTGGTGCACTTCGCATTCTCCGGAGTACGTGGACATTCGCGGAACTGGTGGCTCGTCATCAATTCCGGGGAGGTGGACATGTGCGATATCGATCCGGGTTTCGACGTTGCAGTGTCGGTCTCTGCGGGCTTGCGACAGATGACCGAGATCTGGCGAGGTAACCTGACCTGGTCGGACGCCATACGGTCCGGTGACGTCACCATCTCTGGGCCTACTGCGTTGCGTCGTAGCTTGCCTTCGTGGTTCGAGCTGTCGACTTTCGCGTCGATCCCGCGCCCCGCGTAGCGCGCGCTCACCAGCCCCGTTCCGTCCTGTTACAGAGCTGTTGCAGACCGTGACACCGTCGACGAACGGTGACCACCTGCCGGTGACACTGACCGAGAAGTCTCTGTTGTATGCCCAGCCACCGCGGAATCATCCGCTTCGTCGCACTCGGTGCAGTCGTGCTCGGTGCGGTCGCGCTCAGCTCCTGCTCGTACACAGAAGAAGCACAACCGAAGAGCGGTAACTACCTTGCCACTCAGCCTGATTCAGGACCCTCAGGCGGCGAGATCGAGGACGGCATCAGCTTGCAGGACACTCATGTGCCCGCGCTTGCCCGTCTCGATTCCGCACTGCTCGCGGCGCTCCAGTCGGCAGCGGCCGACGCACAGGCATCCGGCGTGGACATGCACGTCACGTCGGGTTGGCGGTCCGCGGCATACCAACAGCGACTGTTCGACGAAGCCGTCGTCAAGTACGGCAGCGTGGACGAAGCGTCCAAGTGGGTGCACTCGCCGAGCCTGTCCAAGCATGTCAGTGGACAGGCCGTCGACATCGGACCGACCGACGCCGACGACTGGCTCATTCAGCACGGCAGCGATTACGGCCTCTGCCAGACCTACGCCAACGAGATGTGGCATTTCGAATTGGCAACCACTCCTGGCGGGGAATGCCCGCCACAACTGAGCAACCCCTCGGACGAGAGAGCGGAAGGCTGATCATGACACGAGTCAAACCAGCGAGACTGATTGCCGCACTGGCAGTCTTGATCCTCGGAGTCGTCGAATTCGAATTGGCGGTCAACACCACCGGTGGTCAGATCGTCGACCAACAACTCATGGTGGGCGCGGCCACCTCCGAACGCCTCAGCGTGTTCTCCGCCGAGTTCATCGGCCTCGTCACCCCGATACTGATAGTGGGAGGAGTGCTCGTGGCGCTCATGATCACATTGCGCAACAACCCGATTGCGCTAGCCTTACGCGTCGTCGTCGTGACCCTCGGCCCCATCACGACAGCCTGGGTTCTCAAACAATCGCTGAATCGACCGGACCTGAACGGTCTGGTGATGCACAATTCCTTCCCCAGCGGCACTTTGACGGCCATAGCTGCTCTGGTCTGCGCGATCGTGATCGTCACGCCCTCGAGGTGGCGGGCGGTCGTTGCGGTCAACGGTGCGCTGATCACCATCGGAACCGCGATCTCGGTAGTCGTGCTGCAATGGCACCGCCCGAGCGACGTGATCGGTGCACTACTGCTCGTCGGCTGCTACACCCTCGCTGTGTCGGCATTTCCCTTGAACACCAGCGTCGCCCGGCATGCGGTGCTGGCAGACTCAGGCAACGAGCGACTCTCGCGAGTGTGACCCCTGTACCCTTGGCTGACCGAGATTTCTCCGACCGCAGAAGGCCCCTGATCATGGCGAGTCCAAGGTGAGCTCATGGTGAGCATTCTTTTCATAGAAGACGATCCAGCCGTGGCCGAGGCAATCACGTTGGGACTGAACCGACTCGGGCACGACGTCAGCCATCGCCCCGACGGTAACGGTGATTTCGACGACGCCCTGGGTGCCACGGACCTCGTCCTACTCGACCTCGGGCTGCCGGGTGCCGACGGTTACGAGATCTGCCGACGTATCCGCACACGAAGTTCGATCCCGATCATCATTCTGACCGCTCGATCCGACGACATCGACACCGTCGCCGGCCTGGAAGCCGGTGCCGACGACTACGTCGTCAAACCGGCCAGTCCGCGCGTCCTCGACGCTCGTATCAAAGCCGTCGTGCGGCGCTCGGCACCGGCAACGACGCGCCCGGATGCGACGCCGGGTGCAGAGACGTTCGGCGACCTGGAATTGGATCGGTCGTCGCTGCAGGTCCGCAAGGCCGGGATGCTGCTGACCCTCACCCCGACCGAACTCCGACTGATCCTGGCGCTGACCGAGAACCCCGGACAGGTCCTGAGCCGCCGACAGTTGTTGTCCGCAGCCTGGGACCAGGAGTATCTGGGTGATTCCAGAATCGTCGATGCAGCAGTGCAGCGGCTGCGCGGAAAGATCGAGGACGACCCGGCCGCACCGACCGTCATCGAAACGGTGCGCGGGTTCGGGTATCGCTTCAACACCAGCCCAGCCCGATGAAACCGACCTGGCTTCAGGTCGACGGTCTGCGAACCAGGCTCGTGCTTGTGTTCATCGCAATCGTCGTGATCATCGCCGGGGCAACCGCGGGTGTCGTCTCGTTCATGGCGCGGTCGTGGATCTATTCCAACGCTCAGGATGTCGCGACCGCACAATTTCGCGACGAACTGCAATACGTCAACGGAACACCGGTAGACGAGTTGACGCCTGCCAACCTCCAACAGATCTTCCAGTCCGACATGACGCTGATCGTCGACGGCGAAGTCATCCGTCAAGGATCCGTGGATGCGGCGACCATTCCGCCCAGCTTCGACGAAGGTTTGGACAGTCCGAAGCTGATCCGTTTCGAGAGGCTCGACTCCCAGCGCATCATGTTGGGAATGTCCGTCAATGTCGTGGACATGAGCGCGGACGACAGCTACGACAACGAGACATTGGTCAAAGCCGTCACCATCCGGCCGCTGGTAGGAGTGCAGGACAAGTTCGACGACCTGCTTCGAGCTGTCGGCCTCACCCTCGCCGCCGGTGTGTTGGTGAGCGGACTACTCGGGCTGTGGATCGCGTCGACGCTTGTCCGTCCGCTCAAACGCCTGGACAAGGCGGCCGCCCGTGCTGCCGACGGCGACCTCAGCGTCCGACTCCCCGAAGACGGAGTAGCCGAACTCGCCCAGGTCACAACAACGTTCAACAACATGGTCGCTCGCAACGAAGCGGTCATCCACGGTCTGGAAGAATCGGAAGAGCAGTCGAGAAGGTTTGTCGCAGACGTCTCCCACGAGCTCCGGACGCCGCTCGCAGCACTGGTGCCGGTCAGTGAGATCCTCCGTGAAGAGATCCCCAATCTTCCGCCCGACGCCGCCGCTGCCGCGCGCATCGTGAGCAGTGAGATCGGCAAGCTCACTCGACTTGTCGAAGACCTCATCGAAATGTCTCGCCACGACTCTCAGCAAGCGCACCTCGTCCTCGACGACGTCGACCTCGTCGAATTGACCGAGCGCACACTCGAGAGCCGCGGATGGACCGACACCGTCGAACTGCGCGCACCCGAAAGTGTCAGCGCCAGAGTCGATTCGCGTCGGATCGACATTGTCGTCGCCAACCTCGTCGGCAATGCACTGCGCCACGGAGCGCCCCCGGTTCGCGTCGAGTTGAGCGTCGAATCCGGTTTCTCCGTCATCACCGTCGTCGACCACGGCCCCGGCATCTCACCCGAAGACCGGCAGGCGATCTTTCGGCGGTTCTACAAGGTCGACACCGCGCGCGGACGCAGCGAGGGCAGCGGACTCGGACTCTCGCTCGCCGTCGAGAACGTGCACCTGCACGGCGGCACCATCGGCGTCGACCAGGTGGATGGTCGCACGGTCTTCACGGTTCGCCTGCCCCGTCGCTGACCCCTTCCCGAGCGAACGTACCTTTCGGCGCACCCAAGGCGATCGTCGTACCGTTCGCTCGAAAAGGGATGGGCACTTCGCACCCTGAACCGTCCGCGTTTAACCAAATAATGGGATTCTGGTTTCAACATGTGAAACCACGGGAGTAGCGTCGGCATCGTCGAACAGCGCAGAGATCGGAGGGGCACCATGACGCAGGCGTCGCGGCTGGAAAAGACGGCCGTCTCCCCGAAGGCGTGGACGATGCTCGGAATCGGCGTCGCAGCCCAGGCCGCAGGCACTGTCTTCGTCAGCACCCCCGCCTTTTTGATCCCGCTGCTGCATTCCGCGCACGGCCTCTCGTTGACGCAGGCCGGAACTCTGGCCGCTGCACCCACTTTCGGCATGGTTCTCACGCTGGTGGCGTGGGGAGCCATGGCTGACAGATTCGGCGAGAAATGGGTCATCTCCATCGGGCTCGGCCTGACGGCGATCGCCGCGCTGGCCGCGACCACCACCGACAACTACACCCTCCTCGGGATCGCATTTCTGCTGGGCGGAATGGCTGCGGCGAGCACCAATGCTGCCAGTGGACGTGTTGTGGTCGGCTGGTTTCCCAAGGATCGGCGCGGCCTCGCGATGGGAATCCGGCAGATGTCACAGCCCCTGGGCGTGACCATCGCGTCGCTGACCATCCCGACTCTCGCTGCGAACGTAGGAATCGGTTCGGCCGTCGGACTGTCGGTAGCTCTCAACGGCGTTCTCGCCCTGATCTGCGCCGTCGCATTGATCAATCCCCCGCGGCCGGCGGCGCGGCCCACAGACATCCCGGTCGAAACGGTAAATCCTTATCGCTCGAACTGGTTCCTATGGCGCATTCACGTCGTCTCGGCACTGCTGGTGTTTCCGCAGTTCACCCTCTCGACATTCGGTCTGGTCTGGCTGATCAGCGAGCAAGGATGGGACGCTGCGCCCGCTGGGCTCCTGATCGGGATCTCCCAGTTCGTGGGTGCACTCGGACGCATCGTTGTCGGCATCTGGAGTGATCGCGCCGGAAGCAGAGTAGGCCCGCTGCGGTTGGTTGCCGTCTCCGCGTCTGCGGTCATGTTGGCAATGGCGGCAGCCGGCGCAGCGCCTTGGGGCGTTCCCGCCTTGATCCTGCTGCTGGCAACCACTATCAGCGTCGCCGACAACGGTTTGGCATTCACTTCCGTGGCCGAAGCTGCCGGGCCGAAATGGCAAGGAAAAGCATTGGGCGCACAGAACACCGGGCAGTTCATTGCCGCGTCAGCAGTGGGCCCGGTGGTCGGTGCGCTGATCGGCGCGGTCGGCTACCCGCTCGCCTTCGCGATAGTCGCGGCATTTCCCGCCGCAGCAATTCCCTTGGTGCCCAGCCGCGATCGCGACATCAGCGTCTAGTCCCTCATCGGATTCGGTTGCACTGCAGGTCCCGTCAGATCACAATGCGGCTTGCAGGCAACCGAATCCGCTTCCTGAACAGGCTCTACTGTCGGAGTGCGGATCAGCGTCGCGGCGATCGCTGCACCGACCAACAGCAGTGCCACACAGATGTACATCGCGTACCGGAACCCGTCGGAGAAACTCGTCGGATCGACCAGACTTTCGGCGTCGATACCCACGAGGGCAGGCAAGGCCGCGACGGCAAGAAGTTGGCTCGTGCGAGCAACGGCATTGTTCACACCGGATGCGATTCCGGACTGCTCCACCGGTACCGAACCAAGCACCGCGGCGGTCAACGGCGCGACCATCACCGCCAGGCCGAGCCCGAACACAAGAACTCCCGGCAGCACGACGGTCAGGTACGACGCATCCGGGCCGATCCGCGTCATCAACACCAACCCCACCGCGGCAACGGCGGGCCCGACCGTCATCGGCAACCGCGGTCCGTGCGTCTGCGCGTAACTGCCCGCGCGCGAAGACAACAGCAGCAATGCCAAGGTGATCGGTACCGTTGCGACGCCGGCAGCCACCGGCGAGTACCCGGCAACCAATTGCAGTTGCAGCACGAGCAGGAAGAACACACCGCCCAGCGCCGCATAGACCGCAAGGGTCACCAGATTGGCCGCGACGAACATCCGCGAGCGGAACAGGGACGGCGGCACAAGGGCACTCGGTGAGCGTCGTTCCACCACGACGAACAGGCAGAGCGCAATCACTCCGAACAGCCCGACTATCGGGTTGACCTCGATCAGCCCGTACGTCAGTGCGCCGAGACCGACTACTGCGCAGGCAGATCCGACCACGTCCAGGTGCTCGGGCGGATGCGGGTCGCGGCTCTCCGGTACATGGCGCACCGCTGCCCACACCACGACGATCGCCAGCGGGATATTGAGCAGGAATACCGATCGCCATCCCGCCACTTCCACCAGCCAACCACCGAAAAGCGGTCCGATGGCGCCGGCAACACCACCTAAACCCGACCACAATCCGATGGCCGCGCCGCGGTCCTCCTCACGAAGTGACGCGGAGATGATGGCAAGGCTGCCAGGTGTCAAGAGCGCAGCTCCCACTCCCTGCAGGATTCGTGCAATCACCAGAAACGTGATGTCCGGTGCAATTCCGCAGAGCAACGACGCGACCGCGAACCAGACCGTCCCCCACACGAATACCCGTCGCCGACCCCAACGATCACCGAGCGCTCCCCCGAGCAGAATCAGCGACGCCAAGGCCAAGGTGTAACCGCTGAGCGTCCACTGCAGTCCGGCGACACCGGAACCCAGTTCTTCACCGATGTGAGGAAGAGCAATGTTGACGACGGTGCCGTCGAGGAGAGCCATGCTCGAGCCGAGAACGGTGGCGGCGACAACCCAACGCCCACGCTTCGACGCGAGCGCCAGTGGTTCCGTCATCGGTCCATGGTGCGCCTTCACACGCAATCGCGAAAGAGCGCGCGGGAATTCAGTCGATCTGGCGACGATGTGCCCAACGCGTCAACGCATTGCGATTGGACTGCTGAGTCTTTCGCAGGACGTTCGATGCGTGAGTCTCGACCGTCTTCACGGAAATCACCAGGTCCTCGGCGATTTCACGGTAGGTGTACCCACGTGCCAGCAATCTGAGCACTTCGAGTTCTCGCGGAGTCAGCGAGTCGAGTTCCGGATCGAGTTGCGGCTCGGGTGCATTGGAACGCCCGGTGAAGGAGTCCAGTACGAAGCCTGCCAGGCGAGGCCCGAACACTGCGTCACCACCGGCAACGCGTCGTACACCCTCGGCCAGCTCGGATCCCGAGATCGTCTTGGTCACGTACCCGCGCGCACCGCCTCGGATCACCGCGATCACGTCCTCGGCCGCATCGGAAACGCTGAGCGCCAAGCACACCGGGCCGGAATCGATTCCGCGCAGAACTGCCACTCCACCACCGTCAGGCATGTGGACATCGAGCAGAACGACATGCGGTTTCGTCGAGTTGATACCCGCGATCGCCTCAGCGACGCCACCGGCTTCACCGACTACGTCCATGTCTGCCTCGCGCGAGAGTTCCGCCCTCACCCCGGAGCGGAACACTGCATGATCGTCGACAAGAAATACGCGGTACGGGGGCGGCGCAAGCGAAGTCACTGGGGCTGTTCCTCGGGGTTGTCGACACGGTCAGCAGTCTGGTCCCACTTTAGAGCAGAGTCACCGAGCGGCATGTGCACGCGGATCTCGGTGCCCTTTCCGATGTCGGATCGAACCACGACGCGGCCACCCCGTCGCTCGATGCGACCACGAATCGACTTGGCCAAACCCTGACGGTCCTCCGGCACCGCATTGACGTCGAATCCAACTCCGCGATCACGAACGAACACACTGACCTGGTCGCCCTCGACCTCGGCGAAAAGATTGATTTCCTTCTCCCCCGAGTGCTTTGCCGAGTTCACGAGAGCTTCACGCGTCGCACCGAGGAGCGCGGTGAACGCTTCCTTGGGCAGACCGTTCTCGACGCCTTCGCCTTCGAGTTGTACGTCGCCGACCGTGACGGGGCGGACCGTGACGCCATGCTGGTCCTCCACTTCACCGGCGATGATCTTCAGACCTTCGGTCAGGCTCGTGTGGTCGATATCCCCGCCGCTGAACAACCACTTGCGCAGCTCGCGTTCCTGACCACGGGCCAGGCGCGCCACCTCTTGCGGATTGTCGGACTGCTTCTGAATCAGCGCCAACGTCTGAAGTACGGAGTCGTGCAGATGCGAGGCGATCTCTTCACGTTCGTCGTTGCGAATTCGGGCCGCACGCTCGGCGCCGAGAGCCCGCCACATCCGCAGCCACAGCGGCACCGTCAACAAACCGACACCGATCAGCGTCACCACCACGGCCAGCAGGGACGAGCGCAGTGCTTCGAGGTCGACCTGAGCGAGGACGACGACGCCGAGACCCAAGATGATCAAGGTCGCTCCCCCGACCACCCGCGCCCACGTGAGAACGGTAGGCCGCTGCGGCAAGCCGATGACGGTCCGGGGACCGTCGGAGTCGAACTCGCGCCACACCAAAGCGGCACCGATCGCGACGACGAAGAACGGTGCGAGCACCGAACCCGCCGTGCCGCTGAACAGCCAGGACAACGCGGCTGCGCCGCCCAATCCGAGTGCGATCAAGCCGTACGCCCGCTGCCGCTCGGCCGCGGACGGCTTCTGGGTGTCCGTGCCGGCTGAGGTGAAGATCCAGAGGGCGCCGTAAATCACTATGCCGGATCCGGCCATCGCCGCCAGAATCGCGAAGGCGACTCGAACCTTCAGGACGTCGATCCCGAGATGATCGGCGATACCGCCTGCAACACCGGCGACGATGCGACCGCCGGAGCGCCGCTCCAGCTTTCGCAATGGAACACCGCCCGGAATGGGCACACCCTTCTTCATGGGTACGGCATGCACCGGTACCCCGTTGACGGGCGGGCCTCCCGTGAACCCGGGAGCGGGACCGCTCACGAACGGCGGATCTGACAGATATTGCACATAGTCGATACTGGCACGAACCACTCGGACTCACATCAGGGTCCAACCCTGAATCAGGGCGGCGCCCCTGGCCCCGATCGTCACAAAGATCAGGGTTGGCCCTGATGCGCGGAGGCCGCCCCGGAAGCCAGGATTGATTCATGAACAATCCGACTTTCCAAGAACAGATCCAGGATCTGTGGCGGACCCGCCCCGTGCGTCTGCCGGCACAAGGTCACGTGGCCGGGGTATGCGCCGGAATCGGATACCGGTACTGCATCGACCCCATTCTGGTACGTGTCGCGTTTGTGGCCTCCACTATTTTCGGCGGCTCAGGCATCCTTCTCTACCTCGCCGGGTGGTTGGTGCTCGCCCGCGCCGGTGACGGATCGTCCCCCGCACAGTCGTTGATGGGCCGCGGACACAGCTCCGATTCCAGTACCAAGACCATCGTCTTGTTGGTGGCTCTCGCCATCGCGGCTACGACCGTCGGGCCTGTCGGCGTCGGCCTGGGTGGTTCCGGTCTGATCGGGCTGATTCTGATGGTCGGAGGCCTGTGGCTGCTCTACCAACGAGCGCCGGTCCCGCCTGCACTGCCACAGAGCACGTCACCGTACGTCGGCGCGGGTACCGCGTATCCAGGCACGGGATTCACGCCCGGGCCGTTCACTCCCGGATACTTCGCACCCAATCAGCCGCCCGTGTACACGCCGTACACAAAACTCCCCGACAGCTACGTGCCCGAGGAACGGCCGGCCGAACAGTCACCGCAATCTCAGGCCGATCATCCGACGATCAACCTGTCGAAGGACCCGAGCGCTTCAGCCGCCGCCAATCCGACCGAGGTGATCGGCGAGGCCGCCATCACACCGCCCTCCTGGGATCCGCTCGGCGTCGCTCCGTTCGCCTGGGATCTCCCGGACCCGGCAGTCAAAGCCACGCCGCTGCTGCCTTTGCCACCACGTAAGCGTCGCTCGCGATGGACGCTGACAGTGCTCGGACTCGCGATCATCGTCGCCGCCGTCACCGGGGCAGCGGGCGCGGCAACCGGCAACGAGTGGTTCACTCCCGGCCGAGTCGGTGCTGTCGGACTCGCCGTCATCGCGCTCGGCCTGATCCTCGGGGCATTCTTCCGCAAGGGGTACGGCCTGCTGGTCGTCACCGGACCGCTCGTGGGTTTCGTGCTTCTCGCCTCGTTGGTCTACCCGATCGATTTCGACGCCTCGGGTGAGCAAAGATGGACTCCGGCAACCGCTTCCGAGTTGGAGCCGTCGTACTCGGGAGCCTTCGGAAGCTTCACTCTCGACCTCAACGGGGTCAAGTTCACCGAGGACAAGACCATCGACGTCGCGGCGTCGTTCGGTGAGTTCGTCGTCATGGTGCCACCAACCGTCAACGTCAAGAACAGCTGCACCGTCGTCATGGGTGACGGATCAGGTTGCCTCGACGGCGGAATACACCCGGGCCGTGATGTGACACCGGATTCGCCCACACTGACCATCAACGCCAAAGCTACGTTCGGCAGTCTGAAGGTGACGCAATCATGAGCGAATACGACGAGACCACAGAGCACGACGAGACCCGAGAATCCAAGCGCCCCTCGGCACTTCTGCTGATCGCCGGACTGGCCGCACTTCTGGTCAGTGTGTGGGCGTTGGTCGGGCCGTTCTCCCTGGCGCCGGCAGCGAACATTCAATTCCGTTGGCTGTTCGTCGGTGCCGCCGTCGTGGCAGGACTACTGCTGGTGATTCTGCCGAATCGGCGCAACCGGAAGTAAAACTGCTGTGCGCCTTTATTAACCGCGGGGGGTTAATAAAGGCGCACAGTTGTTTTTACTCCCACTCGATAGTTCCCGGCGGCTTGCTCGTCACGTCGAGGACTACGCGGTTCACGTCCGCAACCTCGTTGGTGATTCGAGTCGAGATGCGCTCGAGGGTCTCGTACGGCAGACGCGTCCAGTCCGCGGTCATCGCGTCTTCACTCGAGACCGGACGCAGCACGATCGGATGACCGTACGTCCGGCCGTCACCCTGCACGCCCACGCTTCGGACGTCGGCAAGGAGAACGACCGGGCACTGCCAGATGGTTCCGTCCAAGCCTGCAGACGTAAGCTCTTCGCGCGCAATGGAATCTGCCTGACGCAAGATCTCGAGGCGATCGCGGGTGACCTCACCGATGATGCGGATACCGAGTCCGGGACCGGGGAACGGCTGGCGTCCGACGATCTCTTCGGGCAGGCCGAGTTCGCGGCCCACTGCACGGACCTCGTCCTTGAACAGCAGACGCAACGGTTCGACCAACTTGAACTGCAGGTCTTCCGGCAGCCCGCCGACATTGTGGTGGCTCTTGATGTTTGCAGTTCCCGTGCCGCCGCCCGACTCCACGACATCCGGGTAGAGCGTGCCCTGGACCAGGAAGTCGACGGTCGCACCATGAGATGCGTTCTCGCCCAGAACATCACTGACTGCGCCTTCGAAGCTGCGGATGAACTCGCGGCCGATGATCTTGCGCTTGGTCTCGGGATCGGTGACGCCTGCCAACTCACCGATGAAGGTGTCCGCGGCATCCACGGTGATCAGACGAGCGCCGGTTGCCGCGACAAAATCCTGCTCGACCTGCGTGCGCTCACCGGCTCGCATCAAACCGTGATCGACGAAGACGCATGTCAACCGGTCGCCGATTGCGCGCTGAACCAAAGCCGCAGCGACAGCGGAGTCGACGCCACCGGACAGACCGCAGATGGCGTGTCCGTCTCCGACCTGCTCGCGAACCTGCTCGATCAGCGCATCGGCGATGTTCGACGCCGTCCACGCTGCCGGAATACCGGCAATCTCGTGCAGGAAGCGGCTCAGGACCTGCTGACCGTGCGGGGAATGCAGAACCTCAGGGTGGTACTGCACACCGGCGAGCTTGCGGGCGCGGTCCTCGAACGCCGCGACGGGAGCACCGTCGCTCGTCGCGGTCACCTCGAAGCCGGAAGGCGCTTCGGTGACGGCGTCACCGTGGCTCATCCATACCGGCTGCGTCGAGGGAAGACCGTCGTGGAGCAATCCGCCGGATACCGCGATGTCGGTACGGCCGTATTCGCGGGTACCGGTCTCGGCGACGGTGCCGCCCAGGGCGCCTGCCATTGCCTGGAATCCGTAGCAGATTCCGAAAACCGGAATGTCGTGATCGAACAGTGCGGGATCAAGCTTGGGAGCACCGTCTGCGTAGACACTCGAGGGCCCACCCGAGAGCACAACAGCCAAGGGGTTCTTGGCCACGATCTCCTCGACGGTCGTGGTGTGCGGAATCACCTCCGAGTAGACCTTGGCTTCGCGAACTCGCCGTGCGATCAACTGCGCGTACTGCGCCCCGAAGTCGACGACAAGAACTGGTCTCTGCTGCTCGATATCTGCCACAGGTGCAGTCTAATCGCCGCAGCCAGCGCTTCTGCGCATGCATGGACTCAGCCCGCTACTCGGCCGAGCGAGCGCGAGGTACGTCACTACAAAGGCCGCCCCTCAGAACTGCGCGGCGACCTCGCGCGGATCTAGACCACTGTCCAGGTCAACGGCGCCCCAATCACCCGCACCTTAGCTTCGGCAATCAATTCGGCAGCATCATCGCAGGCCAGAGCCCGAAATGGACGAAGGATGAATTTTCTGGACGTTTGACCGATTCGCCTGAACCAAACGTCCAGTAAAGGTAATCTCGCCCGTCAAGTGATCAGGATCACGATCGCAAACGGCCGGCGCCGCCGAACGGCGCTCACCTCGAGGAGGACCTGTGCGTCGATTCATACGACGACTCGCCATACCTGTCGCGGCTGTGACGGCTGCCGCCGGACTTCTAGTCCTCGGCACGCCGGCCACCGCTGACGAAGCCCCGCCGACCACTTTCACCGGCACGACCGACAACCTGATCTTCACGAAGAGTGTCATCGGGAACGCGGCAGTTCACCCAGGCGACACCGTCACGTACAAGACCGAGATCAAGCACAACGAAAGCGGCATCGAACGGTCGATCGCAAAGATCCGTGACATCCCGCCCGCAGGATTCGTCCTCGTGCCGGGCAGCGCCAAGGCCACCTACCTGGGTGTGACCAACCGGGCCACGATCAGCAACGAATCAGACGGCGGAGTCTCCGCGAAGTGCTCGAGCGGCTGCACCTTCCTGGTCGGTGGATTCGTCGTCAAGAAGAACCAACCCGTCACACTGGAAGCGACCTACACGGTCCCCGTCGGCACAGCATTCGGGACGTACGACAGCGGCATGCTCTTCGACGTCAACGCCTTCAGCACACAGCAGGGCCTCAACCCGATCAACGTCAACGTCCAGGTAGTCGACCCGTCTGTCGCCACCGGAACCACACTGGTTGCACCGGCAACGGCGAAGGTCGGCACGCCGGTCGACCTGACCGCGACAGTTGCGCCGTCCGACGCGAGCGGCACCGTCCAGTTCAAGGACGGCGGCAACGACATCGGCTCACCGGTCCCGGTCTCGGGCGGTAGCGCCACCCTCTCCCACACCTTCGACAGCGTCGGCGCCCACGACATCACCGCCGCGTACAACGCCGGTCCGGGATTCCACAGCTCGACCTCCGGAGTCCAGACCGTCGACGTCTCCGCGGACACCACCACCACGATCTCGGCCCCGAACGCCGCGCTGGTAGGTGACAGCATCACCGTGAGCGCTGTCGTCACACCGGCAAACGCCGTGGGCACGGTGCAGTTCAAAGACGGCGAGACCAACCTCGGCGCACCGGTGGCTGTAGTCAACGGAACGGCTTCCCTGACCCGCAGCTACGACGCTTCGGGTACCCACAGCTTCACCGCAGTGTTCACCGGCGAGGCCGGTTACGGCGATTCCGTCTCCACCGCAACCCAACTCGACGTCAGCGATCCCGACTGGGGAACCACGACCACAGTTGTCGAGCCACTCACCGCTGTTGTCGGTGAACCGACCAACCTCTCGGCCACCGTCTCCCCCATCCCGAGCAGCGGAACCGTGACGTTCAAGGTCGACGGCGCCGAGGTCGGTACCGCACCGGTCGGCACGGGTGACGGCGTCGCGATCCTCCCGCACACCTTCGCATCAGCGGGCGCTGCAGCCGTGACGGCAGAGTTCTCCGGCGGAACCGGATTCATCGGCTCCACGTCCACGTCGTTCACGGTGAACGTCACCGATCCCGAACCCGCCCGCGCCGACACCACGACGTCTCTGACCGTCAGCGGCTCGGCTCAGGTCGGAAAGGCATTGCAGCTCAAGGCCACCGTCGCACCCGGAACAGCAATCGGAATGATCCAGTTCAAGTCCGGCACGACGCCCATCGGCGCACCCGTTGCCGTCGTCAACGGCGTCGCGACACTCACGCACACCTTCGACGACGAGGGAACGTTCGGCCTCACTGCCAACTTCGTCGGCGACGCCGGTTGGAAGAACTCCGTCTCCGGCCCGACGGTCGTGCAGGTCGGCACCGCACCGACCGACGGCGGCGGCACCGGAAGCGTGGACACCGGTTCGCTCAGCGGCCTCATCCCGCTCTTCGGAAGCTAGTCCCCCACATCAGCTTTGGACACCACTCCCGTACCCAGCTCAGGAGAATCCATGTTCGTGTACTCCAGACGTCGCATCGCGGCGCCGATCGCCGCCACGGCACTCGCCAGTGGCGTCATCCTCGCGGGAATCCCCGCATCAGCGGCCCCCGTGACAACAACCTTCGGCACGAGTTGCCTGGCAACCCCGTCCGCTGTCGCCGGTCCGACCACGCAGTCACAGTCCGGCTCGGTCATCGTCGACGCACCGGAATCCATCGGCGCCGGTGAAACCTTCGAGGTCACCATCCAACCCGGCCCGATCGCCTTTCCCGGCTCCGCTTCGGGGGCGACCGTCCAGAACGTCTCCCGCATCAAGGTCGACGTCGACGTTCCTGCGAACGCCACCCTGGTGGAAGCCACCATCGTCCCCGGCACTTCGGCGGGGCTCAGCGGTGTAGCGCCGAACATCCTGCGCGTCAACGAGAACGGCAACGTCGATCCCAACGGAACGATTCTGCGCCTCTCCGGAAACAACCAGGTCATCGGAAACAGCCCCAGCTCGAGCATCAACTCCGAGGGCGGCATCGTCGTCAAGGCGACCGGCAAGAACGTCGATGGTTCCAACAATGCCGACGGCTACACGCAGTTCCAGCTCCCCCAGGTCAAGGCAGTTCTCAAGGCCGGCGATTCAGGGGACGTCGCGATGAAGGTACGCACCGGCGGCAGCGCGGGAGCGTGGAACAACGATCGCAACTTCCTCACGTTCCTCCCCAAGGCCACCCTGGTCATCACCGCCTGGGCACCCACGCGATGCACCCCGCGTGACGCCGAGAACGGTCCGCTCAACAGCGGCGCAGGCCCCCTCGCCACGACGCGGATCATCGAGGCGGACAAGGCAACCACCACCACAGTCGTCGGACCGGCCAACGCCAAGAACGGAACTCCCGTCACCCTGTCAGCCAACGTGAGCGGCGGCGCAAACGGTGGAACCGTCCAGTTCTTCGACGGCGACAACCCACTCGAGGACGCCGTGCCGGTAACCGGAGGGTCGGCCAGCATCTCCCCGACCTTCACCGAGGACGGACCGCACTCCATCATCGCGAGCTACAGCGGAGCCCCCGGGTTCCTGGCGTCGACGTCGGCGTCGGCCAAGATCGTGACCGTCACGACCGATGCACCGCCGGACGCCGTGACCACTACCGCCACGGTGTCGCCGTCGACCGCGAAGGTCGGACAGGACGTCAACCTGACTGCCAAGGTCGATCCGCAGGGTACCGGCGGCACCGTCGATTTCATCGTCGACGGCACCGAAACGGTCAATGCTCCGGTCGGAACCGACGGAGTTGCCGTCGCTCCGTACACCTTCACCTCGACCGGAACGCACAAGGTTGTCGCGAAGTTCACGGGCTCACCAGGATTCGCGCCGTCCGCTGCCCCGGCATTCCCGGTCAGTGTGACGACGCCGGCTCCGGCTGACGTCGAGACGACCACGGTTCTCGACGCTGTCGGAACTGTTCAGAAGAACACCCCGGTGACGCTCAAGGCAACGGTCGATCCGTCCGGCGCCACGGGCAAGGTCCAGTTCAAGGTCGGTGACACCCTCATCGGTGGACCGGTCGACGTGGTCAACGGTGTCGCAACGGTACCGGCGACGTTCTACAACTCCGGGACCTACAGTGTCACCGCCGAATTCGTGGGCGCTTCGGGCTACACGGCCTCCGCATCCGCGCCGCAGACCCTGACCGTCCCCGGCGATACGGACGGCGGGCCCGGAGGCGGGACCGGCAGCCTCGACCTCGGCACTCTGTTCGGGTCGCTAGGAGGCTGACACTCTGAAACAGAGATGGGGCGTGTCGTCGAATCCTCGACGACACGCCCCATCTTCGTTCGCGGCGAACTATCCGGCTGCCGGCTCCGCCGGAACAGCGGTAGCTGTCTTGCCGCCGGTGATCTTCACGATCGGCAGGACCAGCGCGGCCGGGGCCGACGCCGGCACCACAGGCGACTTGGGTGCAATCGGAGCCAAACGCTCGTAGCCGCTGCCCTGGGCGGGACGCAGGTCGGTCTCCCCCTTGTTCGGCCACAGCGAGGCCGAACGCTCGGCCTGAGCGGCAATGGTCAGCGACGGATTCACGCCGAGGTTGGCCGAGACCGCTGCGCCGTCGACGACGCTGAGCGTCGGGTAGCCGTACACGCGGTGGTACGGATCGATGACGCCGTGATCGGAATCCGACGCGATAGCGCAACCGCCGAGGAAGTGCGCCGTCAGTGGAACGTTGAAGATCTCGCCCCACGTGCCGCCCGCGACGCCGTCGATCTTCTCGGCAACTCGACGCGTCGCCTCGTTGCCCTCCGGGATCCACGTCGGGTTCGGCTGACCGTGGCCCTGCTTGCTGGTGACCTTGCGTCGACCGAACAGGCCCTTCTTCGTGTACGTGGTGATGGAGTTGTCGAGGTTCTGCATGACCAACGCGATGATCGTGCGCTCACTCCAGTCCTTGACCGTCAACATGCGCAACATCTGGTACGGATTCTTCGCAACCACACCGAGGAACTTGATCCATCGGGGCGTCTTGCCGCCGCCGTCCGTCATCAAGGTCTGCAACAGGCCCATCGCGTTCGATCCCTTGCCGTAGCGGACCGGCTCGATGTGGGTGTCGCTGCTCGGGTGGAACGACGAGGTGATCGCCACTCCGCGAGTCAGGTCGAGTGCGGGATCGACCTTGTACTTGCCTGCGCCGACAATGGATTCGGAGTTCGTTCGAGTCAGCTCGCCGAGCTTGTCGGAGAGCTTGGGCAGCGCTCCGGTGTCCTTCATGTCGAAGAGCAGATGCTGAGTGCCCCACGTTCCGGCCGCGAGAATGACGTTCGCAGCCGTGTAGGTGCGGCGGTTCTTTCGTCCGAATGCACCGGTTCGCTCGGTGAACACGTCCCACGAACCGTCGCGAGCCTCACGAAGCCCGGACACGGTGGTCATCGGAATGATCTCGGCGCCGGCTGTCTCGGCAAGGCCCAGATAGTTCTTGAGGAGCGTGTTCTTCGCTCCGTGACGGCAGCCCGTCATGCACTCGCCACACTCGATGCAACCGGTGCGCTCGGGTCCGACGCCGCCGAAGTACGGGTCCTTCGCCTTCTTGCCAGGTTCACCGAAGTAGACTCCGACGGGCGTCTGGATGAACGTGTCGCCGACACCCATGTCATCTGCGACGGACTTCATGATCTCGTCGGCGGGCGTCATGTGCGGATTCTGGACGACGCCGAGCATCTTCTGAGCCTGCTCGTAGTACGGCGTGAGCTCGCTGCGCCAGTCGGTGATGTGCGCCCACTGCTTGTCCTGGAAGAACGGCTCCGGCGGCTGGTACAGCGTGTTGGCGTAGTTCAACGACCCGCCGCCGACGCCTGCGCCCGCGAGAATGAGGCAGTCGCGCAACAGGTGCACGCGCTGAATGCCGAAGCACCCCAGCTTCGGAGCCCAGAGGAACTTCTTGAGATCCCAACTGGTCTTCGCGAAATCTTCGTCGGCATACCGTCGGCCGGCTTCGATGACGCCGACCTTGTAGCCCTTCTCCACGAGACGAAGCGCGCTCACGCTTCCGCCGAACCCGGATCCGACGATCAGTACGTCGTAGTCCGTTGCCCGTTGCTTGCCCATCAGGACACCTCCACCGTGAACCGTAGTTACCCGCCAGTATGCACCTATCCCTTGTGACTACCACCACAAGGGGCCCCATAAGCGTAACCGCAAGTATCAGGAACGGAAGAAAGTCCTGCACAACGAACTGTGGCCCCGGTTCACGAAGAACCGGGGCCACAGAAAGGTACAAACTACGCGCGGACTGTCAGCCCGACCTTCTGGAACTCCTTGAGATCGGAGTATCCGGCCTTCGCCATCGACCGACGGAGACCACCGACGAAGTTCAGCGAACCGTACGGATCGTCCGAAGGGCCGCTCAGAACCTGGTCCAGACTCGGACGCTCACCATAGGAAACCGGAAGAAGTGCTCCACGCGGAACCGAAGGATGAGCCGCAGCGGACGGCCAGTACCAGCCACCACCCGGCGCCTCGGCGGACACGGCCAGCGGCGTGCCCAGAACGGCAGCGTCGGCACCGCAGGCGATGGCCTTCGCCAGATCACCCGAAGTTGCGATGTCACCGTCGGCGATGACGTGGACGTAGCGTCCACCCGTCTCGTCGAGGTAGTCGCGCCTGGCTGCTGCAGCATCGGCAATGGCCGTGGCCATCGGAACACCGATGCCCAGGACCTCACCGGTGGTGGTTGCACCCTCGGTAGACCCGTACCCGACGATGACACCGGCAGCGCCGGTACGCATCAGGTGCAGCGCGGTGCGGTGGTCACTGACCCCACCCGCGACAACCGGAACGTCGAGTTCCGAGATGAACGTCTTGAGGTTGAGCGGTTCCTGCTCGGTGTGCACGACGTGCTCGGCCGAGATGATCGTGCCGTGGACGACCAGGAGGTCGATTCCCGCCTTGATCAGCTCCGGCGTCAGTGCGCGCGCATTCTGCGGGCTGACGCGAACGGCAGTGGTGACCCCCGAATCACGGACCTGCGCCACCGCAGCTGCCAGAAGACCGGCCTGCAGCGGAGCCGCATGCAGCTCCTGCAGGTAGCGGATGGCCGCGTCGACGCCACCGTCCTTCTCGGCGATCTCGACGAGACGCCGGAGCTTCTCCTCGACATCGGGGTGACGGCCCCACAGGCCTTCACCGTTGATGACACCGAGGCCGCCGCGCTTACCCAACTCGATCGCGAAAGTCGGCGAGACCAACGCGTCGGTGGGATGTGCGAGGACAGGAATGTCGAACCTGTAAGCGTCGAGCTGCCAAGCAGTCGACACCTCCTTCGACGAACGAGTTCGCCGGGAGGGAACGATGTTCACATCGTCCAACTCGTAGGTACGTCGGGCCGTTCGACCCATGCCGATCTCAACGAGGTCGCGCACGCGCGCCCCTTTCTCGTGTACTGGTTGCTAACGAGCGGTGTAGTTGGGTGCTTCGACAGTCATCGTGATGTCGTGCGGATGGCTTTCCTTCAAACCGGCCGCCGTGATCTGGACGAACTGAGCGTTCTGCAGGTGCTCGATCGTCGCCGACCCCGTGTATCCCATGGCAGCGCGCAGACCACCGGTGAGCTGGTGCGTCACCTGCGAGAGCGGGCCACGGAACGGAACACGTCCTTCGATGCCTTCCGGAACCAACTTGTCCTCGGAAAGCACGTCGTCCTGGAAGTACCGGTCCTTGGAGTACGACTTGGCCTCGCCACGCGACTGCATCGCGCCGAGCGAACCCATTCCGCGGTAGCTCTTGAACTGCTTGCCGCCGACCAGAATCAGTTCGCCGGGCGATTCAGCGGTACCGGCCAGGAGTGAACCCAGCATGGCCGTCGACGCACCTGCGGCAAGAGCCTTCGCGATGTCACCGGAGAACTGGAGTCCACCGTCAGCGATGACGGGCACACCGAGAGGCTTGCACGCGGCAACCGCTTCCAGGATGGCCGTGACCTGAGGGGCACCGACACCGGCGATGACGCGGGTGGTGCAGATGGAACCAGGGCCGACTCCGACCTTGACGGCATCGACGCCGGCTTCGACCAGTGCCAGAGCACCCGCGCGCGTAGCGACGTTGCCACCGATGATCTGAACCCGCTCGCCCAGTTCACGCTTGAGCTTGGCGATCATGTCGAGAACGTTGGACGAATGCCCGTGCGCACTGTCCACCACGAGTACGTCCACACCGGCATCGGTGAGCGCCATCGCGCGCTGGAAGGCGTCATCGCCGGCACCGACTGCAGCGCCGACGAGCAGTCGACCGTCACGGTCCTTGGTGGCGTCGGGATGCTGCTCGGTCTTGACGAAGTCCTTGACCGTGATCAGACCGGTGAGCTTGCCGTTGCCGTCGACGATCGGCAGCTTCTCGATCTTGTGCCGACGAAGAAGACCCAGTGCCACGTCAGCGGTGACGCCTTCCTGAGCGGTGATCAGGGGCATCTTGGTCATGATCTCCGCGACCGGGCGGTTCTGGTCGACCTCGAAACGCATGTCCCGGTTGGTGACGATGCCAACCAGCTGGCCGGCGTCGTCGGTGACCGGCAGACCGGAGATGCGGAAACGAGCGCACTTCGCATCGACCTCACCCATCGTGTCGGTCGGCTTACACGTGACGGGATCGGTCACCATGCCGGCCTCGGAACGCTTGACCGTCTCGACCTGTCCTGCCTGGACCTCAACCGACGAGTTGCGGTGCAGAACACCCATGCCGCCGGCGCGTGCCATCGCAATTGCCATGCGCGACTCGGTGACGGTGTCCATCGCAGAACTGACCAACGGAATCCGCAGACGGATGTCGCGGGTCAGTTGACTGGACGTGTCGACCTGGCTCGGGATGACGTCGGACGCAGCCGGCAACAGCAGCACGTCGTCGTATGTCAGTCCCAGCATCGCGACCTTGTTGGGGTCGTCTCCTCCGGTGTGTACATGTCCTGCAGAACTACTCATGCGGTCAGGACCCTCCATGGACCTAGATTCGCCCAGGGCGACCGCTGTAGCAGCCGCCTCGAAACGGATTACGAAAGCTGGATATCGGATAGAAGGCGCCTGCACGGAAAGAAATTCCTGGCACCTTTTCCCGGCGTTGCACACCATGGTATCGGCTCACTCAAAGGTCCGAACCATCCCACCCACGCTGCGGGTACGCGTAACAAGTGGCGCTGACCCCCCTGACCTGCGTACCGTGGTGCTGTGCGTGATCAACTGCCCCCCGGTCTGCCGCCAGATCCCTTCGCCGGCGACCCAGCTGACCCCTCCGCGGCTCTCGATGCCATCGAGCCGGGCCAACCACTCGACCCCCACGAACGCCAAGCGGTCGAGGAGGATCTCGCTGACCTCGCTGTATACGAGGCACTCCTCGCTCACCGCGGTATCCGCGGTCTCGTAGTCTGCTGCGAGGACTGCCAACAGGATCACTACCACGACTGGGACATGCTGCGCGCAAACCTGCTGCAGCTGCTCGTGGACGGAACCGTCCGCCCCCACGAGCCTGCCTACGACCCGATGCCTGAGGCATATGTCACGTGGGACTACTGCCGTGGATACGCCGACGCGTCGATGAACGAGGCGATGCACGGCGACGGTTTCGACAGCTGAGCGAAACCTCACCCAAGCTCATACGAAAGTGGCCGACAAGCAATTGCTTGTCGGCCACTTTCGTTTGAATTCAGATCGGAACGGTGCGATCAGGGCGGGGGTGAAGAAGAATCACCCGACGGAGACGAGGCCGGCGCCAGAGGCGTCGTTGTCGTGGTTGTCGTCGTTGTTGTCGTGGTCGTTGCCGTGGGCGACGATGACGGTGTCGACGACGCCGCGCTTGGACCAGGCGCCTGCATGATTCCAGGATTGGGCGTTGTCGTCGTGGTCACACCCCCAGGCAGCTGAGGGTTCGCCGGATTGACGGAGATCCCCGGAATCGCCGTGGGAGAGGTGGCAATCGAGGACTGCTGGTCGGTCGTCGACGGCGGCACTGCGGGTGACGTGGTCTCCTGGACCTGCGTCATCAACTTGCCCCAACGCTCGACGAGGTCGGTCTTGTCCTGCGAGTCCTTGACCGCATCGGCACGGTGAGCTGCGTTGTCCAGCACCATCTTTGCCGCAGGAATGTCTCCGGCAGCCAACAGCCGCTCGGCCTTTTCCAGCTCGGAAGTCGTGTCGATCTTCGCAACTGTCGAGTTGGCCTCGTCGGCGAAGACGACCTGCTTGACGCCCCACAGGGCATCGCCGGGCTGGGCGTCGTACGCCATCGCCGTGGCGCCACCGAAGACCACTGCTGCAACTGCTGCAGCGGCGGCGATCGGACGAACCACACGCAATCGAGAACGGGAACGTGAACGCTGACGATCGGAGAAGCCGGACGGCGTCGCTGTGATTGCAGCGATGACATCGTCCAACAACGGACCCTCGGGCATCGGAGTCGCAACGACATCGTCACGCCATTGCGAGAGGATCAACGCAAGTTCGTACTGTTCGGTGCTATCGGTTGCTACCGGCCCACCATTCGAAATGGATTCGATCAGCGCATCGTCACGCCGAACCGCAGCCAAATCCACTGGCGTACCGTCGTCGGCGAGATCACCGAGATTCGAAGCGTCATGCCCCTCGTCTCTAGCCAAAGCTCTCACCTGCTTTCGTCACTTCTTTTTTCAGTTTCGCGATCGCTCTGTGCTGAGCGACTCGTACAGCTCCGGCGGTACTACCGACGGCGACGGCCGTTTCCTCGGCCGACATCCCGACCACCAGGCGAAGTATCAAGATTTCTCGATGCTTCTCCGGAAGTGTGCCGAGAAGTTCGTGCATCTGTCTGCTGGACTCCGAATCGAGAGCTCGCTGTTCGGGACCATCATCCAGTGCTATTACATCCGGTACTTCGGAAACGGGCTCCGACTTGTTACGGGCGGAGCTTCGATGTGCGTCCGCAACCTTGTGCGCGGCAATTCCGTACACAAAGGCCATGAACGGGCGTCCCTGGTCCTGATAACGCGGCAGCGCGGTCATCACGGCCAGACAGACTTCCTGTGCGACGTCGTCAGCGGACAGGTGTCCTCTCTCGGCCGCACCCACTCGACCGCGGCAGTAGCGCACCACCATCGGTCGGATGTTCTCCAGAACCAAAGCTAGAGCTGTACGGTCGCCCTGCGCAGCAGCAGCGACCGCGGTGTCCAACTCATCGCTCGTATTTGTCATCGTCAGCGAAAATCCTGGCGTTACAGTGGCACCTCCCGAGCGGGTGTGCTCCCGCTCTCAGCGGAACCCTCTAAGAGTAACCATCCGGACCGACTGGTCTCCGCATACCTGCCCAGCAGTCGCGATATCGATACAGCTCCTTCTGGAATGTTCTCCGGAGACTTCGGTGGAGTGGTTACGACAAAGGTAGGAGTGATCCACCACGCATCGCAATCAGATCGCCGATCTCCCGGGCACTCGGTGAGGTTCTCTCACCGCTGACACCTTCGATCAACAGAGACGACGCCCAGGCCAGGGGCAGCAGGCCGTATTGCCGGCACCGCGCGAACACATCTGCTGCCATCTTCACGGCTGCGCTCGCGTCGGTTCCGGTCAGCGCGGCGCTACGCAGCAGATCCGACTTCACGCGGTGCCGCACAGACTCCGATTCCGCTGACAATTCGACGGCGCGTTCTGCGTGTCTGCGGGCACGAGCGAAGTCGCCTCCCGCCAACGCCAATTCTGCGGAGACCCATTCGATCCGAATTTCCTGCCGCCACAGCCCGCCCTCGGCATCCAGACGCGCCCGACATTGCGCCAGCAGGCGCCAGCCGAGCGGGAGCCTGCCACAGCCGAGGGCGTCTGCGGCCAGACCGGTCAGAGCGTCACAGGCAGCCTCTGGATCACCTGGCAGGCCGCCGACGATCGCCAGTGCGCGCCCGTCCCACGTGGACGCGAGTGCATGGCGTCCGCTCTGGCGAAGAAACGACGCCCTCGTGCTGGTAGACAGAGAGGCAAGAACTCGATCCGAGTGCGTCGAGAAACCGGCCGTGAGCCGATCGAGGACATCCAATGCAGCCCGCGCTCTTGCGTAGCGGCCCTGACCACCCAGCACTACTGCCGTTGTCCACCAATCTCGGGTAGAGCAAGGCGCCGGGAGGCGGACGAGATCCGGATCCGCACCGAACGCGGCAGACTCGAGGGACCCTGGAAGTGCAGTTGTTTCGTTGGGCACAGGTGATTGAGGGCGCGCAGGTGTCGACACAGGTTGATCATCGCAGCAGCACGAGCAGACATTCGCACGACCGGCGTCACACCAACGATGCCAAAAGTCGCACGAAACACGAAAAGGCAAGTTTGTCGGAGTTAATCAGATATTCAACTGAGATTTGCCAAATGTACTCGTAATGATATTTAACGGGCATATATCCGTGACGTTAACTGCGCATTACTTATTGGACGGATGTCCTAGTTGAAACTTGGGCACTAAGTCCCGAAATGGAGTGCAACCACGCCCACGCAATATCGGACAAATGACGCAAACCGAGCCGAATGACTGAGTGATTTCGCCGGGCGATCAGCCTCGAACATATCCCTGATCTGTGGGTTTCGCATCTCGAGCAGCCAGGCTTGCCGGCCGCCACCTCGATCGACCCAATTTCGACATCGGCGCAGAACAACGCACGAGGAGCCCGAAATGTAAATATATACTTCGTTAACTCTCGCATTTCGATATATGCCGATCGCCACTGAACGAGCCTATTGACGCGATTTACTCAGCACCCTTACGGTTAGCAAGCGTGAACGATTCAGAAGGCCCGGATAACCTCCGGGCAACTTGGTCCGCTCGTTGATCAACGCGAGCTTGCAGTAAGGAGTCAACATGCCTGCACCGAATCACCTTCCAGGCCCCAACGCAGACATCTGGGACTGGCAGATGCACGGTCTGTGCCGCGGAGTCGACTCCTCCATGTTCTTCCATCCCGATGGCGAACGCGGTAGAGCACGTGCCCAGCGCGAAACCCGCGCAAAAGAGATGTGCCGTCAGTGCCCGGTCCTGATGCAGTGCCGCAGCCACGCGCTGACCGTCGCCGAGCCGTACGGCATCTGGGGAGGAATGTCGGAAACCGAACGTGAACTACACGCGCGCCACCGTCGCACCACCCGCATAGCTTCCTGATACACGTAGGTACAGCGCACTAGGCCCCCGAGAGTTTTCGGGGGCTTTTGCGTGTGGACGGGACACCGTCGAAAAGAATTTCCGACACGACCCATCCGACCGACGCCCGCCTCCGAATGCCTTCTGACAGTGCACCTCAGCACATCCCTTCAGGAAGGCAGACCCATGAACACCTCTACTCGAGTTCTGGCAGTCACCGCAGCAGCCTCTTTCGCCGTCTTCGGCGTGGTCGGTTGCTCCTCCGACGACAACGATTCGTCGACCGACACGTCCAGCGCCGCCATGACGTCTTCTGCCATGGGATCGAGCATGTCTCCCAGCAGCGCGATGGCGGAGCCTGCTTCCGATCTGGTCGGTGCCGGTTGTGCCGACTATGCAGCCGCAGTGCCGAGCGGCGCCGGATCGGTCAGCGGAATGGCCCAGGATCCGGTTGCCACAGCGGCGTCCAACAATCCGTTGCTCACCACCTTGACCGCGGCGGTCTCCGGCCAGCTCAACCCGGACGTCAACCTGGTCGACACTCTCAACGGTGGCGAGTTCACCGTCTTCGCACCGATCGACTCGGCATTCGCCAAGATCGACCCCGCCACGATCGACAGCCTCAAGACGGACAGCGCCACGCTGACCAAGATCCTCACCTACCACGTGGTTCCCGGCCAGATCGCCCCTGACGCGATCGACGGAACGCACCCCACCGCCGAGGGCGGAACGGTCACCGTCACCGGATCCGGTGACAACATCAAGGTCAACGACGCAACTGTCGTCTGCGGTGGAGTCAAGACCGCAAACGCCACCGTCTACCTCATCGATTCGGTGCTGATGCCGCAGTAGTCCCCACCTGCTGTGCGCCTTTATCAACCCCCCGCGGTTAATAAAGGCGCACAGCGGCCAACGGCGGGCCAAGAGAAAAGAACCGGACATGCACGCTACGGTTGTACGCGATGAAGCGAGACAACTCTTCGTGAGCGAGCCAGACCATGCGTCGGATGCGGCCGACGCATGCCCGACGGACAATTCTGCGGCCCGCACCGCGCGAATCGCGGAATCACGCGAGCTGGCAGTGATCCTCGCGAACGTCGCCGGTGGCGACCAGAGCGCCTTCGCCGAGTTCTACGACCGAACCAGCTCCCGTGTGTACGGCATGGTTCTTCGTGTACTCCGTGATCCAGGTTTCTCCGAGGAAGCGGTCCAAGAGGTCTACCTCCAGGCCTGGAAATCAGCCGACAGCTTCGACCCTGCCAAGGGGTCCGCGCTTTCCTGGCTCCTGACACTTGCCCACCGGCGCGCAGTGGATCGCGTGCGCTCCGAACAGTCGAGTTCGGATCGACAGGCTCTCTACGACACCACCAATGCCACTCCCGAATTCGACGTCGTCAGCGACGAAGTGACACGAAGAGACGAGCATCGTGCTGTCACCGACTGTCTCGAAACGCTGACGGACACTCAGCGCCAATCGGTGACTCTCGCCTATTACGGCGGCCGAACGTACCGCGAGGTGGCCGAAGATCTCGGCGTGGCGATTCCCACGATCAAGTCGCGAATTCGCGACGGACTACTGCGCCTACGTGGATGTTTGGGGGTGATGTGAGATGGACGAAGAGCTGATCGACTACGCGTACGCCTACGCGATCGATGCGTTGGACCTCGACGAGCGCCGTGAGGTCGACAAACGACTTGCCGCTTCGGACTCCGCGACCCACGCCGAATTCGACGCCCAGGTCCGGCTCACCGCCGAAACCATGGCCGCGATGACCGTCGTCGACGCCGTCGAGCCCCCGCCGTCGCTGCGCAGCAGCGTCCTCGCCTCGATCGCAGAACAGACCGCGGCTCCCAACGCCCCGGTTTCGCTGGCCGAGCGTCGTAACCGTCGACGCCCGTGGACCATGGCTCTTGCGGCGGCCGCCGCAGTCGCAATCCTGGTCGGCGGCATAGGAATCGGACGCACGCTGTCCGACGACACGCCGCCGCAGAACGCCGCGTCCGAAATCATGGCAGCACCCGACGTTCATGCCACGACGCGTGAAATTCCGGGCGGCGGTAGTGCCACGACGCTGTTCTCGCCCTCCGAAGACGCCGCAGTCCTCGTGATGAACGATGTGACTCCCCCGAGTCCGGATACCGTCTACCAGATGTGGCTGGTGCCGGGCGACACCGACGACACCACGATGATCCCGATGGGGACGATGGCTCCGGGCGACGTCAAACCCACTACCCAGGTGGTGCTCGACGGCATCGGTCCGAATACGAAGTTGGCGTTCACTGTCGAACCGCCCGGCGGATCGCAGCAGCCGACGAGCGAGCCGTTCGCAACGATCCCGCTCATCTGATCGCCAGACGAAAAAAGATCCCCCACCGGAATCCGGTGGGGGATCTCTTCTTTGTGGAAACTACGAGCAGCGAGTCAGTGGCTGTGACCGTGTCCGGTGTCGGCAACTTCCTCGGTCGGCTTCTCGACGACGGCGCTCTCGGTCGTGAGGATCATGCGCGCGACGGAAGCGGCGTTGACCACTGCCGAGCGAGTGACCTTGACCGGGTCGACGACGCCGTCGGCAAGCAGGTTGCCGTAGGTGAGGGTGGCAGCGTTGAAGCCTTCGCCCTTGGTCATCTCGGCGACCTTGCTGACAACGACGGAACCGTCGATGCCTGCGTTGCTGGAGATCCAGAACAACGGGGCGTTGAGGGCTTCGCGGACCACGGCAACGCCGGTGGCCTCGTCACCCGTCAAGCCGAGGTTCCCGATCAGAGCCGTACCGGCCTGAACGAGAGCCGATCCGCCACCGGGGACGATGCCCTCGGAAACTGCTGCCTTGGCTGCGTTGACCGCATCCTCGACGCGGAACTTGCGTTCCTTCAGATCGGTTTCGGTGGCTGCGCCGACCTTGATGACGGCCACGCCGCCGGACAGCTTCGCCAGACGCTCTTCGAGCTTCTCGCGGTCCCAATCCGAATCGGTGTTCTCGATCTCGCGACGCAGCTGCGCAACGCGGGTCGCGATGTCGTCAGCGGTGCCTGCACCGTCGACGATGACCGTCTCGTCCTTGGTGACGACAACGCGGCGAGCGCTGCCGAGCAGGTCGAGGCCGGCTTCCTTGAGCGAGAGGCCGACGTCGGTGTTGATGACGGTGCCTGCCGTGACGACTGCGAGGTCGTCGAGGAATGCCTTGCGACGATCACCGAAGAACGGCGCCTTGACGGCGACGGCCTTGATGGTCTTGCGGATGGAGTTGACCACGAGGGTGGAGAGAACTTCACCCTCGACGTCCTCGGCGATGATCAAGAGCGGCTTGCCGGATTCGGCAACCTTCTCGAGCAGCGGAAGGAAGTCGGGAAGTGAGCTGATCTTCTCGCGGAAGAGCAGGATCAGCGCGTCTTCGTAGACGGCCTTCTGCGCATCGATGTCGGTGACGAAGTAGGGCGAGAGGTAGCCCTTGTCGAACTGAACACCTTCGGTTACAACGAGTTCGGTTGCAACGGTGGAGGATTCCTCGACCGTCACGACGCCGTCGGTTCCGACACGGGTGAGTGCCTCGCCGACGAGCTTGCCGATCTCTTCGTCACGTGAGGAGACGGTGGCGACCTGAGCGATCGACTTCTCGCCCTCGACGGGGGTGGCTGCGGCGAGCAGTTCCTCGACGACCTTGTCGGCTGCGGCGTTGATGCCGACGCCGAGAGCCATCGGGTTCGCGCCCGCTGCGATGTTCTTGAGTCCGCCGCGGACGATGGCCTGGGCCAGAACGGTCGCGGTGGTGGTGCCGTCGCCGGCAACATCGTTGGTCTTGGTGGCGACGCTCTTGACGAGCTGTGCGCCGAGGTTCTCGAAGGGATCTTCGAGCTCGATCTCACGGGCGATGCTCACACCGTCGTTGGTGACGGTGGGGCCGCCGAATGCCTTGGCGAGCACGACGTGGCGTCCACGCGGGCCCAAGGTCACCTTGACGGCGTCGGCAAGCTTGTCGACTCCGGCTTCGAGAGCGCGGCGTGCGGTCTCGTTGAACGCAATTTGCTTGGACATCTGTTCTGTCAGCTCCTGAATCTTCGGGGCGTGAACGCATTCCGCCCCGGGATCCTGTGTGGACTCCGGGGCGGATCACGTGTGTCTTACTTGGAGACGACAGCCAGCACGTCGCGTGCCGACAGGATCAGGTATTCCTGGCCGGCGTACTTGATCTCGGTTCCGCCGTACTTGGAGTAGATGACCGTGTCACCCTCCTTGACGTCGACCGGGATGCGGTTGCCCTGCTCGTTGACGCGGCCTTCGCCGACTGCAACGACGGTGCCCTCCTGGGGCTTTTCCTTGGCTGTGTCAGGAATGACCAGGCCGGAAGCCGTCGTCGTTTCAGCCTCGTTGGCCTGGACGAGGATCTTGTCCTCGAGCGGCTTGATGTTGACGCTCGCCACGATGAGCCCTCCACTTTGGGGTATGTGCGTCCGAGGCGATCCTCGGACAGCTGTTTGGGTATGCCGTTTACGGCGCGTCACTGCAGTCCCGTCGTCGCGGGTGCCGGAACTCGATCAGCGCCAATTGGCACTCTATACGTGAGAGTGCCAACCCTCAAGGACTGGGCGCATTTTTCTCTTCGTCCAGAGCGAAACAGGACAGCCGTCCACCACGTTCACCTATTGTTCACTTCGTGACGAACATCAATCGCCGTAGTTTTCTGACCTTCGCCGGACTCGGCGCCGTCGGCGCGGTCAGCCTTGGCAAGCCGTGGGGCCTGCAATATGCAGGCGCGTCGACCATTCCGACGTCAGGTCCTGGCACCACTCTCGAGTCCGTGTCCACCCCCGTCAGCAGTAGCGGCTACACCAAGCTCACCGCCGGACCCGGTTGGGCGAACATCGTGCGCAGCGAGTTGGCCGAGCCGAAGTCGGGACGCGAGGACCGACGCACCGCGCTCGCCTCACTCGTGCAGCTGACCGACGTCCACATCGTCGACGCCCAGTCCCCCATGCGATTTGAGTACGTCCACCAGATCACCGGCTCGGCGTTCCGTCCCCAGGAGACCCTGACAGCGCACGGGCTGATTTCACTTGTCCGCCGGGTCAATTCGATCGGCAGTGGCCCGCACACGTCGCGACCCTTCGATGCCGTCGTCACCACCGGCGACAACACGGACAACAAGGAATTCGCCGAACTCGACTGGTTCCTCACCTCACTCAACGGCGGAACCGTCGTCGCCAACACCGGTGCCAAGGACCGCTACGAGGGTGTACAGAACTCGGGTGCCGATCTCTACTGGAACCCCGAGTCACCGATGCTCGACATGTACAAGAAGGCCGGATTCCCGGAGATCCCCGATTTCTTCGGTGCCGCTTTCACGCCCGTGTCGAGCCCCGGCCTGAACACCCCTTGGTACTGCGTGTTCGGCAACCACGACGACTCGGTGTCCGGCACGGTGCCCAGCGGCATCCCGCCGCTCGAAGCGATGTACACGGGATCTCTCAAATTCGAGGTGCCCGGTTCACCGGAGCAGGCCAAGCAGATCGACGTCGCCACCAAGTTCGATCCCAGTGCGATACCCGGAATCCTGTCCGCCTTCACGACGCCGCCGCGCCAGGTCACCCCCGACCCGTCGCGCGCGCCGTTCACACCGCGACAGTTCATCGCCGCACATCTTGATCCCGCGCACACCGGTCCCGGCCCCGTCGGACACGGTTTCGCCCCCGACGCCGGCGAAACCGGTATCGGTTACTACTCGTTCGAGATCGCACCGGGCGTCGTCGGCATCAGCATGGACTCCACCAACCGCGCGGGCCTCGTCGACGGTTCGCTGGGCGCCGCTCAGTTCCAGTGGATCGAGAACACCCTGCGCGCCGGCAGCAGCACCTACTACGACGCCGCGGGCTCTCGCGTCACCGAGTCGCGAGGTGACACGTATTTCGTGCTGTTCAGTCACCACACGAGCGACACGATGGACAATCTCATTCCCGACCCCGAGAACGTCCTCGAGCCACGCCTGCGCGGTTCACAGCTTCTCGACTTGCTGCATCGTTTCCCGAACGTACTTGCCTGGGTCAACGGACACACCCACGAGAACAAGATCACCCCGTGGCCCGGCGCGACCCCCGAGCAGGGCTTCTGGGAGATCAACACCGCCTCGCACATCGACTACCCGCAACTCGGACGCATCATCGAGATCGCGGACAACCATGACGGAACGGTGTCGTTGCTTGCGACGCTCTTCGAGGCGGAGAGTCCCAATTCCGTCGACTACAGCGACAAGTCGGCAGCCGGGCTCGCCTCGCTGTACCGCGAACTGTCGTTCAACGACATCCACCGCGACCCGAAGCTGACGGGTACCGGCGTCGACCAGAACGTCGAATTGTTGGTTCACACCGGACGATGACTCCGATTGCCGCAGTGTCCTAGGTGATTTCAGGTCCGCTCGAAGGCGAGCGGTGCGATTTCGCCCACGACACTGCGGCAACGACGAATCGAACACCGAATCCGATCAACACCAGATTGCAGACGATCTGAAGGCTCACGAGCCCCCGGGCAAGGTCCGTCTGCGCGGCGATGTCACCGAATCCGACTGTCGAGAAGACGGACAACGAAAAGTACAGCGCCGCCATACGCGACAGCGGTTCGGTGAAACTGCCAGGGCTTGCATGCTCGACCGAAAAATAGGTGATGGACACCAACAACAAGTACGTCGGCATCACCACCGCCACAGCTTCGACCGCCTGCAGAGATGGCACATCGGAACGCAGAATTCGCCACACCTGCCAGGTGGTCACGGCAAGTACCGCGGCGCCTCCACCGATCAAGAGGAAGATTGCACTGGCGGTATGTACATCGATCCACGGCAGAAAGAAATACGCGCATCCGAAGGCGATCACCGTCAGTGTGGGCCGAAGCACTGCACCACGGATCAGCGCGCGTCGTCGTTCCCGGTCGATGTGGGGAGAATCGCCTTTTTTCCGCATGAATCAATGATCGACAATTTCGCAGGTAAAACCACCCTTTCGGTCCGAAAAGGACGTCACGGAGACGAGAAGCACTGAGCAATCCTCACGAACCTTCTGTAACGTTCATATAACGGCGGTCGATTGAACATTGACCGGTATTGACTGTGAGGAGGTGTGCGATGAGTTGTTCACTGGGAATTTCCACTGGATCTTCCGGTGTCTATTCAGCACTCGTCGACACCGATACCAGCACAAACGCGCCAGGCGCCGTGCCTGCCGAGACTCGCTTCGTCTCGGCGGATCAGGCCAATTCCAACGTCGGTGACCTTGTCAGAGCATCCATCAAGCTGATGACGACGCAGGTAACGGACGGATCTGAAGCGCCGCGCTCGATCGGTGTCAGCTATCGCACGGACGATCAACTCGCGAGCATCAGGTCATCTCTTTCGCGCTCGCCGAAGCAGGTCCGTGCAATCCCCGAACCTGCCGCCGTACACGCGTATCTCGCCGAGACAGGGAAAACCGAGCGGTACGACACGACAGCTCAGGTGGACGTCGGCGATCAAGGTCTGACGGTGTCCGTCGTCGACCACACCGGTGAAGTTCTGCACTCCGACCGTATCGACGCCCTCGCAGGGGCCGGAATCGACCGGGCATTGGTCGACTTCGTGACGGAGAAGGCGCCAGGGCACTTGCGCCGGTACACCGACGCGGAACTTCTTGCCGCCCGGTGCCATGTCGCCAAAGAGCAACTGTCCACGTCCACCAAGGTGACCATCGACCTTCCGATCGACGCGATGGCGATCACGCGCGACGAGTTCGAGGCCATCATCGCCCCGGATATAGAGCGCGCCGTCACCTTCATCCGTGAAGTCGTGACGGGCTCACCGCGGCCCGTCGGTGCCGTTGTACTCATCGGCGGTGGCGCACACATTCCGGCCGTGCGGTCCGCCGTCGCCGCTGCCGTCGACGTCCCCATGGTCGAGATCGTCGAGCCCGAGACTGCGGCAACCAAAGGTGCTGCACTCCTGGCAGATTCGATCACCGCAATTCGTTTCCCGCTGCTGGGCTCCGGAAGTGACCAGCGCTCCGGATCCACCGCCAAGGTATCGGGAGCGTTGATCGGTGCGCTCGTGGTCGGCGGACTGGTACTCGGTTACGGCGCAAAGGAATTGGTGCCGACCGACGACACCGCGGTCTCGCCCGTCGGAACAGGGTCGACCACGACGACGGTGAGCCCCGAAGCGACACCGAGCACCGGATCGACGATCATTCCGTCTCATGATCCTCTGCCTTCGGTAGCCGGCAGCACGTATCCTCGGTACGGGTATCCCACCACCCCGTTCGACTCGCAGCCTTACGACACGCACTCGTACACAACGCATCAGTACACACTTCCGCCTGCGCCGATCCCGGACACCTCGACGACAACCACGCCGCCGACCACGACAACGACCACTCCGAATTGGCCGACCATTCCCGGAATCACGCTGCCCGATCCACCGGCGTGGTGGCCGACGCTGCCGGACACCGAGGCGACGCCCCCGGTCGATCCGACCGAGGCAAACCCCGGCGGCGGTCTCGGCCCGGGTGAGAGCGGCGGCGAGAACCCGACGACGCCGGAGACTCCTGGATCCGGTTCCACCGAAACCGAAATCACTACCCCTGGTGGTGGTGATCCGACGACGAAGCCCGGTGAACCGAATACCTCGATGCCCGAAAACGGTCCCGCGACCACACCGGATCGGGAACCGGCCCCGGTCGGCTGATTCTCAGTCGGCCGATTTTCAGTGCATCAACTGGCTGACGGAGACCGACAGCCCCGGGTCCGTCGCAACACTCAATTCCGAAGGGCCTGCGCCGTTTCCGATCAGGTGAGCGGCCAACGATGCGATCATCACGCCGTTGTCCGTGCACAGTCGAGGTTTCGGAATGCGCAACGTGATGCCTGCTTCGGCGCAGCGCTGCTCGGCGAGTGAGCGGATACGCGAATTGGCCGTGGCGCCGCCGCCGAGAACCAACGTGTCGACCCCGACGTCCTTGGCTGCACGCACTGCCTTCATCGTCAGGACGTCTGCAACCGCTTCCTGGAACGAGGCAGCGATGTCCGGGATCGAAAAGGTCTCGCCTGCGCGCTCTTTCGATTCGACATAGCGCGCGACGGACGTCTTGAGTCCCGAGAACGAGAAGTCGTGCCGTGAATCGCGCGGCCCCGTCATGCCGCGAGGGAAGGTGATTGCGTTCGGATCTCCCTCTTGCGCAGCAGCATCGAGTGCCGGTCCACCGGGAAAGCCGAGTCCGAGCAGTCTGGCCACCTTGTCGAAGGCCTCACCGGCGGCGTCGTCGACAGTCGTGCCCAGTTCGACAATGGGCTTGCCCAGATCTTCGACGTGAAGCAGGTGTGTGTGACCGCCGGAGACCAATAATGCGACGCACGAGGGCAACGGACCGTGCTCGAGAGTGTCCACCGAGACGTGACCGCCGAGATGATTGACCGCATAGAACGGGATGTTCCATGCTGCCGCATAGGCTTTCGCTGCGGCTACACCGACCAGCAGCGCGCCGGCCAGTCCGGGTCCGATGGTGACGGCCAGCGCGTCGGGCTTCTCGATACCGGCGGCAGCAAGGGCACGGCGCATCGTCGGCACGATCGCCTCGAGGTGAGCCCGCGAGGCCACTTCGGGAACCACTCCCCCATACCTGGCGTGCTGATCCACGCTCGATGCCACCTCGTCGGCCAACAATTCGCAGGTTCCGTCACCGTTCCAGCGGACGATACCGACACCTGTTTCGTCGCAAGAACTTTCGACACCCATGACGATCATGCTTGCTGCTCCTCAATTTCGCGGACACCGAGCACGGCAGGCCGTCTCATCGTGTACGCATCTGCCCCACTGGGCTGGTAGTACTTCTTTCGTGTTCCGACGATCTCGAATCCTTCGCGCCGGTACAGCGCGATGGCAGGTTCGTTGTCGGTGCGCACTTCCAGGAACACCGGGCACTGCCGTGAATCCGCCAGAGTCAGAAGCGCATCGAGCAACGCGCCGCCGATTCCGAGTCGCTGAGCCGAGGGATCTGTACCGATGGTGTGAACCTCGGCCTCCATGTTCGGCGACGCCCCCAACAATGCGACTCCGGCGTAGCCGAGGACGTGACCGTCAGGCTCCCGGGCAACGAAGTAATGATTATGTGCGCCTGCAAGTTCCGAGACGAACGCTTGTGCGCTCCAGGGTCCGTCGCCTGCGAACAACGCGCGCTCCAACTCCGCGCACCGTTCGGCGTCATCGGCGTTCATCGGCTCGATGCTGTACTTCATCTGCTCTGTCTCACTTGCCACGTTCTGCAAGGGTCTTCGCGTCCGGGCGTCGGAGGTACAGCGGCTCCAGCGGGGCCGGAACCGAGCCGGCCAGGATCTCGCGAGCAGCGACTGTCACCAACCCGGCCGGTGAAGGTGTCTCCGCCGGGTCGACGGGTAGATCGAAGAAGTCCACGTGCGAAGCGGATCCGGCAATCAGCGTCGAAGGCGCAGGATCGACGTCGCCGGCGGAATTCACAGCCGGTCCTTCGACGCGCACTCCGCCGTCATAGCGCGCCCAGTAGATCTCGCGACGCCTCGCGTCAGTCACGACGAGCAGGCTCTGTGTGGTCGGTACCGCAGCCGCGATCGCATCGAGGCTGCACACGCCGTACACGGGAACACCGAGTGCGTCACCGAAGGCAGCGCCCGTCGCCATGCCGACACGCAGTCCGGTGTACGGCCCTGGCCCGACACCCACGACGACGGCGTTCAAGTCGGCCGGTGTGAGCCCTGCCTCGGCGAGGCATTCGAGGACGTGAGGGGTCAAGACCTCGGCGTGCGCACGAGGATTGACCGTGACACGCACGGCAAGCGTCTCCACTGTGTCCGGTGACTCTGCGTCCAGTGACACTGGGTCCGGTGACGAAGCCGACAGGGAGACGACTCCGGCAGTGACTGCCGGAGTGGAGGTGTCAATTGCGAGAACAAGCACGATTTCTCAGGGTACCCGCACGTGAAGAACTACTTCCGGCCCGGGAGGGTCACGACGTCTGTGACACCAAACTCCGTTTCACGACGTCTGTGACACCAAACTCCGTTTCACGACGTCTGTGACACCAAACTCCGTTTCACGTCGTCCAGGACCAACTCGCAGTCCGCACATCCGATTCGGGTTCCCGATGAAGCTGCACTCGCAGGTGCCGTTCGACGAGCCTTTCCACGACGTCACCACCCCATTCGACCACCACCACTGCATCGGTGAGGTCGGTGTCGAGGTCGAGGGCATCGAGTTCGTCGAGCGCATGCGGTCCGCTGTCTCCCAGCCGGTATGCGTCGACGTGGATCATGCCGACGGGAACTCCGCCGCCAGGGCGGGTGCCCGGACGATGCTCACGAGCGATGACGAACGTCGGGGACGTCACCCGGCCCTGCACCCCGAGCCCGGCGCCGATTCCGCGCGTCAACGCGGTCTTGCCTGCCCCGAGTGGACCGTCCAGCACCACCAGGTCGCCGGCAACAAGTCCCGCCGCCAAGCGTCGGCCGAAAGCCTCGGTATCCTCGGCCGTTTCCAACGTGATCTGTCCGGACACGGGAAGTCCCGTGGAGTTCTCAGCCGACATCGGACCGCTCTTCTACCTGCGCTCGCTGCACCAACTTGTCGATTGCGTCCGTCACGATCGCCGGGAACTCGAGCTGCACCAGATGGCCGGCCCCGTGAACTCGCACGAGTTCGGACTCGGGGAGATCGGCAGCGAGACGCTTGGAGCTGATGAACGGAATCATCATGTCTTGATCGCCGCAGATCACGACTGCCGGTGTGTGCGCGAGGACCTCGAGAGAAGCGGACTCGTCGTGCAGTTCCAACGTCCGCAGGAAATTGACGATGGTCACAACCGAGGTGCGGTCGAGCATGCCGTCCGAGAGTTCATGCAGCCGTGGGCTGACATCGGTGCCGTACGAGGCCGCACGCAGGATCGGCGTGATCAATACTCGCGCAGCGCCCCGGGCATGCTGAACTACTCCTGGTGAGGTGCGCACTGCCAACCGGAATCCGTCGATGATCGGATTCTGCAGATTGCGGGTCAGGCCGGTCTCGGCCAGGCCTGCCGCCGTCGTCGCGACCAGCCCCACGCCGATGACTCGGCCCTCGAACCATTCGGGTCGCTGACCGGCGAGCGCGAGTACCGTCATGCCGCCCATCGAGTGACCGACGAGAACTATCGGCCCCTTGGGTACCTTGGCCTCGACGACGGTCGCGAGGTCGCGGCCGAGCTGAGAAACCGTACAACTCTTCGAACGCGGCATGCCCGAGTCTCCGTGTCCGCGCTGGTCGTAGAACACCATGCGAACCTTGTTGCCCCATCGCTCTTCGAGCTGGCGGCGCTGGAAATGCCAGGACAGCGCACTCAGGCAGTATCCGTGCACGAAAACGACCGTCAGCGGAGCGTCGTCCGGTCCCACTTCGCGAACTGCCAGCTCGACACCGTCCTCGGTGCGCACCGTGCTCTTGCGGTCGCGCGTCATGAGGTCGAAATCCTCGTCCGCGTAGATTTCCCGGCCCGGACGCGTCGCGGTCTTGAATGCGTTCACGCCGGCCATCGAGCCGAGCGCCACGGCGCTGAGCAGGCCACCGAGAATGCTCATCTTTCCTGCAGTCTTCATGACGTCTCTCCCCCGATGTACGTACGCACAGTGCGTCCACGTATCCCGGTCACGACCTCGTAGTGAATGGTGTCGAGTACGTCGGCCCAGGCCTGCGCGTTGGGTTCGCCGTGATCGCCGTTGCCGAAGAAGATCGCGGTGTCGCCTTCGCGAACTCCGTCACCGTCCGGACCCAGGTCCACCAATACCTGGTCCATGCAGATTCGCCCGACAGCCTGGCGACGCTTACCGCCCAACTGCACTTCGAACTTGCCACTCAGTGAGCGAGACAAACCGTCGGCGTAGCCGACGGGAAGCAGCGCAAGAGTGGTGTCGTGCGGTGCGACCCACTGATGCCCGTAGGAGACGCCCTCTCCGGCGGCTACCTTCTTCACCAGAATCACCTTCGCTCGCAGCGTCATCGCCGGTCGTAAACCGAAATCTCCGAGTTCGGGCACCGGAGACAATCCATATATCGCGATTCCGGGCCGAACCATGTCAAACCGCAGGTCAGGACGGGTGACTGTAGCAGCGGAGTTGGAAAGATGAACGACTTCGGGGTCGAATCCGCGAGCGCGGACGTCGGCAACCGCGTCGATCAAACGCTGCTTCTGCATGTCGATGACGTCGTGATGCGGTTCGTCCGAGTGCGCGAGGTGAGAGAACACTCCGCGCAGCCTGATCGTGCCCTCGTCCCGCGCAGTGGCGAGGTCGTCGAGCATCTGCGGCCACTCGGTTCTCGATACGCCGTTGCGATTGAGACCGGTGTCCACCTTGAGCGTCACCATCGCCTTTTGTCCCAGAACCCGTGCCGCGTCGACGACAGCGGCCAGGTGTCGCGGGGAGGACACGCCGATCTCGACGTCCGATCGGATCGCCGAGGCGAAATCGGCGTCGACGCCGTGCAGCCAGGCAAGAACGGGAGCGGTGATGCCTGCCTCGCGAAGGACCAGTGCCTCCGCGATGGTGGTGACGCCGAGTTCCCGGGCTCCCGCCGAGAGCGCCGTCCGCGCCACCGCAACTGCGCCGTGGTTGTATCCGTCCGCCTTGATGACCGCCATCAACGCTGCATCCCCGGCAAATTCACGCAGAACACGCACGTTGTGCGCGATCGCGTCCAGATCGACGACTGCCTCCGTCTGCGGCCCTACTGCGTCGTCGAGTCGGCTCGCCTTCCCCTCCGCAGGCTCCTTCGGTGCTCTTCCCTGGGCAAGCGTCATGGCGACAATCCTGCCACCCACGCAGAATCGGACACGTGTTCGGGTTTGAACACCCTCAATCGAGGGCAAAAGAGCGAAGCACACGCACCGATTCCCGCAGACCTCCCAGCAGGGGTGAAGCCGAAATCGGTGCTCCGGCGACATCGCTCTGACCGCCGGCAGCGGCGATGTTCGCAGCCAACGCGTGAGCCCGCGCCCCGACGGCCCCGGCTTCGAGAGGGCTCAGACCCGCCGCCAGCAACGCACCGATCACACCGGAGAGGATGTCACCCGAACCTGCCGTCGATGCCCAGGAGCCGCCGGCGTCGTTGACCAGCACCTCACCGCCGGGATCCGAGATCACCGTCGTATGGCCCTTCAGCAGGACCGTGACTCCGAGGCGTGCGGCAAGAGCACGCGTGGCCGCGATCCTGTCGTCGCCAAGAGTTGTGAATCGAGCGAACTCGCCGGCGTGGGGCGTCAACAGTGTCGGCGCGGTCCGGGCTGCGACAAGTTCGGGACGCTGAGCGAGGAGGGTAAGTCCGTCCGCATCGACAACAACGGGTACATCAGTAGCCAGCACCGACGCCAGAAGTCGCGCGGCGTCGTCGTCGGTACCCATACCGGGGCCGACCACCCACGCCTGAACTCGCCCGGCGGCTTGGAAGGTCTCACTCGCAATCACCTCCGGGAACCGGGCGAGCACCTCGGTGGCGCCGTGCCCGGCGTAGCGGACCAGGCCGGCGGTCGCGGTCACCGCGGCACCGGTACAGAGCACGCCCGCGCCGGGATACTGCTCACTTCCCGCAACGATGCCCACCACACCCTGCGAATACTTGTCGTCCTCCGGACCGGGCACCGGCCACAGCGCACCGACCTCCGCCGGATCGAGCGAACCGAATTCGGGTTCGCCGACGCTCAATCCGATGTCCACGAGTTCGACACGACCACACAGCGGAGCCGCGAGTACATGTACCGGCTTGAGCGCACCGAATGTGACCGTCACATCAGCGGTCACCGACGGGCCGTCCACTGCGCCGGTGTTCGCGTCGACGCCGCTCGGAAGATCGACCGCCACGATCGGTGCATCCACCTGGCCGACGAGATCGGCCGCGTCAGGCCGTAGACCGCCGTGCCCGGAAATCCCGACGATGCCGTCGATCACCAGATCCGGCGACCCGACTTCGGCGGCGACTCGGCCGCCGGCCGTCAAGAGAGCATCGAGGCCCGCCCGATGAGCGCGCGCCGGATCGAGCAACACGGCCCGCACGCTCACACCTCGTTTGCGGAGCAACGCACCGGCCCACAGGGCATCACCGCCGTTGTCGCCCGTACCGACCAGAAGCGTCACCGACCGATGCGCGACCGACCCTGTACGGGAACGCAATTCGTCCGCGACTACTCGCGCAAGACCGTACGCCGCTCGACGCATCAGCACCCCGTCGGGCAGCTTGTCGAGCAGCGGCGCCTCAGCTGCTCGCACCTGATCGGCTGTGTAGTACCCACGCATGTCGGAACCCTTCAGTTGCCGTCGCTACCCTCGAAACCATGAAATCACGTCTTCGCCCGGCAATCGCGGGTCTCGTGCTCGCTCTCGGTCTGGTCGGGTGCAGTTCCGGCACCGACTCCACACCACCGGCTCCGGAAACGACGGCCAGCGGACCCGTGGTGACCATCTCCGGGATGGCGTACTCCCCCGCGTCCATCACCGTGAATGTCGGCGAGACGGTCACGTGGGTGTTCGACGACAACGGAATGGCCCACGACGTCAACGGCCTCGGGGACGCCAAGGGCAAACTCCGCAGTCCGCTCAAGAAATCGGGAACCTACACCTACACGTTCACCGAACCCGGAACCTACGACTACACCTGCACACCGCATCCCGAGATGCGCGGAACCGTCGTCGTCGAGACGCCGTAACGCGCTCGGGCCCCACAGTCTTGCGACTGCGGGGCCCGATTTTCTAGCGAAAGCTACTCGACCGTAACCGATTTCGCCAGGTTACGCGGCTTGTCGACGTCATAGCCACGCGCCGCGGCAACCTCGGCCGCAAAGATCTGCAACGGAACCGTGGACAGCAACGGCTGCAGCAGAGTCGGTGACGCCGGAATCTCGATCAGGTGATCCGCGTGCGCCGCGGCGACGGTGTCGCCTTCCTCAGCGATGACGATAGTCGTCGCCCCGCGCGCCTTGATCTCCTGAATGTTGGACACCAACTTCGAGTGCAGGACAGCGCGGCCCTGCGGCGACGGCATGACGATGATGACCGGAAGGTCCTCCTCGATCAAGGCGATCGGGCCGTGCTTGAGCTCACCGGCGGCAAAGCCCTCGGCGTGCATGTACGCAAGCTCCTTGAGCTTGAGCGCACCCTCGAGCGCCACCGGGTAGCCGACGTGACGCCCCAGGAACAGCACGGTCGACGCGTGCGCGAACTGGCGCGCCAACGCGCGCACCGGTTCTGCCGTCTCGAGCACCTTGCTGACCAATGCGGGCATCGCTTCGAGGTCGGCGTACTCGCGGGCGACCTCGTCCGGATACTTGGTTCCGCGAGCCTGCGCCAAAGCCAAACCGACGAGGTAGTTCGCGGTCACCTGCGCCAGGAACGCCTTGGTGGACGCGACCGCGATTTCCGGTCCTGCCCGCGTGTAGAGAACTGCGTCGGCTTCACGCGGGATCTGTGCACCGTTGGTGTTGCAGATCGCCAGGACGCGTGCCTTCTGGTCCTTGGCGTGCTTGACAGCCTCGAGCGTATCGGCCGTTTCCCCCGACTGCGAGATTGCGACAACAAGCGTCGAGCGATCGAGAACCGGGTCGCGGTAACGGAATTCGCTGGCGAGTTCGACCTCGACAGGTAGACGCGTCCAATGCTCGATCGCGTACTTCGCCAACAGACCGGAGTGGTAAGCGCTACCGCAAGCGACAACGAACACCTTGTCGACGTCGCGCAGTTCCTGATCGGACAACCGCTGCTCGTCGAGGACGATCTTCCCGTTCTCGAAGTGGCCGAGGAGCGTGTCGGCGACAGCGGTCGGCTGCTCTTCGATCTCCTTGAGCATGAAGTAATCGTGACCACCCTTTTCGGCGGCCGCGAGATCCCAGTCGATGCGGAACGGGCGTCCTTCTGCCTCGTTACCCGCGAAGTCGGAGATCCGGTAGCTGTCGGCAGTGATCACCACTGCCTGATCCTGTCCGAGTTCAACCGCATCGCGTGTGTGCTCGATGAATGCAGCGACGTCGGAGCCGAGGAACATCTCGCCCTCACCGACACCGACTACGAGCGGTGTCGAGCGGCGCGCGGCGACAATCGTGTCCGCATGATCAGCGTGCGTGAAGACGAGCGTGAACGCACCTTCCAACCGACGAACCACCGACAGCGCACTCTCGATGAAATCACCTGCCGTCGGCCCCTGGGCGTACGCCCGGGCGACGAGGTGAACCGCGACCTCGGAATCCGTGTCGCTCTGCAGTTCGACGCCTGCAGCCTCGAGCTCCGCACGCAGCGGGGCAAAATTCTCGATGATTCCGTTGTGAACGACAGCCAGCTTGCCCGAGGCATCACGATGCGGGTGCGCATTGCGGTCCGTCGGACGCCCATGCGTCGCCCAACGGGTATGGCCCATACCGGACGTACCGACGAAGTGATCCGCACCGTACTCGCCGAGCTCCGCCTCGAGGTTGGCCAACTTACCGGCCTTACGCTCGATCTCGACCCCACCGGTTCCGTCGAGAATCGCGATTCCCGACGAGTCGTACCCGCGATACTCCATTCGTCGCAAAGCCTCCACCACAACGCCCAGAGCTGGGCGGTGGCCGACGTATCCCACGATTCCGCACATGGTGACTCAGGGTACTTGGACATCGGCGGTGGGCGCATTTTGCGGTTCCCGCACCTGGTTGCAGCGTCCGCTCCGCATACACGAGGCGGCTCATCGGATAACGTCTTCAACCGTGGCACCGAAACTGAAGACACTGACCCGTGAGCTGTCCAAGCGCGGCCCGCACCGAGTTCTCCGCGGCAACCTCGCCCTGGCCGGACAGCCGGGTGTCGTGTACACGCCGGAAACCGGTTTCAATCTCCCCGCCGTTGCCTTCGCGCACGGGTGGATGGTCGGGTCCCACAAGTACGAGCAGACACTCCAGCACCTCGCTTCCTGGGGAATTGTCGCAGCGGCGCCCGACAGCGAACGCGGTCCGGTCCCGTCACATCTCGGATTGGCTGCAGATCTTCGAGCGACGCTCGACATCTGCGTCGGCGTGCGACTCGGCCCCGGACAGATCAGCGTCCAACCCGATCGGGTCGCCTTTGCCGGTCACGGCATGGGCGCGGGCGCTGCGGTACTGGCCGCAGCGCAGCGCGGGGATGTCGGTGCGGTAGCCGCACTGTTCCCGGCCCCGACAGCACCCAAGGCGGAGAACTACGCGTCGAAGATCACAGCGCCCGGATTGATCCTCGCCGGCGAAGACGACGTCGATTCCTTGACCAGCAATGCCCGGCCGCTGAGCGTGGAGTGGGGCGGTCCTGTCATCGCACGTACCGTGAATGACGCCCAAGACGCCGGACTGATCGAAGGCCGCCGACTCCTCGGCGCCCTGGGCCTCGGTGGATCGGAGCGCAAGACGCAGGCCGCCACACGGTGCCTGCTCACGGGCTTCCTGTTGTTCCATCTGACCGGCGACAAGAAGTACAAGGATTTTGCTGATCCCGACGTCGAGATTCCGCACACGGCGCCGTTGCTGCCGGTCGAACCTCACTCCGACGCGCGGGCCAGCCAGCTGTTGCGTAAGTAGGAGTCCGTACTCGCCACCGACTCCGGCGGCGAGCACGGCGGCGTCGGCGTCGGCTCTGACGCGGATCGCAGATACGGGCCGGACCTGACCGGCCCATCCGTGTCATTCTCGGCGGATGTCGTTTCGGACGGCGGCTCCTGGTGCGATTCCGCGCTCGCTGCGGCCACTCTGCGCTCACGGAAGTCGTCGAGTTGAGAATCGAGGGTTCGACGGATCGCTTCGAACGGCGCGTGAACGGACTTCACAGCGGACCAGCTCCGGCCAACTCAGCGCCCGTCTCTCCGTCGGGAGCCACGATCGACTCGTCGGGGACTGTGTAAGGCGGCTCCGGGTCCGGCGCGGGCGAGAACTCGGCGTTGGATTCAACCGGCACCTCGTGCTCGCGAATCTCAGGGTCGGGAGTTTCGGGCTGGAGTGTCGCAGGCTGGGACGCTTCTTGCGGGCGCGCCTCGTGCAGCGACATCTCCGGATCGGCATCGAGCACTATTCTCGGCCAACCATTTTCGCTCAACTCCAGGGTGGCCGACACAGAGTTCCCGTCAGCACCTGCAACATCCAGACTCACCCCACGACCGTCGGACGCAATCGAGAAGCCCCAAGTGTTGCCGCCGATCGAGAAAGAGACAGGAGCGGCGGCGACACCTGATGCACTCGGCTCGGCGATCGGAAAGGTTGACGTGAACGCGTCTGTCACCCACTGGGTCGCGGCGTCAAAAGCATGACCAACCGCGCTCGCGCACTCCGCACACGCCCTGTCGAATTCATCGCGAGTATCGAGATACGCCGAACGAAAAACCGTGTCCAGCCATGGCGCCGCACCACGACCGGTGGAAGCGACGTGAGTCAGCTGGTCGATCTCCCCCGCACCCAGACCGCCGATCGTCGCCCGGTCGAGGCTTGCCACCTTGAAAGCCTTGTCTGCCAAAGCCGTTCGAACCGTCCGCGCGAACTCGTCGGCCAGCGTGATCAACAGTGGCGCCGAATCCGCATCGGACCGAGCTTCACGCCGCGCCGCGAAGGCCTGATCTACGACCGCACCCACGCCGGAAACATTCCACACTGAAGGAAGATTCTCCGCCAGGGTCGTCAGCATCGCGATCTCGGCGACCGAACCGTCCACCGCTGCGGCCATGTCCGACGCATCTCGCATTAGTGCCTCGAAATCGATACCGGCCTCTGCGCGATACGCATCCTCGTAGGACGAAAGCATCCGTTCTTCGAAGCCCAACCGAGAGGCCAGGTCGTGAAATCGATCGAAGAACTGTAGTCCCCTCGCACCAGCATCCAGGATTTCGTCGGGACGCACGCGTGAATCACGCAGTGCAAGAATATCTTCGACGCAATAGTAGCTGTTTGGTACTGCCTGTGCGGTACCGCTCGTCGGTCTCATGAGACCGACCCGCTGGAGTCTCGCAATCGCCGCGCACCCTGATCGTCCACCTCAGCGATCACCTCAGCCGAAGAGGAAAGCCGAGGCGCCAACGTATCGAGAAGATCGGCACGCCCCGTCAAGCGTGAATTCAGGACCGCCAATGCCGATGCCAACGCGGCTCCATGCTCGGCGTAATCACGGCCCGAAACGGCACCGCTGAATCGCAGACGCCTGATCGGGTCCGCAGAATCGCGCAGAGCCTGGGCCACCGACACCGCTTGGCGTGCCAATTCATCTGTTCCAGCGCGGTCGACATCCACGAGCGCCCCCAAGTTTCAGCGGAACCACTCGCACGTCGAGCGGCCTTTGACTCCTTGGACGCAGCAGGGCGCAATTACGTTCCCTCAAAACGCGAACGCGTAATGAGGGGCTAAACCGAACCGACGATCTCGGCCAACTCGTCGGCCAGCTTCTGCGCGAGCGGAAGTTCGGTGGCCTCGACCATGACGCGGACCAGTTGCTCTGTCCCGGACGGGCGCAGGAGCACGCGACCACCGTCACCGAGGACGCGCTCTGCGTCCGCGACTGCTGCGAGTACCGACGGCGATGCTGCGACTGTCGCCTTGTCCCCGACCTTCACGTTGATCAGAACCTGCGGGAGGGTTGTCATCGTTGCGGCCAGTGCGGATGCCGACTTACCCGTGCGAGCCATGCGTCCGAGCAGCCGGAGGCCGGTGAGAATCCCATCGCCCGTGGTGCCGAACGCCGGCAACACGACATGGCCTGACTGCTCGCCGCCGAGGCTGTATCCGCCCGCGCGCAGTTCCTCCAAGACGTAGCGGTCGCCTACGGCAGCAGTCACGATGTTGATACCGGCCTCGCGCATCGCGATGTGCAAACCGAGATTGCTCATGACAGTCGCGACGAGAGTGTTCTCGACCAACTCGCCGGCGTCGTTCATCGCGATCGCCAGAACTGCCATGATCGCGTCACCGTCGACCACCGCTCCGGTCTCGTCGACGGCCAGGCAACGGTCGGCGTCGCCGTCGTGCGCGAGGCCTAGGTCCGCCCCGTGATCGACTACGGCTTTCTGAAGATTCTCCAGGTGCGTCGATCCGCAGCCGTCGTTGATGTTGAGGCCGTCGGGATCGGCGCTGATCGCGATGACGCGAGCGCCAGCTGCCGCGTAGGCAACCGGTGCGAGCGCGGAAGCAGCGCCGTTGGCGCAGTCGACCACAACGGTGAGTCCAGCGAGTGGCTCGCTCGCCGCGCTCGCCAGATGCGCAAGGTACAGCTGAGCGGCGTCGTCGACCGTACGGACGCGGCCGATCCCGGCACCTGTCGGTAGGACGGGCGGTGCAGTGCCGTCGAGTGCATCCTCGATCGCCACCTCGACAGCATCATCGAGCTTGTGTCCACCGGCTGCGAAAATCTTGATTCCGTTGTCCGGCATGGGATTATGCGATGCAGAGATCATGACACCGAGACTGGCGTCGAGCTTTGCCGTCAAGTATGCAACTGCCGGAGTCGGAAGAACACCCACGTCGAGCACGTCGACACCCGCGGAACTCAATCCTGCGGTCACCGCGGCTTGAAGCATCTCACCGCTGGCGCGAGGATCGCGGCCGATCACGGCGGTCGGACGTTCGTCCGCGGTATCGGCTGTCAGTACGCTCGCCGCGGCAACTGCCAATCTCAATGCAAGATCTGCAGTCAGATCCGAATTGGCAAGTCCACGAACACCGTCAGTACCGAACAACCGACCCATAGAACGACTCCTGAATCCTGTGAACCTCGAGAAGGGAACTCGAGAAGGGAATTTCTCCGAGAAACACAAGAGCGAGCGTCCGGTAACGATGGACGCCCGCTCTTGTGGTGAACAGGTGCCGAAGCAGACCCGTCGGGTCAACCTCGGCAAAGCATCAGCGCTTGGAGTACTGCGATGCCTTACGGGCCTTCTTCAGGCCGTACTTCTTACGCTCGACCGCGCGGGCGTCACGCGTCAGGAAGCCTGCACGCTTGAGGGCCGGACGATCATCAGGGGTTACCTCGATGAGTGCGCGCGCGATAGCCAGACGCAGTGCGCCTGCCTGACCGGACGGGCCGCCACCGTGCAGCAGTGCAATGATGTCGAAAGACTCGGGACGCTCGACGAGCACCAGCGGAGCCTTGATCAGCTGCTGGTGAACCTTGTTGGGGAAGTAGTCCTCCAACGTACGACCGTTGAGCTTGAACTGACCGGTACCGGGAGCCATCCGGACGCGAACGACAGCCTCCTTGCGGCGACCGACGGTCTGGACCGGGCGATCGAGGACGATCGGTGCGAGCGTAGCTGCAGCAACCTCTTCGACGACCTCGACTGCGTCAGAGACAAGCTCTTCCACTGCTTCGATGTTCTCTTCGGACACGTTCTGCTCTTCCGGCGATGTCACTGTGCGACCTGCTTGATCTCGAACGGCACCGGCTGCTGCGCGGTGTGGGGGTGATTCGGGCCCGCGTAAACCTTGAGCTTGCTACTCATTGCGCGGCCGAGCTTCGTCTTGGGGAGCATGCCGACAATGGCCTTCTCGACGAGACGATCGGGAGTCCTGTCGAGGACCTCACCGACAGTGCGGGACTTCAGGCCACCCGGGAATCCGGAGTGGTGGTAAACATTCTTGCCCTGCAGCTTGTTGCCGCTGATGGCAACCTTCTCTGCGTTGATGATGACAACGAAGTCACCACCGTCGATGTGCGGCGCGTAGGTGGGCTTGTGCTTGCCACGCAGCAAGTTCGCTGCCTGAACGGCAAGACGGCCGAGCACCACGTCAGTGGCGTCGATGACGTGCCACGTGTGGGTCACATCTCCGGCCTTCGGGGTGTACGTAGACACAGATCTTCCTCGTCTTAATTCATTCCACTGCTGACCATGTGCGTATCGCGTAAACGATCCTCGGCGGCCAGTTGAGACCCGAGAACCGCCGGTCTCCACGCATTTCTGCCGGAGCCCTACGGCACGCCACCGATAGACGATACCGGTCTACCCGCTGCCAGGTCAAAGCGCAGCCATTCCTGCCAACAGCATCATCGTCCAGCACAGCGACGCGAGCGATCGACATGCGCCTGCCCCGGCAACCTGACGGTACCGGGGCAGGCGGGGTGTCATCACGGCATGGGATGTTGTCAGCGACCGAACCCGTTTGCGGCGATCCGATCAGCTTCCTGCATCTTCTCCGAGCCGCTCGCCGTCGCTCCGGCGATCTGCGCGAGAACCATGTTCAGTTCTTCGGAAGCCTGGGCCCAGCGACGCTGTGCGTCGTTCCACGCTTCGGAACCTGCCCCTTCCCAGCCTGCTTGCAGCTTGTCCACGACAACCTTGATGTCGCCCTGTTTGTCGTTGATCGCTTTGGCCTGCTGTTTCATCTGATCGGACAGCATTGCGAGGCCGCTGAAGTCGTACTTGATCCTGTCGGACATAACTGCTCCCGGTTCGGTGTGACTGGAGAGAACTTGTGAGAACTAACTTGTGAGAACTACTGGCTGAGGATTGCTTGACCGGACGATGAAGTGCTGGCGGTCAGGACATGTTCACCGTCGCGCCGCGAAGCGAGCTGACGTTGTCGTCTTCGGTCGAGTCGAAGGTTCCCGCGGCCTGTTTGATCTGCTCGCAGATGTCGGTCAGAGCTGTGTCCAACTTCAGGGCCGCGCTGTTGTATCGCTCCATGATTCCTGCGTATTCGACCTGCGCCGCACCGTTCCACGAATTGTGCGAAGCGTCGGCCTCCGACCGAACAGCGTTGACCAGCCCCCTGATGTCACCGAGATGTCCGTCGATGGTCCCCGCCGAATCGATCAATTCAGCGGTAGTTGCGGTAAAGCCCATGTCGTCCCCCTGGATTCGGTGAGTACCGTTCGGTATCGGCGATCACACACAACGGGCTTTGTCCGTCGGATGTGCACCGGGGTCGAGCGGAACTCCCTGATGTGCGCTACACATACTTTGACGCGACCTTCGTACCAACGGTTCCGGCCCGACCGAAGAATATTTTCAGAACCGACCGATCCGGTCACGGTGTGAATTCGACCGACTGCCACATCCGCAGGCAGTCCGCTTCGAGACTGCCCCACTCACCGACCAGATACTGGCAGCCGATACTCACTTGCCGTCCGTTGTCGACGTATACGTGCCAACGCACCTCGGAGAAATCGTCCGGAAACTCGACGTACACCACTGCCCGTTTTCCTGCGGCATCGTCGAGCACAGCAAACTCTGCGAACCGCAAGGGGTCCTCGAACGTCGAAAACTGCTGACGCAAAACAGCTTCGACGGAATCGAATCCCACACCTTCCGCAAGACGTTTCTCGATGACCACGATCTTGCGATCCGCACCCGAACCGGGTACCAAATCGGTACGCCCGCTCGAGGTCCCTCGCGACAGAAGCTTCCAATCGGAAGGCAATTCTGCCGCAACGCTTCCCACGTCCACACGAGTAAGTTCCGGAGTGGCCCCGGACTCGATCGACGAGATCGAAGTCTTCGGTGCAGGCGTTTCCTGCTCTTTCGACGCCTCCACGATCTCGACTTCGACTTCCGCCGTGGCTGCGACCGACCCCGCCAACCGAGAATCGCCTCGATCGCGAGTGGACACCACGACCGTTGCTGCGACCGCACCGGCGACGGCGACCACCGCAAGCGCCGCCGCGAACCATCGACGGCCTCTTCGCCGCCCGCCGACGCGACGCGGCGAAGAGGCATTCGAGTCCGCGCCAGAAATCGACTTCGCGCCATCCGTATCGCCTACCCACCCGGCGCCGAAAGCCGAATTGTCGACAATTCGTCCCGAACTGTCCCGCGCGGTTGTCTGGCGAACGAGCGTCTGAGGATCCACCAGAGACGCAGCCACCCGGCTCTCGTCCAGAATTCGGATGCTCGCGTGGCCGTGAACATTCGTCGACCCCCGTTCGAGCGAAGCCGCAACAGCATGAGAGCTCGGCCCGACCAACACCACAGCGTCCCGAACCGATAGATCCCCGATTGCGGAAAACAACCCCGCAACGTCTGCGATCTCCGAACTTTGTGTTCCGTCGATTCGGAGTTCACCGTCGACCTCAGCGACAACAGAAGCGACCACCGTTCCGCCTCGCAGTTCGAGGACGACACACCGCGATCGCCAAGCCGTATGAGCCGACCTCGCCGCCGCGATCGACGTCGGAACGAGTACGACGTCGTGCGCCACTCGACGTGCGGCATCGAGCAATCGCCGCCTGCGTGGGGCACCCCAATCCGAGGGATGACTGAGATGAAGAATGTCTGCGTCGACGATTCCGCACCCGTCCATCGCACTGGAGATCAGCCTGGCCACCTCCAAGACTGTCGGGACAACCCGACCATCCACGTCGACATAATCGTCGTCGATGTAATCGATCGCATTCTCGCCGGCCGCACCGGGGCCCGACGCCGGTTCGCGTCGGAGGTCTGCACTGCAACAGAATTCGCGTTGACCCGATACGACCCAGATATTCGATGCACCCCAATGTAACGAGACCGACACTGCGGACGGAGCGGTCACAGCGGTGGCATCCACGGAACTTGGACAAGTTGGGTTTGCGAGCGGGAAACGTAGACCCCACGGCCTTCCGGCATCGCCGACGCGCGGACAGTGCCGACGAGATTTCCCTCGTCACGGCTTCCGCTCATGATCAATCCGGCCGGCGCCATGTCGCGAATTCTCGCAATGACCGGCTCGTACAGTGCTCTGGCCGCACCACCGGAACGGCGGGCAATAACCAGGTGCAAACCGATGTCCTTGGAGTGCGGAATGTACTCGAGCAACGGCGCCACCGGATTTCCACTCGGTGTGGCCACAAGGTCGTAGTCGTCGATCAGTACGTAAATCTCCGGCCCACTCCACCACGACCGTTCCCGCAATTGCTGCTGCGTTGTTTCGGCGTTCGGCATTCTGGCAGCGACGATCCGAGCCAAGTCGACCATCAATTCACCGAAGGTCGTCGACGACGCCGAGTACCCGCCGAGGTGATTCCCTTCGACCACGCCCAGCAGGGAATGCCGATAGTCACCGATGATCAGCTTGGCCTGGGCCGGTGTGTTCGACGCGATGATCCCTTCGGCTATTCCACGCAAGAGAGATGTCTTCCCACACGCGGTGTCGCCGAATATCAACAGGTGCGGGTGTTCCCGGAAGTCCATGTACACCGGGGCGAGGTCGGTCTCACCGAGCCCGATCGGCACCGTGAGGCACCGACCGTCGGCCGCGCTCGTTGAGGGCCACCGGGTCCCGACAGCTTCGAGAAGTTCTGCCCGCGAGTAGAAATCCGGGAGCATCCGCACGGTGGGTGCCGGACGCGAATTCGACATGGCTGCAATACGTTCAACCGTCGCCACCACAGCCGTACTCGAGTTCTCACTACCCGGTAGGCCGTCGATTCGAGGTAGTCCGGTGAGAAGGTGGAGTCCGTCGCGAGTGATGCCACGACCCGGTCGACCTTCCGGCACCAGGCCGGCTTTCCGGCGACCCGCATCCGAATCTCCCGGATCACCCAAACGAAGTTCGATGCGAGTACCCAGTTGATCCTTGAGTGCCGGCCGGATCTCGGCCCACCTCGACGTCGTGACGATCACGTGTACACCGAAGGACAAACCTTGACCGGCGAGCATGTTGATCTGGGGCTCGAGTGATTCGAAATCCGAACGAACGCTTGGCCAACCGTCGACGACGAGGAAGACGTCACCGTACGGGTCCTCTCGGAGTCCCGCAGCCTCACCTTCCCCGGTGGGATCAGCTGTTCGCAATCTACGGAAATCGGCCATCGATTCGATGCCGAGGTCACGAAACAGTCGCTCCCGTTTAGCGACCACACCGAGTACCTCGGCAACTGTGCGCCGGACGCGGTCGGAATCCAAGCGGTTTGCCACCGATCCGACGTGCGGCAGATCTTTCAATCCGAGGAGCGTTCCACCGCCGAAGTCGAGGCAGTAGAACTGAATCTGTTCCGGCGTGTGCGTCATGCTCAGAGACAAGATCAACGTGCGCAACGCCGTCGACTTTCCCGACTGCGGGCCGCCGACAATCGCGAGGTTGCCAGTCGATCCGTTGAGATCGGCGACGAGTAGATCGCGGCGCTGATCGAACGGCCTGTCGACTATGCCGAAGGGAGCGCTCAGATTTCCGCGAGGTTGATCACCGGTCGCCCACCGCGGCAACAACTGGTCAAGCGTCGGAGATGACTCGAGCGGCGGGAGCCACACTTCATGCGCACGTGGACCGTGACCGCGCATGCGGTCTACGAGGACTCCCATGAGAGTACGTGCATCGTCACCGATTTCACCCATGTCGACGACGTCGGGCTCGACGGGAACGACAACGGCCTCTGGTCCGATCACGGGCTTCGCGGTAAACGGCAGCGGCGCCAGTTCGACGGGGGAATCGACCGAGAATCGAGTGGGCACGATCCGCTCGCCCTCGTACGGGCCTGACACGTACGCACCTTGGAAGCGAACGATCTCAGCAGAATCGGACTTCAGGTATCCCGCACCGGGTGTGCCCGGAAGGTGATAAGCATCGGGAACGCCGAGGACGGAACGAGACTCGTTCGCCGAGAACGTTTTCAACCCGACGCGATACGAAAGATGGCTGTCGAGACCCCGGAGCTTTCCTTCGTCGAGTCGCTGACTGGCCAGCAGCAGGTGAATGTGAAGTGACCTGCCCAATCGCCCGATGGCCACGAACAATTCGGCAAATTCCGGCTGCTGACTGAGCAGTTCGGAAAACTCGTCGACAACCACGAAGAGTGCCGGCAAGGGATCTAGTGCAGCGCCGGCCAGCCTCGCCTTCTCGTAATCGGACACGTTTGCGAAGTTTCCTGCCGCACGCAACAGTTCTTGTCGACGATTCATTTCGCCGGCGAGCGCGTCCTTCATACGATCGACCATCGCCAATTCCTCGGCAAGGTTGGTGATGATCGCAGCAACGTGCGGCGCCTCCTCGAGGCCGAGAAAGGTTGCACCGCCTTTGAAGTCGATCAGGACGAGGTTCAGTGCGTCGGGAGAGTGGGTCGCGATCAGGCCGAGCACCAAGGTTCGCAGGAACTCCGACTTGCCAGAACCGGTGGCTCCGATACACAGCCCGTGCGGACCCATACCGTTCTCGGCCGACTCCTTCAGATCCAGTTCGACGGGGTTTCCGTCTTGTCCGACACCGATCGGCACACGGAGTCGGTCGCGCCCCTGACGTGGAAGCCAGCCATGCTCAGGATTGAACCTCGCAACGTTTCCTATCCCCAACATCTGGCTCCACGTCCGAAGGGATCGGTCGTCGTCAGCTGCGTCGACGGCATTCTGCGATGCCGCACGGAACGGTGCGATGCGACGGCCGAACGCCTGCGCCAGGCTCGTCGTCGCAGCGTCGGGCCTCGCAAAGTTCTCAACTCCTGCGCTGCTCACCGCGCCGATCTGATCGCTACCGACGACCAGTCGCAACCCACGCGTCGCCACCAGCCGCGGGCAGAACCCGCAGAGGTCGAGGACGGTCACCGAGTCGAGCCCGGATTCGGACAACAGGCCGGTGTCACCTTCGAGTAAGCCACCGTCCACGACCAGCACGAGATGCGGAACGCCCGCACTGGCTGGAGTGTTGCGAGCGAATCGAGCACGCATCGAAAGCGGTTCCCCGAGGGAACTTTCGAATTCGAGATACGAACCGAACACCATGCGTGCAGTGCCGGTGCCGTCCTGAGACTGCGGGTGTTGCACGTGTGGGAGCCACTTGACCCACTCCCACTCGGATTCGGTATCGGGACCGCACACCACCGCAACTTGGAGCGTGTCCGGACCGTGGAATGTGCACAGCTGCATCAACATCGAGCGGACAAGCGCACGAGCGGAATCTCTCTGCCCCTCGATGGACATCGCAGCAAATCCGCGAAGCGAGACGGCGGTCGGCAGGTCCTGCACAACCGAATGTGCACGGACGAATCGCCGAAGTGAGACAGCAGCGACGGGTTCGAGATCCTCGACCGGCCCGGTCTCCGGAGACACGAGTCTGGTGGCCAATCGCTGTGTACCCAGACCTACCCGAACGTGGCAGTAGTCCGAGTCGGTGATCTGACGCTCCCACATCCGCACAGTCCCGGCCAGTGTCCAGAGCAGCGACGGCTCGGGATTGCTCCACTCGAGAGCAGCACGCTGCGCACCAGTCGTCGCAGCAACATCACTACGCATCTGATCCAGGTACCGGAGGTAGTCCTTGCGGTCCTCGTTCGCTTCGGACGCTCTTGCTCCACCGCTACGACCGCCCCCGGCGAGCATTCCGAGCATCGACACCATCATCATGACCGGAAACAGCAGGGACATCGGATTGCGCGCCATGCCGGAAGAGAACATCAGCGCCACCATGCCGATCATGGCAACCACCATGATCACCGGAAGTAGTTTGGTCAGTAGGTTTCCCGGCGTGACGCGAGGTATCTCCGGTGGGGGCTGAAGCGTCACCTCGCCGCCCGGTGTGCGCGGCGATTCACGGCGTGCTCGACGCGCAAATCTGACAGTGCTCAATTCACCCACCCCCATCGGTGCTGCAGCTGTTGCCGCCAGACGCCTCGTCCGACTACCGCCGGCCCCCCAAGGCGTACTCGCGCAATTGCAAGAGAGTAGATCACAACACCGACACTCGGGTCGGTGCCACCTGTTGTCGGCGCTGTCTCCGATACAGGCGCGCAGTTCATGTCGTATTGTTCGGGTGAACTGGGGTGACGCGAAGGGGGAATCGCGTCATGGGAGGGGACAGATCTTGACCAGCACCACTACAACCAGCGCTGCGAACACCGGAAACGGACGAGGCGCGAGTCATTCTGCCGAACTGTGCAGGTTGACGGTACTTTCAGCCCATTCGCAGGTGGATCTTGCGGTGCCGCTTCGTGTTCCACTCACCGTGGTCATTCCGGGCATTGTGGACACAATTGTCAACCACAGCAATTTCAACGAGTTCGACCACACCACCGAACAATTCGAGCCCGTCGACTGGACTCTGTCGAAAGTCGGCAGGGCACCGCTGGCACCGACGCTGTCGCTGCACGAGCACGGAATCCGCGATGGAGAATTGCTCGTACTCGAGGCCTCGGACACCGCTGCCCCGCCCCCACTCTTCGACGACATCATGTACACCGTCGCGGCCACGGATGCGGACGTCTACCGACGCTGGACTCCGGTCACCGCGCGCATTGTCGGCTCGACCGCCGCCCTCGTCGCTGCGCTCGTCGCGGCCCTCGCCCTGGTCCTCGGCGACACGGGACTGATCGGCGCCGTCTGCGGCGGAGTGACGTCTTTGGTGCTCACCGTCGCCGCCGTCGTGGCAGCGCGGGTGTACGGAGACTCTGGAAGTTCCGTCACGCTCGGATGCGCTTCGGTGCCACTGGCGTTCGTCTCCGGCGCACTCTGCGTGCCCGGCACTGTTCTTTCGGCTCATCTGCTTCTCGGTTCGGCATCTGCCGCTGCGGTAACTCTGATCTGCTTCCGCTTGTGCGGCACCGGATTAGCTGTCTTCACAGCACTTCTCGTCGTCCTTCTCGCGGCGGTGGGCACCTTTGCCGTCACTACCACGCTTCCCGAGGCGCGCACCGCGACCGTCAGCGGCGCGGTGATTGCCGCCGCATTGATCGTTCTCACGTTCACCGCTCGACTGTCGATGTTGTTCGCGCGACTACCGCTTCCCCCTGTTCCGACGCCGAGTAATCCCCTCGACGACGACCGCGACGGACTGCCCGAACCCGAACTACCCGGGCTGACCGAGTTGGCGGAAAGGGCAGGGCGGGCGCGTAGCTATCTGACTGGGCTGATCGTGGCCACGTCAGTGGTCGCGCTCGTCGCTGCCGTCGCACTCGCGTGGTCCTGGCCTGGTCAGGGGATCGTCTGGCCGAATCTTGCTCTCGCATTCGCGACGGCCGTCGTGCTGATGTTTCGCGGGCGCACCTACGCGGGCGCACAGCAGGCTGTGCCACTCATCGCGGCAGGCATCTCGGTGATTCTCGTTCTCCTGGGCGACATGGCATGGACCCATCGCGACCATGCATTGGTCGTCTTCGCCATCACGATGACGGTTCTCCTCCTGGCACTGGTTCTGGGAATCCTTGCCCCCCCAGAACACATTCAGCCCCGTGATGCGACGCGCTGCCGAGCTGTTGGACCTCGCTGCGATTGCAGCAATCGTTCCGCTGATCTGCTGGGTCAGTGGCCTCTTCGCGCTCATGCGTAGCCTCTGAGCGATCGGTGATCGATGGTGATTCGACGTGCAACAAACATCTGCGCCAGTCTCGTGATCGTTGCCTTCAGCGTTCTCGCCGGGGCAGGTGGCGCATCGAGCGCGGTTCCCTCCCCCATCGATCCTGCCGTGCTGCCGGAGGACAGTCCGCCTGCACCTCCACAACCCACCGAACAACGAACCCTGTGCGTCCCAGCCGTGGCAGGTGGTGACAATGCGGACATTCCACGTTCTCAACGAGATCTGGGATTCGATTCTGTGTGGCCGATCACCAGAGGGGCAGGACAGCGAATTGCTGTCATCGACACCGGTGTCAGCAGACATCCCCGGCTGCCGTCGCTCGACGGCGGCGGTGATTACGTCGGTACCTCCGACGGCACCGACGATTGTGACGCACACGGAACTGTCGTGGCCGGTCTCATCGCCGCCCAGCAAGTCGAGGGTTCCGGATTCTCCGGAGCTGCGCCGGACGCACAGATAATTTCGATCAGGCAGTCCAGTGCCGCCTTCTCGGTGGCCGGCCAACGCGAAGACCCTGCTGTAGCCGAGAACTCATCCGGGTACGGAAACGTCGACACCATGGCATCGGCCGTCCGTCACGCTGCGGACATGGGTGCAAGCGTCATCAACATCTCCGAAGTCGCCTGCAAGCCTGCCGGGGACGGGATCAACGACCAACGACTCGGCGCTGCAATCGAATACGCCACGATCGCGAAGAACGTCGTAGTCGTCGCAGCTGCAGGTAACGTCGGATCCGGAGGTTGCAAGAACCAGAATCCGCCGCCGGATCCCGTCGATCCCCTAGCCGATCCATGGAACTCGGTTGCGACGATTGCCAGTCCGGCTTGGTACGACGACTATGTCCTCACGGTCGGGTCGGTAGACCCCAATGGCGCCGCCAGTTCCTTCAGCCTCGGCGGTCCGTGGGTCGACGTGGCGGCGCCCGGCACCGGAATCACCTCACTTCACCCGACGTCGCCCGGTCTGACCAACGGGGTGTACGGCTCCGACGGCGCCGTACAGTCGTTCAACGGGACCAGTTTCGCTGCGCCCTTTGTCGCGGCGACCGCCGCACTGGTCCGGTCGGTTCACCCGGAACTGACTGCGCTTCAGGTCATGCAACGTATCGAAGCCACCGCCCACGCTCCGGCGCAGGGTTGGAATCCCTACGTCGGTCACGGCGTCATCGATCCACTTGCGGCAGTGACGGGCGAATTGGCCCCAGGAGAACGCGTCAAGGTCAACCATCAGTCGGTGTCGATCGATCCCCTACCCACGCCGCCGACCCCCGACAACCGATCTCGCGACACGGCACTCGTCGGAGCCGGAACGGTCGGCACCCTCGCCCTACTGACGCTGTTGGCATCGATGCCTCTTCGTCGAGTAATTCGTCGGCATCTTCCCGAACGCCAGAACATCGATCCCTGAACCGTCAGCAGTGTTCAGTTCACCGGAGCGGCCGGCGCTGTATCGGGGGCGATTCCGTCGTGAGCTATCAGTGCATTGCTCTTCTCGAGCGCGGGACCTGATGCAAGCAGGTCGAGAATCTGCCAAGGCGCGCGATCAGGCGTTCGCGTCAATCCGAGCGCGCGAGCGGAGGTTTCGTCCGGTACGCCGTACTTCACACCGGTATCGGCTACGTAGAACACTCCGTCGTGCCTGGTGCTGTTCGTCTCGATTCCGGTCGCTTGAACAAATCCGCCGAATCCCTGTTCGACATGGACGTTGTCGAGATTGTCACCCGATCCGTCCGCCTGCGCCAAGGACACCAACTTGCCACCCTCCGGGATCGGAACCTGCAATCCAGCGACAAGTTTCAGCGTTGCAGAACTACTTTCGCCGCCCTCGACTGCAGGTGGGGGAGCCCATTCCAGACAGCCGACAGGTGCGCCGTGATCATCGACGATCTCCGGAACCACCCGCGGCAACAAGTCGACGGCCAGCTCACTCACCGAGGGAATACGACTGATGGCATCAGGGGTGACGCTCGCGATCCCGGTGGCGCCCTGCGAATCCGAGAAGTAGATCAGTTGGGCGAGCGCCGCACCGATCTTCTGGATCCCGTTCTCGAGTACCACGTAGTACTGCGGGTCCACACCCACCGAAACCTGGACGACGGAGCCGACAGTCTTGTTCTGCAGAGGAAACCGGGGCGCCGATCCCAGTTGGCGGATTCGCGGAGCCTCGATGCGCGGAACTTCGGGAATCGAATTGAGGAATCCGATACTGATCGGTCGCGCCTGTGCTCCTTCCAGGCCTAAAGCCCGCATGATCGCCGGATCGTCCACATCGATTTCCGCTCGCTTCCCGTCGTACACGAGAAAGTGATCGGAACCCGACTTCACCAGGAATGCACGGTCATTCGTCAGATATGTCGTGTTTTCGCCGACATTGGACGAGCCGACCAGGACCGAAGTCGTCAACGATTTTCTCCCGTCGGATCCGACGGAATCGCACACCGTCCACGCGGCGTTGGTAGGGTCGGCCGATTCCGGCAGCGCGGACGGTGCGCCGGGAATGCCGACGAGCGCGCCCCGGGGTTTCGCCTCGACCTCGGATGCCTTGACTATTGCCGGTTTTCCTGGCGAACCCAGAATCAGTCGTGCGGAGGCCAAGTTCAGCACAGGGCGAAACGTACCCTCCATGGCGACGAACATCGCGCCCGATTCCTTTGCAACGACGATCTCTGCATCGCCGATTCTGTCCTGTGGCCGAAACAGAGCGAGTACAGCGCAACCCGCCAATCCCAGTGCAGCGAGGACTATTCCGACGGTGAAGGCGCGCGAATGTGATCGCATCGGATCGTGAAGCATCCGCACGTCTCGTCTGACCAGCGCATGTTCCATCCGCCTGACCAAGAATCGGTACCCGTTGACCTGCCAGCGCGTGGTAGGTGTCGCAGCCATCATTCCCCCCGTGCCTTACATCCCCTTGCGAAGACACAGTACAGTTCCGCTGGGGCGGAAATTTTCGGGTAGTTCGCAGGTCAGGTATCGGGGAGGAACCGTGGACCGATCGCGGTTGAAGCATTGGCCGTCGTCACACAGGATTTCGACGCGCGAGTTCGTGCCGGCACAGATTTTCGGAATCGGTGCGGGCGGAATCGCGATGGCCAGTGGGCTCGATTGGTTCTGGGCGCTGGCAATCGGTTGTGTGGTTGCCGGATCAATGCTGCTTCATGTGGGCGGTTGGTCGGTAATGTCCTGGATTGTCAGGTACTTTCGCTATCTGCACCGCAAGGACGTCGACCGCAGCACGATCGTCAGTTTTCACACTCCCTCCGAGCAGTCCATCGGGCTCCGAGTGGACGGATCTTCGCTCGTCGCTGTCGTCGAGATCGCTCCCCCACGCGACTACCTGACCAGGATCGGCCGTCATTCGTTCGACGCTTCCCACCTTCTGCCCACGGCAGCCCTCGCCAATTGTCTCTATCAGCACGACATCTCACTCACCGGCATCGACATCGTCAGTCACGGATACCGCGCCGCGTCGGGAACGCCTGCCACCGAAGTCTACGAACGTCTCATCGGACCACTACCAGCCACCGCCACCAGAAGTGTTTGGCTTGCACTACGTTTCGACGCGCTGGAGGGTGGTGCAGCAGTCGAACGCCGGGGCGGGGGCGAACAGGGCGCCGGCCGCGCGATAGCTGTTGCCGCCAATCGTGTCATCCGGGTGCTCGATTCAGCGGGATGCAAGGCGCGGATCCTGACCGCACCGGAGATCGCGTCGTCCACTGCCCAGGTGACAAGAGGAGTGGCCGGCCACGAGGTCACCGAAACGTGGCGAAGTACCCCCTTGCCTGGCGTGTCCAACGTCGGATTTGGGATCGAACCCCGTTTCATCACCACTGCGACCCTGACCCGAGTGTGGGCAGTGGCAACGGTCGGGACGTCCGTGACAATTCGGTTACGACCCACCAGACAACGCGGAGAGGCGAAGGTCAGTGCGACATGTCGCTTCACCACGCGCAATCCACCTGAGAACGCACCGCTGGCCGGTTTGGTCTCGCTACGTGGGCGCCAGCGCGACGGATTGCTGACCAATTTGCCAACCGCATTGGCCGCGCTGGACGGCATCACGCCGGGCGTTCGCATGGACGGGGGCACACTCGACTCACTCGCTCTACCCCTTGCCGGGTGCGGCCAACTCATCGGCTCGGACCGAAACGGGCACGGTGTCGCGGCCAGAATTTCGGGGCCGGGCGTCAACACCGTTCTTGTCGCCGGCGAACTCTATCTGGCTCAGCAGTTGATCTTTCGAGCCATCGCGACCGGCGCACTGGTACTCGTCCACACCGATCGACCGCAAGCGTGGACCGCGCTCACCGACTCGATGGGAGTGCCTGACCGACTCCGCGTGTCCGGGCAGGGCGGTGGGCCTGAGGGCGCCTTCAACACTGTCGTGTTCGACGGCGTCGAGGGGTTGTCTCCGCGTGCCGGCGTGACCGCAATCTATGTGTACGGACATCCACGCCAATGGCCTCGGGTCGACCCTGAAATCTCGATAGTCCAGCCATTCGCACTCGGTGACAAGATCACGGTCGAAACCGGCCGTACACGCGTCGACCTGACTCTGGTGACCATCGCTTCCGAGACATCGTTCATCGGCCGTCCTCGAGCCGGCGACGCTCACCAGATGGCGTGATCGCGTATGTCCAAGATCAGCCGGGATAGGGATCACTTGCACGTTGCATCCGCAATCCGCCTCCCCACCAATCCAATTCACGAATCATCTTCTCGCTTGCATCGATCGCAATCGAATCGACGCCGTACGGCTCGTGTCCGAATTGCTTACGCACCCGGTGAATGGTCACGCTTTGACGCACCGAGACCATGTGCAACTCCGCCACCACTTGCCTCAGTTGCTCGACGGCCCGAACACCACCTGAAATCCCGCCGTAGGACACGAATCCGATCGGCTTGGCACGCCACTCGTGTTTCACCGAATCGAATGCGGTCTTGAGGGCAGCCGGATACCCGTGGTTGTATTCGGAGGTCACGGCGACAACAGCGTCGGCGCGCCCGATTCGCCGGCGGAAAACCTCCGTGGCAGGTGAATCCGAGAAATCCTGGGGCAACGACAGCTCTCTGAGGTCGATCACCGATACGTTCCACGACGGGTTCGCGGTTGCGCGCTCGACAAACCAGTCCGCCACTGCTCGTCCCATTCGCCCTTCGCGGACCGAACCTACGATGACTTCGACGTTCAAAGGTGCCATGAACGTCGATGCTAGCGACTGATCACGCAGTGATCCCGTCCGTGATGAGTGCTGCCAGTTCCCGATAAGCGCTGGCATCGTCCAGACCAGTTGCCCGGTAGACCGCGCGTTGCTGGATCCGAACCATCGTCGCCGCAGCGGCATCGGCGACAAATGATGCGTGTACCTGCCGGAATGCGCCCGAATCGACTCCCTCGACGATGAGCGATCGCACACGATCAGCAGCGATCGACGTGTTCTTCTCGTAGACCTGGCTCGCCGACACCGATTCGGCCAGGTCTTCCATGAACTGACTGGACGCCGCGGACAGCCGATCACCCACTGCTTCGAGATACACCGCGACTCGACGAGTCGGGGCCGTTTCGGCGGCGACTGCACTCTCCACTGCATCGGTCGCCGCCCGGAAGAAGTGCACTGTCACCGCCCGCACCAGATCCTCTTTGCCGGCCGCCACGGTGTACAAGGTGCTCTTGGAGCAGTGCAGACGAGCTGAGATCTCGTCGAGCGTGAGGTGGGCGAAACCCTCGCTCAAGAACAGTTCGACCAATTGATCGAACAACTCTGCCCTGCGCGCAGTCGTCTTGTGAACCAGCCTTGCCATACCTAGAACAGTACTGCAGTATCGTTCTCAGTACTATTACCTAGCTAGGAGCCGACCGTGCCCGTCGAACGCCTGATGCCCAGCCAAGAAGCTCGCGATCTCATCGAACTGACGCGTGATGTCGCGGACAAGGTACTCGCGCCCAAGGTCAACGAATACGAGAAGGCCGAGAAGTATCCAGACGGAGTGTTCCCCGCACTCGGACAGGCGGGTCTGCTGAGCCTTCCGTATCCCGAGGAGTTCGGCGGCGGCGATCAGCCGTACGAGGTGTACCTCCAAGTGCTCGAAGAGATCGCCTCACGCTGGGCAGCGGTTGCAGTGGCGGTGAGCGTGCACAGCCTGTCGTGCTTCCCGCTGTTCACCTTCGGCACCGACGAACAGAAGAAGCGCTGGCTACCGGACATGCTGGGCGGCAACACCATCGGCGCGTACAGCCTTTCCGAAGCGCAGGCCGGATCCGACGCCGCCGCGTTGTCGTGCAAGGCGACGCCCACCGACGGCGGCTACCGCGTCAACGGCTCGAAAGCCTGGATCACCAACGGCGGCAAGGCGGACTTCTACAATCTCTTCGCACGCACCAGTGACGACGGTTCACGCGGCGTCTCCTGCCTCCTGGTGGACAAGGACACCGAAGGCCTCAGCTTCGGAAAACCCGAAGAGAAGATGGGGCTACGCGCGGTCCCCACTGCCTCCGCGAATTACGACGACGCCTTCATTCCTGAGGAGCGATTGATCGGTCAGCGCGGCCAGGGGCTGCCGATCGCCTTCAGCGCTCTCGACTCCGGCCGACTCGGAATCGCCGCCGTTGCCGTCGGAATCGCTCAAGGCGCGCTCGACGACGCGGTCGCTTACGCGAAGGAGCGCAAGGCATTCGGCAAGCGGATCATCGATCACCAGGGACTCGGTTTCGTGCTCGCGGACATGGCTGCCGCAGTCGACTCCGCGCGAGCCACCTACCTCGATGCAGCCCGCCGCCGCGACGCCGGAGTTCCGTATTCACGCAACGCGAGCGTCGCCAAGCTCGTGGCCACCGACGCGGCAATGAAGGTCACCACCGACGCCGTTCAGGTATTCGGCGGGTACGGATACACCCAGGACTTCCCCGTCGAGCGCTACATGCGCGAGGCCAAGATCACGCAGATCTTCGAGGGCACCAACCAGATTCAGCGATTGGTCATCGCGCGCCAACTGGCGGGATAGCCCCCCGATACGAATGCCCTCCCACACAGAGTGGGAGGGCATTTTGCATGGTCATGTTCAGTCACCGCAGCATCCACCCGAAGACGGAATCTCGCGGGTCTCACGGGTAATCGCGTTGCGGGCAGCCAGTTCCGAGTAGTCGGGGTAGTCCACGCGGACCAACGAAAGTCCGTGCGCCGGAGCAACGAGGATGGAACTGGATCGCGACGTTTCGTCGAGCAACCCTGCCACCCAGTCGGCGGTGCGCCGTCCCTCACCGACGGAGAGGACTGCGCCGACAAGACTGCGAACCATCGACCAGCAGAACGCATCGGCATTCACGTACGCCGTGAACACCGTGCCCACTTGGGTCCAGTCGAAACGCTGCAGCTCCCGCACCGTCGTAGCGCCTTCTCGACGCTTGCAGAATGCCGCGAAGTTGTGCAGACCCAGCAGCCGATTCGACGCTTCCTGCATCGCTCCGAGATCGAGTGGTTTGGGATACGAGACGGTGTCGCGTGCGCGTAGTGGTTCCACTCCGAACGCCGCGTTGGTCACCCGGTACTCGTAATAGCGTCGCATCGCGGAGAAGCGCGCATCGAAGTCACCCGGAACCACCGATATCTGTTTGACCCGAACGTCCTTGGGCAGAAATCGTGCAAGTCTGCGCACGAGTCGCGACGGATCGTCCGGGAGCAACTCTCCCGGAACGTCGACGTGCGCTACCTGACCGGTGGCGTGGACACCGGCGTCGGTTCGACCGGCAACGGTCAACTGAACCGGGCGTCGAAGCACCGTTCCCAACTTGTCTTCGATCTCACCGCACACGGTGCGCAGATCGGTCTGGCGGGCCCAACCCGAGAAGTCGGTGCCGTCGTAGGAGATGTCGAGCCGCAATCGAACGAGCCCGCCGTCCCCGATGGGGGCGGCGGGCTCGTTCGATTCAGCGTGTGCCGAAACCAAGGGAGACTAGTCCTTCTTGGCCTCTTCGGCCTCGGGAGCGTCGGCCGCAGTTGCGGTCTCGTTCTCGATGGCCTCGACGACTGCGTCAGCGTTCTCGACCTCAGCGTCGGTCGCGTCGGCCTCTACGGCCTCGACGACGTTCTCTGCGGCGGGAGCTTCCTGCGAGGACTTGACGCGACGAGCGCGGTCAGCCTCGGAGGTGACGGTCTTTTCCTTGACGAGCTCGATGATTGCCATCGGAGCGTTATCACCCTTGCGGGGGATCGTCTTGATGATGCGGGTGTATCCACCGTTACGGTCCGCGTAGAACGGGCCGATCTCGGCGAACAGGGTGTGAACGACATCCTTGTTGCGGATGACCTTCAGCACCTCACGACGGTGAGCCAGCGTGCCGGCCTTCGCGTGCGTGACGAGCTTCTCGGCGTAGGGGCGCAGTGCCTTGGCCTTGGACTCGGTGGTGGTGATGCGACCGTGCTCGAAGAGCGCGGTAGCCAGATTGGCGAAAATCGCCTTCTGGTGGGAAGCCGACCCGCCGAAGCGGGCACCCTTCTTGGGCTTGGGCATGATGATCTCCTAGTAAAGGACCTGAGCTGCTACAGCTGTTCGGTCTCGGCGTAGTCCTCGGTACCTTCGGCATCGCCGAAGGAACCGGCATCAGTGTCACTCCACGTTCCGGTGGCGGCGTCGTAGCCGGCAACGGTGGTGGGATCGAAGGATGCGGGGCTGTCCTTGAGGGACAGGCCGAGCGAATGCAGCTTGACCTTGACCTCGTCGATGGACTTCTGTCCGAAGTTGCGGATGTCGAGCAGATCGGACTCGGTACGGCCGACAAGCTCACCGACGGTGTGAACACCTTCGCGCTTGAGGCAGTTGTAGGAGCGGACCGTGAGGTCCAGATCCTCGATGGGGAGTCCGAAGGAAGCGATGTGATCGGCCTCGGCAGGCGAGGGTCCGATCTCGATTCCTTCTGCTTCGACGTTCAGCTCACGGGCCAGGCCGAAGAGCTCAACCAGGGTCTTGCCCGCCGAAGCGAGCGCGTCCCGTGCGGTGATGGAGTTCTTCGTTTCCACGTCGAGAACGAGCCGATCGAAGTCGGTGCGCTGTTCGACGCGAGTGGCCTCCACCTTGTAGGTGACCTTGAGCACCGGCGAGTAGATCGAGTCGACCGGGATACGGCCGATCTCTGCGCCGGACGCCTTGTTCTGAACGGCGGGGACATAGCCACGACCGCGCTCGACTACGAGCTCGATCTCCAGCTTTCCCTTGTCGTTCAGGGTGGCGATGTGCAGATCAGGGTTGTTCACGGTGACGCCTGCCGGGGGCACGATGTCGCCCGCAGTAACAGCGCCGGGGCCCTGCTTGCGGACGTACATGGTGACCGGCTCGTCCTCTTCGGAGTTCACGACGAGGCCCTTGAGGTTCAGGATGATGTCGGTGACATCTTCCTTCACGCCCGGGACGGTGGTGAACTCGTGGAGAACGCCGTCGATACGGATGCTGGTGACAGCAGCGCCGGGGATCGACGAGAGCAGCGTGCGGCGCAGCGAATTGCCGAGCGTGTACCCGAAACCTGGCTCCAGGGGCTCGATGACGAACTTCGAGCGGTTATCAGCGATGACCTCTTCGGTCAGCGTGGGTCGCTGAGAAATGAGCATTGGTATTTCCTCCTGTACGGACGTCCACTATTTGACGCCCACGATGGGAAAGGGCCTGCGGCCCTGTGAGTGGTTGAGGAGTCCGGAGACTCCTCAACCACTCACGGGGTGCGAAGCGCCTTACTTCGAGTAGTACTCGACGATGAGCTGTTCCTGCAGAGCGATGTCGATCTGCGCGCGCTCGGGAAGCTGGTGAACCAGGATCCGCAGACGCGAGCCGACAACCTGCAGCCACCCGGGAACCGGGCGATCGCCGACGGTCTCACGCGCAACCTGGAACGGAAGCGTGGAGAGCGACTTCTCCTTGACATCGATGATGTCGTACTGCGAGACGCGGTAGCTCGGGATGTCGACCTTCTTGTTGTTCACGAGAAGGTGACCGTGCGTGACCAGCTGACGTGCCTGACGGCGCGTGCGAGCGAGGCCCGCGCGGTACACGACGTTGTCGAGACGCGACTCGAGGATGCGAAGCAGGTTCTCGCCGGTCTTGCCGGGGCGGTTGTTCGCCTCCTTGTAGTACAGGCGGAACTGCTTCTCCATGACGCCGTAGGTGAAGCGAGCCTTCTGCTTCTCCTGCAGCTGGAGCAGGTACTCGCTCTCCTTGATACGCGCGCGGCCGTGCTGTCCGGGCGGGTACGGGCGACGCTCGAATGCCTGGTCGCCTCCAACGAGGTCGACGCGCAGACGACGCGACTTGCGGGTGATGGGTCCGGTATAACGTGCCATTTTCTTCTACCTATCCTTCCCGCTATACCCGACGCCGCTTGGGCGGACGGCAGCCGTTGTGCGGCTGGGGGGTTACATCGGAAATGGTGCCGACCTCGAGGCCAGCGGCCTGGAGGGAACGGATTGCGGTCTCGCGACCGGATCCCGGTCCCTTGACGAAGACGTCAACCTTCTTGACACCGTGCTCCTGCGCCTTACGGGCAGCGCTCTCAGCAGCAAGCTGAGCGGCGAAGGGAGTCGACTTACGCGAACCCTTGAAGCCGACGTGTCCCGAAGACGCCCAGGAAATGACATTTCCGGCGGGGTCCGTGATGGACACGATGGTGTTGTTGAAGGTGCTCTTGATGTGAGCGGCGCCGTGCGGGATGTTCTTCTTATCCCTGCGACGCGTCTTCTGGGTCTTCTTCGGACCGGTGCTACGTGACTTCGGGGGCATTACTTCGCCTTCTTCTTGCCGGCAATGGTGCGCTTCGGACCCTTACGGGTACGGGCGTTGGTCTTGGTGCGCTGACCACGCACGGGCAGACCACGACGGTGGCGCAGGCCCTGGTAGCAGCCGATCTCGATCTTGCGACGGATGTCGGCCTGAACCTCGCGGCGAAGGTCACCCTCGACCTTGAGCGACTCCTCGATGTACTCGCGGAGCTTTGCCAGGTCCTCGTCCGAGAGGTCCTTGCTCCGGAGATCCGGGCTGACGCCGGTGGCGTCAAGGATTTCCTTGGAGCGGGTACGGCCGATGCCGTAGATGTATGTCAGTGCGATCTCCATGCGCTTTTCGCGAGGAAGATCAACACCAGAGAGACGTGCCATGGTGGCATTTCCTTATCGGTGTGCGGAGGTCTGCTCCCAGCCCTTCCCCTGTGCCTCTTGCCGAGTACCGACGCCCGAAGGCGCAGATGATCTCATCAACTAACTCAGTGGGGCCCCGGCCTCCGTGCCGGGGGTGAACCATTGTCCGACCTTGGCGATCGGTGAACGATCGCGTGGGGTCTCGTCAACAATGGCTGGTACTGGGAGGTCTTCTTTGCTTGTTGCCAAGCAGATCTTCGAAAAGCTAGATCTAGCCCTGACGCTGCTTGTGACGCAGGTTCTCGCAGATCACCATGACTCGACCGTTACGGCGAATCACTTTGCACTTCTCGCAGATCTTCTTGACGCTCGGCTGAACCTTCACGTCTTCTGATCTCCTGTTTTGTCGCAGCCCGCCGCGATGAACCGCGGCAGACATACTTCTCCCTGACCCAGGTCAGGTCCGGGAAGTTCGTTACTTGTAGCGGTAAACGATGCGTCCGCGCGACAAATCGTAGGGCGAGAGCTCTACGACAACGCGATCTTCCGGGAGGATGCGAATGTAGTGCTGACGCATCTTTCCGCTGATGTGGGCGAGGACCTTGTGGCCATTCTCGAGCTCAATGCGGAACATCGCATTGGGCAGCGGCTCGACTACTCGTCCTTCGACCTCGATGGCCCCGTCTTTCTTAGCCATATCCTCCGCGATCCGTTTGGTTTGGCATGCTTCGTGCATCGGCTTCCGTTACATTGGCACGCAATGGAAAGATCGTCGGCAGTTCGAAAGCCCGATCCCGGAGCGATCCAGGCGTAGGCATACGAACTATCGACGCGCATAGCGCACCGCCTAGCCATGTTACGCGATGTAAACGACCAGGCCAAATGCGCCTCCGGTCAGGGTGACGACGCACACCGCTCCCCCACCGAAAAAGTCCCAGCCTCGAAATGAGGCTGGGACTTCTCGAACATGAATCATGCTCGCTGCCAACACTTGTCAGCGACTGTGTCGACTACTCCGGCCGGAGTGTCAGAATCCGCGGACCGTCTTCGGTCACTGCGACAGTGTGTTCCCAGTGCGCCGCACGGGACCCGTCGGTCGTCACAACGGTCCAGTCGTCGTCGAGAATCACCGTGTCGGTGGTGCCGAGCGTGAGCATCGGCTCAATCGCCAGGCAAGATCCGACAACCAGTTCAGGACCCTTACCCGGGGCACCTTCATTGGCGAGGAACGGATCCATGTGCATTTCCCGGCCGATTCCGTGTCCGCCGTATCCGTCGACGATGCCGTAGGAACGACCGTGCAACTTCTCGGCGGCATGAGTACCGACCTCGATCGCGTGCGAAACATCCGTCAGACGGTTGCCGGCGATCATTGCCGCGATCCCGGCTTCCATGGAAAGCCGAGTGGCTTCGCTGAGCTCCTGATCGGCGACGCTGATCTCACCGACACCGAACGTCCAAGCGGAGTCACCGTGCCATCCGTCGAGGATCGCGCCACAGTCGATGGAAACCAGGTCGCCTTCAGCCAGGATGTCCTGAGCTGAAGGGATTCCGTGAACGACGCGATCGTTGACCGAGGAGCAGATCGAGCCGGTGAAGCCGTGGTACCCGAGGAACGAGGGCACGGCGCCGGCGTCACGAATGACGGATTCAGCGACCGCGTTCAATTCCAAAGTGCTGACACCGGGCTTCGCCGCAGCGCGAACCGCCACCAGAGCCGAACCCACGATCGCGCCGGCAGCAGCCATCGCGTCGAGTTCGCCCGCGGAGCGGAACGGAACAACCTTGCGTTTGCGCCCGAAGACCATTACTTACCCAACGCTGCCAGTGCGCGAGCGTTGACCTCTTCGACCTCGCCGATCGCGTCGACGGAGACGATGCTGTCCTTGTAGTAATCGAACAGCGGTGACGTCTCGTCGCGGTAGACCCGGAGTCGGTTGCGAATGACGTCCTCTGTGTCGTCGGCACGACCGCGGGCGAGCATACGCTCGACCACGATGTCCTCGTCGACGACGAAGGAGAGGACACCGTCGAGCTTGGTGTCGAGATCCTTCAAGATTCCCTCGAGTGCCTGAGCCTGTTCGACCGAGCGCGGAAATCCGTCGAGAAGGAAACCGTTTGCTGCGTCCGGTTCTGCGACGCGAGCCTTCACCATGTCGTTGGTGATCGAGCTCGGTACGAGTTCGCCGGCGTCGATGTACTTCTTTGCTTCCACACCGAGAGCGGTGGCCTGACCGATGTTCGCGCGGAAGAGATCACCCGTGGAGATATGGGGAACGCCGAACTTCTCGGACAAGATAGCGGCCTGGGTGCCCTTGCCGGCACCGGGAGGACCAAGGAGGACAAGTCTCACTTGAGGAACCCTTCATAGTTACGCTGCATTAGCTGACTCTCGATCTGCTTCACGGTGTCCAGGCCGACGCTGACCATGATCAGCACCGCGGTGCCACCGAACGGCAGGTTCTGCGCGCCGCCGCCATTCCCGATGTCGAGGAACAGGTTGGGCAGAACAGCAATGGTGCCGAGGTAAATCGCACCCGGAAGGGTGATGCGACTCAGCACGTAGTTGAGGTAGTCCGCGGTCGGCTGACCGGGTCGGATACCGGGGATGAAGCCGCCGAACTTCTTCATCTCGTCGGCGCGCTCTTCGGGATTGAAGGTGATGGCGACGTAGAAGTACGTGAAGAAGACGATCAGGCCGAAGTAGATCGCGATGTACACCGGGTTGGCCGGATTCACCAGGTAGGTGTTGATGAGGCGCTGCCACCAACTGGGGTCGACCGCTGTACTGGCCGAAGTCAGCTGTGCAATCAAGTTCGGGAGGTACAGCAGTGAAGACGCGAAGATCACCGGGATGACGCCGGCCTGGTTCACCTTCAGAGGCAGGTACGTCGAGGATCCGCCGTACATCTTGCGTCCGACCATCCGCTTCGCGTACTGCACCGGGATACGACGCTGACCCTGCTCGACGAAGACGACACCGGCGATGATCAGCAGCGCTGCGAGGCAGACGAAGGCGAAGACCAGCGGACCACGGCTGTCGAGGATTGCCTTGCCCTCGCTCGGGATACGCGATGCGATACCGGCGAAGATGAGGAGGGACATACCGTTGCCGACGCCACGTTCGGTGATGACCTCGCCGAACCACATGACCATGGCAGCACCGGCAGTCATGACCAGCACGATGATGACAAGTCCGAAGATCGACTTGTCGGCGATGATGTCGTCACAGCCCTGGAGCAACTGTCCGCGTGCCGCAAGAGCGACGATGCCGGTCGACTGCAGGATTGCCAGAGCAATGGACAGGTAACGCGTGTACTGCGTCATCTTGGCCTGGCCGGACTGGCCTTCTTTCCGAAGTTCCTCGAACTTCGGAATCACCACGGTCAGGAGCTGCACGATGATGCTCGCCGTGATGTACGGCATGATGCCGATCGCAAAGATCGACATCTGCAGCAGAGCGCCGCCGGAGAACAGGTTGATCAGCGAGTAGATACCTGCTGAGTCACCGGAGTTGGCGATATCGATGCACTGACGCACACGGCCGTAGTCGACACCTGGGGACGGGATGAGAGCGCCGACCCGATACAGAGCCACCAAGCCGAGGGTGAAGAGGATCTTCCGCCTCAGGTCTGGGGTCCTGAGGGCCGAGACGAAGGCGGAAAGCAAAGATCCTCCTGGCACGACGGTAGGGAGACAGATCGTTTTGACCTGTCGAACTTTTGAACTCTAACAGTGAGCATTTGGGAACTAGGCGGGCAGACCACGAAAACCGGGTAAGCCGAAGATACATTTGCCACTCGGTGACCAGAATACTGGCCCGTCCGAGCACGCACGACCAATCTGTGACACGACCTCGTAGACGCCGATGGCCGCACCGCAGCAAACGCTGCGCTGCGGCCATCGGACTAGCTACGCGTGATCACTCACAGCTCGGTGGCGGAACCACCGGCAGCAGCAATCTTTTCCTTGGCGGAACCGGTGAACTTGTCGACGGTCACCTGAACGGCAACTGTCAGTTCGCCGTCGCCCAGAACCTTGACGAGCTGGTTCTTGCGGACTGCGCCCTTGGCGACGAGATCCTCGACCGTGATTGCTCCACCTTCGGGGAACAGACGGGCGATGTCGCCGACATTGACGACCTGGTACTCGACGCGGAACGGGTTCGTGAAGCCCTTGAGCTTGGGCAGACGCATGTGAAGCGGCATCTGTCCACCCTCGAAGCCCACGCGCACGGTGTTACGTGCCTTGGTGCCCTTGGTACCGCGACCTGCGGTCTTACCACGCTTGCCGCCCTCACCGCGTCCAACACGAATCTTGTTGGACTTGGATCCCGGAGCGGGGCGCAGGTGGTGCAGTTTGATGGTCATGGTTAGACCTCCTCAACTGTTACGAGGTGGCGCACCACGTTGATCAGACCGCGGTTCTGTGCGTTGTCCTCACGAACAACGGTCTGACGGATGCCCTTGAGACCCAGCGTGCGCAGAGAATCCTTCTGGTTCTGCTTGGTCCCGATGATGCTCTTGATCTGAGTGACCTTGAGATCTGCCATTACTTCACACTCCCAGCAGCCTGTGCGCGAGCGCGAAGCATGCCGGCGGGTGCAACCTCTTCGAGGGTGAGGCCGCGGCGAGCCGCAACTTCCTCGGGACGCTGCAGACCCTTGAGCGCAGCAACGGTCGCATGCACGACGTTGATGGCGTTGTCGCTACCGAGCGACTTCGACAGGATGTCCGCGATACCAGCGCACTCCAGCACGGCGCGCACAGCGCCACCGGCGATAACACCGGTACCGGGGCTTGCCGGGCGAAGCATGACGATGCCGGCAGCAGCCTCACCCTGAACGGGGTGAGTGATGGTGTTGGCGATCATCGGGACGCGGAAGAAGCTCTTGCGAGCCTCCTCGACACCCTTCTGGATGGCCGCGGGAACTTCCTTGGCCTTTCCGTAGCCGACGCCGACCAGTCCGTTGCCGTCTCCGACGATCACCAGAGCGGTGAAGCTGAAGCGACGACCACCCTTGACGACCTTGGAAACGCGGTTGATCGTGACAACGCGCTCGATGAACTGTGACTTCTCCGCAGCGTTTCCGCCACGGCCACCGTCGCGACGGTCACGGCCGCCACCACGGTTGTCCCCACGAGCGTTGCTGTTGTCACCGCTGTTGGGGCCATTCTGTCCGGCGGGTCCGCTTCCGCCGTCACGCCTTTGACGTCCCGGCATCAGGCTGTCCTTCCGTTGAAAATGTTGGTCATCAGAACTTCAACCCGCCTTCGCGAGCCGCGTCTGCCAGGGCCGCGATGCGACCGTGGTAGCCGTGTCCGCCGTGGTCGAAGACAACTGCTTCCACGCCGGCAGCCTTGGCGCGCTCGGCGATCAGCTGACCGACCTTCGCGCTCGCAGCCTTCTTGTCGCCTTCTGCCACGCGCACGTCTGCTTCGATGGTCGACGCGGAGGCCAGGGTGTGGCCGGCCAGGTCGTCCACGAGCTGGACGTGGATGTGGCGCGAGGACCGGTTGACGACCAAGCGGGGACGCTCGGGCGTGCCGGAGACCTTCTTGCGGAGACGGAAGTGACGACGCGTCTTCGAGAGACGACGCTTGGTGGACGCATCCTTGCCCAGCGGAATCCGCTTGGCTTTCTGGTTTGCAGTCTGGCTCATATCACTTACCCGTCTTTCCGACCTTGCGGCGGATCTGCTCACCCTCGTAACGCACGCCCTTACCCTTGTACGGGTCCGGACGACGGAGACGACGGATGTTGGCCGAGATCTGCCCGACCTTCTGCTTGTCGATGCCGGACACCGAGAACCGGGTGGGCGACTCGACGACGAAGGTGATGCCTTCAGGAGCCTCGATCGGCACCGGGTGGCTGAAGCCGAGCGCGAACTCGAGGTCCTTGCCCTTCAGTGCCACACGGTAACCAACACCGTGGATCTCCATCTTCTTCGTGTAACCCTCGGTGACACCGGTGATGATGTTCGCAACCAGGGTCCGCGACAGACCGTGCAGCGCGCGGCTACGACGCTCGTCGTCGGGGCGCGTGACGCTCAGCGAGCCGTCCTCTGCCTTTTCGATTGCGATGGGCTCGGAGATGGTCAGCGCGAGGGTGCCCTTGGGACCCTTGACGGTGACATCCTGGCCGCTGATCGTGACGTCAACGCCCGCGGGGACGGTGACCGGAATCTTTCCAATACGCGACATTGTGGTGGCCTCCCTTACCAGACGTAGGCGAGGACTTCCCCGCCTACTCCTTGATTGGCCGCCTGGCGATCGGTGAGCAGACCGGACGACGTGGAGATGATGGCCACGCCGAGGCCTCCGAGGACCTTGGGCAGGTTGGTGGACTTCGCGTAAACCCGGAGACCGGGCTTGGAAACGCGACGCACGCCGGCGAGGCTACGCTCGCGGCTGGGACCGTACTTCAGATCGACGATGAGGGTCTTGCCGACCTCTGCGTCTTCGGTACGGAAATCGGAGATGTAGCCCTCGCGCTTGAGGATCTCGGCGATGTTCGCCTTGATCTTCGAGTGGGGAAGCTTCACCTCATCGTGGTACGCCGTGTTGGCGTTGCGCAGACGCGTCAAGAAGTCTGCGATGGGGTCAGTCATGGTCATAGGTCGACCTCGACACCTTTCTCGCTGTGGTTCCCATGCAACACCGGACGAATCCGATCGTGGGCCTCCAGCAATTCGGCTGGGCCGTCCGACTTGTGTCAGACGGCGTAAGTTACCGCACCGAGCTGAACGCATGCGTCAGCCACGGCAACCGCTCTAGTGTAGGGAACTTTGGCGCAGGTGTCCACCGGGATCCCATGTCGCCTCCCCCACTGCCGCCCGAAGGATGCGATCGGGAAGCTATCGACGCACCCCGAAATCTGAACTGCTCGTTCGGCACCGAAGAACGACACCGACGAACGATGATCGCTTTCAACCAGAGTCGCAGCGGGGCAGTTCTTTTCAGGATCGGCACGATTCACATCTCGATGAAAACCACGAATGGGCGTGGGGTTCCAAAGGAACCCACGCCCATTCACATGCGTGGTGTGACGAAGCCCGAGGGCCTCAGATCACCAAGAGCTCTTGCGAACTCCGGGAAGCTCGCCGGCGTGAGCCATCTCGCGAACGCAGATACGGCACAAGCCGAACTTGCGGAACACCGAGTGCGGGCGACCGCACCGCTGGCAGCGGGTGTAGGCGCGAACCGCGAACTTGGGCTTCTTGTTGGCCTTGTTGACCAATGCCTTCTTAGCCATGCGCTCAGTTCTCCTTGAACGGGAAGCCGAGGTGCTTGAGCAGTGCACGGCCTTCTTCGTTGTTGGTTGCGGTGGTCACGACGGTGATGTCCATGCCGCGGGGGCGATCGATCTTGTCCACGTCGATCTCGTGGAACATCGACTGCTCGTTGAGGCCGAACGTGTAGTTGCCGTTGCCGTCGAACTGGTTGCCCGAGAGACCGCGGAAGTCGCGGATACGGGGCAGAGCGACAGACACGAGGCGGTCCAGGAACTCCCACATGCGGTCACCACGGAGGGTGACGCGTGCACCGATGGGCATACCTTCGCGGAGCTTGAACTGCGCGATGGACTTACGTGCCTTGCGGATCTCGGGCTTCTGGCCCGTGATCAGCGACAGGTCATGGACAGCGCCGTTGATCAGCTTGGCGTCACGGGCAGCGTCGCCGACGCCCATGTTGACGACAACCTTGACGACGCCGGGGATCTGCATGACGTTCGAGTAGTCGAACTCGCTGTTGAGCGCGTCCTTGATCTCAGCGCGGTAGCGTGCCTTGAGGCGCGGCTGGACCTTGTTTTCGGTGGAGGTCATGTCAGATGTCCTTCCCGTTCTTCCGGGAAATCCGAACGCGCTTGCCGGACTCTTCGTCGGTGCGGTAGCCCACGCGGGTGGGGTTTCCGTCCGAGTCGACGACTGCAACGTTGGAAACGTGGATCGGGGCTTCCTGCGTGACGATGCCGCCGGAGGATGCTCCGCGCTCGTTCGCGGAAACCGCGGTGTGCTTCTTGATTCGGTTCACGCCTTCGACGAGGACCTTGTCGGTCGCGGGGTAGGCCTGAATGACCTTGCCCTTCGCGCCCTTGTCCTTGCCGGCGATGACCAGAACGGTGTCACCCTTGTGCACCTTCATCACAGCACCTCCGGGGCAAGCGAAACGATCTTCATGAACTTCTTCTCGCGCAGCTCACGGCCGACGGGTCCGAAGATGCGGGTTCCACGGGGATCACTGTCAGCCTTGATGAGCACTGCAGCGTTCTCGTCGAACTTGATGTAGGAACCGTCCGGACGACGGCGCTCCTTGGTCGTGCGAACGATGACGGCCTTGACGACCTCACCCTTCTTGATGTTTCCACCGGGGATTGCGTCCTTGACGGTGGCGACGATGACGTCACCGATCCCGGCGTAGCGACGTGACGAACCGCCGAGAACGCGGATGCAAAGGATTTCCTTGGCACCCGTGTTATCAGCGACGCGAACTCGCGACTCCTGCTGAATCACTTGATCTCCCTAGACCTGGAATTTCGTGCGCAACGGATTACCGACCCGGTGCGCGCGGTCATTGTTGCCACCTGCGTCGTGTCTGAGCTGCAGTCCCACCGACTGACGTCGGGAGACGATCACTGCAAGCACCGTTCGAGCTGCGCACGTGAAGACACACCTCTGCCACAGGCAACCGTTCTATTGTAGGGAAGGGTTCACCGAATACCAAATCAGCCGTACTCGACGCAACTCGAACCCTTCGCCCGGAAAGCCCCGAAAGCCCCCGGAAAGCCAAATGGCCCACTCCCCCAAGGGGAAGCGGGCCATTCGGTGATACTCGATCAGCTCGAGGATTCGATCAGGCTTACTTGGCCTTTTCGAGGACCTCGACCAGACGCCAGTGCTTCGTCGCGGACAGCGGACGGGTTTCCATCAGCTGAACGCGGTCGCCGACGCCGGCAACGCCGTTCTCGTCGTGCGCCTTCACCTTGGTCGTACGGCGGATGATCTTGCCGTAGAGCTTGTGCTTGACGCGGTCTTCGAGCTCGACCACGATCGTCTTTTCCATCTTGTCGGACACGACGTATCCGACACGGACCTTACGGCTCGCGCGCTCTTCTGTGCTCACTGCTTTTTCCTCACTCATGCCGCGTCACCTGCATCCGGACCCACAGCGAGTCCGAGCTCACGCTCACGCAGGACGGTGTAGATGCGCGCGATCTCGTGACGAACGGTGCGCAGTCGTCGGTTGTTGTCCATCTGGCCGGTAGCCATCTGGAAACGAAGGTTGAAAAGCTCTTCCTTCGACTCACGGAGCCGGGTGACCAGCTCGTCTTCACTGAGCTCGCGGAGCTCTGCTGCTGGGGTTCCAGTAGCCATCAGAACTGCTCCTCTCTGGTCACGATCCGGCACTTGCACGGGAGCTTGTGCATCGCGCGGCGCAGGGCCTCACGAGCAATCTCCTCGTTGGGGTATGTCATCTCGAACAGAACGCGTCCGGGCTTGACGTTGGCAATCCACCACTCGGGCGAACCCTTACCGGAACCCATTCGGGTTTCGGCCGGCTTCTTCGTGAGGGGACGATCCGGGAAGATGTTGATCCAGATCTTGCCGCCACGCTTGATGTGCCGAGTCATGGCGATACGAGCGGACTCGATCTGCCGGTTGGTGATGTAGGCAGGCTCGAGAGCCTGGATGCCGTAGTCACCGAAGGTCACCTGGGTACCGCCCTTGGCGGCACCCGAACGGCTCGGGTGGTGCTGCTTGCGGTGCTTGACCCGCCGTGGGATCAACATGCGTCAGCCCTCCTGATTCTGTTCAGTTGCGGGAGCATCGGCGGTTGCGGTCGCTGCGCGGCCGGCCTCGGTGCTGGTCGCAGTGGTACCGGTGGCACCGGAACGACGCGGACGGCTCGGACGCTCACGACGCGGGCGATCCCCGGCCGGTGCGGCCGTGTTGGCGGCGAGCTCACGCTTGCCACCGACGATGTCGCCCTTGTAGATCCAGACCTTGACGCCGATGCGACCGAAGGTGGTCTTGGCCTCGTAGAGGCCGTAGTCGATGTCCGCACGAAGCGTGTGCAGCGGCACACGGCCTTCGCGGTAGAACTCCGACCGGGACATCTCGGCGCCGCCGAGACGACCGGAGCACTGAACGCGGATTCCCTTGACGTTGGGCTGACGCATGGCCGACTGGATGGCCTTGCGCATTGCACGACGGAAGGCAACGCGGTTCGAGAGCTGCTCGGCCACACCCTGTGCGACGAGCTGTGCTTCAGCTTCTGCGTTCTTGACCTCGAGGATGTTCAGCTGAACCTGCTTGCCGGTCAGCTTCTCGAGCTCGGAGCGGATGCGATCGGCTTCGGCGCCGCGGCGGCCGATGACGATGCCCGGACGTGCAGTGTGGATGTCCACGCGAACACGGTCACGGGTGCGCTCGATTTCGACCTTCGCGATTCCTGCGCGCTCCATGCCGGTGGCGAGGAGCTTACGGATCGCGACGTCTTCCTTGACGTACTCCGCGTACTGCTTGTCTGCGTACCAGCGAGACTTCCAGTCGGTGGTGATGCCGAGACGGAAGCCGTGCGGGTTGATTTTCTGGCCCACTACTGAGCACTTCCCTTCCGGCGATTACGGGTCGATGTTCCGGTCTTCGGCAGGCTCTCCACGATCACGGTGATGTGACTGGTGCGCTTGCGAATACGGAACGCACGTCCCTGTGCACGCGGCTGGAACCGCTTGAGGGTCGCGCCCTCGTCCACGAACGCCGTAGCAACGACAAGCGTGCTGGGGTCGAGGTCGAGGTTGTTCTCGGCGTTGGCTGCTGCGGAGGCGATCACCTTGGCGACCGGCTCGCTCGCTGCCTGCGGCGCGAACTTCAGGATGTTCAGGGCGTCTTCAACCGAGCGCCCGCGGACCAGGTCCACAACTCGACGTGCCTTCATCGGCGTGACGCGAACGTGCTTCGCTACAGCCTTGGCAGTCGGGTTGGCGGTTTCGGTGTTGCTCATCGCCTCTTCGCCTTCCGATCATCCTTGATGTGACCCTTGAACGTGCGGGTCGGTGCAAACTCTCCGAGCTTGTGTCCGACCATGGAGTCGGAAACGAACACGGGGACGTGCTTGCGGCCGTCGTGAACTGCAAACGTGTGGCCGATGAAGTCCGGGATGATTGTCGAACGACGGGACCAGGTCTTGATGACCTGCTTGGTTCCCTTTTCGTTCTGTACATCCACCTTCGCGAGGAGGTGGTCATCGACGAACGGGCCCTTCTTAAGGCTGCGTGGCATCCTTCACTCCCTCCTAGCGCTTGTTCTTGCCGGTGCGGCGGCGACGGACGATCATCTTGTCGCTTGCCTTGTTCTTGCGGGTACGGCCTTCAGGCTTACCCCACGGGCTGACCGGGTGGCGTCCACCTGAGGTCTTGCCCTCGCCGCCACCGTGCGGGTGGTCGACCGGGTTCATCACGACACCACGAACGGTCGGGCGCTTGCCCTTCCAACGCATACGGCCGGCCTTGCCCCAGTTGATGTTCGACTGCTCGGCGTTGCCGACCTCGCCGACGGATGCGCGGCAGCGCACGTCGACGCGACGGATTTCACCGGAAGGCATACGCAGCGTGGCGTAGCTGCCTTCCTTACCGAGGAGCTGGATGCTGGCGCCTGCGGAACGAGCCATCTTGGCTCCGCCGCCGGGACGCAGTTCCACACCGTGGATGGTGGTACCAGTCGGGATGTTGCGCAGCGGCAGGTTGTTGCCCGGCTTGATGTCGGCGCCTGCACCGGACTCGACCGGTGAACCCTGCACCAGGCCCTTGGGGGCGATGATGTAGCGCTTCTCACCGTCTGCGTAATGCAGGAGTGCGATGTTTGCTGTGCGGTTGGGGTCGTACTCGATGTGAGCGACCTTTGCCGGGATGCCGTCCTTGTCGTTGCGACGGAAATCGATCAGTCGGTATGCACGCTTGTGTCCGCCACCCTTGTGACGGGTGGTGATACGACCGTGTGCGTTACGTCCACCGCGACCGTGCAGCGGGCGAACCAGCGACTTCTCGGGGGTCGACCGAGTGATCTCGGCGAAGTCCGAGACGCTCGAGCCACGACGGCCCGGTGTTGTCGGCTTGTACTTACGGATTGCCATGAGTCTTCTCGTCCTCTATGTCTCGTCAAGTCCCGGCGCTTACGCGACCGGTCCTCCGAAGATCTCGATGGGCTTGCTGTCAGCGGACAGGGTCACGAGCGCGCGCTTGGTGTCCTTGCGCTTGCCGTAACCGAATCGGGTCCGCTTACGCTTGCCCTGACGGTTGGCGGTGTTGACGCTGGTCACCTTGACGCCGAAGACCTTCTCGACGGCAATCTTGATCTGCGTCTTGTTCGAGTCCGGGTGCACCAGGAAGGTGTAGGTGCCTTCCTCGATCAGTCCGTAGGACTTCTCGGAGATGACCGGAGCGAGCAGGATGTCGCGGGGGTCAGCGATGGTGCTCACTTGGCGTCCTCCTTGTTCTGAGCGCTCTCTGCGGGCCCGTGGATGAACGCGTTGAGTGCCTCGACGCTGAACACGACATCGTCTGCATTGAGCACGTCGTAGGTGTTGAGCTGGTCGGGTGCAATGGGATGCACGCCTTCCAGGTTCTGCACGCTCTTCCAAGCGGCTACATCCTGGCGACCCACGACGAGCAGCAGCTTCTTGCGATCCGAAATCTCGCCGAGGAACGCGATTGCGCCCTTGGTCGAAGGCGTCTGCCCTGCAACCAGTTCGGTGATGACGTGGATGCGCTCGTTGCGTGCGCGGTCAGAGAGGGCTCCGCGAAGAGCGGCTGCCTTCATCTTCTTGGGGGTGCGCTGGCTGTAGTCACGCGGCTGCGGGCCGTGAACGGTTCCGCCGCCGACGAACTGCGGTGCGCGAGTCGAGCCCTGGCGTGCGCGGCCGGTGCCCTTCTGGCGGTACGGCTTCTTGCCACCGCCGCGGACGTCGCCGCGGGTCTTGGTGGAGTGGGTTCCCTGACGAGCAGCTGCGAGCTGCGCGACGACAACCTGATGGAGAAGCGCGATGTTGGCCGGAGCGTCGAAGATCTCAGCGGGGAGATCGACGGTGCCGTTGGTCTTGCCGCCGGCGACCTTGACGTCCAGGGTCAACTTGGTCTCGGTGCTGGTCATGCCCGTGCACCACCCTTCACTGCACTCTTGACGATCACGAGGCCGCCCTTGCGGCCGGGGATCGCACCCTTGATCAGCAGCAGGCCGTTCTCGGCATCCACCTTGTGGACCGAGAGGTTCTGCGTCGTGATGCGGTCGCTACCCATGCGTCCGGACATGCGCATGCCCTTGAACACGCGGCCGGGAGTTGCACAGCCACCGATGGAGCCCGGGCGGCGGTGAACAGCCTGGGTACCGTGCGACGCGCCCTGTCCCTTGAAGCCGTGACGCTTCATGGTTCCGGCGAAGCCCTTGCCCTTGCTGGTTCCGGTGACGTCGACGTATGCGCCGTCCTCGAAGACCTCGGCGGTGAGCTCCTGGCCGACCTCGTAGTCGGAGGTGTCCGCAACGCGGAGCTCCACTACGTGGCGACGCGGGGTCACACCAGCCTTGGTGAACTGGCCGGAAGTCGGCTTGTTCACCTTGCGCGGGTCGATGGCGCCGAACGCGAGCTGAACGGCGCTGTAGCCGTCACGCTCTTCGGTACGGATCTGGGTTACGACGTTCGGCCCAGCCTTCACGACGGTGACCGGGACAACCCGGTTGTTCTCGTCGAAGACCTGGGTCATGCCGAGCTTGGTGCCCAGGATTCCCTTGATCTTGGTATCAGTCATTGTTTTTGTCTCCGCCGTCACTGAATGTTCACGTCGACACTGGCCGGAAGGTCGATGCGCATGAGCGCGTCAACCGTCTTCGGCGTCGGGTCGAGAATGTCGATCAGCCGCTTGTGAGTACGCATCTCGAAGTGCTCGCGCGAGTCCTTGTACTTGTGCGGCGAGCGGATGACGCAATATACGTTCTTCTCGGTCGGCAACGGCACAGGTCCAACGACGCGGGCACCCGTACGGGTTACCGTCTCGACGATCTTGCGCGCTGACGCGTCGATCGCCTCGTGGTCGTAGGCCTTGAGCCTGATGCGGATCTTTTGTCCCGCCACGCTTAGTGTCCTTTTCTTGCCGCGTTTCGTAGCCCGCCTGGTCAGGCTCGAGCTACCTCGTCTGCACAGTCCTTGCCTGGACGATGACACGACGAACACTGAAGCGATCGGGACCAAGTCCAAGTTCTCGGGAGTACCGAGATTCGGATCGAGATCAGGATCTGCTGCCGCTGTTCGTTTGTCATTGTTCTCCGGTACACGCGGTCGGGCGTGTCGCCTTCTCACTCATCCTGCGCCGGACAATCTTTCGATTATCTGGCGCGTGATGCGTACCGGACGTGTTCGATGTCGAACACAAAGTAGGTACTGCTTCCGTCCTGCATTACTTCTCGTCTTGCATGGTCACAGTCGTTGACCCGATTACCCTGACGGGATCTGCGATCGATCGTCTGTGACGTCTTACCCTTACCCGATCACGGCCGCAATCGACCGCGTCCCGGACAAGGCAACCCGACCAGTATGCCGTACCTGGCCCAAATCCTCAACTCCCCCGAACTGCCTTTTCCGAGTGAGCTGCGCGACAACAACCTTACTCAGAAGTAAGATACGCCTATGACTACCTCCAGCCCTACCTATCGCGGATGGCAGAAATTGCCGGACAACGCCCTCGGACATGCAGTTTTCTCGGCGGCGATGTCCATTCGCGTGCCCTATTTCGCCTCTGTTCTCCCCCGGGTGACCAAGTTGGAACCAGGGCTCTGCGAGGTTCGCTCCCCCAAATGGTGGGGCGTCCACAACCATCTCGGCACTTTTCACGCGATCGCAGCATGCAATCTCGCGGAGGTCGCAATGGGCATGCTGAGCGAAGCGACGGTTCCGAACTCGCACCGCTGGATCCCCAAGTCCATGAAGGTCGACTACCTCGCCAAGGCCGAGACCGGCCTGCGGGCGGTCGCCCGACTCGAGACTTTGCCGGACTTCGCGGCGATCGAGAGTGGCACGGAACTTCTCGTTCCCATCTCGATCTTCGACCGTGGCGGCAAGGAAGTAGTCCACGCCGAAATCACCACCTGGGTCTCCCCCAAGTAGGCACTCACGAACCCGCCTGCATCGCAACCTGATTCGCCCGCCAAACAGGTTTCGCAGAATTAGGCACCACCGCAGGTTTCGGCGAATGACGATAGTGGAACACCTCCCCGAACGGCGATGGTCGGTCGGGGTGCCGGTGTCCGGAGGTGGGTTGCGTTCCGGGCACCACATTGTCGACCTCGCGTCACGCCGAGCACCGGGAGGCCTCGTGGAAGAGTTCTTGACCACAACGAGTTCCGAAGCAGGCACGCAGACCTCGTCGTATCCGGACGAGGCCGAGGGATTGGACAGCTTCCGGCGCGACCTCGACGCCATCGACGCTCTACTTCTCGAGACGGTGCGGCAGCGGCTGGAACTCTGCCTGCGCATCGGCGAGTGGAAGCGCTCACGCGAGGTTCCGATGATGCAACCCGGCCGCGTCCGCCTCGTGCAGGAGCGGGCGCGTGAATTCGCCCGTAGACACGACCTCTCCCCCGACTTCTTCAACGCCCTGTACGAGCTGATGATTGCCGAGACCTGTCGACTCGAAGACCTGGTGATCAACGCACCTGTTGAGGAGGAGGACACTGTTCGGGAATCCGTCGGACCGAGATCAGGATCATCGACATGAGTTCCCGCACCCTTCTGGTGGACAATTACGACTCGTTTACCTACAACCTGTTCACCCTGTTGACCGAGGTCAACGGGGTTGTGCCGACCGTGGTCCGCAACGACGCGGATTGGGATTCCCTCGATCTCGCGTCGTACGACAACGTGGTCATCTCCCCAGGTCCCGGCCGGCCGGATCGCGACCGTGATTTCGGAATCAGCCGCCGTTTCATCGAAGAAGCGCCTCTCCCACTTCTCGGTGTCTGTCTCGGCCACCAGGGCCTGTGCGAGTTGTTCGGCGCGGACGTGGTGGTTGCGCCCGTCCCGATGCACGGCCGAATTTCGCTGATCGATCACGACGGCTCGGGCATCTTTGCCGGACTTCCGTCGCCGTTCCGAGCTGTTCGCTACCACTCGTTGACCGTCGAGAATCTGCCGAACGCCTTCGTTCGTACCGCGTGGACGTCCGACGGACTGCTCATGGGTGTCCGGCACCGGACCAAGCCGATGTGGGGCGTTCAGTTCCATCCGGAGTCCATCAGTACCGAGTTCGGCATAGATTTGCTCGCGAACTTCCGCGATCTGTCCGTCGGACGCACTCTGGATTCGGTGATCCGACCCGAACCTGCTCCGCAAACACCCGACCTGCGGCCGGCGATCAACTACGACGTCGACGACGTGACTCTCGATTTTGCAGTGGACCCGTCGGCGGCCTATGCAGCACTGTTCGCCGACGGCCCGAACGCGTTCTGGCTGGACCGCGCGGCAACCGCAGAGCCGAGTGCGCGCTTTTCGATTCTCGGCGATTCGTCGGGGCCGCTGGCCGAGTTCATCACGTACGACGTGCAAGCCGAGGTACTGACTGTCAGCCGAAAAGGCCTGTCCGACGAGCACATTCGAGTTCCATTCTTCGATTACTTGGACGCACAACTCGCGACACGCTTCGTGCCCTCACATCCGGAACTCGACTTCAACCTCGGCTACGTGGGCTACCTCGGCTACGAACTGAAAGCACAGACCGGAGGAAGGGCAGTCCATCCGGCACCCACTCCTGATGCCGCTCTGGTGTTTGCCGATCGCGCCGTCGTCATCGATCACACCGCGGGCCGCACTCACGTTTTGAGATTGCGCGAGAAAGTCCGGGACGCCGGCTATGACGATTGGCTCGAATCGACCGTCGACGCCTTGGCGCGGATCGGCGCGGACCTTCCGGAACGCACCCCGGTTCCGCTGATCAGCGACACCGTCTGGACGCAGGCTCGCCTGCGGCATGATCGCGATCAGTACCTGTCGTTGATCGGAACGGCCCTCTCGGAGATCCGGGCAGGTGAGTCCTACGAGGTGTGTCTGACCAACATGGCGAGCGTCGACGAGACGATCGATGCACAGCAGGCGTTCGAGTATCTGCGCTCGATCAATCCGACGCCGTACAGCGCACTTCTCGACTTCACCGGCATCTCGGTGGTCTCGGCCTCGCCTGAGCGGTTCCTTCGTGTCGACTCGGCCGGCAACGTCGAGTCCAAGCCGATCAAAGGGACCCGCCCGCGCGGCGTCACCCGAGCGCGTGACGCTGCCCTACGGCAGGACCTGCTCGACAGCGAGAAGGACCGCGCCGAGAACCTGATGATCGTGGACCTCACTCGCAACGACCTCACCAAGGTCTGCGTTCCGGGAAGTGTCCACGTTCCGAGGCTGTTCGCGATCGAGTCGTACTCGTCCGTTCACCAAATGGTGTCGACGGTGCGCGGACATCTGAGTCCGGGGTCGTCGGCGGTGGACTGTGTGCGTGCCGCGTTCCCCGGTGGATCGATGACCGGCGCTCCGAAGGTACGGACGATGGAGATCATCGACCGCCTCGAATCCGGCCCTCGTGGGGTCTACTCGGGATCGATCGGGTACTTCGCGCTCGGTGGCGCCGCGGACCTCTCGATCGTGATCCGGTCGCTGGTCTGTACCGAGAGCGGCGTGACCTTCGGAATCGGCGGTGCCATCACAGCGTTGTCCGATCCGGAAGAAGAATTCGACGAGACCACGGTCAAGGCGTCCACGCTGCTCCGTGCGCTCGACGCGGTGTCCTCGCGGGTCCTCGAGTACGGCGGGTAGATCCAGCCATGACGGCGTCATCAGGCACAGCGACGGTTGTCGGCGGGCTGGGTGCCGTCGGATCCATGTTCGTCGAACTGCTTCGCGCCGGGGGGTCGACCGTCACCGTCGTCGACCCAGCAGGCAGCGATCCCGACGGAGATGTAGTCGTCGGAGACATCACGAAACCCAGTGAGCAAGTCCTCGCGCACGTGGAGTCCTCGCGCATCATCGTGCTCGCGGTTCCCGAACAGGTCGCTCTAGCCGCACTACCGAGCCTTCGGACATCCGGCGCTCTCGTTGTGGACACGCTGTCGGTCAAATCGCGGATGGACGCAGCAATCGCCGACGCCGGCCGAGAAGGGGAATTCCTCGGACTCAACCCCATGTTCCGTCCGTCGCTCGGGCCACGCGGTCGGGCCGTCATCGCAGTGCCGTACGTCGGCGGTCCGCAGTCCGACAGATTCCTCGACATCGTGCGCTCGTGGGGAGCGTCGGTCGCGGTGATGGACGCCGATCGTCACGACCGGTTGGCTGCGGCCACCCAGGTTCTGACACACGCGTCGGTGCTGGCTTTCGGCGTTGCCCTGGCCGAACTCGGAGTTTCCGCGGACGAACTCCTCGCGGTCGCCCCTCCCCCGCATCGGGCCTTGCTCGCGCTCCTGGCGCGTGTAGCCGGCGGCGAACCGGAGGTGTACTGGGACGTACAAGCGGGCAATCCGTACGCAGGTGCGACACGAAAAGCACTGTTCGATGCCACCGCACAGGTGGACAGGGCGGCCGAGACCCTCGGCGACTTCACGACGCTGATTAAAACCGCCGACGCAGCGCTCGACAATCGCTCAGGCGAATTGAACGCGGAGTGCCAGAGCTTGTTCGATCGCATTGCCGAAGGGCACGGAGAGATCGCCGAAGGGCACAGAGAGTAGGGCACGATGAGACCTGGGGTGAGTCCGCCCAGCCTCCCGGAGTACGACGCCTCCGATCCGGTCGAGAGTGCAATCGTCCGCCGCCTTGCGAGCAATTGGGCGCGCCGGGCAACCGTGAAGAAGGCGGAGCCGGAACTGGACGATCTCTTCGATTCGTCGTTGTCCGACTACCCCGAAGCACTTCTCCCGTTCGCGGAGCATCCGACCTACCTGGCATTGCGTCCCGAGCAGAAGCAACGCCTGCAAGCCTGGGCATGGATCGCGTTCAACAAGAACGTCATGGACATCGAGAAGTACGTCGTCAATCCCGGCTTCGACGTTCTCGCCGAAGACCGACTTGGCGTCGGTCTCGGAGATTGGGCTGCAGTGGCGGTCAATCAGGCGATGGTCGACGAGCAATATCACACGCTCATGCACTTCAATGCCAGTTCAGCGACCCGTCGAGGCAGGGGCTGGGGGCTGCCGACCAAGGCATTGCCCGACGTCCTGACGGTCCGCACGCGGGCGCAAGCCCTCGACGCAGCCGGTGATCCGCGCAAGATCGCGCTGACACAGTTGGCGTTCATGACCGTCGCCGAGGTGTCGATCACCGCATACCTCGACCTGATCTCGGACGACCCGGGCGTGCAGTCGATCAACCGCGCGACCATTCGGTTGCACGCTCGCGACGAGTACTGCCATGCCTCGATTGCCGGGGAACTGGCGGTGCTGGTCTGGGATTCCTTGAATCGTGGAGATCGCAGCTATCTACTGGAAGGCTTCGAGGGCGCAATGCGCGCTTTCAGCGGGACCGACTTCGGCGCGTGGCGAGCAATCATGGAGATCGAAGCCATACCCGGCGGACAGAAGATGCTCGATGATGTCGCGTTGGAACCGAGCAACGAACTGTTCGTGCAGGACTACAGCGGTATCGAGAGGTTGTACAAGACCTTAAATCTGGACAGGATGTAGCCGACTCTCACGAATCCACGGGCATAGTGCGGGCTCCGGAACCTGACAGCAGTTTCCGCCATGACAGCCGATCGGTTTGCCGGTCGTACATTCGGTACGCCGGCCACAACAGAGCATGCAGAATTGACGACTTGAGAATCATCAAACGTAGTCGTGCAGTCATAGCCTGGTGATACTCGAGCGTTGTCACCGAAGCCTTGTTGTATGACAGAAACTCGATGGGTCCAGTCTCTCCCCTTCGGCCGGAGATTTCGCTCCGCATGTCCAGGTCAGTGCCGAACTGCATCCCTGCCTTCACCAGGCACAGCGACAGATCCACGTCTTCGTGAATGTCGGTGCGATCACTGACCTTGTCGCGGATCGAGCGCCACGACGTCGCCCGAATCGCCATATTCGAACCAGTCAGTGCGTGCGCAGGTTTGATTCCGTGGAAATCGCCACGGGCCTCGGCTTTGTTCACCGCTGCTCGCTGAAGCCCTGAAAACGGTGACTCGTAAAACAACGAGAAACCGGTAACGGCATCAAGATCATGAGAAGCGAAGGAACTTCGAACCGCTCGCGCCCATCCTGGTGCGACACGCGAATCCGCATCGACCCTACCGATGAATTCACCCACTGCGATGTCGAACCCGGCATTACGAGCATGAACAACGCCTTGACGCGGTTCGACAAGATATCGGACTCGAGAATCCCGCTGCTCGAAAGAACGCACGATTTCAGGGGTGCGGTCGGTGGAATTGTTGTCGACAACAATTATCTCGAGTATTTCGTCCCCTTGACGAGAGAGGGACTCCAAACACCCGGCGATGTAATCCTCCTCGTTGTACACGGGAACCACCACTGACAACGTGCCGATATCCATGAGCAGTAGGTTACAGCTCACGTCAAAATTGACCCGGTTGCACACCAGCGAGATCCGGTCGCGATGACCAAGTCCAGGGGTAGCAGGAGGCATGCTCACGCCATCTGTTCTAACGCTGGCGATAAAAGTGTCCGTCGCCACATCGCAGAACTTCGCCTGCGGTATGAAAATATCGGTGACGAACCAATCGACGCAGGCTGGGGCACGCCTGCCCGCCCTCGTCGCAGCCGATTCCCGCCGTGCAGCACCTGGTCCGACACCGCCCCTCCGGTAACATGCGATGTGCAACCAGAGATACACATACATGGTTCCTACAACCCGTGTGGGCATCAGGTGTGACTCTGGCCTGCACTGCGCCTTGCTGAGCCAGGACCTGAAACTCGAGAGCTTGTCCAGCCACGCAGCTCGTTCCGAACACCTATGCAGACAGCGGAGAATTGATGCCATTATCGACGGACGCGGCGGTAGTCGTGGAGGACGTTCACAAGTCCTTCAAAGATGTCCACGCTCTGCGCGGTATCAACTTTCAGGCCCCCAAAGGTTCGGTTCTCGGCATTCTGGGACCCAACGGGGCAGGCAAGACCACCACGGTCAAGGTGCTGTCGACGCTGATCCGTCCCGACAGCGGACGCGCGATGATCGCCGGATACGACGCGGTACGAAATGCCCCGGAGGTTCGTCGTTCGATCATGATGACGGGGCAGTTCGCTGCACTCGACAACGCACTGACCGGCCGCGAGAACATCGAACTTTTTGCACAGTTGATGGGCTTGGATCGTGCATCGGCGAAGCAACGGGCCGTTGACCTCCTGGAAGAGTTCGACCTCGTCGAGGCCGGCGCTCGCACCGTGGCAAACTACTCGGGCGGTATGCGTCGTCGCATCGACATCGCGTGCGGGCTCGTCGTTCGCCCCGAAGTCGTGTTTCTCGACGAACCGACCACCGGATTGGATCCGCGCAGCCGTCAGAGCGTGTGGAATCTCGTCCAAACCCTGAAAGAACAAGGCATCACGGTTCTGCTGACCACGCAGTACCTCGAGGAAGCCGACCTTCTCAGCGACAACATCATTGTGATCGACAAGGGATCGGTCATCGCCGAAGGAACCGCAGATCAGCTCAAGGCCCGTACCGGAGCTAGCTTCTGCGAAATCGTTCCGATGTCCTCCGAGTTGCTCGGTCCGGCAGCCAACGCTCTGGGCAACCTACTTCCGCCGGACTTTCGTTTCGATATTGCCAAGGACAACGGAAAGATCGCGATCCCGGCACCCCGTGGATCCGCGACGCTTGCCGAGGCCTTGCGCCGCCTCGATCACGCGAGAATTCCGCTTGCCGACATCGCGCTGCGGCGCCCGTCTCTCGACGATGTCTTCTTCTCGTTGACTGGACGCACTCAGGCTGCCGAACCCGGTGAGGTCGGTGAGCCTGCGTGACCACTACGACCAAGTACCAAACCCCGAACCTGACGCTGCAGAAGACCGGTCGCCGCGAAATCTCGGTTCCTGCGGCCACTCGAGTAGGACGTCACCGTCGCCCGAATCCGTCGGCGATAATGCAGTGGTGGGTTCTCACGGGTCGCACGTTGCGGGCGATGATCCGACGCTACGAACTGGTCATAGCCGTCATCGCTCCGTTGATATTCACAGTGGGCTTCTACTTGCCGTTGAAGTTCGTGATGCAGCTCCAAGGCATCGACTACGCGCAGTTCCTGATGCCGATCATCGTGTTGCAGGCCATGGCCTTCACGTCGATTTCGGCCGCGCAGATGTCGGCAAGGGAGAAGATCACCGGGTTCAGCTCGCGCATGCAGACCATGCCGGTCTATGGGCCCGTCCCCTTGTTGTCCCGGATGAGCAGCGGATTCGTCCGTTCAGTGGTGTCGTTGACGGCCGCACTCGTCTACGGACACGCGATCGGCTTTCGATTCACCGAAGGTGGTGGCCAGGCAGCGCTCTTCTGCGGCTTGGCCTTGGTGTTCAGCACCTGCTTGTCGCTGGGCGCCGACGCTATCGGCTCACTCTCGAAGAGCCCGCAGGCAACCAGCCAAGCCCTTACCCTTCCCCAGCTGATCTTGGGCATGCTTTCGTGCGGCTTCGTTCCCGAGACGGGCTTTCCCGAGTGGATCCGCCCCTTCGTGCGTAATCAGCCAGTCTCACAATTCTCCTTCGCGATGCGCGATCTCGCGCACGGCGGTGTCACGTCGCACACGATGTTCCCGGTTGTGATGTGGTCGTTGGGACTGCTTGTCGTCTGCGCTCCCCTTGCCTACTGGGCAAGTACAAGGCGGGCATGATGACAAGCACTGACAAGTCACTCGACCAGAACGAGCTACGACGGGGCCGGACGCTGAACTTCCCGGAACCTAACGCCGCGCTTCCGGAAAACTCCGCAAAAGCTCTGTGGACGCACAGCCTGATTCAAGCTCGGCGTCTACTCGTCAGTTGGGCTCGTGATCCGTCCACCGCAATCCAAGCGTTGTTGTACCCGGCCCTGACTCTCATCATGTTCCGAGTTGTACTCGGGAACTCGATCAGTGCAGCCACCGGTCAGCCGAGTATCTACGGCACTGTTCCGCTGATCATTCTGGTCGGCGCGATGTTCGGTTCCATTGCGAGTGCTGTCGGGCTTCGGACGGAGAAGACCAGCGGACTGCTCAGCCGATTCTGGACGCTTCCAGCCCACCGCGCGTCGGGGTTGGTCGGGCGAATGATCGCCGAAGCCGTCCGTGTCCTCGTGACGACGATCGTGATCATCGGAGTCGGTTTCATCGCCGGATTCCGTTTCAACCAAGGCCCGGTTGCCGCGATCGGAATGCTTCTTCTGCCGATTGTGTTCGGTATCGGCTTTGCGGTGATGGTGACGGCCCTGGCTACGGTGTCCGACAATCTTCCACTCGTAGAAATCGTCTCCATCGGCTGCACGCTGCTGATGTTCTTCAACAGTGGTTTTGTGCCCACGATGGCGTATCCCGTCTGGTTGCAGCCAGTGATCGCCGCGCAGCCTATGTCGGTGGCCGTCGAAGCGATGCGAGGAATGTCGCTCGGTGGGCCAGTTCTCGTACCCGTGCTCAAAACATTTGCATGGTCCTTCGGAATGATCGCTGTATTCCTGTATCCGGCGATTAAGGGATACCGGCGGGCCGCCTCGGACTAACGCCTGTGTCCAAATCTCGACCTACCGAATCGGTCGCTCCGTAACGTATCCGACGATCCGGTCGACATATCCAATCGGGAAGCTATAGACAGTCGCTTTTCCGAGAACCGTTTCAACCGAGAGGTAAGAAGTCTTGACGCGAAACTCTACGACCTGGCGACGCACCGTGCAGATCGGCGTGTTGGCTGTCGCCGGTTCACTGTTCACTGCAGGTATCGCGCAGGCCGTCCCCGCGCGCGTCGGTGGCGACTCATCCGAAACAGCGTCGACGGGCTCTTACGTCAAGTCCGTCGAGAAGGTCAATGACCGTCAACTCGTAGTCAATGTTTATGCGGCGTCGATGGACAAGGTCATTCCGATCCAGGTCATCACTCCCGCTGACAATTCCGAGCCTCGCCCGATCGTGTATCTACTGAACGGTGCCGGCGGCGGGGAAGACGCTGCTACGTGGGAGAGGCAAACCGACGTAGTCGAGTTCTTTGCCGACAAGAACGTGAACGTCGCCACTCCTGTCGGCGGTCGACTCTCGTACTACACGGACTGGGAGAAAGACGACCCCAAGGCTGGACGCAATAAGTGGTCGACCTTCCTGGGCAAAGAATTGCCTCCGTTGTTGAACGAAGAGTTGGGGAGCAACGGCAAGCAAGCCATCTCGGCCATCTCGATGTCCGGTACATCGGTACTGAACCTGGCGATCGAGTACCCCGGTTTCTACAGTTCTGTTGCCGCTTACAGTGGCTGCGCACAGACCAGCGATCCCCTCGGACAAGCATTCGTCCGGACGACCACGGAATGGATCGGCGGAGTCGACGACATCACCAATATGTGGGGACCGCTGGACGGACCAGGATGGGTCGAACACGATCCGCTCGTCAACGCCGAGAAGCTACGTGGGACACCGATCTACATGAGCACGGGCAACGGACTTCCCGGAATTCCGAACGACACCTTCCTCAACCCACGCCTGAGCGATGGTCGCGCGTACACCGAGAACCAGATCATCATCGGCGGCCCAATCGAAGCAGCGACCAACCTTTGCACTTCGAACATGGCCAAGCGCCTGTATGAATTGAGCATTCCGGCAGTTGTCGATTTCCAGCCGGTAGGGACCCACTCGTGGGGCTACTGGCAGGATCAGCTGCACAAATCGTGGCCGTTCATCGCCGGGTCGCTCGGAATCTGATCAACTCCTGATCTGCCTCGAAGGCCGCCTGATCGCTACACGCCCGACGCAGCGTGTCCGTACAGGTGGCCTTCGAGGCAGAGAGCTTTTCCGCCTACCGAGCGCACGAATTCTCTGAACATCCCGAACAACACTCGAAGGTCCCTCTTTGTGAACAAAAGTATTTCTCGACGTGGTTTCCTCGGCGCCGCAACAGTTCTCGGAGTGGCTAGCACCACTACCGGAGGTATTACTGCACAACCTGTTGCGGCTGAGACGATTCGTTCGGCGCCTCGACGCAGTCAATTGCCGGCTCCGAGCACAATTGACGCGACCGACCCTGCACTGCTCAGCGCTACCGAAGCCGCGAGTCTGCTCCAGGAAGGCATCCTTCATCCACGCGAGCTACTCGACGCGTGCTTGACACGCAGTCACGAGTACGACGGTGGAATCGGTTCATGGATCCGGATCTATCCGGAGGTCGCGTACGCTGCCGCCGAGAAGGCAGCGCAACGACTCTCGACCGCAGGGCGGACGAGCGATGGTGAAGCGCCACCACTGGCCTGTGGGTTGCCGATCGCTCTGAAAGATATGTTTGCGGTATCGGGATTACCGGTCACTGCCTCGAGTCGCGTCCTCGAAGGGAACATCGCCGCGGGTGACTCGACCGTATGGCGCCGCCTCAGTGACGCGGGCATGGTGTTGATGGGTCACGCGCACTGCGACGAGTTCGCCATCGGTGTGGCGACGGCACAAGTGGGCAACCCCTGGAATGCCGAGTACTCACCGGGTGGGTCGTCGGGCGGCAGTGCTGCAGTCCTGGCCGCCCGCTTCAGTCCGCTGGCAACTGGAACCGACACTGGCGGATCGCTCCGCTTGCCGGCAAGCGCAACGGGAATCACCTCTGTCAAGCCGACTTTCGGACGTTGCAGCACGTACGGAACGATCCCCCTCAACTGGACGCGTGACCATACCGGCCCTATGGCCCGAAGTGCGGCCGATGCGTCCTTACTGCTCAGTTACATGGCCGGCGTCGACGTCAACGATCCAACTACGTCTGCCGGTCCCCCGGTTCCGGCTGACGGGTACCCCTTGGCAGCTCAGGGTGGACAGTCACCGCTCGCCGGCCGCCGATTCGGCATCCCCCGTAAAGGTGTCGACAAATTGCCGGCGTCGTTGGGCACACTGTTCGCCGCGTTCACGGACACCGTCGTCGCACTCGGGGGCACCCTAGTCGACGTGACGATGCCGACCTATCCGACAGGACTACTGACCGGAGATATGGCCGAGGCCGGCCATTATCACCAGCAGTTCTCCGACCGGATCGGACTGTACAAACCGGAGCGAGCACTCTTCGTCGGGCAGGCCCTTGCATCGATGGCGGTTCCAGTCGCCGACTACATGACGTTGGCGCACAACAGGCTTCGCTACCAACACGACTACAACCGCATGCTCTCCGAGCAGAATCTCGACGCCATTCTCGTACCAGGCGCCAGTGTGGACGGCAGTAAGCGTTCTGAGGTCGCGGGCATCGCACTGTTCGACGGAGTCACCGCCGACGTCGCCTGGGCCAACTACACAGGCGCTCCGGTTGTTACTACGCCGGCCGGAAGGTCGAAGGAGACCGGACTTCCGTTCGGAGTCCAACTCGGTGGTCGCATGTGGGACGAAGCCGGTCTCATTCAGATTGCGCTGGAACTCCAAGCTGCCCAGCCTTTTTGGCAGGAAGCGCCACCTCTGACCCAAAATGCCAGGCAGATACCGACGTCGGTTATTGCCCAACCCGGCCCGGGACCTGACCCGACAAACACGCAGAACGTCGGCTTCTCGTTCAGATTTGTGCCGACGTCCTCTTAACGCTCCGATCAGCTCCTGAAGAACGCCGCCAATCGTGGACCGATCAGCTCGAGCTGATCGGTTTCCATCATCGAGTGATGCGAACTCTCGACCGTTGTCTCAGCCAGGGTTCCGTTGACGTAAGGCTTCCAGGCCTCGGCAAGTTCGATTGTCGAACCGACTCCCACGGTGGCGCTGAGAAGTACAGCGTCACCGTCGAAGACGCGCGGTACGTACCCGTCGATTATCGAGGCAGCTGAGATCGCAAAATCGTACAGAGATCCGAGTTGCTCGTCGGAGAGGAACGACAGGGAATCGAGCGATCGGCCGAGCGCGAGAATCTCGTCCCGGCCCAACGCACCGAGATCCAGGGTGTCCCCGACGTCGACCCCCCATCCAGCGGCCAGTTCGGAGACGTTGTCCCGGGCCTGGTTCTCCCCGACTTCGGTTGTGCCGCGAGGATCGATCATTGCCAGCTTCACGTCGAACCCCTTCGAGCGCAATAGAACTGCACATGCGTGTCCGATGAACCCGCCGAGCGAGTAGCCGACGATGTGGAACGGGCCGCTCGGAGTCACTCTCAGCATCTCGCGAACGTAGCGTTCGGCTAATGCGTCGACCGACGTGGGCAGAGGCCACGATTCCGTCATCACCGGTGCCTGCAGTCCGTAGAGCGGCGTCTGCGCGTCGAGGTGAGGAACCAGGCCGGAGGCTTTCCATGCCAGCCCGCTCATCGGGTGGATGAAGAATACCGGTGCGGACGATCCAGCTTCCCGGATCGGCAATAGAACATCGAGCGCCTGACTCGACGACGGCGCGCTGCCACGAAGTGTGTCTTCGATTCGGGCAGAGAGGGATTCAACTGTCGATGCACCGAACAGCATGCGCACGGGGACGTCGGCACCAACAGATGCACTCAGTTCGGACGCCAACTTCATCGCGATGAGGGAGTTGCCACCCAACTCGAAGAAATCATCATCCAACCCCACCCGATCAACACCCAACACACCCACAAACGCCGACGCCACCACCAACTCCACCGACGACACCGGAGCCCGAA